>NZ_JAUYWJ010000002.1:194774-694767 GCF_032656585.1 Streptomyces herbicida
CCGCCCCCCCCGGGGCGGCCCCCCGGCGGCGTCGGGGCCCCCCCCGCGCGGGGGGCGGCCCACTTCGGGTGACGTGCGATCAGGGGCTCACGGCTTGAGGACGAGCGTGTCGCTCGTGCTGCCGTCGACCGCCTTCGCCGAGAACGACCACGGCAGCAGCTCGCCCTTGGCCCACTTGCCGGTCTGGTCGGTGTAGTGGGCGCTGTAGGCGTGCCCGGAGGCGCCGGTCAGGTTGATCCACTTGGACTTGTCGAGATCGGCGAGGTTGACCACCATCCGCATGGACGGCACCCACACGACGCCGTAGCCGCCGGCCGCGTTCCAGCCGGACGCGTTGACCGTCGCCTCGCCGCCGCTGAGCCTCCAGGGGCCGCGGTTGAGGACGTACTGCAGGATGCCCGGGCCCTCGGTGCCCAGGGTCTGGTTCTTCAGGAACAGGCGGTGCAGCCGGCCCCAGCTCCAGGTGTCGATGTCCTTGCCGAGCTTGGCGGTCAGCTCCCAGCGGGCATCGATCAGGGCGCGCTTGAACAGCTCGTCGCGGTTGTCGGCCTTGGGGCGGTCACCCACACCGGCCGGCGCCTTCCACCAGTCGCTGTCCGGCTTGTCCATGAGCTTGCGGACCACCTCGAACCAGCGGTCGCCGCCGTCCGGCTGCGCCTGGTCGGCGTCACGCTCGCCGCACTCGCGCACCTTGCTGTCGTCGTCCACCGGGCTGGTGTTGTCGATCTTGTCCACCCACAGGCACTGGCCCTTGACCCGCAGCTCCTTGGGCATCTTGTTGCCGAAGGCGAGCTTGAGGATGTTGCGCCAGACGGCGTTGAAGTAGGCGGCCGCCGCGGAGTCGGCGTCCTGGGTGTAGTCCCAGCCCTCGAGCAGCTTCTGGGCGTCGCGCACGTCCTTGTCGCCGAGGTTGATCTTCAGCAGCTTGGGCACGAGCAGCTTGGCGATCTCACTGCTGTTGTCCAGCTGCATCTGGCGCATGTCGTCGGTCGAGATCTTGCCGTCGCCCTTGATCTTCGACTCGATCAGATCGGTGATCCGCTGGCTGCGGGCGCCGTAGCCCCAGTCCGCGGTGAGCGTGTAGGGGTACTTGTCCTTGTCGACGACGGCCTGGTTGGCGGTGACGATGTAGCCGCGCGAGGGGTTGTACTCGTACGGCAGCTCGTCCTGCTTGATGTAGCCGGACCAGCGGTACTTGGACTCCCAGCCCGGGACCGGGACCGAGCCATCGTCGCCCTGCGCGCGCGTGGGGATCTTTCCGGGCAGCGTGTAGCCGATGTTGTCCTTGTCGGCGTAGATCAGGTTCTGCGAGGGCACGTCGAACAGCGCGGCCGCGGAGCGGAAGTCGTTCCAGTTGCCCGCCCGGTCCATGGCGAAGACGGCGTCCATGGAGGTGCCCGGCTGCAGGGCCGTCCACTTCAGGGCGATGCCGTAGCCGTCGCCGCGGTCGGGAGCGGCGGCGTCGACGGTGGCCTTCCTGCCGACCTTGACCAGTTCGTCGTCGCGGTCGGACAGCAGCGGCATCCCGTCGGCGGTCCGGCGGACGACGATCTTCTTGGACTCGCCCCCGGCGACCTTGATCGTCTCCTCGCGGGACGTGAAGGGCTTGACCTTGCCGTCGTACAGGTAGCCGTTGCCGCTGAGCTTCTCCAGGTAGAGGTCGGTGACGTCGGCCCCGGAGTTGGTCATGCCCCACGCGATGTCCGCGTTGTGGCCGATTATGACGCCCGGCATGCCGGCGAAGGTGTAGCCGGTGACGTCGTACTGGCACTTGGCGGAGACGGTGCGGCAGTGCAGGCCCATCTGGTACCAGACGGAGGGCAGCGAGGCCGACAGGTGCGGGTCGTTGGCGAGCAGCGGATGCCCGGTGATGGTGTGATTCCCGGCGACGACCCAGGAGTTGGAGCCGATGCCCTGGCCGTTCACACCGACGGCCGCGGGGACGTCGTCCAGGACCTTGTAGAGGCCCGCCAGCTGGCTCGTGAGGGCCGAACCCGCGGTCGACGGGTTCGAGGTGCCCGTGGTGCCCGTCGTGGCCCGTGTGCCGCTCGTGGCGCCGCCCTGCTCGTACGTCTTGGTGGCCGCGTTGTACTGGCCCGTCCGGACGATCGTCTTGTGGCGGCCGTACGGGTACTCGGGGTACAGGTCGGCGATCTGCTGGGGGCCGAGGCGGCTGGTCATCAGGGCGCGGTCGATCTCGTCCTGCATGTTGCCGCGCAGGTCCCAGGCCATCGCCTTCAGCCAGGAGACCGAGTCGACCGGGGTCCACTGCTCGGGCTGGTAGTCGTTGGCGAACCCGAGAGCGGCGTACTCCAGCGAGAGGTCCTTGCCGTCCTTGCCCTCGAGGTAGGCGTTGACGCCCTTGGCGTACGCCTGGAGGTACTGCTTCGTGGCGGCCGACAGCTTGGAGTCGTACTCCTGCTTGGCGATCCGGTCCCAGCCCAGGGTGCGCAGGAACTCGTCGTTCTTGACCTGGTCCTTGCCGAACATCTCCGACAGGCGCCCGGAGGTCATGTGGCGGCGCACGTCCATCTCGTAGAACCGGTCCTGCGCCTGGACGTAGCCCTGCGCCATGAACAGGTCCTCGTCGGACGAGGCGTAGATCTGCGGGATACCGTTGCCGTCCCGCTTCACGTCGACGGGGCCCGAGAGGCCCTCGAGCGTGATCGAACCCGTGGTCTGCGGGAAGGAGGCGCGGACCGTACTGATGGACCAGTACGCCCCGTAGGCGACGCCTCCGATAATGGCCAGCACCAGCACGAGCACGATGAGTCGGGCTTTGCGCCCCTTCTTCCTGCCGGACTTGCCGGGCTTGTCACCCGTTGAGGCGGTGGTGTTGGGGGGCATCGCTGTCCTTGCTGTCCTAACGCGAGCGGCAGGCGGTCCTGGAGTGCTGGAGCAACCATAGGCGCAGGGCCCCGTGCCACTTGACGCGGAGTCGGTGAACCGGCACGGACGGATGTTCGATCTTGCCGCGTGGAGTGTCAAGAAAACGTCAAGAGTTAGGTAAGGTAACGAAGTACTTGGATGCGGAGTGCCGCAGCCTCGGGTCTTGTGTACGTGTGCCCGCGTGTCCCCCGCGTGCGGGGCAGTGAAGGGAACCGCCGCTGACTGTCGACCACCTCAACCAGCTCCTGCTCGTCTGCTCCCTCGTCCTGCTCGTCGCGGTCGCGGCGGTCCGGATCTCCTCGCGCAGCGGGCTCCCCAGCCTGCTCGTCTACCTGGGGATCGGCGTCCTCATGGGCCAGGACGGCATCGGGAACATCCACTTCAACAACGCCGAGCTGACCCAGGTCATGGGGTACGCGGCCCTGGTCGTGATCCTGGCCGAGGGTGGTCTCGGCACGAAGTGGAAGGAGATCGAACCGGCCCTGCCGGCCGCCTCCACGCTGGCGCTGGTGGGAGTCGCGATCAGCGTCGGGGTCACGGCGGCGGGCGCGCACTGTCTGATCGGGCTGGAATGGCGGCAGGCGCTGATCATCGGCGCGGTGGTCTCCTCCACGGACGCGGCGGCGGTCTTCTCGGTACTGCGCAGAATTCCGCTCCCCGCGCGCGTGACGGGCGCCCTGGAGGCGGAGTCGGGCTTCAACGACGCCCCCGTGGTCATCCTGGTCGTGGCCTTCTCCCAGGCGGGCCCGGTCCCGCACTGGTACGTGCTGCTGGGCGAGATAGCGCTGGAACTGGGCATCGGCATGGCCATCGGGCTCGCTGTGGGCTGGCTCGGCTCCTGGGGGCTGCGGCACGTGGCCCTGCCCGCCTCCGGCCTCTACCCGATCGCCGTCATGGCGATCGCGGTCACGGCGTACGCGGGCGGCGCGCTCGCGCACGGCAGCGGCTTCATCGCGGTCTATCTCGCCTCGATGGTGCTCGGCAACGCCAAGCTGCCGCACTGGCCCGCCACCCGCGGCTTCGCCGAGGGACTCGGCTGGATCGCCCAGATCGGCATGTTCGTCCTGCTCGGCCTGCTGGTCACCCCGCACGAGCTGGGCGACGACATCTGGCCCGCCCTGGTCATCGGCCTGGTCCTGACCATGGTGGCGCGCCCGCTGAGCGTGGTGCTCAGCCTGGCGCCGTTCCGGGTGCCGTGGCAGGAGCAGACCCTGATGTCGTGGGCCGGCCTGCGCGGCGCCGTGCCCATCATCCTGGCGACCATCCCCATGGTGAACGGCGTCGACGCCAGCCACCGCATCTTCAACATCGTCTTCGTGCTGGTCGTCGTCTACACCCTCGTCCAGGGGCCCACGCTCCCCTGGCTCGCGGGCAAGCTGCGGCTGGGCGACGGCCCGGAGGCCGCCGACCTGGGCATCGAGTCGGCGCCCCTGGAGCGGCTGCGCGGGCATCTGCTCTCCGTCGCGATCCCCGAGGGCTCGCGGATGCACGGCGTCGAGGTCAACGAGCTGCGGCTGCCGGCCGGGGCGGCCGTCACCCTCGTCGTACGCGAGGGAGAATCGTTCGTGCCCCTGCCGACGACGGTGCTGCGGCACGGGGACGAGCTGCTCGTGGTCGCCACGGACCCCGTCCGGGACGCCGCGGAGCGCCGGCTGCGCGCGGTCGGCCAGGGCGGCAAGCTGGCCGGCTGGCTCGGACTGGGCAGAGACGGGGCGGGCTCCCGTTAAGCGAGTGTTTCGTACGGTTCACACCATTGCCAATCCCAGGTGAACGTGCCCGATGGTGCTCGTTTTCACAGGTGTACGGCGAGTTGCCCCCTGTACGATGAAGGCACCCTGATCGAACCAACTCTGCCTGACGCAGAGCTGGCGCGACCGTATGGCGGCCGGAACGCTCTCCTCTGCACGTGAGCACCGGTATCTACCGCAGTTCCGCGCAAGAGGACAGCTCTCGGCGCGCCCCGCACGGCGAACAAGCCGAAAAGGGGCCGCGCTACCAGGCGGCAGAAAGGCACGGGCCGTGGCATCCACGGTCACCACCGAGCCGTCGAAGAACTCGGCGGCACCGGCCCGCCCGGGATACGGACAACTGCTGCGCACCCGCGGCGCCTGGACGTTCCTGCTCCCCGGCTTCGCGGCGCGCCAGCCGTTCGCGATGCTCACCCTCTCCATCGTGCTGCTGGTGCAGCACACCACCGGCTCGTACGGCGCCGCGGGCGCCGCCGCGGCCGCCACCGGTGTCTCCATGGCGCTGTTCGCGCCCTACAGTGGCCGTCTCGCCGACCGCTACGGTCAGCGCGCCGTGCTGGTCCCCGGCATCCTCGCGCACACGCTGTCCGCGCTGACCCTGACGGCACTCGCGCTGGCCCACGCGCCCCTGTGGGCACTGTTCGCGGCGGCCGTGCCGACCGGCGCCTCGGTGCCGCAGATCGGCCCCATGGTGCGTGCCCGCTGGGGTGTGAAGCTCCAGGACTCACCCCTGATGGCCACCGCGGCCGCCTTCGAGTCCGTGACGGACGAGCTGACCTTCGTCGTCGGCCCGCTGCTGGCGACCGCGCTCTGCACCGCCGTGGACCCGGCCGCCGGCCTGATCACCGAGGCCGCGCTGACCCTGATCGGCGGCCTGCTGTTCGCCGCGCAGAAGAGCACCCAGCCGCCGGTGACCGACGCCGGGCACGCGCGCGTGAAGCAGGCCTCCGCACTCCGCGTCCCCGGAGTGCGCGTGCTGGTCGTGACCTTCCTGGGCATCGGGTCGGTCTTCGGCGGCATGCAGGTCGGTCTCGCCGCGTTCAGCGAGTCGATCGGCGAGCCCGGCCTCAACGGCGTCCTGTACGGCACCTTCGCGGCGGGCAACATGCTCTCCGGGATCGTCTGCGGCGCGATCGCCTGGAAGGTCGCCCCGCAGCGGCGCCTGGTCCTCGGCTACACGGCCCTCGCGCTGACCGCCTCCGCCCTGTGGACCGCCCACTCGGCGCTCCTGCTCGCGGGCCTCGGCCTCCTGGTCGGCATGTGCATCGCCCCCGCCCTGATCACCGGCTACACCCTGGTCGAGGGCCTGGTCCCGGCCGGTGCCCGCACCGAGGCCTTCACCTGGCTGACCGGCGCGGTCGCCCTGGGCCAGGCGGCCGCGGTCACCGTGGCCGGGCAACTGGAGGACCGCCTCTGGGACGGTGCCGGATTCCTGGTTCCGATGGCCGGCACCGTGCTCGCCCTGGCGACCCTGGTGGCGCTGCGCTCGCTGCTGGCCGCCCGGCCGCGGACCCGCACCGTCGCACGTGGCGTCGGTCACCGCGTGCCGGTGACGGTGGACTGATCCCCGGGAATACGTCACTATGGACCGTCGTTAGCACTCATCGAGTAAGAGTGCCAGGAGGAAGACAGTGCCGACCTACCAGTACCAGTGCACCGAGTGCGGCGAGGGCCTCGAGGCGGTGCAGAAGTTCACCGACGACGCCCTGACCGAGTGCCCCAACTGCGGTGGCCGCCTCAAGAAGGTGTTCTCCGCGGTCGGCATCGTCTTCAAGGGCTCCGGCTTCTACCGCAACGACAGCCGCGGCTCCTCGTCGAGCAGCAGCCCGGCGTCGAAGTCCCCGTCGGGCTCCACCTCGTCGGCCTCGACGAGCTCGTCGAGTTCGTCGGGCTCCACCTCGTCGACCTCCGACTCGAAGCCGTCGTCGAGCTCCACCAGCAGCTCCGCCGCCTGAGACTCCTCCCCGCGGACCCTGCCGTCGCCCGACGGCAGGGTTCCGGCGTTCCCCGGGACCCGCTCCCCCGCGTTTGCGCAGCCAGCTAATGTGCTCGTCATGGCGAACGCAGAGATCGGTGTAATCGGCGGATCCGGGTTCTACTCGTTCCTCGACGACGTGACCGAGATCCAGGTGGACACCCCCTACGGCGCACCCAGCGACTCCCTCTTCCTCGGCGAGATCGCCGGCCGACGGGTCGCCTTCCTGCCCCGGCACGGACGCGGACACCATCTGCCGCCGCACCGCATCAACTACCGGGCCAACCTCTGGGCCCTGCGCTCCCTGGGCGTCCGCCAGGTCCTCGGCCCCTGCGCGGTCGGCGGTCTGCGCCCCGAGTACGGGCCCGGCACGCTGCTCGTGCCGGACCAGCTGGTGGACCGGACGAAGTCCCGGGTGGGCACGTACTTCGACGGACTGCCGCTGGCCGACGGCACCGTGCCGAACGTCGTGCACGTGTCCCTGGCCGACCCCTACTGCCCCACCGGGCGAGCCGCCGCGTCGAAGGCCGCCCGTGGCCGGGACTGGGAGCCCGTGGACGGCGGCACGCTGGTCGTGGTCGAGGGGCCGCGCTTCTCCACTCGCGCCGAATCGCTGTGGCACCGGGCGCAGGGCTGGTCCGTGGTGGGCATGACCGGCCACCCGGAGGCGGCGCTCGCCCGTGAACTGGAGCTCTGCTACACGTCCTTGACTCTCGTCACCGACCTCGACGCCGGCGCGGAGACCGGCGAGGGTGTCTCGCACGAGGAGGTCCTGCAGGTGTTCGCGGCCAACGTGGACCGGATGCGGGGCGTCCTGTTCGACGCGGTGGCGGCGCTGCCGGACAACGAGGCGCGGGACTGCCTGTGCGCGAACGCGCTCGGCGGGATGAATCCGGGATTCGAGCTGCCGTGACCACGGCCGGGTGAGCGAGTTGTCCACAACCCGCCAGTAGCCCACCGGCTCCGGCGAGCTTCGGCGCGAGGCCTCATCGTGGCTTCGCAAGCCGATTCCTCGTCGCAGGTGGTGGTTCCTCGTGCCCTTCGCTCCCTCTTCGTCCTCTTCGTCCTCCCCGTCCTCCCCGTCCTCCCCGTTCTCGCGGTCCGTCCCTTCTCCCCTTCACTCCCCGCGCCCGCTGGGCACCGACGCTCCCTCCACGTGCGAGATCCCGCACTTCGCGCCGGTGCGGGTGCGCGGCGGGCGGTATCGGCTGCAGCGGCTCGTGCGGCATCGCCGGCGGGCCGTGGCGGCGGGCCTCGCCGTCACCGCGGCCGCGCTCGTGGCGGCCGGACCGCGCGCCGCGACGGACCGGGACCAGGGCGAGCGGGCACGCGGGCATCCGGTGCCGGAGCCCGCGCGACGCCATCATGCGGTGGAGGTGGTCACCGCGCCCGTGCGGATCGCGGATGCCGCCACCGTCCGGCTGCTGCGGCCCGGCGACCGGGTCGACGTGATCGCCGCCGGGGATCCGGCTGCCGGCGGGGATGCCCGGGTGATCGCGCGCGGGGCACGTGTGACGAGGCTGCCGGAGCCCCTGGACGGCGCCGCGGAGAGCGGAGCGCTGGTGGTGCTCTCGGTGCCGCGGTCCACCGCGGCGCGCCTCGTCGGCGCGAGCGCGACGGCCCGGCTGGCGGTGACGCTGTGCTGAGCACCCGCCACCGTCCGCTCGGCGACGTCCCGTCGGGGCAGCGGAGCGAGCCATGGAATTGGACAGGACGGCGGCATCGTGCCGTAGGTTGCGGAGCGTTTCGTTCCACACCCTGTGCGCGCGAGGAGAGTCCCCGAGGTGAGCGAGAAGAAGGAACCGAGCATCTGGCAGGGCTTCAAAGCCTTCCTGATGCGCGGCAACGTCGTCGACCTGGCGGTCGCGGTGGTCATCGGCGCGGCCTTCACGAACATCGTGAACTCGCTGGTGAAGGGCATAATCAACCCGCTGGTCGGCGCGATCGGCACACAGAACCTCGACAACTACAGCTCGTGCCTGAGCTCGTCGTGCAAGGGCACGCACGGCATCCAGCTGATGTGGGGCTCCGTCCTCGGTGCCACGCTCAGCTTTGTGATCACCGCGGCGGTGGTCTACTTCCTGATGGTCCTGCCGATGGCGAAGTACCTGGCCCGGGTGGAGGCCCGCCGCAGGGCCCGGGAGGGCACGCAGGAGGTCATCGAGGTGACGGAGCTGGAGGTGCTCCAGCAGATCCGCGACGAGCTGATCGCACAGCGCGGCGCCCCGGTCCGGGGCGAACGGTAGCGGCGGCGGAGGTCTCGCCGGGGCGGTCTCAGAGGTGGTGGGGCGGCTTCTCGTCGAGGAACCGCTTCAGGTCGGCGGCGCTGCCGCCGTCACCTCGCTCGCCCCATCCGCGGTCCGTGTCGTCCGAGGACTGCTGGTTCAGCGGGTCGTCGAAGACCAGCGCGGACTTCGGGTCACGCGGCTCGGGGGCGGGGTCGCTGCTCATGCCTCAAGGGTACGGGCCCGCCTCCGTCCCCCCGCCCATCGTCACCCGGTCCACTTGTGAATCCATGCACAAGATTTGGCTGCGGTTCCAGATGGGGTTTCATGCTGTGCTGGGAGGCATGACGCCGAGTTCCGCTTCTGCGCCCGCCTCCTCTCCGGGCGGGGACCAGTCTCCCGGTCCCCTGCGCCGGCTCACCGCACGCGGGCGTGACGAGGCACACCGTGTCGCCTCGCCGCTCGAGCTCTTCTTCGACCTGTGTTTCGTCGTAGCCGTCGCACAGGCCGGCGTTCAGCTCGTGCACTCCGTGGCCGGGGGGCACGCGGGCCAGGGCATCCTGAACTACGCCTTGGTGTTCTTCGCCATCTGGTGGGCCTGGATGAACTTCACCTGGTTCGCCTCGGCGTACGACAACGACGACGTGCTGTACCGGTCCGTCACGCTGGTCCAGATCGCCGGTGTGCTCGTCCTGGCCGCCGGCATCTCCCCGGCGTTCCAGGACCGCGACTACCTGGTCGTGGTTCTCGGTTACGTCATCATGCGGCTGGCGATGGTCACACAGTGGCTCAGAGCCGCGAGATCGGCCCGGGGCGCGGAGAGAACCATGGCCCTGCGGTACGCCTTCGGCGTCCTGGTGTGCCAGGTGGGCTGGTCCGGCCTGGTGCTCCTGCCACAGGCCGCGCGTCTCTGGCTGTTCCTGGTCATGGTGATCGCGGAGCTGTGCGTACCGGTGTACGCGGAGCGGGCCTGCGCCACGTCCTGGCATCCGCACCACATCGCCGAACGGTACGGGCTGTTCACGATCATCGTGCTCGGCGAGACGATCGCCGCGGCCACGGTCGCCGTGAAGTCCGCCGTGGACGAGCACGACGTACTGGGCGAACTGCTACCGATCGCGGCGGGCGGTCTGCTGATCGTCTTCTCCGCCTGGTGGATCTACTTCGCGGTGCCGATCCACGGTCATCTGCGCTCCAACAGGCAGTCGTTCCTGTGGGGCTACGGCCACTACCTGATCTTCTCTTCGGCCGCCGCGATCGGCGCCGGTCTGGAGGTGGCGGTCGAGCAGGCGGTCGGCACGGCGCACATCTCCGTCCTGTCCGCCTCGGCGGCCGTCACGCTGCCGACGGCGCTGTACCTGCTCACCGTCTGGGCGCTGCACCTGCGCCACTTCAAGATCGGCATCGCCCAGCAGATGGTGCTTCCGGCCATGGCGCTGCTGGTGATCTGCTGCACCTTCCTGGGCGACTGGGCGGTGCTCGCCGCGGGCCTGGTGTCGGCGCTGACCGTGGTGGCGGGAGTGATCCTGACGGCGCGGACGGGCGCCCGCGCGGACGGGGCGAAGGCGACCGCGCCCGCCGCGTGAGCCCTCCTGGCGCGGCCCGGGCCGGTACAGACTGGCTGCCATGACAGTCGACGCATTGACGGACGTGGCCGGACTGCGGGTGGGGCACGCGACACGCAGCGGCGACGGCTGGCTCACGGGCACCACGGTCGTCCTCGCTCCCGAGGGCGGCGCCGTCGCCGCCGTGGACGTGCGCGGCGGTGGCCCCGGCACCAAGGAGACCGACGCACTCGACCCGCGCAACGTGGTGCAGAAGGTCGAGGCGATCGTGCTGACCGGCGGCAGCGCGTACGGGCTCGACGCGGCGTCCGGGGTGATGGCCTGGCTGGAGGAACAGGGGCGCGGCGTCCCGGTCGGGTCCGACCCGGCGCATGTCGTCCCGGTGGTGCCCGCCGCCTGTGTCTTCGACCTCGGCCGGGGCGGGAACTTCCGGGCCAGGCCGGACGCTTCGACGGGGCGGGCGGCGGTCGAGGCGGCCGCGGCGAGCGCAGCGGGCGCACCGGTGCCCCAGGGGTGTGTGGGGGCCGGTACGGGCGCCGCGGTGAAGTGGCTGAAGGGCGGGGTCGGCACCGCGAGCACCGTCCTCGACTCGGGGATCACGGTGGCGGCGCTGGTGGTCGCCAACTCCGTGGGATCGGTGCTGGATCCGGAAACGGGGGTGCTGTACGGGGAGTTGTTCCAGGGGCGGGTGGAGTATCCGGAGGCGCGGGTGCACGAGGCCGCACGCCGGCGCCTGGCCGAGGCCGCCGCGAAGAACGCCCCGCCGGTGCTGAACACCACGCTCGCCGTGGTCGCCACGGACGCGGAACTCTCCAAGGCGCAGGCGCAGAAGGTGGCCGGCACCGCGCACGACGGCATTGCGCGCGCCGTGCGCCCGGTGCATCTGCTGAACGACGGCGACACCGTGTTCGCGCTGGCCACGGGAGCGCGTCCGCTCGACGCCGAGCGCCCGCTCGCGCTCAACGACGTCCTCGCGGCCGGCGCGGACCTCGTGACGCGCGCGATCGTCCGCGCCGTACGCGCCGCCGAGTCGGTGGACGGGCCGGGTGGAACGTGGCCGTCGTACGAGGAGTTGTACGGGTCCCGGTAACCCGGCCGCTGTCGTCCGGCTGCCGTCTTCGGATTGTCCCGGTTCTGTCACGTGGTGGCGTTCAGGGCAGTGGGAGGGAACCCTCGCGGGCCTCGGTTCCCTCTATCTCCACGCACTGGAGCGGATCACCCACATCACACGAACCTGGAGCAGCCCGTGACAACGCCGGACATTGCAGCGCGGCGCACACTGGGGGCCTGTGCCGCCCTGATGGTCGGCGCCCTCACCCTCACCGCCTGCGGCGGCGACGCCAGCGCCAAGAGCGACGACTCCAAGGGTGGCAAGGACTCGGCCAAGACGTCCTCGGCGCAGATAGCCATCTCGGCCAAGGACGGCTCGACCAGCGCGTCCATCAACGCCACCGGCGTGAAGGTCAGCGGCGGCAAGCTGACCGAGGTGAAGATGACCGTGGCGGGATCGGGGCAGGCCGTGCCCGGCACGATCTCGGCCGACGGCGCCACCTGGAAGCCGAAGGAGCAGCTGGAGCGCGGCACGAAGTACCAGATCTCGGCGACCGCGAAGGACGCCGACGGGCGTACGTCCGCGGCCAATTCCATCTTCACCACGGTCACGTCGGCGAACAGCTTCATCGGCACGTACACGCCGGACAACGGCACGACGGTCGGTGTCGGGATGCCGGTGTCGTTCAACTTCAACAAGGTCATCACCGACAAGAAGGCCGTGCAGTCGCACATCACGGTCACCTCCAGCAGCGGCCAGCAGGTGGTCGGCCACTGGTTCGGTGCGCAGCGGCTCGACTTCCGGCCCCAGGAGTACTGGAAGGCCGGCTCCAAGGTCACGATGAAGATCGACCTGGACGGGGTCCAGGGCGCCAATGGCGTCTACGGCGTGCAGAAGAAGACCGTGACCTTCACCATCGGGCGCTCGCAGGTCTCCACGGTCGACGTCAACACGCAGACGATGACGGTGGTACGGGACGGCACGACGCTCAAGAGCGTGCCGATCTCGTCGGGCAGCCCCGAGCACACCACGTACAACGGGCAGATGGTGATCTCCGAGAAGTTCACGCAGACGCGCATGAACGGATCGACGGTGGGCTACGGCGGCGAGTACGACATCTCGGACGTGCCGCACGCGATGCGCCTGACGACGTCCGGCACCTTCGTCCACGGCAACTACTGGTACAACAAGGGCAACCCGCCCTTCGGCCGGCAGGGCACCAGCCACGGCTGCGTCGGCCTCCAGGACGTGCAGGGCGCGCAGGGGGACACGACCGGCAAGTGGTTCTACGACAACTCACTCATCGGTGACGTCGTGGTCGTGAAGAACTCCCCCGACAAGACGGTGTCCCCGGACAACGGGCTCAACGGCTGGAACATGTCGTGGAGCGAGTGGCAGGCGGGCAGCGCAGCCTGATGGGAAGTGCCTTCTGACCGGCCGGTTTTGACGTGTCGTCGGGCCGCGCGGGAACCAACCGCGCGGCCCACGCGTTTTCCCGACGTACGTTTTCTCGGTTCCCGGACATGATGTCCGACCGAGGGGCTACGGTATGCACCCACAAGGTGACATGCAGCAACGCCGGGAGCAACCTTGAGCGTTCCGTACGAGACGACAGCGTACGAACCAGCCGAGTCGCCCGAGTCTCCGGAGGAGCACCTCGCGCGGCTCCTCGGTCGTGCCCTGAACTCCTTCGAGCTGCCCGACGAGGCCATACGGCAGCTCGACTGCGCGCTGGCGCACGACAGTTCGCTGCACTCCGCGCACCACAGCTCGGGGCTGCACCGCGAGACGTACCGGCACACCTGGCTGCTCCCCGACGGCTCGGCGGTCACCCTCTGGGAGCTCGTCCACAACACCGCACCCGGCAGCGAGCCCCAGCACGAGGTGTATGTCGACGAGGAGGAGCTGCGCGCCGCGACCGCCCGGCTGCCGCTGCCGCCGGACGCGCCGGACTTCGAACTGCCGGTGCTGACGCAGCTGTCGCCGATCCTCGAGCCGCGACACGTGTATGTTCCGGACGACTCGGCGGACCACGCGCGCCGCCTCCTGCGCCGCGCGGAGAACCCGGACCGGCCGGGCCCGGAGATGGCCGCGCTGCTGGCGACGGCGTTCGCGCACCAGATCACCCAGGCCTTCGGCCGCCCGGGGCGGGCCGGCCGGGTGGGGCTGTGCTTCTCGCTCTACGAGCACGCGTTCCTGCTGCGCGACGGCAAGGAACTCTCCCTCTGGGAGGTCGAGCACACGGCGACGCCCGACGGACGGCACATGTGCGAGGTCTACCTGTCGGAGGACGCGGCCCGCGACGCCATGGAGCGCCGGGCGGCACGGCAGGCCTGAAGCGCTCCCCTTGAAGCGCTCCCCTGAGGCGCTCCCTTGGGGTCTAGCGCTCCCCGAGGCGTCGTACCAGGCCCGCGAACGCGTCCTTCTCCGCCGGGGTCAGTTCGACGGACTCCCGGTGGGGAGGGGCCTGGCGCTGATGCGGGAGGGCCTGGAGCACGGGACCCGAGCGCCGTACGGCGGCCGCGGCGCGGGCGCGACGCCGGGTGCGCAGCATGATGACCCAGGTCGCGGTCACCAGGGCCAGGCCGACCACGCCGGTCAGCTGGAGAATCGAGACGTGCTCAGGCATGGGCACAGTACACACCACGGTCCGGGACTTTGGTCCCGGACCGTGACGTATCTCGCAGGTGCCGTGAATGACTCACAGCACTCCAAAGGGACAGGGGCGAGGGGGCGAGGGGGCAAGGCGCAAAAAGCGGTCAAGGGGGCACGGGTGGCGGGCCGTTACGCCGCCACCGGCTGCTTCGTCTCCGTCTTCGCCGTGGCCGGGTTCGCCGTCGGCCCGGTGCTGACGGCCTGCTTGCGCATGCCCTTCAGGATCACCACCAGCGCCGTCGTGACGCACACACCGACCGCGATGGCGACCAGGTAGAGGAACGGGTTGCCGATCAGCGGGACCACGAAGATGCCGCCGTGCGGGGCGCGCAGCGTGGCGCCGAAGGCCATCGACAGGGCGCCGGTGACCGCACCGCCGACCATCGCGGACGGGATGACGCGCAGCGGGTCGGCCGCGGCGAACGGGATCGCGCCCTCCGAGATGAAGGAGGCGCCCAGGACCCAGGCGGCCTTGCCGTTCTCGCGCTCGGTCTGGGTGAAGAGCCTGCCGCGCACGGTCGTCGCCAGGGCCATCGCCAGCGGCGGGACCATACCGGCCGCCATGACCGCGGCCATGATCTTCATCGCGGAGTCGCTGGGGCTGGCGACCGCGATACCGGCCGTGGCGAAGGTGTACGCGACCTTGTTGACCGGGCCGCCGAGGTCGAAGCACATCATCAGGCCGAGCAGGGCGCCCAGCAGGATGGCGTTGGTGCCGGTGAGGCCGTTCAGCCAGTCCGTCATGCCCTTCTGGGCGGACGCGATGGGCTTGCCGATCACGACGAACATCAGGAATCCGACGATCGCCGAGGAGATCAGTGGGATCACCACCACCGGCATGATGCCGCGCAACGCCGCCGGGATGTCGAGCCGCTGGATCGCCATCACCACCCCACCGGCGATCAGACCGGCCGCCAGGCCGCCGAGGAAGCCCGCGTTGATGGTGAGGGCTATGGAGCCGCCGACGAAGCCGGGCACGAGACCAGGGCGGTCCGCCATGCCGTAGGCGATGTATCCGGCGAGGACCGGAACGAGGAAGGCAAAGGCCACGATGCCGATCTGGAAGCACAGCGCGCCCCAGCTGTCGGCCTGCGTCCACACGAAGTGGTCCATCACCGACGGCGCCTTGTTGATCTTGTAGCCGCCGATCGCGAAGCCGAGGGCGATCAGCAGACCGCCGGCCGCCACGAACGGAACCATGTAGCTGACGCCGGACATCAGCCACTTGCGGAGCTTGGTGCCGTAGCCCTCGGTGGAGTCGCCCGCGCGCTCGACCGGCGTGGCGGGCGCGGAGCCCGCCGTCACCTCGCCGCGCTCGGCCTTGGCACGCACCTCGGCGATCAGCTCGGCGGGGCGGTTGATGCCCGCTTTCACACCGACGTCGACCGTGGGCTTCCCGGCGAAGCGCTCCTTGTCGCGCACCGGGACGTCGTGCGCGAAGATCACCGCGTCCGCCGCCGCGATCACGGCCGGGTCGAGCCGGGTGAAGCCGGCCGAGCCCTGCGTCTCGACGAGCACCTCGACGCCCGCCTCATGGCCCGCGTGCTCCAGCGACTCGGCCGCCATATAGGTGTGGGCGATGCCGGTCGGGCAGGAGGTGACGGCGACGACGCGGAACGCGCGCGCGGCGGAGGCGCCCGCCGCGGCGCCCTGTGCCGTACTGCCCGCCGCGGCGCCGGCGGAGGCCGCCCCCGGCGCCGCAGCGGTGCCTTCGGAGGCGCTCACGGCGCCCTGCGCGCCACCGGAAGC
The DNA here is from genome assembly GCF_032656585.1 of Streptomyces herbicida. NCBI lineage: Bacteria > Bacillati > Actinomycetota > Actinomycetes > Kitasatosporales > Streptomycetaceae > Streptomyces > Streptomyces herbicida. The sequence continues at coordinate 210,632 of NZ_JAUYWJ010000002.1, forward strand.
GCCGTGGGCGCCCTCGGCGGCGCCCTCACCCGCGGGCGCCTCGTCCCCGCGGATCAGCGCGGCCGCGACGCCCGCGTCACCCGCCGAGCGCAGCGCGTCGGTGAACTCGGCGTTCATCAGCTGCCGGGCCAGCGAGGACAGGATCGTCAGATGGGCGTCGTCGGCACCGGCCGGGGCCGCGATCAGGAAGATGAGGTCGGCCGGACCGTCCGCCGCGCCGAAGTCGATCCCGGCGGCGCTGTGCCCGAAGGCGAGCGTCGGCTCGGTCACGTGCGCGCTGCGGCAGTGCGGGATGCCGATGCCGCCGTCCAGGCCGGTCGGCATCTGTGCCTCCCGGGCGGCCACGTCGGCGAGGAAGCCCTCCAGGTCGGTCACCCGGCCCAGGGCCACCATGCGCTCGGCGAGGGCACGCGCCGCCGCTTCCTTGGTGTCGGCGGACAGGTCGAGATCGACCAGGTCCGCGGTGATCATGTCGCTCATCGCGGGCTCCTATGCGCGCGTATCGCCCGTGGAGTGGAGTGGGCGGGGGTGGGGACGGGGGTCCTGTGGGGGAAAGCGGGGGATGTGGGGAGTGCGGGGAATACGGGGGTGGTGGCGAGTAACGGGGAGCGGCGCCACGTCCGGTCCACAGCCGTCGTACGGCGTCTCGTGCGTACGTTCATGACACCGGCTCCGTCAGTTCGCGGTCCACCGGGACCTCCGCCGTGACCGTCACCGCCGTCGGGTCCAGGTCGGCGGGCGTGGGCATCACGCTGCCGGGCAGCTGGACGGCGGCGGCGCCGTGCGCGACTGCGGACGCGAGCGCCTCGGGCCCGCTGCCGCCCGCCACCAGGAAGCCCGCGAGGGAGGCGTCGCCCGCTCCGACATTGCTGCGTACGACGTCCACCCGCGCGCTCCCGAACCAAGTACCCGCGTCGTCCACGAGCAACTGCCCGTCGGCGCCCAGGCTTGCGAGTACGGCGCGCGCGCCCATGGCGCGCAACTCCTCGGCCGCCTTCACCGCGTCGCCCACGGTCGCCAGGGGACGCCCGACGGCCTCCGCGAGCTCCTCGGCGTTCGGCTTCACCACGTCCGGACGCTCACGCAGCGCCTCGATCAGCGCGGGCCCCGACGTGTCCAGCGCGATACGCGCACCCGCGGCGTGCACCCGGGCGACCAGATCGGCGTACCAGGCCGGCGTGAGGCCCCTCGGCAGGCTTCCGCAGCAGGCGATCCAGTCGGCGTCGCCCGCGTGCTCGCGCACCGTCTCGAACAGCAGCTCCTGCTCCGTCGCCGACAGCTCCGGCCCCGGCGCGTTGATCTTGGTGAGCACCCCGTCCGCCTCCGCGAGCGCGATGTTCGAGCGGGTGGCTCCGGCGACCGGCACCGGCGCGACCTCGATGCCCTGCGCGTCGAGCAGATCGGCGACCAGCGCTCCCGGCGCACCACCCAGGGGCAGCACCGCGACCGTGCGTCGGCCTGCGGCCGCGACGGCGCGCGACACGTTCACGCCCTTGCCGCCGGGATCCATGCGCTCGCCGGTGGCGCGGATGACCTCGCCGCGCTCGAGCGAGGGGACCTCGTAGGTGCGGTCGAGGGACGGGTTGGGGGTGACGGTGAGGATCATGCGCGCACTACTTCCGTGCCGCCGCGCTCGATGGCGGCGGCGTCTTCGGGGCTCAGCCCGCTGTCGGTGATCAGCAGGTCCACATCGTTCAGGTCGCCGAAGCGGGCGAAGTGCTCCTGGCCGTGCTTGGCGGAGTCGGCGAGGAGGACCACGCGGCGGGCCGCGGCGACCGCCGCGCGCTTCACCGCGGCCTCGGCGAGATCGGGGGTGGTCAGACCGTGCTCGACGGAGAAGCCGTTGGCGGCGACGAAGAGGACGTCCGCCCTGATCTCGCCGTATGCGCGCAGCGCCCAGGCGTCCACGGCCGCGCGCGTGCGGTGTCGTACGCGGCCCCCGACGAGGTGGAGCTGGATGCCGGGGTGGTCCGCGAGGCGGGCCGCGATCGGCAGGCTGTGCGTGACGACGGTGAGCGTCGACTCCAGGGGGATGGCCCCGGCGAGGCGGGCGACCGTCGTACCGGCGTCGAGGATCATCGTGCCCTCGGTCGGCAGCTCGGTGACGGCCGCCTTGGCGATGCGGTCCTTCTCGTCGGCCGAGGTGGACTCGCGCTCGGCGAGGTCCGGTTCGAAGTCGAGGCGTCCGGCCGGAATGGCACCGCCGTGCACCCGGCGGACCAGGCCGGCGCGGTCGAGGGCCTTCAGATCCCGGCGGATCGTTTCCGCCGTCACCTGGAACTCCTCGGCGAGCGACACCACATCCACCCGGCCGCCCTCACGGGCGAGCCGGAGGATCTCCTGCTGTCGCTCCGGTGCGTACATGTCCGCTTGCCTCCGAGTGATGCCCGAATTTGTGGTTTCGTTGGGAGACTACGCCTGGAATTCCGGAAAGTAAACAGGTTCGGGCCCGATTCGGGCATGAACGGACGTCCGGCTGTGTCCGGGACCATGTCTTCCGGCCCCGCCCGGACACACGGAAGGGCCCGGCACCCTCGGGTGCCGGGCCCTTCCTCAGCAGGGCCTCAGTGCACGAGCGCCCGCTCCTCCTCCACCAGGAGCTGCTCGCCCTCGCCGTCCCCGCCGCCTTCCAGATGCTGCGCCGGACGTTTCGGCAGCGCGAACATCAGCAGGAAGATCACGCCCAGCACCGCGGCGACCCAGCCCAGCGCGTGCTGGAAGGCGTGCACGAATGCCGGTCCCACCTGGGCCCGGGTCAGCCGGTCACCGATCTCGCCGAAGAACACCACCGAAACCAGCCCGAGCCCGAGCGCATTGCCCATCTGCTGCACCGTGTTGATCAGCCCGGAGGCGGAACCGGCGTGCTCGCGCGGCACCCCGGAGAGCACCGCGTCCGTCAGCGGGGCGACGATCAGACCCATGCCCACGCCCATCACGACGAGCGGGAGCGCCATCTGCCAGGAGGCGATGCCGAGGCCGTAGCGCTCGGACTCCGCCATGTAGATCAGGACGCCGATCGCCATCACCAGCGCGCCCGCCTGGAGCACCTTGCGGCCGAACCGCGGGACCAGCTTCTGCACGGACATCCCGGCCGCCACGGAGACCGCGATCGAGAACGGCACCCCGGTCAGACCGGCCCGCAGCGGGCTCCAGCCGAGGCCCACCTGCATGTACAGCGTCCACACCAGGAAGAAGATGCCGAGCGAGATCCCGAACACGGTCTGCACCGCGATGCCCGCCGCGAAGCTCTTCACCTTGAACAGCGACAGTTCGACCAGCGGGGAGCCGTCCCGCGCGCCCTTGCGCTGCTCGTATGCCACCAGCGCTCCGAAGACGACGAGCGAGCCGGCCATCGACGCATCGCCCCACAGCGGCCAGTCCAGCTCACGGCCGCGGGTGAGCGGGTAGAGCAGCATCAGCAGGCCCAGCGTCACCAGCGCGACACCGACCAGGTCCAGCTTGAGTGCCTTCGGGGCCTTGGACTCCGAGATGAAGCGGCTGCCGAGGATCAGGGCCGCGATGCCGACCGGCAGGTTGATGAGGAAGATGGGCCGCCATTCGAGGCCGAACAGGTTCCACTCCGTCAGCAGCGCGCCGAGCAGCGGGCCGGAGACCGCGCCCAGGCCGACGATCGCGCCGAAGAGGCCGAAGACCTTGCCGCGCTCGTGCGCCGGGAAGGTGGCATGCACGATCGACAGAACCTGCGGCACCATCATCGCCGCCATGCCGCCCTGCAGGATGCGCGAGGCGACCAGCATCTCCGGGTTCGCGGCGAAGCCGCACAGCGCGGAGGCGAGGGTGAAGCCGCCGATGCCGATCAGGAACATCCGGCGGCGGCCGTGGATGTCGCCGAGACGACCACCGGTGATCAGGCCGGCCGCGAAGGCGAGCGCGTAACCGGCGGTTATCCACTGGATCTGGCTGAAGGTGGCGCCGGCGTCCTGCTGGATCGACGGAATCGCGATGTTGACGATCGTGACGTCGACGAGGTCCATGAAGGCCGCGGTCATCACGATCGCGAGGGCGAACCAGCGACGTCGGTCGGCCGCCGCGCCGGTGCTGTCGGCAAGGGTTTCGGTGGAGGTCATGCACTGAAGGTAGGACCCCAGTAGGTCAGATCATGTCCTAGTTGTGCGGCATCCTCGACAGCATGACGACGGATACTCCGGCTCGGCTTCTTCAGCTCCTCTCGCTGCTCCAGACGCCCCGTGAATGGCCCGGCGGCGAGCTCGCCGACCGGCTGGGGGTGTCGCGTCGCACGGTTCGGCGTGACATCGACCGGCTGCGGGAGCTCGGGTATCCCGTGCAGGCGACCATGGGGGCCGACGGCGGATACCGGCTGGTCGCCGGAAAGGCCATGCCGCCGCTCGTGCTCGACGACGAGGAGGCGGTGGCGATCGCGGTCGGGCTGCGGGCCGGGGCCGGGCACGCGGTGGAGGGGGTGGACGAGGCGTCGGTGCGGGCGCTGGCGAAGCTGGAGCAGGTGCTGCCCTCGCGGCTGCGCCACCGGGTGTCGACGCTCCAGGCCGCAACGACACCGCTGACCAGCGGGGACGGGGCGAGCATCGCGCCCGAGACGCTGACCGTGATGGCGTCCACCGTGGCCGGGCGGGAGCGGTTGCGCTTCGCCTACCGGGCCGGGGACGGCACCGAGTCGCGGCGGCTGACGGAGCCGTACCGGCTGGTGTCGACCGGGCGCCGTTGGTACCTCGTCGCGTACGACCTCGACCGGGACGACTGGCGCACCTTCCGGGTCGACCGGGTCAGCGATCCGTTCGCCACGGGGGCGCGGTTCGCGCCGCGGGAGTTGCCGGCCGGGAGCGCGGCGGAATATCTGCGGCGGTCGATCCAACGGCGGCAGGAGACCTACGAGTTCACGGTCGCCTTCGCGGCGCCGGCGGACGACGTCGCCGCGCGTCTGCCCCGGTGGCTCGGCGCGCCGGAGCCGGACGCCGGGCAGGGCTGCGTCGTGCGGGGCGCCACCGGGGACCCCGTGGACTGGCTGGCGGTCCGGCTGGCGATGACGGGCCTCGACTTCACCGTTCGGGAGCCTGCGGAACTCATCGACTGTGTACGGGAGTTGGGTGCGCGCTTGAGCAGGGCGGCAGGCGCCTGAGCGGCCTTACGGCCTCGCCCTACCCGTCGGTCTCCCCCGCGCCCCTTCCCCAAGGAAAGTCCCGCAACGCCCCGAGGTTCCGCAGTGCCAGCGCCGCCGGTCCCTCCGGACCCGAAGGCGGGGCGGGCGTCGCGGCCCAGGACTCGACCGCCACGCGTACGGCGGCGCTCACGACCGCGGCGGTGAAGCGGAGTTCCGGGGTGGGGGCGATCCCGGCGGCAGACTTGTCTGCCCTCTCGCCGGCAACGTTGTCGGCCGTCCCGGCGGCAGAGTTGTCTGCCGTGCCGGCGGGAGCCGTCCGTGCCGTCAGGACCTCCGCCAGGGTCTGCTCCGACGCCTGGCACACCTCCGCCCACACCTTGCTCAGCGCGGGACTCGTGCGGGCCAGGCCGATGAGGGTGCGGACCCACTCCCAGGAGGCGGCGGAGACGCCGGCGCCGGGGGTCAGGGTGTGGCGCACCGCGTGCTCCAGGGCCTCCGGAACCGACAGCGCGGCGGGGGCCGTGCGGACCGCCTCCACCCAGCGCTGGGCGCCCGCCGCGTAGAGGGGTGCCACCGCCTCCTCCTTGGTGGCGAAGTAGCGGTAGAAGGTGCGCGGGGCGACCCCGGCGGCCTGGGCGATGTCCTCGGCGCGGGTGGCGCGCAGCCCCTGGCCGACGAAGAGCGCGGCCGCCGCCCGGGCGATCTCCATCCGGGTCTCCGCCTTGCGGCGCTCCGTCAGGGATACCGGAGGGGCGGAGGGAAAGCGCTGGTCAGAGGAGTGGTCGGCAGGGCTGGGGGTGCTCACTTCGGCAGGCTATGCCCATGTGGCAGAATCTGCCATCCGGCGGGCCACCCCGGGGTTCAGGTACGGGGTGACCCGCCGATTCAACGTGCCCGGCCACAGGTCTTCGGCATACGCCTTGAAGCAGGCCCTGACACAGGCCCTGGCACAAGAAGGAGCCGAGCTCCGGCACCCGGGGGGAGTGGCGCCGAAGCCCGGCTCTGGGAGGGTCCCGGCGCCGGGGGGGAATGCGTCGGGACGCGTGGCTCAGGGTGGTCGTGGGGTCGAGGGAGTGCGGTCCCGATCCCCGAACTCCTGGGCCCTGAAAGGTTGTTCCCTGGGCCCCGAGAGTTGAAGCGGCGGTACAGAGCCATGTTTGCGCTGTCTTCCGCCACCCGGCGTACGCGGGAGACAGGGGCCGTACGTCACTCGGCGCCCATGGAGCCACACGCGCCCCCACGTGTCCGCTCCGGTGACCGTTCAGTGCCGCTACGCCGCCGCGTCGAACCCGGTGTCGCGTGCCAGCTTCTTCAGCTCGAGCAGCGCGTGCTTCTCGATCTGGCGGATGCGTTCGCGCGTCAGCCCGTGCTCCTTGCCGACCTCGGTGAGCGTGCGCTCCCGGCCGTCCTCGATGCCGTACCGCATCTTGATGATGGAGGCCGTGCGCTGGTCGAGGCGGCCGATCAGGCCGTCCAGTTCCTCGCTGCGCAGGAGTGTCAGGACCGACTGCTCCGGGGAGACCGCCGAAGTGTCCTCCAGCAGGTCACCGAACTGGGTCTCGCCCTCGTCGTCCACCGACATGTTCAGGGAGACCGGGTCACGGGCCCAGTCCAGCACGTCGGTGACGCGTTCCGGGGTGGAGCCGAGCTCGGCGGCGATCTCCGCGGGCTCGGGCTCGCGCCCGTTCTCGCGGTTGAACTCGCGCTGCACGCGGCGGATCCGGCCGAGCTCCTCCACCAGGTGGACGGGCAGTCGGATCGTGCGGGACTGGTCCGCGATCGAGCGCGTGATCGCCTGGCGGATCCACCAGGTGGCGTACGTGGAGAACTTGAAGCCCTTGCGGTAGTCGAACTTCTCCACCGCGCGCACCAGGCCGGCGTTGCCCTCCTGGATCAGGTCCAGCAGGGGCAGGCCGCTGCGGGGATAGCGTCGGGCCACCGCCACGACCAGCCGGAGGTTGGAGCGGATGAAGATGTCCTTGGCGCGCTCCCCCGCAGCGACCAGCGCCTCGAGTTCCTCGCGGCTGGCGTCCGTGGTGGACTCCTCGTATCCGTCGAGGACCTGTCGCGCGAACACACCCGCCTCTATGGTCTGGGACAGCTCGACCTCCTTGGCGGCGTCGAGCAGCGGTGTGCGCGCGATCTCGTCGAGGTACATGCCGACCAGGTCGCGGTCGGCGATCTCGCCGCCATGGGCGCGAACACTGCTTGCCGCGTCGGCCGTCTCGCCGGTGGCGGACTGACGACGGGCGACGGCACGGGTTGCCATGCGTGCTCCCTTGCGATGGTGGGTCAGCGGGTGGTCCTGGACGCCCGGCACTCCGAGAACTCCTGGGACTCTGCTCGAGTGCCCTGCATCCGATGGAAACAACGACTGGAATCCGGACAGAATTCCCAACCCGCCCCCCGATTTTTCTGATCATGCAGTACCCTGCGCGCCACACAGGGAGGCGAGATGTCGTCGGAACCTACAGAGGTGCAGGTCAGGCCAGGAGCCGAGCGTGACCTCGAAGCCCTCACGGACATCTACAACCACTACGTACGTGAGACTCCGATCACCTTCGACACCGCAGTCTTCACGCCGGAAGAGCGGCGCCCCTGGCTGCTCTCCCACCCGGAAGACGGCCCGTACCGCCTGATGGTTGCCATGGAGGCGGACTCACAGGAGATTCTGGGTTACGCCACATCCAGTCCTTACCGGGCGAAGCCCGCGTACTCCACCTCCGTGGAGGTAACGGTCTACCTCGCCCCGCACGCCGGGCGCCGCGGCATCGGCACGCTCCTGTACGAAGCCCTCTTCAAAGCCCTGGAGAGCGAGGACCTGCACCGCGCCTACGCCGGCATCGCCCAGCCCAACGAGGCGTCCACGCGACTGCACGAACGCTTCGGGTTCCGGTACGTCGGTACGTGGCGCGAGGTGGGCCGCAAGTTCGGCAGGTACTGGGACGTGGCCTGGTACGAGAAGGAGCTGTGATCCCGCGGAGGGAAATCAGCCGAACTGCACCGACCGCTTCGCCATCCCCATCCAGAACCCGTCGATCACCGACTTCTGCGCGTCAAGCTCACCGCCGGCCTCCGCCGCGCCCATGGTGACGAACAGCGGGGCGAAGTGCTCGGTGCGCGGGTGGGCGTACCGGCCGGCCGGGGCCTTGTCGAGGAAGTCCAGCAGGGCGTCCCAGTCGCGCGCCTCCAGCGCGCGCCGGCCCCAGTCGTCGAACTCGGAGGACCAGCTGGGCACCCCGTCGCCCGTGTACCGCAGCGCGGCCAGGTTGTGGGTGAAGAAGCCCGAGCCGACGATCAGCACACCCTCGTCACGCAGCGGGGCCAGCCTGCGGCCGATCTCCATCAGCCGCACCGGGTCGAGGGTGGGCATGGAGATCTGCAGGACGGGGATGTCGGCCTCGGGGAACATCTCCACCAGTGGGACGTACGCGCCGTGGTCGAGGCCGCGGTCCGGAATGTCCTGGACCGGCATGCCGGGGGCGCGCAGCAGCTTCCGTACGGACTCGGCGAGCTCTGGTGCGCCGGGAGCGCCGTACTTCACCTGGTAGTAGTGCTCCGGGAAACCCCAGAAGTCGTACACGAGAGGGACGGCCTGCGTGGCGCCGAGGGCGAGGGGGGCCTCCTCCCAGTGGGCGGAGACCATGAGGATCGCCCTGGGCCGGGGCAGGCCGGCGGACCAGGCGGCGAGCTGGCCGGGCCAGACCGGGTCGTCGGCCAGCGGCGGGGCTCCGTGACTGAGGTAGAGGGCGGGCATGCGCTCCTGGGCGGCGGCGGACATGACGGCGGCTCCCTCCGGTGGATCCCACGGACCCATTGCTTTAACTCTCAAGCTCTCCCGAACAGAGTACGCCGCACTTGTTCAAGTTTCAAGGAGATTCCTCGTACAGTGGACCGCATGAACACGGCATCCGAATCCGCCGCGGACGGCCGCTGGCTCTCCGCCGAGGAGCAGCGCGTCTGGCGCTCGTATCTGCACGCCACCACCCTGCTCGAGGACCACCTCGACCGTCAGCTGCAGCGCGACGCGGGCATGCCGCACATCTACTACGGCCTCCTCGTCCAGCTCGCCGAGGCCCCGCGCCGCCGGCTGCGGATGACCGAGCTGGCCATGAAGGCGAAGATCACCCGCTCCCGTCTCTCGCACGCGATCGCACGTCTGGAGAAGAACGGCTGGGTGCGGCGCGAGGACTGTCCCTCCGACAAGCGGGGCCAGTTCGCGGTGCTCACCGAATCGGGCACCCAGGTGCTGCAACGCACCGCGCCGGGCCATGTGGCCGCCGTACGCCAGGCGTTGTTCGAGCGCCTCAGCCCCGAACAGCAGAAGACCCTCGGCCAGATCATGGAGATCGTCGCCGAGGGTCTTCAGCCGGACGAAGCGGGTGCGGACCTGCCCTGGCTCCGCTGAGCCGCTCACTCGCGGAGCCGGGGCAGGTCCTTCGGGGTCGTACGTACGGGGTTCCCCCTCCGCATACGTACGCGAAGCTCCCGGAGTGGTGGGCCTACGCCTCAGTGGGCGACGACCGGCACCGCCACCTCGTCCTCGACGCCCTCACCGGAGGCCACCGTGGTGGTGTCCTGGCTGCCGGCGTTGACGAAGGTCGTGACGATCACCGCGGCGAGCACCAGCATGCCGACGGCGAACCAGATCGCGTTGGTGTAGCCGTGCACCATGCCCTCCAGCTGGACCAGCTGCTGCTGGGGCTTGGAGGTGGCGGTGGCGATGTGGTCCTTGATGTACGAGGTCGTCGCGGAGGCGGCGATCGTGTTCAGCAGGGCCGTACCGATCGCGCCGCCCACCTGCTGCGAGGTGTTGACCATCGCGGAGGCGACACCGGCGTCCCGGGGCTCGACGCCCAGGGTGGCCAGGGACATGGCGGGCATGAACGCCGTACCCATGCCGAGGCCGAGCAGCAGCATCGACGGCAGGACGGTCGAGGCGTACGAGGAGCCGATCTCCAGCTGGGTCAGCAGGAACATGCCGCCCGCCGCGACCAGGAAGCCGGGGCCCATCAGCAGCCGCGCCGGGACGCGGATCATCAGACGCGTGCCGATCTGGGTCGAGCCGACCATCATGCCGAAGATCATCGGCAGGAAGGCGAAGCCGGTCCTGATCGGCGAGTAGCCCTTCACGACCTGCAGGTAGTAGGTCAGGAACAGGAACGTGCCGAACATCGCGATGATCGCGATGCCGAGGGAGAGGTAGATGCCGCCGCGGTTGCGGTCGGTGACCACGCGCAGGGGCAGCAGCGGGGCCTTGACCCTGGCCTCGGTGACGACGAAGGCGAACAGCAGCAGCGCCGACGCGACGAACAGGGAGACGGTCACCGCGTCGCCCCAGCCGTCGGACTCGGCGCGGGTGAAGCCGTAGACCAGGGAGACCAGACCCAGGGTGGACAGGATCACGCCGGGGATGTCGAGCGGGGAGCGGTTGCGGCCGCCCTCGGGCTCACGGATGACGAAGTACGCACCGGCCGCCGCGACGATCGCGAACGGGATGTTGACGAAGAACGTCCAGCGCCAGTCCATGTACTCGGTGAGCACACCGCCGAGGATGAAGCCGACGGCACCGCCGCCACCGGCGATCGCGCCGTAGATGCCGAAGGCCTTGGCGCGCTCCTTGGCGTCCGTGAACATCACGGCGAGCAGGGAGAGCGCGGCCGGGGCGAGCAGGGCACCGAAGACACCCTGGAGGGCGCGGGCGCCGAACATCATCGCGCCGGTGGTCGCGGCGCCGCCGAGCGCGGAGGCGGCCGCGAAGCCGACGAGACCGACGACGAAGGCCCGCTTGCGGCCCCACAGGTCGGCTATCCGGCCGCCGAAGAGCAGCAGGCCGCCGAAGGCGAGCGCATAGGCCGTGACGACCCACTGGCGGTTGCCGTCGGAGATGCCCAGGTCCTGCTGGGCGGAGGGCAGCGCGATGTTCACGATGGTGGCGTCGAGGACGACCATCAGCTGGGCGAGCGCGATGAAGACGAGCGCTTTCCAGCGGTTGGCGTCGCCGGTCTGCGCGACGCCGCCGGGAGCCTTTGCGGCTGTTTCAGACATGGGTGTACCCACTTCGGGACTTCGTGACGGAAAAAGGCGTTGAGTGAGGACGGCCCGTCCTCGTGGACGGCCGGAAGCTTCGTTGCAGTGATGACCGGAGTACGGCCCTGAACTGATCGATCGGGCGATGGATCGTCGGACTGGGCGTCGTCAGGTTTTCGTCGGGCTCGGCGTCGTCATGTTTTCGTCGGGCTCTCGTCTGGCTGTGGTCAGGCTCTGGTCAGGCTTGGCGCAGGTCCTCCATGGTCACGGTCGTGCCCGGCAGGACGGATCGGGCCGGAGCGCGCAGCCCGTCCAGGAACAGCTGCAGATGGCGGTGTACGAAACGGTCGGCGCTGGGGCATCCCGTCCCGGCCGGGGGCCGGCTGAGCTGGGCCACGGCGACCATCAGATCCCCGACACCCACGTCCGTGCGGAGCAGTCCGGCCTCCTTGGCCCGGTCCATGAGATCCCCGACGATCCGCTCGACGCGTTCCCGAGCGGCCTCCAGATCGGGGTGGTGCTTGTCGAAGGCGCTGGAGATCATCGGGCACAGCGCGCTGATCCGCTCGTCGGCGGAAACGTGCACGAAGCGCTCCAGCGCCTCGAAGGCGTCGCCGGTCTCCGCGAGAGCGTGCTCCGCCGCGCGCACCGTACGGTCCAGGACCGAGCAGACGACCTCACGGACAAGGGCGTCGCGGTCCGGGAAGTTCCGGTACACCGTGGCGTTGCCGACGCCGGCCCGGCGGGCGATCTCGTCGAGCGGGACGTCGGGGCCGTGCTCGACGAACATCTCCCGGGCGGCGGTGACGATCCGCTCCCGGTTGCGCAGGGCGTCGGCGCGGGGCCGGGTCGTCTTGCGCGTTGCGGGGTGCGGAGAAGTCACGGTCTGCACGGCGTCCTCCTCGGGCGGGTCGTGGGTTCGCGGGTGGCGATGCGGTCGGTCTACTGGTGTTGCTACGGCTTGCGGTGTTGCTCCGGCTTGCCGGGGGCGATCCGGGGACGATCCGGGGAAGCAATCCCCGTTTCGCTCGGACACAGGTCTAAACGGGGAAACGATCCCCGGTTATTTCCCACCCCTGAAGAGATTTCATGTGAGCTAGGTCACACTTCTACCGGCGGGAAACCCACGATCGGCCCCTCCAGCGCGCGCCCCCCGCCCCGGCGACCCAGGGTGATCGAAAGGGTGCAGCCGGAGACCGGTGGCTGCCGTGGAGCGAGAGGTCCATGCATGCAGCCGCCGCCGATCTCCCGCCGGATACGCCCGCGCCGCGTGGCGGCCCTCACGGCCGTGACCGCGCTGATCCTCGCGGTCAGCACCTCGGCCGGGACCGGTCACCTCACGGCGGGCTCCACCTCGCGCGGGGCGGGCCCCATCGCCCTGGCCCGCACCCCCGCCCTCAGCCCCTGTCTGATCAGTGGGAAGCTCGAGGTCCAGATGACGGAGGGCATCCCCACCCCGGGCGGCTACTCCCGCTCCACCGGCACCGTCCATGCGCTGACTTTGATGGTCGACTTCCCCGACGCGCCCGGCGAGGGCGACGCGCTCGACCGCTTCCACGAGTTCTTCCCGCAGACCCAGGAGTGGTTCCGCACCGCCTCCTACGGCCGCCTCGACTACCGCCCCGAGACCCCGGTCCCGCACTGGCTGCGGATGCCCAAGCCGTTCGCGGCGTACGGCATAGAGCGCGGCGCCCCCTTCGACCCCGGCTACCGCCTGCTCGTCCAGGACATCGTGGCCGCCGCCGACCCCGAGGTGGACTTCCGCTCGTACGACCTGCTGAACGTGCTGGTGACCCCCAACGCGGGCCCGTCCGCCCTGGACACCGTCCTGTCCGTGACCTTCGCCGGCAACGCCGAGGCACCCGTCGCCGACGGCGTCCCCGTCGCCAACGCGTCCTTCGTCTACTCCCGCCAGGACGACGGCTCCGGCACCTACGACCGGACCGGCTACCGCGTGCTCCCGCACGAGAACGGCCATGTCTTCGGCCTGCCCGACCTCTACACCCAGGAGGGCGGGGGCGCGGTCGGCCACTGGGACATCATGAGCGAGGACTGGGGCGCCAACAACGACCTGCTCGGCTGGCACAAGTGGAAGCTGGGCTGGCTGGACGCGAACCAGGTGAGCTGCGCGGCGGCCCGGGGCAGCAGGGAGTACACGCTGACGCCGCTGTTCCGCACCGGCGGCCACAAGCTCGTCTTCGTGCCGGCCACCGGCCGCAGCGGCTACGCCGTCGAGCTGCGCGCCCGAGGCGGCAACGACGAGACCGTCTGCCACCCCGGTGTCCTCATCTACCGGGTCGACGCGAACGTCGACACCGGCCGCGGCCCCATCACCGTCTACGACGCCCACCGCGGCACCGGCGGCTGCACCCGCAGCCCCAACGTCCACGCGGAGCTCTCCGACGCGACCTTCGCCCCCGGCGAGACCTTCAAGGATCCGGGCAGGGGGATCACCATCGCGGTGACGGCGGCGGACCTGGCCGGCGACTACAAGGTGCGGGTGACGCGGAGATAGGCAGGTGGGGCGGGGATTACGGTAGGCGTGCCGCAGCCCGTATCCGGAGAACCGAGACCGATGCCCGCCGACACCGCAGTGGACGCCCAGGCCCCGACGGAGGCCGCCGTACCGCCGCCCGAGGCGGTCACGCCCCTCATCCGCGGAATCGCCGTACTGCGGCAGCTGACCGACGCCGGCGGCACCCTCAGCCCGAGCGCCCTGGAACGGACCACGGGCCTCGCCCGCTCGACGGTCGACCGCATCACCGCAACGCTCGCCCGCATGGGATACGTCCGCCTCGACGGCCGGGACGCGATCCTCACCCCCCGCGTAATGGAACTGGGCAACGCGTACCTGTCCGCCCTGCGCCTGCCGACCCTGCTGTCCCCACACGCAGACGCCCTGGCCGACGAACTGGACGAATCAGTCTCACTGACCGTCTCCGACCGGGACGGCATCCGCTTCATCCACCAGGCCACCCGCCGCCGCGCCATGTCCCTGAGCTTCCGCATCGGCGACCTGCTCCCCACCGAACGCACCGCGCCGGGCCCACTGTTCGCCGCGGAATGGACCGACGGGGACTGGACCCACTGGCACGAACGCCGGGCGACGGACCCAAAGGACGCCACCTTCACGGCAGTACCACCAAAAGCCGATACGCACCCACCCACCCCGGACGAAGACTTCGTACGACGCACGGAGCTCGCTTCCAGCCAGGGCTGGGCACTGGACGACCAACTGATCGAACCGGGCCTGGTCGCGATCTCCGTCCCCGTACGGGACCCGCACACGGGCCGGGTGGCCTGCGCGGCCAGCGTGGTGAGCCACACCAGCCGCCACACCGCGGCGGACCTGTGCGACATCCTGCTCCCCCGCCTGCGCACGGCGGTCACGGCGATGGAGACGGAACTGCGCGACGCGCCCCCGCCGGACCCCGGCCCGCCCCCGTCCGGCCTGGCGACCTGGACGACGGCGTCCAAGCACGAACTGGGCCGCGACTTCGTCGAATCCCTGGCCCGCGGCCTGACGGTGCTGACCGCCTTCGGCGAGGGCCGCTCGGAACTGACCCTCACGGATGTGGCAAAGGCAACGGGCCTGACAAGGGCGACGGCCCGCCGAGCCCTGATCACGTACACACACCTGAACCTGGTAACCCCGACCCCCGGCGGCGGATTCACCCTCACCCCCCGAGTCCTCGCCCTGGGCTTTCCACCCCTGTCCCGCACGACCCTCCCCCACTTGGCGGCCCCACACCTCCGCGCACTGACGGACAGCCTGAACGAACCAGCCTCCCTGGCGATCCTGACCCACCCGGGCCCGGACGCGGAGATCCAGTACACGGCCAGAGCCACGACGTCCCGCGTCCTGACGGCCGACATCACGGTGGGCACACGCCTGCCCGCCGCCGCGACCTCCCTGGGCCGCGTCCTCCTGGCGGACACCCCGCCCTTCGCGGATGTCCGCGCCCAGGGCTACGCCCTCGTCGACGAGGAACTCGAATCCGGCCTCCGCTCGATCGCGGTACCGGTCCGGGACCGCGACGGCAGGACGATCGCCGCCGTGAACGTGGCCACGCACGCGGCGCGCCGTACCCTGGAGGACTGCGTGACCACGCTCCTCCCCGAACTCACGACGACGGCAACCCGAATCCAGACGGACCTGCACACAGCGTCCCGCTTCACCCACGTCCCACTGTCCTGACCCCCACACCCCCACCGACCGGATCCGGTACGCTGACGCCTGTGACCCAAGCGGCCACGATCCGCCTTCGTAGCTCAGGGGATAGAGCACCGCTCTCCTAAAGCGGGTGTCGCAGGTTCGAATCCTGCCGGGGGCACACTGCCTGACCAGGCAATATGTATCGAACAGGCCCCTCGGAGTGATCTCCGAGGGGCCTGTTTCGTGCCTGGTGGGGACAGGGTGGGGACACGGCGTGTGTGCCGTATGTGTGCTGCCTCCCGCAGGCCGACGGTCCGGCTAGGCGGCCGCCTCATCTGCGGCTTCGGGTGCGGCCTCTGCGGGGCCGACCATGGGATGGACTTCCGCTCCCGCCACGTCGCCGGAGCGAGGCGCAGCGGGAGCCGGGGACTCCGTGGGCTCGGCGGCCGGTACGAGCTGAGGACCTTGCGGCGCGTCGTCCCCGCCCTGCCCACCCTGCTGTGTCGCCTTGCGCGGGACGAGCGCCACGGGCGCGTCCGCAGCCTCCACCTCGAGCTGTGGGAGAACGCTGGTGTAGGTGTCGGCGGTGAGCTTGAACGAGGAGTGCCCAAGCAGGACCTGAATGGCCTTCATGTGGACGCCGGCCGCCAGGGACAGCGTCGCAGCGCAGTGGCGCAGGTCGTGAAGCCGGATCGGCGGCAGGCCCAACTTCTGGACCAGCCGGTTGAAGACCTGGGAGAGGTACTCCGGGTGGTACGGACGGCCGTCCTCCCACGTGAAGACACGACCGGAGTCGACGTACGGCCCGTGCTTCTTGGGCTCCTTGCGGTGCTTCTCCTCCCACTCCGCGCGCTCGGCCTGCTGACGTCGCCGCCAGAACTTCAGGAGCTCGTGGGTCTGGCTGTCGAGCCGGACGGTGCGGGCGCCGCTCTCGCTCTTGGGGGTGTCCTCCCAGACGTCGTAGGAGGCAGCGACGAGCTGCTCACTGATATGGACGGTGCCGGCGGTCATGTCAGTCTCACGCCAGGGCAGGCCGCAGGACTCACCGCGCCTGGTGCCCCGGAAGACCATGAGGTGGAACATCGGGTAAAGCCGGTGCTCGGCGACGCCGTCGAGGAAGGCGCCGGTCTGCTCAGCCGTCCAGACCATGACCGGCCCCGGCTTCTCCCCCGTCTCGCGCCAGCGCGCGACGCGCTCGTCGGTCCACACGAGCGGCTTGGGCGGTGCGTACTTCGGCAGGACCAGGTGCTGGGCCCAGTTCTCGCTGATGAGCTTCTCGGTGTTCTTGGCGTAGTCGAGCGCTGCGCTGAGCTCGTTCTTCATCTTGAGCTGCACGCCGGGGCCGGTGATGTACCGCGGCTTCTTGCGGGCTTCGCGCAGCTTCTCCTTGGCCGCGTTCCAGCGCTGCCGCAGTTCGGGCGGGCGCGGCTTGGCAGCCTCCTTCCAGGCGCGGTGGGCGGCCTCGCACTCCAGCCTGGCGACCTCGGCGGCGTGTGCGTTGGCGGCGTGCTGCTCGTTGTCGCGCCAGATCTGCTGGAACATCTCCTGGATGTGCCGGGTGCGCAGGTCGCGCATCTTGATGTGGCCGAGGTTCGGGATGAAGACCCGGTGGATGTGGTCTTCGTAGGTCTTCCAGGTGGACCGCTTGAGGTCGACGCGCTTGGCGAACCAGCGGAGCAGGAACTGCTCGACCGTCTCGTCCGAGAGCACGTCGATGCCGTCCTGGGCCTTGTCCCAGATCTCCTGGGCTGCCTCCTCGGCCTTCTTCTTGGTAAGGAACCCGCCCTTGCGTGGTCGACGCCGCTCTCCCTTGGACCCCGGCGGCAGTTCGACGTAGTAGTACCAGCTGCCGTGGTCCCTCTTGCCGAGGTCGGGGCACTCTGCCCCGAGCTCCCTCATCTTCGGTCTGTTCTTGGCGTCGAGGACGGGAGAGCCGTCCTCGCCCGTGACGGGTTCCTTGCAGCCGCAGCGCCTGTAGACCGAGCCCTTGAACACATCCCCTCCTGCCTGTCGTGTGAGCAGCCACGATGCGGCGATCATATGTGGAGACAAATGAATCGTCTGACAACGACTTGGCGCCGGATGACTGCCAGGCGGATCCGACTCACCCAGATTCTGACCGCAAAACTCGTGGCTGACCGTGTGGCCACCGAACGAAGCCGCACACCACATGTGTGGCAGCAGACAGCGACGACCGCGCTCGACGACTTCCAGCACGATCTTGTCCGGCCGCCCGAAGAGAACTTAGACTCGATCGGGACTTCCTGGGAGGCGCGGGGGCGGAACAGGAGAGTCTGACCATGCGAGATCGAAACGATCCGGCCACCGAGAACACAGCGGTGGTGGTGCGTCCATGACGCGGGACGAGGTCCTGGCCTTGCCCGTGACGGTCGACGTACTGACGGCTGGCAGGGCGTTCGGCTTCAGCCGGAACACCACGTACGAACTGATCAGGTCCGGCGAGTTCCCTGTGCCCGTGCATCCTTACGGCAAAGGCAAGCGCAGGGTGCTGACGTCGGAGCTGTGGGCGGCTCTGGGCGTGCGTCCGGAGTAGCGACGGTCTGCCCCGAGGGAGCACTTCGTCGGCGCCGCCGCCCACTGGCGTACGCCTCCGTTGCGGCGGCGAGCTCGCGCCGCCACCGACCCACGCGAGTCGGCGGGTCTGGGCAGGGCGTGATCCAAGTGCGGTACGGTCTTCTCGACATCGGCGGTGCGCACTGACGCGCCTCCCGAGACCGCTCAACTGCGGTTTCGCCCGCTCAGAACCCGCCGATCACCTTCCAGCGGGGAATTCATGCATTTGCAGGCCAACTTCAAGTTGGCATACTGCGCCCTACAGATCGAAACCCAACACGTAAGCGGTGGATGGCAGGGTTCACATGTAGGGCTGACAGTGCTGCGCCTTCGCATACCATATGGGTGACACCGGGGGATTTTGGGCTGGAGAGAGCATGAGGGCATACGGCCACGAAACGGACGGCGTGACTGCCGTTCCCGAGGAGGCTGCTCACCTGGCGGCGGCGGCCAAGCGTCTTCTCGAGGGGAAGAAGACGCTCACAGAGACCGCGGACTGGATGACGGAGAACGCCGGACCGACGGTCTCCGGGCGACCATGGTCGCCGACGACACTACGTCGCCGACTACGGAACCCGGCAATCGCCGGCCTCAAGGAGAACGGCGAGGGCGAACTGGTTCCGGGGCCGGCCGAGCAGCTGATCGATCGCACGACGTTCGACGCCCTGCAGGAGCTATTCCAGGAGAACAAGAAGGGCCAGGGCACGAAGCCGAAGCACGTCCACTACCTGTCAGGAGGCATCGCGACATGCACCCTGTGCAGGCAGCCCCTGGTGGCCCGGTCTACAGCGAACGGCGGACGGGGGTACGTCTGCGAGACCGAGGGCTGCGGCAAGGTCCGGATCTCCGCTGAGCCGCTGGACGAGTACATCGGGGAGCGGGTCGTAGCTCGCCTGCAGGGCCCCACGCACCTCAAGCGGCTGGCCGCCGTCCGCGACAGGTACGCCGCCGAGGCTCGCGAGGCGGAGCGGTTCCTGATGGAACTGAGCGGACACAAGAACGAGTTGGCGCACGCCTATGGGGCGAAGGAGATGAACCTCGGCGAGTACAGGACGGCCAAGGCCGCTCTGGAAGGGCGGCGCACCGCGGCGATGGCGGACGTACGTCGTGGCAAGGCGCTCGAGCAACTCCCGGAGCTGACCCCTAAGGGAGTCGAGACCTGGTGGAACGAGACCGCTGGCCGCGAGCAGCGCCGCAACCTCGTTCAGCTCGTCGTGCGCGAGGTGCGCGTTGGGCCGGCCACCGTACGGGGCTCGCGGAAGTTCGACGAGGCCCGCTTCGAGATCTTCTGGCGATGGAAGTGACAACTGGCAAACGGATCACTGAGGTTCGAGGTGTCGGACAGGACACTCTTCGTTCGGACATTTGTTTGCACTGACGAGTAACCCCGAATACGCTGACGATCTCGCTCTCTGTGGAAGACCTCGTCACCGCTCGTGGTGCGTCCTTGCGACGCTCCCGCAGAGGGCGGTCGGGAGCGCAGGGGGGCCGAGACTGCGCCATGGCTCAAGGGGAGGAGCATGAACCGGCGCGACTCGTCGCGGGCGGACAGACGGACCGACGGGGGCGGGGTGAACCCGGCGACGGACGTCGATCCACCGGGCGAGGACGACTGGCTCGATGGGGAGATCCTCAAGGTCTTGATGGGGGCGGACGTTGAGTTCGAGCCCGAGGATTTGGGGTCAACATGTGTCGAGGAAGAGTAGAGCCATCTGAGCAAGTTCATTTAGACAAGAGCCCCGGCCGCCAACGATAGGCGGCCGGGGCTCACTCGGTTCAACCCCCCGGCGAACACGGGGCAATCCCGGCAACCCATCTCCAAATAACACTTGACGGTCAAGATCGACTGACAATAGTATTTAGTCATCACCTCACAGGAACACATCCTGCGAGACCGAGAGTGCGAGGAGCCAGCGACATGAACGTCACCGAGGCGAACATCCAGGTCACCGCGATCCCGCTCGCGGACATCGAGCCCAACCCGGACCAGCCCCGCAAGTTCTTCGACGAGGCCAAGCTGGAGGAGCTGGCGGCCCAGTTCCGCTCGGTGGGGCAGCTCCAGCCCATCGTGGTCCGCCCGGCCGGCGACAAGTTCCAGATCGTGATGGGTGAGCGCCGCTGGCGGGCGATGCACCTGGTGGAGGGCGCCACCACCATCGAGGCCAAGATCGTCGGCAGCGTGGACGACGAGAAGGCGTTCGTGATGGGCATCTCCGAGAACATCGGCCGCGCGGACATGACGCTGATGGAGGAGGCACAGGCGTACGCCGACCTCGTCGGGTTCGCCTACACGGCAGAAGGCATCGCGGAGATGTTCGGCAAGACCACCGACTACGTGCGGTGGCGGATGGACCTGCTGAACCTCACCACGGACATCGCGGAACTGGTCTCCGAGGGCAAGATCAAGGCCGACTTCGCCTGGTACCTGTCGAAGCTCACGCCGGCGAACCAGAAGGTTGCGGTCACCCGGTACATGAAGGGCGACTTCAAGACCGAGACGGACGCCTCCACCTTCGCGCAGGCCCTGCGGATGAAGGAGAACCAGGAGGGCTTCTTTTCCGAGAAGGAGCTGTCGGAGAAGGAGAAGGAGGACAAGGCCAAGGAGCGCAAGCAGGCCAAGGGCAAGGTGGACCAGGTCGAGCGGGCCGGCACCCTCCTGGAGGAGCTGGCGAAACTGACGCCGACGGAGCTGGCGGACCTGTTCGAGGGAGAGGTTGGCAAGCAGCTGGACGCGGTGGACAGGGTCCGGAAGGCGGCGGCCGAGGCGGTGAAGAAGCTGCGGAAGGCGAAGGCGATGTCGGAGGCGAAGCAGCTGACGGTGCGGCCGGAGCTGGCGGTTGAGCCGGAGGAGGTCGAGGGCGAGGAGGAGCCGAGCGAGGCCGAGATCGCCGAGGTCGCGACAGAGGAGCCCTCGGAGGCGGAACTCGAGTCTGCCGCCTGAGCTCCTGCGTGGGCGCGTGCGTTACAGCTGGGACCCGGGGGCGGGTCCCAGCTGTTTCGTGTCGGCGAGCACTCGGGGCGGCGTGCGCGGGATGGGGTGGTTGTGGGGCGCAGGTGGGGCAGCAGGTGGGCCACCTCGACGATAAAACAATATTGACGCGCAGGACCGCTTGACGATAGAATGTTATTGCCGAAAGTCGGCACCTTGAGAACCAGCGAGCGCGTCGCAGGTGCGCGGAACGATCCCGGCGGCCGGCCAGGGAGGCAGCTCCCCGGCCGGCCGCTGACTTGCAGTGACGCCCCTCATGACGCGCGGAAAGGTGGGCGACATGGAAGTCGTCGTCGAAGAGGGCGGGCGCCTGGACCCGGATCAGGCGGCCGGTCTCCTGGCAAGTGGCGTGGTGACGCCAGGGCGCCGATGGCTGGCAGCCGCGCTGGGCACGGTGATCCCCTGCCGGTCGTGCGGGCGGCACCTACGGGTGGGCCCCGTATCGGGACCCGGGAGTGACACCGTGGCGGTGGACAGTGAGGGTCGCCTCGTGTTCGGCTCCGGCAGCGTCGCGCGGGACGCGCTCGGTGCGCGGCTGTGCGACGCCTGCTTCGAGCTCGCCGGGTGGGAGAACACCCACAGCGACGAGGGCCATAAGGAGAAGCCGGACCCGGACTGCCCGCTGTGCGGTACGGCAGAACCGGCGCGAGGGAGGAACGTGTTCGAGCTGTTCACGCACAGGTACCAGGGCTTCGAGCCGTCGATGGGCGTACCGGTGCGCATCACCCTGGGCGCGCCGCGGTGGACGCTGCCGTACGCGCTGGAGCACCAGGTGCGGGAGGCGGCGCCGAGTCGCGAGTACTTCGGGTCGGCGCGCCCGGCGTACGAGGAGGCGTATCTGGCCCAACTGGACCGGCACGGCGTGGAGTTCTTCGCGTCGCGGTTCCAGGAGATCGCGGTGGCGGCCGGGGATCTGCGGCTGGTGCTGCTGTGCTTCGAGGACCTGTCGAAGCCGGAGCAGTGGTGTCACCGGCGGATGTTCGCCGCTTGGTGGCAGGAGAAGACCGGCGCGAAGGTGAGGGAACTTGGGCCGCTGGGGCCCGCGTACGAGCAGGGGACGCTGCTGTGAGCGATGAGCGCAGGCCCAACTGGGCCGAGATGAGGCCGGAGGACTTCGAGGCCCCGCCCCGGCCGAAGCCGGCACCGCCGGGCCAGATGGAGCTGTTCGAGCCTGGGCCGGCGAAGGCGAAGGCGAAGCCGGGTCGCCCGGAGAAGTGCCCGATGGGGACGCTGAGCCTGCTGGACATGCTGGCGCTGGAGCAGTGATGCCGGTCGTCCCGGCCTGACGATCCATGTGGCGGGTGCGGTATCGCACCCGCCACATGTGTTGTGACAGTCCTTCGTCTGGTAGCGTTCGATTGTGGCGGGGTGATCTTCCCGGTTGGCCCCGCCGCGCGCCGGTAGTGCATCTGGTAGCACGCCCCGCCCCCGGTGGGGAGGAGCTCGTTCGAGTCGGGCCCGGCGCTCGAGGACGCGTCCGCACAGGCACGTGGTGCGGAGCCGACCAGCCAAGGAACCATCCCCCTCCAGGCGTCCCCCGCGCCTCCTGGTTCCCAGGCGGTCCGGCACGGCAGGACCAGCCCCCTGCCCCTCCGGGCCCGCGTCCCACCCCTCGACGAGGGCTCAAGTCCGAAAAGAAGGAAGAAGTCACCACAGCGGGGAGGCCCGGTGTTCCACGGCTCGATCCCCGCGGACCTTCGCGCGATCATCCACGAGCACGCCACAACCTGGCGCGGCCAGGCCGAGGACATCTACGTCGGCTGCTCGGGCAACTTCACCATCGAACGCGTCCTGCACGACTCGGGGTTCCGGCTCCACGGCTGCGACGTGCAGCTGTACTCCTCCGCGATCGGCTGGTACCTGGCCGGGCAGGAACTGCCCATCACCACCCGCGCCGAGCCGGCAGACGAACTCGACTGGCTGGCCTCGTACTTGGACGGCCGGGCCGGGACACTCGCCGTTGTGCTGCTCGGCTCCCGGTTCTTCCAGTGGATCGGGCGCGGCGACCACCCGTACTACGGACGGATGTTGGCGGCGTACCAGCAGCAGTTCCCCGAGCTGCACGCGAAGACGGTCGCGAAGATCGAGGCGCTCCCGCTGCGGCTGGCGTCGTACGCGCCGATGGACGTGAACCAGTGGCTCGCCGAACAGGTCCCGGCGGACGCTCCTGTCGTCGCCTTCCCGCCGTTCTACGCCGGGGACTACGAGGGCCAGTTCGCGGCCTTGGACAAGCACCTGGACTGGCCGGCACCGGAGTACCCGACGCTGGACGACGCGGCGAAGCAGACCCTGATCGAGCGCATCACCGACCGTCCGCACTGGGTCCTCGGCCTGCACTACGACGTCGCCGAGCTGGCCGACCACCTGCGTGGTCAGGTGCAGACGGCCAACCGCGGCCTGCCGATCAACGTGTACTCGTCGGTGCCGCGGTCGCGGATCGTACGACCCAACCAGCGCCTGGAGCCGGTGCGCGCCCCGCGCCTCGTACCGGGCCAGCGCCTCGGCGAGACCCTGACGCTGGCCCCGCTGTCGATGGGCCAGTTCGCGACGCTGCGCTCCCAGTACATGAACCACAACATCCGCCCAGGCACACCGACGATGGCGCTCGCGGTGCTGGTCGACGGGGTCGTGGTGGGCGCCTTCGCGTTCTCGACGCCGAAGTACGACCCGCACAACGTGTACCTGCTCTCCGACTTCCCGGTGGCGCCGACGTCGTACGGGCGCCTGGCCAAGCTCGTGCTGTACGCGGCGCTGTCGACGGAGGCCCAGTTCCTGGCACAGCGGGCGATGAACACCCGCCTGACCCGGCTGAACACGACGGCGTTCACCCAGCGCCCGGTCTCCATGAAGTACCGCGGGCTGCTGCGCCTGAACTCCCGCAAGGACTCCACCGATCCCGCCTACCGCTACCAGCTTGATTACGGCGGCGAGTTGGGCCGCTGGTCGCTGGCCGAAGGGTTCGCACAGTGGAGGAGCAAGCACGGACAGGCCGAGGGACCGAAGGAGGACGGGAACCCATGAGTGAGCCGCTCAAGCCCCACATTGTCGAGGGCGACCCGCGTGAGCTGACGCTGCTGGATGTCAACGCACGGTTCATGCGGCATGAGCAGTTCCAGCGCCTCGTGGCGAACGTGCGCGCCGACGGGGCGCTGACCTCGACACCGCTGGTGTGGAACGACAGCGAGTCGGGGCGGTTGATCGTGCTGTCGGGCAACCACCGAACGAAGGCCGCCATCGAGGCCGGCCTGGAGCGGATCTGGTGGTTGGAGATCACCGAGCCGCTGCCGAGGCAGCGGCAGATCGCCTTGCAGCTGGCGCACAACGCGATCGTGGGCGAGGACGACCCGGCCACCCTCAAGGCGCTGTACGAGGAGCTGGAGGACGTCTCCATGCGCCTGTACTCCGGCTTGGACGACAAGACACTCGACCTGCTGGACGAGGTCAGCGTGCCGAGCCTCGCGGAGGCCAATCTCGACTTCGCGACAGTGCAGATCGTGTTCCTCCCGGACGAGAAGGAGGCCGCGGAGAAAGCCTTCGAGGCCGCGCGGAAGGCCGCCTCGGCCGACGCCCGCTGGCTCGCGCGCATCGAGCAGTACGAGAGCGTGCTGGACACGCTCGACACGGTGAAGGGCGCGCACAACATCGGCAACGTCGCCGCCGTGTTCGCGATCATCCTGGCGCTCGTCGAACGCCACCTCGGTGAACTGACGGAGGGCTGGTACGACCCGGACGAGCAGACCGCCACCCGCAAAGGCACCGCCCCGGTGGAGACGGTGCTGGCCACCCGCACAATGCCTGCCGACGCCGCGGCTGTCGTGCAGCGGGCCATCGACCGCATGGAGCGGGACGGCGACATCGAGGCCGGCCAGCGGTGGCGGGCCCTGGAGCTGTGGGCCGCCGACTACCTGGCGGGTGCGGCGTGAAGCGGCCCGGTGTGCGGGTCGGCCAGGTGTGGACCGACAACGACAAGCGCAGCGAGGGCCGCACCGTGCGCGTCGACGAGGTCGATGCCCGCTATGCGTACTGCACGGTGCTCACCGCAGCGACACCCGGCGGACGGACCGGGCAGCGGACCCGGATCGCGCTGGAGCGTATGCGGCCGACGAGTACGGGCTACCGGCTCCTGGAGGATGCGCCGTGAACGGGGAGCTGTACCGCAAGCTGCTCACCGAACGGTACGGGCCACTCGACCGACTGGAAGCCGAGCGCTTCCCGCAGGCCGTCGACCGGGCAGTGTCGGTCACCGGCACGAGCGAGGAGCAGTGGCGCCGCCAGGTCCGCGACATCGCCACGCGCTACGGCTGGCGGCTGCAGTACCACACGGCGGACTCTCGGCGCTCCGACCCGGGCTGGCCCGACGAGGTGTTCGGGCACCTCGGCCAGCGCCGCACGCTGTTCGTCGAGTTCAAGACCGACGCCGGGCGGATCCGCCCGACCCAGCGCGAGTGGCTGGCCCACCTCGCCGACAGCGGGTTCGAAGTCGCCGTATGGCGCCCTCGCGATCTGCCCACCGTCCTGCAGGTGCTGGGCCCGGCGCGGCAGCGGGCCGCCCTTCCCCCGAACTTCCGGAGGCCCGCCTCGTGAGCGGCCCGCACGCCGACGAGCTGAACCGGCTCCACGCCGAGATCGACCACCTGACCACCATCCACCGCACGGCCGCCGGCCTGGCCCGTGCCCTGACCAAACACCTCGCGGCCGAACCGTTCCACCTCGCCGACCAGCTCGCTCGTCTCCTCGCGGGCGAGCTGGAGCCTGACGACATCCCCGAAGGGAACGCACGATGAACCTCGCCAAGGACTCGGCGTCGTGGGAGCGCACTGTCTCCGTCACCCCGCTGCCCGACTCCGTACGCCGCAGGGCCGCCCTCCAGGTCGCCGCCCGCGCCACCGACGAGAAGCGCGCACAGCGTCGCGCCGACTGCGCCGACCTCCTAGCGCACCTCGGCCTCCTCGACCCGGCCCTGAGCAGCCCGTCCAGCTGAGACACAACGTCCCTGCGCAGGAGGGGAGCGGGAGGACAGACAGACCAGGCGGGAGAGTACTGATCGGATGGCGGAAAGCGCCGAGGCATGGGAGCGGCAGCCGAGCGAGTCGGCCGCCGCGTGGGAGGCGTTCGCCTGCTACCGCGACCTCGGCCTGTCCCGCAGCATCGGCAAGGTCGCCGAACGTCTGGCCAAGTCCCGCACGCTCATCGAGCGCTGGTCGACGACACACCGCTGGGTACTGCGCGCCGAGGCGTGGGACCGGGAGCAGGACCGGCTCTGGCGCGGCGAACAACAGCAGGCCGCCCGGGAGGTGGCCCGCCGGCACGCCCGCCTCGCCTCCGCAGCCCAATCGAAGATCATCGCCCAGCTTCAGCAGCTCGACCCCGCACGCCTCAGCCCGTCGGACGTGATCCGCTGGCTGGAGGTCACGATCCGCATCGAGCGCCAGGCGTACGGCATGGACCTGGCCGACGCCGCCGCGGCGGCCTCCAAGGGACCGGAGACGGCGGACGTGTCGGGTCTGACGGACGAGGAACGCCGGGCCCGCATGGAGCAGCTGCGCCGCGAACTCGAGTCCCGCATCGGCACGTTGGGCGGTGACCAGCCGTGACCGCCGATCCGCTGGCCGCGCTGCCGGACGCGGCCGCCATGTCCGACGCCGAACTACACGCCGAGATCACCGCGCTGATCGAGGCCGACGCGGTCTCGGCGCGCCGCTGGGCCTGCGACCGCCCCGCCTGCGACGGCCTGCCCCATTCCGGCTGGCTGCACCATCACGCCCGCGCCACGCAGCGTCCACCCGAGGGCGACTGGGCGGCCTGGATGATGCTGACCGGCCGAGGCTGGGGCAAGACGAAGTCCGCGGCAGAGGCCGTACGGGAGTGGGCGACGACGCCGGGAACGATGATCGCGGTCGTCGCGAAGAACGCCACCCTGGTCAAGGAGATCTGCTTCGAGTCCCCCAAGTCCGGCCTCCTGGCGGTCATCCCGCCCGAGGACGTCCGCCGCTACAGCCCGGGCAACGGCCTGACCACACTCCGCCTGAAGAACGGCTCGGCGATCTACGGCTTCGGGGCCGAAACCCCGGACAACCTCCGCGGCTTCGCCTTCGACAAGGGCTGGCTGGACGAGTACGCGGCCTGGAACCGGCACACGGCCCAGTCGGTGTACGACATGCTGTGGTTCTGCCTGCGCGAGGCACCAAGCCCTCAGGTCGTCATCTCCACCACGCCCAAGCCGCTCCCCCACGTCAAACGCCTGGTGGAACGCGGGCGGCGCCCCGGCTCCACCGTCGTCCTGACGACCGGCCGCACTGAGGACAACCGTGCCAACCTCTCCCCCGCCGCGCTCGCCGAGCTCGACTCCGAGTACGGCGGCACCCGCCTGGGCCGCCAAGAGCTGGACGGCGTGCTCCTCGAGGACGTCGAGGGCGCCCTGTGGAAGCAGTGGATGTTCGAGGTCGAGGGCTTCCGCCTCGCCCGTACCGCGGTCCCGCCGCTCGACCGCCTGGTCGTCGCCGTCGACCCGGCCGTCACGACGACGGACTCTGCGGACCTTACCGCCTTCACGGTGGCCGGCCGCTCTTACCCGCTGGAGCAGATGTACGGCGACCGCCGTCCCCGCGGCTACGTCCTCCACGCCGAGCAGGACCGCCACACCCCCACGGCCGCAATGCGCCGCGCCGCCGCCCTGTACCACGAGCACCAAGCCGACTGCGTGGTCATTGAGGCCAACAACGGCGGGGACTACCTCCCCGCCCTCCTGGCCGAAGTGGACCCCACCGTGCCGTGCAGAGTCGTCCACGCCACCCGCGCCAAACGCGCCCGCGCCGCACCGGTGGCGATGCTGTACGAGCAGTCGCGCATCAGCCACGCCGGCGCGCCGCGCACCTTCGCGGTACTTGAGGAGCAGATGACGACGTACGTCGGTGCCTCCGAGGCTGAGGAGAAATCGCCGGACCTACTCGACTCCTGCGTGTGGGCCCTAACCGATCTGTTCCTGGATGCGGCGCCGGAACGGTCAAGGAGGTGGAGCGATGGGCGACTGGGTGGAAGGCGATAAGGGCAGGGCCGTCTCCCACTGAAGTAGCGAAACATCTCTGGGCTCAACTAACCTGACTGCTCAACACGTTCAGACGGGGGAACGAGGAGTGCGAGGGCTGGCCCGAGGTGTCGCTCCAGCTAGCTTCTCAATCTCCCATCATTGATAGAGGTTGCGATGACGTTTGGTGCCGCATCTGTCTCGCCTCGAAGTGTCGGCGTAGGGGCTCTCCTTGAGGAACACCATCCATTTTGGGTACCCCGATATCAGCGCTCCTTCGCATGGTCAAATCAGACAGAAGCGTTCATCGACGACATTCGGGACCTGCTCGATGGAGCAGCTGACGAGCGAGGGCACTTCTTTGGTGGATTCGTCTGCATCGAACACACCAAGCACACAGAGTCCCGACCTCATGATTACGAGATCGTCGACGGACAACAGCGTTTGACAACTTTCGTGCTCACGTTGTCAGAAATTGCAGCAGCAGCGGACCGGATTTCGGCCCAAGCACAAGCGATTAGCGACCACCACGTAGAGGCATCCGCCAAAATCCTCGGCGATGACACGCGGAATAGATTCGTTTACTGGAACTACTCGAATGTAGCCCAGGGAAAGGTGGAGAAACGTCCCCGCCTTTCACTCTCGAAAGCGGATAACGACTTCTTCCAGGAAATCCTTGAAGGGATTCCAGCGACCCCTAACAGGGAGAGCCATGAACTCCTGGCATCCGCCCAAGAGACCTTGAGAACCAAGCTCATCAAACCCATCGTAGATGCGGCTGACACATGGGTCGAAAAGGTCGAGGCACTTGACCGGCTTCGGCGCGCTCTGACCGTTCAATCGCACGTCATTCAGATTGTTTGTTT
This sequence comes from Streptomyces herbicida, assembly GCF_032656585.1. Lineage (NCBI taxonomy): Bacteria > Bacillati > Actinomycetota > Actinomycetes > Kitasatosporales > Streptomycetaceae > Streptomyces > Streptomyces herbicida. Next base: position 239,369 of record NZ_JAUYWJ010000002.1, read on the forward strand.
GGATCGAGAGCGCGCCTATCAGCTGTTCAGCGTCCTGAATGACCGTGGACGATCCCTACAGGATGCCGATCTCCTTCGCAGCTACACTTTGGAGATTCTCGAAGGGAACAGCAGCGAGCAAGAGAAGGCCGCTTCAATCTGGGACGACATCCTAGGCACGCCTTCGAGCAAGGTTAGCGACTTCTTCAAAGCTTATTACCCATCCACTACCGGCGTACGTGCCGGCGCTCCGCTATTTAAGAAGCTCAGGGAGGCATATTTCCCCGATGGAGGCAACCCTCCCATTGCGTCGAGTGTAATTCTCGAGCAAGTGCAGTCCTTCTCGAACGAGAAGGAGAGCTTCCTCAAGATTACCTCTGGTTCCTGGCCCTACGCAGATACGACAACTCCTGGCTTCGAGCCTGCAGCTTCCAAATGGGAGAAGGACAGGTTGAGGCGCCTCGTCATCACCCTTAAGCATGAGCTTGCCGTACCTCTGCTCCTGGCTGCAGCCCAGTGCGCGAGCGAGAAGAGATTTGCTGAGCTCGTCTTCATGCTGGAGATCTTCGCGTTCCGGTACAAGAATATCTGCGGCGGACACGCAACCCCACCCGCTAAGATCTATTACGCCGAAGCGAAGAGGATTCGAGAAGAGCACTCAAATGGAAACCCTATCGACTGGGATGGCCTACGTGGCCAGCTGCAGGGCCTCCTAAACAAAGTGGCCCCGGACGAGCACTTCAAGAGCAGCCTCGAGAATGTCCTGCGCTACGATCGCGGGAGCGCACAGAAAGCAAATATTCGGGAGTTTCTGACAACTCTCGAAGACCACAAGGGCTGGCTCGCAGCGGGGGCAAATGGGCGACCTCATCCTGACATGATCTCCGTCTTCGACCTGAATCAGGTGACCATTGAGCACATTTATCCTCAAAACCCACTCCCGGGAGACAATGATCCTGCGCTAAACGAATATGTTCACCAGCTCGGAAACCTCACCTTCTTTGGCCCGGGGGAGAACTCTGATGCCGGCAACAAGCCATTCATCACCAAACGGGATTACTATTACAAGCAAAGTAAGGTTCGCCTGACTAGCGAACTGGGAGAGGTGACCCAGTGGACTAAGGCGGAATACGATCAACGTCTGGACCGCATCAAGAGTGAAGCTTGTAAGGTTTTCCGTCTCTAATCTGGCTTACGCTCCTGTACAACCACCTCGCCGTCTCGCCTTCCGGTTGCCGCGGCAGCAAGACAGGCTGCTGCAGGCACGGGACCAGATGCCTTAGGCTCCGCCCCTGCTCGATGGAGGTGAGGTCGAACGTGCGGGGCTTCAAGGATCTGGTTATCGACCCGTGGGGCGCGTTTTCGTACAAGCCGGCGTTTCGAGCCGCCGCCGAGGGCCGGACGACGCGCCTTCCGGTGCCAACCGCCTCATCATGGGTGCCGGAGCCTGAACGTCGCCGGCTCGCGGCTTACACAGTTCTCGCCGCATACGACAGCAACCAGGCCGCCATCCTGCTCGGTGAGGATGGCGACGACCGGCGCGAGTATGGTGACGCCTCCCTTGTCGTCGATCAGACGCTCAGCCATATGCTCGGCGAGACACAGCAGATCGTCATCGACGGCGCCGAGGAGAGCACCGCGGCCCAAGGTCGGGAGGCACTGCTCCGAGACTGGGCTCAGGCGGAGCACCTCCGGATGCGGATGCAGCACGCCGAACGCAACGCTGTGCTGCTCGGCGACACCGTCTACCTGCTCGCCTGGTCGCGGACGAAGGGCCGTCCGGTCCTGAAGACGTTCGACCCCGGCTTCTACTTCCCTGTCCTGCCGGACGGAGCGCTCGACGCTGACGCCTACCCGGAACGCGTCCACCTGGCGTGGGAGGTCCCGGAGGATCCGAGCACCGGACGGAAGGGAACCCTTCGGCGGGTGACGTACGAACTCGGTCCCATCGAGGACAGCGGCCGGCGCACCTATCCGTGGTCCAGCCGGCCGAGTGACATCACCTGCTACCTCACCGACGCGGAATGGGACCTGGACCAGGTCGACCGGATCGGCAACATTGACGCGCTCTCCCTCGCCCGGGCCCGCTTCCGCACCAACGCGGACGGCGACGTCCTCAACCGGCTCGACCTCCAACTGGACTTCGTCCCCCTCATCCATGTCCCCAACACGGTCAACGGCCCGGAGCACTATGGCCAGTCGAGCCTCCTGTCCGTCGCCCAGCTCCTCGACGACCTTGCTGCGGCCGACACCGACAGCCAACGGGCCTCGGCGACCACCGGTTCCCCGATCATCGGCCTGTCCGGGGCGCGGCTCCCGGTGGACCGCAGGACCGGCAATCCCCTGCCCGTCGAGGTCGAGCCGGGAATGGTGTGGCCGCTCGGCGACAACGGCCAGCTCAGCACCGTCGACACATCGGCCCAGCTCGCCGAGCTCCGTGCGTACGTGGACGCGTTGCGCGACCGCCTGTCCGTCGTGACCCGGCTGCCAGCCAGCGTGCTGGGCACGGTGCGCCCATCGGAGGTGCCGTCCGGGTACGCACTGCAGCTCAGCTTCGGCCCGCTGGACGCGATGGTGCGCTCGATGCGCCTGGCACGGGAGGCGAAGTACCCCCTGCTGCTGAAGATGGTGCAGCGGCTGTACCAGCTCGGCGGCGTACTGCCGCCCGGTGACAACCCACGGGCCACGATCGCCTTCGGCGCCTACCTGCCCGCGGATCTGTCGGCCGCCCTGGATCTGGTGGTGCGCGGTGTGCAGGGCGGCGTGCTGTCGCTGGAGACGGGGGTACGGTTCCTGGTCGAGGCGGGGTTCCCGATCGAGGACGCAGCGCTCGAGGTTGAACGCATTCGCGCGAGCGCCTTCTCCTCGGCGCCCACGCAGGCAGCGAACAGCACCGCCGAGAAAGAGGGAAGCGGCCAAGCCGCTTGACCGCGTACGCCTCGTAGGCACACCGGGCACCCAGGGGTTTAGACTCCGCGCCAACGCGGGGGCGTCTGGGCGAGGAGAACGTCTGCCCATGACCGTACGAACGCGAGGCACGCGTCCGCCGCTGCCGCTCGCTCCCCTCGGATACCGCCGCGACGGCCGTCCGATCCTGCCTATCCTCGGGGCATCCTCTGACGACCCCGGCAACCTTCCGGTCGGCGACCCGCCGCCCGAGGACCCCGGCATCACGACGGTCACGCTCCCCCAGGATGAACTGTCCCGCCGCTTCGCCCGCGAGAAGGACCAGGGCCGCCGCGCCGGCGTCCGGGACCTTCTCGGCCAGCTCGGCTTCGAGTCGGCCAAGGCCCTAACGGAGTACGTACAGAACCAACGCCAGGCTGAACAGCAGCAGAAGGACGCCGAGCAGGCGCGCCTGTCCCAGGTCGAGCGGCGCGAACAGGCAGCCGCGCAGCGCGAGCGCCAGGCCAAGGAACGGGAAGCGGCGGCCACCGCCCGCGAGCGCGACGCCGCCCGCCGGGGCATCCTGGTCGGCTTGGGTTCCGCCGGACCGGAGTTGGAAGACGCCGCCGTGCTGCTCGCCCGCCAGATCGAACCGGATGCCGACGAGGCCACTCTCGCTCAGGCTGCCGAGGACCTGAAGCAGCGACGCCCCGAACTCTTCGGCGCTCAAGCCCCGCAGCCACCCGCCGCCCCGCCCTCCGGCAGCCCTTCCAACGTCCCTGGACGCTCAGGCGGCGCCCCGCCCCGCCTGGGCCAGTTCGGCCTCGACATTGCCCGGCGTCGGGGCCACCTCAAGAGCTCCTGAACTCCCGGCAACCCACAGGGACCGCGGCCTCCTACACCTCCGCGGACGACGGCACCGCCCGGTGACCGTACAGACTCGCCGCCAACACGGCTCGCCCCCGAGGAACCTGGCGTGGATCTGAATCCGATCACCTACTCCGAGTCCGCCACCGCCGACCGCCCCTGGCTGGCAGCCCGGCACGGACTCGACACCCCGCTCACCATCACCCTCGACACCTCTCTCTTCACCGAGGGCACCCACTACACGCAACCCACCGTGGGCCAGCCCCGCAACGTCATGCAGGCCGGTCTCCCCCTCGGCCGCGTCACCGCCACTGGCCTCTACGGCCCCTGGGACAAGGACGCCACCGACGGCCGCGCCACCTTCACTGGCGTCCTCCTCGCCGACGTGCCCTTCACCCCCGGCAGCCCCCGCGCCGGCGCAGCCCTGCTCTGGCACGGCGTGATCGCCGCCACCCACATCCCCGGCGGCCTGAACGTGGACGCCATCACTGCCTCCACCGCGCAGATCCACTTCATCTGATCCGCGCCCGACCCGCTGAGGAGCCCAACCCACCATGCTCGACACCCTGCTGCGTGACATCGACGCGGCCGACCTCAACACTTTCGCCCGCACGATGCAAACGCCGGCCGACTTCGAGCTGACCCGCACGGTCATGCCCGAACGCCGCCTGAACTCCGTCAAGTTCCGCATCAAGAGCAGCAAGCGCCGCGTGAACGCGGCCAAGTTCCGCGCCTACGACGCCCAGACGGCCGTCGCCCGCCGCCAGGCCGAGAAGATCATCACTGAGGGCATGCTGCCCCCACTCGGCCAGAAGCTGATCGTAGGCGAACTGGAGCAGATCCTCCTCGACACCGCCCGCGGCGCCGACTCGTCGGAGTTCGTCGAGCTGCTCTACGACGACATCGAGCGCCACGTCGAGTCCATCCACAACCGCATGGAGCTGGCCGCCGGCGACCTCCTGGTCGACGGCAAGTTCAGCCTGAACGGCGAGAACGGCCTCACTCTTGAGGCCGACTTCGGTGTGCCGGCCGCCAACATGCCCACGGCTGCAAAGCCGTGGTCTGACCCGACGAGCGACCCCATCGCGGACGAGTTGCGTTGGATCGAATACCTCCGCTCGATCGGCGCCCCGCTCCCGGCCCGCGTCGTCACGTCGTACAAGGCCCGCGCCACGCTAGCCGCGAACGACGCCTACCGAGCGGCGTACTACGGCAGCGTCAATGGCTCCACCACCCCCACCGCAGTCCTCGCCCCCAACGAGGTCGAGGTCGTCCGCGCCCGCTACAACCTCCCGCCGATCACGGTCTACGACGTCCAGATCTCCGTCGACGACGCCTACCAGCGCGTCATCCCGGAGAACCGCTGGATCCTCCTCCCACCCCACCCCGAGTCCTGGGCCGAGACCCAGTACGGCATCACCGCGGAGTCCCTGGTCCTGTCCTCCGGCACCAACCCGGCCATCACCCGTGAGGACGCTCCGGGCATCGTCATCACCGCCGACTACCAGGACGACCCGGTTCAGGTCTGGACGAAGGGCGCCGCCGTCGCCATGCCCGTCATGTACGTCCCCGACATCCACATCACCGCGAAGGTCCTGTGATGCCCACCGGCCGCACACTTGCCACCGCGATCTTCGTCACCAACCCGAAGACCCACGAGACACTGCTCCTCCAGCCCGGCACAGAGGTCAACGACGCGACGATCGCTGAACAGATCACCCATCCCGATGCCTGGGCACCGGAGCCGCCCCGCCAGTCCCGACGCGCCAGGGCCGAAGCGCCATGAACCTCACCGACGCCGAGTACGCCTACCTCCGCTCCCAACTCGGCGAAGCTGACCGCATAGATCTCGACACCCGGTACCAACGCCTCGCCTCCCTCCAGGCCGTCGCCATCGAGGTCCTCCGTGAACGCAAGGCGGCTCTTGTGTCCGACCCCCTGGCCGTCACCGTCCAAGGGGTCGCCACAGTCAACAACGCGGAGAACGTCAAGGCGATCGAGCGCCAGATCGCTGAGATCGAGACCAGCGCACGGGATGCAACTCCTGGCACTGTTAACCCTGTTCGGCTCGTTCGTGCCCGGGCCAGATGAGCCAGCGCCCCCGTTACGCCCGAAGCTGAGGTCCCTTGGCCTAGGGTCAACGCCTTGATGGCACCAGAGCCATCATCCAAACTCGCAGGTCACAGGACTGACCAGAGGTGGCAGGGGTCCCGAAGCGCTCACTCTTCCGAAAAATCTCTGAGGACGCTGCAACAACGGCTGCGCTCGCCCGACCCTTATGAGTAGAGGCGGTTCGCGCACCAACTACACCGCGAGACAAGGGAATCCACCCCCGACTGTCAGTGCCGTCCTCTACGCTCAGCATCACAACTTCACACAGCACCGCCTCCTTCTTCGGACGCGTGCCACCGCATGGGGCCCGCAATCAGACATCGGAGTGCAGACACAACATGATGAGTGACGCCGTCACGGCTGCCGTCGCGGAGCTCCAGCAGCGCGCGATGGACACCACGGACAGCTATGCCCTGGACCGTATTGAGCGGGCCATGGACGAGATTCTGCGCAAGCCCGGGAACGAAACCGTCCCCACCAACTACCGCATCCGCTCCGCCCTTGGTCACGCCTACGAGACCCTGGAACGACGCAAGGAAATCGCCCCGCGGGCTGACATCCGCACCGAAGGCGACGAACCGGGCTACACGGAGCAGGGCTATCACCGCATTGAGATGCTGGAGTGGATCCGCTTCGAACCTGCCTTCGGCAAGGTCGACCGGATCATCCTCAGCTCGCTTGCCACGGGGGAGGACGCTGTGACTCTGTCCGAGCGCCACTGTCTTCCCGTGACGCGCATGCGGGAGCGCATCAGCCGATGCCGTCGCGTCGCGCGTCAGGCATGGGCCAAGCTGGGGCTGGCCGCGTGAGGACGCTCGCTCAGCGGTGCCGGGCGGTTCGTCCGCCCGGCACCAGCGCTCACCGGTCCACGTCCTCGACTTACGCGGGCTCGCGACTGAGATGCGTCCACACCGACTGCCTTACCCCAAGCGGGATCACTCATCTGTCGTCCACTGCGATGGCGCACGTACTGCCCAGCTGAGCGTGCTCAGCTGTGTGTGAAAGGAAGACCAGTGACTACACACCCCCTGTTCCTGTCCCCTGAGGAATCCCGAGCGGATCTGATTCAGGTCGACAGGGCTCTGGAGTCCATGCGGGACTCGGGCTTCGATCTGACCGCAGCAGCTGGCGAGCCGCTGGATAACTCGATCGAGGCAGGTGCCACAGTCTTGCGACTTGTCCCCGTGTTCTCGGAGGACAAGAAATCGATCGATGAGCTGATCTTTGCGGACAATGGAACCGGGATTGATCCATCGATCCTGCATCACATCTTGTCGATGGGGTACAGCACGCGTTACGGGCAGAGGAAGGGGCTGGGCCGTTTTGGTGTGGGATTGAAGCTCGCCGCACTGAGCCTTGGCGAGCGCATTGACGTGTACTCGAAGCGAGCGAACGATCCGCGGATCTATCACAGTTACTTCGATCTGGAAGAGATCCGCGATGGCCGGCAGGAGTACACATCGACAACCATTGCGCAGAGTTGGCCCGCTGCTGCTGAGAGGTTGATGCGGGACCGGAACGGCGAAGCGTTCACCTCTGGCACGGTTGTGATCTTCGGCAAGATCGACCGGCTCCAGGGTCGAGGGCGATACCGCACGTCGCTCCCGGAGCGGATCGAAGACCTACGCAAGTTCATTGCTCGCGCGTATCGGAAGTACATCGATACAGGGCGAGTCTTTGAGCTCGACGGCAAGGTGATTACCCTCCATGACCCGCTGTTCCTCATGGACAACCCGCGGATCATCAATCGATATAAGCCGCTCGATCCGCGTGGCGTGATCGTGGAAGAGGCAGATCTGGAGGTGGACGGCTACAAAGTCCACGTGACGGTTACCCTCGTTCCAGAAGAGTTTCGCCCAAAGGAGGGCGCCGGCGGAAACAAGGATTTCGCCGACCGGGATATCCGAGAGTTCCACATCAGCGACGAGAACGCGGGCAAGGTCAGCATCCTCCGCAACGATCGCGAAATCTATTACGATGTGGTTCCTCGCCTACTCCCCGGTGGGCGCACCGACAAGGTAAATCGGTACATTGGAATAGAGGTCAGCTTTCCTGCCGAGCTGGATGAGTATTTCCAAGTTCGGCATGTTAAGCGCGGCGCCGAGCCGGTCAGCAAGTTGAGGCAAGAACTGCGTGTGTGGCTTGATCGCCCGGTGAGGAAGGCCCGTGCCGATATCCGAGCCTTCTGGCGCCAGCGTGAAGCTGTCCAGGGAACGGAGCAAGGGGCACATGCACTCAGCATGGAGACCGTCGAGAGTGCTGAATCTCGTCGCAGCCTCCCGGAGGGCGTAGCCGGTCGCAACACCTCCCCGGAGAAGGAACAAGAGGTCGCGGATCAAGCAGTCGTAGACGCGAAGCTGGATCCGCAGGAACCGGAGCATGCAGCAAAAATCCAGCAGATCAAGGAGCAGATCCGAAGCAAGAAGGTAACTCTGCTGGACAGCTCATGGCCTGGCAAGGAAATGATGGACATTGAGCATCTAAACGGCAGGTCGGTGATCAAGATCAATCAACGGCACGCCTTCTTCCGTGATGTTTATGCACCACTGAAGAAGGTTGCCGATGAAGGTGCGGAAGAAATCACATCGGAGGAAGTGATCGATCTCGCTCGAAAGGCGGAGATTGCAATCGACCTGCTCCTCATTGCATTCGCGCGCGCCGAGGGGATGCACCCTAACACCGACCAGTTCGACCACCTGCGTAGCTACTGGGGAATGTTCACCGAGGAGTATGTGAAGGAGCGATTCAAGGACTGACGCGCCCAGCTGGCGCGAGCCCCTCCCCCACATCTAGCGCGGGCAGGGAAGCGGCCGTTCCTCGTATATCCCGATATGTACCTTTCATGCCTGGCGCATGGCCTGAAAGACCTCTCCTCGAGGGCTCTCCCATGGAACCCTCCAGATGTGCCACGAGCTGCAGCAAGGACAAGACATGTCTTCACACCACGCATCACCGACCAGCACCTGGGTCGTTCTGTTCCCCTGGATGGAACGCCTAGGTGCTCAGGACCTCATAGCCATGCAGCGGCTCGGGGGTCCGGCGGAGTGGTGGACAAAGGAGACTCCCGCCGAGACTAGCTCGCGGCGTTCGGATATGGACGACGTCTTCGACCTGTTGGGCTCGGTGCTCTTGGGGACTCGTACCTTGGGTTTCGAACGGATCGGGGATCTCCTTCCAACGCTGAGCCCGAGTTTGCTGCTGCAGGACGTGGATCCGGATCCCCAGCGTCAGCTGGCCCTTGCCGCCGCGAACGTTCGGAGCGCAGGCGAACTGATGGGGCGTACTCCGCACTCTCTTCAAGATCTTCTGGGTTACCCGAGGCGCGGGTCTGTTGTGGAATTGCTTGGCATCCTTGTGCGCTGCGCCCTCTCAGAGAACGGGGCGTCACATGTGGCTGACCCCGGAGCCGCACTCATCCAATGGTTCGGCGAGCTGGACGATCGCGAGCAGGATGTACTTGTCTCGAATCTCTGCACCGATCAGCCGAGGTCATTGAGTACTTTGGCGGTGCAACATCACACGTTGCGCAGTCGAATGCAGGAGATCTGTGAGGCTTTGCCGAGGAAACTTGAGGCGGCAGCTGCGGATTCTCAGGCGCTGACTGACGTTCTCGATGCCTTCGATGCAGCAACAGCGTCGCCCATCCGTCGCCAGGCTTTGCTCAGAAGTCAACCATGGCTCGGAGGCGGGGTATCGGGAACGGAATTGACTCTGCTTTCACTGCTCCTGGGGATCCGGAGGACGGTAGCCACAGTTGGGGACTGGCTCTTTCAGGGGGACCTTGAGCAGGTTAAACAGAGGACGAGGGAAGCTCTCAGCCTCGAACCGGGGGAGGTCATGTCCCAAGGCGTTGCCGGCGGATTGCTGACCAAGTACGGGGTGGAGGTGGAGGATCTCGCGCCGTGGCTGCATTTCTGTGGCTACCCATGTGCTGATGGCCAAATTGAAGCACCTCAAGACAAAGCGCCCGCAGAGGCGCTCCTGCCGCCGGGCGACCACGTAGGTGGTGGTTTCGAGGACTCAGACGGATCGGATCTGGACGATGATCTGCCGATGACCACCGGAGGGCTGTCAACGTCCTCGGCTGGCCCGGGATTGGACGGTCCAAGTGTTCGCGAGTGGGCCCGTGAACAGGGTTATACGGTGCGTGATCGAGGACGGATACCTACTGCGGTCCTGGAAGCCTATGAAGCCGCGACGAAGACGGGATCTGGTCGAGCAGCTGAGGATAAGGACGAGGGAGGGGACGATTCCACTGGTGCCTCAGCAGGCAACCGCTACGCTTCTGATCTCTCCGATGCGTTGCAGAACTTGGCGTCCTACGTACGCGAGCACGAACCGCAAGAGAGCCTCGGCTCGCTGCTGATGAGGGCTGATGACTTGCCAGATCCCTTCCGGCAGCAAGCGCATCAGATTCTTGGCGCGAAAGTCAGTGAGGAGAGCTGGGTTCCCGCGGCGCTCGCGCCGGCGGCACCAACGGGTGAGGATGCGGGTACCTCTTATCGCTCCCTCAAGGAGAGAGCGTTGAAAGTCCTTCAGGCAGCTGAGCACCCCCTGGCTTCTCAGACTCTCGCCAGCAAAATGGGGGAGGGCGTGAACGTGCGATCACTGAAGGTCCAACTCGCCCTTGACCAGCGCTTCGTCCGCAGCGACGTCGATGCGTGGGCACTTGCTGAGTGGGGCATGCGCCCGTACACAACTATCAAAGATCTCGTTGAAGAGGAACTCGATAAAGCTGGCGGCGTCGTAGCTACGTCCGAACTCATTCGCATCCTAACCCGGGATTTTGCGATCAATGAGTCGAGCCTGAGACAAGTCATCTCTAGGCCACCCTTCACTGCACGTGGCGGCGTCGTGCAGAAGCTGGTGGAGCTCCGGTCCGGTACCGACCCTGAGCAACTGGCCTTGGCTGATGGCACCGCAGCCGGCCCCGAGGGAGACCGGCCCGATGATGGCCCTTCAACCGATGACCTGATGAATCTGATGGGACTTTGAGCATGAGCGCAGATCTGACGCTGAGGGCAGCTGGTCTCCAGGGTGACTATCGCAGTGACCGCAATGACGTTGCTGTTGAGTTCTATGCTCCTGCGCTGGCTGCTGCATCAAGCTATGACCGTGCGGTGGGCTACTTCAGCGCATCGGTGCTTGCTGTTCTCGGACGGGGGGTGGGGAACTTTGCGGACCGAGGCGGCAAGATGCGGATCGTTGCCTCGCCGCAGTTGCGCCCGGATGACGTCGCCGAGATTGAAGCTGGATACGCGCTCCGAGCTGTCCTGGAGAAGGCCGCTTTGCGGGATCTGGAAGACGCCTGCCGTGATCCCCGGGCTGCGGCGGGTCTGGGGATGCTGGGGACGTTGGTTGCGGATGGGCGCCTGGACATCAAGTTGGCGTACGTGACTTCGGGCAATCGAGTTGGCATGTATCACGAGAAGATCGGAGTGTTCCGCGATAAACGAGACTTGGTGGCATTCAAGGGGAGTGCGAACGAGACACTTCCTGGACTGGTGGGGAACTTCGAATCGATCGAAGTGTTTCGCAGTTGGTACCCCGGAGACAACGAACGAGCTGCTCGCATAAGCAGGGACTTTGACGATCTCTGGGCTGATCGAACAGATCGGCTGCGTGTCATTGGGTTCACGAACGCGGCGAAGTCCCTGATTGAAGCCTGTGCCAAGCGGATAGAGGGCCAGCCGACTCCACAGCTACCACGTCTCGACGGGACTGTACTGAGTCTGCCTCGGGAGGATGCCGGCGCCATACTGACAATCCCAAGTGACCTGCAAGTGCGTGACTACCAGAAGCAGGCCGTGCAGAACTGGTTCAGCAGCCACTGCCGCGGCATTCTCCGCATGGCGACGGGAACAGGTAAGACCCTGACTGCTCTGTCTGCCGCTGCTCAGCTGTCCAAGCTGCTGCAGGGCCGACAACAGCCCTTGCTCACCGTGGTAGTTGCGCCGTTCCAGCACCTGGTGGACCAGTGGGCAAAGGACATCGTGCGGTTTGGGGTTACTCCGATCCGTGCGTATGAATCCACTGACTCCTGGTATCGACGGGCCTCTTCCTTGGTCGACGCCTTGGCGCTAGGGACGGCGCGTGGCGGTGTGATCGTGACGACGAACGCGACATTCAGCGCTGAGCCGCTGCAAGGTGTGCTGCGTCGCCATCGAGGCCACCTCCTGGTCGTAGCGGATGAGTGCCACAACCTGGGAGCCAAGCATCTTCGCAACCGATTGCCTGAGGCCGCTGCTTACCGCCTCGGCCTCTCCGCTACGCCAGAGCGTTGGTTCGACGATCAAGGCACCGAGGCGCTACGGAGCTACTTCGGGGATGCCGTTTTCGAGATGGGCATCGGTGATGCCATCAAAGCTGGAGCGCTGTGCCGCTACACCTACACGCCTGTGCTTGTGGAGCTCGACAGCGACGAGACGGCCTTGTACGCCGAGGTGACCGAGAAGATCGCAAAGATCCTCGCTGTCCAAGGATTCACGGAGGAGGCGGACGCCGACAGCCCGCTCGGGATGCTCCTGCGTAAGCGTTCCAACATCCTCGGACACGCTCGCAGCAAGCTGGCAGCCCTGCGTGGGCAGGTTCTCGCGCGGAGGGACGACTGGTATCAGCTCCTCTACTGCGCCGAGGGCCGGCATCCGCTCGCCTACGAAGACGGAGATCCCGACGAGCCGTCTCAGCTTGAACAAGCCCTCAGGCTGGTTGGCCATGACCTACGTATGCCCGCCGCCAAGTACACCTCGGAAACGCCACGCGAGAAGCGGCGGGACCTGCTGAAGCGGTTTGGTTCTGGGACGGACCTGCAGGTGCTGCTCTCAATGCGATGCCTGGATGAGGGCGTTGATGTCCCCGATGCCCGTACCGCATACCTGCTGGCGAGCTCGACCAACCCGCGCCAATTCATCCAGCGCCGAGGCCGCGTGCTACGGCGTGCACCTGGTAAGGAACTCGCGGACATCGTCGACTTCATCGTCGTCCCGCCCGATGGAGAGGCGCTACAACGAGAAACCGAGCGTCGAATGGTGGCACGAGAGCTCACCAGAGTCACGGAGTTCGCTCGGCTGGCAGAGAACGAAGCTGAGACCCTGGACATTCTGCGGCCTCTGCGAACCCGATTCGGCCTGTTGGACATCTGAGTCGTCTACCGGTCATACCCGCTATGGAGGAGAACGAAATGAGTACCGAGGAGACCGCTGAGGACATCCTCAACGCGCTGTCCCAGGACGGCAAGAGGCTGGCCCAAAGGGTTCTTCAGCTGGAGCGGGAGAACCTCCACGTGAAGAACCCGACCCTCCTCACCGGCAAGATCGTCGAGGCTGCAAAGGAGCTGGCCAAGTGAAGCTGTTGAGGCTCTCGGTCGACAACTTCCGGGTCTTCTACGGGAAGCACGTACTGCACCTGGATGTAGCGGAAGGGAAACCTGCCGTCCTGATCTTCGGCAACAACGGTGCGGGCAAGACCACATTGCTCAATGCTTTTGGCTGGGCACTCTACGGAACATTCTCGAAAGACGTAGAACGCCAGGAACGCATCATTAATGATCACGCTTGGGCGGAGACACCGTTCGACTCGCCTGTCAGCGCATCAGTTCAGCTGGACTTCGAACACGACGGTGGCGTGTTCACCGTTCAGCGCGTAGTCGCAGTGAACAAGACCACGGAGGACCAAGACCTGCCGGATCCGCGGCTGGTGGTTACCGAAACCCGCCTGGGCGAGAGCTTCCGGGTCGAGAACGGGCAAGACCGGATCGAGAAGATCCTCCCCGAGGGCCTGCGCCGATTCTTCTTCTTCAACGGTGAACGCATGGAGCGCATGTTCACCGATGACGGAAGCGAGGAGGTCAAGAGCGCGATCAAGACGCTGCTGGGCTTGGAGACTATCGAGCGCGCTATCGATGTTCATCTCCCGGCCGCCTCACGAAAGCTCGCCAAAGAGGCCGGGAAGAGCGGCGACAGCAGGCTGCAAGCCCTGGCGGATGAGAAAGAACAGCTTGAACAGCGGAAGCTGGCCGTTCATGCCAAGCGGCTCAAGCTGTCCGAAGACATCTCCAGCTACCAGCGAGAGGTAGATGCTGCCAGTAAGGCGCTGCTGGAGAACGGCAAGGCTGCGCCCTTGCAGAAGCGGCGAGCCAGGCTCGACGCAGACCTTCAGCAGGAGGTTGAGCGTTACCGCGAACTACAGGAACGCAAGCGGGAGATCCTGTCCAAGCGCAGCTTCATCGCTTTCACCGGAGGAGTTGACGAGGTCGTCATCAACCTCGCCGAAGGTATGAGGAAGCGTCGGGAGCTCCCCGCCGGCATCCAGCGGGACTACATCGACGGGCTACTGGAGGATGGCTACTGCATGTGCGGCACCCCCGTTCCGCCCGGTTCTCCAGGTCATGAGGCTCTGGCGGAGCGCCGCTACAACGCGGGGCTCGCTGACGTCGAGAGCAGTTGGATGTACCTGCGAGGCAAGACTGCCGATCTCGCCGACGCTCGGCGTGAGCTCCTCGAAGACTTGCGCGGAATCGCTCAGGACATCCTGGCAGTCGAAGGAACGATCAATCGGATCGACGCAGAGAAGAGCGACATCGATCGTCAGCTTGAGGGGGTTGACGTCATCGACGTCCAGCGCCTTGAGCAGAAGCGCAAGGAGTACTACGAGAAGCGACTCGAAGCGGATACGAGTCACCGGCTCACCAAGACTGAGCTGGATGATCTCGACGCAGAGATCGAGCAGCTGAAGCGTAGGTTCAGCTCCGCGAAGGCTCAGGATGAGGAAGCACGCCGTGTCCAGCGCCAAGTGGACCTCGTGGAAGAGGTCCTGGAGGCGTTCCGCCGAATCCTCAACGTGAAGACCGAAGAAGTACGTCAGCAGCTCGATGCCAAGGTGAAGAGTGTCTTCTCACGCATCTGCATCAAGCCGTTCGCGCCCGAGCTCAAGCCGTCCTTCGAACTGGAGCTGCAGGCAACCGCGGGTGGCCCGGCGGCGATTCGAAGCACGGGCGAGAACCAGCTCCTCGGGTTGTCGTTCGTGGGTGCGGTCGCGGAGATGGCCAAGGAGATCCATGACCGGAAGGCGAAGGCAGGGGGCGAGACGCTGAGTGAAGGCGGTATCTACCCAGTCGTCATGGATGCACCGTTCGGAAACCTCGACATCGAGTACCAGGATCAGGTGGCAGAGTCGCTCCCCCGTTTGACCTCGCAGATCGTCACGCTGATCTCCCAGTCTCAGTCGCGCGACAAGGTCATGGAGCATCTGCAGGCGGCGGCCACACGGATGTATGTCCTGCGGTCTGTGACGTCGAAGCCGGACGCGCAGGAGCAGTTCATCACGATCAACAACCGGGCTGTCCCGTACGTCACCCGGGGAGACTTCGAGTACACCGTCCTGGAAGAGGTGACTGTCTGATGGCCGTGGAGGAGCGCTTTCGGCGCCCTGCAGAGCACGAGAAGCTGCTCACTGATCTGACCGGCAAGGACGGGCCGTTCCGCGCGATGGTCGACGCGATGATGTTTGCGGCGGCCCTGGGCAAGAGCAAGGGACGGCGCGTTCCATTCGACAAGACCGGCGAGCCCATCCGGCTTGCCCTCTTGGAGAACCGCACGTACGGCGATGTACTGGTCAACTTGATCGCTGCGGCCGAGGTCTCCGAGGACGCCAAGATCCTGGGTGATGACCGGCTCAAGGAACGGATGCTGATCTTCGAGGAGTACGCCAACGGGGGCCTGCAGTACCTGCAGGGTGAGTTGAACGCAAGTGGCCGACGTGACTTCGTTTCGATCGTCAGCAACTTGATGATGGATGCTCTGACCACTTCGCCGGCGTCGGAAGAGGTCTCTGTCTCGGGCATGCTCGAGGAGGCTCAACTCGACTGGTGAGAATGGTTGGGGGCGACGTCAGAACGTCGCCCCCAGCTTGCTGTGCAGCAGCATCAAGCTGCGGCCGCAGACACGATGCCCTCGATGGTCTGCATGTCCTTGTTGCCACCGAGGTAGCCGATGCCTCGGTGCAGATGGACGACCAGTGCCTTGGCAACGGCTTCGTCCGTGGGCTCCTCGCCATCGGTCAGACAGCGTTCCTTGAGCAACGCCAGGTAGATGTCGCCATATTGGCCAGCAAAGGTCTTCCACGTCATTTCGACGTTGGAATCAGTGACGATGTCCTTCACCAGCGGCGTGGAGGGGTCCTTGAGCGACAGTGCCAGAGCCCACCGGCACAGGACGTTCCACTGAGTAATACCTGTGGTGCGCTTCAGCCGTACGAGTCGGTCGCGCGCCGGCTGCGAGAGCCGGACTGTATCAAGCGACATGCTGCTCTCCTGTGTTCCACCAGTAGCCGGGCTCGACGGTGGTGGTAAACGTGGTGTCGTCGTGAACCAGGGTGTAGGTGTGGGCGATCGATTTCTTGAGTCGCCCGAGCAGGTGCTCGTCGATTTCCTCGTCGGTGGAGAGCAGCAGCACCTGGTGGCTCGCGTTCGGGAAGTAGCGCTCGACGAGGTGCTCGCGGTGGCGGCTGTCGAGTCGTCCGAGTGGAGTGTCGATGACGCTCGGCAGACGATTGCCCGCAACCTTCACGAGCCCCCACAGGAGAGAGACAGCGAGTAGCTGCCTCTCGCCGGCACTGAGGCGACCCGGGTCGATGGGCTCACCATCGGCATCCGACAAAGAAATCGTGAATCTGTCGGTGTCGATGCGAAGGTCCCGGATGAGCCCGTTCTTTCGCATCAGCTCGTTGAAACTCTGTAGAACGGCGACTTCAAGGCGGCTGATGTGGCGCTTGAGGAGCGCCCCGCCGAAACGCTCCAGGGTTCCTCGCGCCTTCTCGGAGTACGTGATGATGCGCTGGACTTCTTCAGCCCTGATCAAGGTCTTCACGCGCTCCTGGTGGCTGCGTTCCAGGGCATCACTGATGTTCGTTCGACGGCGCTTGAGTTCGGCGACCCGTTCCTCGGCACGCTCCACTGCGGCTCGAGCGACGGCCACGGCGTCCTGATGCTGGCCCCGTGCTGCCTGAAGTGCCGCCACCTTGCTCTTGGCAGGGACGCCCTCGAGCTGAAGCTTCAACTGATCCAGGTGCTCAGCGGCTTCAGCCGCTGCATGGAGCAGATCCTGAGCACGGGCGGTATCGCTCAGCAGAACCTGGTCGAGCGCCGACAGCTGAGAGAGTGCGTTATGCGGGAGATCGAAGTTGACCTCGAGCTTGGCAGTTTTCGTCCGCTTCTTCCGGTCCGCGTCTAGTTTCTTGAGTACCGCATCACGAGCTTGCGTGGGCACATCATCACCGAGCAGTTCGAGGATCCACTGATCGCGCTGCTCCAACACTCCCAGAACTTGGCCTGCTTGAGCAGCAGCCTGCTCACGTTCTGCCTGCGCGCGCACTTCGTCGAGCTGCTTGCCAAGCATCAGGAGGGGAAGCGGGCCCGCAGCGACATTCACGAGAGCTGCTCTGATATCGGCGAGCTGCTGGGCTACGCGATCCCGTTCACTCTCCAGTTCCTTTCGTCGCTCGAAGAGCGTGCCCCCCTCACTCTTGAAGGCAGCTTCGACTGCGGCAAGATCCTTTTTGGCCTTGTCAGACTGAGTACGTAGCCTGGACAATTCCTGATTAGCGACTTCGACGTCCCGATCCGCAGACTCAAACTCACGCTCTTGGTTTTGGATCTTGTCCAGTACCTCTTGGTCCTCACCTGACAGGCGCTGGCGCCGCTGAAGTGCGACCAGGTCGGCACGAAGCTGTTCCACTGTGCTGACGCCAAGGAGCGACTGGACCGCGGACTCGATCACGGAGGCCGCGCGCTCCGGGTCAGCGAGGGATTCGATCTTCTCGCCGTCGAAGAAGAAAAGGGAAGCAACTTCGAGTGGCAGCAGATCTTCGATGTGATCGGCCCAGTTCGCGCTCAGCACGGGACTGGGCTTGACTTCGGGCGTCACTGCACGACGACTGGACCTAGCCCTCTCACCGTAGGTCTCGTCGACGAAGACGGTGAGGAATTCCTTGACGGACTTTCCGCTCGTACGCCAGCTCCGTGCGACCCTGTAGTAGTGCTCCTGTCCCTCAACTGGAACCGTGAACTCAACGGTGATTCCAGCGCCTCGGGTGGAATCCGCCTTCCGGTTGATACTCTCCCGCAGGTACGTGTCATATGCCCGGTTGCCGCGCCCGCTGCAACGGGCTCGCGGACCGTACAGAACGAGCTGAATGGCATCGAGCAGAGTGGTCTTCCCACAACCGTTGAGCCCGCCGATCAGAATGATCGGGCGATTCTTCTTGGTCAGTAGGTTCAGGGTCTGCTTCCCGCTGTATGCCCCGAACTCTTCAAGGGTGATCTTATGCAGGAGCATCGGTGATGGTCTCTTCGTCCAGAGTCATGTAGGTCGGCGTGTCAACGCGGAGCTGCTGCTTACGTCGGGCGAACTCGACGGCATCGTCATGGTCGGCGTAATAACCCCTTGTGATGGTGTCTTCAAGGGCTTTGAAAAGACCTGCTCGTCGAGTCATGGTGCGGTAGCGACGCTCGACGGAAAGGAGTTCACGAACCATGGCAAAGTGGATTTCGTCACCGTCGCAGACCTCTTCGAGGATCTCCATCTCGTCGGCGCCCATGACGAGCTGATTATCGAGAGGATCGCCGGGAAAGTCCTCTCCCGTTTCCTCCTTGTAGATCCGAGGTAGGGAGTCCTCTACCTCATGCTTCTCGAAGACCCAGAGCCGACGGATCTCGTGAAGTTCGTCGAGTGTGATCAGCTCGATATTCTGCACATGCTCAGGAGCGTTGGCACGGATCCAGGTCTGGGCGGATAGGAGCTTGCGCACCCACTTCTCTCGGAAATCCTGACGGTACGGTCCGTGAATGGCCTCGCCATTGAACAGCTGGATCTTACCGTTCATGCGACGGAAGTCCCGAGCAGGCTTGTCTGGACGCGGGTACGGAACCTTCTTACCTGGAGGGAGTTCCGGGTCATCCTCGTCCTCGATGAACCCGAAGGGGGCATCTAGATCATTACGAAGCTCGAGGAGAGGCTCCATCCAGTCCTTCTCCTCGTCATTCTGGATCATCGCGGACATCGACTTGTCCTGCTCAACAAGCGTGCATGTCCAGCAACCGAAGCGACTGGAACCACAGGACGGTGTTGTCGAGTCGACGACCAGCGGGCACTCGCCGTCGCTGGAAGCGCCCTGGTACATCGTGAGGAGGTCCTTGTTGGAGTAGCCCCAAGGGTTGGGCTGCTGCATCAGGAATTCCCACACGTCGTCGTTGGTCCAGTCCTCAACAGGACTGTAGACGAGCGAGTTGGGCAGGTTGGCGTTCGGGGAGAGGCGGTCGCGCACTCGGCGCTTCTCGTGCTTCTCCATGGCACGTGCGCGAGCTTGGCTCTCAGCCTTACGGATACCAAGAACGAGGATCGCCTCGCCGTGCGCGGCGACGACTTCCCGAATGAAGGTATTCGACGGCTTGATCTTCAACCGCTCAGTGCACCAGCGGAACTTGGGGCGGGGTGCCGGGTAGCCGCGGCCGATGAGGTTGACCCAGAAGGTGTCTTTTATCTTGGGCGTCAGTCGGTGGGGCTCGATCGGCAGACCCTGCTCCTCAGCCGCGGCACCCATCGTTTCAAGGGACTGAGTGACCCATGCCGCGACGACGGGGTTCTCGACCAACGTGTCTGTGCTGATGACGTGCACCGGCTTGGTGCGCTGCTCCGCCGGCAGCGACTGCAAGGCAAGCCACACCAATTGGAGGACAGCCGTGGAGTCCTTGCCACCGCTATAACCAATCACCCAGGGAACCTCGTCCGCGGTGTAGAGCTCGCGGATCTCATCGGTCAGCTCCCCAGTAACCTCAGTGAGGGACCGCCCGCCGAAGGGCTTGCGCCGCACTGGCGTGATGGAGAGAGGAAGAGGGATGGTCATGCGTCGCCTCGCAGGTACGCGTCTTCAACTCGCTGCTCTTCAGGGCTGAGGCTGAGGCCGAGATGGTGACGCAGATAGTTCACGGTAAGGGTTACGTTCTGATGACTCTTGGAAACACGCCCGCCGACGATTGCCCGCCCTTCCCAGTCGCCATTTGACCGCGACCAGTCCACCGCTTTGAGTGGGGCCAGGCGCTTCTTCCATTTCGCCACACTCGTTGATTCGCGAAACAAGGAATTGCCGATGCGCCCCAGAGCGTGCAACGCGATTCCGTGGCTATGGATATAGTCTCGCCGCATCTCCGAAGCGGAGAGCTCCCGCGTTCTCACCATCTCCCATTCAGGGATGGCCGCATCGATGGTCTCCCAGTACGCCTGAGCAAGCTCAGTGGCTTCGTCCGGCTTCAAGTCGAGGCCCTGGAGCAGCGCCTGACTGCCGTAGTAGAGCGCGCTGAGTGTGAACATCTTGCGTGACCTGGCGGAGAGGTTGCTCTTCTCCATCTCGACGTAGCCCTTGAAGACGTGCGAGCGCAGTGACAGGAGCCGGGCGAGCTTGGCCTCCTCGTCACGGTGGTCGTACAGGACGCCGATGGAGCGGGCCGGGCGGACGGCATGCCGGTTGAGGTCGGCGAACATCTGCTGGCTCCGGGCGAGCCCCGCATCATGGAAGAAGACCACCGCGATGGTCTCGTCTCCCAGATCGGGATTCTCCTTCAGCGCCTGCTCGATGGCGGCGCGGCGATGCTGGCCGTCGTTGATCAGGAACCTGGCATCCATGGGGATGTGGAGCTGCCCCGTGCGCATGCCGGGTCCTTCTGTGGCATGCCCCTCGAAGTCCATGTCTCCGTCAACTGATGCCGTGAGCGCACTGAAGACGTAGTCGTCCGGATTGTCCAGGATGTACTTCGTCAGAGCAGGGAGCCGCCCCTTGTTGAGGACGCGCTGGGCACGCATCTCAGGAGTGAGCTCGTCCTCGTCGAGGTGGAAGATCCTCGGGATCAGGCGCAGGGGGCACATCGAGACGTAGAACTCGCGTCCCGCCTGGATCCCGCGGATGGCGGGGAACGTGTACTCGAAGCCGGCGGAGGTCCTGGGACTGACGATCTTGGCCGCTGCTTGGGTCTGCACTTCGGCAACTCTAGCGCAAGTACGTCAGCTATTTAACGTACACACCAAGGATCGCTTGCGTGCGACACGCCCAGACTGACGTACGGGTGCCATCGAAGGATAGGGGGCAGTCCGCTGCCCATGCCCCCGGGGAAGGTGTCGGGCTGAGTCGGTGTTGACGTTCACGGGGCGTGCGACAGACGCTGCCCGCTAACGTGTGTACGTTAACGACTTGACGTACAAGCTCGCTGAGGATCAGCAAGGTTGGTGGATCGCTGTGGTGGCGTACCTCGATGTGGCAGCAACGACTCGTGTCGACCCCCGGGTGGCGGACGTGGTGCTCCACTGGATGACGGAAGATTTCGGCAATGCGGGGAGCCGCACCCACGAGTACGGTCTGCGGGCGAAGAGGGCGGTGCAGGAAGCCCGGGAGTTCCTCGCCAGCACCGTCGGAGCCAAAGCGAAAGATCTGATCTTCACAAGCGGTGCGACTGAGTCCAACAACATTGCCCTGCTGGGGCTCGCAGCGTACGGCGAAGAGTCCGGGCGACGGCACATCATCACATCCGCCATTGAGCATAAGGCGGTCATCGAACCCCTCCTCCATCTCCAGAGCCGAGGATTCGAGGTCGACTTCCTGGAGCCTGGTCCCTCGGGACGGATCTCCAAGGAAGCTGTGCTGGAGAGGCTGCGCCCCGACACGCTCCTCGTGTCCTTGATGCACGTGAACAACGAGACGGGCGTCATCCAGCCAGTAGCGGAGCTGGCGGAGGAGTTGCGGAAGACACAGACCTATCTGCATGTGGACGCGGCTCAGGGATACGCCAAGGTCCCGCAAGACTTGAAGGCACCCATCGACATGATCAGCATCAGCGGCCATAAGATCGGGGCGCCGAAGGGCGTGGGCGCACTCGTGATCCGACGGCGGGGCTGGGACAAAGTACCGCTGCAGCCGATCATGTTCGGCGGCGGTCAGGAGCGAAAGCTCCGTCCCGGAACGTTGCCTGTTCCTCTGATCATGGGGCTCCTGGAAGCAGCGAAGATCTTCCATGCTGAGCATGCGAGCTGGGAGCGGCAAGCCAGGGCTATGCGGGAAGAGCTCCTCACCGCACTTAGCCGCACTCGTTTCCGGATCAACGGGGATGCGGACCATTCCGTGCCGCACATCCTCAACGTGTCCTTCGACGGCCAGGACGCTGAGAGGCTGATCGTTCGACTGAAGGATCAGGTGGCAGTCGCGACGGGATCGGCGTGCACGAGCGCTTCATACACGCCAAGTCACGTACTGACTGCAATGGGGCTGCCGGAGGAAGTGGCAACGAACGGGCTGCGCTTCTCGTGGTTCCCCAGCGAAGCTCCCAGCTTCGATGCCGAACAGCTTGCCAAGACGATCGCGGAGATTCAGGCCGAAGCTTTGTGAGCGGAGGTGCTATCCCGCAGTGCGGCGCACCAGGCGGTGACCGCGTAGCTCCCGGCCGCACCGGATCAGCTCAGCCTCCCAGCCGTTCTCGGTACCGATGAGGTGTGGGTGCTCGTACAGGCCCGCCCTCAGCTCGGATTCTGTGAGTCGCCGGTATCGGGGAACATCAGGATCGTCTTGAGCCAGGAACTCGTGCTTCCGATGGAGCAGGGGGCGGTTCGTCGAGTTCGCGTACGACGTGTGCGAAGTCGCCAGCGTCTGTAGATCAACGTGGTAGGAGGACAGGATCCGCGGGTGCGGATCCTTGTCGAAGTCCGGATAGTCGAGCCAACTTGCGGCGCGGCCTTGGTGCTTGAGCTTCACGATCGTCCACTCCTGCGGTCGGCCGGCCGCGATCGAGGCGCAGTGTTCGTAGAGGCGGAGCACTGTCGGCATGTGGTCGACGGCGCGCCGGTGTACGTACAAGGCCGTGGGAGTCAGCTTGCCGACGGCTGAGGCATTCATCGCGCCGCGGATGTAGGTGTCGTCGCGGAGCTTGAGGAGAAGCCGGTCAGAGCGTTGGCACGCTTCCTTGTACGACGAGAAGAAGCTACGCACATCGAGCTGAACGTTGAAGGGGAGGCTGCTGAAGGGGCCTCGCCTGTGGAACAACTCAACGGCGAGGAAGAGCAGCGTGTTGAGCGTTGTCCGCTTGGCCCCTTCCGAGATCTTCTCGGGGTCGGCGGAGTCGCGGACGAGACGCCTGAGCTCGTTCGGCTTCATGTGGGCAAGAAGCTCCGCTACCGGACGTGGCATCTCCTCGACGCGGGGCTGGCGTCCTCGCCGCTCTACGTGATCGATAACGGCGGCGATAGCCGACGTAGTGTCTTCAGAGGCCAACCATTCAGCATCTGGGACGATGCGCTGGGCCAGGTAGCTGAGCCGCGCCGAGTCGTCTTTGAAGGCGTAAACGACGCCGGGGGACGCTGAGACGCAACGGGTGCCGGTGACTTCCTCGACGTAATCTCTCAGCTCGCTGGCCCCAAAGAGGTGCTGGAAGGTCTGCCGACTGGTAATGAGACCGTCACCGAACTCCTGCCCCCGAACCTTGGACTTCTCCCAGGTGAGTCGCGCGGAGACGATGAGGACGGTGTTAGCCAACTGCCACGCTTGCATCAGGGTGTGGCGGCGCTCCGCGGGATCCTCGATGACGTTGAGCACGTAGGTGAGGAGCACGACGTCGGCCCGCTCCAGCTTCGTCTCTGACCGGTAGTACGGATCCCAACCCGTGACCCGGCAATCGAGCCGCTCGAGTGCGCGCACGTCGTCGCCTCGCCCGCAGCCGTAGTCGAGGATCGTCCGCTCCGGAATGAGCTGTCGGTCTGCAAGCGCTTGGCGAGCGGGGACGGAGAGTGCAGCGCGTCCGATTGCAGTGAGACGGCGTTCGCTGTTCCAGGTCTGCTGCATGGCGTCCTCGCATTTGCGGGGAGTTGGGATGGTCGCAGAGTAGTAGCCGACAGATCAGCACGGGGGGCAATCGCTAGCTCATCAGCTGATCGGGGGGCGGGCTGGCGCGGCAGCTGAGCTCAAGGAGCTTCCCCTGACTTCCTTCGACCTGCGGTTCCTACGACAGCGGTGTGCCGCTGAGTCGAGTGAGCGCTGTGCGCTGCTCGGCGATCGTCAGGTCACGACTTCAATGTGCGTCTCGCGGCGGGCAGGCTGGCGAGGACTCACGGTGAGATAGCTGAGGATGTAACCCGCCGCATCGGGGGCAGTTGCTGCAGATGCCTTGGGGCAGGTATTGACCGCTACCGTGGCGCAGTTGCGCTCTTGACCAAGGTCCACGAGGGCTGTTCCGCTAGGGAAGTTGGGGCGTCGGACTCGGGGGTTGCCTTCGTGACCAGGTCGGTTTTCGGTGTGTGGTGTCTCGTCAGCGGCACCGGGGTGGAATCGGCCGCTCCCGCGGTCGCTGGAGACCGCGCGTGAGACTCCGGCGCGGGATCGCGATCGCCGTCGTCGCCGGCGGAAGCGCCATGACCACGCTGCTGGTCGGGCTCGTTACGAACGCCGCTTCCGATGAGTCTCGGTGGCCCGGCTGGCTGGGATGGTTACAGGAGCACGCCTGGTTCTCGTTTGTCGTGCTGGGCGTGGCGTTGGCGGGGCTGACGGCCCTGCTCACCGCTCTGTCGGAGACGCGGTATCCGGTACGGCCGCCGGCACCACCCGGGCGAGCAGAAGATGGAGCGGGGCCACCAGGAGCCGCCCAGGTGCTGCGTTCGTTGCCGCGCGACACCGCCGCGTTCACCGACCGGGCCGCGGAGCTGGAGCGGCTGGTGAGCTCGGTGCGGGCCTCACAGGAGCGTGGTGAGGGGCTGCCGGTTCACGTGATCGACGGCATGCCAGGCGTCGGCAAGACCACCTTCGCCGTGCACGCCGGCCACCTGCTCTCCGAGCGGTTCCCCGACGGCCAGCTCTTCGTGAACCTCAACGGGCACACGCCGGGACGTACTCCGGTGCAGGCCGGCGAGGCGCTCGCTGCGCTTCTCGCGGCCGCCGGCGTGGCGACGCAGCAGATTCCCGTCGGTGATGACGTCGGAGCGGTCACGGAGGCCCGGGCCGCCATGTGGCGGAGCAGGCTCGCGGGCAAGAAGGCTCTGCTGATTCTCGACAATGCCGCCAGCTACCGGCAGCTGGAGCCGCTGCTCCCTGGTGGGAGCGGGTGCCTAGTGTTGGTGACCAGCCGCAAGCGGCTGGTGGCGAACGAGGAGGTGGTCATGTCGGTGGACGCACTGCCGCCGGATCACGCGGTCGACCTCTTCGTGCGGCTCAGTGGGCGGCCGGCCGACGCTCTCGGCCGGGATGTGGCGGAGGAGCTGGTGCGGCTGTGCGGGTGTCTGCCGCTGGGGGTGTCGCTGCTCGCGGCACGGCTGCGGCACCATCCGTCCTGGACCGCCGAGGACCTGCGCGGGCGACTGGTGGCGGCACGGGACCGCCTGGGAGAGCTACGCGCCGGCGAACGAGCCGTCACCGCGACGTTCGATCTCTCCTACCGGGACCTCGCGCCGGAGCGGCAGCGCTTCTTCCGACAGCTCGGCTTCTTCCCGGGCACCGATCTCGACGCGCACGTCGGTGCGGCACTTGGTGAGGTCTCGGTCGTGGTGGCTCGTCTGCACCTTGAGGCGCTCTACGACGACCACCTGATCGACGAGCACCCGGGGAGTCGCTACCGGCTGCACGATCTCTTGCGCGACTACGCTCGCGGTCTCGCCGCTGAGGGAGACAGCATGGACCACGCACAGGCCGTCCAGCGTGTGTGCACCTACTACCTGGCCGCTCTCGCCGTCGCGAACGAGCACATCGTGCGCAGCGGAGCCGCAGTGCCACCGGCGCCGGACGGCGCCTCGCGGGTGGAGACCCCGGTCCTGGAGTCGCGGGCGGATGCCCTGAGCTGGCTGGAGACCGAGCGGGCCAACATCCTCGCCTGCGTCCGGCGGGCGAACGGCCTCGCCCTGTACGACCTCGTGGTCCGGCTCGCCGCGGCCATGGCGCCCTTCCTGCGCCAGGCCGGCCCCTGGGACCAGGCCGTAGGGCTCCACCGGACCGCCGCCGAGGCCGCCCGCCACACCGGCGACCAGCGGGCCCGGGGCGACGCTCTCGCCGAACTCGGCGTCGTACGCCGCTTCATGGCTGCCTATCCACAGGCGATCGAGGCCCTCAACGACGCGGTGACGGCGTACGAAGCGGTCGACGAACGGCGTGGCAAGGCGGAAGCTCTGAACCAGCTCGGCATCGTCTGGTACCTGACAGCGGACAACGAGGACGCGGCCCGCGCCCAAGCCGAGGCCCTCGCCCTCTACCGTGAGCTGGGATACCGGCTCGGACAGGCGAACGCGCTCGCCGATCTCGGCATGACACACCGCCAGTTGAGCCGATTCGACGCGGCGGTGGAGGCGCAGAGCGAGGCCCTGACGATCTACCGAGAACTCGGCGACCGGTACGGGGAAGCGAACTCCCTGCGAGACCTGGGCGTCGTGCACTGCCTCATGGGCGCGTACGACCTGGCCGCGCGGCATCACCAGGAAGCGTTCGACATCTACCTGGAGCTGGACGACCGAGTTCACCAGGCTTACGCGCTGAACGAGTTGGGCGTCGTCCGACGGCTGACCGGAGACATCGAGGGAGCGCGGACGGCACACAGCCAGGCCCTGACGCACTTCACTGAGCTCGGTGAACGGTTCGGCCGCGCGAACAGCGTCCGCCACCTTGGCGTCGTGGACCGCATTTCCGGGGATGCGACAGAGGCGATCCGGCTTCTGGAGGAGGCCCTGGACGCCTACCGCGAGCTCGGCAGCCGCGGGGGTGAGGCCGCCTCGCTAAGCGAGCTGGGCGTGGCGCGCGGCATCGTCGGTGAGCGCGACGGCGCGATCGAGGCGTTCCAACGCGGTTTGGAGATCCTGCGGGGCCTGGGCGACCGGTGCGGCGAGGCAGAGATACTGAACCACTGGGGGATGCTGCTGTTCACCTCCGATGAGCCGACGGCCGCCCGTGGGTACTTTGGTCAGGCGCTCACACTCGCGCGGGACATCCGCTGCCCGCTGGAGGAGGCGAAGGCGCTGGAGGGCATCGGCCGCTGCGACTGGACGGTTGACGGGCCTGGTCACGGCGTGGGCTCGCTGCGAGCCGCCGTGACCGTGTACCGGCGGTTGGGAGTGAGCGCGGCCGTGGACGACATCGAACGGTTGCTGGTGTCGCGGTCCGGCTGACGCCGACCATGTGGCCGAATTTCCTGTGCCAGGCGGGTCGTTGAGGATGCTACGTTTCCGGCTGATCTGTCGCTTCAGCCCCGTCGCACCGTGCCGCCTCCGGCATGTACCTCACGAGGAGCGTTGAATGCCGTCACCCGCGTCCGTCACCGAGCCACGCACCATCACGCCCGTCGGCCCGGCATCCGCAGAGCCGACGGCGGCCGGCACCGCCGTCCTGGACCGCGTGGCCGCCCGTGTCCGGCAGCGGCTGGAGGCCGAGGAGGGCGCGACGGGCCGGGTCGGTGACGGTGCCCACGCGGCCTCGCTCATCTGGCCCTGGCCGCTGTAAGCACATCCGCTCGATGACAGAACCCGAAGGCCCCGTTCCTTTCCGGACGTTCATCCTCAAGGTCGCCAACCGCTGCAACATCGACTGCGACTACTGCTTCGTCTTCAACTCCCAGGACCAGGCGGCGCGGCGCCTCCCCGCACGAATGGACCTCGCTGTGGCACGGGCTGCGGCCCGGCGGATCGGTGAGCACGCCACCGCGCACGGCCTTCGGACCATCCACGTCGTACTGCACGGCGGGGAGCCGCTTCTCGTCGGCGTCGGGCACATGGCTGGCCTGCTGGAGGCCGTCCGGGACTGTGCGCCGGCCGGGACCCGGGTCCTCTTCGAGCTCCAGACCAACGGGACTCTTCTGTCCGGTGCCTGGCTGGACCTCTTCGAGCGGTACGAGGTTGCGGTCGGCATCAGCCTCGACGGACCGCCACGTGCGAATGACCGGCACCGGCTGACCCACGCCGGGCGGTCGAGCGCCGCCTCCGCCGTGCGCGGCATCGAACTCCTGCGGTCGCGGCCACACCTGTTCGCGGGGTTGCTCGCCGTCGTAGACCTGGCCAACGACCCCGTGGAGGTCCACGACTACCTGGCGGCGTTCGAACCGCCCGTGATCGACTTCGGCCTGCCGCACGCGACCCACGACGACCCGCCGCACCGCGCCGACCCGAGCGTGCCCGAGTACGGGCTGTGGATGAGCAGGGTGTACGACGCCTGGCTCGCCCGGCCCGAGTACGGGCACAGCGTCCGGATGCTGGAGGACATCGTGGCCCTCAGCTCTGGCGTGCGCGGCTCGGTGGAGACGCTCGGCCTGGCCCCGCCGACAAGCGTCGTGATCGAGTCCGACGGCTCCATCGAGGCCGTGGACACCCTGCGGTCCGTCGAGGAGGGGGCTTCCTGGCTCGGGCTCGACGTCCTCCGCCACTCCTTGGACGAAGCACTGTCGCATCCAAAGCTGCTGCACCGGCAGCACGGCAAGGAAGCGCTCGCCGAGCAGTGCCGCGCCTGCCCGCTCGTGGACGTGTGCGGCGGTGGCTACCTCCCGCACCGTTACAGCGCAGCCCAGGGCTACCGGAACCCGTCCGTCTACTGCGCGGACCTGGAGCACCTCATCCGACACGTCCAGGGCTCCCTGCGGCAGCACGGCTGGAACCCGTATGCGCAGGCCGCCTCGTCGTCGTAGGTGCGTGTGCCGTACCGCCACGGGGGATCACGCGTTGGATCGAACGAGTGCAGCAGCGACCGAAGCTACCGAGGAACGACAGGAGGCGCCAATGAGTGTGACGATCCGCCCTGCGGAGAAGCGGGACGTCCCAGCCGTGGCCGAGCTGATCGAGGAGATCGAGCGGTTCTACGGCGCGACGGACACCAGTATCCAGCCGCTAGAGGAACGCCGAAGCCAGGTCGAGGAGGCGCTGTTCGGGTCGCCGCCGCTGGCCGCCGCGCTGCTCGTCGAGGACGAGACCGGGGACATCATCGGACTCGCCGCCTACTCGTTCCTCTGGCCGGCCGCCGGCTCCTCGCACTCCCTGTTCCTCAAGGAGCTTTACGTCCGTGACACGCTCCGACGGCAGGGCATCGGTGCTCGCCTCATGGACGAACTCCGTGCCATCGCTGCGGCGCGCCCCGGGTGCAGCCGCGTGGAGTGGATGACCGACAGCGACAACCCGGGTGCTCGAGCCTTCTACAAGTCTCTCGGGTTCGCCGAGTTCGACGGGAAGATCGTCTATCGGGTCGACTCCGGCACCGCGTGAGGGTGGTACGAGACCAGTGGATGAAGAGCGCTGCGAGGAGTGCGGCAGCAAGATCGTAATCGGGCTCGGATGCGAATGTCCGCCGGGTCCGTCCTCGTCGGCGTCCCCGCGTTCTGTAGGCACATCCGTGAAGAGGGAATGGCTTACTCACCCGGATGACACGATCCTGATCTCCCCGGCGCAGTGCGCGCACAGGCCCGGCTGGTGCGACCACATGACCGAGGACGACGTACGACCCCCGCGGTGGGGGTGGATCCCAAATCCTCAGCCTGGGCTCTGGGAGCGGTTGAGCGGCGCTTCTCCGGCGACCGCCACCGCGGGCAATCCGAGGCGACGGGCCGTGCGGCGGTGCACCGACTGTGAGGCGAACCTCGCGCAGGGCTGACCACCGTGCTCCGACGCCGCTCTGTGATCCTTTCGGTGGGCGCGGCCGCACTGGCTACGGCCACGCCCGCCCGCGTCAGGATCAGTAGGCGATGACGAGCCGCACGGAGGGCCTTTCGATCAAGGCTCCGTCGGCGAGGTCACTGTCCGGTGTGTCCGCGGGGTAGGCCGTGACCACGGGTTCGGCGGCCCGGGCCTGGCTCCAGGCGCGGATCTGCGCGCAGATCCGCTCGGCGAGATCGGCGCCGGCCTGGCCGTAGCCGACGGCTCCCAGCCGGAACCGGGGTTCGGCGCCCGTGTCTTCGGTGGTCCGCTCCAGAGTGAGGTACGCGATGGAGTCGCCCTCTACGAGGGCGGGGCTCAGTGCGGGTGAGGCGGGGCGATGAAGGCCGGCCTCCATCGCCGCGGGTTTCGCGGTGATGCGGCAGGTCGCTCGCTCGGTGGCGCTCAACCGCAACCAGACGCCGTCGAACGACTCGACGGGCCCGACCGTCACATCGGTCCAGGCGACCGACTTCGGTTGGGTGAGCGCGTCGCGCAGGAGGTCCAAGGCGATGGACTGGTCCTCGTCCCAGTAGAGCCTGACGAGCCGGTCGTCGTCGATGTAGTCGTTCCGCTCTCCGTCCTGGCCGATCACCGGGAGGAAGCCGCACATCTTGACGGAGTCGGACCGCATTCGCCTCTCCTCGCGTTGGAAGGCCACGGCCCTGGAGAGCCCGCGCCAGCGCAGTGGGACCACGAGGCGTCCGCCGACGGCGAGCTGGTCCCACCAGGCTCCGGGGAGGTCCCACATCCCGACCGTGGCGATCATTCGGTCATAGGGGCTGAACTCCGCGGCGCCGAGGGCGCCGTCCCTCGTGACCACGCGAACGTCTTCGTATCCGTTCGCGTCCAGCGTCCGGCGGGCGTAGGCGGTCACGTCGGGGTCGATGTCGCATGTGGTGACCTGTCCGGACTTCCCGGTGAGGTGCTTGAGCAGAGCGGCGTTGTAGCCGGTGCCAGCCCCGATCTCGAAGACGTTGTCGCCTTCGCGGACGGCGAGCTGGACCAGCATGAAGTGCACGACGTCGGGCTGGGAGGCGCAGCTCAGCGGGAGTGCGTCCGCGTCGGGGTTCTCCTTGATCGTCACGCTCTTGTTGGCGTACGCCTCCTCGAGGGGAGCGTTGGGGAGGAAGGCGTGGCGGGGTACGGTCCTCATGGCGGTTTCGACGCGTGCGTCGCGGAGGCTGGAGAGGTCCTCTTTCAGGATGGCGTCGACCAGGCGGTTGCGCAGGTCCTCGGGGGAGGCGCCAGTCGTGGTGTTCATCGCGTCCTTCCGGAAGGTGCCCGGCCGTGCGTACGGCAGGGGCAGATCGTACTCATTTGTTCTGGTGCGCGGGGGCGGGTCGCGGCTTCATCCCGTCAGGAGCAGGCAGCGGTCCCAGGGGGCGGTGATCGCCGTGTTGACGGGGTCGGCGAGGCGGACCAGGTGGATGCCTGCCGTGCCGTCCATCAGGCCGGCGCCGTCCGGCAGTCCGCAGTGGTCCACGTGCTCGTTGAGCCGGGCGTTCAGGCGAGGTAGATGCGACGTGAGTTCGTCGTTGATGGCGTCGGCGGCGACACGGGAGACGGTCTGTATGAGCCCCGCCCAGCCGTGGCAGAGGGATGCGTCAGTGAGCTGGGCGAGTTGCTGGTCGTCGGTCAGGCATCCGGCCAGAGCCAGCTCGGCCTGGCGTCGCCGGTCACGGTCGCCGAGGGCGAGGCCGGCGAGTTGCTGGGCGCGGGCGATGCCGGGGGTGCCGTAGCACCAGGACGGGCGTCTGAGTCCTGGGCGCTGGAGCTCGCCGCGTCGGTGTTCGGCTCGGGTGATCAGGTCCGGCCACCAGGCACGCGAGCCGGTGCCGTTGCGCCACCGGTCGAGCCAGTCGCAGATCCGGGTG
This sequence comes from Streptomyces herbicida, assembly GCF_032656585.1. Classification (NCBI taxonomy): domain Bacteria; kingdom Bacillati; phylum Actinomycetota; class Actinomycetes; order Kitasatosporales; family Streptomycetaceae; genus Streptomyces; species Streptomyces herbicida. The sequence goes on from NZ_JAUYWJ010000002.1 coordinate 270,759, forward strand.
ATGGCTTGCGTCTGTCCGGACGCCGTGTGGCCGTGGCGCAGTGCCGTGGCCAGCAGCGCCAGCGGTCCGGCGATGCCGTGGGCGAGGCCGAAGTTGCCGTGTCCGCCGGGCCATCGCGGCGACGGCCGTAGATCGGGGCTGTCGCTGGTCCACCAGCCGGGCAGATATTGCGCTTCGATGATGACCGGTTCCGTCAGCCGCACCAGGTAGGCGAGGACGTCCTGAAGTTCCGTCTTGTGGCCGCGGTGCAGGTGGTACACGCCCAGCCCGGTCAGTCCGCTGATCAGGTCGTACTCGCCCAGGGTGGGCAACGCGCCTCGATCGATGCGGGCGTGTGCTCGCTTGAGTCGTTGGCGTGTGGCGTCGGCGAGGTGTGTGTCCAGGGTCGCCAAGGCGCGAGTGGCGGTGTTCGTGTGCGTGAAGCTGAGGACGTACGCGACGGCCGGGGCGCCCTCGTACAGACCGCAGGCTTCGGGGGCGGCCTGGATCGGGCCCTTGACCATGGCGGCGGCCCACGGCCGGAGCGCGTCCCTGTCGTCTTCGCCGGTGTGGGCCCTGACGGCGTGCAGCAGGGCGACTCCCGCCGCGCCGGAGTACAGCGACTGGCCCCAGCCGGGCCTGGTGGGTGTGGGCGGCGCGTCGTGGTTCATCAGCGCTTCTCCCCCGGCCAGGCGGCCCACGCCACGGCGGACTGACGGGCCAGGCGGCGGCAGATCCTCTCGTCCTCCCGGTCCAGGCCGCGCAGGCGGTTGTGGTGCATGTGCAGCAGGGACTCCAGGACGGAGTCGAGGTCCATGCCCGCGGCGAGGCGCTCGCGATACAGCGCCAAGGCCGCGGCGCGACTGTGCCACGCCTGGGCCAGCCCTTCGCCCCAGCCGCGGGCCCGAGGCGTTGTGCAGCGAACGAGTTCGATGGTCTGGTCGCTGACGCCTCGCTCGACGCGGGCCGGAGGTGCGGGGCGGTCCGCCAGCCACTGCATGCCCTCGTCGGGGCCGAGCAAGCCGCAGGCGATGTCCACCATGCCGACCGCGGCCAGCGCGCGTCCGTCGATGCGCTCGGCTGCGGGGCCCTGCAGGGCGGCGAGGGCGTAGGCCGAGTCGGCCGTGAAGACGGCCTCGGCACTGCGCAGGGCCGCACCTGGTCCGTAGCGTCCGATCTCCGGGGTGTACGTGTCGAACACGAGCCCGCTGCTGAGCCCCTGGCGGCGCAGCCCGGCGGCCCATTGGCCGACCAGCTCGGTGCAGGCGGCGTACTGCCCGGGGCTGCGGGTGCGGATGCGCAGACGCAGGTGGTCGAAGTCGTTCGGGGTGCGGTATCGGACGAACCACCACTCGGGTGTGCTCGGGAGTTGGGCCACGAGTCGCGCGAGGTGAGTGCCGATCAGCTCCTCGAACTGTTCGGGGTGACTGTAGATCTTGGCGTTCAGCCAGGGTGCCTGCACCGCCCCCGGTACGGGCCCGAGGGTGCTGTTGGTGAGCACGGGGAGGAAGCCAGAGAGCGGGTCGGATATCGGCGGGCGGGTGCTGGTCATCGGCAGGGCGATCTCGTGGACGTGGCCGCCGATCCAGCCATACGTCTCCTCGGCCGGCGCCTCCGTGAGCACGGCATGGCCTTCCCGGTCCAGGTGGGCGCGCAGGACGGTGGCCTGGGCAGGCACGTCGAGTTGGAGCCGCCGTGTCCGGTCGTCCTCCCGCAGCTCCACGGCACCGTGGCAGTGCCACAACTTCCGCCATCGGCTGAGGGCGTCCACCCACTCCCGCATGTCCGCGCCGTGGCTTAGAAAGGCGTCAGCGGTCAGGTTCCAGCGGCTGGGAGAGAGGATCACGCGCCCGTAGCGAACGCGCGGCAGGAACGGCAGCCGTGCGCCATGCGGCCCCCAGTCGAAGCCGGTCCAGGCAGGGCCGAAGGAGCGGGTCAGGTGCGCCAGGAATCGGGCCAGGGGCGGGGGTTGCTTGTCCAGGGCCATGGCGTGGAAGACCTGCGGGTCCACCAGGCGACGGCGGGAGATGCTGACCAAGTACAGCCGGGTGTGCGTGGCCGTGACCGCGAGGTCGTCGACGTCGATGAGCGTCGGCGCGGTGTCGTCGGGGCTGCGGTGCTCGCCCAACGGGATCACGTGCGGGAGATAAGCGGGGATGCGGGCGACGTTCTCTGTGTGCGGGTACAGCGGCGGGAAGGACAGCTGCGCGGTCAGCGCGTCCTCGACGCCTGTGGGAATTTGGCGGTAGACCTCGTCGAGTCCCGTGCCGGTGGCGACCGGAGTGAACCGGGAGGTGAGCGTGCCCGCGGCGCGGGCCGGTGTCACCGTGAGCGTGAAGTCCCCGCGCTCCAGGGCGGACAAGCTGTCGGCGTGCAGGCGCGCGCACATCTCCACGTGGGGTGGTGCCTCCTGCCTGGTCGGCGCATCGCCGGCCAGGTGGTCGATCAGGTCGTCGGTGAGGACGATCTCTCTGCTGCCGTCGGCCAGTGCCTGCCAGGCCAGTGCCAGCAGCCGCTCGTCACGCTCGGAGACTGTCGGGGGCGGTGCGGTCATGCGGCTGCCGGGGTACTCGGCCGGATAGCCGAGCCCGGACGCCGGGTCGACGACCTCCTTCACCGGCACGAGCGTGCCGGTTCCGTACCGTTCCCAGAACGCGACCTGGTACTCCTTCCACACACCCTGGCCCGCCGGTCGGCGCGTGAGCCGCAGTAGAGCATCGGCAGCCCTCTCCATCCCCTGTGCGACGCTCTCGGGGATCCGTACCTCGGTATCCAGCCGCAGGTCGACGGCCAAGGGACTTCGACCCGCGTCGGAGAGCCGACGCAGTAGACCCGTGAGTTCCTCCCGAGCCAGCCCTTGTGCGCTCGCGGGGCGCCGGTTGTGCTCGTGTACGGCGCGTTGCACTGCTTCCAGCTCGTGCAGAACTTGCTCGACCTCCGGCACCGTGCCCGCGTCCGCGCCGTGCAGCCGCTCGATCAGCTGGGACAGCGGATCGGTGTTGGTCATCGGCGCGCGCAAACTGGTGATCAGGAACTTCTCGCGCACCAGCGCGCCGAGCAGTGTGCGGATGTTCTGCGGCTCGGTTCGGTGGAAGGAGGCGGCCAACTGCTCGGCGAGGCCGGCGAAGTGGACCGGTCGGCGTGCCAGGTCCTCGATCACGCGTACCGCGCTGGTGCGCCGGATGGTGGCGCCCATCGGTCCGCCGTGTGGGACGTGAAGGCGTCCACCGCGGCGCGCCGCCAGGTTGTTCAGGACGACATCCAGGCGCTCCAGCAGGGCCGGGCACGCCTCGAGGCGGACGATGACGTCGTCCAGCCACTCGGTGTCCACGCGTGCCACGGCCTGGTGTGCGTCTCCCCACCTCACGTTCGGCGTCGAGCCCACGCTGGCCGCGGCGACTCCCGCGAAGAGGCCGAACGGGGTCGGTCGCCCGGTGGCGCGCAACAAGTAGCGGACGATGGCCATGGCGGCGCGCCGGACCTGCTTGGAGCGTGCCGGCTGCCCGCCGCAGATCTCGTCGACCCGCGTGGCGAGATCACCGCTCGCCTGCCGTACGGCATCGGCGAACCGCGCATCGGCCCACACCTGCCTCAGCCACCTGCCGCACGCGTCCGTGTCGGACGGATCGGGCCACCATCCCGGCAGACTCGTCAGTGGCATCGCGGCGGCCCGGAGCAGCGCCGCGCCCGTGTGCTGGTAGAGCTTTCCGTCGCTTCCCATGCCAATGCCTCCGCCATCAGTGCTGTGAACGGGCGGGGTCGGGGGCGGCAGCGCCCCCGACCCCGTGCACAAGCCGCCGTCAGACGGCGCTCGCGCAGGACGAGGCACAGGTCGACGCGCACCCGTCACCCGTGCCGCACGCCTTGGGAAGCAGGTCGGCCCCGATCTCCGTGACGATGGTCAGGTCGATGTCGAACGGGTCGGTGGGCGCCTCGGGGACGGCCGTCGTGACGGACGCCTCGGTGGTGGCCGTCGTGATCGGGCTGAGCGTGGCTGCGGTCATCGCACTTCCTCCTGTCGGAAGGATCCGAACGGTTCGTCGTGCTGCCCGGCCGACGTCTTGATTGACGCGGGGCGGGTTTCTGCGTTCGCACCTTTCGGTGCGCCCCCTCTCCGGCTGATCGGATTCCGTGGGGGACGTGGATTCGGAGCATCCGGAGAGGGGAGCCGAGGACACGGGCCGGAGCTATCGGATATGGCCCGTGTAGAGCGTGGTCAACGTGGTGCCGGTCACCAGGACGGGCAGGAACAGCACCTGGAAGGCGCCAAAGCCGAACCGGCCGGCGTACTTCGCCGGGTGCCGAAGCACCCATCCGATCTGGCCGAGCATCTGCCGGAGAGGCTGTTGCCGCATGGTGGTCATCACGCCGCCGGCCTCCGTAAAGCCGTGGAGTCGGCAGCGTCGACGACCGCCCACGGCGTGGTGATCAGCGCCCCGGTCCGGGCCTGCCAGGCGGCGAGGTTGGTCCTGTCCTCCTCCAGATGGCCCAGCATCACGAGCAGGGGGGTGACGATCCCGGCTGCCCTCCCCTGCTCGACCGCGGCCAGAGCGTTGTGCCAGCCCTCGCACAGGGCGCGGCTCTCGAACGGTGCCGCCCGGTCGACGTACGTGTCGACCGTCTGCCAGCCGGCATCGGCGACGTACCGCCGTGTGCTGGCCACGCTGTGGTCGGCGGCCACACCGAGGGACGCGGGCAGGCAGGCGTAGAGCACCAGGCGCGTGCCCGGGGGCACCTCGTGTGGTGCGGTCTGCCTCGCACTGCTATTCATTCCGCGTTACCTCCAGCCAGGTCTGCCGAGACGCCAAGGGCCGGCGTCTCGGAGAAGAGCCTCGCCGGGGGCAGTCGGCGGCGGTACGCCGTCAGCACGCCGTTCGTCCGCCGTCCGGCATCGCGCGAAGAGGCGTAGGTGCGGCGTACCGCCGCGGCTCACGCGAGGCGAGGGTGATCGGTCCAGTGCCTACCGGAAACGAGAAGCGGCGATGGACGCGGCGGACGAAGAGCGCCTCTGCAGGCGGACACCAGTACGGCGTCATTGGGTGAAGCTGGCCGGCTGCGCCGAGCCTTCGGGCCTCGCGCGCAGGCACGTACGAGAGTTCCTCGAGGGACGTGCCTCGCCAGAGCGGGTCGACGACGCCGTTCTGGTCGCCTCGGAGCTGGTGGGCAACGCGGTCAGGCACACAGCTGGCGGACCGGACTGCATGTGTGTGGAGGTCTACCGGGACGTGGCGGTACTGCGGGTCCACGACGCGGGACGGGATGTCTCCAGGGTCCGGGCACGATCGGCGGAGGGGGCGCTGGATGAGCTGACGGGCAGTGGGCTCGGGCTGCTGCTCGTCGGGGAGTTGACTTCCAGATGGTCGGTCTGGCCGACCGCGATCGGCAAGGAAGTGGTCGTGGTTCTCCCCCTGGACGTCGGCGGGCTATCCGAGCGGGACGTTCTTCCGTACATCCCAGCGGTACGTCCGCCCCTCGCGGCGGAGCTCCACCAACTGTACGGCGAGCACGGAGAGTTCGACGGCCGGGAGAGCGCGCAGTCCTGAGACCGCTTCCACGACGGGGGCGGCGGGACGCCGACGGTTGTTGTAGGCGAGGCTCAGGTGCGGTCGGAAGGCGGACGTCGGCTTCTTCGGGGCGAGACCGACCCTGCCCCCAGCCTTGGCCAGCGCGTGGTGCAGCCGAAGCAGGGGTTCCCAGGGGCCGAGGGACAGGCGCACGGCGCCGCGGGAGCCGGCGAGCGGCATGGCGCGTACGGAGAACGCGGAGGGCAGCAGAGCCTCGGCGTCCCGCGCCAGGCTGTCCAGCTGGTCGGGGGCGACAGCCTCCGGCCTGCCCACGCGGGCGAGGGTGATGTGCAGTCCGTCCGTCGGCACCGGGTCGAGGCCGAGGGGCGCCAGCTCCTGCTGACAGTGCCGGGCGAGCCCCGCGAGCCGCTGATCATCCGGGAAGGTCAGCATCCAGTAGTACGCCCGGCTGCCGTCCGACCAGCCGGGGCGTGCCCAGTGGTCGGTCATCTCGTCGAGTGTGCTGAACGCCGCCCAGTCGTGGGCCGCGGTGACCGCCGGATCGTGCGTGTCGGCGGGGGGCTCGGCGGGGAACGCGGCGGGATCGGCGCTGAGCAGGGGCACCCGACGTACTCCTTCGGCTTCACACTGCCCCGGAGTACGACGACACCGACGGCGCCTACGACGCGGATGACGCCATGGCCAGGGCCGCTGGCTGCGAGCTCCAGGTCCGGAACTCGTCGCCATAATCGCGTACCGCCGGGTGATCACGCCACGGCCCGGCCTGCTCGTGCAGGTCGCGGGAGCGTTGGTAGACGGAGCTGATCGGGGTGTCTCCGCACAGCCGCAGGGCCTCACTGCCCAGCGCCATCGCATGGTCGATGTCGGGGGCGCTCTGCTGCAGCAACGCGGTGGCGACGTCGAGGCGTACGAGCGAACGGCTCCAAGAGGAGGCCGAGTGCTCGACCAGATCGTCGATGTGCTCGGCGTCGCGCAGTACCTGGGCCGTGTTGCGCAGCGCCACGTGTGACGTGACGGCGTTGGCCAGCGTCCGGGCCCGTCCGTACGGCTCGAAGGAGATGCAGGAGGTCAGCCCGACGGGTACCCCGTGGCGGTCGGAGAGGCAGAGTGCCTGTCCGATGGTCTGCTCAACGGCACGCCGGTTGCCGGTCTTGCCGAGGGCCCGGGCCCGGCCGTTGGCGAGCAGGCGAATGGACTGGGCATGGCGTGGGGCACGCTCGACGGCCGCGGCGGCGCAGGCGTCCGCCTCGTCGTACCGGCCGGCGTAGTAGAGGCCGAAGGAGAGGGTCCCGCACGCCCAGAGCTCTGTGTCCAGGTCGCCGATCTCGCGGCTGAGATCCCGGGCTTCGGTGCAGTACGCCTCCGAGAGCACGAAGTCGCCCGTGTTCACGGCCATGTAGCCAAGCAGGCCGGAGGCGCGAGCGGCGAGGCGGAAGAGCTCCCGGCGCGCGCGTGGGGGCTGGCGGCCGTCGAGGAGAGTGTGGGCGAGCTGCCGCACCTGGCGGGCCTGGGGGCGGAGGACGTACGGCCCGTCCTGTTCGTACCGGCTGGTGATGCCCTCCAGGGAGGAGTCGAGGAAGGCGAGCGTCGCGTCGTCGGCGTTGCTGGCCGTGAGCTGCTGGGTCCGAGTGACGATTTCCAGCGGGTTCTCGTCGTCCTCGCCTGGCGGAGGGGGACTCGGCGCCTGCTGGCGTGCGCGCGACTCCTCGCAGCGGTCCGGCTCGGAGTCGTCGTCGTACGCCGTGGAGAACAGCTCGGACACAGGTCTGCCCAGCATGTGCTCCAGCACCCGGCAGGCGTCAGGGCGGGGCAGAGTCAATAACTCCCCGCCGTACCAGCGGTCGAACTGGCGTGGAGAGACCTGAAGAGACGCCAGGCGGGGGTCGCGGTCGAGCTCCGCCAGCCGGGCGGCGGCCCGCTCGTACTGGGCAGCGAAAGCCTCGTGCGTCGTCAGGTGCCGTTGCTGGAGCAGCTGCCGGAGCAGCGTTGTCCGTGGCATGGCCCACCCTCCTGGTACGGCGTGCGGGACCGACGTGGAGGCGCGTGCCGGTGACGGGGTGGTGGCGAGGCGTCGCCCATCGGTCTGCTGCGGCGCGCACCCGTACGAACGCGCGTCGTGACTCCTGACAGCATGCCGACGCAACCACCAACTAGGCAATATGTCTTGAGAAGTTGACCCGTATGGCTTGTAGAGGCGTCGTTGGTACGGAGAGACTTCCAGCATGGCCTTGAAAAGAAGCCTGGTCCCGCAGTCGGTGTACCGGCGACAGCTCGCAGCACGGCTGAAGGAACTGCGCGACGCGACCGGGCTCACCCTCACCGAGGTCGCCGATCAACTGGAGGTCAACCAGGGGTCACTGAGCCGGATCGAGAACGGCGAACGCGGTACAACACCGGTCCTCGTCCGAGCCCTGCTGGACCTGTACGGCGTCGTCGACGACGACCGGCGCGCCGACGTGCTCGACCTCGTACGGGCGGACAAGGAGCAGCAGAAGCCCTGGTGGCGGAAGTACTCGACGGTGCTGACCCCGACCCGCTACGACGGGTACCTCGCGCTGGAGGCCGGCGCAACACACCTCGCCAGCTACCAGCCGATGCTCGTTCCGGGGCTGCTCCAGACCGAGGACTACGCCCGTGCAGTGATCTCCCAGATGAGGAAGGACCTGTCCCCGCCGCAGGTCGAGTCCCTGGTCAGGGTCCGCATGGAGCGGCAGAACAGCCGCTTGGGCGGCGATACCCCCGCCAGGCTCTGGGCGATCCTCGACGAAGCCGTGCTGCGAAGGACAGTCGGCTCCGTCGCAGTGATGCGCGACCAGATGCGGAAGCTGGTGGAGGCGAGCGAGCAGCCGAACGTCACCGTGCAGCTGCTGCCGTTCTCTCTCGGAGCGCACCCCGGGCTGTACGGCCCGTTCGTCATCCTGACCTTCCCGGACCCCACGCCGAACCTGGTGTGGCTGGAGAACCCCAAGAACTCCGTGTACCTCGAGTCCCCGGAGGACGTAGACAACTACACGGAAATCTTTGATCAGTTGAGGGACAGCGCCCTCGACCCATCGGAGTCCCGCACCCGCATCGCACAGATCAGCAAGGAGCTACGTCCGTGAGCAAGCCCAACCCCGCACCGCCCGCCGCCGCCCTTTGCGGCGCATGCTGGCGCAAGAGCTCCTACAGCGGGGGCGCGAACGACTGCGTTGAGATCGCCGACCTCAGGGACACAGCGGACACCAAAGTCGCGATTCGCGACAGCAAGGTCCAGCAGGGGCCTGTGCTGATCGTTGCCGTGGACTCGTTCGCGGCGCTCATCGGGGCCATAGATCAGGAATGGCAAGGCGCATGACCGCGCTCCGCGCGAGACCGTTGGCTCTCAATCGAGGCGAGGAGTTGGTGCCTCAAGCACCGTCCACAGCCCCATCGACGACCGAGAAGCCCAGTTCACGAAGCACCGAGACTGCGTGACCTTCTCCCCCAGAGAACTGGCTGGATTCGAGCACCTCCTGTCCTGGGACGTATCCGTGAGCGACGCCCACGATCGCCTTGGAGTCGTAGACCTTGCCGTTGTGCTCCAGGAGATAGCGGCGTGCGCGTCCGAAACCGTGAGTCTCCAGAAAGGCATCGCGGCCGAGTCTGTCGCATTCCTCGATTGCCTGGATGACTGCTGAAGCGGTGATGTCCGTGAGTGCCATGAGGCGAACGATAAGTCACACCAGTGACAGCGCAGGGGCCGTTAGGCTCCGCCGGTGACAACGCCGAATCGTTTTCAACTCTCCTTCGATGGGCGCTCCTACGCCGTCGCAGTCGACGGCCACGATGTGAGCGAGCACGTGACAGCGGTCGATGTCCACGCCGTGCCGCACGATCTCCCACGCGTCGTGTTGCACTTGCGCCCGACCAGAACGTGGCCGGCCACGCTGGATCTACTCGCCCAGGTCGAGATCGGTGTGCCTCCAGATCCTGGCCCTGCGGCCGCCGCGTTCCTGGAGGCGCTCGACCCGTTGGAAGTCGAGCGGGCGGCGCTCGCGCGGATGGATCTGGAGAATGTTCCGGGTGGTGGTACGGCGGCGGTGCTGCGGCAGTTGGTGGAGTGGGCCCGTGGCGCTTGATCTGTCGGGCGTGCGCCGCGTTGTAGAACGGCTCCTCGATGACGAGCTCCAGTTGTGGCGGGACACGGACGGTCACTCGGGTGACGAACTGGACGAGGAGACGGGCGAGCTGAGGCCCGCCGACCAGGCGTCTGTGCCGCTGTGGAAGGGGGCTGGGGCCATCGTGCGTCCGGGGCAGTTGTCGATCGCCCCGTCTCTGGACGGAGCGGTCGCCTCGTTCCCCGCTCCAACCGCGTACCAAGCGCTGCTGCCGCTGTCCGCGCCGCAGGTGATGGTCGACGACGTGCTGAGCGCTGCCCGTTCCGTGCGTGACGAGCAACTGGTGGGCCGCCGGTTTCGGGTGGCGGAGGCCGCCGTCGGCACCTACGCGGTGGTGCGCGTGGTACGTCTGGAGGCGATCGGCTGATGGCGCTGAACTCCCATCCCAACGCACACCCCGACGCAGCCGCGTTCCGGGACCCGATCGAGTTGGCGGCGGCGCTGTCGGGGATGGGTCCGGCGGTGCGGGCCCGTACGCGGGCGATCACCCGGCATCACGCCATGCTGTTGCGCGTCCGCATCCAGAAGAACGCCTCCGGGCGACCGGGGCCGAACGTCATCACCGGCCAGTACCGGGCGTCGTGGGACGTCAAGGTAACCGTGACCGGAGGGCAGGTGAGCGCCGTCGTGTTCACGAGCGCTCCGCAGTCGCGTCGGCTGGAGTACGGCTTCGTCGGTGTCGACCGGCTGGGGCGCCAGTACCGGCAGCCGCCGTACCCGCACATCGAACCAGCCTTCCGGCAGACCGAACCCGGCTTCCTGGAGGCCCTGCGCAACGGAGCGCTGCCACGGTGAGCCCTCCCCGACTGCCACTGACCCAGGCGCTCGTCGACGTGCTCACCGCCGGGACCGGGCGGCCCTGCGGGCTCACCGTCCTGCCACGCGCGACGGACGGTGGGCCTGCGGCGTTCCCGTACCTCATCCTCGACAGCCTGCCCGGCGAGTTCTCCGGCCCGTCGTTCGCCAACTGGCACGCGGACGCGACGTGGACGTACCAGGCGACAAGCGTCGGCGAACGGGCGGACCAGGTGCAGTGGCTCGGTGACCGGGTCCGTGCCGCGCTCTTCGACCGTACGCCGGGCGGCTGGCGTACGGACATCCCGGTCGCCGGAATGCGCGTCATCGACCGGGAACTGACCTACGACGCCGACGGAGATCCGATTGACGGTTCGCAGGGCAGTATCGTTACCTACGTGCAGCGGTTCACGATCACTGTGACGCCCGCCGCCTGATCTCTTCGATCTACGACACCTCACCGCGGAGCCACGCGGACGCCCGGCTGTCGAGCCTGGCGCAGCACCCGTCCAGGAGTGCCCCGTGGCTCAACAGCGCTTCATGCGGCGCGGCATCACCAAGATCTTCTGGTTGACGAAGGTCGCCTCCGCCGACCTCATCCCGACCCGTGCGGAGATCTCAGCACCGAACGCCACCGACCTGACCGAGGCGATCAGCGACGTCGACGGCTGGTCGTTGACGAACGAGGCGATCGAGACTCCGGACATGGCCTCGACCTTCTCGTCCTCCATCCCGGGTAACGACAAGGCCGAGAACTCCTCGATCACCTTCTACGAGGACCAGCTCAGCGACACCATCGAGACGCTGCTGCCCAAGGGCGCCGTCGGCTTCGTCGTCTTCCTGCGCAAGGGCGACATCCCCGGGTCGAAGTCGATGGACACCTTCCCGGTCCAGGTGGCGTCCCGCACAGCGCAGTACAACGCCGGCAACGAGGCCGCGAAGTTCCAGGCCGTCTTCTCCATCACCTCTCCGCCGGCGCTCGACGCCGCCGTCCCGGCCGCTGCCTCAACATCGTCCTCGTCTTCGTCCTCTGCCGGAGGCAGCTGATGGCCGCCGGAAAGGCCCAGGGCGCGGTGACGTGGGAGCAGAAGATGGAGCGGCTGCGCCGCCGCTCGCTGCCAGAGCGCGTTCTGCAGATCTGCGACGACGCAGCGCTGCGGGCAGAGTACGACGAGGCCAGGCGAGCCGCCGACCGCGCGCGGATCCTGGCCGAGAGCGACGCGGACAACAGCGTCCTCGCCGAGCGGGCGGCGGAGGCGAGGCGGCGGTACGACGCCGCGGCCGAGGCTCTGCGCGCGGCCTCGATCTTCCTCACCTTCCGCGCCCTGCCGCGCCCGGTCCTCGAAGAGCTCCTTCACGCGCATCCGCCCACCGATGAACAGGCCGCCGACGGGGCGGCGTTCAATCCCGACACCTTCCCCGCCGCGCTCATCGCGGCGTCGTCTACGGACGGCATGACCAAGGCCGAGGCCCGCGAGCTGCTGGACACCTGGTCGGCCCCGGACGCGAACGCCCTGTGGGAGGTCGCCTGGGAGGTGCAGCAGGAGGCCCGTACCGACCGGGCCGACCTGGGAAAAGGCTGAAGGCCGACCCGCGACTGCGGGCCGAGCTGGAGCTGTGCGAGCAGTACGGCATCCCTCACTCGCAGTTCCTCGGCGGGGACGGCCGCTGGAGTGACCTGGACCGAGCCAAGGCCCTGGCCTGGCAGCAGTGGCAGCGCACGGTGTGCCCGGACTGCCGTACCCGGCTCGACGAGTGGAATCCGTCCGAGGGCGGGCACCGGCACGCGTACGTCACGGACACCTTGCGCTGCCCGGGATGCGAGCTGATCGCCCAGGAGCGCGATCAGGTGCCCGAGGGGCGGGCCGGTTACGGCATCAAGATCACGCTCCTGCCCCGGTCGGCCTACGAGGCGGTCCAGCGCGGCGGTTCGTCCGGGCAAACCGCCCTGGCGAACGGACGGTGAGCCGTCAGGATGGCCACGTACAACCTCACCGTCCAGCTGACGGCACAAGCCAACAGCCTCATCTCCGGGCTGCGTTCGGCCGCCGACGCTGCCCAGGACCTGGGCCGCCGCACCCGCGAACTCGACCGCCGCCTCGACACACTGGACGCCTCCAGCCGACGCACCGCTCGCCAGATCAACACCCTCGGCGCCCAGGCCCGTACCGCCGCCACCCGACTCGGCGCCCTCGGCGCGCGCGGCGGCCATACCGGCCGCGGCCTGCGTCGGGCGGGCGACGACGCCGGCACGCTGGAGCGCTCCCTCAGGAGCGTCGGCCGCCAGGCCACCGCCCTGACCCGCCTCCTCGCCGGAGGCGCCCTCGTCCTCGGTACCGGCCGGCTCGTCGAGGAGGGCAACCGCTACCAGCGGCAGATGAACACCTTCCAGGCAGTGACGGGAGCCACCGCCGGGCAGATGCAACGCGCCGCCTGGATGGCCAACCGGCTCGGCAACGACCTCACTCTGCCGACTACCACCGCGGCCGACGCCGCCGAGGCCATGGTCGAGCTGGCGAAGGCGGGCTTCCGCACCGATCAGGCCATCACCGCCACCCGCGCCTCGCTCCAGCTGGCCTCCGCCGCCAACGTCAGCGCGGCCGACTCGGCCCGCTACCTCGGCGACATCATGGACCAGTTCGGCCTCGGCGCCGACCAGGCCGCGCGCGCCTCCGACATCCTGGCCGCCACCGCGAACAACGCCTCCGGCGGCATCATCGATATCTACTACGCGATGCGGTACGCCGGTCCGGTCGCCGCCGGCCTCGGGGTGAGCATGGAGGACGCGGCCAGCGCGGTCGGCATGCTCGGCAAGGCCGGCATCCTCGGCCAGACGGCCGGCACCGCGCTGCGCGGCATGATGGCCAACCTCGCCGCGCCCACCAAGGAGATGCGTGACGGCCTGGAGGCGCTGGGCATCGAGGCTTGGGACGCGCAGGGCCGGTTCAAGGGCCTGCGGTACGTCATCGAGGAGCTGAGCCACGCCCAGCACGAGATGTCCCAGCAGGACTTCACCGCCGCGGTGAAGAAGGCGATGGGCAAGCCCGCCATGTCGGGCGCCATCGCGCTGGCCCACCAGGGCACCGAGTCCTTCGACGCGCTCAGCCAGGCCGTACGGGAGAGTGGCGCTGCCGCGCAGATCACCGCCGCCCGCGGGCAAGGGCTCACGGGTGCGATGACACTGCTGCGCAAGCAGACGCAGCAGACCGGGCTCGCGCTGTACGACGCCATGGCGCCGGGCCTGGAGTACGTCACCCGGCTCCTGACGCGCGGTATGTCCGGCGCGACGCCGTACCTCGTCGCCGCGATCGAGTACGGGCGTGACCTGGCCACCCTCTACGGCCCGGAGCTCAAGGACAGCGCGCGCAGCGGTCTCGGCGAGCTGATCGACGAGGCCGAGCAGCTCCTCGGCCCGCTCCAGGCCCTCGGCGAGCACGGCCTGGCCGCCGGGCTGAACCTCCTCATCAACGCTGCCCGCGACCTCGGCGAGGTCCTCGACAACGCCGCCGAGGGTGCCGCACCCGTCGCCTCCGCGCTCGGTCTGCTGGGCGACGAGGCCGGCGGAGCCAGCAACAGCCTCGACATCCTCGTCACGACCGCCGACCTCGCCATGTCCGCGGTCGCCGGGCTGTCCGCCGTACTCGTCCCGGTGGGTGAGGTGGTCGGGTCCCTGGTGCGGGCGTTCGGGTCGCTGCCCGGGCCCGTGCAGACGGCGATCGCCGCCATGTTCCTCGCCCGGCGCCTCACGCCGATGCTGGGCGGGCTCGCCTCGACCGTGAGCGGTCGGCTGACCGGCGCCTGGCAGGGCTTCGGCGCGCAGATGCAGGTGCAGCAGAACCTGGCCGCGCGGGCCGGGCTGTCACTGTCGCGGTACGCGGCGGCGTTCGCCGTACTGGAGACGCGGATCCCTGTGGTGGGTCAGATGGCTGCCGCCTTCCGCAGCGCCCAGGGCCCGACGTCCGGTTTCGCCGGCACGCTCAACGGCGCGGCGCGTGCAGCCGGGGCCGGGCTCCTCGGCGCCGGCCGCGGGCTGGTGGCGTTCATGGGCGGCCCATGGGGTGCCGCCATGGTCGCCGCCACCTTCGGTCTCGGGCTGCTCGCCGACCAGCAGCGGAAGGCCGCCGAGAGGGCGGCCGAGCACGAACAGCGCATCAGCAGCCTGACCGAGGCACTGCTCGCCTCCAAGGGCGCTATCGACGCCAACGTCCGCGCCCAGGCCGCCCAGGTCCTGATGGACACGAAGACGGCCGACGGCAACCAGCGCCTGGTCGACGTCATGAAGAAGGCGGGCGTCTCGCTGTCGGAACTCACCGATGCCTACCTCGGTCAGGGCCAGACGCTCGAGGGCCTCCAGGGCCGGTTGCAGGCTGTCGCCGACGCACACGACGACGTCTGGCAGACCAACGAGTTCGGCGACACCTGGCAGGGCTACGACGTCATGGGACGCAAGGCGCAGGACGCCGCCGATGCCCTGGACGGCGTCAAGGGCGAGATGGAAGAGTCCGTCCAGCGCGCCAAGGACCTCGCCGAGGCGCAGGGTGGCACTGGGCAGGGCGTCACCGCCTACGGCAAGCTCAAAGCCGCCGTCGGTGCCTTGGCTGACCAGACAGCAGACGCTGACCAGCGCACTCGCGCCCTGAAGGACGCCCTCGACCTCCTCTCCGGCGGCAGCATCTCCCTCCAGGCCGCCGAGGCCCGCGTCAACAGCGCGGTCCTCGACGTGAACGAGGCCCTGGCCGACGGGATCGACAAAGCCGACGGCTACGGCAAGGCCCTGCTGAACAACAACGGCACACTGAACACCGCCACCCGCAACGGCCAGAGGCTCTACCAGTCCCTTACCTCTCTGAGCGACGCCGCCGCGGACGCGTCCGTCTCCGCGTACGCCCTCGCCCAGCAGAACGGCCAGCCGCTCACCGAGTCCTTGTCCTCCGCCCGCGCGCAGATGACGAAGGCGAGGGCGGCCGCGGTCGAGGCGGCCCAGGGCTATGGGCTGACGCGCGCGCAGGCCGAGGCGGTGGCCGACAGTCTCGGCCTGCTGCCGTCGAAGGTCTCGCTCCTGCTGGAAACAGAAGGCATGGACTCCACGCTGGCCGATCTCCTCGCCGTCCAAGCCGAGTTCGACCGCGTCCCGAAGAAGACCACGATCGAGGTGGATTCCCTCAGTACGGAGGCGCAGAAGGACCTCAAGGACCTGGGCTACAAGGTCGAGACCATCCCGGGCACCCGCCAGATCAGGATTACGGCTCCGACGAAGGACGCCCGCGGTGCGCTCCAGGCGCTCATCGACCAGCTCAGCGCCACTCCCGGCCAGAAGACGGTGAAGGTCAACGCCGCGACGGTCGGTGCGCTTACCAGCTTGAAGGCCGTGGAAACCCAGCTGATCAAGACGCCGAACGCCAAGACCGTCACCATCAGCGCGCCAACAGCCGTGGCCAGCAAGGCGCTTCAGGACCTCGGCTTCAAGGTGCAGAACTTGCCGAACGGCCAGGCCAAGGTCACCATCCCCGTCCAGCCACCGCTGACCGCCCTCGGCACCATCCAGGGCGCGATCAACAACATCACCGGCACCAGCGTGGGCGTGGGCGTCTACCTCAAGCCCACGTCCTGGGATCGTGACGGCAACGGCATACCCGACGCCATCCAGGCCCGCGCCGACGGCGCGGTCGTCGACTACTTCGCCAACGGCGGCGTACGGCGTGAGGACCACGTCGCACAGATCGCCCCTGGCGGCTCCTGGCGAGTGTGGGCCGAGCCGGAGACACAGGGCGAGGCATACGTGCCGCTCGCCGCGAGCAAGCGCCCGCGCAGCAAGGCCATCGTCGAGGAGGTCGTCCGCCGCTTCGGCGGTGACGTCACCTGGTACGCGGGCGGCGGCCTGTCCGGCTGGTCCTACAGCCCCTCCGGCGAGGACGAACTGATCTCGGTGTCCTCGATCCGATCGGACTCCATGCGCACCGTGAAGAGGAAGGGCAAGGAGGTCGAGGTCTTCGACCTGTCGAAGTTCGAGAGGAACCTCGACAAGGCGGTGAAGAGGACCGAGCGGTGGCGCAAGGACCTGCGGACCGTAGCCCGGCGCGCGGGCCAGGACGTAGCCGACGCACTGGAGGCCATGGGCGAGGACGGCATCGAGCTGACCCACAAGATGGCCACCGGCTCGTCGAAGTACCTCAAGGACATGGCCTCCGATCTGGAGCGACTGGGTCTCGTGGCGAATGCGTCCCTGGGCGACTTCACCACCCAGCTCAAGCAGGCCGTGAAGGACCAGAGCACGTTCGAGCAGAACTTGGCCAAGCTCGCCGCCCTCGGCTACGGGGACCTCGCCGCTAGGCTCGCCGAACAGGGTGACCAAGCCGCGGAGAACCTGGCCGCCGAGGCGGTGAAGGACAAGAAGAAGGCGAAGAAGGCCAACGACGCCGCGAAGGCGGCCGACAAGACGCTCGCGGCCGAGGACCTCGCCGACCTGCTCGACATCATCAGCGCGATCAAGTCGAGCAGCACGGGCATTCACAAGGTCGCCGGCACCACCGGTTTGGAGGAGGACCGCGTCATCGAGGTGGGCAACCTCGGCAAGTCCCGAATCAAGTCGGCCCTCGGCTCCCGCGCGACGAAGTTCCTTGACGACCTAGCCAAGGCCAACAAGGGCCTGGCCTATGCGAGCGGCGGCATCTGGGAACCCGGCGTCTACTCCTCCCCGACCGCGCTGATCAAGTTCGCGGAGGCGAGCACCGGCGGGGAGGCGTTCATCCCCCTCGCTCCGGCCAAGCGCGCGGCGGCGACGACGGTGCTCACCGACGTCGCGCAGCGCTTCGGCCTCCAACTCGCTGCAGCACACGGCCCCTTAACGCCAATACACACGGTGGACGCCCGTCCGGCTGGATCCGTTCAGGTCGTCGTCGTACGGGAGCAGCAGCCACTGATCGGCACCATGCCGGTCACCGTGGCCTCAACTCAGGTCACCCCGCAGCAGGTGGGTGCCGAGGTCATGCGCCGCCTCCGAAACGCACAGAGGGGAGGCCGGTTGTGATGCCGGAACTCGCCGAGTGGCAGATCGAGATCGCCGGAGTCCTCATCGGCGCCGGAACGGACGTACCGGTGAGCGAAGTGGAAGGTCTCGGCGTCCCCGAACTTCGCACACAGGATGTGGATAACCCCGTCGGAGACGGCGCGTTCCCCGGCGTCGATCTCTACAGCGTACGGACAATCCGTATCGAGGCGGGCATCCGCACTGCCGGCAACCCAGCGGCGGCCGTCGACGTGCTCGGTCGGCTCCACCGCGCCGCCAACGATCCCGCCGTCCGGACGGACTCGGGCGCACAGACCGTGCTGCGCCTGCGCTGGCCGGGCCGCACAACGCGCCGCCTCTACGGCCGGCTGCGGCGCGTGGAGGCCACCAGCACCGCGAACGTGCTGCACGGCTGGATCCCGCTGGACCTGGAGTTCGCGGCACTCGACCCACGCTTTCACGCTGACGAAGCCTCCGCGCTCACCCTCGCCTTGTCCGCCGACGGCCTGGGAGGCTTC
This sequence comes from Streptomyces herbicida, assembly GCF_032656585.1. NCBI lineage: Bacteria > Bacillati > Actinomycetota > Actinomycetes > Kitasatosporales > Streptomycetaceae > Streptomyces > Streptomyces herbicida. The sequence continues at coordinate 288,721 of NZ_JAUYWJ010000002.1, forward strand.
CGTGCCCCGCTCACCGCCCCGCTGACGACCGGCGTCGCGATCCCCGACGAACGTCGCGGCTGGGTTCACAACGACGGCGACCTACCGGCATGGCCTTCACTCCGTATCACCGGCCCGTGCACCAACCCGCGCATCCGACACGTCGAGTCTGGCCACGTGATCGAGCTGTCCGTCGCGCTGCGGAGCGGCGAGCACGTCGACATCGAGACCCGTCCCGGCACCCGCTGGGTCCTCCGCAACGGAACCGGCAACCTCGCCCCCGCTCTGTCGCCCGCCTCCCGGCTCGACACCTTCGTCATCCCGCCCGGAGCCAGCGAGATCTGGTGGACCGCCCGCGACTACACCAACGCCACCCGGCTGGCCGTGACCTGGCGCTCGGCCTATGCCGCCCTGTAGCCCGCACGAGGAGCTCTTACGTGACCCTGATCAATCCACCGCTGCTCACCCACGGCGGCACCCACGCTGCCCGCGCCTTCCGGATGATGGTGCGCGACCTCGCCCGCGGCTCGCAGGGCGTGACCGAGGGCGACGACCTGAAGGTGAAGCAGCTGACCACGCCCGGCGCTGGCGTACGGGTGGTCGACGGCTCCGCGGTGATCCGCGGCGCAGCATGGGGCCAGGGCTCGTACACGCAGTACAACGTCGGCGACGCCACCGTGCCCATCGCGCCCACCGGGGCCACCGCCCGCTCGGACCTGGTCTGCCTGCGCGTGGAGGATCCCGAGTACGAGGGCACCCGGAACCCGGAGGCCGACGAGATCGGCTACTTCCATGTGGTCAGCAACGTGTCGGCCACCGCGACCACCGTGCCGTCTGGCATGACCGCGATCCCACTCGCCCGCGTCGACATCCCCGCCAACACCTCGGTCATCACCGACTCGATGATCAAGGACCTACGGCGGATCGCCAACCCTCGCCGCGAACGGACGCTGTACACGGCCTACCCTGGCTCGCTGAGCAGGCTCACCGCGCAGAACGGCCAGTGGTACAACTGGCCGACCGCGGCGCGCTGGAAGGTGCCGATTCCCTCCTGGGCGGTAACCGCGAAGCTGGTGGTGACGCTCGCGGGTCTGCGGCTGTCGGAGTCCGACGTGTTCGCCAACATGCAGACGGTCCTGGGCACCGACTACGGGCAGACCACCGCCATCGACGACGACCAGGGCGCGAACACCCGCCGCAACACAGTCGTGCTCGCCGACACGATCAGCGTTTCTGCGGCGCTTCGCGGGACCACTCAGGACCTTTACGTCCGCACTCAGCCCTCCAAGTCCGAGTGGGGCAACCTCGGCGTCGACGCGGCGACCTCGCTGATCGCCGATGTCGAGTTCACCGAGGGCGTGCGGTGAGGGCCGGGCGATGACGACGTCGTACCGCTACCGAAGCTGGCACGCCCTGACCGGTGAGTCGTTGGCCACTGACCTACCACTGTCCGACGTGGAGTTCGGCCTGGCTCTCAACGCGACCGGCGACTTCTCGGGCCGCCTGGAGCCGCGCTTCGCCCACCTCCTCCCGTCCCAGCTGGACCCCGGCAATACGCTGCTCACCGCGGAGCGGGACGACAGCCTGCTGTGGGGCGGCATCGTCTGGCGGGCGGAACCGGAAGGTGCCGCGTACCCCATCGAGGCCGCGGGGTGGGGCAGCTACCTACACCGACGCCACGACGTCCACGGCAACCTCGGCGGCCGCGGCCCGTACACCTATGCCGATCCCTGCGGGGTCATCCGCGACGCCTGGGCGTACGCGCAGTCGCAGCCCGACGGAGACCTCGGCGTGACCGTGGACGCCATCACCAGCAAGGCCAAGGCCGGCACCCCGGCCGAGCCGTACACCACCGAGTGGTGGGAGGCGCCGGTGCTGGGCGAGGTCGTCGACGACATGACGCAGATCGACGGCGGCCCCGAGTGGACCGAGGCCACCGACTGGACCGCCACCAGCCGCCCCGGCGGCCGTATCCGCCTCGGCTGGCCCCGCCTCGGCACCCGCCGCACCGACATCTCCTTCGCCTCCGGCATCAACGTCGCCGGCACCGTCCCGGTGGCCTACGACGCCGACGAGTATGCCCAGGTCGTCATCGCCCTCGGCGCCGGAGAGGGCCGCAGCCGACGCCGCGCCGTCGACGCGATCCGCAACGGCCGCCTACGCCTGGAACACGTCCTCGAAGCCCCCGCCGAGAAGGCCAACGATCGCCTGGCCGCCCGGGCCCGCGCCGAACGCACCGCCCGCCAGATCCTCGGCGAGGTCACCGAGATCCAGGTCCGCGACCACCCAGCCGCCCCGGTTGGCAGCTGGCAGATCGGCGACGACATCCGTGTGTCCCTCCACGACCAGTGGTCGGACTACGACGGCTGGTGCCGCATCACCGCCTGGACGCTCCGCCCGCCCCAGGGCGACGACCCCGAGCGCATCACCCTGACCCTCGCCCGTGCCGACCGCTTCACCTACGGGAGCTGACCGCCATGGCCAACGACCTCGCGAAACTGGCGGCCCGCATCGCCACCCTGGAACGCCGCCTCACCCAGCAGACCCGCACCTCCCGCCTCGCGTACTCCTCGATCGAGAACGGCGCGCTGGACGTGTACGACGAGAACGGCTCCTTGCGCGCCGTCATCGGTCAGCAGCCGGACGGAACCACGGCGGTCAACATCGTCAACGCCCCGCCTCCGCCGCCGCCGAGCCAGCCCACCGCGGTGTCCGTGCTCGGCGGCATCGCCGCCACCTGGGAAGGCACCTTCGCAGACGCCGTCGCCGCGCCGTTGGACTTCGCGCGAGTCGAGATCCATGCCTCCGCCCAGGATGGGTTCACCCCCGGCCCGACAACCCTGCGCGGCACCCTGGAGTCCCCGCTCGGCGGCACCCTCACCATCCCCGCCGACGGGCCACTGTACGTACGCCTGATCGCCCGCAACACCTCCGGCACATCCTCCGGCCCCTCGCTCCAGAGCGGCCCGGTCGGCCCGGCACCTGTCGTCGCCCAGTCGGTCCTCGACGGCATCATCACGGAAACCGCGCTGGCCGACGACGCCGTCTCCCGCGCGAAACTGCAGATCGGCGCGGTCGGCCACAACCAGCTCGCCATCGGCACCGGCAACCTCATGCCAGACCCAAGCTTCGAGGGCGCCTTCACCGAGCAGCTCATCGCCGCATCCAGCCAGTGGCGCCTGACCGAGGGCAACGGGTCCCCCCGGGGCCTGCGGGTCGACGGCACCAACAGTGGGCCCGCCTCTCCCAGCCTGCGCGTCACGGAGCTGGCCGTCTCCCCGGGGGACCGGTTCTACCTGGCCTTCGACTCCCGCGTCTCCGCCGACTGGGCCGGGAACTCGATCCGCTTCTACCTGCGCTGGCAGGACGCGGCCGGGGAAGTGCTCGGCTACGGCACGGCGATCGCCACCCCCACACCCGGCGCCGACTGGACCCGTACGAGCCAGCAGGTCCAGGCCCCGGCCGGGACCGTGACCGCCACCGTGTGGCTGCAGAACTTCCAGGCCACCGCCGGCACGGCGGACTTCGACAACGCGCAGATCCGCACCGTCATCGGCGCAGGCATGGTGGTGGCCGAGTCCATCGGCACCCTGGAACTGGCCGCGGAGTCCGTGACCGGCGAGAAGGTGGTGGCGAAGACCCTCACGGCCCGCGAGATCAAGGCCCTGTCCGTGACAGGCGACGAGATCGCTACCAACACCCTCACCGCCCGCCACATTGCCGCGGGCTCCCTGTCGGCCTCCCGGCTGGCGATCGGCACCACCGGCAACCTGGTCGGCGACCCCTCGTACGAGAACGGCGTCATCGCGACCTACATCGCGGGCAAGGACGAGTTCGCCATCGAGGACGGCGGCAACAACTCCGCCAAGTGCCTGCGCATCACGGCGGGCGCGGACACCTACCGATGGCTCCAGCACGCCACCTCGCCCGTCCTCCCGGGCGACCGATACTGGATCGCCGCCGACTACAGAACGTCCAACGACTTCACCGGCGGCAAGGTCATGCTGTACCTCGGCTTCTACGACGAGGCCAGCACCCGCCTCGGCTCCGACGGCGTCACCGTGTCAGTCCCGGTCACCGACGGCACCTGGCAACGCGTCTCGAAGATCGTCACCATCCCAGCCGGCGCGTCCGAGGCAAACGTGCGCGTCGGCATCGACGCCACCGGCAACACCACCGCCACCGGCCGGGCCTACTTCGACAACCTCGAGTGCCGCTCGCTCCTCAGCACCCCGGGAACCGGAGCCCGCGCCGAGCTCTCGCCCCAAGGGCTGCGCCTTTACGACGAGTCGGGGGACGAGGCCGTGTCCCTGACCACCGGCTCCCCCAACTACCTCACCCTGACGAACGACGGCACGGCCGTCGCCACCATCGACCAGGACGGCAATACCGGCGTCGCGGACCTCGCGGTCGCGGGGCGGCTCACCATCGCCGGGGATCCCATCGAAACCTACCTGTCCGACTTCGCCCGCGGCCTGGTCGCCGTCGACTACCAGGCCACCTCCGTGTCGGCGGGCACGACCGACTACGGCTACGTCGAGCTCTCGTTCGACGCCGAGACGAGCCGCATGTACCGCGTCGTCCTCGACTGCTACGCCGACCCCTCGGCCGCCGGGGGCGAACTCGTCCTAGCCCTAAAGGACGGTGGTGCGAGCACCCCGACGATCTCCTCCACACAGATCCAGTCCGCGATCTTCCCCATGCCCACGGCCGGCTACAGCCGCATCCACATGGAGACCGTCCGTTCGGGTGCGGCCTTCGGCGCCGGCCTTCACCGCCTGCTGATCACCTTCCGCTGCCAGAACGGCCCCAGCGGCCAGACCGTCCGCCTGTTCGGCGGCTCCAACTACCCCGGCCTGATGTACGTCGAGGACGTGGGCCCGTACGTCCCCGAAACGGGCCAGTACAACACCGGCGGCGGTACGACGACCCCGCCGAAGAAGACCTACACCAAGACCTACGCAGCCTCCTGGTCCGGCTCCTACGCCAACCGCGGCGCGTACAACTCTTACTACGGAAGCAAGTGCCTGCAGGGCTACTACAGCTCGACCAACGGGATGCAGGCGAGCCTGATCGGCTTCCCTTCCTCCCTCGCCACCGACCTCTCCGGCGCCACCATCCAGAAGGCCGAGGTGTACCTCTACTTCGACCACTGGTACTACAACAGCGGCGGCAAGGCGGTCATCAAGGCCCACAAGCACACCTCCCGCCCGTCGACGTTCAGCTCCGACAGCGAGGCGCAGACAATCAGCTGGGGCAAGAACGTCGGCAAGTGGGTCGATATCACTGCCGTGTTCGACTCGACGAGCTGGCGCGGCATCGCTCTCGATCCCAACAACTCGGACAAGACCTACTACGGACGCGCGCAAGGGGTTGGACAGACGTACCCACCGAAGCTGCGGATCACGTACGTCAAGTAGCTGGGTTCCTATAGGCCCGGCACCCAGCCGGTCTGTCTAAGGGTCGGCATGAGTCGGGTGAGGACGTAGGCAACGACGGGTGTCTCCCTGTCCTCCTCCTGGAAACGGATGGTGTGCTGGAAACACTCCGTGTCCTGCGGCTTCGTGAGGTCGAAGGCGGGTTCGAGCGATACACCTGGGCGTGCGACGAGTTCCCTGAGCAGTTCCTCGCCGCAGCCCTCTGCCAGCTGTGCGGTGGTCAGGGCCCTCTTCTGCTTCGGCCGACCGGCTGGCTGAGGCAGCGACAGATAAGCCATCATCCGCTGGAGGCCCGGAGAGAGTTCCGCTATACCGGCGCGGTGCCGACCGTGGAGATTGGCCAGGGCTGCGGGCATCTCCGGGACGAGGGGCGGCTGTTGGAGCACCACATCCCGTTCACCGCTGTCCCATCGTGTGTCGTGAATAGTCAGCGACGGCCGACCTGAAGCCTCGAGCCGCCACTCGGCGGCGAACCCAGCATCGCTCACGCCCGAGAGTGTGGAGCCCTGCTTGGCGACGTAACTGCGGACCAGCTCCAAGGTGAGCGTGTTGCCAAGTTTCATGAAGGACCACGTTCCTGTGCGGCGCCGGGGCGAATCCCCCGCGGCATCGGAGGCGACAACCGGCGACAAGTCGTTCATAACTCCCGCCGGATAAATAACACAAGGCGCACGAAGGATGCGCCAGAATCGGTAACTTCGGTCTCTGCTGCACCTATGCCGCACACCGATCGCCTGACACAAATACTGGCTTCATTCGCCACCTGTCGGCCGAATCAGGCCCCGGGGTCGAACAGCATCGGACGCGTACGGGGAGTGCGTTAGGCTCCGTCTCGGTGGGCGACCCTCCGCCCCGCATTACTCGCGGCACCTTGGTGCCTGCCGTACAGAGGGACCGCCGGGTAGCTCCTGGCGTCGTTCGACAGCACGGAGGCGCGGGGGAGAAAGCGTCCCGACGTGGCCCAGTCACTGTCTGCAGACCAGTTCCTCGCCGCCCTGAAGAAGTCCGGCGTCCGCGTCGTCGAGCACGGCAACTGGCGCACCCACAACCGCAACCACAAGGGCGCCTGGGGCCCGCTCCACGGCGTCGTGATCCATCACACCGGCCCATACTCCACCGAGGCAAGCATGGTGGAACTCTGCCGCACCGGCTACACCTCCCTGCCAGGCCCGCTGTGCCACGGAGTCATCGACCGCTCCGGCACCGTCCACCTCGTCGGCTACGGCCGCGCCAACCACGCCGGCTCCGGCGACGATGACGTTCTCAAGGCCGTAATCGCCGAGCAGCCCCTCCCGCCGGACAACGAGGCCAACACCGACGGCAATCCACACTTCTACGGCTTCGAGTGCATCAACACCGGCGGCGGCCAGACGTGGCCTGATGCCCAACTCGACGCCATGCACAGGGTCAGCGCGGCCCTGTGTCAGGCCCACGGCTGGAGCGAGCGGTCGGTGATCGGCCACAAGGAGTGGCAGCCCGGCAAGCCGGACCCGGCCGGCATCTCGATGGACGGATTCCGCACGGCGGTCGCCAAGCTCCTCGGCGGAAAGCCGCCAAGCAGCAGCACACCGCCCCCGGAGGACAAACCGGAATACGCCCCGTTCCCCGGCTCCGACTACTTCCACATCGGCCGCCGCTCCGCTCTGATCACTGCGATGGGCAGGCGGCTCGTCGCGGAGGGCTGCGGCAAGTACAGCAGGGGCCCCGGCCCGAGCTGGACCGAGGCCGACCGCCGCTCGTACGCCGCGTGGCAACGCAAGCTCGGCTACTCCGGCGACGACGCCGACGGCGTCCCGGGCCCGACCAGCTGGGCCAAGCTCCGTGTCCCCAAGCCCTGACCCCTCGCCCCCGGAGAGGACACCGACCCCATGGCCACCATCAACAGCACCCCGAAGCTGCTCGCCGACATCACCGAGCGCGCCGTCCTCACGTACGTCGAGGCGTTCCTCGGCCTCCTCCTCGCGTCCGGCACGACCAACGTCGTCACCCTGTCCGCGCTCCAGTCGGCGGCCGTCGCCGCGATCCCGGCTGGCCTCGCCGTGGTGAAGGGAGCCGTCGGTTCCCTACTCGGCCGCACCGGTACGGCTTCGTGGCTCCCCTCCAGGAGCGACCCGGCCTCCACCACCATCAACTGACCTACGGAGCAGACGCCATGCCCGACGGAGAGATCGCCCTGGAGCTCGCCGAACTCCGGCGCGCCCTCGAGGTCGGGCTGGCGCGCATCGACGGCCAACTCGCGCTCCTGGTCCAGCGATCCGACCAGATCGACAAGGCGATCGAGGAACTCGACGCTCGCGTGACCGCCCTCGAACGAAACCGCTGGCCACTTCCCACCATCAGCACCATCACCGGCCTCGCCGCTCTCGGTGTTGCCATCTGGTCCGCGATCGGCCACTAACGGCACCGGTCACCGAGCAGCGCGGAAAAGAAGGAGACCGGATTGACCATGCCTGACCTGATTTGGGCCAATCTGCTCGTGCTGTGTCTCGCGTACGAGCTGTTCACCCTGGTGGACAACACGGACGGTAACACCCTCTCCGAACGCGTTCGCGCCTGGTTTCGCGTCCGCACCCGCTCGGGCCGCGCGGTCTTCGCGCTCATTTGGACCGGCTTCGCCGCCTGGTTCCTGGTGCACATCTTGGGGTGAAGGGCGCAGAACGCGGCAGCGCCCCAGGCAGAGTGCGAGTCAGATCCTGGGGCGCTGTTCCACAAAGGAAAGAGAAAAGAAGCCTACGGGTCCATCGCCTGCGCTGCAATTTCCCAGCTGGTGTGACTCTCAAGGCGTCCACAACCGAACGTGCTGCCGCAGATGAAGCACCTGCGGCAGCACGCATGCGACAGAGACCCTCGCGGCAACGCGGTCTCATCACGAAATTCCCCTGGTTCCGGGTGGAGCCCACAGACACCTGGGGAGCCAGACCTACTGGCCCGACTGCGCTGTCCACACCTGGCCAGCTACCGCATGGTCTCCGGCCACGCTGCCGCCACGCAAACTCTAGGTGGGACAACGATGCGGAAATCTCGAGTCTGAACCATCACTGGCCTGCATCTTGGCGCCCAGGCGAAGCGCCGAGTCGGTCCCGGCCGCGTGGGACAGGGCTGCGGTTAAACGCCGAGATCCGCACATGAGGATTGGGCAAGCACCCTCAGAGCCTGTAACCATCTCGTCAGCGCCTATGCGGGCGTCGGCAACCGCCCGCGTAGGCAGCTCAGTTGGAGCCCACAGGTACCGGAAGGAACGTTCATGAACCATCAGCGCATGGCCAGCGCCCCCTGCGTGCAGGTGAGGCAGCAGCCATTGACCTGGCCCGAGCTGATTGTCGTCGTCGTTGTGCTCATCCTCGCCATAGCTCTTGTCGCTACAGGCATGCCGTCCCTGGCGGTGTTCGTATTGCTTGGCGAGTCGTGCTCGCTAGGCATTCGGTTCATTCGCCGTTTGCGCCAGTTGCCCATGCCTAAGCACATGTAGGCATGGGGCGCCGGGAGAATCCGATCGGCGCGTGCGGCAAAGCCCTTCAGACCCTGGCGTCGTGGCTACGTACCCGACGCCAGGAGGCGGGCCTCACCTTCGAACAACTGGCCGCACGTACCGACTACAGTGCAGACACCCTCTCAAGGGCCGCATCGGGCAGCAAGGTACCCAAACGACTGTCTGTGGTCCGCGCCTTCGCCGAAGCGTGTGGCGCCGACCCAGACGAAGCCGAGCGACTCTGGAAGCGTGCCCGGTACGAGGAGAGACACCTACGCACTGGTAGTGCAAACAGCTACACGCCCCATGTCGACTACGTCACCAACTTCGCCGAGCTACACGCAGCCATGCTGGACCTGTACCACAAGGAAGGAACGTTGCCCTACCGGGAGCTAGACCGACGGGCTGGTGCCAAAGGTCTGCTGCCGCATACGACCATTGGGCGCGTACTCCATCGAGATGCGATACCCAGCTTGGAGTTCACGATTGCCTTCGCATGGGCGTGCGGGGTTAGAGGCACCGCCTTGGGCGCTTGGAGGCGCGCCTGGGACCGAGCGGATGATCAGCGCCAGATGGTCCGATACTCATCTCGCGCTCGCTTCCGTGCCAGCACCGCTGAGGACCCGTCGCGGCGATGCAAGGGATGCACGGGCCTCGGCGTTGGTGGACCGGGGTCATTCTGCCTGAGCTGTCTCCGCTTCGAACGGACCATGCGGCAGCTCAACCACCCCGGCCACGCGCCGAAAGGTCGATGAGCCTGCCAGCACGATGCCAGGGTGATCAGAGCATCCTCAGACGAGAATTAGACTTGATTCGTCAACTTTGTTCTATGGATCGTCGAGCACGGAGGCGTCGTGGCGAAGAAGCGGTTCCCCTACCTCTTGGGGCATGCGGAGATCGCGTTCCTTTACGGCGTGGAACGGCAGACCTCCCAGCTGTGGAAGACCCGTGGCGTGCTGGGGGAACCGGATGTGGTGATCTCCGGGAACCCATACTGGCTCCTGCCAACCGTGCTCGGACTCGCCGAAGACGGGACGCGGGAGTACCTGCCGGAGCGGCTAAAGGAGTACAAGGCCGGCATCGACGGCGGGTATGAGGTCAAGGACGCGGCGGAGCTGCCGGACATCGTCGGCCTCAAGGAGATCCCCTGGGTCTTCGGCAAGAAGTACATGGACGTCTACCAGTGGCGGGTCCGCAGGAGCTTCGCCTCCGAGGACGCGATGATCTCCGGCTCGCCGCTGTGGCTACTGGACACCGTGCTGGAGGACGCCGAGCGCCGCGGGCGGGCGACTGTGCAGGATGGCATCGACCGTATCCGGGCCGGCGAGCGTGAGCAGATCAAGCCTCGCGGTCGGAAGCCCTCGACGGAGCCCAAGGCGACTCCGCCGCCGCTACCGACGGCCAGGACCTTCCGGCCAGGCGAGCACTCGGCGGAGGACGTCGCAGCGTTCGCAGCAGAGCTGCTGGATGCTGGCTTCTCGCTGTCAGTACGACCGAAGCGGTAGCGGAGCCAGCAACTCAGTGGGGTGGGCCCCGCAAACCGGGGCCCACCCCACTGAGTGCACTACGCCGCGGCGCGGGCCTCCTGCCAGCGAGCGGCGTTGACCTTGTCAAGGCGGTAGAACGCCTCGGCCTGGTAGGTGGAGTCGGGGTCAGTACCCCACTCCCACTTCATCGGCCAGTTGCCGCGCTCGTAGTGGGCGTGCAGGTGTCGAGTGAAGGCCGACAGGGCGCCCTTGATCTGACCGCGGTCGAGATTGAGGCGCTCCACGACGGCGGTTGTGCTGTACGAGCGCTCTGGCTCGCGGGCGAGGATGTCCAGCAGGGTCGCGACTCGCTGGACCGATGGCAGATCCGTGGCGATCAGAGACTTGAAGTCCTCAACGGTCCACTCCACCACCGGCCAGTCTCCGTCCTGTTCGGCACCCTGGGTGCCACCAGGCAGCGGACTACTCGTCTCGCCCTCCTTCAGGTCGAGTTCAGCAAGCAGGGCGTAAACACGAGTGACGTACTGGGCAGGGACGGGTACGGAGATGAACTGCTGGTCCTGAGACACGGCTCCCCCAAACTCCGGCAACGGACGGCAGGTTGACGCCAAACAGCCTGACAGACAGTCCACTTCACTGTCTACTGAAGAATGAACTCCATCTACTTTCTAAGACTTGGAGTAGACAGACGAACGGCGACACAACACCAAGGGGCCACAGCAGTCATCGAACCAGGGTGCCAAACCGCACTCAACGCACTTAGGGTGTGGTCAACATGTGTTGTGACAGAACTCGGTCTTCTGGGGGACAGGGATGCATGCGCACCACCAGGCGGAGCTACCGCTGGAGATAGCAGAGCCAGACCACGCCCACCTTCACGACGAGCCAACCATCGACGAGCGCAGAGGACTTCCACGCCGCACACCCCTGGGTACTGGAAGCCCTGGAAGACCTCACGGCACGCTGGCTCGAAACCGGCGGTGGACGCATCGGCGTCAAGGCACTGTTCGAGCAACTCCGCTGGTCGCGGCCAGAGATCTCGAACGGCAGGCCATTCCGACTGAACAACGACTTCACCTCGCGCTATGCGCGCCTGTTGTGCGCGCGCCATCCGGAGTGGGCGGGCGTGTTCCAGCTCCGCAGCCTGCGCACAGCCGACGAGGATTGATAGTTCGAACTTGACGGTCAAGAGTCAGTGAAATAGATTTTGATTAACTTCAATTGATCTCGACATGTGTTGTGACAGTTGAAGTCTAAGCGAGGGGAACCACAATGCATGGAGGGGATGTGGCCGACGCTCCGGTCACCTGGCTCGCGATCCGCGAGGACCAGAAGGCGTTCGAGGACCAGCAGTTGCGCGCGTTGCGCGCGGCGTTCCCGGATCTGGCGGAGGCCAGTCCGGCGCAACTGGGGATCTTCTTCCACTACTGCAAGGCGTCGGGGCTCGACCCCTTCGGTCGGCAGATCTACATGATCAAACGCAAGTCGCGCGGCGAGATCCGCTGGACCATCCAGACCGGCATCGACGGCTACCGGCTCATCGCGCGCCGAGCCGCCGACCGTGCCGGCCAGTCCATCGCGTACGAGGACTTCGTCTGGTACGACGCCGAGGGCGGCGAGCACACAGTGTGGCTACGTGACGAACCGCCGGCCGCCTGCCGGGTCGTCGTCTGGCGTGGTGACTCTCGCTTCCCAGCCGTCGCCCACTGGCGGGAGTACGCGCCGAAGGTGTGGGACTACGAGGCGCAGGAGTACAAGCTGGGTGGCCTGTGGCCGCAGATGCCCGCCAGCCAGCTGAGCAAGGTCGCGGAGGCGCTCGCCCTGCGCCGGGCCTGTCCCGCGGACCTCTCCGGCCTGCACGTCGACGAGGAGATGCACGCGGCCGACGCGGCGGAGTCCCGTGAGCGCGTCCAGGTCGCCGCCGCACGGCTGAAGAACGACACGACAGAGCAGCCCGACAAGGCCCAGTCGGCCGGAAAGGCTCCGTCGCCCGGAGATGTGGTCGAGGCCGAAGTCCTCGAAACCCGGAACGGCGACGCGACGTCGAGCACCGTGTCGGCGCGGGAGAGCAAGACATCGCCACCTGCCGACCCGCACGCCGAACTGGACAAGACACGCAGGGAAGTTCAGCGACTGGCCGACCGCCTCGGCATGGCCTTCGACACCGTCAACGACCGGTGCTTCGACGACTTCGGCGTCTCCTACCAGGACGCCAGTGCCGAACAGCTGCGTGGCCTCCTCGGCTCGCTGCAGCCGGACGGTGAAACCGGTGGCGACGCTTCCGCCGAAGACGACCCGACGGCCGAGACCCCACCCACTCGCCGGCGTGCCCCGGCCAAGAAGGCGGCGCCGCGCAAGGCCGCCGCGAAGAAGACGGCGTCACGGAAGAGCGCTGCGAAGAAGGCGTCGCCCCGCAGCTCCTCCCGGAGCAAGGCCGACGCCACCACGGCTCAGTAGCCCCTCTGCCCGTCAGGCGATGGAGCAGACCTCCCGACAGAGTGCGAGAACACCATGACCACCGACAGCGTCGTCGACAACCTCGTCGTCCCCGTACCCGACCTGTGGAAGGGCGCGCACCGCGACGACCGCGCCAGACCCCGCTCCCGCCAGCGCCTTCTCGGCCCGTCGTCGGTCGGCCTGTGCAGACGCCGAGCCGCCTACGAGGTCCACGGCACCTGGCCGACCGACCTCGCCGACAACATGCACGCCGCGATCCTCGGCACGTGGCTGCACGAGGGCATCCTGCGCGTCCTGCGGGAGCAGTACGGCGCCCACACTGAGCTGGAGCTCACCGACGGCGTGATCCTCGGCCACGCCGATGCCTACTGGGCTCCGGGCAACCTCCGACAGCAGGCCGCGAAGCGCGGGTCCACGGAGGGGCCGGCCGATGACGTGGGCGTCGTGGAGGACGTGAAGACCAAGAGCACCCGGGCCCTCGACGTCGTCGTGCGTCAGGGTCCCAGCCAGGCCGAGTGGTTTCAGGTCCACCTGTACGCCCATCTCCTCCGCGCTGGCGGCCTCAAGGACCACCCCCACCTGCCGACCGGTGAACCTCTGCCGGTCGACGTCGTGCGGCTGCGCTACGTCGGCCGCGAGTACGGGCAGGTCGTCGTCCACCAGCGCGCGTACGACGAGGACGTCACCCAGCAGGCCCTGGCATGGGCAGAGGACGTCCTGGCCAGTCCCGAACCGGAGGCCATGCCGCGCGACCTCGACGGCCCCGGGCTGTCGATCATCTGCGACAACTGCCCGTTCAAGACAGCCTGTTGGAACCTTGACCAGCTCTCCGACGACCGCGCCCCGCAGACGATCCTCGCCGAGGACACGGCAGCCATCACCGAGGCTCTGCACGCCTACGCCGAAGCCGCCGAGGTGGAGAGCGCCGCGAAGAAGCGCAAGGCCAAGGCCCGCAAGATGCTGGACGCCGCAGACGCTGGCACGTACGGCGCCTTCAAACTGTCCTGGTCCGGCGGCAACCCGCGGCCGCCCGAGCCCGACCCCGCAGCGATGATCCGCGTCCTCGAGGGCCTCAGCATCGACATCCCCATGCGGCCCGGTGGGCGAACATCCCGCACGATCGGTGTCACGCGCCTGCCCGAGACCTCCTGATCACTTCGCTCGATCCGCTCGCTCGATCACGAGCCGGGGCAGCAGAGGCTCGGAATCCTGCGATCGGTGCGCCCCGGCCCGCACCCACTGTTCAGCCAACACCCCTGGAGGGGGACCACCTTGTCCACAGCCATGCCCTTCGAACACCTCGCGAGCACCCCGACGCCCGAGACGCGCGACGACGCACAGACCCGTATCGACGAGGCGCTCCACGCGCTCGCCGCCTACGAGGGCGACGACGTCCTCGGCCTCATGCTCCATCTGACGGCCGTCCTCAACGAGGCCGAACCGCACACAAGCCCGGCCCAGCCGCCTCACCCTCTGCCCGACGACCGCATCCGGCAGCGGCTTGCCGACAGGCTCACGGCGGCCTGGCCCCGCATGGACTTCGCCGGCCACGCCCGGGACGTCGCCGACACCGTCATGCAGGTGGTCCTGCCGGTCATCAGCCAGCTGCGTGCAGAGACCGCCGCTTGGCGGGGCAGGGCCGAGCGGGCGGTCCCGCAGCGCGACAGGGCCCGCGCACTCGCGGTCACTCTGGAGCAGACGACCGCCGAGGCGGCCCGGCTCCTGCGCACTGGTCAGCCCGGCCCCGCTCTCGCCGTACTGGAGGGCGACGGCCAACCGCTCGGCCTCGGCGACACCCCGTTCGCCCGCGAACCGGCCCTGAAGGCGGGGCCCGAGTCCGCACCCGCGGACACGTACGCCCCGGACCACGGCAGCAACCTCGACGACGAGGGGTGAGCAGATCGTGCCTACCACCCACCCATCTCGGCCACGGACCACAGCGTCCGCGTTCCACATCAAAGGCATCGACCCCGCCCGCGAGCCCACACGCCGCGTCTACGTCAGCACCACGAACACAGGCGTCCCCGGGGTCGACTTCCTCGCGGTCGAGCGGGTCGTCAACGGAGATCTCCCACTGCCCAGCCTCAACGAGGCCGAGCAGGAACTCGCCGCACGTCTCATGACCCGCGAGGGCCTGGGCGCGGAGGAGATCGCCGAACGTCTCCGCGTGGAGCCCCGCACCGTCACCCGCTGGCGGGCTTCCTGGAAGAGGGAAGAAAGGGAAGGCAGTTGAGCATCGAGGCCATGGCGTGGGCCTTCCGGCAGGACATCCCGAAGCCGGGCGCGAAGCTGGTGCTGCTGGCGCTGTGCGACTTCGCCGACGAGTCGTGGTCCTGCTTCCCGGGTCAGGCCACGTTGGCGGAGAAGACGAGCCAGGGAGAGCGCACGGTCCGCCGGCACCTGGAGTGGCTGGAGAAGGAGGGATTCATCGTCTCACGCGCCCGCTTCTCGGACGGGCGACGCACCAGCAACCGCTACACGATCCACGCCCCTCGTCCGCAGGCGCCACCAGCGTCGGGTTCGTCGACGTCCGGCTCCGAGGCTCCCGCCCAGGAGGCGAAGAAGGGCGGACAGAAGCGCCCCGGAAGACGGACAAAGCAGGCGGCCAAAACGGCCACCGGCCAATCTGACCAGCGGCCAGATGCGACAGGGGAACCGGTCAAACTGGCCGGGGAACCGTCAGAGAACCACCAGAGAAACCCCCTACCCCCGGCGGACGGTGACGGCCGCCAAGGGGCAGGCGGCTGTGCGGCGCATCCGGATTCCCCTGCCGCCAACTGCCGCGGCTGCGGCACCAGCCCGCGCGCCCGTCGCGCCGCTGCTACGGCACAGGAGAAGCGCGAGAAGGACGAGCGTGCCCGCAGCCGGGACCGCCGCTGGTTCCAGGAAGACCAGGCGCGGCGTGCCCGCGCCGCAGACCTCGAAGCCCAGGGCGCTCTGGAGGGGCCACGCCAAGCGGCGCGCGAAGCGCTCAGACGCAACCGCCCACGAGGCGACAGACCACCGAAATAAACAACACTTGACGGTAAGTAATCGCGATTGATAAAATGTTATCAACATTATCAATCAACAACAGACCCCGAAGGGCTTGACTGATGTTCCGACACCTCACCCCCGGCGAACAGCAGGCGCTCACCGCCAGGCTCACCACTCACGGCGTCACGCCCGAGCAGTTCGAGCAGGCCAAAGAGCAGGCGCGCACGATCGGCGAAGCCCTGGCCCGCGCCTACGGCGACGCGATCGGCCGCCCGGTGACCCCGCTCCAGTTCGTTACCGACGTCCTCGGTGTCGAGGGCGCCGGCCGGCTCCTCGTGTGCGCCCTTCGCGAGACGACCGGCCGCCCGGACCTGTACGGCGACATCTGAACAAGACCGGCGCTTTCACACGCGTTCGACATGTGTGGTGACAGACAACTGATTCCGTTCGCGGATTTGCAGGCCCTGACCAGAGTGCGAGGAAACCGATGAACATCCCCCTATCCGACATCGCCGCGATAGTGGCTGCCGCCCACCTCCAAGGCCCGCCCACCGTCCGTGCCGACCTGGACGGCAGGCCCGTGCGCGTCCTGACGCTGCGCGGCCCCCGCCCCGGCGAGCTGTACGACTTCACGCTCGACGACGGCCACCGTCGCTGGCGCCTGGAGTCCGTCAGCCACGAGAGCGGCATCGACATGCACAGTCGCACGCTCGGCAAGCGCCTGTCGGCCCGGCTGAACGTCCTGCACGGCACCGCGACCGAGCACTTCGACCAGCGGTTCCCGGCCTTCCCGTAACGCCGACGCCGGCCACGGGCCCCGGGAGCACCGGAGCCCGGCATCCACGAAGGAGAGAGCGAAGTGGACCAGCCCACCCGCGAGCAGTTACTGCACGCCGAAGCCGCCAAGTACGGCATCGCCCCGGACGTGATCGACCGCGCGGTCGGCGTCATCGCCACCGTCCAGCGCCGCGACCGCGCCGACTTCCGCAAGAACTTCGGAGGGGAGCTGACTCCCGACCGGTGGCTCGCCGCGCACGGCGTCTCCGGCTTCAAGGAACTGTGCGCGTACGCGGCCCGCAAGGCCGGCCTCGGCGACGACGGTGAACTGATCATGCGCATCGTCTCCGCCATCGCACCGCAGCCCGAGCAGCGCGCCGACGACCGCCCCGTCCAGTTCTGGGCCCGCCCCCTCACCGACCCCGCCGAGGCGGCGTTCCCCGCGTACCGCGTCACCTACGAGGACCCGCGCGCCGACATCAGCCCCGGCTTCGACTGGTCCGGAGCCCTGCTGCGCCGCACCCTGCACGAGGCCACCGCGCGCGGACTGGGCGCGGCGAGCCTCGAGGAGGCCACCAGGGTCGTCGCCTTCACCGATGGCGACCTGCGCGGCACCTACGTCGCACGACCCGCCCCGGGCCACACCCAGCCCACCTGTACCCGCTGCGGCCAGTGGGAGGGAGAGCACACGCTGCACGAACGCTTCGGCTCCTGCCCAGAGTTCATCGCTCCGGCCTCTCATCCGGCTGCGGTTCCCGTGCCGTAGCGACAGCTCCGTCCGGGGCCGCGCGCCGGTGCGAGCGGCCCGGCCCCGGGCGGCCCCCTGCATTCCCCCTCGTCTGCAAAGGAGTCAGTCCAGTCATGTCCCGAACACCCTGGCACGTGGGCGGCGCACAGCGGCAAGGGCGCCGCGAGGTGCAGGCAGACGCCTTCGCCGTCGGAGGCGACCAGGCCACCGGCCGTATCGCCGTCGCCGTCACCGACGGAATCGGCGACACCACGGCCGCGGCCGACGCGGCCGACCTCGCCGCCGAGGAGGCGGTCGGCGCGACGCTCGTCGCCACGCCCGAGACCGGCTGTATCAGGGCGCGCAACCAGCTCGCCGCCAGCGGCATCGTCGCGGACGCGTCGATCGTCAGCGCGCTGTTCGACCCCGCCCACAGCCGCCTCCAGTTCGCCTGGGCAGGACTGTGCCGGGCCTACGTCCTCACCGCTGAGGGACAGCTCCAGCGCGCCACATACGACCACTCGCTCGGCGAACGCATCCGCCGTCACACCACGCAGCCCGGCCCGCTGCCGCTCTACGACCGCAAGGTGACACGCACCGTCGCACGCCACGAGTTCGTGACCACGTCGCTGCCCGCGCACGGCACCACCGCGGTCCTGCTGTGCACCGACGGCGTGAGCCAGGTCGTCGACGACCGGACCATCGCCGCCGCGCTCCTCCGCGACGACCCGAACGAGGCCGCCGAACTCCTCGCCGGCACCGCCGGCATCAACGGCCCGGACAACGCGACCGCCATCGTCCTGCGCCGCGCGCACTGACCATCCCACCCACCGTCAGGAGCCAACTTCCGTGGAAAAACGGCAACTTCGCCCCACCCAGATCCCACTCAACGACCTCGCGACCACCTACGTCCAGGCCGGCGAGACCCTCTTCCTCGCCATTCACGACGACATCGCCGCCCGCGTACGCCTGGCCCACCCCGACGCCGAGCACCTGGAGGTCAGCTTCGACGCCGACGGCGACGTCCGGCTGCACGGCATCTGGAGCGCCCAGGACCCCGCGATCGGCAGTTGCCGTCTCCTCTACGACCCCCACGACGACACGGAGCAGAGCTGGCGCGACGGACCGCTGGACGTCGACGAACTCGTCAGCGACCTCGACCGCGTTCTGAACGGCGCCTTCCTCTACCGCTGGGGCCTCGTCGAACCACACCCCGTCCACGAGCACCGCGACCGCCGCTGGCTCACCCTCCCGCCCCCTGACCGGGCCGCCACCGTCGCCGCGATCGTCCGCCGCCACGTCCCCGACGCCGAATCGCTGATCTGCCGTTTCGAAGCGACCCACCGAGGCGTCGCCGTCGGCTTCGAACAGATCACGCTCAGCGGCGGCGAGAGGGTCAACATCCCGTGCCCCCGCTGCTCGCCGGAGTCCGACGACAACCCCTGGCCGCACGACATCTCCCACGAACTGGCCCGTCTCCTCGCCCAGCTCTACGCCCTGCCCCACCTGCGTAGCCGCCACCTGACCCCGTGCATGGACGTCGCCTCCGATCACGAAGGGCAGCTGTGGCAGCTGGTCTTCCCGTACCGGGAGCCCACCCCCGCCGACACCGCCCACCACTGACCGCAGTCCCCTGGAAGGACACAGTCCTCATGACCGACACCGCAGCGAACAAGGTCGCCACGGCCCTGCGCTACCGCAAGCTCGCCGTCGACGCCTTCAACGAAGCCCAGGCCCAGTACGAGATCGCGGTCCTCGATCACGTAACCGCGCGCATCGTCGAGGCGTACCCGGAGACGACCCACCTCACCTTCGACCACTCCACGCACGACCGAACCGTCGAGCTGCACGGCCTGTGGACCACGCACCACGACGGGACGGAGGAACCGGTCCTCGACGTCGGCAGGGACGCCGACACCACCACGCTGGACATGGCGGAACTCGCCGACGACCTGAGCGACGCGCTCGCCGGACTCCACTCGGCCGCCTGGAGCGCCGTACGTCCGGATCCGAGACCGGACCGACGCTGGACGCTCGACTTCCCGCCTGCCGACCGGATCGTGCGGATCGCCGAGCTCGTCCGCGCACACCATCCCCACGCCCAACTCATCACGGTCGACTTCGCCGGTGACAGGTGCCGCGTACTCGACGTCACCTGCGCGGACGTCTCTCAGGCCGACAGTGGCGTCATCAAACCGATCCGCGCCACCGACGAACGCCCCCTGTGGCCGGAGAACACCGAGCGGCGAATCACAGCGCTCGCCCGACAGGTCCACGCCCTCCCGCACCTGCGCGCACGGCATCTGGCACGCGTCGGCGGCCCGGACGAGCACACGGCATTCCTCCTGCTCCCCGGCACCAGCAAAAAGTGAGGTGACATGCCCATGCCCTCCAGTGAGCGCTCGTCAGCGCCCTCCGTTCCCGCCACCCACGCCCAGACCATCGCAGCGAACGTGCTGAAGACCTGGCCGACGACGATCGGCCTGACCATCGAGTACGTCGCCCACCACGACCAGGGCCCACACGGCACCGTCACCTTCGCCATCGTGCGCGCTCGTGACCCCTGGCCGGACCCCGTCCTGATCCGGTGCGACGGCTACGGGCACATCACCCGAGGCTGCGAGCACCCCCGCCCCGACGGACAGCCCTGCTGGCACCCGTCGGCCTCCCACCTCGCGCTCCGCGACCACGGCCGGTGCCCGCAGCACCTGCCGCCCCTCACGGAGCGCGAGTGGGTCAAGCACCCCGAACAGCCCCTCTACGGCCGCGTCACCCGCGTCGACCCGGACGGCACCGTGCTCATCGACTTCGCGAGCGGCGAGCTCGCCCTCCACGACACGCATGTGCCCCGCGTTCCCCGGCACATCGTCGAGGAACTCGACCGAGGTCCGATCAACAGCCCCCGGCACGTGATCGACGAGTAGCCAGAACTCCGCCCGGTGCCGTGTGCGAGACGCCACCGAGCGGCCAACTACCCATACCCCCAACGGAAAGAGATCCCTCAGCATGAGCAACCACGCCGTGGTCACCCTCAACTTCACCAGACCCGTGTACGCGCATGAGCTGCGCCCCGGTGACGTGTTCGCCTTCCCCGACGCACCGCACACGCCCCTCACCGTGGCCGGCGTCAAGAAGACCGTCATCTCCCCCGAGCTCACCCTGCTCGCCCTGGTCCTCCCCGGCCACACCGAGCCGGTCCACCTCCCGCCCAGCACCCCCGTCCGTCCCCTGCGCATGGTCCGCACCGTCTCCCTGGCCTGCCTGCTGTGCCGCAAGCCCCAGGACGTCAAGCTCGACCTCCCACACGACGGCGAACCCCTCTCCCTCGTCTGCGGCAACCACGTCTCCGGCACGGACCAGACCCCGGAGGCCAAGTGATGGCCCTCCACTACCTCAGCGCTGTCCAACTCCTCCGGCGCGCCGACGAGGACAAGGCCCGCGCCCTGTACGCCGACGTCATCGAAGCCCTCGAACAGCACTGCACGGACGTAGGCGTGGACTGGTGCGGCAACGAGCTGAACATCACCGTCCAGCTCACGACCGACGGTGAGCAGTACGTCGCCATCGCGGGCCGCGAGTCGCTCCCCTGGCACAACGACCGCACCGAGATCGGCGGCTGGACGGCCGTGCACATCGACAACACCCACGGCACGGCCAAGGTCATCTACGCCACCACCACCGCCGAGGGCGAACCGCCCGGCGACATGTCCCTGGAGCCCCTCGCCGAGGAGGTCGGGGCGTACGTCAACGGCTGGCGCTCCGAACACGGCGGATAACCCAGCCCACCCACACCGCACGAGGGGGCCGAGCCCACGACATCGGCCAGCCCCCTACCCCACCCATGCCTCAATCACGAGAAAGAGCACCCCTGTGCTGACCTTCACCGTCGGCAGCGGCCCGGCCCTCGAGGTCACCGAGTTCGCCGACTTCGACACCGGACAGGCCGTCTACCGCGTCACCGGCATCGGCGCCTTCACCCTCGGCTGGGACCCCGACCACCACCCCGAAGCCGACCAGGACCCCATGGAGGAGGTCCTCCAGGTCGCCTACGGCACCGGCCCGGCCGGCTTCCACATGGACGAGGCCCCGGTCCTCTTCGGCGTCACACTCGCCGGCACCGAGAACTTCACCCGCACTGCCCTCAACGCCAGCGCCCTGCGCCTCCGCCCATACCGCCTCATCATCAGCGCCCCCGTGCGCGTCCCGAAAGGCACCGCCCGCCGGGCCGCCGACATCGTCTCCGCCCTGGCCCGACACTGGCTCGCCCAGCCCTGGACCCCGGAGCTGCGCCGCGCCCACGAACACCACTGCGCACCTCACTCCCTGAACCGCTACGGCGGCCTCATCGCCCAGCACGAGGAACGCATGCGCCGCCTCCGCGAGGACCACGCCTACTACATCGAGCGAGCCGACCGCGCCACAGCGATCCTCCAGGCGGGCCCGGTACCTGCCCCCGCAGGCGTCCCACCGCACCCGTTCGCGTCGACAGGCGCCACGACCGAATCGGCGGAGGGATGAGCGCCGTGGTCCAGTTCGACCTGTTCGGCGAGGTGGAGCAGAAACTCGAAGAGCGTGTAAAGCGGCGCGAGGAGGAAGCCTCCAGGCCACCCAGGCCACGCTCCACCCCTGCCTCGCGCCGTAAGCGCTCCTCCTTCCCGGGCGACCCGCACCGACAAGCCAGGGAAGTCGCGGAGAACGTCATCGCTGCCTGGTTCAGCCATTACGGCGGCAACCGTATGGACGTCCCCCTCGGCACCATCGCCGCGTTGTCCCTCTTCCGGGAGCCGCTCGTCAGTGACTGGCTCCTCACCCTCGAACCGGCCCAGCTCCCGCCGCTCCTACGGGAGATCTGGGGTGTCCAGTGGATGGCCCGCCCAGACCTCATCGAGGTCGCGCGTCCCCTGCACGACTGGATCGAGGAGAACCCCGACGAGTACCAGCTGCGTGCCGTCCAGGCCGTCATCCACACCGCGATCTACAACGGGCTGTTCGACCTCACCGCCGGCGACGACCCCTACGAGCGGTCGGAGGCCGACGTCCTCAGCCCCCTGCTCACGGGCCTTCGCCACAAGAGCGACAAGAAGTGGCGCGGCGAATACCACACGCCGCCCTGCGTCACCGACCTGATGGCCGAGATCCTCGTGCACGACGACCACGGCCCCACCATCCGCGAACCGGCCCTCGGCAGCGGCGGCATGTTCCGCTCCGTCGCCCAGACGCTGCGCTTCCGCGACCTCAACCCGCACGACTACACCTGGCTCGGCAACGACATCGACCCGCTCGCCACCGCCTGCGCCGCCGTCAACGCGATCATCTGGGACCTCGGCCCCAGGACCGTCATCTGGTGCGCCGACTCCCTCGCCACTGAGGACGCCGGCCTCTCCAAGGCACTGGCCGAGCGCGAGGCGGTCATCAAGCACCGCAACGCGGTCGTGGAGCAGGCCCTGTTCGAGCATAGGGCCCGCCGGATGCTCCACGCCTTCAACCAGCTCCTCGACGGAACGGCGGCGTGAGCGTCGCCCCAACCCCACACCCGCACAACCAGGAAGGACACCTTGTGAGCCCGACGAAGCCCACCACAGCCGACGACGATGCCGCGAAGAAGCAGCGCGTCTTCCCTGCGGACTTCGAGGAGTTCGTCACCACGACCGCGGTGGGCCTGGGCGATGGCTGGACCGTGGACGCCGACAGCAAGCCCCACCCCGGACTGTCCGCGTACCTCACCCACCCCGACGGCCGCCGCATCGGCATCAAGCACCTCTGGCGAGGCGCGGCCGTCCAGACCTGGGCGCTCGACGTCCCGCCCCGCGAGTTCGAGGAGGGCGACGGCGACGCCGAGACGTACGCCGACAGCCTCAAGCACCTCACCCCGGGCATCCGCTACAACGTCGGCGTCTGCTTCACGAACAACCCGCCCGCCGCAACCACCGCGCGGAACATCCGCACCCGGCTCCTGCCAGCCTTCGACGGCAAGCGCCCACCGCTGCGCGCCTTCCCGAAGAAGCCCTTCCGCCGCACCGCAGCGGCGGAGAAGCCCACAGCAGCCGCCTCGGCACCGAGCAGCGAACCCGCGCAAGCCCTGGATCAGCCCAAGCCGGAGAAGGCCACCGCAAAGACCACGGCCCCAGCGAGGAGCCCACGCCGTACGGCCAAGAAGACCGAGCCGAAGAAGCAACCGCCGACGCCTCGGTCAAAGCGCACCACGGCGACAGCCACCAAGAAGACCGTGACGAACGAGACCAAGGCGAACAAGAAACCGCAGCCGACCGAGACCAACACCAGTAACTGATCAATATCCCTCGGCGCGGGGCGATCCGCGCATCGCCCCGCGCGCCCACAACACATCGACTGATCTGAGCATTGCCATGACACAACTCGATCTCTTCGGGGAAAGGCAGGCCACCATGGACCGCAGGTCCGCCCGCGAAGCAGAACGCAACGCACGAGCCGCCCGCCACGCCACCTATCGGGAGTCCCTGAAGATCGACTGCTGCACCGGAGAACCCATCCCGCCCGACGAGCACGGCATCCCGCGATACCGCTGCGGCCGATGCGGCGCCCTCGCCTTCGCCGGCACCTTCCACTTCAACCACGACTGCGGCTGGGCCGGCTGCTACGCCGACACCGAACCCACCCGCGGCACAGGGCAGACGATCCGCCAGGCCGAACTCTCAACCCACCGTCACGACAACCAACACCACCCCCGCTGCGCCCGCCCTGGCTGCGGCCACGCGCGCGGCGTCCACCAGAGCGTTCCTCGCACCGCGCCCGAGGACTCCCATTGCTACGAGTACTGCGGCTGCCGGGGCTATCTCGCACCCGTCCCCTCCGAGACCCGCGAGGAGGTCAGCAGTGCTCACCACTGAACAGCTCGCTGCCATCGCCACCCTGCGAGACAAGACCATCCCGGGCCCCTGGGGCGTCATTAGGATCGACATCGAGGAAGGCGTGACCAGCTTCCTCATCGCCGACAGCAGCGACGACCGCGTCGCCTCCGTCGACGTCGTGCACGAGGGAGACCCCGAAGCTCTGGCCGGCGCCGAGGCGGACGCGCGCTTCATCGCCGAAGCGCGCGCCATCGTCGACCTCCTCCTGGACGAGGTGACCGAGCTCCGCGGCGAGCGCGCCCGTACACCAACTCCTCGGCGCCGCACCTGGGGCGACCGGCTTCGCCCCAGGAGCCGATCGGACACCTGATGTCCGCCACGACACCCGGTTCTCACTGTCCGTACGGGACATTGAAGGCGCCGACAAGAATGGCCGGATTCGAACGGCCGTGAGATCACCTCAAATTGGACACAGTGGACACTTGACGCTGCGTCTCGTCCAAGAAGACACGTGACCGCGAGGGCGGCCCAGGCTCACGCCCGGGCCGCCCTTCACTCATGCCCCCTCTGTCTCGTCGCCATCCAGAATCTCAAGCGCCGACGGCACGTCATCGGTGCTCGCCCAGCCGACGACCGGTAGAGGGTCAACGAGGACACGAGGCACGTCATCGTCGTCTCCCCAACCCGGCGGAGGGTCATCGAGGGCCGAAGGCGCGTCGACGTCCTCCCAAGTCGTGATGGGCGGCTCTGCCTGGCCAGGTGCGTCAGAGCGGTCAGGGTTCATATCTCTCTCCTCCAACTGTCGTGCCAATACATCTGGCAGGGCTGGTTCAAACCTTGAGGTACAGAGCGAGCGCCACCCACACGGCGACGGCCAGCGTCATCGCCGGGATGAGCGAGGGGTGCGACACGGCGATGATTCCGGCAACCACAGCACCCAGTGCGGCAATCGCGGTGCGTTCGGCCTTCATATACTTCCTCCATCACATCGACACGGCTCCCGTCACCGGGGCCGAGGCTGACGATGAAGGACCGCGGGGTTAGCCGCGCAACCCCCCTCACGGAGGCCGAGGTTCACCGCCCTTCGAGGCGACAGAGGCAGTGAACCCGCGCCGCGAAGGGCAAGCGGTGCTCACAGAACCGAAGCAGGCGCCCGAGCAGGGCATCGAAGCCGCGCAGGTCAGCGTCCGTCCCCGAACGGCGTCGACGGGGACGCCACGGGGACAGGACGGGGACGTGAGGGACTGTCGGGGACACAGCGGGGACGTCGTGCGTGGGACGGCGCGGGAGTGTTCGGGACTGTTCAGGACGCGACAGGAGTGGAATCCTCGCAGGTCAGGCACCGTAAGCAGGGGCCACAGGCCGCGCTCTCGGCTTCTTCCTGGTCAGCGCCGCCCGCCGTCGAAGCCGCCCAGAAGTGATCTTGGCCCTCTCCTAAAGCGGGTGTCGCAGGTTCGAATCCTGCCGGGGGCACCAGGTCTGACCCGGTGCGATGCACCAGAAAGGCCCCTCGGATGTGATCTCCGAGGGGCTTTTTGGCCTTGCATGGGAACGGGCCGTCGGGCAACCTCTCGCGCTGGAGCCCTGGCGATTGCCCCCCTTCATCCCCTTTCACGCACAGCCGTCAGTAGGCCCCGTCCACATCGGCGCCCTCGAGCACGACCAGGACCCCGCGGTCGGCCTCTGCAACGTCCTCTCCGACCGCCTGCCGACGTCACGCGGGCCACCGCCCGCAACGGCCGACCCGAGCCGACGACTTAGCGATCTCTGGCGGCGTTGGTGCTCGCCCTGCGTCAGGCAGCCCGGGAGCGCCGGTGGTCGGCGAGGCCGCCAGGGGCCCACAACGGGACCAGGCGTGGGAGTTCGGTGAGCGGGACGCCGCCGCTCACGCACCGCAGGCCGAGCTTCGCGAGGGAGTCGGCGGCCTCGTTGAGGGGGTGACCGGCGTGGGCCTTCTGATGGACGAAGGTGAGGTCAGGGGTGTACTCGGAGTGCAACTGCAGCTTGATCAGGCTGGCCGGCGGCCCTGGAAGCGCACGTGGGTGTCGTAGCCCTCGGGCATGTCCGTCCCTGCTTGCTGCCAGCTGTGCAGGTGCCGCAGCGCCTGCCGGTTGCTCTTGGCCCCGTTGGCACAGTGGATCTCCCGGTCGATGCGGGAGACCTCGTCCATGATCCGCTCCTTCTCCAGGTGGACGCCGAGGATGCGGTGCTGGCCGTCGATCGTGATCAGGCGCCCGATGCCGCCGATGGACCACGGAACGGTGAGGTAGCCGACCGATCCGTCCTCGCTGATCGGCTCGAAGGTGGATGCCGTCGGCCCACACGTAGACGAAGTCGACCTCCGAGAGATCGCGGTCCATGAAGGCGGCGTGGTCGTCTGGGACCGCGAGGTCGCCCTTCTCCTGGCCGCCAGTCAAGGGCAGCAGCCCGAACACCTCCGGGTAGCGGTGACGGGTCATGACATCGACTGGGTTCGTCACGCTCACCGACCCCCAGAACGCCCGGCGTTCCCTTCAGTCGCCAACGTGTCGGATGTGGGCGGTCCGCCGCTTCCCCGAGCCGTCTTCGTACTCGCCCGGGGAGCCGACCATGCACCACAGCAGAGCACCGGCGAGAGGCGAGGACGGGCTGCGCGCCTGACCCTCCTCCGTCGTCGGGCTCTGAGAAGTGATCTCGTACTCTTCAATGTCTGTGGACTCGCCGAAAGTCAGGTCGACCAGACGACCAGGGGCGACCATCTGTCCGCCAGTCGCGCGAGGAGTCGAGGGCACTGCCCTGAGGAAGTTCTCCAGGAAGGTGGCGCGCTCCTTGAACTGTGCACACCGTTTCTCCCCATGGCGCCGGTTGTCGGCGCGCACCCGGTAATCGGTGGCGGTGTCCAGGGGGCTCCGGCTGCCGCAAGTACTCGCGGATCTGGGACAGTTCGTTCTCGACACGGCGGCGAGATGTCTCCGCCAATGCTGTCACCGGGTATCGGGTGGCAGAGTCGGCTTCCTCGCGTCGTGGAGTCGGCACGGTTCCGCTCTGCCACACGGAGCGAGCGGAAGCGGCGGCGGTCCGAGTTCCGGTACCCCGAGCCGCAGAAGGCCTACACGGCGGTACGGAGTCGGGTTTCGGCTCCGGACCGGTCGCGGTACCAGTCGGTGCCCCAGATCCGGTGCAGCCCCCAGCCCAGTCCCCCGCAGCACTCCTTCGCGCAGACGGTCAGGAGGCGCTGTTCCCGCCTGCGGGTCCGTAGCGGCGTACGGGAAGGGAGCTGGGCAGAGTGGTGGGTTGAAGGGTCAGCGTCCGACTGTCGCCGAGAACAGTGATCTGACACATTTCAGGGCTAAAAAGGGCTCGAACGGTCACTGTCCTGATGTTTTCGTACTCAGTGACGCACTTTTGTTGTACTCAAGGGACTTTTACATCGGCGGGCGGCTAGGCCACTACGGTGGTCTCCGCGATACGCCCCGGACCTCGGCTTCTTCGCACAGTGCATTTTCGCGCTTGTGTCGTAGGAAAGCTGGTGCCCATGGATATCTGCGATCCCGTGTCGCTGCGGCAATGCCGCGTCGTCCGGGCGGACGGAGAGCTCGACCTATCCACCATGGTGGCATTCGCCGCACTGCTGCACGGCCCCGACCTCGCACCAAAAACGTTGTTGCTGGTGGTGGACCTGCGCCCAGTGTCGTTCATGGACTCCAGCGGGGTGCACGGACTGCGCTCGGCACAGACCAGGTGCAAGGACCGTGGTGGCGGGACCCGTCTGGTGTATCACCAGCGGGGCATCCACTTCCTGCTGTGGGCGATGGGGCTGACTGAGCAGTTTCCCCGATATGCCACCACCCTCGACGCCCGCCTGGGACGCATCACTCCCGCAGGGTCGTCATCGCTGGGTGGTAGCTCTTTCCTGCGGCCGGTGTCCGGCACGGACGGCCTAGGCGCGCGAGCTTGGGGCCGGATTGAGGACTGCGCCAAGGCCTGAAATCACGGTTCAAGCCGGAGCCAGGTGCCCTAACCTGGAAGCAGCAGTTGCGTCGGGCTTTCGGAAATCTGGCCACGCCGCTGTCTGTGGCCCCTTGCCCCCGGGTCGTGTCGTGACCGACCAAGAACGGCCGGAGCCGTATCACCGACGGAAAGCGGCTCCAGTCGGCGTCCTCCTGTGCATGCGCCAGGGCGGCCTCCCCCGTTCCCGGGGCGCCGGGTGAGGACGAATAGCGTGAGAACGCCGCCCCAGGTGGGGGCTGGGCGATGTCCCCGCGCTCGGCGGTCGGCGCTCCTGGGCCCGAACCGGGAGCGCCGACCCTCGACAGTGAGTGTCACGACGGAGGCGAGCGCAACCAGGCAGTCTTCGCCAAGGCCGAGGACGTGGCGGCCGCGGCTGCATTTCCGGAGTAATCAAGGCGGGACGACAAGGCGTCCGGGAGGACCTGATGGCCCTAGCAAGTCAGCAACGCATGCTGGAGATCCTGGTTGAGGCAGTGGATACACTCACGGACGAATTTGACCTCCCCGGTTACCTGCACCGTCTGTCCATCCGCTGCGTGGAACTCCTTCCCGTCGAAGGGGCCGCCGTGGTGCTCATCACCCAGCACGGCGAACTCCAGCTCGTCGCGTCCTCCGACGAAGACACCCGGCTTCTGGAGCTCGCTGCCCTCCAGGACGCCCGCGGACCCTCCAGTCGCTGCTACCTGACCGGCCAGGCCCAGTTGAACGTTGAGCTGACCTCGACGTCGGTCGCACAGGACTCCGGCCCGTTCGCAACTCGTGCCCGGGACGGTGATTTCGTCACCGTCCACACACTGCCGATGAAACTGCGCCACCAGGTCGTCGGTTCGCTGAACCTCTTCTGCTCACGGCCCGGTCCCCTCATCGAGTCCGATGCCCAGGCCGGCCAAGGGCTCTCCAACATGGCCACCATCGCTATCCTCCAGCAGCGCGCGCTGCAGCAAAGCCACGTCGAGAAAGTGCAGCTCCAGACCGCCCTGACCAGCCGAGTCGCCATCGAGCAAGCCAAGGGCATCCTCTCCGAACGGCACAGCCTCAGCCTCGACGACACCTTCGATTCGATGCGTGCCTACGCCCGCCCACGCCACCTGCGCCTGACTGAACTCGCCCAGCAGGTCATCGACGATACGCTGGACCCGGACTTCCGGCTCCCCTGACTAAGGGAGTTGGGGAGGATGGTGGGTAAAGATGATGGGCGGTGCGCCTCGAAGAGGCCACACAGCGGCGTGAGACGGGAGCAAGACAACACGTGCCCCCTGCGTGCCCGAACGAACGGCGACCACCGGGGAAGAGCAGGGAACTACGGAGAGGCACGGGGAATGGCCCGTTCAGCGCCTTGCCGGCTCAGACTGCATCCACATACGCGATCTTCCAAACCAGTGCTCCAGGATCCGAGCGCGGCGGCGCTTGACTGGAGCATTGAAACTCCCGGCCAAAACCGCTCCGCCGACAGCGTGGGCATCCTGAAAGCTGTCCCGCCTGCTGAATTCGGCCGCGCGTGTGGAAGTTCGCCCCGGCCCGGAGGCTCGGAGCGCACCACTCCGCAGTGAACCCAAGTAGTGGGCGGGCGAGAGGAGCGGGCTCTGGGCAACGATGACCAGCCGGCTTCACAAGACAGCCGCCAAGGCGAGACCCGCATTGTGATCACGATTGCTCTCCCATTCAGCCCTCCACGACCCTGATGATCGTTTTGCCAGGGGTGCGCCGGCCGGGGGCGAACGCGGCGGGCGCCTCTGAGAGCGGCCGCACCGCTCCGACGACGGGTTTGAGCCGTCCCTCCCGGAGCCGCTGGACGAGGTCCGTGAGCCGGGCACGATCGGGTTCGACGACGAAGAAGAGCGCCCGTCCGTCCTTGGGATGGACCTTGGGGGGCGCAGCGATGGTGACGAGCGTGCCGCCGGCGCGCACCAGCGCGGCCGAGCGGTCGAGGATCTCGCCGCCGATCACGTCGAACACCACGTCGACTTCGCCGACACCCTCCAGTTGATCGGCCTGCAGGTCCAGGAAGGCATTCACGCCCAGACCGAGTGCAGTCTCCCTGTCCGCCGCCCGGCCGGTACCGATCACCCTGGCTCCCGCCTCGCGCGCAAGCTGCACCGCGATCGACCCGACGCCGCCCGCAACGCCGTGGATCAGGACGGTCTGTCCGGTCAGGAGGCGCGCATGGTCGAACAGGCCCTGCCATGAGGTCAGCCCGGAGATGGGCAGCGCGGCGGCCACAGTGTGGTCGACGTCCGCCGGAAGCGGAGCGAGGTTGCGGGCCTCCACCGCGACGTACTCGGCCAGTGCCCCGTTACGGGTCCAGTCGGTCAGTCCGAATACCCGCTGGCCGACGGTGAGGCCGGTGGTTCCATACCCCAGCTTGGCGACGACACCCGACACTTCGTGCCCGGGCACGCTCGGGGTCCGCTCGCGGCCGGCGCGGTCCGTCCAGGTTGCCGGCCAGTCGAGCTCTCCGGGGGTGAAACCGGCGGCGTGCACCTGCACGATGACGTCGTTCTCAGCGGCCTGGGGATAGGGCATGTCCGTCAGGGAGAGGCCGCCGACGCCAGCGTCAGGGTCTCGGACAGTGACGGCTCGCATGGCAACTCCTTGTTCGGTGCAGGTTCCGGAATCCGAGACGTGCGGCCCGTCTGTGCGTGGCGTGGTCAGGCGGAGGAGCCATGACTGGCCATGACTCATCTCAGCGCCTGGTCCACCGCGAAGCCACTTCAGACGGTGTATCCGGGGCAAACGATGGACGCTGGTGTGGTCATGATCTCGACCGACATACACCGGTGCTGCGCCGCCGACCCGAGAGGAAGTCGCCATGTCCTACCCAGAACCCAGCCGGGGTGGACTGCGGCTCGCTCGAGAGGTCAGGCGATTGTCTCTTTGAGCACGTCGGCGACGGTGACGGTGGCCAGTTCGGCTGTCATCGAGTCGTGCGCGCGGCCGTACGCCTTCTGCAGCACGGATGGAATGCCCCGCCCGACGGGGCACTCCTGGTTGGGGGGCGCGGCGTGCAGCGAGAGGAGAGGCTCCGGTTCGACGGCCCGGTAGACATCCCGCAGCGTGATCGCGTCCGGGGTGCGCGCCAGCCTCCAGCCCGCACCCTGGCCGCGCTGTGAGACGACCAGGCCCGCGTCGCGCAGGCTGCCGAGGATGCGGCGGATGACGACGGGGTTGGTGTTGACGCTGACGGCGATCTGGTCGGAGGTCACGATGCCGTCGGAACGCCGGGGGCAGACCATCGCCATCCAGGTCAAGGCGTGCGTCGCCACCGTCATCCGGCTGTTGGCACTCATCGAACCCCCTTCCTTTCCGAGCGGCTGAAGGCTTCTGTTGAAACCAACCTTGTTACGTCAAGAGGGTGCGTGTCAAGCGCCGCTCGGCGGATCGGTCGGCGACGCGCTGGACGGCGCGCCGGGGAGGTCCGCGATCGGCCTGCGAATCCGGAGCCGATCACATAGTGGCGGACGCCGAAGTCGCACGCCGGGGTCGAGTCGGCCACCACCGACCGAGTCGACCGGCAGAGCCTGACAGCGATACGGCCACGGCGGCCGGAGCCCAGGCGAGGGGGCACGGAAGACGAAGACTGTGCCGGGCCCGGCCTGCCTGGTCAGCGGCTGTAGCGCGCGGCGGGCCGGGACAGCGACAGCTTGGGGCGCATGGCCTGGCGGGCCTGGTCGTAGGACTCCCACTGGCCATACTCCGGCAGCGAGGGGATGGTGACCAGTTCGCCCGCCTCGAGTCCGGCGAGTCCGGCCCGGGCGGCATCCTGCGGGGACATCACCATCTCCTTCGGGAGCTGGTCGAGCTCGACGCCCGAACCATTCCAGAGCGCGGTCTCCAGCGCCCCCGGCAGCACGACCTGCACCCGCACCGCGGAGTCGGCGAACTCCTGGG
Organism: Streptomyces herbicida; assembly: GCF_032656585.1. Taxonomy (NCBI): domain Bacteria; kingdom Bacillati; phylum Actinomycetota; class Actinomycetes; order Kitasatosporales; family Streptomycetaceae; genus Streptomyces; species Streptomyces herbicida. The sequence goes on from NZ_JAUYWJ010000002.1 coordinate 320,736, forward strand.
CCAGCCCCTGGGTGAAAGCCAGCACATAGGCCTTGGTGCCGCTGTACGCGGCGCTCACCGGGAGGATGTTGAGCGCGAGCGTAGAGGAGATGTTGAGGATCGTGCCCGCGCCGCGGCCGGCGAATACCTTCGCCGCGGCGGCCGCGATCCGGGGGAACGAGGTCAGATTGAGCGTGATCAGCCTCTCCAGCCGGTCCGGGTCGGCCTTCGAGAGCGGGCCGAGCAGCGCCATGCCGGCGTTGTTGACCAGCGTGCCGATCGACGCGTCGTCGGCCAGGCGGTCCTCGACCGAGCTGATCCCCTCGGCGGTCGTCAGGTCCGCGCTCAGGGTGGAGACCTTCCGTCCTGACCGCTCGGCCAGCCCCGCGGCGGCCTTCTCCAGCCTTGCCTCGTCTCGCGCGACCAGGATGATGTCGTGTCCCCGTGCGGCCAGTAACGTGTATCGACAGACGTCGAATCAGGGCGTTGCGGGCTGCCGCGCGTGCACAGATCCGGGAGGAACCGATCGGGGACACCCAGCGGGATCTGCATGAGCAGGTGCGGGCCAGCTACGCGGCAGCGGCCCGGAAGGTCGGCCGAGGGCGGCGCAGACCGTTGCTCGGGCAGCGAGGTCGAGGTCGACGCCTCGTTCGGCGCCGGTCTGTACGCGGCGGGGGGCGTGCAGGTCCCAGCCCGCTTCGGTCCGCGTTGCCGTGGCCTCCAACTTCCAGATAGCCGACGGGGCGTCACCAGGGTGCAGCGCGAGGGACTCCTCGCGACGGTCTCGGCGCTGGACCCCGACATGGAGGTTGCGGCAGCCGGGGAACCCAGGCGCCTGGCCGCACTCCCGGCCAGGGAACTGCGAGGCCCCAATCCGAATCAGTTACGCCGTGATTATCCGCCCACCGAGTCAGCGGGACCTGCGCGACCGCTCCCTCCAGACGTCGTCAGTTCTCCTTCCTTCTGACCGGACCCGCGGGCCGGCAACAAGCCCTCCGCTGGTCGACCCGGGGGCCACTCTCCCCGAGATCGGCAGCGATCTGGGTGGGCACCTCAGGTGGGGCCTCGATGAGGATCAAGACGAACTCGGGCTTCGGCAACCGCGGCAGGGGCCGGTTCACGGGGGGATTCCTCTCCCGATGGACTGCCCTGCAACACCCCATAGGCCCGCGAGACGGGCGACTCATGTGGGGCGGCCGGTCCCGACATCACCCAATCAAGTTCAGTAGCCGAAGAACTGGTTTCACATCAGAGTGCCCCGAATAGCTGCCCAGCGCCTCGCGCGAGGCCTGGCCTCCCAGCACCGCCCTCGCCTTGCGAGACCTGGGCGGAAGGCTGAAGCTGAACGTGAGGCATGCCTACCGACCAAATGGACCGAGCGCAGACGGCTGTGGGGCTCGGCCACCGCGGCCCGTCCAGGGAGCGGATTCCCATGAGGCTTGTCGTCGATCTCAACCGGTGCCAGGGATTCGCGCAGTGCGTCTTCCTCGCCCCGGACGTCTTCTCCCTGCACGGGGAAGAGGCACTGCTCTTCTCCCCTCGCTTCGACGAGGCACAACGTGACCGGGTGGAGAAGGCTGCCGCAGCCTGCCCGGTCCAGGCCATCCTCGTCGACTACTCCGACGAGCCGACGAAGGGTGTGGAGCCCCATGTCGGCTGACACGGACGTCGAGGTCCTGCGGCGCCAGGGCCGCATCGTCGTCGTCGGTGCCTCGCTGGCCGGTCTGCGCGCGGCGGAGACCTTGCGCGAGGAGGGCTTCACCGGATCGCTGACCATGATCGGCGACGAGCCGTACGAGCCCTACGACCGGCCGCCGCTGTCCAAGCAGGCGCTGCTCGGGCGGGCACGGCCCGAGGACACCGCGCTTCCGCGGCGGCGCGACATCGATGCCGAATGGCGTCTGGGCGTCGCCGCCGAGGGCCTGGACCGGGACGCCAAGCAAGTGCGCCTGGCGAACGGCGACACCGTCCCCTACGACCGCCTGCTGATCACCACCGGGACCAGAGCGCGGCCCTGGTTCCACCCGGAAGAGGCCGCACTGGACGGGGTGTTCGTGCTGCGTACCCGCGACGACTCCGCTCGCCTGCACCGGAAGCTGACCGGGGGCGTGTCCCGGGTGCTGGTGATCGGCGCCGGTTTCACGGGCTCGGAGGTCGCCTCCGCCGGCCGGAAGCTGGGCCTTCAAGTCACGGTCGCCGAACGCGGCCCGGCACCGCTGGTGGGTGCGCTCGGCGGAGTGATCGGCGCGGTCGCGGACCGGCTGCAGCGCAAGCACGGAGTCGACCTGCGCTGCGGCATCAGCGTCACCGCCCTCGAGGGTGACGACGTGGGACGACTCAAGCGCGCCCATCTGTCCGACGGTTCGGCGATCGACGTGGACGTGGCCGTTGTCTCGCTCGGGGCCATGCGGAACACGGAATGGCTCGCCGGCTCGGGGGTGGCCGCGGGTCCCCGGGGCATCGCGTGCGACGCCGGTTGCCGGGCGTTCGACGTCAACGGAATCGTCACCGACGACATCTACGCCGCCGGTGACGTCGCCCGCAGCCCCCACCCGCTGTTCGACTACCAGTTCCTGTCGCTGGAGCACTGGGGCAACGCGGTCGAACAGGCCGAGATCGCCGCCCACAACATGATCTGTGCGGGCCCGGATCGCCGTCCGCACCTGTGGCTGCCGATGTTCTGGTCCACCCAGTTCGGTGTCAACATCAAGTCGGTGGGTGTTCCCCCGCTGGGCGACCAGCTGGTCGTCGCCCAGGGGGCGCTCGACGAGGAGCGGTTCGTTGCGGTGTACGGGTACCGCGGCCGCGTTATCGCCGCGGCGTCCTTCGACGGAGCCAAGTGGCTGGGGTTCTACGAACAGCAGATAGCGTCCGGCGCCCCTTTCCCGCCGGAGTACCGCGCGGTCGACCGCCGGACCGAGACGCTGCAGCCGATCGACCCGGCCTTCCCCGACCCCCATCTGCCCACCCACGGGCCCACCGTCACTCTGACGGGCCACTCACCGAGCGAGCGGCGTGTCACGTTCGTTCCGTCGCATGCCTGATCACCGGCCCTGCACCGCCCGGAGCCCTCAGGAGTCACCATGTCGTCCGGCACCATCTCCGCGCAGATCACCGACTACGCCAATCGAGCCGATCCCTATCCGCTCTACGCGCAACTGCGCAAGCAACCGGTCAGGCGGGAGGACGACGGCACCTATCTGGTCAGCACCTACTACGAGGTGCGGAGCCTGGCCAACGACCCGCGGATGAGCAACGACACGAGCAACCGTCCACCCGGCTACGTCCGTGTCGGGCAACCGGTGGAGTCCGGCCTGCCGCCCAGCTTCATCTTCACCGACCCGCCCGTCCACGACCGGCTGCGCGACACCATCAACCGGCCGTTCGGTCCGCCGCACAGCCCCAAGTTCCTCGACGGCCTGCGCGGAGAGCTGGCCAAGGCTGTCACCGAGCTGCTCGACGCCTTCGAGGGCAAGGACCAGGTCGACATCGTGGAGGACTTCTCCTACCCCCTTCCCGTCACTGCCATCTGCAAGGTCCTCGGCGTGCCGCGCGAGGACGAACCACGCTTCCACGTCTGGGCCGACGCCCTGGCGTCGTCACTCGATCCCCAGGCCGACGAGGATGGCCTGGAAAAGGCGCATCGGGCGCGCCAGGATATAGGTGCCTACCTGACCGATCTGATCGAGACCAAACGCCGCCACCCCGGCCCCGGGATGCTCAGCGCGCTCGCCCCCGACATGACACCGGCAGACCTGGAGGCCACCGCGGTGCTGCTCCTGGTCGCCGGCCACGAGACCACCGTCAACGCGATCACCAATACGACCCTCACCCTGCTGCGCCACCCCGACGTCCTCGATCGGTTCCAGAAGGACCCGGACCTGGCCGTCCCGCTCATCGAGGAAGTGCTGCGCTACGAGCCTCCCGTCCAGTTCGTCCCGTGGATCACCGCCCTGGCCGACATCGACGTCGCCGGCACCACGATCCCCAAGGGCTCGCCGGTCTGGCTCATGCTGGCCGCCGCCAACCGCGATCCCCGGCGCTTCAAGGACCCCGACCGGTTCGATCCCGACCGTAAGGACAACGAGCACCTGGGCTTCTACACCGGCATCCACTACTGCTTCGGCGCCGCTCTCGCCCGCATAGAACTACATCTGGCCGTGCCCGAACTCTTCCGCCGGGTCAAGTTCTCCCGGCTGCTCGAGGACCCGCCGCCGTACCGCGCCAACGCGGTGCTGCGCGGCCCGCGCCATCTTCCCGTGGCCATCGAGGGCCTGACAGCCTGAGCACGGCTGACGCAGGGCCCGCTGAACAGAACGCCAGAGGCGGCATCAGTGCCCTGCGGGATCGTGACTCCCGCTCTGCGTTGTGATCTCGGCACCGCCGGCCGCCCGCGCCCGCCCGGAGGAGCGATGGCGGTTGGCTGGCAGAGTCCGATCCCGGAGGCGCGGCGTGCTTGGCGGCTTGTGCGTCGCTTCCGGTACCGTTCAGCGGCGGTGCTCGCCGTCGCCGGGTGAACAGTCCGGGTTCGGTGAGGACGCCTCGGCTGACCAGGCGTTCAGCTTTGCACGGGTGCTTTCGGTGTGGTGGAACTCGGTCCCGAGGTCGAGTGCCTGGCAGACGTTCCTGGCGTGCAGGCCGTCGTCACCCTTTCGAACAGGGCTCCACGCTCGGTTCGGGGTGTGCCAAGCCGGCTGCGCGGCGGAGTGCAGCGCCGGGGTGACTGCGGGGGCCGGGGTCTCGGGGGGTGTGGGGGTAAGCGGCTGTCCGGTGCTGGAAGGAAAGAATCTTTGGGTTCAGGACGACGCCGTCGCGGATCTCGATGGCCTTTCTGACCGTGGGGTCGGCCTCCCAGGCCGCGGGGCCGCTCATGACCTTGCGCAGGTAGGGCAGGAGTGCCTCGCTGATTTCCCACGTGGCCGAGTTCCACAGGTGGGACGGGCTGTGATCTACTGCGTAGTAGTGGCAGCCCGCCCCCACCGTGAGCATCGGCTCGCCGAAGGTGGTCGGACGGGCCCACGCGAAGCCCATGCCCTCGTCGCAGGCGACGTCGATGAAGAAGGCCCCCGGCCGGAACAGGGCGAGTTCCTCTTCGGTGACGAACATGAGTGGCGCGTCGGTGTCCTGCAAGACGCAGTTGACGATGATGTCGAACCCGGCCAGGTACTCCGCCAGCGGCACGGAACCGGCCGCGGTGAATGCATGCAGGCGCGAAGAATCGCTCTCCTGCTGCGCGAAGTGGCCCATCACGACCGAGGGCATGGGCGAGGCCACCGCTGCCGCGGCGCGCTGGGTGAGCACCGTGACGTCGGAGACCCCCATGGAGCCCAGGCCGGTGACCGCGCCGCGCGCCGTGGCGCCGAAGCTGATGACCACAGCGCGCAGACGTCGCCCGTAGCTGCCGGTCAGCCCGCCGAGCTGCAGGGCGTGCAGCACCGAGCAGTAGCCCGCGAGCTCGTTGTTCTTGTGGAACACATGGACACTGAAGGCGCCCGTGGACGTCCAGTGGTTCATGGCCTCCCAGGCGATGAGGGTCAGCCGTCGGTCGATGGCGAGCTGGGTCAGCTCCTCGTCCTGCACACAGTGCGGCCATCCCCACAGCACCTGGCCCTCACGCAGCGCGGTGATGTCGTCGTGCATCGGTTTGGGCAGCAGCAACACGTCGCACTCGGCGAGGAGTTGCTCGCGGGAGCGCAAGCCCGCCACGAGCGGTCCGAGCGTGTCGTCAGCGACGCCGAACCGTTCGCCGTAGCCCTGTTCCAGGAAGATCCTCCCGCGTACGTCCGGCGCGATCCGGTCGAGGTGAGCAGGGTGCAACGGCAGGCGGAACTCGTTCTCCTTGTGGGAGGAGGCGAGTACTCCGAGACTCATCAGGCTCATACGCTTCCTCATCATTTCGTTCGCTGCGCGCTCGGCGTGCTTGGTGTGGCTGCCCGATATCTGGGTCAGGAGCCGTCGGCCCGGTGCCTGCGGACGCGCTCGGCCAGCGGGAGGGGCGTTTCGTCCAGACCGTCGATCGACCCGCTCGCCATGCGTGCACACGTCCCGTGGCAGGCGAGGAGCTGCCTGTCGTCGCGGTGGGAAACCACCACCGCCTCCGGGTCGGGTGCGTTGCGGTAGTCGGTGCCGCAGATGAGGCAGGCCAGTCCGGAGAGCGCCTCCGCGGTCGGTTCGGGACGGTCCCGGCGGCGGCCGGAGATCGAGTCCTGTGAATACATGCGTCCCGCATCCTCTTGATCGGTTCAAAGTCGTGCTGATCGGTCCAGCCGTGCTGAGCGGCCCAGGGTCGTGCGCGAGATGTCCTAGTGCCCCGGGGCAGCCCGGAAGCCGGGAAATCCGCTACCGCGCTGCGCGGGACCGGATATGGAAGGCGGCGTGACGGTGCGGGCCAAGAGGCATGTCGCGGCTCATTTCCGGCCGGATCCGACGTACGCCGGCCTGTGCCGTTGTCCGAGGGCGACGCCGAAACTGATGACGGCGTGCCAGGTGCCCTCGGTGCCGCAACCGTACTCCCTTCCGGAGTCCGTACGTGCCGGATGCCGGACCCCGGAGCCGTCCCGCCGGGACGTCACCGAGCTCTTCCCGCTTGTGCGGGAACCTTCCCGGCGCTGCGGACGTTGTGGGCAGCGGTTGTAGTTGAAGTTTGCGAACGTGGAAACGCCCGCGGAGTTCTGACAGCGGGCGTTTCGTCGTTTCGGGGTTTTCTTCGACGGCCGGCGCCCAACAGCCCGGGGATGGCGTGATCGCGCGCATTCCGACCCAGCCGCCATCTCGAAGGAGACAGCACATGGCTCAAGGAACAGTGAAGTGGTTCAACGCGGAGAAGGGTTTCGGTTTCATCGCCCCTGATGAGGCCGGTGCCGACATCTTCGTCCACCACTCGGCGATCGATACCGACGGCTTCCGCTCCCTGAAGGAGAACCAGCGGGTGGAGTTCACCGCGAGCCAGGGCCCCAAGGGCCTGCAGGCCGACCAGGTCCACGTGCTCTGAGGGCACCCTTCCCGAGGCAGGCCCGCACCGCGGGCCTGCCTCGGGCGGCTTCCGCAGGATTCCCGACGCGTGCGGCATCCTGCGCCCCGCCCCTCGCGCCGTGGGCAGCGCCGTACCTCCCGAAGGGAACACTGTGACCACTGACGTCAGCGACCGGAGCCCCGATCCGGCGGGCCCCGCCGAGATGACCACGTCCCCACCCGGCAGCCGGGGCAGCGACTACGCCGCGCTGTCCCGCGAGGTGAGGCAGAGCGGGCTGCTGACGCGGCGCCCGGGCTACTACTGCGTCAAGGTCGGCGCGAACCTGCTTCTGCTGGCCGGCGGATGGACCGCGTTCGCGCTGATCGGGCAGTCGTGGTGGCAGCTGCTGACCGCCGCCTTCCTGGCGGTGATGTTCACCCAGACCGGGTTCATCGGGCACGATGCTGGACACCACCAGATCGCCGCCTCCAAGCGCGTCAACGACCTGCTCGGCCGCCTGCACGCCGACCTGCTGATCGGCCTCAGCTACGGCTGGTGGATCGCCAAGCACAACCGGCACCACTCCCACCCCAACCACGTCGACCGCGATCCCGACATCGCCGACGGCGCGATCGCCTTCACCCGGGACCATGCGCGCGTCCGCAGCGGGGCGTACGCCTGGCTGGCCCGTCACCAGGCCTGGCTGTTCTTCCCGATGCTGCTTCTGGAAGGGCTCGCCCTGCACGTCGCCGGCGTACGGGCGCTGCTCGACCGCACCGGCACCACAACCTCGCGGACGACCAAGCTGGCCGACGCGGGCCTGCTGGCAGCGCATCTGGGCGGCTACCTCACCGCTCTGTTCCTGGTCCTGTCCCCCGTCCAGGCCGTGTGCTTCCTTCTCGTGCACCAAGGGCTGTTCGGGCTGTACATGGGATGCTCGTTCGCGCCCAACCACAAGGGCATGGCCCTGTTCGCCAAGGACGACAAGATCGATTTCCTGCGTCGGCAGGTACTGACCTCACGCAACATCCGCGGCCACCCGTTCACCGACTTCGTGCTCGGCGGGCTCAACTACCAGATCGAACACCACCTCTTCCCCTCCATGCCGCGACCCAGCCTGCGACATGCCCAGAAACTCGTGCGCACGTACTGCACCCGGCACGGCATCGCCTACCACGAGACCGGGCTCTTCAACTCCTACGCCCAGGTACTGCGGTACCTCCACACGGTCGGCGGCCCGCTGCGCCCCGAGCTGGAGTACTGATCACTTCGCCGTCCGTGCCCCTCATCTCCTCCACCGGGTGCCGCGCGACACCACCAGCCCGCTGTCGTATTCAGAGATCACGGCCTGCACCCTGTCCCGGAACCTGTCTTTCTCCAGGATGCGCGCGACGTGCCGGCACTGCCCGGGGCGGACTCGATCACCACGTCGGCACGCCGGTCCCGGACGTACTGCTCGGCCCGGGAGAACCAGGCCTTGTAGTCGGGGCGGATGGCCGCGCTGGCGCCCCACGGGTCGACCTTCAGCAGTTGGAGGTAGTCGGGGTGCGCTGCCTTGAAGTCGTCGCTGCTCAGCCGGATCGTGCCGGGCCGCATCGCCCGCCGCAGCATGCCGGCGGTCACGGTCTTGCTCGCCCCGGGCTGCCCGATCAGAAACACGACGCGAGGCTGTTCCCGCGGCACGATGCCCCCAAGCACCGTCGCCAGCCCGGACGGCCACCCAGATGGGAACGCCGCGGGAACGAAATCTGACTGCCTGTCAGGACTGGCCGTAGGTGATGGTGGCGGGGCTGACCCATGCGCAGCGGTCAAGAGGGCCATTCCACGGCGCGCGGCGCCGTCCCCCACGGCCGGGAGTAGCCTGGCACGTACCGAGAGCTTTGCGGGCGCACGACCACGGTGGCGCCGTTCCCGGCGAGTGGCAGACACGGGCAGCCGGAAGCCGCCCGGGACGGGATCGCACGATGGAGGCCATCACCAAGCCCGCCGAAGGTACGCCCCCCGGTGACGCACACACCTACCGGATGCCCTTGCCCCGGCTGAACCTCACGCCGGACGTCAGCCACGGCCCGCTGGACGGAGCGTGGTGGCCGCGCTGCGACGCACTGGAACTGGAGCTGCCCTCGCTGGTCGGCTCATTGGATCCGAGCGTCGGCACGGTCACCCGCGTCACCGTGGGGACCGCCGCTTGGCCCGATGCCCCGCAGAAGGTGATGGCGCCCGGCCACGTGATCGAGGTGGTCCTGACCGACCTCGCCGCCGGGGCGCATGCCATCACCGTGGACTGCGGCACCGTGGGACGCTGGGAACTGCTGGTGATCCCACCGGACGAGCCGGCCGGAGCGGCTACCCGGCTGCTGACCGCTGCCGCCGACCCCGGGAACCCGCTGTCGGCTCCGCGCCTGCTGGCACTCGTCGAGAACGGCCTCGACGGACAAGACAGATGGGAGTCAGAAGGAGGACCAGGGCTCAGGTGACAGGCCCGATGCGGTCAGGCCCACGTGACCGGCTGGCCCGGGCGCCGAAGACCCTTGATGGAGCGATGACACTGGCAACCCCTTCGTCGTCCCAGCCCGCCGCCCCGATCGGCGCGGATCATGGCGGGTGAGGAGATGACGGCCGGACGGCGCGCGGACCGCTCCGAGAGCTTCGGGGAAGCTGTGCTGGGCGAGGTCCTCGATCGCGCGCACGAAGCGTCGCGGCCAGCCGGGCGGCTTCGGCCCGGTCCTGGAAGCAGCCGGCCCGCGGCGGGATCACCCCGACCTGATGCGCCAACGTGGCCGGAACCCGGGATATCCCGTAGTAGTGGTGGTCCCCGGTCAGCACGGGGGCGTGGCTGTTGCCCCCGAGGGCGGCGGCCCGCTCGGCCTGTGCCGCCACCCGCTTGTCGGGTCCGGTGGCGGGTGGTTCCGGTTGCGTCCCGGCCCGCCGGAACGGCCACCTCACGGGTGGGCGCCGCCAGACTGGTCGCCGGGGGACAGCGGACCAGAGTTGGTTCCGCCGATGGCGATCGCACGGTTCCCGGACGCGGACACCGTGTCCGGGGCCGGTTGGCGGGGCGGGGTGCGGTCCGGCAGCGGGCTGAGCGGGTGCGGGAGGGGCGGGCGCGGGGGTGTTGCCGGTGGAGACGGGGGCCCGGTTGTCGCCGCCGATGGCGACGGCGCGCTCGGCCGTGGCCTGGACCGAGCGGCCGGAGGCCCCAGTCGCCGGGGCCCGGGTGGCGAAGCTCGCACGTTGCGCGACTGCGCTCATGCCTGCGCGACTTTGGTCGTGAATGCCACATGGGGGCGATAGGCGCCGTCAATGTGGCATTCACGGACTTCGGTCAGCACGTCATCTGTCCGATGTGGACTGAGGTGATCGGCTGGGCCGCCTGCCGAGGTCGCGTGAGCGTCGATACGATCGCCAGGTCGCGGACGGAAAGTGAGTCGACGCCAGCATGACTGACGAAACGAGAGGGCAGCCCGTCGGCGGATTACCCGGCCGGGCACGAGAAGTCGCGATTCTGCGCGCAGTGCTGGCGGGCGAAGACGGCACCTGGTGCGTCGCGGTCACCGGCGAACCGGGGATCGGCAAGAGCCGGCTGCTGACGGAGCTGGGGAAGCTCGCGGACACAGCAGGATGGACGGTCCGCAGCGCCCGCGCGGCGGAGTTCGAGTCCCACATCCCGTTCGGTGTGTTCGTCAACGCGCTCGACGACCAGCTCGCCGAACTGGGCCCGGAGCGTCTCGCCGCCCTTGGGCAACAGCAGCTCGCACTTCTCGCGACCGTGTTCCCGGCGATTCCCGCCGCCGGTCCCGCCGACCTGGTCGATGCGGAGCGGTACCGGCTGCACCGGGCGGTTCGGGCGTTGCTGGAACTGGTCGCCGAGCCGTCCGGGCTGGTGCTCGTCTTCGACGATCTGCACTGGGCGGACGAGGGTTCGGTCGAGCTGCTCGACCACCTTTTGCGCCACCCGCCCCAGGCGCGGCTGGTCTTGGCATTGGCGGGCAGGCCCCGGCAGACGTCGCTGCGGCTGTGGCACGCGCTGTCCCGCGCCGCGACCGACGGGGTGGCCGAGCTGCTGGAACTCGCGCCGCTGAGCCAAGCCGATGCCGGCCACCTCATGCCGGAAGGGCTGGGCCGTTCCCGGCGGGAAGAGCTTTACCAGGCCAGTGGCGGAAACCCGTTCTACCTGGAAGCCCTGGTGCGGGCCGGTGAGCGGGGTATCGCCGTCGGTGATGCGGCGCTCCACCCCGACGGGGCGATCCCGGTGGCGGTCCACGCGGTGCTCGCCGCCGAGTTGGCAGCGTTGACCCCGCAAGAGCGGGTCGTCGCGCACGCCGCCGCGGTCGTGGGTGACGACTTCGAGGCTGATTCGCTCGCTGAAACAGCGGCAATGGACGCCGAATCCGTGCTCGCCGCGCTCGACCGGCTCGCCGAGCGTGACCTGGTGCGGCTGGACGGCGCCACCGGCCGGTTCCGGTACCGGCATCCGCTGGTGCGCAGCGTCGCCTACCAGGACGCCGGTCCTGGCTGGCGGCTTCAGGCACACGGCCGGGCCGCGTCGGCACTCCGGAGCCGGGGCACGCCGCCGGCCGAGTTCGCCCGGCACGTGGAGCGATCCGCCGTCCGCGGTGACCTCGAGGCGGTCGCGGCGCTCACCGAGGCGGCCGAGGCGACGATGCACACCACGCCGACGACCGCCGGGCACTTCCTGCGGGCGGCCATCCGGTTGCTCCCCGACTCGGAGTCGGCCACGCCACAGCGCCTGATCCTGCTCGGCCGGCTGGCACAGACACTGGGCGCCACGGGTGACCTGCGGCAGGCCAGGGAAACCATGCACGAGGTGCTGCGGCTCCTGCCCGCCGAACTCACCCAGATCCGGGCACAGACGGCGCGGGCCTGTGCGACGGTGGAGCAGGTCCTCGGGCGCTACACCGAGGCCAGGGCGATGCTGCACAGCGAGTGGAAACGCGTCGAAGGTGTTGACGCCCACTCGGCGGCCGTCCTGCTCGTCGCGCTCGTTGCCGGTGAAAGTGTCGAGCGCGAGCACGGACAGGATCGGGTGTCCGAGGCGATCGCCGCCGCGCGGGAAGTCGGGGATCCGATGCTGCTGGCGACGGCGTTGTCGGCCGCAACGCTCATCGACCGGCGGGCAGACCGGCTGGACGAGGCGGCCGCGCTCCTGGACGCGCTGCCCGACAGCGACCTGGTCCGCGACATCGATGCGGCGTTCTGGCTGAGCTGGTCGGAAGTCTCCGCCGACCGGCTCACGGCGGCGAGCCGGCACATGAGCCGTGGCCTGCGACTGGCTCGCGCGAGCAGGCAGTCCCACAAGATCGCGCTGCTGACCGCGATCCGCGGCATGGTGCATGCCTACCTCGGCGAGCTGGCGGCGGCGGCGACCTGCTTCGACGACAGCCTGGAGTCGGCGGAACTGACCGGCAGCGAGGAGCTGCGCGTCATGGCGTTGACCTTCGGGTGCTGGATCACCACCTGGCGCGGCGACTTGGCCGAAGCGGTCCGCCTGGGCAAGGAGGCCATCGTCGTCGACGACCAGGTGACGGCCATGAGTTCCTGGCGCAGTGGCCAGGCCGAGGCGATGCTGGCGCAGGCGCTGTTGCACTCGGGTGATCCGCACGCTTGCATCGAGCTGCTGCTCACCAGTGGCGGTGGGGCCGAGCTGCCCGCGGTGGGCCAGCGCACCAGGCCATTGGTGTACCTGATGCTCACGGAGGCGGAGGCCGCGGCCGGCCGGGTTGCCGCAGCCGCGGCATGGGCCGACCGAGCGGAGGACACGGCCGGTCAGCTCAAGCTCCCGCTGCGCACGGCCATGGCACAGCAGGCCCGCGCGATCGCCACGCTGCCGACGGATCCGGCGGCAGCCGCACCACTCGCTGTCGCCGCTGCTGGCACGTACGGCCGGATCGGGGCGGCCGTGGAGGCCGGGCGGGCGCACTTGCTCGCCGCGAGGGCGTTCGGCGGCAGCGGGGCGATCGACCAGGCCCGTGCGCACCTCGTGTCCGCCCGCGCGTTGTTCACCCGGTGTGACGCCCAACTGTTCCTGCCGCAGGTCGCGCGCGAGGAGCGGCGCCTGAACGCGCGCGGCCCACGGCCCGAAAGCGGAGCCGAGCGGTTCGACTTGACCGCCCGTGAGGTCGAGATCGTCAACCTGGTCTCGGACGGCCTGACCAACCGGGACATCGGCCTGCGGCTGCATTTGAGTCCCAAGACCGTCGAAGTCCACCTGGGCCGGGTCTACGCGAAGGTCGGCGTCTCCGGTCGTGCTGCTCTGGCCGGCGTGTGGGCCGCCGCGGCGCGTCATTGAGGACGCCACGGCGGCCGACAACTCAGTTGCCGAGGTCGCGTACGTACAGGTTGAAATTCCGGCTGGTGCCGTCACCGCCCAGGTTCGTCGCGCTGGTCGTGAAAGCGACGTGGTGGCCGTCGGCCGAAATCGAGGGACTGTAGCTGTACCCATCGCTCTGCGAGCCGTCATTGGCGACGCTGACCCTGGTCGTGGTGGCGGTCACCCGGTCTCGCACGAACACGTCCCAGGTTGAGTTGGTGTCGCCGGTCACCAGCTTGTCCTCGCCGGACACGAACGCGATGTAGCGGCCGTCGGCGGAGAGCGTCGTCCGCTCCTGGCCGGGGGTTCTGCTGTCGCTCAGGCCATTGGGGCCAAGGTTCACCTGCGTCGTCGTCCGGGTAACCCGGTCGTACAGGAAGATGTCGGTGTCGTTCGGACCGCCGGTGTCGCCCGCCACCAGATTCGACGCGTCGGATTCGAACGCGACGTAGCGGCCGTCGGCCGAGATGGTCGCCGTGCTACTGGCGGAATTGCCTTCGTTGCCGTCGGGACCGACGCTGATCCGGTCGGTGTACCCGGTCAGCTGATCGTGCACGAACACGTCGTCCGCGCGGTTGTTGTCTGGGAACAGGGACAGTGTCTTCGCCTCGGAGGTGAAGGCGACGTAGCGCCCGTCTGCCGAGATCGACGGCTGTTGGCTGATGCCGTCGCCCTGGCGACCGTTCGAATCGACGCTGACCCTGGTGGTCTCACCGGTCTGCCGGTCGCGCACGAAGACGTCGTGGATGTCGTTGGTGTCGCCGAACACCAGGTTCGACGCGGGAGAGTCGAACGCGACGAACCGGCCGTCGGCGGAGATCGACGGATGGAAACTCTCACTGTCGCTCTGCTCGCCGTGGCTGCCGACGCTGACCCTGGTCGTCTCACCGGTCTGCAGGTCGTGCACGAAAATATCGCGATAGCGGTTGGTGTCACCGGCCACCAGGTTCGTCGCGACGGACTCGAACGCGACGTAGCGGCCATCGGCGGAGATCGACGGATTCCGGCTCACGTTGTTGGCCTGGTTGCCCGCGGAGTCGACGCTGACCCTGGTGATGACGCCGGTCTGCCGGTCGCGGACGAACACGTCCTCCGCTCGGTTGGTGTCGCCGGCCACCAGATCCCTTGCCGGCGAAGCGAAAGCCACGTAGCGGCCGTCGGCGGAGATCGACGGCCCGCTGGCGGAGTTGCTGATCGGTGCCGTGCCTGCCGGCCCCGGTTCGGCATCCGTGGCATGCGCGACGCCGCCCGATATCAGCGCCGCGACGATTCCCGACGCAAGCACTGCGCGCCCTGCGTTGCGGATTACGGAGAGACGTCTCATGGGTGTCCTTCTGTTCGGTTCGCCGCCACGGCAGCCGGTTGCCTCGATCAGCTTTCCGTGTCGGACCGGCCGAAGCATGAGGGAACCCCCTACACCTTCGGCGTCGCGCTCTGCGCGCCGCGCGTGTGGACCTTGCACGGCGCATTTCAGCGTGACGTGTCCGATGCGGCGCTTTACGGTGAGCAACAGCCAGTGGATCGGGCCGGCGAGATCATCAGCGGAGGCGGTCACTGACGATCGCGGTGCCTCCGCAGCAGCCGGTCCCTGTGACTCATGGCCTCACGCTGGGCCTGGACGACGTGGGTGCAGACGTCCATGGTGATGCTGATCTGGGAGTGGCCAAGGATCTCCATCACGACGCGGGGCGCGACTCCCGCGGCCGTGAGGAGGGTGGCGGTGCCGTGCCGGGCATCGTGCAGCCGGATGACGCGGAGGCCGGCGGACTGGGCGATGCGGGTGAAAGAGCGGTACCGGCCAAAGGCGCTACGCCGACCTCAGCGGCAGGGCAGCGGCTTTATGGCCGACCCGACAGACCCACCTTCTGCGCCCCGTGCGGCGAGAGGATCACGGGTGCCGACCAACCTTGGTGGATCAGGGCGACTTGTGAGGGCAAAGGCATGATCGGATAGACAGTGCGGCCTCGCGACCAGTTCGCAAGCAGGCCCTCGGTGCTGTCGACGGCAGAGACGATCATTGTGACTGGCATGTCGTTGTCGCCCCAGGTATTCCACACAGCCCAGCCATCTGTGCGGGGCCCAACGCCAAGACGCGTGCACGCATCCTCGTACGTCTCCGTCCATCCGGTCGGCATCGCTTCGGGACGGAGGATGACTACGCCGGCGAGCTTGACCACCGGGCGTTCCTCCTCCTCTGTGCAGCCGTCGCCCGGGAAGTGGTAGTGCCGGATGGATCGGGCGAGAGCATTCACCGCTCGTTGCAGACCGGTCGCGTCAGCTGGATCCGGGGCATACGAAAGCCAGCCCTCGCCTCCAGCTGCGGACACAACAGCCCGCGCCAGGCGTTCCACCTCGCGCAGATAATCCAGCTCCGTCATCTCCGGTCGCGTCACACCGCGCAGTGTGACACCCGGACCTGCCGAGCGACATCGGGTTTGTCCTCGGTCCTGGGGCCGTCCCTGGGCCGTCCGAGGGTGGCCAGTGACGACAGATGACGACAGTCGACGACGGCTCTTCCCCTGCTTAGAGATGGCGCCGTAGGTAACGGCGCAGGTGCTCATCCATGAACGTAAGTTGAGGAACCACTGTGGTAGGCCGCCTGCGGTACAGCACAGAAGTACAGCAACCGTGGAGACCCCAGGCGATCACCCTCGATCGCCAAGAACTCTGTGACCAGCTCAGAAGACCTCAGCGGCCATCTGCCCGTAGTTCGCATCGAGGTGCAACGCACGACACCCCCGCGCGGGCCGTCTCTGGGCCATGCGGGGGTGCTCGCTTGCCGCCTGCGCGGCAGGGACCGTGGCTGGAAGTGCCCTACTTCAGCGCGACCCCGTCCCCTGCCGCCGTCGCCGAGCTGGTCGTCCCCGTTCCCGCGAAGTGCCAGCGCCAGGTGCCGGAGGCGTTCGCCGTGGCTGTCGTCCTCAGCTTGCCCGCGCTGTCGGTGGTCACCGTCTTGACGGTGGTGTACGTCGAGGCACCGGACTTCTTGAACTGGAGGGCGACCTTCTGGGCGGCGAAGCCGGTGTAGGTGTTGGTGTTCCAGTCGGCTCGGGTCAGGGCGCCGGTCACCGTCAGCGTTCCGCCCTTGGCGACCGGTTCGGGCGTCGCCTGGGTCGTCGCCAGTTTGGCGTAGCGCTTGATCTTCATTGTGGCGCTGCTGTCGAGCGTGTAGTAGTCGGCGTCGTGGTGCCAGGTGCCGGCCGAGCTGTTGCGGAGGTCGGCGTAGTCGGTGCGGTCGGACTCCAGGCTGTACGCCCAGGTGCACTTCATGGTCGTCGACGTGGGGCGCGTGCACGTGGCCGCCTTCGTCGCGTACTGGATGCGGCTGTCGGAGCTCACCAGCTTGAGGCCGACCATGCCCCAGATGCCGGAGTCGTCCTTGGCGGTGGCTGTGACGGTCAGCTTCTGGGGCTCGCTGATGCCGACGTTGACGGTGCTCTTGCTGAAGGTCACCGAAGTGAAGACGATGTCGCCCTTGTGTTCGTCCGCCTGCGCGGCGGGCGCGAGGAGGGTGAGCAGCGCCAGGCTGCCGACGGTGGCGGCCGTGGCCGTGCGGATGCGCATGGTTCTCCAGGAACAGCAGGAACGGCGAGCCGGATCTCCATTCTTGGAGTCCGGGTGTGCGGATGACCATCAACATGGGGAATTGGTTGTACGTACACCTCAAGTTGTTATGGACGTGTCCCATGCGCACCCGACGGAGCGGCAGGCCGGGCGCAACAGGAAACACCGCTCAACGTGCATCGCCGCCCTGCCGGAATCGGCTTGCGCACGCCCCTTTACACTCCGCACGCCTGTTGTTCATCCCACCGTCATGGATCAAGACGGTGGGCCTGCCCTGTGGGGGGTTTCATGCGCAAGCTTGCCGTCGGCATTCTGCTGCCGTGTGCGGTGGCACTCTCGGCTCTGACCGCTCCGGCCGCCGAGGCCGTGAACGGTGACGGAGATCTGAAGATCACGAAGGTGTCGATCAACGGTGGCAAGTCCGTCGTGGTCGGCACCACGACGGAGAAGACCTTCGTCTTGGCGATCACCGCCACGGACAGCTCCGGGATCAACGCGGCCTACTCCGACGTCTGGAGCAGGGCCACCGCCACAGGCTTCGGTTACCACGACAACCTGGGCTGCAAGGCCGTCAACGCCACCACCGCCACCTGCTCGATGAGGTACGTCATGGACCCGGGCTACTACGGGAGGGGGCTGGAAAACGCGCAGGCGGGGGCCTGGCAGACTTACCTGGAGGTCAGCTCCAAAGACCACGACCTAGCGACGCGGAACAACCAGGACCAGTTCTTCGTCAAGCGGTACGCCAAGCTCACGACCGACGCCTCGCCCGAACCGGTGCGCAAGGGCGCGACCCTGACCGTGACGGGCAAACTCAGCAGGGCCAACTGGGACGACAACCTGTATCACGGCTACTCCACCCAGTCGGTGAAACTGCAGTTCCGCAAAGCGGGTGCCAGCACCTACACCACAGTCAGGACTGTCACCACAAGCAGCACCGGCACCCTGAGGACCACCGTTACCGCTGCCGCCGACGGCTACTGGCGCTACGCCTTCGCGGGCACCACCACGACAGCGTCCGCCAACGCCGCCGGCGACTACGTCGACACCAAGTAGTCAGTCGACGCCGACACCGGCCGCAGTCGGCGTCAGTCGGGATTCGGCGCGTCAAGACGGCAATCCGCGCCCCGCTCAGAGCACTGATCGCCGCGCGCTCCATCGGGGGGCACCAACGGAGATCCACATGGTGCCCTCCGTTCCCGCCGCGGTACGGGCCGGCAAAAGCCCGCCAAGCTCCACGGCGGACAAGGGCCACGGCTTCGAGCGCCTGCGGCGACTTTGACCTCGTACGGGCGCCGTCGTCACGGTGGGGCGGCGCCCACCGCCTTGACTCAGTCATTGAAACTCCCGGCCGAAGTCGCTACGCCGACCGCTCGCTACCTGCGGTGCCTGCCGGACTGCGCGCCATGACGACACGAGGCGAGTGCTCCGTCTTCGATCTGAAGTCCGCGTTCGTAGCAAGGCTCGACGCCGGACGGGAAGCCGTAGATCCCTGGGGCGTTAACGGCGCTGTCCGGGATATGGAGGGGGCAGATGCTCCAGGCCTCGGCGATTCGCATTACATGATCTTCTCGGGGCATGGCGGCGAACCAGGCGTCCCATTCGCGTTCCTGCCAGTCCTGCCATCCGTCTTCGAGCCAGCGCCGTCCGACACCGAGTTCCATCTCAACGTCGGTGGGTTCGCCGATGTGGAGCGGAACTTCACCGCGCTCGCCGATGTAGCAGTAGGCACGGGTAAACCCGCCCGATTCAAACTTGGCCCACGCGTGATACTCACCGATGCGGTCGGTGGCGAAGAATTGGACGTGCCCAAGTCGCCTACCCAGCGTCTGGAGCCAGGCGGAAAAACCTGGCTCGGTGGCGTCGCTCCCCGGGGGAAGATGGATCCGGCTGTGGGCGATCGTCCACTCGGGGACTGGCCGGGCCACGAAGACTCCCTGCCGGTAGGCAGCGCTGGTGCCGCTTGCCCAGTCCACGATCCGCCGGTGTCGCAGACCAAGGGCGTCGGCTACCTCCTCCGGCGCGGCGTCCTGCACAGCAAGCCATGATGTCTTATAGCCGATACCCATGATCCCTCCCACCAAGATGATTCAGAGATCATCGCAGGTGGTGCCAACATCCCTTTGGGCCGTCGTGGGGCCGTCGTGGGGTACTCATCGACGACCAACGCCCACAACCAACGACGGCTAAGTCGCAGGTCGCAGCGTTGATCGATTATGTGGCCGCAGGTCAGAGACCTGCCCTTCACTTCTTCGGCAACTGCTCGCACCTGGGCGAATAGAGGCGGGCGCCTGCGGCCACTGATTCGAACAGCCTGGTCAGCCGGTGGCCTTCCGTCTCAGTTTCCGTCTCATTCAGCAACGGCCACCACCGTTCACGAGAGTCCGGCCGTCAGCTCACACCGAGCACCTGGACGGGCATGAACGCACGT
Source organism: Streptomyces herbicida (assembly GCF_032656585.1). Lineage (NCBI taxonomy): Bacteria > Bacillati > Actinomycetota > Actinomycetes > Kitasatosporales > Streptomycetaceae > Streptomyces > Streptomyces herbicida. The sequence continues at coordinate 339,993 of NZ_JAUYWJ010000002.1, forward strand.
GAACACCCGGGCACGCGGGTCACTGGACCCCCAACAGACTGGAAAGCGTGCGCACGTGCGGACTCCGCTCACTGCCCTGTGAGTGCTCAGCCCTGTCAGTCCCGAGCTGTACGGTCCCGCCCATGGCTGAGAGACCGACTACGAGCTGGTGTCACGGTATGGCTGAGGAAGCCGAGGAGCTTGCCGCCGGCACCCTGGATCCTGCGCGCGCCTGCATGGCTGGGTTGTTCCCCGATGCACTTCTGACGGCGACAGATGAGGTCCTCGATAGCTTCGAGCATCAGCTTCCTGGACTGAGCGAGGCCAGCGACGAGAAGGTGTTTGCCATCGTGGAACGCGTCGTCCTGGCCCTGAACTCGGTGCACGAAGCCCACGACGGAGCCGCCTTCGAAACCGACGAGCGCGAGGAGCTGTGCGACTACATCGACCAGTCGCTCACCGAGCACGGCGTCGATGTCGTCGGCCTGACCACGCGTCACGGTCTGGGCCGGTACCAGCTCACGGACAAGTGGCGAAAATGGTAGTACCGCTCACCGACGCGGCCCGCTGAGCAGCACCGCACTCCGCACCACAAGCGCACCAGATCGAGCGGGGAACAGCGGGGGATCATGGTTAAAGCAGCCCGGCCCGAGGAGGTTGCTTCCTGGCCGTTCGCCCAGGTCAGCGTCCAGACGAGCGTCAAATGATCGCAGCTTCCCAAGCTGAGGGCGCCCGCCGCATGCCCGGGCTCCCCGAAGAGTTAGAGAAGGTCCCGCCAGAAGGGGACCGTCGCTCGCGGGTTCCAGCTCTCGTCGACCTCGCTCCGCGCCTCGTCGAACTCCTGGTGCATGTAGTCGGCCAGGTCCAGGCCGTAATAGATGATGTCCGTCTGCCACATCGAGAGCACCTTGATGCCCGAAGCTTCCCCGGCCGGCAGGCAGGTATCGGTGGGCATACACGGGCACCAGCACCGGCGCCTCTGCCAGATGATGCCGTGCCGTGTCCAGTGCCGCAGTCCCGCCGGCTGGACGCTCACCCCAGCCCTCGTACCAGAACCGGTTGTGCTCAACGTCGAGCAGAACACCCTCGACCGGCCAGTCGAGCTGTCGACGCAGGCTGTCCAGATCGCCGCCGCGCCGCTCCGGCCACGGCCTGGACCAGGTCTGCCCGTCCTCGGGAGGGACTCTGTGCCAGGCGACGTGCGGCCTCGGCACCCAGGCGTACTCCCTCATTGCTGATCACCGCCGCACGCCAGCGTCGACCGTAGCGGACCGTCACCCGAGTAGTGCGCGGGCTCCGTCTCAGTTTCCGTCTCATTCAGCAGCGTTCATGCTCGTTCAAGCGAGACACGCCCGCGCACGCGTCCCGGCCGTCAGCCGCCCATGAACGCAGGTGAACGCCCCTGCGCACAGCCCAAGACCCCACCAACACAGTTGGAAAGCGTGTTGGCGCCGCTGCCCATCGGGGCTGAGGAGACGAGCCGACCTTGAACCGAGGATTCAGCGTGGCCCGCTCCGAGGAGTGGCCGACGCGCGCCATCGTGTCCTTGAGCGTGACACTCGGCTCTATCGCATCCCCTGAGGAAGATGTATCCCAAGGCCCGGCGCGTCATCGGATGCGCCGGGCTTTGGGGTGCCTCAGCTGGTGAAGGTGAAGTACTTCCAGGAGCCGTGCGTGGTCGAGTTCACGGTGTCGTTCGAGGAGTTGTTGATGTAGGACGACCGCACGCGCATCGAGTAGCCGGTCTGGTGCGTGCCGCCCAGTTCCACCACCGACTTGCCCGTGGAGTCAAGCTTGAAGTACTCGTACCCCGCCGACCGCCAGGCGCCGGCGGAGTAGATCTGGAACTCCAGCCTCTGCGAGCGGCCGGGGTAGGCCGTCATCGTGGTCGTGAGAAGCGGATTGGTCGTCTTCCGGAAGTAGTACTTGGTGTACCCGTTGACCGTGGCCGTCTTGTAGTAACGGCTCAGGCTCAGCGACACCTTGACCTTCGCGCCCACCCAGCTCGTGGCCGTCTTCGGGGCGGTCCGCGCGTCGCCGGAGAAGGACGCGCTCACCGTGGTGTCGCGCTTCAGAGGCAAGGTGACCGACAGGTTGCCCGCGCTGTTGACCGTGCCGGTCTTGACCAGGTACTTGCCCTTGCCGTCGCCCGCGGTGTCCGCGTAGAGCGAGAGCGTCCGGTTCTTGTACGTCGTGCCGAGGTGGGCGGTGAACGTCACGTTGCTGGCGTAGTCGTAGACCGCGCCGTTCTTGTTCACGGTCAGGGTCGGGGAGTTCCGGGAGACCTCGACCGTGTCCGAGGCGGAGGCAGCCGTGCGATCGGCGCCGCCGGCATACGAGACCTTGTACGTGACCTTGCCGCCCGCGGGCGGGATGTCGGTGAAGGAGAAGGTCCCGTCCGCCTTCACCGTCGCGGCCGGGAGCGCCTTGCCGTTCGGGGACTCCAGGTCCGTCCGGGTCACCGCGACGGTGGTCCCCGCGGGCAGCCCGAGCGTGTTCGTGACCTTGCCGGAGACGGTCAGCGACTTGGCACGGTCGGCGGTCGCCGGGGCGTTCGCCGTGACGGTGGTGACGGCCTTGCCGGGGTCGGTGACGACGCGCAGGCTGTACCTGCTGGAGAGACCGTGTGTGACCGCGAAGAGCCGACTGCTGTCGGGTGCGAAAGCGAGGTCGCCGTGGTCGAGCAGGGCCTCTTGGGCGACTCCACCCGTTTCGTCGGTGAAATTGGCGGTCCGCCTCGGGGCCGTGCTACCCGGCTTGTAGATGGACACATGGGGGAGGAAGGAGGCGTAAGTGTCGGTGCCCACCGCGACGAGGCCGTCCGGCGCGACATCCACCGACCGTTGTTGCCAGTAGCCGCTCGGATACCTGATGGTCTCCGACAGGTCCGAGGTCCGGAAGACCTGCTGGAAGTCGCCTGCCGTGGTGGCCACCACGAGCTCTGTGCCGTCCGGGGTGAGCGCCAGGTCCTCCGCGGTGTTGCCGATGGCGGCGTCCTGCCCGCCGAGGAACGCGGTCCGGCCGGCCGTGCCGGACGACACGTCATAGATGCCGAGGGTGAAGTAGTACTGGCGCGAGCCGGCCGCCAGGGTGTCGGGAGCGCCGGGTACCGAGTCCAGCAGGGGAGCATCCTTCCACGTCCCCTCGGCCTCCTGGGCGAGCGAAACCTGCGCCTGCCCGCCGGACAGGTCGAGAGAGCCGATGTTGCCGTGACCGACGCTGCCATAGCCGAACCAGAGCTTGCCGCCCGCGAGCGCCAGGTGCTGCGGATCTGTGCCGTCACCCGTCGCGTACCGCCCAGCCTCGGTGACCGTCGCCGTGTCGATGGCCACGATCTCGTCAGTTCCCGGCACGGCGACGTAGACCGTTGCCGAGTCGGCGGAAAGCTCCAGGCCGTCAGCCTGCGGCAGCGAGGTGATCGTCCCGATGACGGTGCCGTTGTAGTCGGTGGCAACGACCTTGCCTCCCGACGGGTCACTGATGAAGACCCGCCGGTGAACGCCGTCCACGACGATGTCGCCGCTGGACGTGATGGGCAGCGCGGCGCTGCTGTCGGCGACGGCAGCGCCCGCCGCCGACCCGATCAGGGCGACAGAACTGAGAGTGACCGCGAGCGCTGTTGCGGCCGAAATGCTGCGCACACGCACAGTGATGCACCCCCCACTAGGAAGACAAGATGCCCACAAGACCTCTGGAGCCCCTTCAGGGTTGCACGGCACACCCGCGCAAGTTTCTGCAGGTCCCACGGGATGCCGCCCAGTGGCCGGGCTGGCAGGCGCGCACTCGGATCGCTGCGATCGGGGTCGAGCGGGTCGTGGATCGCGGCCAGCCGTGGGTGTCCGAAGCACTCGTCAGACATGCGGCCGACGATGTCCAGGGACGGCACTCAACGGCTGCTGAATTACAGCAGCGCCCAGCAGTATGGCAGGAGAGTGCCTCGGGCTCCGACCGCAGAGCTTCAGTAGATCAGGCGCCACTCGCGTGCCTTGGTGAGAGGGAAGGGTGCCGGCAGCCGAAAGATCCAGGCCGTTGGAAACACCTCGCCGGCCGCAGTCCGGCCCAGCTCGAAACCGGTGCCCGGTGATCCCGGGCGAGTTCAGGCGTTCAGGTCGGCCGGGAGGTGAGGGCGGGGCGCGGTGGTCGGTCCTGTGACGGGGGCCGCCGTGCAGTGCCGGCGGCCCCCGGTACTGCCGGGGTCAGGTGTTCCTGGTCCTCCGGCGGCGCACGGCGATGTAGCCGGCCGCGGCGAGGACTATCGCGCCGCCGCCGACGACTGCGGCAACGGTGCCGGTGCGGCTGGAGAAACCGGCGGCCTGCTCGCAGTACTGGTCGTTGTCGTCCTTGACCGTGATGGTCAAGTGACCCCGGTTGCCGATCGCCGCGGACTTCTCGTGCTGCCCGCCTATGTCGACCGGGTAGCTTCCCGGCCGGATGTCGCAGCTGATGGTGCCGTAGCCCTCCCCGAAACTGTTCTTCCGCATCTCCATGGTCACGTCCTTGGTGAACGCCGGAGACTTCACGGTGAAGCTGCCGTTGCCGTCCGCGGCCAGGGAGGTCAGGTCGACGTCGGAGGTGACCACGACGGGCGCACCCTGCTGAAGGGGGCCGTCTGCGGTGCTGTCGCCGTCGTTTTCGCGGATGCTGATGCTCAGGCCCGGACCGTCCGCCGCCGAGGCTGATTGAGTGCCCGTGAGGCCGATGATGGTCGCGGTGAGAGCGGTCGCCGCAGTGCGCAGGTACATCGCGCGTATCTCGCCTTCCTGAGAGGGGGGTCAGCCGGCCTTGGGCGGCACGAGCATGTGTTCACGGCCGAGGGTGGTAGAGGTGTCGGTGTAGAGGGAGGTCTCACCGTCCGACCACCGCACCAGCAGGTCGTCGGGCTCGCCCTGCGTGTAGGCGCCCGCGGTCATGACGGAGGCGCGGGTCCACAGCTGGTTAGAGGACAGCATCCGCACTTCCGTTCCCACACTGGAGGGGCCCGCGTCGCGGTAGAGCGAGAGCTCGCCGTCCGACCAGCGCACTATGACGTCCCAGTGGGAACCGCCGCTGAAGTTGCCGGCGGTGAGGATCGTGGCGTGCTCCCAGGTGTCGTTGGGGTCCTTGAGCTTGTGCTCGTGGAGGAGGCCCCGGCCGTCGACGTCGGTGTAGAGGGAGAGTTCCCCGTCGACCCAGCGGACCATGAGGTCGTCGGTCCACTTGTTGTCGCTGTAGCGTCCGGCCGTGATCTGGGTGGCGTTCCGCCAGGTGTCGTTGGGCTTCTGGAGCTGCGTCTCCTTGGCGAATCCACCCCTGCCGTCGCCCGTGTAGAGGGTGACTTCACCGTCCACCCAGACCACGACGAGGTCGGAGGAGTCGCTGCCGGTGAAGTCGCCGCCCGCGATGACCTTGGCGTCCTTCCAGGTGTCCGACTTCGTGATCCTCTTCTCGCCGGAGAAGCCGCCCTTGCCGTCACCGGCGTAGAGGGTGACCTCGCCGTCCCCCCAGACCACGATCATGTCGGTCTTGCCGTCGCCGTTGTAATCACCGGAGGCCAACTTCTTGGCCTTGGTCCACAAGCCGCCGCCGGTGGGGTACATGCTGTAGCCGCGCGGGTATTTCTGCGGTTCGGTGTTGTTCTTCGCGGCGGCGTAGATCTCCAGGGCACGCTTGTCGTAGGTGACGGCGAAGGAGATGCGGTCGCTGTCGTTCTCCAGGCCGCCGCCGTAGTAGCCGCCGAGGTTGCCGATCACGGTTCCGCTGCCGGTCGTGGTGTTCAGGCCGGTGATCCAGGGGCTTCCGGAGGTGCCTCCGTAGAAGCCGCCGCACTCCATGCGCATCTGCCGGTAGCCGGGAAGCTGCCGGGTTGTGACGCGGGGGCAGATGATCGGCCGGTTCTTCGGGTTGTGGCTTCCCGGGTAGCCGACCACGGTCACGGTCCGGCTGTAGTCACCGTTCACCTGCCCGAGCTTGAGAGCGGCGCCGACAGCCTTCTGCAGGCTCTGGTTGCTGCTGTTGGTGCCTACCCGGGCAAAGGCGTAGTCCAGGTCTGAGTAAGCGTCACGGGTGGGCTTGTCACCCACCTTGTACCAGCGGGAGTCGCGGATCCATTTCTGCACCGGGAACCGGCCGTAGGGTGCGGGGTTCGTCGCCGCGCCGTCGTAGCGGGGCACGAACATGCCCTTGCTGCCGCCCGAGCAGTGTGCGGCGGTCAGGATGACGTTGCCCTGCGGGCTGTCGATGACACTGGCCGAGCAGAAACGCCCTTCCAGTTTGTCGGTGGCGGGGTTCCGTGTGTAGTGGAAGAAGGTGCCGACGGTGGGGACGCCGCCGAAGTAGTAGCCGTCCTTGGGGGCTGCCGCGGCCGTCCGGCGAGCGGCGGGCTTCCAGTCGGCGGGCGCCTCGGGGCGAGGAGCGTCCGGTGTGGCCGCGGCCATCCGTTCGGATGTCCAGAACTTCTCGGCCGCTTGGCTCGTCCACTGCCCGTCTTCGACCGCATCGTCCTCGTCGGCGGAGGGTGCGGGCTTAGAGCGTGTAGCAGAGGGTGCAGCGGGTGCAGGTGTTGCCGACGTGGAGGGTGCGGAGGGATCCGACGGTGTGGAGGGTGCTGGGCCGGTGGAGGGTGCAGTCGGAGGAGGGGTGTCGGCGATGGCGGGCGTGGCAGTTGCCAGTACCAGCGCACCGGCTGCCATCAGTAGCTTCTGTATTCGAGTTATGCGCATGTTTCCTCAACATGTATGGAGCTCTTGGCATGCTGGCGGTCCCTTACGGGCGGCCCAGTCGGCTCGACACACGGCGGGCTCGACACGCCGGACCCGACACTGGCAAGCCCGACCGCGGGCACGGTGGTACCTGGGCGCGCGGCAGCGGCAGCCGCTTCATGCGGTGGCGGTGGCGGTCGCGACGACTGCGCGGTTCCAGCCGTTGCTTCAGGGAGAGCTTGATGCGGGCACGCGCTGGTACCTGGTCATGAGTCCCCCGTTCCGCGAGCCGTGGCCGGACGGGCGAGTTGGTCGGACTCCCCGTGCTCCGGCCCGGCATGCATGCCTTCGGCAGATCACTGCCGATCTTGATTCAAACCTACCTCTTATGTGCGTATCTCGCCGAAGGTGGCAAGGCCATTGGACTGCGGCGGAGCGCGGGTCCCGCACTGACCAACCCCGGGCCGTCCGCCCCTGGACCGCCCGCCCCTGGACCGTGCGAGGGCGTCCGAGGGCGTTCAACGGCAACGGGCGAGCAGCAACCGCCAACGAGACCCGGGTCAAAGGCCCTCAGGCACAAGGGTTTCCGACCAGGACCGGACATCAGGCAGGATGGGTGCTTCTTTCCGCCGGGCAGTGGCTCTGCCAGGCGCCTTGGGGGGACTTCAGTGATCATCGCGGTTTCGCACGCCTACGACCCGGCCTACCAGGGTCAGACAAGCATGCTCACCCTGGTTTTTGGCATAACGCTCATCAGCATCGGACGGATGCTCCGGCGGAACGGACGGCTGCCTGCCTACCTCGATCTCGGGCAAAAGATCTCGGGCTTGCTGATAACGCAAGAAGGCAGGAGTGCCGGCGTCGTCAGGCTGGGCGCCGTCCTGATCGGCCTGGGCGGCTTCTTCCTCTTCGGTACGGGGTGTCTCGTACTCGGTGCGATGGGTGTCATAGGACCCTCATGACCAGCGACGCCCCTGCCTGTCCCGAGTGCGGCCGGCCCATGAGATCCGGCGGCTTCGTGCTCTCCAGGCGGGAGGACGACGGTCGGCGAACCTGCCGGACGTTGTGGAGGTGTGCCGGTGGGCATGTCTGGTGGCGCTGGGCAGACCGGCCCGAAGAACCACTGGAGGTCTGTCCGGTGCCGGCGCTGTTTCGCTGACTTCCGACGCCGACATCCGACGCTGACATCCAACGCTGACATCAACGACCACGGACGCCCTTCGGCGTATGTCCGTCTCGGTTCGGAAGGCGAGCAGCAGGACCGAGGCGGCGGAGATGTTGCCGGATTCGACGACATCAGGTGCGATCACCACGCCGTCGTCGTCCAGCCGCCCCAGGTGCTCCGCCCTCCGGCCGCCGGGACGAGGGTGTGGTGAAGTGGGCACCATGACCGACATCGAGACGATCACGGTGCCCGGCCGTCTGCGGGGGTATCCCGGGGTGGCGTTCGGTGGATACATAGCGGGTGTGCTGGCCGGGCGGGCGGCGGCCAAGACCGTACGGGTGGACTTCCGACGGCCGACCCCGGTGGAAGTACCGGTGGGGCTCACGGAGACCGCCGACGGCGGGGCCGTACTGACCGGTGCGGACGGGGTGCTCGCGGTGGCCACGCCCGACGAGTTGGACATCGAAGTCCCGGCACCGCCCTCCTGGGACGAGGCGTCGGCGGCGGCCGAGGCGTACCGCGCGGCTCCGCCGGAGGGCGCCGTGGACTGCTTCGGGTGTGGACCCGGACGCACGCCCGACACCGGGCTGCGCCAGCACTGCGGGGTCGTGCCGGAACGGGATCTGGTGGCCGCCGCGTGGACGCCCGGGCCCGCGCTCGCCGACACGGAGGGGATGCTGCCGGCGGAGCTGGTGTGGGGGGCGCTCGACTGCCCCGGGAACGCGGCGGGCCAGCTGCTGGGAGGGTTGCGGGAGGGGGCGGTGACCGCCTCGCTCACGGCACGGCTGCTCCGGCCTGTGCCGGTTTCCTCGCCGCTGATCTCGTATGCGTGGGTCCTCTCGGAGGAAGGGCGCAAGCACCGGGTGGGTGTTGCCCTGGCCACGGCGGGAGGCGACCTGTGCGCGTTCGCCTCGGCGCTGTGGGTGGACCCCCGATAGCACTTCCCGGCGCCAGCCAACGGGCTCCCGGAAGGCAGCTCAGCCGACGCGCGGGGTCCGGCCGACTCGGCCGGACCCCGCGCGTGGGCACCAGGGCGTCATGCCTCGTGGTCACCGGGTCGGGCCGCGGCCGCTTCACGGAGCGGTGCGCATACCTCGGCGCCGATGCCGCGGTTGGACCGACCGTCTCGTCGAACTCGGCGACACCGAATCGACTGCGAGGCACCAACGAAGCCCGGCTCGGCCTCATCATCGGTGGTTGGCCGATGGGACTTGCGAGTGTCGGTCCATGTCGTCGAAAAGGTGATCGATGCTCTCCCGGGTCCACCGCAACAGGAGCAGCAGCATTTCGCCGGTGGACAGGAGCCGGTTCATGACCAAGTGAGCCTTGGACCCGGGTGCGGTCGTCTGCAGGGTGTGCTCAAGCGCCGCCTGGAAGGTCGCGATACCGCTGCGAGCGCCGGTGTGCAGGCCCAGGGCTTCCTGTCGGTCCAGGGTGCGATGCAGGATTCCGCCCCTGAGTTGGGTGAGGTGCAGGTGACTTTCCGTGAGGAAGTCCGCGGCGAGCCCCCAGGGGGCGCTCAAGCTGTCCGGCAACAGCGCTCTGCCCACGACGACCATGGTGCGCGTAGTGGACAGGGCCTTGCTGAGCTGCTGGGACAGGGTGTGGGGGGCCGACAGCGCAAGCCAGTGAGCGATGCTGTCGGCGGCTTCCCGCAGGACGGCTTCGAGGTGAGCCCATTCCTCCGGCTCCTCCGCATCAACCGTCGACGCTGTCTCGGCGGTGAGAGATGCCGCGAAGATGTGGGCGCGGCCCGTGTCGAGATCGAGAGCGGTTGCCACCTTTTCGTGCAGGGCGGTGTCTGAGGCGGCGAGCCAGTCATCGAACGCAGCCTCGTCGTCGGCGTTGGTCTCCGGGCGGGGTGCCGCCTCGCTCACTGGTGGGCCTCCTTCATCGTTTCCCAGGCCTGCTTGAGGCTCTTGCGGGCTCGCGCCAGGTTCTGCCTGACGGCCTCTGGGGTCGTGTGCAACAGTTCAGCGGTCTCCTGCGTGGAGAACCCGTCGTAGATCCAGGCGAAGACTCGTCGTTGCTGCATCGGCAGTTTGGCCAGCACCTTCAGGACGAGCGTTTCCTGAGCACCGACCTCGATCCGTTCGACCGGGCACACCCCGCCGGGAGGCTCCGGCAGATCCTGCACGGGGCCTTCACGGCAGTCGCGTGCCCTCAGGAGGTGGCGATAGGCCACCGTCCGCAGCCAGGCATGAGGGTGGTCGATGGTCTCCCACCGCTCCCAGGCCTGGACGAAGGCAGCCTGCGCCGCCTCGGTGGCTTCATGGATGTCGGCACCGTGCCGCAGGACGAAGACCACCAAACCCGGCATCGCCTTCGCATAGAAGCCGGCGAACTCCGTCCGGGTGCCCGAGTCGGCCGGAGGATGCGGGCGGTGCAGGGTGCCGATGAGCTGATCCTGCCGTGCACGCGCCGGCCATGGCCTCAGCGGCGGGTTCGAGTCAGTCATCACCACCGCCGCGTTTGCCGACCGGACGGCCCACCTCGATCACTACCTCGCCGCGGTCTGCGTGGTGCTCGACCAAGCGGCTGCCCGGAGGAAGCGACTGCACGCGGCGGGTGAGACCGTGATCGTTCAGCTGTGCGATCTGGATTGCGGCCCGTCCGCGCAACCACACATACAGCGCGCGTCCGCCGCAGGCGATCAGTCCTGCGATCAGCGACGTCACGGGTATGCCGTTCATGGCCGACCCCTTCGCTTGGGCACCCAACTCGTGTGGTGCCAGCGGCTTCTGACGATGAGTAGTGCGACCAAGGCTGCCAACCGTGACGCCTTACTGAGCCGTAACCTCAAAGTGTGCGCGGAGTCACACCGCTATCTCGCCCAAGGTTCCGGTGCGTACGCGGCGAGCGCGGGCTGCCCGCTGGCGGTCAGGGGCGTCATGGCCCAGCCCGTCCCTCGCATCCGGAACACGCGTTCCATGAACAGGCCGTAGTCGCGGCTGCCCCGGTACCACAGCGGCACCGGCGGCATCTCCAGGATCGCCTCGTCCGTGAGCAGCCGCACGAGCGCGGGGACGTCGGCCGCCTCGAAGGCCCGCACATACCGCTGAAGCACCGCCTGGTCCATGCCACCCCCGCCGGCGAGGGCGGCACGGGCCCGCTGCAACGCGCTGTTGACGGCCGCGGCCGTGGTTCCGAGCTGCTCCGCGACCTCGGCGGCGGTGAACTCCAGTACCTCGCGGAGCACCAGCACGGCTCGCTGCCGCGGCGGCAGGACCTGGATCGCCGCCACCAGCGCGAGCCGCATGTCGGTCCGCGCCTCCGCGTCGAACCGCGCGTCGGGGAACGGCTGCAGCCAGGGGATGTCGAGGGCCGGAGTGAGCGGCGCCCCGGGGTCCTCGCTCGGCGCGCCGAGGCCGGACGGCAACGGCCGCCGTGCCCGCCCCTCCAGCGCCGTCAGGCAGGCGTTGGTGGGCGATCCGGTACAGCCGACGCGCGGGTGCCGTCGTACCGGTCACGGGCCTTCCAGGCGCGCAGCATCGTGGCGCACGCGGGCGGCTCGCCTGCGGCTGCGGTCAGTGCATCAGGAAGTGCAGGCCGGTCGCCAGGAAGAGGACTCCCGCGATCCCAAAGGTGATCCGCATGGTGGTCGGACTCCTCTTTGTCGCAGGAGGCGCCGCCGGGTTCGAGGGCCCCGGCGGGGCCTCGGTGACCCGCGGTTCAGATGCCCGTCCCGCCGCCGAGCAGCTGCGCGAGCGTGCTCACCGCACCGTCGATCTCGCGCGCGCACTCGTACAGCACAGGGTGAGGCCTTCCCCACGGGTCCGCGATGTCGTCCTCGGCCGGCGGGACCGGGGCGGCGGTGCCCCGGCGGCCCGCCACGGCCGCGACAACGACGTCGGCAGCGTCCCCGACTTCGGTGGCGTCCCCGACTTCGGAAGCGTCCCCGACTTCGGTGGCGTCCACGACTTCGATAGCGTCCCCGACTTCGGAAGCGTCCCCGACCCGTGAGTCTTCGCCGTCCCGCACTTCGCCGACTCCCCCAACGGCAAGCCGCACGAACTCCTTCAGGGTGAAGCAGCGCCGCAGCGCCGCCGGCGCGAGCCGCACGGCCGCCTCCCGGTGTTCCCCCGCGAGTCCGAGGACCAGCGTCGCTCCCGCGACGAGCTGCGCGGTGAGCGGGCGGGCCTCGAAGCCGGACCCGTCGCCGCCCAGCTTCTCCAGCACCGCCCTGGTGGAGCTGTCCATGCCGGGCCGGGGCCAGGCCTCCGTGCCGGCGCTCTCGGGCCGTACGGCCGAGCCGGGCGGAAGCTTCGCGGCCAGCAGCCGCTCGGCGAGCACCGAGCGGTGGACGTTGCCCGTGCAGACGAACAGGACCCGGGTCATGTCATCCTTCGCCCGCGAGATGCGTGGCCGCGGGCGCCGTGGACTCCTCCTGGCGAGCCGACACACGGGGAGCGGGCAGCTCGCCGTACGGCCCGTAGGCGCCGTAGCGGTCGCCCCTGGGGACCGGAGCCATGTTGAAGACGGTGCCGAGGACACGGACGCCCAGGCGGTCCAGCGATTCCGCGGCGGAACGGACCTGGTCCCGGCTGGTCTTCGCGGCGCGGACGACGAGCAGCGCTCCCTCGGCGAGCGAGGCGAGTCCGGCGGTGTCGGCGACCGGCAGCAGCGGCGCGGTGTCGACGATCACGGCGTCGTAGGTGTCCGCCAGCTCGCGCAGCACCTCTTTCATGCGCGCCGAGGCGAGCAGCTCCGTGGGGTTCGGCGGTACGGCCCCGCTGGCGAGCACCGAGAGCCGGCCGCCGACCTGCTGCATCACGTCCTCGGCGCGGGCCTGCCCGATCAGCACCGTGGTCAGACCGGCGTCCCGGACGAGACCGAAGGTCCTGGCCACGCACGGGCGGCGCAGGTCGGCATCGACCAGGCAGGTGGAAATGCCTGCCTCGGCGAGCGAGAGGGCGAGGTTCACCGCGGTGTTGGTCTTGCCCTCGCCGGGCAGCGAACTCGTCACCACGATGATCCGCGGCGGGTCGTCGACCTGGGAGAACTGCAGGTTGGTACGCAGCTTGCGGAAGGCCTCGGCGCGGTTGGAGCGCCCGTCGGTGCTGACGAGCGGCTGCCTGGGGGCGTTCCTGTCGTACGGGATGGTGCCGAGACCGGGGAGCGCGGTGAACTCGCCCAGCGCCTCGCTCGTCTTGAGCGTGGTGTCGAGGGTCTCGCGCAGGGCGACGAGGCCGGCACCGAGCAGCAGCCCGCCGAGCGCGCCCGCGGCCAGGTTCAGCAGCGGGCGGGGCGAGACCGGGCCGGTGGGGGTGACGGCCTCCTGGGTGACGCCCAGGGAAACGGGCGAGACGGCCGAGGCGGGCGGCGCCTCGTTCGCCCGCTGGACGATGCGCTTGGGCGTCTCCAGCTGCTCGACGACCACGCTGAACCGCTCCGCCACTGCGTTGGCGATGCGTGCCGCCCGCTTGGGCACGGTGTCCCGGACGGTGATGTCGATGAGCACCGTGTTGAGCGGGGCGACGGCGGTGATCCGGGACGCCAGTTCCTCGGGTGTGGTGTGCAGCCTCAGCTTCTTCACCACGGGCACCGTCACCTGACGCGTCGTCACGATCGAGGCGTACGACTGCACACGCGCCTGCGAGAAGTTCTGTCCCTGGTTCAGCTGGGCGGTGTCATCACTGGTGGGGGTGGCGACGAAGAGCTGGGTCCGCGCCTCGTAGACGGGGGTACTCAACCCCGTCACGGCGAGCGCCGCTCCGATCGCGAGAACCAGACAGACCAGGAAGGTCGGCCAGCGTCTGGCAATAGCTTTAAGGAATCCGTGGAGATCCAAGCTGCACCCCTCATAACCCCTCGTGGACCGAGGGATCCATCCGAAATGAAATGCCCTGTTCCCTATGGGCAAAGCAGAACATAGGGAACAGAGCACTCAAACGGGGGGAGCCACCCCTATGTCGGACCGTCCAACGACACCGGTGGCGCAGGCCTCCCGCCCCCGACGAGGCGACGTAGGCCAACGGTGGGCAAGCACTCCACCATCCGATGGCTTCTGGGTGCCGCCGTACCAATAGCTGTCGATATGTCCCGCTTATTCCATGTATCAAGATCCTTGGTACCCGAAATCTTGATCACGACCACGCTGCAGCCCGGCCCGGACTGAAGTCGAGACGAGGAGAGTGAAGAAGTTGACGACATCGCCCAGATGGAGGGTGGCCCTGGCATCGGCGGCATCAGCTGCCATGCTCATCGCGGCACCCCTGGTTGGTGCGCAGGCTGCCTATGCGCAGCCATACCCGGGATCACCCCCGCCCCTGAATGTCAGCACCACGACGGTGGATCCCGGAGGACTGCTGAGTTTCGACTCGCCCGCGGGAGTCTTCACTCCCTTCCAGACCATCACGGTGCTGCTGGAATCGACGCCGATCGTCCTCGGCCATTTCCAGGCCGAGCCCGACGGATCGGTGGCCGGGACGGTGACCGTCCCGGCGAACGCCCCGCACGGCTGGCACGTCTTCCGGCTCACCGGGGACAACCCTGACCAGAGCATCGGCGTCACCATCTACGTCAGGGGCGGGGTCGGCAGCCCGACTCCGACTCCGACTCCGACTCCGACGCCGACTCCGACTCCGACGCACACCAAGCCCCCGAAGCCGACCAAGCCCCCGAAGCCGACGAAGCCCCCGAAGCCGACCCACGGCCCCACCAGCCGGCCCACCCACTCGGAAAAGCCCGAGTACCCCGGCGGACGCAACGGCACTGACGACGGAAGCAACGGATCCCAGGGACGCGACGTAGCCGCCGACCCGGCGAGCTACGAGCACCAGACTCAGCACAACGGCGAAGGCCTCGCCGAGACGGGCAACGCGAAGGCCCTGACCCTGGGCGGCACCGCGGCGGCGCTGCTCCTGGCGGGCGGTGGCACCACGCTGGCCGTACGCCGTCGCCGCAACTCATGACGGGCAGTTCATGACGGAGCGGGACATCCGTACTGAAGTGCAACGGCGTCCCGGCCACGGCCGGGACGCCATCCGCATGCCCGGGGCGGAGGACTCCCCCGGCGAACCCTCATCAAACCGCCGCCGCCTGCTCAGGACGGCACTGCTGGCCGCCGCGCTGCTCCCGCTGGCCGGCGCCGTCTGGATCGGTGTCACCGGGCTGTTCGCCCGCCGGGAGTTGCTCGCGGCCCAGCAGGACCTCGACGCGCTGCGGCACTCGGTGGCGGCGGGCTCCGCGAGTGGCACGGCGCCCGCCCGGGCAGCGGAACAGGCAGTGCGCTCGGCCGCCGACCACGCGGCTCGGGCGCATCGTCTCACCACCGGACCGGCCTGGTACTCCGTCGCCGAGTTGCCCTTTTTCGGGGGGCCGGTGAGAACCGTGCGCGGCGCCGCCTACGCCGTGGACCGGCTGGCCGGCGATGTGCTGCCCGCACTGACCGACGTTCTGCCGCCGTCCGCGCAGGACGGAAGCGGCGGCGGCATGTCCGAGGCTCTCGCGGGGCTGCAAGAGCACAGGCAGGAGATCGCCCGGGCCGCCGGCGTCGTCGCCGAGGTGCGCACCGATGTGCACGGTCTGCCCCGGTCCACCTGGCTGCCGGCGGCCGACCGGGCCCGTGCCGGGCTGCAGCAGCAGCTGGACCACCTCGCGCCGGTGATGACCGACGCCTCCGTGGCCGCACGTGTCCTGCCGCCCATGCTCGGCACGCAAGGCGAGCGGCGTTACTTCCTCGCGTTCCAGAACCTCGCCGAGTCACGTGGCACCGGGGGCCTTCCCGGCGCGTTCGCCGTGCTGCGGGCCGACCGGGGCCGGCTGTCCTTCGAGCGGTTCGGCAACAACACGGAGATGGAAACGGTAAAGCCGGACATCGACCTCGGAGCCGAGTTCAACACCCGCTACGCGGGCAGCGACCCCGCCCATACGTGGCCCAACTCCGACATGAGCCCGCACTTCCCCTACGCGGCCCGCATCTGGGCTGCGGCATGGCGCAAGCACACCGGCGAGCGCGTGGACGGGGCGATCGCCGTGGATCCGGTCACGCTGAGCCGTCTCCTGCAGGTCACCGGCCCGGCCCGGATGGCCGACGGCACCGAGCTCACCCCCGGCAACGTCGTGGACCTCACCGAACGGACCAGCTACGCGAAGTATGACGACGTCGCCCGGCGCAAGGCGTTCTTCGTCGACGCCGCCCGTGCCGCCGCCGCACGGCTGATGGGGGCGCTCGACGACTCGCACCGGCTGCCCGCACTGCTCGTCGCCGTGAACGACGTCCAGCGGGACGGACGGCTGAAGGTCTGGAGCGCCCACCCGGCGGAGCAGCGCCTCCTGGAGTCGCGCCCCTACTCGGGCGCGCTCCCGGACACCCCCGGCCCCTTCGCGGGAATGGTGGTGAACAACGCGGCCGGCGGCAAGCTGGACTACTACCTCGACCGGAGCCTGACCTGGGAAGCGGGCGCCTGCTCCGGTGGCGGGCGCGCGGTCACCGTGCGCATGACCCTGACCAACCGGGCGCCGGCCTCCGGCCTGCCCGACTACGTGACCATCAGGGCGGACCACCCTCCCTACCGCACCCGGCCGGGGGACAACCGCCTCCGGGTGTCGTACTACGCCGGGGTCGGAGCCACTCTCATCGACACAACCCTGGACGGCCGCCGGGCGCTGCTGGCGCCGGCCGTCGAACGCGGACACTCCGTGTTCACAAAGGACTTGGAGCTGCCCGCCGGCTCCAGCCGCACCCTGGTGCTGCATCTGCAGGAGCCGCACGCGGACGGCACACCGACGCTGCTGCGCCAGTCCCTTGTGACGCCGCTGCGGACCACGCTCAAGCCGGGAGACGCCTGCCGTGTCTGAGCGTGCGCGCCGCGCGGCGGGGGCCGTGCTCGTGGCCGCGCTGCTGCTCGCGGCCCGCCCGCCTGCGGACCGCGCACCCGGCGACCCGGCGGACCGCTCCAGGCAGGGACGGCAGACCGCCACGCACCGGGTCGAGCAGCTGCGGGTCAAGGTGCTCAAGACCCTTCCGCACGACCCGCAGGCCTTCACCCAGGGACTCGAGATGGCCGACGGCACGCTCTACGAGGGCACCGGCCTCTCCGGCCGGTCCTCGGTACGGGCAGGGCCTCCGGGCAAGGAGCCCACGGTCCGCGTGCAACTCCCCGCGCCCTTGTTCGGTGAGGGCATCACCGTGCTCGGCCCAACCCTGTGGCAGCTGACCTGGCGGGACCGGACCGCTATCGAGCGCGACGCCGAGACGCTCGCGGAGCTGCGCCGCGTCCCGTACCCGGACGACGGCTGGGGCATGTGTCTCCAGCGGGACGGGCACCGGCTGGTGACCAGCGACGGCTCATCACGGCTGACCTTCCGTGACCCCGGCACGCTCGCGAAGACGGGCGAGGTCACCGTGACCGAGGACGGCCGGCCGGTGACGGAGCTGAACGAGCTGGAGTGCGTCGGCGGCGCCGTGTACGCCAACGTGCTCTACACCGACCGCATCGTGCGCATCGATCCCGCCACGGGAGCGGTGACGGCGCGCATCGACGCCTCCGGGCTGCTGCGCGACGACGAACTCGTCCCGGGGTCCGCACTGAACGGCATCGCGGCGGTCCCCGGCACGGATCAATTTCTGATCACCGGAAAATTCTGGCCGAAAATGTTCAAAGTGGCCTTGATTCCGGCCTGACGAACGGGAGACCGCGTGCTCGAACACGGGCATCCGGCATATGCGAACGGCATGGAACTCTGCTCATCGGGTGAGAGTTGCCCGCACCCCAGCGTCGTGCCCCGCTGCCCATTGCACAGCCATACACACTCGAACAGTCCTTTTTGATGTACTTGGAGGCAGAATGTGGCTGTTCGAGGACACGATGCCCCACGTGCCCGGGGCAAGACCTGCGCAGACACAGGCCATCCGGGAGCAGCCGCCGACCCGGCGCCGCACCGGCAAGGCCGCCTGGTACGCGCCCGCCGCCGTCATCGGCGACGCGACCGGCGCGGCCCTGCCGGTGTACCTGGCCTTCGCACTGGTCGACGGCGCCAATGCGCCGGCATACGCGACGGTGGCGGCCGCCGCATGGCTGCTCGTGCGCGTCGCGCGGAACCGCTACGCCGAACGCAGTCTCGGTGAGGGCAACAGCGCCGGCCTCGCGCTGCAGGACTGGCTGGTACTGGTCGGCCTGCTCGCGGTGGTGCGGGCGGCGACGGGCGAGGAGTCCCCGTTCCTCGTCGCACTTACCGCCCTGGTGCCCTGCGCGCCGACGAGCGCGGTGGTGCACAGGCTGATCCACCGTCATCTGGTCGCCCGGCGCCGCGACGGCCTGGCCGTCCGCCGGGCCCTGGTGATCGGGGAGGCGCACGCCGTCGACGGTCTGGTGAGCCACCTCGCGCGGCGGACCGACCACGAGCTCGTCGTCGTGGGGGTGTGCCCGGTCGGCGACGAGGACCCGCACGCACTGGCCCCGGTCGCCACCCGCCTCAGCAGCCAGGCGCCGCAGCGCCCGTCGGCCGACACCGCCCCGGTACTGGAGGCGGCCCGGCGGCTGGACGTGGACGTGGTCGTCGTCGTACCGGGATCGCACATGTCCGGACCGCGCCTGCGGCGGCTGTCGTGGGCCCTGCACGGCGAGGAGCGCCCGCTCGTGGTCGTACCGGGCCTGACCGAGGTAGCCGGGCGCCGGGTGGGCGTCCACTCGGTGGCCGGGCTCACGATGCTGAACGTGGCCCCGCCGCTGCGGCGCGGGCTCGCCATGCTGCTCAAGTCCATGACGGACCGGCTCGGCGCGGCACTGCTGATCACGCTGCTCGCCCCGCTGTTCGCGGCGGTGGCCCTCGCCGTACGGCTGGACTCGCCGGGCCCCGTCGTACACCGGCAGACGCGCATCGGCCGCGACGGAAAGCCGTTCACCATGGCCAAGTTCCGCACCATGGTCGCCGACGCGGAGCGGCTGCGGCACCAGCTGACCGGGGTCAACGAGCAGGACGGCCGGATGTTCAAGATCCGCCGCGATCCGCGGATCACCCGCATCGGCCGGGTGCTGCGCCGCTGCTCCCTGGACGAACTGCCCCAGCTGTTCAACGTGGTGCAGGGACGCATGTCCCTGGTCGGTCCACGGCCGCCGCTGCCCGACGAGGTCGCCGGGTACGACGAGGTGGAGCTGCGCAGACTGGCCGTCAAGCCGGGCCTCACCGGTCTGTGGCAGGTCAGCGGCCGCTCCGACCTCTCCTGGGACGAGACGGTCGCCCTGGACCTCAGATACGTGGACAACTGGTCCCCGGCCGAGGACCTCGCGCTGCTCGCCCGTACGGTACGCGTCGTCGTGGCCGGCACCGGGGCCTACTGAACAGCGGGGCAGCCACAGAACAGAGAGCCGAGCCGGCCCCCGACCATGTCACTGGGCCGGGGGCCGGTTTCAGGATTCCCGGTGGCCTGCCCGGGCGTTCCTCCGGCGTCGCAGCACCATGACGGGCAGGACCGTGCCGGCCAGGACCAGCCCCGCCGCCCCTCCGTAGAAGGCCAGGGACGGGTCTGTCACGCTGACGTTGCCCAGTTGATGGCTGACCGTCTGCGGGCTGGAGCTGACGGTGGTCGAACCGAGGTCGACCGGTCCCGCCGGGACCGTGATGCCGAGGCCGCCGCCGGTCACTTCCAGCGTCACGGGGGCGTCTTCGGTGGATGCCGTTGTGGGGGAGGCCAGAACTGCCACGGTGGACAGCATCACAGCCAGGGGAATGCCACGACGCATTCTCCCTTTTTCCTCTCACGGGGAGACAGACAGCGTCTCGCTGCATGATCACTGGCATAGTGAAGGCCCGCCCGTCTGCGGTTTTTCTTGATCCGACACGACCGCGGCTAGCCGATTTGGATCAACGAACGCGTCGGCCCCGGGCTCCGGCCGCACGGTCAACACCACGTCGCCCAGCAGAGATGGGCGGCGGGCTCTAGTCCAGGACCCCCAGCTCGGTGTCCGGGCGGCAGAACGCGCACGGCTCGATGTTCGGGTCCGTGAGCGCGACACGGGCTTCGTGATCTCCGATCGGGTGCGGGGTGCCCTCGATCATCGTGCAGTCGTCCGTGTGGATCACGGCAGGCTCGGGCCCGCCCGGGGTGCGCTTCTGCTGGACGACGAACCCCGTCGACCGCCGCCGGACCCGGTGCGGCGCGAAGGAGGGCAGCGCGGCGGGACGCCGTGCAGCCGCAGTCGGCCGTGGGCTCCCGGGCGCCGACCGGCCCTCGGCGCGGGCCAGTGCCTCCCGTACCGCGTCCCGCTGCAGACGCAGGTAGGTGCCGACGGTGTCGCTCTGCGCGATCTGCTCCTGGAGGTACGCGAGGATCGCCCGGAGCCGCGGCGCGTCAGGTGGCAGCGCGGACATGCCTCGCACCGTCACCGCAAGGGGTGCCGCCGCTCACCTCCCGCTCCTTCCTCCCCGCCCCAGGTTCCGCAACTCCCACCACGCCGTGGCGGTCCGGCCCCGCTCCTGCCAGTACGGGTGGAAGAGCACCTCGCTCGAGAGCCGGTACAGGCGCCGGCGCAGCTCCGTACGGCCGGGTCGCTCGGCGAGTTGGCGGTAAGTGGCGCTCCACGACTGCTGCGCCTGGACGAGGTCGTCGGGGAAAGGTCGCATGGCCAAATTCAAGCACGTGTTCGATTTCCTGCGCCATCATGGGCTACGCGGAAACGATCGCGTCGGCCACTTGCCCGGGCTCGTCGACCTGGACGAAATGCCCCGCGTCGACGAGCAGACACAGCTCGCTGTTCGGGAACAGGTCGGCGAACTGTCGTGCCACCCGCGCATTGAGGTAGCGGTCCCGGGCCCCGAAGACGACCCGTACGGGCGGCTGGAACGCGCGCAGCTCGGGGAGGCGTCGTCTGCGGCTCAGTACGGCCGCGAGGAGCTCGTCGTTGAGCCGCCAGAAGGCCGGCCGCGCGGCGGGAAACTGCTCGTAGAGCCGCGCCACATACTGCTCACGCACGCCGGAGTCGCGGATGAACCGGCCCACCTGCCATGCGTACAGGCGCCGGTCCAGATCCGGTCGGCGCCGCACGGCGGCGCGCGCCGCGGTGCGTACCAGTGGCGTGGAGTAGAGGGCGATGGCGGGCGGACGGCGCAGCGCGGGGGTCCAGTGGTAGTAGGTGTTCAGCAGGACGAGCCGCTCCACGCGGTCCGGGTGGGCGAGCGCCCAGTCGATCGCGGGCGGGCCCGAGGCGTCGTGCGCCACCAGCACGAGCCGGCGGGCGCCCAGGTTCTCCGCCACCGCTTCGGCGACGGCGCAGAGGTCGCCCACCTGACCGGCCACCGTGTACGGGTACTCGGACGGCTTCTCCGACTCCCCCCATCCCAGGAAGTCGAACAGCACGACGGGCGCCCGGCCCTCGAGGTGCGGCAGCAGCCGGTCGTAGAGGTGGGTGCTGTCGGGGAAGCCGTGCATCAGGACCACGGGGGTGCCGGGCCCCGGAACGACCTCGGCGTGAAGGCGGTAGGGACCTCGCGATACGGCCAGCGGCTTGACTGTCGGGTCCATGACACCCTCCCCTCGTCCTGCCTCGTCACACCCTCATTCAAGTCCTCCTGCCACCGTCCCGCGACCGGTCTCGGCAGGGCCTTGGCCGTTTCGCCGCACCCGACACCTACCGAACTCGTGGACGACCGAGCCCGCGTCGGCGGTCGCGGACCGTGCGGGCCGCGTAGCCGGCCAGGGCCAGCACACCGGTCAGGAACATCAGCCGGGCCAGCAGGCCCCCGCCGGCGTACGGCACTTGTGCCAGCCATCCGACCGGGACGAACGCGAGCACCGAAGCGGTCATCAGCAGGGCCGCCAGAAGGGGGCCGAAGCGGGCGCGGGCCATCGCCAGGGCGGCGGGCACCGCGAGGACCAGCGGGGTGAAGAAGAACAGCAGGCGCAGCGGATCGGGGCGCGCGTCGGTGGTGGCGGACGGCCCGGAGTCGGCCTGGAAGACCGTGAGCGACCCCACCAGCAGCGGCACGCCCAGGGCCAGGGCGATCAGCGCCATGGTCCGGCGGGCGGCAGTCGTGGTCGGCGGCAGGTCCGGCGGGGCGAGGAGGGCGAGGAGGGCGACCAGGGCCAGCCCCACGAGCGTCGACCGGTTCTCGGCGAGGCCTTCCGCACCGTCCGTCCAGCGGACCAGGGGGAAGGACACGACGGCACCCAGCAGCGCGGCCCCGGCGGCGATCCGGGCGGCCGCCCAGCGGCCCGCGAGCGCGCAGCCGAGGACGGCGAGCCAGGGGACGTAGGCGAGCGGGGTGTAGGCGCGCGCACCGTCCCAGGGCAGCGGGGGGACCCGCCACAGGACGAGCAGGGTGAGGGAGAAAGTGGCGGCTATCGGAATCGCCAGGGGCAGCAGCCTCGCCAGGAAGCGGCCGCCGGGGCGGGCGGAGTCCAGGCCGGTGCGCAGGCGCAGGGCGTGACCGAGGACGGCGGCCTGCTCGAGGGCGCCGGCCCAGCGCCCCTCGTCCGCCGTGACGCGGAGGATGAGTCCGCTGATCTCGGCGGCGTACTCGCGGCGATAGGCGGCCGGGTACGCACGGGTGGTCCAGTGCAGCGGGGGCGTGCTCATGCGGTGGCTCCGTCCGGCCGGGCGGCGTTGGCACCCAGGCGCCGTACCGCTTCGTCGGCGGTGGCGCGCAGGCGCTCGGCCTCGGCGGCCAGGATGACGGAACCGGCGTCGGTGAGGGCGTAGGTACGGCGCATCCGGCTGTCGACGACCTCCTCGCTCTCGACTCGGACGAGCCCCTGCTTGAGCAGGCGGTCCAGCGCGCCGTACAGGGTGCCGGCCCGCAGGCGGACCCGGCCCCGGGAGATCTTCTCGACCTCCTGCATCAGGGCGTAGCCGTGGCGGGGGGCATCCGCCAACGCCGTCAGAAGCAGGAGCGTCGGCTCCCGCAGCGGTTGCTCGGTCATGTGCCGAGCATATACCGGCTACCGATATATTCAGCCACCACTCACCGCCTGCCCGCTCCCGGCAGCACAGAGCGCGTGTCGCGCCAGGATTCTTTACGCACTCCTGACGCGCCCCACCGCATCCGCCGGGCCCCGGCCGGTGTCATCTCCGGTGTCTCAATGTCCCGTCGGAGAATGGAGTGCCATGGAGGGCACCGTCGTCGCAGTCGTGGTCGTGGCCGTGCTGGCCCTGCTCGTGCTGCGCAGTGGGATGCGGGTGGTCAACCAGGTCGAGCGCGGGGTGGTGTTCCGCTGGGGCAAGGCGCTGCCGTCGTACCGTCAGCCGGGCATCACCTTCCTGATCCCGTTCGCCGACCGGATGCGGAAGGTGAACGTGCAGGTGATCACCATGCCGGTGCCCACCCAGGAGGGCATCACCAAGGACAACGTGTCCGTCAAGGTCGACGCCGTCGTCTACTTCCGGGTGACCGACCCCGTACGGGCGGCCATCGAGGTGCAGGACTACATCTTCGCGGTCGGCCAGGTCGCCCAGTCCTCGCTGCGGTCCATCATCGGCAAGAGCGACCTCGACGACCTGCTCACCGACCGGGAGCGGCTGCACGAGGGCCTGGCCCTGATGATCGACAGCCCGGCCGCCGAGTGGGGCATCCACATCGACCGCGTCGAGATCAAGGACGTGCAGCTGCCGGAGTCCCTCAAGCGGTCCATGTCGCGGCAGGCCGAGGCGGAGCGTGAGCGCCGCGCCCGTGTCATCACCGCGGACGGTGAGTTCCAGGCCGCGCAGCAGCTCGCCAACGCCTCACGGATCATGTCGGACACCCCGGAGGCCATGCAGCTGCGTCTGCTCCAGACGGTCGTGGAGGTCGCCGCCGAGAAGAACTCCACCCTGGTGATGCCGTTCCCGGTGGAACTGCTGCGCTACTTCGACAAGGCCACCCAGCGGATGACCGGGGAGGCCCCGGTGCCGGCGCCGCCTACCCTGCCGGCGCAGCAGACTCCGGCTCCGACGCAGACTCCGGCCGTGGCCCCCGCTCCGACGCAGCCCCCGGCCGTGGCCCCCGCTCCGACGCAGCCGCCGGCCGTGGCTCCCGCTCCCGCGCCGGAGCCCACCGAGCAGCCGTAGCCAGCGCCAGCGTCACCCCGGTCGACGCCAGCGCCATCACCGTCATCGCTGTCGCGGGCGAGGTGAACTGAGCCACCGAACCCGCCAGCGCGGCGCTCACGCCCTGCAGGGTCAGCATGCCCGCCGAGTGCAGTCCCAGGGCGTGGCCGCCGAGCTCGTCCGGGGTCAGCGCCATCAGCCGCTCCTGCTGGACCAGGCTCGCCCCGAAGCCGACGGAGGCGAGGGCGGCGCAGACCGCGGCGACGGGGACCGCCGGGTGCAGGGCGAAGAGGGTGTACGGCGCGGCCAGGAGCAGGAGCAGCGGCGTCGCCAGCCGGGCGCGCACGGCCGGCGGCACCAGCCGGGCGACGGTCACGTCCCCGGCCAGCATGCCCAGCGCCGCGCAGGCGAACAACGTGCCCGCGGCGCCGGGGTCGTACGACACGAAGAGGGACTCGCAGCCTACGACCAGGCCGCCCGGGATCCACAGGCCCAGATAGGTCAGACGGCGCGGCCGAGCGGACCACAGGAGGGCGTTGGTGCGCCGGGTCGCCGACACCGAGGGCCGGCCGGTGGCCCGGGGCGGGCGCCCGGTGAGGCCCAGACCGAGGCCCAGGGCGGCTGCCAGGTACAGCGCCGCCGACAGCAGCAGCGAGGCACGCGGGGAGAGGACGGCGACCAGGAGGCCGCCGGTCGCGTAGCCGGTGATCTGCATGATCCCGCTCATCATGTTGAACACCGAGCGCCCCAGCAGATAGCCGTCCTTGGGGACGATCTCGGTCAGCAGCCCCCACCGGACCCCGCCCCCGAGCGAGGCGACCAGACCCAGCACCAGGACGACGCCGCAGACCGCCCCGACCGGCAGACCGGGCAGGGCCAGGGCCGCCGTACCGGCCGCGAAGGCCAGGGAGATCCCGGTCAGGGCGGCCCGCGGGGGCAGCCGGTCGGCGCCCGAGAGCAGAAAGGCCGCGCCCAGCACCTGGGCCAGCGACGGACCGAACATGCTCACCGCGGACAGCAGCGGCGACCCGGTCGCCCGGTACACGAGCGTGCCGAGGGCCAGACCGCCGACCGTCTGGGCGGCCGTGTGGGCGGCGGAGGCGAGGAAGAGCGGGGTGAACTCCGGTGTGCGGAAAAGAACTTGATAGCTGCGCATGCCGCGGAGTCTCCGGCGGCTCCGCACGCGGCCGTTATTGTTTCGCCCTGGCGCGAAACGTCATGGGGAGGGACCGGGGATGGGCTGGTGGCAGGTCAACGCGGACACGCTCGCGAGCAGCCGGTTCGTCCTCTCCCCCGTCGCCGAGACCTTCGCGTGCCTGAAGCTGCTGCACGCGGCCGAGGGCGCCCATCCCGGGGAGCAGGAGTGGCTGTGGAAGCACCTGTCCGGCTACCGGGCCCGGCTGGCGTCCGACCCGGTCACCGCGCTGCTGGTGCGCGCGGGCCTCGGTGCGGACTGGATCGCCGACTTCCTCACGCCCACACCCCGGGACGGCGAGTCCTTCGAGGAGGGCGTGGCACGGGTCCGTGCGGCGCGCCCGGCGGACGCCCGCGCCCATCTGCGGGTGTCCCTGGCCGGGCCGCTGCCCGCCGCCCTGGACCGGGACGACCTGCCCGAGCGGGCGGCCGCGCTCCTGGAGTACGTCTGGGAGGAGACCGTACGGCCGTACTGGCAGCGGCGCCGACGGGTCCTGGAGGCCGATGTGGTCGCGCGGACGGCACAGGTGAGCCGCGGTGGCTGGGCGGCCGTGCTGGACTCGATCCGGCCGGGACGGACGCGCTGGCTCGGGGACAGCAGGCTCCAGGTGAATCGGCACGAGTACCCGCCGCGCGAGATCTCCGGTGCCGAACTGGTATTCGTTCCGGTGACGCCGCAGCGGCACGGATGGGTGTCGTGGGAGGAACAGGACAGATACGCGGTGATCTACCCCTGCGCGGGAGTGCTCGCCGACGGCCGCGGCGCGCCCGTGCCCACGAGCCTGGGCGCGCTGCTCGGAACGGCACGGGCCGGAGTGCTGGTGCTGCTCGACTCCCCCCTCAGCACCACCCAATTGACCGCGGTGACCGGGCAGGGCCTCGGGTCCGTCGGACGGCATCTGAAGGTGCTGCTGGACGCGGGGCTGGTGGAGCGGCGGCGGACGGGCCGCTCGGTGCTGTACTCGCGGACCGCGGCCGGCCAGGTCCTCGTCGAGGCCGGGAGCCGTCGGCACACCGGTCACCTCCGGGACACTTACCGGAGTTAGCATCCGCTTATGACGACTACTGACCACAACGGCTCCGTACTGGACGTCGAGATCGGCGCCCTCCGGGGCGGTTCCGCGGACCTGCCGCAGTACGCGGGCAAGGCCGTGCTCATCGTGAACGTGGCCTCCAAGTGCGGACTGACCCCGCAGTACACCGGCCTCGAGCGGCTGCAGGAGCGCTACGCCGGGCAGGGCTTCACCGTGCTGGGCGTGCCCTGCAACCAGTTCCTCGGGCAGGAGCCCGGGACCGCAGAGGAGATCGCCGAGTTCTGCTCCGCGACGTACGGCGTGTCCTTCCCGCTGACCGAGAAGGTCGAGGTGAACGGCGAGGGCCGGCACCCGCTCTACGACCGCCTGGTCGGCTTCGCCGACGCCGAGGGGCACGACGGGGACATCCGCTGGAACTTCGAGAAGTTCCTGATCGGGCGGGACGGCCGGGTCGTCGCCCGCTTCTCGCCGCAGACCGAGCCGGAGTCGGCCGAGCTCGTGGCCGCGGTGGAGGCCCAGCTCTCCTAGCCGGGTTGACCTTGCCCCTGGGGCAAGGGTGAGCGTCCTTGTCACCGGGCGCAAGGCGCCCGGTGACGGAGGATGGCGTAGTGGACGACGAACTGCTCACCATCGGCGCGTTCGCGGCGCGGACCAGGCTCTCGGCCAAGGCCCTGCGGCTGTACGACCGGCTCGGACTGCTGTCCCCGGCGCGCGTCCACGAGGCCAGCGGCTATCGCTACTACCGCGCCGACCAGGTGGAGCGTGCCCGCCTGGTGGCGCTGCTGCGGCAGCTGGACATGCCGCTCGCGCGGATCGCCGAGGTGGTGGAGGCGGACGGGGCCGAGGCCGCGGACCGGATCGCCGCGTACTGGGCGGACGTCGAGGCGCGGATCGCGGGGCAGCGGACGCTCGCCGAGTACCTCCGTGGACGGTTGTCCGGGAGGAGTTCGCAGATGTACGGGAAGTTCCTGGTCGAGACGGTGGACGTGCCCGAGCAGGTGGTGATCACCGAGACGCGGCACACCCTGTCCGGCGAGCTGCCGGCATGGATCGGCGCTTCGCTGGGGCGGCTGGAGTCGGCGGCACGGGAGTGCGGGGGCGTCGCGGGGGCCCCGTTCGTCGTCTACCACGCCGAGGTGTCCATGGAGAGCGACGGCCCCGCGGAGTCGTGCGTACCGGTCGCGGACGCGCAGGCGGCCCGGGAGTGGGTGGCCCGGCATGGCCGGACCTGGGAGACGAAGGTGAAGGTGGCGCCGGCCCAGCGGCTGGCGTTCACCCGCATCACCAAGGCCCAGGTGGCCCATCCGCAGATCCTGGCCGCCTTCGAGGCGGTGGAGGAGTGGATGACCGGGGAGGGCCTGGAGATGGCCGGGCCGTGCCGGGAGGTGTACTTCGCGGACTGGGAGGCATCGGGGGC
The DNA here is from genome assembly GCF_032656585.1 of Streptomyces herbicida. NCBI lineage: Bacteria > Bacillati > Actinomycetota > Actinomycetes > Kitasatosporales > Streptomycetaceae > Streptomyces > Streptomyces herbicida. Next base: position 367,424 of record NZ_JAUYWJ010000002.1, read on the forward strand.
GGAGGACCCGGTGTGTGACGTGGCGTTCCCGGTGAAGTGACGGCCGGGGCAGGAGCTCGGACGACGCGCTGTCCGACGGCCGCCCACGGCGAGTGAGCCGAAGGGGCACGCCGGAGGCGAACCGAGCCCAAAGAAAGGGGCGAGCCCCCTCGGCAAGGACGGCGGGCTGGTCGAGAGGGCTCTGGGTGGTGCTTGTGCAGTTGTCGTGTGATGGTCCGGGGCTTGTTGGCGAGGGTCAGGGAGCCCCCTAAGCCTTGACCGAGGCCACGAAGGCGTTCCAGGCGTCGGCGGGGAAGGCGAGGACCGGGCCCTCCGCGACCTTGGAGTCACGCACGGCGAGGTCGACGGCCGCGGCCGACTTGACCTCGACGCAGGCTCCGTTCCCTGCGGAATAGGAGGACTTGGTCCACGTCTCCGTGGCGCCCTGAAGCAGTGCCATTTCCACTCCTGTAGCGAGTTGCTGTAGTGCGATTCACGCCAACCATGTCGATCGATTGGCGTGATCGACGCTACTCGGCAACATCCCCTCCTGGAGCAGCCGTTCACTCGACCGGATGGCATATTCCAGGTGAGCCTTCCGCTGGAGCGTTACACCGGTGTATGATCCGGCGCTTCACGCGGGAGCCCACTCAACGGGCGTAGTCTTTGGCCACGTCTGCGATGTATTGACGGGATTGCTCCACATTCAGGGACTGTGCCCGCAAATGCTCATACATCACCGCGTACTTCTGGACGTCGTGCGCCTTCTCCAGATAGAGATCGCTGGTGACACCCTCCAGGTACACCACGCTGGAGTCGGCCGCGTCGGCGAACTCCAGGATCGCGTACTGGCCGTTGAGCCCGGGGTGCGCGCCCACCTCGAACGGCAGGACCTGCACGGTGACATGGGGCAGCTGGGACATCTCGATGAGGTGCTCCAGCTGCTCGCGCATGATCAGCTTGCCGCCCACCACCCGGCGCAGCGCCGCCTCGTCCAGCACGACCCACAGCCGCAGCGGGTTGTTCTCGGCGGCAATACGTTCCTGTCGCCGCAGCCGCACCTGGACCCGCTTCTCGATGTCGGTCGTCGAGGTCTCCGGCAGCGCGCCCTGCACCAGGGCCTCCGCGTACGCCCGGGTCTGCAACAGCCCGGTGACCAGTTGGGGTTCATACACCCGCAGCGACTCGGCGTCGGTCTCCAGCCCGATGTAGACGCTGTACGGGATGTCCCCGAACGCGTGCCACCAGCCCTGCTGCCGGGAGTCCCGGGCCATCTCCATCAGCGAATCGACGACCCGCTGGTCCTCGACCTCGTACACCCCGCACAGGTCGCGGACGTCACGCTGGCTGATGCTGCGCCGGCCGTTCTCCAGACGGCTGATCTTCGACTGCGAGACCAGCAGTCGTTCCGCCACTTCCTCGGCCGTCATGCCCTTGAGCTCGCGGAGCCTGCGCAGCTCCTGGCCCAGCCGGCGTCGTCTGACGGTTGGATTGACATTGGACGCCACGGGACGTGCACCTCCGGCTGCCTGCCTGTACCTAACACTTTGCGTATCTGCTGTTGAGCAGACTGCCACCAAGGTGCTTACTACCGCTGGCAAACGGTGGATATGCGGCGCGTACGCGTCAGTTCGGGCACAAGCAGCCGAGCGGGGCGGTGAGACACGGGGTCCCACCGCCCCGCTCGGACCAGCGGCTCCCGAACCGGGTCTGGGGACTGACGGCGCGGCTGTCGTGCGGTGTGTGCGTGTGCGATGCCGTGGTGCTGCGGCTCAGTGGACCACGGCGCGCACCATGGAACCATGGCGCGGTTGCATCGGAACGCCACGGGCGGGTTCCGCTGCGGCCCTGGCTCCCGGTCCGGCCTGCCGGCCGGCGGAGGCCGGGTTGCGGCGTGGCTGGGCCGCCGCGCCGTTCTGGACGTCCATCACGGCGTGTGCCACGAGGCCGCCCATCGGGTCGTGCCGGATCAAGTCCCGCAGCCGGGAGCGGGACGAGCGTCCCTCGTTCCCCGGATACAGGTGCTTGCCGAGGCCGACCGCGTGCGCCAGGGCGGCGAGCGCCGCGGTCCGCGGGTCCGGCGGAACGCCGGTGCGGATCGCGGAATCCAGCCGGGCACGGATCTCCCGGCTGATGGCGGTGTCCGTCGCCTGGTAACGAGTCGTCGGCAGTACTCCGCACATCTGCCCGGCTACGGCGGCAACCATGCCGCACCGCTCCAGATGCGAGAGGTACGTCTGGCGGAGCCCGAGACGCGGCCCGCCGATCCAGTGGACGGCACGTACCGGAGCGCCGCGCCTTCGCAGCAACTCCAACGCACAGTCCAGAGTTGGATCTCCTGTCGGCCGTGGTGCCACCACGGCGATACGATCCCCGTCTGGGGCTATCCGTCCGGCCAGCGCCAGCTCCACTAGCTGCGCTCCGGCCAGACCGAGGTCGAGCGACTGCGGCTGCGCAGTGGTACCCGTGGCCGGGTCCAATGCGAGCAACAGAAGCTCCTCCGGAATTGTTCTGCGGCTCCTGCCCATCCATGCCTCCCCGCGTGGATGTATGACAGGGTGACCCCTCTCACATTGGTCTGTCGAGGGTGCGTGACCGGTTCGTGAGGGAACCGGTAGGTATGTCGTTCTCGTCTACCCGCATGGGTTAAGCCCGCACACAGGACACTGGTACATGGTTCGGACAGCGTCGGGGAGGCGCGGTCGGGACCGCGGTTAGGGCACGGAGGGCGTGCGGCACATGGAGGAGGCATCGGTGGCGGGCGAGTCCCCCGACAGGTCGAAGCAGCGCGAGTCGTCGGCAGAACCGACGCCGGGGGGTGGGGGTCCGGTTCCCGAGGCACGCGACCCGCGTCTCGCGGTGTCCCGCCGCACCGCGGACACGGCGACCCGTGTCCTGTCGGTGCGGGACGTGCCGACTACCGCAGGAGGCCCCGAGCAGGAGGCCGAGGACAGCCGCCTGCGCGCGGCGGTGGCAACGTGGGTCCGCACGGGCGACTCCGCCCAGGCCGACGCGGAGACCGCCGGGGGCGACGAGGAGGTCCGGGCCGGCTCCGAGCCCGCGGACGACGGGAGCCAGGCGCAGACGGACTCCGAGGCCAAGGCGGGCGACGCTGCGGCCGGTTCGGAGGCCGAGGACGAGGCGCAGGCCGACTCGGGCGGCGAGGACGACGAGTCGGCGGCGGCCCAGGCCGACACCGAGGCGAAGGGCGAGGACGAGTCGGCGGCCGACTCCGAGCCCGCGGACAACGAGGCGGCGACCCAGGGCGACTCCGAGCCCGACGACGACCGGAGCGCGACCCAGAGCGGCTCCGAGCCCGACGACGACCGGAGCGCGACCCAGAGCGGCTCCGAGCCCGAGGACGACCGGAGCGCGGTGCAGGCGAGCTCCGAGGCCAAGGACGGCGAGACCGCCACCGGTTCGGAGACCGACACCGAGGCGCGCGCCGACACCGACGGCGAGGACGACCAGAACGCGGCGCAGGCCGACACCGAACCCGACGACGACAAGGCGACGGCAGCGGCCCAGAGCGACACCGAGCCCGAGGACGACCGGAGCGCGGTGCAGGCGAGCTCCGAGGCCAAGGACGGCGAGACCGCCACCGGTTCGGAGACCGACACCGAGGCGCGCGCCGACACCGACGGCGAGGACGACCAGAACGCGGCGCAGGCCGATTCCGAGCCCGAGGACGACGAAGCCGCCGCTGCCCAGGCCGACTCCGTGGAAGCCGAAGCGCCGGAGGCGGGCGCGGGCTCGGAGGGCGACGGCGGTGACGAGGACGAGCGTGACGGTGCGGATGACGCTGCCGTCAAGGCCGCTGACGCCGCGACGGCGTCCGAACCGAAGGCGGATGCCGACGCGAAGGGCTCCACCCCGAAGTCGACGCCCGACCCCCGAACACCCCGCGACCCGCGAGCCGCCGACGGCGAGGACGCCCCCAAGGGGCCCCCCGCAACCGACGACGAGAGCCGCACGGGCGGTGCGGGCGGGAAGGACACGGCCGAAGGCGAAGCCGAGGCCGACGCCAAGCCCGCCGACGCCCCCAAGTCCCCCAAGGGCCCCGTCGACCACCCCACCGCCGTCTTCAAGGCACCCAAGCCCAAGCCCCAGGTCGACCAGCCGACCACCATGCTCAAGCTGGGCGGCGCGCCGAAGCCGAAGCCCACCGAGCCGGCCGACGCCGAGCGCACCAGCAAGTTCGTTGCGCTCAAGCCCCTCGACGACCCGGCAGCCCGCAAGCCGAAGCCGCCGGCCCAGGCACCCGCACCGGCCGACGTGACCACCGCCATCCCCCAGGTCGGCCCCGAGCGCACCACCCAGCAGCCGCTCCCGCCCAAGCCCCCGCTCGACCTGCTCGCCGAGCTGACGAACACGCCCCCGCCGCCGGAGACTCCGGTCAGGACCATCGTGCGGCGGGTCAAGATCTGGACCCCGCTGGTCATCCTGCTGGTGATCATCTTTGCGGTGGTACAGGCCGTGCGCCCGCTGCCCACGCCGACCCTCGCGCTGACCGCCGAGGAGTCGTACCAGTTCGACGGCGGCAAGGTCTCCCTCCCCTGGCCCTCCGAGGGCCAGGGCTGGATGGACGGCGAGGGCATCGGCACGATGGACAGCTTCGGCAAGCAGAAGCCGGTCCCCATCGCCTCGGTGACCAAGACGATGACCGCGTACATCGTCCTGAAGGACCACCCGCTCAAGCCGGGCGAGGAGGGGCCGGAGATCACCGTCGACGCCACCGCCGAGAAGGAGGGCGGCTACGACAAGGACGACGAGTCCACCCTCAACTCCGTCAAGGCGGGCGACAAGCTCACCCTGAAGCAGGCCCTGTCGGCTGTCATGATCCCGTCCGCGAACAACATCGCCCGCCTGCTGGCCCGTTGGGACGCGGGCTCCGAGGCGGCGTTCGTCAAGAAGATGAACGCCACCGCCAAGGCACTGGGGATGACGAACACGACGTACACCGACCCCTCCGGGCTGAAGGAGACCACCGTCTCCACGGCCCAGGACCAGGTGAAGCTCGGCAACGAGGTCGTGAAGATCCCGGCCCTCGTGGCGATCACCAGCGCGGCCAGTTGGACGGACCCGCACGGCAAGTACCACAGGAACTACAACGACCTGCCCTACAAGATGGGCGCGATCGGCATCAAGACCGGCAGCACCACCAAGGCCGGCGGCAACCTGCTGTTCGCCGCCCGCAAGAAGGTCGGCGGCGAGACGGTCACCGTCGTCGGCGCGATCTTCGGCCAGTACAAGCCGGGGATCCTCGACACGGTCAACGCGGTCAGCCAGACCGCGCTGACCGCCGCGAAGGACGCGCTGACCGCCCAGAAGATCATGAAGAAGGGCGACGTCGTCGGGTACGTGGACGACGGCCTCGGCGGGCACACCCCCGTCGTCGTCACCGAGGACGTCACGGCCGTCGGCTGGGCCGGTCTGAAGGTGAAGCTGTCCTTCGTCTCCAACACCGTCCCGCACACCGCGAAGGCCGGAACCAAGGTCGGCACGCTCACCGTCGGTGACGGCAAGAGCGGCGCGGTGCAGGTCCCGGTGGCCCTGAAGAAGGACCTGACCGAGCCCGGCTTCCCCAGCAAGCTGACCCGTCTCGGCTGACCCGTACCGCACGATTCGTCACGGCACCCCGCCGACGGAGCCCCCGCCCGGGAGCCCCGCGGCGGGGTGCGTGCTAGCGTCACGAATCGGGGCAGGTCGCCGGTCAGCGGTACACGGCCGCGAACTGGACGAGAAGCGGCCGGGAACACCAAGGGACGCGGCCGAGAACAGAAGACGGGACACGGGGAGTGCCTTCAGGTGGCCACAGCGGAGCCGACACGCGCCGACGACGCCGATCCGGGCCCGGGATCCGGCCCGCGAATACGCCTGCCCGAAGCTGACACGGACGGTCACGGCACCCGGCCGTACAGCCCTGCGGACAGCCACGACGACTGTCGTGAGGACAGCACGGGCGCCGGCCACGCCGGCAGAACGACCTGGCTGCTCGCCGCCGCCGAGCCGCTGCGGCAGCGGCTGCTGCTCCATCCGGTGCTGTCCATGACCGTGCTGTCCGGTGTGCTCCACGTCATCTGGTTCTTCACGTTCGCCAACAGTGGCGGCGACCTCGCGGCGCAGGACGCGTGGGCCGAGTTCGTCGGCCGGCACCCCGATTCGGCCTACAACCTCGCCTGGTACGGCGGGATGCACCCGGTGTCGTACAGCGTGGTGTCGCCGTACCTGATGTCGGTCCTCGGTGTCCGTACGACGATGATGATCGCCGGCACGGTCTCGGCGGGCCTGCTGACGATGATCCTCATCCGCAGCCGGGCCGTGAAGAACCCGCTGTGGGCCGCGCTGGCCGGTGTCTTCGCGCTGATCTGCAACGCGCTCTCGGGCCGGGTGACCTTCGGTCTCGGCACGGTGTTCGCGCTCGGCGCGGTCGCTGCGGTGTTCTGTTGGCCCTACCGCTGGCGGCACAAACGGTGGGCGAAGGCGCTGGTCGCGGCGCCGCTCGCCGCGCTCGCCACCATGGGCTCCCCCGTCGCGGGCCTGTTCGTGGGCCTGATCGCGGCGGCGCTCTTCCTGCAGAAGCGGCGGCCGGGCGCCTGGGCGCTGGGGCTCGCGCCGACGGTGGTCGTCGCCGTCTCGGCCTGGCTGTTCCCCTTCTCCGGCACCCAGCCGATGACGATCTTCTCGGTGATCCTGCCGCTGTCGTACGGGCTGCTGTGCCTCTTCCTCGTCCCCAAGGAGTGGACGACCGTCCGGCTGACCGCCGCGGTCTTCAGCATCGGGGTGGTGCTGGTCTGGCTGGTCAGCTCGCAGATCGGGTCGAACATCTCGCGGCTGCCGATGCTGTTCGGGGGTGTGACGCTGATCGCGGCGCTGCCGTTCGCCGTGCCGCGCTCGCGCAAGTGGTACACGATCGTGCTGGCGTTCCTCGGGACCGTCGGCTGGATCGGCTTCAAGTCGGTCGACGACATCATCCATACGACCCCGGCGGCGTCCTGGGCGCGCGAGCTGGCCCCGCTGGTGAACGAGCTGCAGGAGGTCGGTGCCGAGAAGGGCCGTGTCGAGGTGGTCCCGGCCCGCTCGCACCGCGAGGCCTCCGCGCTCGCGCCGTACGTCAATCTGGCCCGCGGCTGGAACCGCCAGGCCGACATGGAGCGCAATCCGCTCTTCTACGACGACACGCTCAACTCGGCGAACTACCACGAATGGCTCCAGCGCTGGGCCGTCCACTTCGTCGTGCTGCCCAAGGACGATCCCGACGGGGACGGCGGCGAGCGCGAGCGGGCCCTGGTCCAGCGCGGTATGCCGTATCTGAAGCAGATCTGGGGCGACGCCAACTGGCAGCTGTTCAAGGTGACCGACCCAGCACCGCTCGCCGAGCCCAACGCGGTGGTCGACCGCGCCGAGCAGGGCGAGCTGACGATCGAGGTCCGCCAGGCCGGCCGCATCCTCATCCGCATCCCGTACTCGCCGTGGCTGAGCATCGTCGACGCCCAGGGCAAGAGCCTCAAGCCGCCCCAGGAGACGCAGGCCTCCAAGCACCGCGCCGAGGGCATGCCGAAGACGTACGACAACGTCAACGGCTGTCTGATGGAGACGCAGCAGGACACGCAGGGGGACAAGTGGACGATGCTGCTCGCTCCTCGGGCCGGGACGTATCACCTGGCGGCGCCGTACCAGCTGCCGCGGGGTACGCCGTGCCCGGACGAGCTCAGGACGCCCTGAACCCGTGAGCCTCAGCGGAGCCGGTCCACGTACTTGTCCGTGCCCGGCACCGTCGGGACGAACGGCGCCACCAGCTCCACCCTACCCAGCCCCGACTCGCTCACCTGTTCGTCGAGGCCGGTGAAGTGTCCCTGCCAGCACTCCCGGGGATCCGTCTCCAGGAACCACAGCAGGGTGAGCCGGGTGTCGACGCCCTCGACCTGCTTCACATAGGTCATGCGGTCGCCGGGGAGCGGGGTCGGGCGGAAGACGGTCACCATGGCCGCCGGGGAGGCCGCCACCCGCTTGGGGAGGTGCCGGGAGCGGAGCCACTCCAGGAGTTCGGCGCGCCGGTCCGGGGACTCGGCGTCGATGACCTCGACCACCAGGCCCGCGTAGGGATGGTCGAGGGCGTGGAAGTCCCTCGGTCCCGCCGCGCCGTCGCGGTAGACCGTCGCCTCGTGGTCCTGGAAGGCCGTGAAGACGTGGGTGCGGTCCTGGTGGACGCGGGCGTCCCGGTTGAGGCGCTTGTTGATGGCGACGGTCCACTTCATGTGGTCGTCGTAGCGGCCGTCGGTGATCCAGTACGTCGAGATGTAGCAGCCGGCGGTGACGGGCTGGGCTATCGCGGACTTCTCCGGGTAGCGCAGCAGCTGGAGGTCCCGCGTCGCCACCCAGCGGCGGCCCGCGTACATCCAGGGCATGGCCATCGCGCCCGCGTAGTAGTGGTCGTCCTCGTACCAGCGGTTGTAGGCGTACTCGTGGCCGGGGTGCGGCTCGACCATGGTGATCAGGGCGTGGCCGGGTTGGACGCCGTACGGGCCTACGGCGGCCAGTTCGGCGTACTGCTCGCTGCGGGTCTCCTCGCTCATGCCGTTCCCCTTCCGCTCTCTCTTCCGTCCTCCGGCGCTCGCCCATACTCTGACGGACCGTCAGATGAAGCGCCAGGGTCGGGAGGTCGCCATGTCACTGCTCGCGGGCAAGACCGTCGTGGTCTCGGGGGTCGGGGCCGGTCTCGGCCACCAGGTCGCGGCGGCGGTCGTACGAGACGGGGGGAACGCGGTCCTCGGGGCGCGCACCGAGGCGAATCTCGCGAAGAGCGCGGCCGAGATCGATCCGGACGGAACACACACGGCGTACCGGGCGACCGACATCACCGACGAGGGGCAGTGCGAGGCGCTGGCGGGGCTGGCGCGGGAGCGGTTCGGGGCGATCGACGCCGTGGTGCACGTGGCGGCCTGGGACTCCTACTTCGGCGGGGTCGAGGACGCGGACTTCGCGACCTGGCAGTCGGTGATCGACGTCAATCTGCTGGGCTCGCTGCGCATGACCCGGGCCTGCCTGCCGGCACTGAAGGAGCGCGGCGGTTCGGTCGTCTTCATCGGAACCCAGTCGGCGGTCGCCGCGCCCTCACAGGTGAAGCAGGCCGCATACGCCGCCTCGAAGGGCGCCCTGACCAGCGCGATGTACTCCCTGGCCCGCGAACTCGGACCCCACCGGATCCGCGTCAACACGGTCCTGCCCGGCTGGATGTGGGGTCCACCGGTACAGGCGTACGTCCAATTCACCGCCCACACGGAATCCGTTCCGGAGGCCGCGGTACTGAAACGCCTGACGGACAGAATGGCCCTCCCCGAACTGGCGACGGACGGCGACGTGGCAGACGCGGCGGCGTTCCTCGCCTCGGACCGGGCACGGGCCATCACCGGACAGTCCTTGCTGGTGAACGCCGGGGAGTTGATGCGCTGAGGCAGTACTTCCAGCCTTTCGAGACGTTCATATAGGTGAACCAAGGTCAGCAAGCAGAACAATTTTTCCTGCTCTTGACCTTCCGCTTGCTTGTCGTGCCCGCGTAACCGCACCCACGATGAGCGGGCACTTCGCGGCCTTCCCCGTCCCCGCTCCGCCTATGCGAAGTGCCGGCCAGCTGAGCGGAGTTCACAAGACGGACCCTGGAAGGGGGGCATATGAACGGTCTCGACTGGACCGTGCTCATCGCCTACTTCGGCGTGATGGTCGCGATCGGCATCTGGTCGCACAAGCGCGTGGACAACGTCAGCGACTTCTTCACGGCCGGCGGCAAGATGCCCTGGTGGCTGTCCGGCATCTCGCACCACATGTCCGGCTACAGCGCGGTGATGTTCACCGGGTACGCGGGCATCGCCTACACCTACGGCGTCACCTCCTTCGTCACCTGGTCCTTCCCGATCGCACTCGGCATCGCCATCGGCGCGAAGCTGTTCGCGCCGCGCATCAACCGGCTGCGCTCGAGGCTCCATGTGGCCTCTCCGCTGGAGTACCTGAAGAACCGATACAACCTGCCCACCCAGCAGGCCCTGGCCTGGTCGGGCATGCTGCTGAAGATCGTGGACGTGGGCGCGAAGTGGGCGGCGATCGCAACGCTGCTGTCGGTCTTCACGGGCGTCTCGCTGAACCAGGGCATCCTCATCACCGGTGCCATCACGGCCGTGTACTGCACGATCGGCGGACTGTGGGCGGACGCGCTGACCGAACTCGGCCAGTTCGTCATCCAGTTGCTGGCCGGTCTGTCGATGTTCGTCGCGGTCGTGGTCAAGCTCGACGACAAGAACATCGGTTTCCTCGGCGCCTGGGACGAGCCCGCGCTGCACGGTCACGGCAAGCCGCTGGTCGGCCCGTACGGCACGGTCTTCCTGCTCGCGTTCCTCTTCATCAAGCTCTTCGAGTACAACGGCGGCATGCTGAACCAAGCCCAGCGCTACATGGCGACGGGCAGCCCGCAGGAGGCCACGCGGTCCGCGCGCCTGTCGGCGGCGCTGTGGCTGATCTGGCCGGTGGTCCTCTTCTTCCCCATGTGGATGTCGCCGCTGCTGGTGCACGCGAACAAGCCGGACGGCTCCGACTCCTACGCCCTGATGACCGAACAGCTCCTGCCGCACGGCCTGTTGGGCCTGGTCATCGTCGGCTTCTTCTCGCACACCATGGCCATGTGCTCCTCCGACGCCAACGCGATCGCCGCGGTGTTCACCCGGGACGTGGCACCGGTGCTCTCGGACCGGGCCCGGGCCTGGAACGAGCGGTCGGGGCTGATCGCGGCGCGGGTGACGACGGTCGTCTTCCTCGCCCTGTCGATGTCGGTGGCGACGCAGGTCAACTCGCCCGCGTTCAAGGACATCATCACCGTCGTCATCAAGTGGGTCGCCGGTCTGATGGGCCCGATCGCGATCCCGATGATGCTGGGCCTGCTCCGCCCGTTCCGCCGCTCCGGCCCGACGGCCGCGCTCACCAGCTGGGCGGCGGGTCTGCTGGCCTTCTGGCTGGTCAACTACCCGATCAACTGGAACGTCGACGGCGGAGTCCCGCTCCAGTACCAGGTGTCCGTACCGCTGACCGTCTCCCTGGTCCTGTACATCCTCATCGGCTACCTGAAGCCGGAGGACACCCCGGAGCGGCTCGCGATCATCGAGCGGATCAACACGGACGGCGACGGGGCGGCGATCCCGGTCCCGGCCGCGGCGGAGACCGAGCCCGCGTAGCCACAGGCCACGAGGGCGACGGCTAGGCGCCCCTCGGGTACCTCGCCAGCCACCCCAAAGACGCCCCCGCCGGACCGTGCAGCGCCGGGCCCTGGGTCATCTCCATCGCGAAGTCGTCGGCCAGTTCCAGGATCGTGGAGCGGCCCTCCAGTTCGGCCAGCCAGGCCGGCGGGAGGGCCGTTTCGCCGTGCAGGGCGCCGAGCAGACCGCCGGTCAGGGCGCCCGTGGCGCCGGAGGGGCCGGCCTGGTTGACCGCCAGGCACAGGCCGTGCCGTACGTCCTCCCCCACCAGCGCGCAGTACACGGCGGCGGCCAGCAGACCGTCCGCGGCCCCGTCGCCCGCCAGCTCCTCCACCCGCGCCGGGCCGGGCATCCCCTGCCGCACCGTACCCAGCGCGTGCTGGAGGGCGTCGGAGACGGGCTGGTGGCCGGGGCGGACGGCGAGCAGGGCGAGCGAACGCTGCACGGCGCCGTCCAGGCTGTCGCCGCGGGCCAGCGCATGCACGATCACGGCGTACGCCCCCGCCGACAGATACGCGGTGGGGTGACCGTGGGTCTGGGTCGCGCACTCCACCGCCAGCTGCAGCACCAGCTGCGGCTCCCAGCCGACCAGCAGGCCGAAGGGTGCCGAGCGGGCGACGGCCTCCGGGCCCAGCTCGCCCGGAGCCTTGGGGGCCTCGAGCGTGCCCATGTTCTCGTCCCCGAAGCCGATCAGCAGCGCACGCGACGGATCGCGGCGGGCGTACAGCCACTCCTCGCGGGCCAGCCAGCCGTCGTCCTTGCGGCGCTCGTCCGGGCCCCAGTCACGCTGGGTGGCCGCCCAGCGCAGATACGCCCGGTGCAGATCGGTCGGCGGGTGCCAGGCGCCGGTGTCACGGCGGACCTGGGCGCGTATCAGCCCGTCGACCGTGAACAGGGTCAGCTGGGTGTGATGGGTCACCGCGCCGCGTCTGCCGTAGCCGAAGGCGAGGTCGACGAGGCCCTCCACGCCGTACGACGCCTGGATCTCCTCCATGGTGAGCCCGTCGACCGGGGCGCCCAGCGCATCCCCGACGGCGGCGCCGAGGAGGGTGCCGCGCACCCTGCTGCGGAAGTCCTGCTGCTCGGCGCGGCCCCAGACGGCACCGGATGTCGCATCCACCGAGACCTCCTCACAGCGGCGTCCGTACGTACGACAGCTCAGCACTGTAATCGACCGGGGACGATCGGTTCACGGGGGCAAATCGCCCCGGCCCGGTCATTCCCGTACAGCCATGAGCGCTTCGACTCCGTCCAGGATCCGGTCGAGGCCGAAGTCGAGGGGGTCGATTCCGGCCGGGTCGAAAGCACCCTCGGAGATGGCCCGGGTCAGCGCCGGGAACCGGTCTGCGTGACGTTCGAGCACCTCACCGGTGAGGCGGCTCCACTCCCGGTCCTCGTCCGCGTCGAAGTCGACCAGCTGCTGGGCGAGGCTGCGCACCAGGCCGACGACGAGGACGAAGACCTGGTGCCGCTGGGCCGCCGGCAGGCCGGTCGGCTCCAGGGCCGCGTGCGCCGCGTCCAGCCAGCCGAGCTGGTGCGGACCCATGACCTGGCGGCGCATCGCGGTGGCGGCGAGCGCCCAGGAGTGGGCCCGGTAGAGGTCCAGGCACCGGCGGGCCCACTCCCGCGTCCCGGCCCGCCAGTCGCCCGCCGCGGCGGAGAGGTCGGGGACCTCGGCGAGCGTCGACTCGATCATCAGCTCGACCAGTTCGGCCTTACCGGGCACATAGCGGTAGAGCGCCATCGCCGAGACGCCGAACTCGGCGGCGACCTTGCCCATCGAGACCGCGTCCAGCCCCTCCGCATCGGCCAGCTTCACGGCGGCCGCAGCGATCCGCTGCGGGGACAGCTTCGGCTTCGGCCCCCGGGTGGGCTGCTCCTGCTCGCCCCACAGCAGCGCGAGGCTCGCCCGCAGGTCGCGCGGCTTGTCCTGCTCCTTGTTCCGGGCGGCCATGCGGTTCCTCCCCTTGGTCGCGGCGAAGCCCGTTGACTCCGTCCACCAACTGTATATACCGTAAACACAACTGCTGACGAGATAAACAGTTTAGGGGGAACACTCATGCTGCTCACCTACCGTGCCCTCAAGCGCAGGTCCCTCGCGAAGAAGCTGCGCATCACCACCCCGACAGGCATCGACGAGTCCGGACCCGTCCGCATCGGCGGCATCGACCAGTGGATCTCCATCCGAGGGGAGAACCTCGCCAATCCGGTGATCCTGGAGATCCACGGCGGGCCCGGCGCCTCCAACCTGATCTTCATTCCGCGCACGCGGGCCTGGGAGCGTCACTTCACGATCGTGCGCTGGGACATGCGCGGGGCGGGCAAGACGTTCAGCGGCGGCGACCAGGGCGAGATGACCCTCGACCGCCTCTACCGGGACGCCCTGGAAGTGACGGCGTACGTCCGCGCCCGCCTAGGCGTCGGCAAACTCCTCCTGGTCGCCAACTCCTTCGGCACGATCACCGGCCTGCGCCTCGCGCGCAACCACCCCGAGCTGTACTCCGCCTATGTCGGCACCGACCAGAACATCAACGACGGCGGCCGCGACGAATCGGCGCGGCACGCCCTGCTGGCCCGCCTGGAGAAGGCCGGCAAGCGCAAGGAGCTGGCCGCCGTCAGGGAGATGGGACCGGACCCGTCCGCCTGGACCGCCCACCAGTGGGCGAAGCACTCCAAGATCGTGGTCACCACCGACCCCCTGACCTTCGACACCATGAAGACCGTCGTCGTCCGCTCCCTGTGGTTCTCACCCCTGCACACCCTGCGCGGGCTGCGCTCCTACCTGAAGGGCATGAACTTCTCCGAGCAGCTCGGCCCGCAGGCCGTGACCGTCGACGAGTACGCCGAGGGCACCGCCTTCCGGCTCCCCTTCTTCGTCTTCCAGGGCGAAAGCGACATCCTCACCCCACCGGAGCCGGCCCGCCGCTTCGTCGCCGAAGTCACCGCCCCGGTCAAGGACTTCGCCCTGATCCGAGGAGCCGCCCACTTCGCGTCCTTCCGGCATCCGGACCAATTCCTGGACCTGATGCTCACCAAGGTGCGGCCGGTGGTGACCGGGGAGTCGGTCAGCGGGTGAGTCCGGTGTCAGCCGTACCAAGTGACGTTGCAGACGTAGACACACTCATGACGCGGTACGGGCAGGAAGCCGATGAAGCCGCGCCCACCGAGGATGTCGAACTCACGCAGGCCGCCCTCCCGGTCGAGCGGCCTGCCCACCTTGACGGAGTCGCGGCCGAGCGCGGCCAGTTCGGCGGCAAGCCGTTCCACCTCCGCCACGACTCCCGTCGGCAGGCCTCCCGTGACGTACTCGGCACTGGGGTTGTAGTCCCAGGCCCAGTCCGTCACAGTCCGGCCTCCGCCTCGGCCGCTTCACGGATCGCGCGGATCTCGGTGATGGCCGCTGCCGGGTCCTGCTCCCCCGCGTCCACGATGCGCTCCAGCTCCCGCAGCCGGGCGGCGCGTTCCGGATGCCGCTCGATCGCCACGAACACGGCCCAGGAGTGCACGAAGGCTCGCAGCGGCGCAAGGCTCTGCGTCTGCTGTGCGTTCGTCGTGGCTTCGAAGAGGTGCTGGGTGAGGGCTGGGACACGGCTCGGAGCGATGCGCGCGACCGCCGCCCGCAGCGCGTCAGGCGTGAGCTCGGGCATGGGGATCAGCGGTCCGTACGGGCCGTCGGTCTGGGCGCTCACGGTGACCTCCGGTACGGGTGGCTCGGCCCTCGTACGGTACCGGTGGAATCGGCGGTACGGCGCTGACGCGGCGCTCGTCATCCGGCTCGTCTCCTTGTTCCCGGTTTCCTACGCCGCCGCACCGGACGCACGACAGTCCCGGCACCGGCCTGGCTGTGGAGCCCGGAACGCCCGGTCGCAGCCGTGGCAGGTCTGCAAAGGGTCCGGGCGAGGGGCGCTCGGCGGAGGTGGGGCGGTCGCAAGGTGCGGGGGCAGGAGGGCAGTGAGGCCGTGTTCGAGGAAGGCCGCCGGGTGCCGGATCGGGTCCTCGGGCAGGCAGCTCGTCAGGGTTCGCCGTACGGCGGTGACCGGCACGCCCCGCTCCAGCCAGGTGCCGACGGCGGGGGCCAGGCGCTTCACGTCCCGTTCGGTGAGCAGCAGGCGGGAGTCGTCGGCGCGCAGGCCGCAGAGCACCTCGACGGCCGTACGGTGCGACGGCGGGGCGGTGGGAGCTGGGGTCTTCGGGACCGTGCGGTGAGGTTCGAGGGCGGAGCGGCCGCGGCAGCCACCGCGAGCCGTGGCTTGTTGTACGAGGTCGTCCGGGTCATCACTCGGCCCGATTGAAGACGCTCCCTGGCACGCGTGAGGTATCCGTGTTCCTCCAGTTCCCGCAAGGCTGCGGCGATCCGGATCTCGCCCTCGGGGAACTTGGCCGCCAGCGTCTTGATCCCGATGGGCGTTCCGGCGGGCAGCGACTGGATGTGGGTCGCCAGGCCGATCGCCGTCAGCGACAGTTCCGGGTGCTGGGCCAAGTGATTGCCGACCACAGTGAAGTTCTCGTGGTGCGGTTCATTGACGTGGATGACACCGGAGTGGGAATGCTCGGCATTGCCGGACTTCGCGTGCTTGGGCGCGTTACGCTGCTTGTCAGTCATCGGGAAGGTGCTTTCTTCCTGGGTGATCAGGCCCTCGCACTGGGATGCCAGTCCCGGCGGGGGCCGATGCATGTGCGGCCTTGTCACGGCTGACGCTGCACCACAACTGCCTCGCTGCGCCAGCCGAGTTGGGCATATTCACTCCGGCGGGTGATCGACGGGGGCGGTGGGGGTGGGTTCGGCTCTTTCCCCGGTTCTTTGGTCTTTGGCGTCGGGAACCACCGGGTCATGCCCCGCCGCGACCCGGGCGTCCCGGTACGAGTTCGGCCCACACCGTCTTGCCGTGCGCGGTCGCCTCGTCCACGCCCCAACGGTCCGCGTACGCCGCCACGATCCGTAACCCCCTGCAGTTTCCGCGTCCCCTGCCGCCGGATCCTGGATTCGCGGGATCCGGTCACCCCGGGCATCGGTCACCTCGATACGGAGGGTGCCGTCGTCGTGCAGCTTCAGCCCGAGCCGGAAGTCCCTTCCACTGACACGCCCGTGGAGTACGGCGTTGGACGCCAGCTCCGCCACCACCTGCGCGGCCTCCCCGAACGGCACGTCCCACTCGTCCAGTTGGCGTTCCGTGAGCAGGCGCGCGAGCCGGGCACCCCTTTGAATGGCGGACAACTGGATCCGGAGCTGGGATTTCTGGTTCATGTCACCCAGAGTGGCCATCCGTCCCTACGCTGAACAGCAACGACCCCGGTACGTAACGTCACTGTCCGGGTGGTCCGCTTGATCCCCACCGCCCCCACCGTCCACGTCCGCGACTCCAAGGACAAGGCAGGCGCGCGGCTCGCGTTCACGGATGCCTCGTGGGCGGACTTCGTGGCGTTCGCGGGGCGCTGAGCGTCAAGCGGTGAGGCGGTCGCGCAGGGTGCGGGCCGGGGCGTAGTCGGGGCTGAGCTCCAGCGCGCAGGCCACGTCGGCCAACGCCCTCTCCGCATCCCCGAGTTCGAGGTGCACCTCCGCCCGTCGGCACAGCGCCCACGGGTAGGAGGGGTTGAGCTCCAGGGCCCGGTCCAGATCGGCGAGGGCCTCGCGGTGGCGGCCGAGGCTGGACAGCGACACCCCTCGGCTCGCGTATGCCGACGCGTACTCGGGGTCGATGGCGAGCGCGCGGGCGTAGTCGGCCAGAGCTTCTTCGTCGCGACCGGCCACGCGCAGCGCGTCGCCCCGTTCGCAGTGGCCCCAGCCCCAGTCGGGCCACAGGTCGATCGCCCGATCGAGGTCGGCCAGTTGCCGGTCGTGGTCGCCGAGACCGCGCCAGACCCGGGCCCGGCGGCCGAGCGCCCAGGCATAATCCGGCTTGAGCTCCAGCGCGCGGTCGAGGTCCGCCAGCGCCGCGTCGAGGTCGCCGGCGCGCTCGTGGGCGGCGCCGCGCGAGGCCCGGGCGAACTCGCTGGCGGGGTCACGGAGGATGCCTTCGGTCAGGTCCCGGAGCGCCTCGTCGTGGTGGCGCAGGAGGCGGTGGTACTCACCGCGCAGGATGACGTTGTACGGGTTGTCCGGCTCCAGCGCGACCACCCGGTCGAGACCGGCGACCGCGGCCTCGTAGTCCCCCAGCCCGCCCCGGGTCGCGGCTTTCGCGCGATGCGCCCGCACCAGGTCGGGGTCGAGGACGAGGGCACGGTCGTACTCCTCCAGCGCCCGCTCGTGGTCACCGTCCCGTGCGAAGGCGTCACCCCTCAGCGCCATCGCCTCCGCCCGCCACGGCTCGTCGCCCCGCGCGCGATCCAGCAGCAGCCGGAGCGCCTCGGCCGGACCGCTCCCCGCGAGCGTCTCCGTCAGCCCGCTTCCCCAGGTCCGCACGGCCTCCGCGTCCGCGTCCTCACCCGCCTCGACCAGGACCCGCGCCCAGTGCAGCGCCACCTCGTCGCCCTGCCCGCAGGCGTGGACGACGTCGGCCAGGATCGCGGGCAGTGCGGCCCGGGGCGCCGCGCACAAGGAGTGGTAGGACTCCGCCAGCCGCAGCTCCCGCCAGTCGGCGTCCGCCCACCGGCGCAGGAGGTCCAGCCCGGCCTCGGCCTCTTCCCGCCAGCGCCCGAACACCTCCGCGAGCCGTCCGTGCCGCTCCGCCCACCCCCGCGGCGACCGTGTCCGCTGCAGCCGCAGCATCGGCGCCCGTACGACATCGTGGTACCGCAGCTGCTCCCCGCGCCCGTCGACGAACGGCAGTCCTCTCAACCACCCGTACAGCGAGTCGAGTTCGCGCTCCTCGCAGTCCACCACCGCCCGGAACACGTCCCCGTCCAGCCGCCGGGGCAGCGCGCAGGCCAGGGCGACCCTGCGCCGTACCGGATCGCCCTCCCACTTCAGGAACCGCTCCACGGCGTCCGCGCTCGGATCGCCCACGTCGTCCGGATCGGCGGGCCGGGCCTGGGCGAGGGTGGAGACGAGCACCGGCAGTCCGCCCGTCAGCCGCAGCACCTCTGCGACCACCGGCTCGTCCCGCACCCCCCGGTCCGCCAGCAGCCCCCGTGCCTCCGCCTCCGTGAACGCCCCCAGCGGCACGTCGGCCATGAAGTCCGCGAAGCCGCCCCACCGGGCGGTGTCGAAGGGGCGCTGGCCGGAGGTCACCACGACGACGTTGGCGGGCAGGACCCCGTACCGGTCGGTGGTCATCACCTCGTGCAGCCAGCCGTCCAGGAGCGGCCCGGTGCGTTCGTAGGTGTCGAAGAACATGACCAGCCACGGGACCGCCGACGCGACAGCGGCCAACTCGCCCAGCAGCACCGGCGTCAGCACCCGCTCCGGGGACAGCACCAGCTGTACGTCCTCCTGATTGCGCAAGCGTGCGCTGAGCCCGGCCCGCAACCGGTCCGCGCCCTGCGCGATGCGGTCCGCGTCCAGCGCCGGTGCGAAGGCACCGGCCACCGGGACGAGGCCGAGGCCCACCAGGCCGGCCCGGGCCAGCGCCAGGCTGCCCGCCGACGGCTCGTCCGGTTCCGGTACGGCGACGGCGGCCGCCTCGGCCTCGTGCCGCCGCTCACGGTGCGCGGTCAGCATCCGGTCCAGATCCTTCAACCGGTGGCCCTGCAGGGCGAGTTGGCGGCCGATCACGGCCATCGTCTCCGGCACGCTCCCGGCGCCCTCGTCGACATACACGGTCGGCGCGCCGAGTTCCCGGGCGATCTGCTCCAACTCCCGGACCAGAAAGGTCTTTCCGACGCCCGCATTGCCGTGCACATGGAAGAGGAAGCGGTGCCGCTCGTCCTCGGGCGGGATGCCGAAGTTCGCCCGGAACGCGGCCCGTTCGGCACCGCGCCCCACGAAACCGGCACGCCTGCGCCGTGCGATCAGCTCCTGCATCGACGGCCGCGCCTGTGCCATCCGTCCGTCCCCTCCTCCGGAGCCAGTGCCCCGTCATTCTGGCTCAATCCGAGCGGCACGCGGCGGCCCGGGCAGGGAAAGATCACCTCCATGGTCACTCCCACCTCACGCGCCGTTCCCCTCGCCGCGGCCCTGCTCACCGCCACCGTCGCCCTCTACATATCCCTCGTCGCCCTAGGGAACATCACGGACTTCGGGACCAACCAGCAGTTCGTGCGGCATGTTCTCGCCATGGACACCACGTTCAAGGACGACGACCTGATGTGGCGGGCGATCACCAGCAAGGCTCTTCAGGACGCCGCGTACATCGCCATCATCGTGTGGGAGACGGTCGCGGCGCTGGTGCTGATCGCCGGGACGTGGTTCTGGGCGAGACGCCGTCACGACCGCGCCCGGCAGCTCTCCACCTACGGGCTGCTGATGCTCATGCTGCTGTTCGGCGCCGGGTTCATGGCGATCGGCGGTGAGTGGTTCGCCATGTGGCAGTCGAAGACCTGGAACGGGCTGGACGCGGCGACCCGCGTGCTCGTGCTCACCGGGATCACCCTGATCTTCGTGCAGCTGCCCGAGAAGTCGGCTACTTGACGACCGTCACCTTGGTGTTCGGCTCCGTACCGAAGGTCCACAGCGCCGCACCGTCCGCCTCGGGCATGCGGATGCCGCTGGTCTGCTTGCCGGCGGCGGGCGCCGGGGAGGAGCCGTCGACCGCGTTGGAGAAGGCGATCGACAGGCCCGATTTCGCCGCGAAGTACAGAATGTGCTCGATCTGCACGCCGTCGGAGCCGGTCGTGGACGCGAGGGTCTTGGAGATCGTGTAGGTGCCGGGATCGGGGCTCACCGTTCCCGGCCACACCGTGAACGAGCGGATGGCCTTGTCGCTCGCGTCGACCAGCCACACCCGCTTCTGCCCGAGCGCGTAGACGACACGGCGGCCCGTGCCCGAGGCGGCCGGTATCGCGGGGACGGCGGACGTCTTCGGCTTGGACTTCGGCTTCGACGAGCCGGACCCGTGCGCGCCGGCCGACGCCGAGGCGCTCGGCCGGACGGCCGCGGCCGTCGGGTGCGGGCCCTTGTCCGCCTGCACCGCGAGGACGACGACGGCAGCGGTCGCCCCCGCCGTAAGGCCGGTGACCCAGGCCCATGAGGGCAGTCGGGCAGGCACGGGCACGCATCTCCTCAGCTCCGGGTCCCCCATCACACGGGGGTCGGATCATCGTACTGTGAGCACCCCCGGGCGATGCTTCAGTCCAGCACCGGCAGCAGCTCCGGCAGATGCCCGTCCGACGCCGCCGCCGTCCGCTGCCGCTCCTTCGGCACCTCCCCGTACAGCGTCGTCCGCGGCCGCGCCGGGCGGCCGGCCGCCTCCGCCACCGCGATCAGGTCCTTGACCGACTTGTACGAGCCGTACGACGAGCCCGCCATCCGGGAGATCGTCTCCTCCATGAGCGTGCCGCCCAGGTCGTTGGCACCGGAGCGGAGCATCTCCGCCGCACCCTCCGTGCCCAGCTTCACCCAGCTGGTCTGGATATTGGGGATCCACGGGTGCAGCAACAGCCTGGCCATCGCCGTCACCGCCCGGTTGTCCCGCGTCGTCGGCCCGGGGCGCGCGATGCCCGCCAGGTAGACGGGGGCGTTGGTGTGGATGAAGGGCAGGGTCACGAACTCCGTGAAACCGCCCGTCCGCTGCTGGATGCGGGCCAGGGTACGCAGATGACCGAGCCAGTGGCGGGGCTGGTCGACATGGCCGTACATCATCGTCGAGCTCGACCGGATGCCCAGCTCGTGCGCGGTCGTGACGACCTCGATCCAGGTGGCCGCGGGCAGCTTGCCCTTGGTCAGCACCCAGCGGACCTCGTCGTCGAGGATCTCCGCCGCCGTGCCCGGGATGCTGTCGAGGCCCGCTTCCTTGGCCGCCGCGAGCCACTCGCGGATGGACATGCCGGTACGGGTCGCGCCGTTGACCACCTCCATCGGCGAGAAGGCGTGCACATGCATGCCGGGGACCCGCTCCTTCACCGCCTTCGCGATGTCGAAGTACGCCGTCCCGGGCAGGTCCGGGTGGATCCCGCCCTGCATGCACACCTCGACCGCGCCCACGTCCCACGCCTGCTGGGCGCGGTCGGCGACCTGCTCCAGGGACAGGGTGTAGGCGTCGGCGTCCGTGCGGCGCTGGGCGAAGGCGCAGAAGCGGCAGCCGGTGTAGCAGACGTTGGTGAAGTTGATGTTCCGGGTGACCACGTACGTCACGTCCTCGCCGACCGCCGACCTGCGCACGTCGTCCGCGATTCGGGTCAGCGCGTCCAGCGCCGGGCCGTCCGCGTGGAAGAGGGCCAACGCCTCGGCGTCGGTCAGTCGCGCCGGGTCGTCGGCCGCGGTCGACAGCGCCGCGCGGACGTCGGCCTCGATCCGCTCCGGCGCCATCCCCGGGGCGGCCGCCTCGCGCAGGGCGCCCCAGTCGCCGTACACCTCGTCGAAGTCGTCGCGCCGGTCGGAGGTACGGCCGTCGGTGTCGATGGTGCGGTGCAGATCGGTGCGCCCGGTGGCGACGAAGGCCTCCTCCGGTTCCTGCCAGGGGTGCCCCTCCACGACCGCGTCCGGCCGTGCCAGGCCCGTCTGCGGATCCGCCAGCGCCCGCACGTGCGGCAGCAGGCGCGGGTCCAGCCAGGGCTCGCCGCGCGTGACGAACTCCGGGTACACACACAGGCGTTCGCGCAGCTCGAACCCGGCCGCCCGGGACCGCTCGGTGAGCTCCTCGATCTGGGGCCAGGGGCGCTCGGGGTTGACATGGTCGATGGTGAGCGGGGAGACCCCGCCCCAGTCGTCGATGCCGGCGCCGATGAGCCGCTCGTACTCGCTGTCCACGAGGTTGGGCGGGGCCTGGAGGCAGGCGGCCGGGCCCATGATGTGCCGCGCGACCGCCACCGTGGCGACCAGTTCGTCCAGTTCGGCGTCCGGCATGCCGCGCATCGCCGTGTCCGGCTTGGCGCGGAAGTTCTGGATGATCAGCTCCTGGATGCCGTGGTAGGAGCGGGAGATCCGGCGCAGGGCGAAGAGGGAGTCGGCGCGCTCCTCGTACGTCTCGCCGATGCCGATGAGCAGCCCCGAGGTGAAGGGCACGGAGGAGCGGCCGGCGTCCTCCAGGACGCGCAGACGTACGGCGGGCTCCTTGTCCGGGGAGCCGTGATGCGGGCCGCCGGGCTCGGACCACAGGCGGGTCGCCGTCGTCTCCAGCATCATGCCCATGGACGGGGCCACCGGCTTGAGCCGCTGGAAGTCCGTCCAGCTCATGACGCCCGGATTGAGATGGGGCAGCAGGCCCGTCTCCTCCAGGATGCGGATGGAGATGGCCCGGACGTACGCGATGGTGTCGTCGTAACCGTGCGCGTCGAGCCACTCCCTGGCCTCCGGCCAGCGGTCCTCGGGCTTGTCGCCGAGGGTGATCAGGGCTTCCTTGCAGCCGAGGGCCGCGCCCTTGCGGGCGATGTCGAGGACCTCGTCCGGGGACATGAACATCCCGTGCCCGGCGCGGCGGAGCTTGCCGGGCACGGTGACGAAGGTGCAGTAGTGGCACTTGTCCCGGCACAGCCGGGTGAGGGGGATGAAGACGCTCTTCGAGTACGTGATGACACCGGGCCTGCCCGCCGCCTCGAGGCCCGCGTCCCGCACCCGGGCGGCGGACGCGGCGAGGTCCTCGAGGGCCTCGCCGCGTGCCTGGAGCAGCACCGCCGCCTCGGAGACGTCGAGGGCGACGCCGTCCCGGGCACGTTTGAGGGCGCGACGCATGGAGTTCTCGGTCGGGCCGGTTCCGGAGGTCGCGGAAGTCGTCATTGTTTGAGCATACGTTCGGGTTGATCAGGGCAAAGAGGTGCTGTCCGATTCGTCCCGGGCCGCTCGTCGTTACACGGTGTCACTGGCACCGGGCAGATATCGGGCGTACTCGTCGAGCAGCCGCAGCACCTCCGGCTCCGCTGCGGGCGGCAGCTGCACCACGGTCTCCTCGACGCCGAGTTCGGCATAGTGGGCGAGCTTTCCGGGCGTGGGCTGAACGGCATACGGCACCACCTGGAGGGCGGCCGGGTCGCGCCCGGCGTCCGCCCACACGGAGCGCAGCACGGGAAGCGACTCGGCGAGCCCGCGGCCGCCGATCGGCAGCCAGCCGTCGGCGTACTCGGCGATGTGCGCGAACAACTTGGGCCCGGCGGCGCCGCCGACCAGCGTACGGGGGCCGACGACCGGGCCCCTGGGCTTCTGGGCCGGCTTGGGGTGGGCCCGGCTGGCCCGCACGCCCCCGAACTCCCCCTCGTAGGCGGTGGGTTCCTCGTCCCACAGCGCACGCATGAGACCCATCCGGTCGCGCACCAGCTCCCGCCGCGTGCGCCACTCGACCCCGTGGTCGGCGGCCTCCTCGACGTTCCAGCCGAAGCCGAGGCCGAGCGTGAAGCGCCCGCCGGACAGATGGTCCAGGGTCGCGATCTGCTTGGCGAGGGCGATCGGGTCGTGCTGGGCGACGAGCGTGATGCCGGTGCCGAGCCCCAGCCGCTCGGTCACCGCGGCGGCCTGCCCGAGCGCGACGAACGGGTCGAGGGTACGGCCGTACTCGCGCGGCAGCTCGCCCCCGGCCGGGTAGGGAGTGGTGCGCTCGACGGGGATATGGGTGTGTTCGGGCAGATACAGCCCGGCGAAGCCGCGCTGTTCCAGCTCACGGGCGAGCCGGACGGGGGCGATGGTCTCGTCGGTGAGAAAGATCGTGACGGCGATTCGCATGTCCCAGGTGTACCCAGCCCCGGGCCACCTGTCGATACCGACCGGTAGGCATTGCGCGTGGCGGTATCGCACTGATGACGGGACCGACCGCCGCGTCTAGGTTGGGAAAGGTGAGGACGATACGCGGCACCCTGCCGCCCGGCTCCCCGGACTACGTCTACATTCCCGTCGAAGTCCCCGCAGGCGTGGCCGAGTTGAAGGTCTCCTACACCTACGGCAGGCCTCCCGTCCCACCTGGCATCCCCGGGAACGCCCTCGACATCGGCCTCTTCGACGAACGCGGCACCGAGCTGGGCGGCGAGGGCTTCCGGGGCTGGTCCGGCGGCGCCCGCACCGAGTTCTTCGTCCGCGCGGACGAGGCGACACCGGGCTACCTCCCCGGCCCGCTGCGGGAGGGCACCTGGCACCTCGTCCTCGGCCCGTACACGGTGGCGCCACAGGGCCTGGACTACGAGCTGACGGTCACGCTGACGCACGGCGAGCCGGGGAACGCCGTACCGCCGGTGTACCCGCCCGCACGCGCCAGGGGCCGGGGCCGGGCCTGGTACCGGGGCGACTGCCATCTGCACTCCTGGCACTCCGACGGCCGCCGCACCCCGGCGGAGATCGCGGCGCTGGCGCGGGCGGCCGGCCTGGACTTCATCAACACCTCGGAGCACAACACCAACGCGGCACACGCCCACTGGGCCGCCGCGGCGGGCGACGACCTGCTGATCCTGCTGGGCGAGGAGGTCACGACGAGAAACGGCCATGTACTGGCCCTCGGCACCGACCCCGGCACCTTCGTCGACTGGCGCTACCGGGCACGGGACAACCGCTTCGGCCGCTTCGCCCGGCGGATCCACCGGGCGGGCGGTCTGGTCGTCCCCGCCCATCCGCACGCCACCTGCGTCGGCTGTGCCTGGAAGTTCGGCTTCGCGGAGGCGGACGCGGTCGAGGTGTGGAACGGCCCCTACACGCCCGACGACGAGGTGGCACTGGCCACCTGGGACGCGCAGCTGGTGACAGCGGTGCGGGAGGGACGGGGCTGGCTCCCGGCGATGGGCAACAGCGACGCCCACCGCGACCCGGACGTCGTCGGCATGCCCCAGACGGTTGTCCTGGCCGACGACCTGACACGGGAGGCGGTCCAGGAAGGCCTGCGCGCGGGCCACTCGTACGTCGCCGAGTCGAAGAACGTGGCGCTGACGTTCACGGCGACGGGCGAGGACGGGCAACGGGCGGGCATCGGCGAACGGCTGGAGGCGGACCCCGACACCCCGGTCACCGTACGCCTGGAGGCCTCGGGCGCCCCGCGCTGCACCGTCCGCCTCGTCACCGACCAGGGCGTCCTGCTGACGAGCGACCCGCTGCCGGTGACCGGCTCCGGGGCGGTCGAGTGGCGTACGACACCGGCGTACGCGGCCTATGTCCGGGCGGAGCTGCGCCACGAGACCGCACTGGGCCCGCTGCCGGGCTCACTGGCGGCCTTCACGAACCCGGTGTTCCTGGGGCGTGGGCCGGCCGCGGACCGATGACCCGGCGCCACCGGACCTCGCCGTCCCGCATGTCACCGGTGGGCGTGAGCCCGGCGGCGGTGGCGACGGCGGCGGATGCGCGGTGATCCGGGTGGATGTGGGCGATGACGCACTCCACCCCCTGCCCCGCTGGCCGGCCGACGAGTCCGCGGGCCGCCTCGGAGGCGATGCCCCGCCCCTGCCAGGGCGTCCCGACGACCCAGGCGACCTCGGCGACGGCGCCCGCACCGCCTCCCGCCGGTCCGACCGTCGCCTGGGCGGTGCCCGTCAGCCGGTCCTCCTCCCGGAGCCGGATCACCCAGTTCAGCCAGGAGACGGCCGGATCGGGGGAGCCGGCGGTGATGCGCCGGTAGCGCGAGCGCAGCTCCTGCGGGGTGTCGGGAGTGCCGCCGGTGCAGCCGTGCAGGGCGGGGTCGGAGAGCACCGCGGCCATCTCCTGCGCATGCTCGACGAGCAGCGGCAGCAGCTCCAGCCGCGCCGTGCGGATGATCCCGGCTTTCACGATGCTCATGGGCGTACCTTCGCATCAACCGATCCAGCCGCCCGCGAGAGGCCCCGACCGCATGTCCCGATACACCGACCTGAAGCACCGGGCCGTCACCCGGTTCCAGCGCCACATCGGCAACCCGGTCCTGCGCCGGATCCCGCTCCAGACGGTCCTGGAGACCACGGGCCGCAAGTCCGGCCTCCCCCGCCGGACGCCGGTGGGCGGACGCCGCATCGGTGACTCCTTCTGGCTGGTCTCGGAGTTCGGCGAGAGGTCCCAGTACATCCGCAACATCCAGGCCGAGCCGGCGGTCCGCGTCCGCATCAGGGGCCGCTGGCACACCGGCACCGCACACCTCCTCCCGGACGACGACCCCCTGGCCCGCCTGCGCACCCTGCCCCGCCTGAACAGCACGGCGGTGTGGGCACTGGGGACCGACCTGCTGACGGTGCGGGTGGATCTGACGGGGTGACCCTCACCCCGGCCAGACGATCGCCTGCACCTCGCTGTACGCGTGCAGGGCGTGGACACCCACGTCCCGGCCCACCCCGCTCTTCTTGAAACCCCCGAACGGCGCCTCCATGTTGCGGCCGACGGTGTTGACGCCGACTCCGCCGGCCCGCAGCCGCCGCGCCACCCGGAAGGCCTTGGCCACGTCGCCCGACCAGACGTAGTCGATCAGGCCGTAGTCGGAGTCGTTGGCGAGGGCCACGCCCTCTTCCTCCTCGTCGAAGGGGATCACCGACACCACCGGGCCGAAGATCTCCTCCCGGGCCACACGCATGTCGTTCGTGCAGTCGGCGAGGAGGGTGGGAGAGACGTAGAAGCCACGCTCGAGGGCGGGACGTTCGCCGCCCGTCACCACCGTCGCGCCCTCCTTGCGGGCCAGTTCGACGTACGACTCCACCCGGTCGCGGTGTTCCGCCGAGATCACCGGGCCCACCACCGTGTCCGGCTCTCTCGGATCGCCCACCTTCAACCGGGCGGCGTAGGCCGCGAGTTGTCCGACCAGGCGGTCGTACACACCCCGCTGTGCCAGCACCCGTGTCGGCGCCGTGCAGATCTGGCCGCTGTAGAAGGAGAACGTCGTCCCGATCCCCGCCACCGCCGACCCGATGTCCGCGTCGTCGAAGACGACCGCCGCCCCCTTCCCGCCCAGCTCCATCAACTGCCGCTTCATCTGCCGCCCGCACACCTCGGCGATGCGCTGCCCCACCGCCGTGGAACCGGTGAAGCTCACCATGTCGACGTCGGGGGACGCCACGGCCTCCTCGCCGACCTCCACCGCCCGGCCACAGACCACGTTCACCACCCCGGGCGGGGCCCCCGCCGCCTCCAGTGCCTCCGCCATCCGGTAGACGGACAGCGGGTCCTGCGGCGCCGGCTTCACCACCACCGTGTTGCCCATGGCCAGCGCCGGGGCGACCTTTCCGGCCGGGTTCGCCCACGGGTTGTTGTAGGACGTGATGCAGGTGACGACGCCGACGGGCTGGCGTATCGCCAACGCGCCCATCACGCCCGCCCTGCCCATCGGGCCGGCCTCGTTGATCTGCGGCGGGATCGCCCACTCGGACGGTTCGACCCGCGCGTACCGGCGGAAGCGGGCCGCCGCCACGCCCACCTGCATCGCGCGCGCCGTCCCGGTCGTGGCGCCGGTCTCCGCCCGGGCCAGATCCGCGTACGGGAGCAGCCGGCCGCGGATGATGTCCGCGGCCCGCCCGAGCACGGCCGCCCGCTCCTCCGGGGTCGTCCGGGACCACGGGCCGAAGGCCTCGCGGGCCGCGGCACAGGCCGCGCGCACCTGCTCCCGCGACGCCTCCGGCGCCAGGCCGACGGTCTCCTCGGTCGCCGGGTCGGTCACCGGGTGGTGACCCGCGTCCGGCTCCACCCAGGCGCCGCCGATGAACAGCCGCTGCCCCTCGGACGAGGAACTCACCGGGTGCTCACCGTCCTCGTGTCCCGCCCGGAGCGCAGCACCTTCCCGGGTACGGTCCCGCTCACCACGTCGTCCCGGATCGCCTCGACCCCGTTGACCCATACCGCCCGCACCCCGATCGCCCGGGAGTCCAGCCGCGGACTGTCACCCGGCAGGTCGTGCACCAGGGTGGCCTGGCCCGCGTCGATCCGCTCCGGGTCGAACAGCACCAGGTCCGCATGCCAGCCCTCCCGGATCCGGCCGCGCTCACGCAGCCCGAACAGCCGCGCGGGGTCGTCCGTCAGCATCTTCACCGCCTGCTCCAGGCCCAGCAGCTTCCGGCCGCGCAGACAGTCGCCGATGAAACGGGTGGTGTACGGCGCCCCGCACATGCGGTCCAGATGCGCGCCCGCGTCCGAGCCGCCCAGCATGACGTCCTCGTGCTGCCAGGTCTCCGCCCTGAGCGCCCAGGAGGCCGGGTCGTTGTCGGTGGGCATGGGCCACAGGACCGTGCGGAGCTCGTCGGCCGCGCAGATCTCGACCAGGCAGTGGAAGGGGTCCTGGTCCCGCTCCGCCGCGATGTCGCGGACCACCCGGCCGGTCAGCCCGGCGTTCGCCTCGCTGTACGTGTCGCCGACGACGTACCGCCCGAAGTTCGCCAGCCGCCGGAAGACGCCCGCCTCCTTCGACTCGGCGCGCCGGAGCATCTGCGCCCGCACCTCCGGGTCACGGAGCTTCGCGATCCGCTCGGGGACGGGGAGACCGAGGATCGGGCCCCAGCCGGGGATGAGGTTCAGCGCGCAGAACGTGCCGAGCGACATGTTCATCGGCGTGAGGATCGGCATGGTGAGGGCGACGATCCGCCCGCCCGCCTTCCGCGCCCGCTCGCTCGCCGTCAGCTGCCTCGGCACCCGCTCCGGGACCGCCGCGTCGACCGTGAGGACGTTCCAGTTCAGCGGGCGTCCGGCCGCCGCGCTCATCTCCACGAACAGATCGATCTCGTCGTCGCTGAACTGGTCCAGGCAGCCCGCGACGATCGCCTCGATCTGCGTGCCCTCGTGCTCCCCGACGGCCTTCGCCAGGGCCAGCAGCTCGGCGGGCAGCGCGTGCCTCGACGCCACGGGCTGCCCGTCGCCGTCCGAGTGGGTCGAGGACTGGGTCGTGGAGAGGCCCCACGCGCCCGCGTCCATCGCCTCGTGGAAGAGCCGCAGCATCTCGGCGAGCTGCTCCTGCGTCGGCTGTCCGCCCACCGCATCCGGCCCCATGACGTACCGCCGCAGCGCGCAGTGCCCCACCATGAAGCCCGCGTTGACGGCGATGCGCCCCTCCAGCGCGTCCAGATACTCCCCGAAGGTGTGCCAGCTCCAGGGTGCGCCCTCCTCCAGCGCGACCAGGGACATCCCCTCCACCCTGGACATCATGCGGCGGGTGTAGTCGGCGTCCTCGGGCCGCTCCGGGTTGAGCGGCGCGAGGGTGAACCCGCAGTTCCCGGCCGCGACGGTCGTCACCCCGTGGTTCAGGGACGGGGTCGCGTACGGGTCCCAGAAGAGCTGGGCGTCGTAGTGCGTGTGCGGGTCGACGAAGCCGGGGGCGAGGACGAGACCGGTGGCGTCCTCGCTGGTACGGGACTCCTCGGTGACGGTGCCGACGACGGCGATACGGCCGTCACGGATGCCGACGTCGGCGGTGAAGGCGGGTGCGCCCGTCCCGTCGACAACGGTCGCCCCTTCAATGACGTGATCGAGCATGAACCTGGTCTCCTCAAACCTGCGATGCGGTGACCGACCTGCTTTGGGGGCGCGGGGCTGTTTCGATATGCGGCTCCGCCGCGTGAGCGCGACCACCCCCACGCACCCGCAACCCGAAACGGCGTTTACGCCCCCGCCCCCGCCCGGAACCGCGTGGTCCGATGCACAGGATCCGTATCGATCTTCGGAATCACGTGCTCGCCGATCAGCCGGATCGTCTGCAACGTCTCCTCCTTCGGCACCCCCACCGGCAGCCCGAAGCTCAACTGGTCCGCACCGGCCTGCTCCCACCGCTTGCACTGGCGCAGCACCTCGTCCGGGTCGCCGCAGATCAGCAGCTCCTCCTCGACCAGAAGCTCCACGAACTCCGGCGTGTACTCGGGAAGGGTCTCCGGCCACACCGGGAAGCCCTCCGGACGGGGGAACGTGTCGTGGTACCGGAACACCAGCGAGGGCAGATAGTGCAGCCCCCCGGACGCCGCGATGCGGATCGCCTCGTCGTGCGTCGGCGCACAGATCGCCGTGGTCGTCACCATCACGTTGTCGTTCACGAAGTCCCCGACGGGCTCCGCGTTCACGACGGCGGTCTTGTACTGCTCCAGAACCCACTCCATGTCGGAGACCTTCTGGATGCTGAAGCCGAGCACGCCGAGCCCCTTCCGCGCCGCCATGGCGTACGACGGCGGCGACCCGGCCGCGTACCACATCGCCGGATGCGACTTGCCGTACGGCTTGGGCAGGACCTTCCTGGGCGGCAGCTGCCAGTGCTTGCCATGGAAGCCGACGTACTCGTCCTGGAGCCACATCCTGGGGAACTCGGCGATGGTCTCTTCCCAGATCTCCTTGGTGTAGTTCATGTCGGTCACGCCCGGCAGGAAGCCGAGGATCTCGTGGCTGCCCGCTCCCCGCCCGCTGCCGAACTCGAAGCGGTTGCCGGAGAGGTGGTCGAGCATGGCGACCTTCTCGGCCACCTTCACCGGATGGTTGACCTGGGCGAGCGGGTTGAAGATCCCCGAGCCGAGGTGGATGCGCTCCGTGGCGTGGGCCAGGTAGCCGAGGAAGACGTCGTTGGCGGAGAGGTGCGAGTACTCGTCCAGGAAGTGGTGCTCGGACGCCCAGGCGTACTTGAAGCCGGACTTGTCCGCCTGGATGACGTACTCGGTCTCCTCCATCAGTGCCTTGTGCTCGGCCAGCGGGTCGGTCTCGGCGCGCTTGCCCACGTATCCCTGTACAAAGAGCCCGAATTCCAAGGCGGTTCACCGTCCCTGTTGTTCTTCGTCTGTTTCTGACACATCGTCAGATTCAACTAGCGCCTGACTGTGGCACCACGGGAATGCACCGTCAATAGCTGACGATTAGTCAGATCACGCTCACGCCCGCCAGCCATCCGCCGTCGATCACGAACGGCTGGCCGGTGATGTACGAGGAGTCGTCCGAGGTGAGGAAGAGGGCCAGCCGGGCCACCTCCTCCGGCCTGCCGATCCGGCCGAGCGGCACGAGCTTGCGGTACAGCTCGTCCAGGGCCCGGGTCATCTCCTCGGGATCCGCGTCCGGGTCGAGCCGGGCCGGGTTGGACATCGCGGTGTCGATGGCGCCCGGGCAGATGGCGTTGACCCGGATCCGGCGGCCGGCCAACTCCAGGGCGGCGACCCGGGTGAGCCCCAGGACGGCGTGCTTGGTCGCCGCGTACGTCCCCACGGCCGCCATCCCGGTGAGCGCGGTGTACGAGGCGGTGTTGACGATCGTGCCCCCGTCGGTCATCTCGGGCGCCACGGTCTTCATACCGAGGAAGCAGCCGACCTGATTGACCTGTATGACCTGCATGAACTCCTCGAGGGGCGTGTCCACGAGGGAGTTGAAGCGCAGGATGCCGGCGTTGTTGACGAGCCCGTCGACACGGCCGTAGGCCTTCTTGGCGGCCGTGAGCGCGCCTTGCCAGTCGGCCTCCTCGGCCACGTCGAGGTGGACGTACGGCGCGCCGAGTTCCTTGGCGAGCTCCTCGCCCCGGTCGTCCAGCACATCGCTCAGGACGACCCTCGCGCCCTCTGAGGCGAAGAGCCGCGCCTCCTGCTCGCCCTGCCCGCGCGCCGCTCCGGTGACGATCACGACGCGTCCGTCCAGTTTGCCCATGTCCACTCCTCAGCCTGGGTCGAGCCCGGGGGCGACCTCGGCCCCGAAGGCGGTCATCTGGTCGGTGAGCTCCGCGCGGCTGCGGCAGCGGAAGCGCACCTGGAGCTGGTGCACGCCCATGGCCCGGTACGCACGCAGCGATTCGGCGAGGGCGTCGGGGGTGCCGGTGAGGGTGCGGCGGCCGACGTCCCAGGTGGGCGTGCCGACGTACAGGGGCTCGGCGATGGCTCCGATCGTCAGGGGCGCCTCGATGCCCGCCTCCGCCCTCAGCCGCTTGAGCTCGGCAATCTGGGCGGGCAGCCGGTCCCGGGGGTCCCCCTGCGGCAGCCAGCCGTCGCCCTTGAGCGCGGCCCGGCGTACGGCGGCGGGCGAGGAACCGCCGACCCACAGGGGGATGTGGGTCTGGGCGGGCCGGGGAAGCTGCCCGAGCCCTTCGAAGTCGTACCGCTTCCCGTGGTGCTCGGGGAACTCCTCCGGCCCCAGCGCGGCCCTGAGCGCGTCGATCGTCTCGTCGAGCACGGCCCCGCGCTGCCGGAAGTCCACCCCGAGCGCCGTGAACTCCTCCACCACGTGCCCGGCACCGACCCCGAGGATCAGGCGGCCGCTCGCAAGGTGGTCGAGGGTGGCGTACTGCTTGGCGGTGAGGAGCGGATGCCGCAGGCCCACGATGGCGACATGGCTGAGCAGCCGCACCCGCTCGGTGACGGCGGCGAGGTGGGCGAGGGTGGCAACGGGGTCGTACCAGACCGTGCTCATGGCCGCGGCCAGCCGCCGCGGGATGGCGACGTGGTCGCAGCACGCGAGGTAGTCGAACCCGGCCCGGTCTGCGGTCCGGGCGATCTCCACCAGGTCGGCCGGGCCCGCGCCGGCCTCCCAGCCCTCGGCGTAGATCGTGCTCTGGGACTGGACGGGGAGCTGGATGCCGTAGGCGAGGCTCACGCGGACCCCTTCCAGAGTCCGCCACGCGTGAGTCCCAGCAGCTCGACGGCGTTTCCGCGGACGATCCGCTCGACGACGTCCGCCGGGAGATGGCCCATCTGAGCCTCGCCGACCTCCCTGGACTTCGGCCAGGTGGAGTCGGAGTGGGGGTAGTCGGTCTCGTACAGCACATTGCCGACGCCGATGGAGTCGAGGTTGCGCAGCCCGAAGGCGTCGTCGAAGAAACAGCCGTAGACGTGCCCGGCGAAGAGCTCGGAGGGCGGCCGGGTGACCTTGTCGGCGACCCCGCCCCAGCCCCGGTTCTCCTCCCACACCACGTCGGCGCGCTCCAGGATGTACGGGATCCAGCCGATCTGCCCCTCCGCGTACATGACCTTGAGGTTCGGGAAGCGCTCGAACTTCCCGCTCATCAGCCAGTCGACCATCGAGAAGCAGCAGTTGGCGAAGGTGATGGTGGAGCCGACGGCGGGCGGGGCGTCCGCGGAGGTGGAGGGCATACGGCTGCTGGAGCCGATGTGCATGGCGACGACCGTGCCGGTCTCGTCGCAGGCGGCGAGGAAGGGGTCCCAGTCGTCGGTGTGGACGGAGGGGAGCCCGAGGTGCGGGGGTATCTCGGAGAAGGCGACGGCACGGACGCCACGGGCGGCGTTGCGGCGGACCTCGGCTGCGGCGAGGTGGGCGTCCCACAGGGGTATGAGGCCGAGCGGTATGAGCCGACCGTGCGCCTGCGGCCCGCACCACTCCTCCACCATCCAGTCGTTGTAGGCACGGACGCACAGCAGAGCGAGCTCGCGGTCCTTGGCCTCGGTGAAGGTCTGGCCGCAGAAGCGGGGGAAGGTCGGGAAGCAGAGGGCGGACTGGACGTGGTTGACGTCCATGTCGGCGAGCCGCTGCGGGACGTCGTACGAGCCGGGCCGCATCTGCTGGTAGGTGATGACCTCCAGCTTGATCTCGTCCCTGCTGTAGCCGACGGCGGTGTCGAGGCGGGTGAGGGGCCGGTGCAGGTCCTCGTAGACCCACCAGTCGCCGATGGGACCGTCGTCACCCTGCTTTCCCATCACGGGCTTGAACCGCCCGCCGAGGAAGGACATGTCCTTGAGCGGGGCGCGGACGATACGCGGCCCGGTGTCCCGGTATTTGGCCGGCAGCCGGTCCTGCCAGACGTGCGCGGGCTCAACGGTGTGGTCGTCGACGGAGATGATCTCCGGAAGTTCTGTCCGGGTGTCCATGGCGCTCACGGTAGCGCCGATCTGACGGTCCGTCAGCTATCGTGCGGGCGTCCGCGATGGTGAGGTCTGTGCGGAACTGTGCGTAGAGCTTGTGACGGGGTTGTGGACTCCCGTGAGCCGGGCTGTGATCGGCGTCTCGCACGGCTGACGCATCCACCATGAACAAGGCAAACTGACGGAGTGGTTCGGGATGTCTAGGGGGACGGACATGGACGGTGTACCGCGGGTACCGGAGCAGCGGCGCCCCGGCTCCTCAAAGGAGTCGGCCGTGCTGCGCTTCAGCGTGCTCGGTCCGGTGCGCGCCTGGCGCGGCAAGGAGCCGCTCAACACCGGCTCCCCCCAGCAGCGGGCGCTGCTCGCCGCCCTGTTGCTGCGTGAGGGCAGGACGGCGACCGCGGCCGAGCTGATCGACGCCCTGTGGGGCGCCGAGCCGCCCTCGCAGGCGCTGGCGGCGGTCCGGACGTACGCCTCGCGGCTGCGGAAGGTGCTTGACCCCGGGGTCCTGGTGAGCGAGTCCGGCGGCTACGCGATCCGCGGCCTGGGCGAGGGCGCGCTGGACCTGGCGGCGGCTCAGGACCTGGCGGCGGAGGCGGAGAAGGCGCGCAGCGCCGGAGATCTGTGCCATGCCCGGGAGGTACTGAACCAGACACTGGGACTGTGGGACGGGGAACCGCTGGCCGGCGTACCCGGCCCGTACGCGGACGCGCAGCGAGTGCGGCTGGAGGAGTGGAGGCTCCAACTCCTCGAATCCCGCCTGGACATGGACCTGGAGCAGGGCTGCCACGCGGAGGCGGTCTCGGAGCTGACGGCGCTGACGGCGGCGCACCCCCTGCGGGAGCGCCTGCGCGAGCTGCTGATGCTGGCGCTGTACCGCAGCGGCCGCCAGGCGGAGGCACTGGCGGTCTACGCGGACACACGGCGGCTGCTGGCGGAGGAGCTGGGCGTCGACCCGCGCCCCGGACTGAAGGAACTCCAGCAGCGGATCCTGCAGGCGGACCCGGCGCTCGCGGAACCCTCCGCTCCGGTGGCCGAGCCCGCGGCGGTCCCGGTGCGGCCCGCCCAGCTCCCCGCGACCGTCCCCGACTTCACGGGCCGCTCCTCCTTCGTCTCCGAGCTGAGCGACGTGCTGGCCTCGGCCGAGGGCCGGGTGATGGCCGTATCGGCGCTGGCGGGGATCGGGGGCGTGGGCAAGACGACGCTGGCGGTGCACGTGGCGCACCAGGCGCGAGCGGCGTTCCCGGACGGACAGCTGTACGTGGACCTGCAGGGCGCGGGCCCGCGGGCGGCGGAGCCGGAGACGGTCCTGGGCTCCTTCCTGCGGGCCCTGGGTACACCGGACGCCTCCATTCCGGACTCGCTGGAGGAGCGGGCGGCGCTGTACCGCTCGGTGCTGGACGGCCGCCGGGTCCTGGTCCTGCTGGACAACGCGAAGGACGCGGCGCAGATACGGCCGCTGCTGCCGGGCACCGAGGGCTGCGCGGCGCTGGTGACCTCCCGAGTCCGGATGGTGGACCTGGCCGGCGCCCACCTGGTGGACTTGGACGTGATGTCCCCGGACGAGGCGCTGTCCCTGTTCACGAAGATCGTGGGCGAAGAGAGGGTGGCATCGGAGCGCGAGGCCGCGCTGGACGTGGTGGCGGCGTGCGGCTTCCTGCCGCTGGCGATCCGCATCGCGGCGTCGAGGCTTGCGGCCCGGCGGACGTGGACCGTGTCGGTACTGGCGGCCAAGCTCGCGGACGAGCGTCGGCGACTGGACGAACTCCAGGCCGGCGACCTGGCGGTCAAGGCGACGTTCGAACTCGGCTACGGCCAACTGGAGCCGGCCCAGGCCCGCGCCTTCCGCCTGCTGGGACTGGCCGACGGGCCGGACATGTCCCTGGCGGCAGCGGCGGCGGTCCTGGACCTGCCGATGGACGAGACCGAGGACTTGTTGGAGGCCTTGGTCGACACCTCGCTGCTGGAATCGGCGGCGCCCGGCCGGTACCGGTTCCATGATCTGGTCCGGCTCTACGCGCGTGCTTGTGCGGAAAGGGACGAGCAGCCGCCGAGTGAGCGGGAAGCGGCCATGTCGCGGTTGCTGGACTTCTATTTGGCTACGGCGGCGGGGGTCTATGCGATCGAGCGGCCCGGGGATCGCATGGTCGTCCACTTGGCGCCGACCTCCTACCGAGGCCTTTCGTTCACAGGGCGGGCGGAAGCCCTCGACTGGCTCTTCGCGGAGGCTCAGTGCCTACTGGCCTGTGCCAGGCAGCAGACGACCGGCAGCGGGCTCGGTCGAGCCGTTGATCTGCTGTGGGCCGCGAAAGACCTGGCGGAGTCGGGAGCGAACGCGAAGCAATACGAAACGGCAGCCGTGGCCCTGCGGGATGCCGCGCAGGAAGACACCGATGTCCGAGCAGAAAGCCGTGCCCGGACAGCACTCTCCAATGTTCACCTGGCCGCCGGACGCTACTTCGAGGCGGACGAGGAGGCGCGCTGCGCCGTCGCACTGGCTGCCGCAGCGGGAGATGCCGCCCCCATCAGCTGGGCCTCCACCGACCGGGGGATCATCGCTCTCAGTCAGGGCCGCTACGAAGAGGCCGAGGAGTTCCTCACCACGGCCAGGGACGGATATCGAGCGGACGGGAACCGGCCTGGTGAGGCCAACTCACTGTGCAATCTGTCGCGGCTCTACGAGCGCATGAACCGCACTTCCGACGCGGTCACTTTGGCGCAGCAGGGCGTCAACATCTTTCAGCAGCTCGGCCTTACACTGCGTCTCGCAAATGGCCGCTACGCCCTCGGTGTCGCACTCATCCAGGCCGGACGCCTCGCCGACGGCCTCGTGCAACTGACCGATGCACTGGTGATGTTCGGCAACAACCGGCAACGCCTGTGGGAGGGGACGGCGCACTTCCGCATCGCACAGCTTCACCTGGCCGCTCGGCGCCCGGCTCAGGCGGCCCAACACGCCGAGCAGGCTCTGGCGATCGGGTTCATCGGCGGTGATTTAATCCGGGGCAGCGTGCTGAACACTCTGGGCAAGAGCCTTCACGCACTGGGGCAGTTGGACCGGGCACGGGCCTGTTGGCACGAGGCCCTGCTCCTGCTGGAACAGTCGGGAGCACCCGAGGCTTCCGAAGTGCGCCTCCTGCTGGCGCCGCTGGACGCACCGTGAGCTCGTCGTCGGCGTTCATCGAACGTTTATGACCGCCTGCCAGAGTCGACTCAACGGTTCATCGTGTCGGGGGACATGAGGGCCGCACCGAGCCCACGGGGGGTGGGTCCGGCTCATGTCCTCTGTCCGGCGATACTCGGGGGAATCGCCGGACAGAGGCATCTCACCACTTGAACATCACTCCCAGGGGGAGCCTGAACATGAGCAGCACCGAGAAGAAGACGACGGACGTCACCACGATGGAGAACCACGCGCCCATGCCGCCGGCTCTCGACAAGCCGGCCACCACGGCAAAGGACACCCAGACGTCCACTCCGTCGACCGACGAGGAGATCACCACTCTCGAGAACCATGCGCCCGTCCCGCCGGCCCTGGACCTGGGCGGCAAGTAAGCCTCGTGCCCGACGGGATCGGCCGCGGCGGCGCGGAGGGGAGCCGCCGCGGCCGAGGTGCGTCCAGGGGCAGGACCCAGCCGATCCATCATCGGCCCGCCACTCACTCGGCTTCCGCCAGCTCGCACCACACGGTCTTGCCCACCGCCCCCTGTTCCACTCCCCACCGCACCGTCACCGCATCCAGTAGGGTCAGGCCGCGTCCCGTCTCATCGTCGGGCGTGGCCGGCAGGGAGACGGGAAGCGCTCGCTCGGCCGGGTCCGAGACCTCGACGCGAATGCGGTCACCATCCGTGCGGGCCACCCGTACGCGGATGAGGGTGCCCTCCCCCACGTGCCGGATGACATTGCTGACGAGCTCGGTGACGCAGAGCTGGACGTCGGCACAGGGGGCACCGAGATACCGGCGTACCGTACGGCGCAGGCACGACACCGCCTTGGGTACGGCGAGGAGATCCAGGTCCAGAGCCGACGGACTCGGCACCCGGCCGCCACCTCGCGACAACGCCGCAGTGAGCTTGCGCGCGGTCGCGATGTTGCAGCTGCCGAGCGCGACGAGGCCCGCGGATGCCTGAGACGCCGCCGCGAAGCTCGGCAGGTCCACTCGGAGCGAGGGCAGCGTGATGCCGTGCACGGCGAGGGCGCCGCGCAGTCCCTCCACACAGAGGGTCGTGTCGTAGACGCCGGAGTCGGAGGGGAACTGCTGTGGCGGCACGGTCGCTTACACCTTTCAGTGCGTTCTGTGACGGATCAGTCACACCATGACGTCGAGCCGCGTAGCGTTGAAGTCCCTTCGGCTGCGCAAACGCATCTGGCAAACGGCGGTGATGAGTTGTGCCCCCACGCAAGGACCCCGACGCGTCCGCGAACGTCCCCTCCTTCTACGGCGCCGAGTTGCGCTACCAACGGGAGCTGGCCGGCCTCACGCTCGAACAGCTGGCGGAGGGAAGCTTCCGAGGCGTCCCGTTCCTGAGCCAGATCGAGCGGGGTGAGCGGCGCATGCCCCTGGATCTGGCGCGGCACGTCGACAAGGTGCTGGGGACGGACGGCTTTTTCGAGCGGCGCTGTGAAGATGCGCGCAGGGCACGGCAGTCGGGACATGCGGAGTACTTCGCGGATGCGGCGGAGATGGAGCAGCATGCGGAGACGATCGAGGAGTGGGCTCCGATGCTTGTACCGGGGCTGTTGCAGACTCAGGCGTACGCCGAGGCCGTCGTTCACACCTCGCTGCCCTGGCTGCCACCCGACACCGTCGACAAGCAGGTCCGGGCTCGCTTGAAGCGTGCGGAGATCTGGAAACGCGAAGAACGGCCGTCGTTCTGGGCGGTCCTGCATGAGTCCCTCGTCCGCAAGCCTCTCCTGCCGTCGACAGAGATGGCGGTACAACTGGAGCACATCGCTCACGTGATCCGCTCTACGCAGGGCGTCCTGCAGATCCTCCCGGAAATGGCAAACGCCTACCCGTTCATGATGGGCATGATGAAGGTGATGACCTTCCCGGATGCCCCGCCCGTGGCCTACACCGAGGGCCTCCACAATGGCCAACTCATCGACTATCCAGCGCTCGTGAAGGACTACCGCAGGTCGTACGATCTGCTCAGGGCCGCGGCACTCCCGCCAGAGGCGTCCCTGGCCATGGTCGAACGAGCGGCAGAGGACTACCGAGATGGCAAGCACCGGGATTGACCTGAGCCACGTCGTGTGGCGCAAGAGCAGCTACAGCAACGGCAGCGGCGGGGATTGCGTCGAAGTCTCGGACACTCACCCCGGCGTGGTGATCCCCGTCCGCGACTCGAAGAAGGCCCAGGACGGACCCGTGCTGCTCTTCCGCCCACCCGCCTGGACCACGTTCGTCGCCGCCCTGAAGGGCTGACGCCGCCGGGTTATCCACAGGGCACCCGGCAGATCACGGATTCTGCGATCTTGGCCGGGTGGAGCGAAGGGACTTAAGGACGTTGGCGGTGAGGGGCATCCTCCTCACCGCACGGGCTGTCGAGGCCGGCTGGCCTCGGCGGAGCCTCACGCGGGCGCTGCGGGGCGAGGGCTGGACCCTGCTCCGGCTCGGCGCCTGGGTCGAACCGGGACGGGACCCGGACCTCTTCACCCGGCTCCGGGCAACGCAACTCCTGGAACCCCGGCTGGTGGTGAGCCACCGTTCGGCGGCTGCCCTGTGGAGGATCGAGACCCTGACCGGGGGCAAGACGGCGCCCCTGGAGTTCATCGACCCGGGGCTCACCCTCCGTCGCCGGGATGGAGGCGTACGCGCGCACCGTACCCCCCTCGCGGAGACGGAGGTGGTGGAACGCCAGGGCCTGCGGGTCACCCTTCCCGGCCGTACCCTGATCGACCTGCTCCGGGACGGGCCCAGGGACGACGCGATCGTCGCCGTGGACTCCGCCCTCGCCTACCGCACGGTCGGACGCGTCCGCCGCGCCCCGCTCACGAGGCTCGACTCGATCGCCGACGCGCTCGAAGTCCCTTCACGCGGTACGGTCAGGGCCCTCAAGTGGCTGGCGCTGTGCGATCCTCGCGCGGGCTCACCGGCCGAGACCGTCGCCCGCCTGCGGATGTACGACGCCGGGCTCCGCCCCGAAAGCCAAGCCGAGGTACACACCCCGGACGGCCGCCGCCGCTTCGTGGACTTCCTCTTCCGGGCGGCAGGCCTTGCCGTGGAGATCGAGGGGTACGCCTATCACGGCAGCCGGGACGCCCACCGACGGGACATCGCCCGCTACAACCAACTCCACCAGTGCCCGGAGATCAGGAGGCTCCTCCGCTACAGCGCCGAGGAGGTCTTCCACCGGCCGGCGCATATGGTCGGGGAGATCCGGAGGGTGCTGGCCGCGCTGGAACAACGGGACGCCATCGCCGGCCGGGGTTGAGTCGGTCCCGTGGGGCTTCCGAGGGAAGGAAGGCTTCCCAGTTTCGCGTCGATTTCAAGTGACCGTGGGGGCCGCCCGCTTCTTGTCATTGTCGTGCTTCCACGGCCCGCCTCAAGGGCGCTCCGCGTCGCCTTCGGCGATGGCCCTACGGGCCACCCTTGACCCGGCCCGCTCCAGCACGGGTTAGAAGCGAGCGAGCGGCCCGGAAAGGCGGTGGCCGCCTGACGGGGTTTGCGGGGACGCCGACTGCGGTCTGGGCCGGGGTTGCCGGGTACGCGGTCGCACCTCGCCTGCACGCCGGGAGGGCTTAGCGGCGAACGGCCGGTGGGCGGGGCGCAGCAGCTGGAAGGCGGCACGCCGGGAGGGCTTAGCGGCGAACGGCCGGTGGGCGGGGCGCAGCAGCTGGAAGGCGGCACGCCGGGAGGGCTTAGCGGCGAACGGCCGGTGGTGGCTCGCCCGGGCGCCGGGGGGTGAGTGGCGGCACGCCGGGAGGGCTTAGCGGCGAACGGCCGGCGGGCGGGGCGCAGCAGCTGGAAGGCGGCACGCCGGGAGGGCTTAGCGGCGAACGGCCAGTGGGTGGGGCGCGGCGGCGCCTCGCCTGCACGCCGGGTGAGCTTGGCGGCTTGCGGCCGGTGGGTGGGGCGCGGCGGCGCCTCGCCTGCACGCCGGGTGAGCTTGGCGGCTTGCGGCCGGTGGGTGGAGCAGTGGCGGCTCGGGGTGTGAAGGGGCGAGCCGGCGGTGAGTTCGGGAGGGTGGGATGGACCTCTTGGGAGATCTGGGCGGCTCCTCACCAGGCCTATCTAGGCTTTCCTCCCTCACCACTGACCCACGTCCTCCAACTGGTTCACTGAGCGTGAGCAGTGGGGCTGATGTGACCAGTGGGATGTCCTCAAGCACCGTCACCGCCGAGTACCCGTCCCGTCACCAGTCGCAAGCCGCTAAGCCCACCCGGCATGCCACCACCCAGCCCCCGCGTCCCCACCGCCCACCGGCCGCAAGCCGCCAAGCCCACCCGGCGTGCCGCCACCCGGCCGAGGCGCGCCCCACCGCCCACCGGCCGCAAGCCGCTAAGCCCACCCGGCGTGCCGCCACCCAGCCCCCGCGCCCCGGCCACCCATCACCGGCCGCAAGCCGCCAAGCCCACCCGGCGTGCCGCCACTCAGCCCCCGCGCCCCGGCCACCCATCACCGGCCGTTCGCCGCTAAGCCAGCCCGGCGTGCCGGCGAGGCGCGACCGCGCACCCGTCAACCCCGGGCCGGGACGCAGCCGACGGTTGCCCGCGGACCCCGCTCGGCCACCCGTCTTTCCGGGCCGCTCGCTCGCTTCTCACCCGTGCTGGAACGCCCCTAGTCAAGGGTGCCCCGAAGGGGCATCGGCGAAGCCGACGCGACCGGAGGGAGCGCCCTTTACTCGGGGCGTGGAAGCACGACACTGGCAAAGAAGCGGGCGGCCCAACGGCCACTCGTCAGGGCAACGGCAACGGCACCGGCACCGGCACCGGTCAGACACCTCGCCCCCACCCACCCCCTCACCGCCCCCGCAACTCCCCCTTGACCACCTTCCCCCCGGCATTCCGAGGCAGCTCGCCCACGAACTCCACCGTCCTCGGGACCTTGTAGTTGGCCATCTCCCGGCGGGCCCAGGCGATCAGGTCGTCCCCGGTGAGCACGGCCCCCGCCCTCCGCACCACGAACGCCTTGCCGACCTCTCCCAGGCGGGGGTCCGGGATGCCGATCACCGCCACGTCCGCCACATCCGGGTGCAGGCCCAGGAGTTGTTCTATCTCCGCCGGGTACGCGTTGAAGCCGCCGACTATGAACATGTCCTTGATGCGATCGGTGATCCTCAGATTGCCCGCCTCGTCCAGGACGCCCACGTCGCCCGTGCGCAGCCAGCCGTCCACCATCATCGTCTGCGTCGTCGCCGTCTCGTCCTCGTAGTAGCCGCGCATGACGTTGAAGCCGCGGACCAGAACCTCGCCGGGGGTGCCGGGAGGCACCGACCTGCCCTCTCCGGCCACGACCTTCACCTCCGTTCCCGATATCGCCCGGCCGGACGTCGACGCGATCACCGTCGGGTCGTCTCCGCGGCGGCACATCGTGACGATGCCGCTCGCCTCGGACAGGCCGTACGCCGTCAGGACCGTGTCCACGCCCAGTTCGCCGCGCAGGCGTTCCACCAGGCGCAGCGGGACCACCGCCGCGCCCGTCACCACCAGGCGCAGGGCCGACAGGTCGTGGGCGTCCCGGGCCGGATGGTCCAGGAGGGACTGGTGCAGAGTGGGTGGGCCCGGCAGTACGGAGACCCGCTCCGCCGCTATGTTCGCCAGCGCCGTGTCCACGTTGAACACCGGCTGCGGGATCATCGTCGCGCCCCGCATGAGGCACGCGATCACGCCTGCCTTGTAGCCGAAGGTGTGGAAGAAGGGGTTCACGATCAGATAGCGGTCACCCCGGATCAGACCCGCCAGGTCCGCCCACACCTCGTACGCCCGCAGTGTCTGCGCGTGCGTGATCATCGCGCCCTTCGGGCGGCCGGTCGTGCCCGACGTGAAGATGATGTCCGAGAGCGACGAGCCGTCCAGCCGACCGGCCCGGGTCCGGACTTCCGTCGCGCCGATGCCCTCCCCCGCCGCCAGGAAGTCCTTCCACGTCCGGAAGTCGGACGGTGCGTCGTCCGAGAGGACCACCACCTGTTCCAGGGACGGCAGCCCCGGCAGGGGGCCGGGACCTTCATCCCCCTCCCCCGCCGCCCGCCTCAGCGAGGCCACGTAAGACGTCCCCAGGAACGTTCCCGTCACGAACAGGAGCCGGGTGCCGCTGCGCCGCAGTACGTCCGCCGCCTCCGTGCCCTTGAAGCGGGTGTTGAGGGGGACCAGGACCGCCCCCGCCGACACCGCGCCGAGTGCCGAGACGATCCAGTCGAGGGAGTTGGGGGCCCAGACGGCCACCCGGTCGCCCACCTCCAGCCCGCTCGCGAGGCAGGCCGCCGCCGCGCGTTCCACCCGCGCGCCCAACTCCGCGTAAGAGATCCTCGTACGGCCGTCCACCACCGCCTCGGCGTCCGCGTACCGCTCCGCCGCCGACCGCACCAGGCCAGGGATGCTGCCCCATTCCACGTCACCGCGCACAACCGGCCTCCCCACCGCATAGCTGACTGACCGTCAGATTAGCTGTAGCCTGACGGCCTGTCAGCAGACGGTGACCGCCCCGGAGGTGTGCGCAGCATGGCTGGAGGATCAGGAGCGTCGGGGATCAAGGACGCCACGGCCATCGTCGGGATCGGGCAGACGGCCTTCGCCAAGCGCCTCCCCGAGGACGAGAGGACCCTCGCCTGCCGTGCGGTCCTCGCCGCCCTCGACGACGCCGGGATCGACCCCGGAGAGGTCGACGCCCTCGCCTCCTTCACCATGGAGGAGACGGACGAGGTCGAGCTCGCCAAGGCCCTCGGGCTCGGCGACCTGACCTTCTTCAGCAAGGTCGGGTACGGGGGCGGGGGCTCCTGCGCCACCGTCGC
This sequence comes from Streptomyces herbicida, assembly GCF_032656585.1. Taxonomy (NCBI): domain Bacteria; kingdom Bacillati; phylum Actinomycetota; class Actinomycetes; order Kitasatosporales; family Streptomycetaceae; genus Streptomyces; species Streptomyces herbicida. The sequence continues at coordinate 411,240 of NZ_JAUYWJ010000002.1, forward strand.
GCATCTGGCGGCGGCCATCGCGAGCGGGCAGGCCACCGTCGGCGTCGCCTGGCGGTCGCGCAAGCGCGGGAGCGGGCCGCGGCCGTGGACCAACACCGCCGTGCAGCTGCCCACGCCCGCCCAGTGGACCCGGCCCTTCGGGCTGCTCAGACCGGCCGACGAGATCGCCATGCTCGCCCGTCGCTATATGCACGAGTACGGCGCGACCAGGGATCATCTCTTCAATGTCGCCCTCGCCTGCCGCAACCGCGCCAACCAGAACCCTGCCGCGATCATGTACGAGCGCCCCCTGACCCGCGAGATGTACATGACCGCCCGCTGGATCAGCGAGCCGCTCTGCCTCTACGACAACTGCCTGGAGACGGACGGGGCGCTGGCGTGCGTGGTCGTATCCGCCGAGCGGGCGCGGGACTGCCGGCGGGCGCCCGTGTACGTCCACTCCGCCGCCCAGGGGCTGCCCGCCCAGCACCACGGCATGGTCAATTACTGGAACGACGACCCCCTCACCGGTCCCGCCTGGACCGCCGCCCGCCACCTGTGGAAGCACGCCGACCTCACCCCGGAGGACGTGGACGTCGCCCAGATATACGACGCGTTCACCCCGCTCATACCGCTGTCGCTGGAGGGCTACGGCTTCTGTGGTCGAGGGGAGGGCGGGGCGTTCACCGAAGGGGGCGCCCTGGAGATCGGCGGGCGGCTGCCCGTCAACACGGGAGGAGGCGGGCTCTCCGAGGCGTACGTCCACGGCTTCAACCTCATCAACGAAGGCGTGAAGCAACTGCGCGGGACCAGCACCGCACAGGTCCCGGGCGCCTCCACCTGCCTGGTCACGGCAGGCGAGGGAGTTCCCACGTCCGCTCTCCTGCTGAGGAGTTGACCTGCCATGCTGTCTCCCGTCACCGATGCCGACGGCGCCCCCTTCTGGGAGTACGCCGCCCAAGGTGAGCTGCGCGTCCAGGCGTGCGCCGACTGCGGTGAGCCCCGCTTCCCGCCCCGGCCCTGCTGCCCGCACTGCCGTTCCTTCGCCTGCGAGTGGCGGCCGACGGCCGGGCGGGGGCGCATCTGGTCGTACGTCCGTCCCCATCCGCCGCTGCTGCCCGACTACGCGGAGTCGGCGCCGTACAACGTCGTCCTCGTCGAGCTCGACGAGCTGCCCCGGATACGGATCGTCGGGAATCTCGTCAGTGCGGCGGGCGCATCGCTCAACTCCGTTCCGGAGAGCCATATCCGGATCGGGGCGCGGGTGCAGGTCGTCTTCGAGCCCGGCAGCGGTGTTCCCCAGTGGGTCCTGGAGCGGCCATGAGCAGCACCCTCCGGGTCACCACCGACAAGGACACCGGAGTCGCCGTCGTCACCCTCGACCGGCCCCGGAAGCTCAATGCCATCGACCTCGCCATGGCCGCCGAACTCGGCGACACATGGCGGGCGTTGCGGTTCGACGACTCGGTGCGGGCCGTCGTGCTCACCGGGGCCGGGGAGCGGGCCTTCAGTACCGGTCTCGACCGGGATGCCGTCGTGCCGCAGCCCTCGTCGCCGTACATGCAGGACGATCCGCTGATCGCCGTCGGGCCGAAGGCGAACGACCTGTGGAAGCCCGTCGTCGCCGCCGTGTGCGGGATGGCCTGCGGGGGTGCCTTCTATCTGCTGGGGGAGTCGGACTTCCTCGTCGCCGACACCACCGCCACCTTCTTCGATCCGCACACGACGTACGGCATGGTCAGCGCGTACGAGTCCGTGCTGATGGCACAGCGCATGCCGTACGGGGAGGTCGCGCGGATGGTCCTGATGGGCAACGCCGAGCGGATCGGGGCCCGGCGGGCCCATGAGATCGGGCTCGTCTCCGAACTCGCCGAGCCGGGCGAAGCGTTGGCTGCGGCGGTGCGGTGTGCGACCGTCATCGCGGGGTATCCGGCCGAGGCCGTGCAGGGGACGGTGCGGGCGCTGTGGGCGGCCAAGGAGGCGGCACGGGACCGGGGGTACGCGCAGGCGCCGCATCTGATCGCGCTGGGGAACCTGCCGGGTGAGCGGCAGGCGGATCTGTTCGCCGCCCGGCGGCCCGGCGGATTCCGGACACGGTGACGCGCGGGCCTGTCAGTTGACGGCTCAGCTGACGGCCGGTGCGGCCGGTTCCAGGTCGCAGTGGTCGACGCGGGCGGCACGGTCGGCGCTGCCGCGGACGTCGGCCTTCACGGTCACCTTGCCGTTCGCGGGCACGTCGACCTCCTCCACCCGGGAGATGATCTCGGCGTCCCGGGCGTCCCTGAAGGTGAGGGTGACGGCGAAACTGCCCTCGTCGCCGTTGGGGTTGGTGACCTCGACGGTCGCGTACGGCCTCTTCGGCGTCGCGCAGCTCAGCAGCTTCGCCGTCGCGTCTTCCAGGGCCGGCGCACTGGTGCTGCTGCCGCCGCTGCTGCCGTAGTCGTCGTACGAGTCGTCGTACGGATCCGGGTCCCGGTAAGAGCCGGAGCCGCCGCCCGAGCTGTCGTGGTCGTCGTCCTTGTACGTCCCGCCGCCGGACGTGGACGACGACGTGTCGTCGTGGTCCTGGCTGGAGCTGCTGCAGCCGCCTCCGCCGCTCCCGGAATGGTGGTACCCGTGTCCGTGCCCGCGTCCCGACGTGAAACCGGTCAGCGAGAGAACCACCAACGCCGACACCGCTGTGAACCTGAGTGTGCGCCCCCGTGATCGCATGCCGTCACCCTACCCACCGGGGGACTACGTGGTCCGCGCGGTGCCCGTCCCCTTCTCCGCGTCCAGGGCGTAGACACAGCGGTCCTTGCTGCACGCGTACACGACCCCGTCCTTCACGACGGGCGATCCGGTGATCTCACCGCCGGTCGCCAGCTTCCACCGCAGGCGGCCGTCGTCGGCCTTGAGCGTGTAGAGCAGGTGGTCGTTCGAACCGAAGTGGATACGGCCCTCGGCGACCGCGGGGGCGCCCACGATGTCGCCGCCCGACTGGAAGCGCCACTTGGGCGTGCCGGTGACCGCGTCCAGCGTGTACAGGCCCTTGCCGCTGCCGACGTGGACATGGCCCGCGGCCACCAGGACCGGCTCGATGGAGGCGCGGGACTCGGTGGCGATGCGCCAGCGGTCGCGGCCGTCGGTGGCGTCGAGGGCGTACACCGTGCCGAGGTAGTCGGCGAGGTAGATGCCGCCGCCGGTGACCGCGGGGCCGGGGACGAAGGTGGGCGGGCAGAGGAAGACCGCGGGGGCCTCGAAGTGCCAGCGCACCATGCCGCTCGCCACCTCGATGGCCAGCACTCTGGAACCGGCCGAGACATAGAGGTAGCCGTCGGGCGCCCGGGTGAGCCGGACCGGGACCCCGCCGCAGGACGCGGCGTCGCCGATCGGGTACGACCAGCGCTCCTCGCCCGTGCGGGCCTCCAGGGCGCGCAGCCGGGCGTCCTGCCAGACGTAGACCGTGCCGTCGTGGACGGCGGGTCCGGCCTCGGGGGACTCGAAGTCGGTCTGGCAGCCGGTGATCTCCCAGAGCTTCTGCCCGTTGGAGGCCTCCCAGGCCTGTACGCCGCCGCCGCGGGTGCCGGTGACGACCGTGCCCCGGTCGGCGTGCAGGGAGTACACCCAGGCCTCCGTGGACAGCCGCCACAGATCGGCGCCCTCGCGGGCCTCCAGGGCGAACAGGGTGGGGCCGTCGGAGGCGTGGATACGGCCGTCCGCGACCGCCATCGACCAGGCCACGTCGCGGGTCTTGAAGCGGCGGCGGCCGGTGGCGACGTCCAGGGCGTGCACCTCGAAGGAGGTGACGTAGACGAGGTCGCCGTCGACGGACGGGGTACCCCAGACGTCGTTGGACATCCGGAAGCGCCACGGGCGCCAGCCGGACGCCGTCTCCGGAGGTGCGGCCGGGGGCGCCGGTACGGCGGGGTCGGCACCGTTGACGCCGGGGTGGGGACGCGACCAGTTGGCGACCAGGCCGGCCTCCGGCGGGGGTGCTTTGACGGCGGCGGCGCGGGCGTCGGCGACGCGCGGGCCGGGGCCGATGGGCACCTGGGCGCCGGCCAGCCGGACGGGACCGGCGTCGGGGCCGCCGGCGGGCGCGCCGACCGGGACGGGCGGGGCCGGGATCATGGGGTCGTGCGGCGGCGGGGGCGGCACCCCGGGCCCGCCGGGCAGGGCGGGTGCCGCGGCCCGGCCGCCGCTGCGCGGCCCGGCGGGCGCCGGCTTGGCCGCCGGGCGGCCGCCGCGGCGGGACTCGATCAGGGCGACCGCCTTCTCGGGCAGCCACGCCGACGCCGTACCGCTGTCGTCGGAGCCGGAGCCGAAGAGGTGGGGGGCGAGCTGGGCCTGGAGGTCGGCGGGGTTGGGCCGGCCGGTGGCCTCCATCTGCATGCAGGACTCGATCAGCGGGCGCAGCTCGTCCGGGAGGCCCTCCAGGTCGGGGCCCTCGCGCAGCAGCATGAAGACGGTCTCGACGGGGTTGGCGCCGTGGAAGGGCGGGTGTCCGGTGGCGGCGAAGACCAGCATCGAGCCGAGCGAGAAGACATCGCTCGCGCCGGTGACGCTGCGGGAGTCCTTCGCCTGCTCGGGAGACATATAGGCGGGCGTGCCGACGGCCACGTTCGTCATCGTCAAACGGGTGTTCGAGACGCCGGACGCGATACCGAAGTCGATGACGCGGGGACCGTCCTCGACGACGAGCACGTTGGAGGGCTTGAGGTCCCGGTGGACCAGCCCCGCGCCGTGGATGGACTGCAGGGCCTCCGCCACGCCCGCCGCCAGCCAGCGCACCGCCTGGGCCGGGAGCGGCCCGCAGTCGTTCACTATTTCTTCGAGGGAGGGCGCGGGAACGTACGCGGTGGCCAGCCACGGCACGGCGGCGCGCGGGTCGGCGTCCACGACCGCGGCCGTGTAGAAGCCGGAGACCGCGCGGGCCGCCTCCACCTCACGTGTGAAGCGGACGCGGAACAGCTGGTCCTCGGCGAGCTCGGTCCGGACCGTCTTGATCGCCACGCGACGGCCGGACGCCGAGCGCGCGAGATAGACGAGCCCCATACCGCCGGCACCCAGCCGTCCCAGCACCTCGAACGGCCCGATCCGCCGCGGGTCGTGCTGCGTCAGCTGATCCACCACTTGCCTGCCACCTCCCCGTACGGGCCACGTCACCCACATATGTACGCGACCCCGTGCAGCGTCTCACCACCGCACCGCCGCGGCGGCACGCACCCCGATTCTTCCTGGCCCGGGCACAGGTTGCGAACCCGGTGATAATTCAGGGTGTCTCGTGATAAGTGAGACATTTCAGCGCCGCAACAGTGCGAACGACGCCCCCTGATTGTCGGTGACGACGGCCACTGTGCCGTACGACGTCTCGAATGGCGGAGCCTGCACCCGCCCACCGAGCCGCCGCACCGCCTCCACCGAGTCCTCCGTGTCCTCCACCCGGAAGTGGACCAGGAAGTGGGGCGGCATCTCGGCGGGGAAGACGTCGGAGACGGGGGCCCGGCCGAAGTCGGGCTCGGTGTCCGAGCCGAACAGGGCCTCGTGGAAGAGGTCGCCGTAGAAGTCGTTGGCCGCCTCGGTGTCACGCGTGTAGAGCTGGACCCAGCCGAAGGTGCCCGGGGTGTGCCGCTCCCCGAAGCCGTTGTGGCTGCCCGGCTGCCACAGCCCGAAGACGGCGCCCTCGGGGTCCGTGGCGAGGGCGGCCGTGCCCAGGTCGTCGACCGGCGTCGGCGCCGTGACCACCTGGCCGCCGGCCGCGAGGATCCGCCGGCACAGCGCCTGCACGTTCGGCGCGGCGAAGTACACCGTCCAGACGGTGGGCATACGGCCGTCCGCCTTGTGCGCGAGCGCGGCGACGGGCGAGCCGTCCTTGCGGGCCCATACGGCGGAGTCGTACTCCGTGGCGCCCTCCTCGAAGGTCCACCCGAAGAGCTCACCGTAGAACCGCTTTCCCGCCTCCACGTCGGGAAGCTGCGCGTCCACCCAGCACGGGACGCCCTCTCCGTACACCGATGCCCTGTTTTCGGCCATGCCGCCAAAGTAACTGTGCCGCGCACACCCCGCAGACCAGGCACACCTCCCTCCGCACCCCCATGCACCCCATTTGCAGTCGGCCGAATCGCGCTCCCATCACCCCTCGGTAAGCTGACGGCATGACAGGACAAGTGCGTACCGTCGACGGCCGCGTGGCCGGTCGACGTGGGCAGGCGACCCGGCAGAAGCTGCTCGACTGCCTCAGCGAGATGCTCAGCTCCTCCCCTTACCGGGACGTCAAGGTCATCGATGTCGCCCGGAAGGCGGGCACTTCGCCCGCGACCTTCTACCAGTACTTCCCGGACGTCGAAGGCGCCGTCCTGGAGATCGCCGAGCAAATGGCCGCCGAGGGCGCCGGGTTGACCGAGCTGCTCCAAGGGCGTTCCTGGGTCGGCAAGGCGGGCTGGCAGACCGCTCAGGAACTCGTCGACGGTTTCCTTGAGTTCTGGCGCAAGAACGACGCGATCCTGCGGGTCGTCGACCTCGGCGCGGCCGAGGGGGACAAGCGGTTCTACAAGATCCGCATGAAGATCCTGAATTCGGTGAACAACTCCCTTTCGGACTCCATTGCCGAACTCCAGTCCAAGGGCCGGATCGACAAGGACGTGAACCCGGCGGCGATCGCGGGCTCGCTGGTCGCGATGCTCGCGGCGGTGGCCGCGCACCAGAAGGGTTTCCAGACCTGGGGCGTCAAGCAGGCCGAACTCAAGCCGAACCTGGCGCTGTTGGTACACCTGGGCGTGACCGGCAAGAAGCCGGCGAAGTAGCCCCGCACACCAGCGGACCGCATTCCACGTCCCCACGTCCTGTCTGGCGGGCGGCAGTTCACACCGGTGAGCTGCCGCCCGCACTGCTAGGTCCTGTCGGGCCTAGGCAGGCAGCGGCCGGTCGCGGACCACGTGCTTCATCACCAGCGTGGACGTCAGCCGCTGCACGCCCGGCAGCGTCGCCAGCCGCTCGTCGTACAGCCGCTGGAAGGCGGCGAGGTCGGCCGTGGCCACCCGCAGCAGATAGTCCGGCTCTCCGAACAGCCGCTGCGCGTCGAGCACGTACTCCACCTCGCTCACCGCCCGCTCGAACTCGGCGACCGTGTCCCGGTCCTCCTGCCGCATGGACACGAAGACCAACGCCTCGAAGTTCAGCCCGAGGGCGGCCGGGTCCACCACCGCCCGGTACCCCTGAATGGCCCCCGACCGCTCCAGCTCACGCAGCCGCCGGTGGCACGGCGAGACACTCAGCCGCACCCGCGCGGCCAGCTCGGTCACGGTCAGCCGCCCATCCTGCTGGAGCTCGGCAAGGATTTTCTGGTCCACGTCGTCCATGAAGAAGATATTTGCCCAGAACCAGCGATCATGAGCAAACTTCGGCAACACTTTCGGGCCATTCACGCCTAATGTCCCTAGCATGGATGCGGGAGCGTTGATTTCCTTCCTGGCCGTGGACCTGCTGCTGGTCTGCGTGCCGGGCGCCGACTGGGCCTATGTGATCGCGGCGGGCCTGCGCGGCCGCTCGGTGCTGAGCGCGGTGGCCGGCCTGGTCGCCGGGTACGCGCTGCACACGACACTGGCCGCGGCGGGCCTGGCCGTACTGGTCGCGGGCTCGCCCCGGCTGCTCACGGCGCTCACGGTGGCCGGGGCCGGGTATCTGGTCTGGCTGGGATCAGGCGTACTGCGCAAGCCTGCGGCGCCCGAAGCGGCGACGGCGGACGCACCGGACACCCGGAACTCCCGTGCCTTCCTGCGCGGCGCCACGATCAGCGGTCTCAACCCCAAGGGCCTGCTGCTCTACCTCTCCGTCCTCCCGCAGTTCCTCACCCTCAGGGGCGCCCACCTTCCCGTGCCGGCCCAGACGGCCACCCTGGGTCTCCTCCACATGGCCTGCTGCGCCGCCGTGTACCTGACCGTCGGCACCCTGTCCCGCGCCCTGCTCTCCGCCCGCCCCGCGGCCGCCCGCGCGGTGACCCGCACCTCGGGCGCGGCGATGCTCGGAATCGGCGCGTTCCTGCTGGTGGAGCGACTGGCGACGCTGTGAGGACTACCTCCGCACGATCCTGAAGATCCGGATCTCCCGCGCCACCCGCGCCTGGTACGTCGCATACGGCGGCCAGAACACCAGCAGCGCCTTCCAGGCCGCCGCCCGCTCCTCACCCTCCAGGAGCCGGGCCGTGACGGGGATGTCCTCACCCTTCCAGCTCACCGTGGCGTCGGGATGCGCGAGCAGGTTGTGGGTCCAGGCGGGATGGCCGGTCCGCCCGAAGTTGGATCCGACGAGGATCCAGCCGCGCCCGCCCTCCTCGGGCATGCAGGCCAGCGGCGTGCGGCGGGGCAGCCCGCTGCGGGCACCGGTGGACATCAGCACCACACCGGGCAGCAGCTGGGCGCTGAGCAGCACCTTGCCCCGGGTGACCCGGTGCACGGCCCGGTCGAGCGCGGGAATGACATGCGGGGCGACCTTCGCGAAGCCCCGCGTCGAGGACACCTTCTGCACCAGGCGGACACCCAGACCGGCCATCAGACCGCCACCTCCCCCTGCTCGAAGAGCCGCGCCGAGTCGGCCGCGCGGGCGCGCAGCCGGTGGACTGGCCCGAACAGCAGCTCGTCCCCCGCGGCCCGCTTGAAGTACAGATGGGCCTCGTGCTCCCAGGTGAACCCGATCCCGCCGTGCAGCTGGATCCCCTCACCGGCGGCCGTCCGCAGCGCCTTCAGGGCCTGTGCGAGAGCGAGTCCGCCGACCCGCTCGCCCCGGGCGGCCGTCGCCCAGGCCGCGTAGTAGGCGGCCGAGCGCGCCGCCTGCACCTGCACGTACACATCGGCCAGCCGGTGCTTCACGGCCTGGAAGGACCCGATCAGCCGCCCGAACTGCTCCCGCTGCTTCACGTACTCAACGGTCCGCTCCAGGGCCCGGTCGGCGGCCCCGACGGCCTCGGCGGCGAGCACCGCGGCGACCGTGTCACCGAGGGAGGAGAGGGCGCCGAGCACGTCGGAGTCGGCCGACCCGAGCAACCGGGCGTCGGCGTTGCGCAGTTGCACGCGCCCCTGCGGCCGGGTGGCGTCGAGGGCGGTCTGCCGCGTCCGCACCACCCCCGCCGCGTCCCCGTCCACCAGGAACAGCAGGGTCCGCGACCGGGCGAACCCCCCGGTGTGGGCGGCCACCACGAGCAGCCCGGCGCTGTGCCCGTCGAGCACCTGCCCCACCTCCCCGTACAGCCGCCACCCGTCCCCCGCCCGGCCGGCCTGCACACCCCCCGCTCGGCCGCCGCCGGCCCACTCCCCTCCGTTGTCGCCGGTCAGGGTGAGCACGGAGGCGAGGGCGTTGCCGGGCACGGCGAGGGTGGCGGTGAGCGCACCCGAGGCGAGCCGGGGCAGAAGGCCGGCGCGCTGGGCGTCGGTTCCGAGGGCGAGGATCAGCGGCGCGGCGAGCACGGAGGTGGCGAGCAGCGGGGTCGGCGCCAGCGCGCGGCCCGTCTCCTCGCAGGCGAGGGCGAGTTCGGTGGCCGAGCAGCCGACCCCGCCGTACGCCTCGGGGAGGGCCAGCCCCGGCAGGCCGAGCTGGTCGGCGAGGGCCGTCCACAGGACGGGGTCGTGCCCGGTGTCGGTGTCGAGGGCGGTGCGCAGTTCCTCCGGGCCGCAGCGTTTGTGGAGCAGTTCGCGCAGGGTGCGGCGGATCTCGTCCTGTTCGGCGGTGAGGCGCGTGTCCATGGCTGTTCCCTCCGGCCCGATCTGACCGCCCGATCTGACGGGCCGTCATGTTAGGGCGAGGAAGCCGGGATGCCCAGAGAGACGACACCTGCCACGCCGGACCGAATCTGATGTACCGTCAGATTCATGTCTCCGGGGAGCAGCAGGAAAGTGGCCGTGGTGGGCGTCGCCCTCTCCGACTGCGGCCGAGTGGACGACGCGACGCCGTACGCCCTGCACGCCCAGGCGGCCCGCCGGGCGCTTGCGGACGCGGGCCTGGACCGCGCCCATGTGGACGGCTTCGCCTCGGCGGGCCTGGGGACCCTGGCACCGGTGGAGGTGGCCGAGTACCTGGGCCTGCGCCCCACCTGGGTCGACTCCACCTCCGTGGGCGGCTCGACCTGGGAGGTGATGGCGGCGCACGCGGCGGACGCGATAGCGGCGGGCCACGCGAACGCCGTCCTGCTGGCCTACGGCTCGACGGCGCGCGCGGACATCCGGGCGGGCAGACGTACGGGAAACCTGTCCTTCGGCGCCCGGGGACCGCTCCAGTTCGAGGTCCCGTACGGCCACACGCTGATCGCGAAGTACGCGATGGCGGCCCGCCGCCACATGATCGAGTACGGCACGACGACCGAGCAGCTCGCGGAGGTGGCTGTGCAGACCAGGGCCAACGCGGCCCTGAACCCTGACGCCATGTTCCGCGACCCGATCACCACCGACGACGTCCTCGCCGGCCCGATGATCGCCGACCCCTTCACCAAGCTGCACTGCTGCATACGCTCCGACGGGGGCGCGGCGGTGCTGCTGGCGGCGGAGGAATACGTACGGGACTGCCGGACCCCGCCGGTGTGGGTGCTCGGCACCGGGGAGCACATCTCCCACGCCGCGATGTCCGAGTGGCCCGACTTCACGGTGTCACCGGCGGCGGTGAGCGGCCGGCTCGCGTTCGAGCGGGCCGGGGTGACCCCCGGGGAGATCGACTTCGCGGAGATCTACGACGCCTTCACCTACATGACGCTGGTGACCCTGGAGGACCTGGGTTTCTGCGGGAAGGGCGAGGGCGGGGCGTTCGTGGAGAAGGGGCGGCTGCTGGTGCGGGGCGGGGAACTGCCGGTGAACACGGACGGAGGCGGGCTGTCGGCCCAGCATCCGGGGATGCGGGGCCTGTTCCTGCTGGTGGAGGCGGTACGGCAGCTGCGCGGGGAGGCCGGGGAGCGGCAAGTGCGACGGCCGGGCGGCGCGTTGCCGCGGCTGGGGGTGGCGTCAGGTACCGGCGGCTGGTTCTGCTCGTCGGGGACGGTGGTGCTGGGGCGGGACTGAGCCCGCGGGCACGGCTCACGGAGCATGCACGAGGATGCGTCCCTCCGCGGTGCCGATCAGCACGCGACCGCTTCCCGACACCGCCAGGCACAGGGGCGCGAAGACATGATCACCGACGGCGGTCGGGGTACGGCCGAGCGGCTTGCCGTCCTCGATGCCCATGGTCAGCAGCTCGCGTGCCCGGGTCACGGCATGCACCAGCCCCTCGTGCACATCGAGCCCCACGACCTCCGCATCGGTCCGGTGCGCCCACAGCACCTCGCCACCGGGAAGGGCCCGCAGCAGCACGTGCGGCCCGGTCGAGCCGTTGCACGCATGGAGAAGCCCGGGGCCGTGGAGTCCCGCGTCGCCGTCCACGTACACGGCGGGCCCACTGCGCAGATACCCGGTGACGGAGGCGTCCCAGGCAAACGGGAAAAGCGTCTCGACGCCGTCCGGCGTGACCCTCGAGACCCACTTGTCGAGAAGCTCACGGCCAGGGGCGTCACCGAGCCCCCGCAGCACGAGGAGATACGGCGACCTGCGCACACGGAAGCCGTACGAGCCGTCGCACTCCCCCAGCGGAACCTCGGCCAGCCGCCTGCCCGAGGGCGTGAAGACCACACTGTCGTACGGCGGCCACTGCGGACCGGGGAACAGGTCCCGGGAATCGCGGGCGATCCAGGCGCCGTCCGTCCTGTCGACGATGTCGACGGGGAACTCCAGTTCTCGAGTACCGATCAGGGTCCCGTCGGTGAGGGAGAGGCGCAGCAGCCGCGTACGGCGGTCGGCGCTGTCCCCCACGAGGTAGGGGACCCAGGCGGTCTCCTGGTCCGGAGCCACGTACACCTGCCGTCCGACGTGACCGTGCTCGTCGGGCACGGTCACGGACCAGAGCGGCTCCCCGTCCCCGGACCAGCACTCCAGGAGGGTGCGGGACCTCAGGACGGCGAGGACGCGTCCGTCACGCAGGGGTTCCAGGACCGTGACTCCGTCGCGCGGGGCCCAGGCGTGGCCCCGGCGGGCGGCCAACTCGGCGAGGTGGGCGCGTGCGTCGGGGATGCGGGGAAGTCGCTCGGGAGCGGTCCAGTCGACCTCGACGGGGGAGCGCGGACCGGGGGTCAGGGTCTCGGCGTCGACGATGCAGACGAGGTATCGATCGAACCCGTCCTGCTTGCCCTCCGCGTCCGGCACGGAGAGCGTGAGCTCGATGCTCCTCCCGTCATCGGTCCACCGGTGGGCGGTGACGCCGACGTCGTCGAAGGCCAGGGTCGCGCGGACGCGGGTCTCCGGCTCGTAGAGGATCAGCTGCCCCTGGCGCTCGTACTCGTCGTCCCCCTCCTCCGTCCCGAGGGCCAGGACCGGGCGGCTCGGGTGGAAGGCCAGGCACTCCACGCCGTGCTCGAACTCCAGTTGCTCCCACAGGGCGAGGTCGCTCAGCCGGTACACGGCGACGCGGCCGCCGCCCGACCCGCTCGCGTGGCAGCTGACGGCAAGCCAGTGGCCATCGGCACTTTCGGTGACCTGGAAGGGGAAACCGAGCTCCGGGAAAGGGGTGTCGGGGATCAGGTGCACTGGAGGAACGCGGTCCAGGTGGCGGGGGTGACGGTGAGGGTGGGGGTGGCGGCGTCGGGGGTGGGGAGGTGCTTGGAGTCCCGGATGTGGATGGTGGTGGGGGTGGGGGCTATTTCGAGGCAGGCGCCGCCCTCGTTGTTGCTGTAGCTCGACTTGCGCCAGATCAGTCCGGTCGTGTTCACAGCTGTGCCGCCTTCCTCTCGATGAGATCCGCGGACTCCCAAGGGTTGAGCGCCTGGGCCCGCAGGATGCCGAAGAGGTCGAAGAGATCCGTCACCTGCAATGGCTCGGAGATCAAAGTAACCGAGCCCTGCGCGTCAACGTAGACAAGGCTCTGGCCTTCCTCGGTGACCATCAACTGCATGGGGCCGTTCAGCCCGGCGTGCGTGTGCCGCCGGGTCGGCATCACCTGGAGCATCAGATGGCTGAGCGACCGCGCGCACTCCAGCAGATGGTTGAGCTGGCCCTTGAGCACCTCCGCCCCGCCCACCGGCCGCTCCAGCACCGACTCCTCGACCAGCAGGCCGATGCGGGGCGCCGGCTCCCGCCCCAGCACCGTCTGCCGTTCCAGTCGGGCCCGGACGTACCGCTGGATTTCCTCCTCGCCGAACGCGGGCACGCGTGACTCGTACAGCGCCCGCGCATACGCCTCGGTCTGAAGCAACCCGGGAATCAGCATCGTCTCGTACGCGCTGATCACCCGCGCCTCCCGCTCAAGCCGGACCCAGCCCAGGAACTGGGGCGGGTACTTCTCCCCCTCCATCATCTCGACGCACGCGAGAAACGCACCCCGCGCATCCAGCCCCTCGTCCGCGTGCCTCAAGAACTCCGTGGGCGGAATGCGCTCGGCTCTCTCGTACGACCCGAGGCACGACTCGGAGACATGCAGCCGCTCCCCCGCCTCCTTCTGTGTGAGGTCGAGCCGCACCCGGTGGATGCGCAGCAGATCCCCCACCACGCGCCGAGCCACGGAAACCTCAGCGTTGGCCCCCACGACGACCACCTTCCTCCCCGCAAACGGCAATGTGGACCGCGTCCGTCTGGTGACGCTACGCAATCGCCGGGGCCCTCATAGTCATGACGGGCAAACTGCACCCGAATTGGGTTCCTCGAACCGGCCTCCAACTCCGCCTTGCAGGCATCCATTTCGACGCGATCCGTGTCTGCGGGATCCGCGGAGAGGCGGTACTGCACCACCTGTCGTCGCTGACGGAGGGCCACCCGGGTCCGGTGGTCCGCGAGCTGAGCGGCTGCCGCTGGACGTGCTTCCTCCTGGCACCCGGGGAGAGCGAGGAGCTCGACTGGCCGCCGGGAGTACGGAGGTTCACGAGGTCGACGCGGGACGAGTACATCGGGGTGCCGACGCCGGAGGGCAACACGTATCCGTTGAGCTGGCGGGCCGGGCCGCCCGAGGTAGGTGAGTTCGTGGACGCGGAGCTCCTGCACGGGGTGCTGACGGCTCAGCTTGTGCGGCCGTGCGCGGCGCCGGAGTGATACTCACCCCATGGCAGCAACGGATCTCCACGAACTCCTGAGGTCACTGCGGGTATGGGCGCCCGGTGTCACGGAGCTACCCGCCTTCGACCCGGACACGGCACCCCCGACGCCCCTCCCGCTCTTCACGAGATGGTTCGCGGAGGCGGTGGCGGCGGGCCAGCACGAGCCGCACACCATGTCGCTGGCGACGACGGACGAGGACGGCCACCCGGACGTACGGATCGTGATGCTGCACGGCGCCGACGCGGAGGGCTGGGCCTTCGCGACGCACGCGACGAGCCGCAAGGGCGGCCACCTGAGCGTCCACCCGTATGCGGCCCTGGCCTTCTACTGGCCGGTGCTGGGCCGCCAGGTCCGGGTCCGGGGCCCGGTCACGTCGGCTCCGTCGGAAGAGAGCCAGGCGGACCTTCAGGCCCGTTCGACGGGGGCGCTGGCAGCGGCCCTGACGGGGCGCCAGAGCGAAGTCCTGGGCTCGGTGGAAGAGCTGAGGGAGGCGTCGGAGGCGGCGTGGGACCGGGCCCGCAACAACCCGACGGCCCCCTCCCCGACGTGGACGCTCTACCGTCTCGACCCGAAGGAGGTCGAGTTCTTCCAGGGCGACCCGGACCGACGACACGTACGCCTGCTGTACCGCCACGGTGCGGAGGGCTGGATGAGGGAACTGCTGTGGCCGTGAGCCACGGGGGTTGCCGTGGGGCCGCCCGCTTCTTTGTCAGTGTCGTGCTTCCGCGCCCCGAGTAAAGGGCGCTCCAGCACGGGTGAGAAGCGAGCGGGCGGCCCGGGGAAAGTGGCCGGCTTGGGGCACCATCCCTTGGGTGGGCTGCGTTCGCGTCCGGGATGGCGGGGGCGCGGTCGCGCCTCGCCAGCCCGCCGGGCGGGCTTAACGGCGAACGGCCGGTGATGGGTGGCCGGGACGCGGGGGCTGGGTGGCGGCACGCCGGGTGGGCTTGGCGGCTTGCGGGTGGTGGGTGGCGGGGCACGCGCGGGGGCTGGGTGGCGGCACGCCGGCTGGGCTTGGCGGCTTGCGGCCGGTGGGTGGCGGGGCACGCGCGTGGGCTGGGTGGCGGCACGCCGGCTGGGCTTGGCGGCTTGCGGGTGGTGGGTGGCGGGGCACGCACGGGCCGGGTGATGGCACGCCGGGTGCGGTTGGCGGCATGCGGGTGGTGGGTGGCGGGGCACGCACGGGCCGGGTGATGGCACGCCGGGTGCGGTTGGCGGCATGCGGGTGGTGGGTGGCGGGGCACGCACGGGCCGGGTGATGGCACGCCGGGTGCGGTTGGCGGCTTGCCGCCGGAGGGTGGCGGGGCGGGCGGATGGATGCGTGGGTGGGCGGGTGGGTGGGGTGGGCCCTTGCTCCAGCGCCGCGCCATCGCATCTCCCAGCCATCGCACCGGCGCCAGCGCTTCGCCGTGTCTCGTTGGTCGCTTCCGTCACACCAGTTGCGTTGGCGGGTGTTATTGGGAGGAATGGGACAGCGAGGGGGGCGGAGTGAGCAGGTCTTCAGGGCTTGGGGTGGCCCAAAGGTTCCAATCGCTGTCAGGGGCCCACCTCAGGGGCTCTCTCCGCGCGTGCCCTGGGTCAGTTCGTCGGTGATTGCCTTGCGGAGGGCGTTGTGCTGGTGGCCCAGCGCGTGCCGTTCGTCTCCCCATCGGTCACTCGGGTACAGCCAGACCGGGCGGCCCACCAGGTCCGGCGGCTCCCAGTCGTAGCGCGGCCAGACGTGGACGTGCAGGAACGGGTCGGTGTTGCCCAGGATCTCCAGGTTGACCCGGCGGAAGGCCGGGTCCAGGCGCTTGCAGGCACGCTCGACGGCCTCGCCCAGCTTGTCCATGTCGGAGAGGAACGCCAGTCGCTTGCTCCGCGGAAGCTCCGACAGTCGCCCCGCCGACGGGTCGTCCACCAGGAGCAGCGAGTACCCCGGCAGAAACTGAACGTCCCCGATCACCGCGAACCCCGACTCCAGCCGCGCGAGCACCGAAGGGTTCTCGCCCCGCAGCGCGCTGCCAATCCGGTCCTCGCGCCAGTCAACGGTCACCATCAACCACCCCGCCCCACCCCGTACCCTCACATCGGCCATCACGTTATCGGTCGGCCGGTCGGTCGCTCGCTCGCTCGCTCACGAGGTCACCAGCCATCAGACGGCTTGCCCATCAGGCCGCCGCCGGGTGCCCTTCACCCACCGGCCGCATGCCGCCAAGCCCACCCGACGTGCCATCACCCGGCCCACGCGCGCCCCGCCACCCAGCCCCCGCGCCCCGCCACCCACCGGCCGTGCGCCGCTAAGCCCGCCCGGCGTGCTGGCGAGGCGCGACCGCGCCCCCACCACCCCGGACGCGAACGCAGCCCACCCAAGGGATGGTGCCCCAAGCCGGCCACTTTCCCCGGGCTGCCCGCTCGCTTCTCACCCGTGCTGGAGCGCCCCTAGTCAAGGGTGGCCCGCAGGGCCATCGGCGAAGCCGACGCGGAGTGGAACGAAGTGGAACGGAGCGCCCTTTACTCGGGGCGTGGAAGCACGACACTGACAAAGAAGCGGGCGGCCCCACGGTCACTTCTCAGCACCGGGCACTTCACCCACTCCACCCCACCTCACGTCACCTCACTCCACTCCCACCACCTCAATCCACTCCCCCACCACCCTCCACTCCCCCCACCTCACTCCACCCCACGCCCCCCTCAAACCCCCTACCCCCGAAACCTGTACGCCGCGAAATCGGCCACCTCCCGGTAGCCGATCCGCCGGTACAGCGCGTTGCTCGTCGGGTTTGCCAGGTCCGTGAAAAGGAGTACCTCCTCCGCCCCGGCCGCCCGCGCGGCTCGGCTGGCCTCGGCTGTCGCCGCGCCCGCGTATCCGCGTCCGCGGAGGTGCGCCGGGGTGTAGACGGGGCCGATCCTGATCTGCCCCGCGACCTGGCGGGTCACCCCGGCCAGGGAGACGGGCGTGCCGTCGGGGGTTTCCCAGAGGGTGGTGCCGCCATGGGCGATGCGCGCGTCGGCCCACTCGTCGGGGGCGATGAAGCCGGGCTCTCCGACCGCCTCGGAGAACTCCACGACCCAGCGCCTGAGCAGGTCCCGGTCGGCTGGGCCGACAGCCCTCGCCCGTCCCTCCGGCACCGGCTCCGGTACCGCCAGTTCCCCCAGACGGTAGAGCCGTTGACGCATGCGCAGTTCCCCGGACGCCCCCGAGCGACGCTGCCAGGCGGCAACGAACGTCTCGACCGTCTCCCGCTCGGCCGAGACGGCGGGGACGGGGTGGCCGGCGTCGAGCAGCCGGCCCGCGAGGGCGTCGGCCTCCTCGGCGGTGAGTGCGGTGAAGTTCAGCTGGTGCGGAGGCGTGTGCAGCAGGGTCGCCCGGACCGTCCCGTCCTCCTCCGTCAGCACGCCGAACAGGGGTGACCCCTCGCCGTAGACATGCAGTCCACGCGTTCGGAGCACATCCGTCACCGTCAGCTGCACCGTGTGCAGAGCCGGCCGGGAGCGCAGGAAGTCGCCCGCTCGGGAGAGGAAGTCGTCCAGGTCTTCGGTGAGCTGCCAGTCGTATGCAGGGGCCATGTCTCATGATCTCGGCAAGACATGCGCGACGCCCGCACATCAACCCTCGTGCGCCTCGGGATCCGTGGCTATCCGTGCGTGCAGATGCACATCCCGGAACGCGTCGAGCCGCCCCGCCTCGAACATCGCGCCGCGCAGTGTCCCCTCGTACGGAAACCCGCACTTCTGCGCGATCCGGCACGACGCGTCATGTCCGACGGCGTGCCCCAACTCCAGCCGGTGCAGCCCAAGTTCCGTGAATGCCCAGCTTGAGGCGAGGGTGAGCGCCCGCGTGGCCACGCGCCTGCCGCGAGCCTCCGGGAGTACCCAGTAGCCGACACGGGCGCTGCGGGTGACGCGGTCGATCATGTTGAGGCCGATGTGCCCCAGCGCGGTACCGCTGTCCGCGTCCGTGACGCAGAAGTGCGCGCAGTTGCCGTCCGCCTCGTTCTCCGCCTGCTTGTGCAGGGAGGCACGCGCTCCGTCCAGGTCGGTCACCGCCAGCAGAGGGGTGTTCCAGCGCCGGAATTCGGGATCGGACCGGCCGCGCAGCCAGGTCACCGCGTCGGGGTCCGCGCTCGCGTCCCATCGGCGAAGGCGCAGACCGTGACCGTGGAGCTCGGGACGCTGCGGATCGGGGATGTGTTCATGCGCTGTAGCCATGGGCCCCATTGAATCCCCTCGGCCCTGAATCCCCCGGTCCTGAATCCCTCGGCCCTGAATCCCTCGGCCCTGAATCCCCCGGTCCTGAGTCCCCCGGCCCGTGTCACTCGCCCGAAGGCCGGAATACCGCGATCCCTTCCCGGAACGCGGCCGCCAGTTCGGCCCCCGCCCGCAGGTCCCCCGCCTCGCACCCCACCACCTCCGTCATCATCCGTGGTCCCTCCGCCAGGTCGACCACGGCGGCGACGTACGGCGTGCGGTCCCCGAACGGCGGGAGGTCGTTCCGGTGGACCACCGACCAGGTGTAGAGGGTCGCCCGGCCGCTCGCCTCCTCCCAGGCCACGTCCTCGCTCCAGCAGAACGGGCAGAACTCGCGGGGGTAGTGGTGGGCGCGGCCGCAGCCCGGGGCCCGGCAGCGGCGTATCAGCAGCCGGCCCTCCGTCGCCGCCTCCCAGTACGTCCTGGTGAAGGCGTCCGCCTCCGGCACGTCGAATCTCGCCGATCCCATCAGAACCACCCCACCGCCCCGATCAGAACCACCCCAGCGCCGCATCCAGCGACCACGTCTGCCACGCCATCCCGAACAACCCCACCACCGAGATGAGCGCCATCATCGAGTTCTGCCCCTGCTCCGCCCAGTCGTGGATCATGAGGACGAAGTAGACGAGGTTCAGGAGCAGGCCGCCGACCAGGGCGATCGGGGTCAGGAAGCCCGCGATCAGGCCCAGTCCGAGGGCCAGCTCCGCGTACGCGACTACGTACGCCATCGCCTTCGGGCGCGGCTTGACCACGGCCTCGAAGCCGGAGCGCACCGCGTTCCAGCGGTGCTTTTCGGCTATGTCCGCGGCCCAGGCGATCCCGCTCCCCGTGAACCAGGTCTTCTTGTCCTTGTGCCGCCAGCTCTCCAGCCACCACAGGCCGAGGCCGATACGCAGTACCGCCAGTAACTGCGCGCCACTGAGCCAGATCGCATCCATGAAACTGACGGTACGTCAGATCGGGAGGAAAGCCGAGACCCCGTTGAGAATTGGCCGGGCGCCCACAACCGCACCGCCCCGCCCACAACCAGGTCACCTACGCCACTGGTTCCCCCCACTCCTCCTACAGGCGTGATCAATCCGCAACCAATTCCGGTCTTGACCGAGACCCATCAACGTGGGACGTGGTTACGCTCGCGCTCATGGCCGACTCCACCGACTCAAGCACGCCCGCGAGATCCCTCGCTCAGCCCGCGGCGAACCCCGCCGCGCACCCCGCCGACCGCCCCGTCTACGTCATAGGCGGCGGCCCCGGCGGCCTGGCGGTCGCATATGCGCTGCGCGCCCGGGGCATACGGGCCGTCGTCCTGGAGAAGTCCGACCGGGTGGGCGCCTCGTGGCGGCACCACTACGACCGGCTCCGTCTGCACACCACCCGGCGGCTGTCGGCCCTGCCGGGGCTGCCGATGCCGCGCCGGTTCGGGCGCTGGGTGTCCCGGGACGACGTGGTGCGGTACCTGGAGAAGTACGCCGAGCACCATGAGCTGGAGATCGTCACGGGTGTCGAGGTCTCGCGCGTGGAGCGCTCGGCCGACGGCACGGGCTGGCTGCTGCACGCCTCCGGCGGGCGTGAGCTGACCGGGGGCGCGGTGGTCGTGGCCACCGGCTTCAACCACACCCCGCGCGTGCCCAACTGGCCGGGGCGCGACGAGTACGCCGGCGAGTTCCTGCACGCCGGCCAGTACCGCAACGCCGAGCCCTACGCCGGGCGGGACGTGCTCGTCGTCGGGGTGGGCAACACGGGTGCCGAGATAGCCGTTGACCTGGTCGAGGGGGGCGCGTCGCGGGTGCGGCTGAGCATCCGTACCACTCCGCACATCGTGCGCCGGTCGACCGCCGGGTGGGCCGCCCAGTACTCGTCCGTGCTGATCCGGCGCCTGCCCGTGGGGCTCGTCGACCGGCTGGCCAGGCCGATGGCCCGGCTCAGCGTGCCGGACCTGTCGGTCCACGGGCTGCCGCGCCCGGACACGGGGCTGTACTCCCGGGCGAAGGAGGGGGCGGTCCCGGTCCTGGACGTCGGCCTCATCGACGCCGTACGCAAGGGCCGGGTCGAGGTCGTGGCCGCCGTCGAGGCGTTCGAGGACGGGAAGGTCGTCCTGGCCGACGGCAGCCGGCTCTCCCCGGACGCGGTCGTCGCGGCCACCGGGTACGTCCGCGGCCTGGAGGGGCTCGTCGGTCACCTCGACGTGCTCGACGGGCGGGGCCGGCCGGTCGTCCACGGCGGCGCCACCCCGAAGAACGCCCCCGGTCTCTACTTCACCGGCTTCACCAACCCCATCAGCGGCATGTTCCGCGAGATGGCGATCGACGCGGAGAAGATCGCGAAGGCCGTCGCCAGGACCGCCGCGGGACGGCTGTCCAAGATCCCGGGCTGACGTAGGCGTCCTCAACTCACTTACGTACGCGTCCTGTTACTTCAGAGTCAGATGTGACGGGAGAGCTGTACGTCGCCGCTGCACGGGGCCAGAATATGAGCACTGCTCAACTTTCCGGCTCCACTCCCTCTCGCCCATGACGGAGGATGCACGTGGCACGCGAAAGACAGCTCTCCCGGCGCTCCCTGCTCGGCGGCGCGGCCGCCGGGTCCGTCGCGCTCACCGCCACCACCGCCGGTACGGCGTCCGCGGCGACCACCCGTACCGTCGACGTGGCCGTCGTCGGCGGCGGGCTCGCGGGGCTCACGGCGGCTCGTGACCTGGTGGCGGGCGGCCGGTCGGTGGTCGTCCTGGAGGCCCGGGACCGGGTCGGCGGGCGGGTGGTGAACCTGAAGCTGGCAGGCGGCGGCTTCACCGAGGGCGGCGGCGAGTTCATCGGCCCCACCCAGGACCGCATCAAGGCCCTCGCCGACTCCCTCGGCGTGGCGACCTTCGCCACCTACAACGCCGGGAACAACCTCCTCTACAAGGACGGCAGGAGGACCCCGTACGACACCAGCGGGCTGCTCGGCTCCGTCCCGCCGGTGGACGCGGCCGGGCTCGCCAACGCCGCGATCGTGCAGTCCGAGCTCGACAGCATGGCCAAGCAGGTGCCGGTCGACGCACCGTGGACCGCGGCCAAGGCCGCCGAGTGGGACAAGCAGACCTTCGAGAGCTGGCTGAACGCCCACGCCGTCATCCCCTCGGCCAAGTTCCTCCTCGACGTGGCCTGTACGTCGGTCTTCTCGGCACAGCCGCGCGAGCTCTCCCTCCTGTACGTGCTGTACTACATCGCCGCCGCCGGCAACGCCGCCACCGCCGGCACCCTGGAGCGCCTGACCGACACCGCGAACGGCGCCCAGGACTCCCGCTTCGTGGGCGGCTCCCAGCAGGTGCCGCTCAAGCTGGCGGCGACGCTCGGGGACCGGGTGGTACTGGGCGCCCCGGTGCGCTCCATCGCGCAGTCGGGCAGCCGGTACGAGCTGATCGCGGACGGGATCTCGGTCACGGCGACCCGGGTGGTCGTCGCGGTGCCGCCGCCGCTGGCCGCGCGCATCTCGTACGACCCGCTGCTGCCCGCCGAGCGCGACCAGCTGTGCCAGCGGATGCCGATGGGGTCGGTCGGGAAGGCGATCGCCGTCTACGACACCCCGTTCTGGCGGGCCGACGGCCTGAACGGGCAGGCGGTCAGCGACTCCGGAGTCGTGCGGTCGACCTTCGACAACTCGCCGCCCGACGCTTCGTACGGCGCGCTGATGGGCTTCATCGAGGCCGACGAGATGCGGGCGTACGACGCGGCGAGCGTGGCCGACGTCAAGGCGGCCGTGCTGAAGGACTACGCGAACTACTTCGGGGACAAGGCGAAGTCCCCGGCCTCCTTCGTCCTGCAGCGGTGGGACAACGAGGGGTTCTCGCGGGGCGGGCCGGTCGCCTACGCTCCGCCCGGGGTGCTGACCGAGTACGGCGCCGCACTGCGCAAGCCGGTGGGCGGCATCCACTGGGCCGGGACCGAGACCTCCACGTACTGGAACGGGTACATGGACGGGGCGGTGCGGTCGGGCGAGCGCGCGGCCAAGGAGGTGCTGGAGGCGCTGTAGGACCGGGCATCGCCCACTCCGAACGGCCATGTGCCGGCCCGGTGGAGGTGGCGAGGGAGGTGACGCGTTCTCGCCGCTGAATCCGTCGTACGTCAGGCCGCCGGTCGGCGTGCCACGGGTGGTGGGGTGGATTCGGGGTGGAAGCGGCCGTCGATGGCTATCGGCGGCGGTGCTGCGACCGTGGTGAGCGGGGTGCTCTGCCGGGTGGTGCGGGAGCGTGCGGTGATCACGGCCGACAGGCCGACGGCGGCGACGGCGGAGATCGCGCCGCCGAGGACGAGGCTGAAGCGGGCGCCGAGGGAGTCGGAGACCAGGCCGACCAGAGGGGCGCCGACCGGGGTGCCGCCGAGCAGGACGAGGAGGTAGACGGAGACGATGCGGCCGCGCATGCCCGGATCGGCGTTCAGCTGGGTCATGGCGTTGGCCGTGGTCATCACGGTCACGGAGGCGAGCCCGGTGGGCAGGAGTACGAGCAAGAAGGTGGCGTAGCCGGGCATGAAGCCGGCCAGGGCTTCCAGGGCGCCGAAGACGACCGTGGCGGTGACCAGGCGGCGGGCGGTGGGAGGTTTTCGTTTGCCGGCTCCTCTGAGCGCGCCGACGAGGCTGCCGATGGCGTACGCGGCGGACAGGTAACCGTAGGCGGCGGAGCCCGAGTTGAAGACGGTTGTGGCGATCAGGGAGATGGTGACCTGGAAGTTGAGGCCGAAGGTGCCGACGAAGGCGATGACCGTGACCGGCAGCAGCAGTTCGGGGGTGGCGCGGATGGCTCGGAATGCGTCCGACAGGCGGGTGTTTCCGCGGTTCTTCTCCTTGGGAGCGTGGAGTTCGTCGGCGCGGATGGCGATCAGGCCGTAGAGGACGGCAAGGTACGAGGCCGCGTTGACCAGGAAGACGGGTCCGGTACCCGCGGCGGCGACCGCCAGGCCCGCCACGGCGGGACCGATCGCGCGGGCGGCATTGAACTGCGCGGAGTTCAGGCTGACGGCGTTGGCCAGGCGTTCCTTGCCGACGAGTTCGGAGACGAAGGCGCCTCGGGCCGGGCTGTCCAGCGCCGTGGCCGTGCCCAGCAGGAAGGCCAGCAGGTAGACGCCCCACAGGTTCACCGCGCCGGTGACCGTCAGTATGCCGAGAACGAGCGACTGCACTCCCATGGCGGACTGCGTGACGATCAGCAGGCGGCGTTTGGCGAACCGGTCGGCGAAGACGCCCCCGGAAAGACCGAAGAGTGTCTGCGGCAGGAACTGCAGGGCGGTGAGTATGCCGACGGCGCTGCCGCTGTTGCCCGTGAGCTGGAGGACCAGCAGGTCCTGGGCGGCGCGCTGCATCCAGGTGCCGATGTTGGAGACGAGCTGCCCGATCAGGTAGCGGCGGAAGTTGCGGGCCCCGAGCGTGGCGAGTGCTTCGCTCGGGGCCCGTCGCTTTCCGCCCTGGCGGACCCTGCGGTGCCGGCCGCCCATGTCGAGGGTGGCAAGTCGGGCGCGCAGGGTCTGCGTCCTGTCGCTGCTGCGGACACGGCGGTGCTTGCTCATGGCCTTCTACGGGAGGGGTCCGGCGGGGACGGGAGCGTGGTCGAGGTGATGGAACTGCGGCGCGGGATGCATCAGGAACTCGTGGTGGGAGATGTTCCAGGCGTACGCCCCGGCCAGGGCGAAGGCGATCCTGTCGCCGACGCGCAGCCGCCCTACGTGCACGTTGCGGGCCAAGACGTCCTTCGGCGTGCACAACTGCCCGACCAGCGTGACGAGTTCGTCCTGGGCTTCGGGGCACTTCCAGGGCCGGTCCCAGGTGTCGACGGGGATCGTGGTGAACGGTTGGTTGTGCTGTTTGGTGGCCGGCGTGCGCAGGTGATGGGTGCCGCCGCGCAGGACGGCGAAGGCGCGGTCGTGGCTGCGTTTGATGTCGAGGACCTCGGTGACGTACCAGCCGCAGTACACGGTGACCGAGCGGCCCGGTTCGATGCGCAGGGTCAGGTCGGGATGGCCCTCCAGCAGGCGGCGCAGGCCGGCGCCGAAGGCCGCCCAGTCGAAGCGCCGGTCGGGGCCGGCGTAGTCGACCCCCATGCCACCGCCGAGGTTGACCTCGCTCAGTTCCACGTCCTGCTGGTCCGCCCATTCCCTCGCCCAGGTCAGGACCTGCCCGGCGAGGTCGAGGTGTGCGGCGCAATCGAGGCCGCTGGCGAGGTGGACGTGAATGCCGTGCAGCCGGATGCGGGGGTCGTCGGCGATGAGGGCGAGGCAGCGGTCGAGGTGACCGGGGTCGAGGCCGAAGGGGCTGGGCCGACCGCCCATGGCGAGGGCCACCGGGCCGAGGGCGATGGGGAGGTTGACCCGGAGCAGGACGTCCACGGTGCGCTCACCGAGCATGCCGGTGAGCAGGTGGAGCTCTTGTTCGCTCTCGATGTGCAGGCGGTCCACTCCGGCTCGCAGGGCCTGTTCGAGTTCGGCGGGTGTCTTGCCGGGGCCGCCGAAGGCGATCGGCGTACCGGGGCAGGTGAACTTGATGTGGTGGAGTTCGCCGCCGGAGGCGACCTCGAAGCCGTCGACGTGGTCGCGCAGGACGTCCAGGAGCCGGGGGTCGGAGTTGGCCTTGGCGGCGTAGAAGAGCTGGACGCGCTCGGGCAGGGCGGCACGGATGGCGGCCACGTGCTCGCGCAGGTCCCGCAGGTCGTAGAGGTAGGCGGGAAGATCCTCCGCGTCCAGCTCGGCGACGTACTGGAGAAGTTGCTGCTTCATCGGGTCACCTCACGGGGGAAGCCCTCGCCCAGCGGGCTGGGCAGGGGAACGTAGTCGGCGTGCCGGTCGGCCTGCCGGGACCAGCGCAGCAGCAGGTTGGCCTTGGCGGGCAGCGGTACGCCCGAGAGCAGGGCGCGCAGCCGGGGCGGCTCGCCCGCGCTGCGGGAGTAGGCGTCGAGGTGATCGTGGACCAGACCCCACAGACCGGGCTCAAGGGCGGGGTCTGTGTCGGCGAGTGCGGCGAGGACTTCGGCGGTGTGGTTGACCAGGAGGCAGTAGGCCACCCGGTTCCAGCCGCGCTCGGCGTCGTACGTCATCGGAGTGCGCACGTCCTCGGGCAGGGCGGCGAGGAACGGGCGGTGGTGCTCGGGGACGAGCTTGGTTCCCTCCAGGTCGCGGAAGATCACCTGGGCGGGGGTGCCGTCGCCGCTCACCCCCACGACGACGTTCTGGAGGTGGGGTTCGAGGACGATGCCGTGCTCGAAGTAGGCGGTCAGGACGGGGGGCAGCAGCAGGCCGAGATACGCGTCCCACCAGGCGAGCGCATCGCCGTCACCGCGGGACAGGAGGCGGGAGATGTGGGCCGAGCTGGTGGGGTGCTCGTCGGCGATCGCGGCGGCCAGCAGCGGGGTCACGCCCGGACGCAGGTGTTCGCGCAGGCCGGTGCGGACGATGACGCCGAAGCCCTCCACGAGGGAGAGGTCGTCGTCGAGGGCGAGGGTGCGGTACCCCGGCTCGGCGAGCAGTGAGCTTCCGGCATGGGCCTGACCGATTTCGGCGAAGACGGGGTGGAGGAGCCGGTTGAGGGCCACGGCGCCGGACAGCTCGTACGCGGCGTTCTTGCGGACGCAGTTGGTCAGGCGGACGTTGAGGCTGAACTTCAGGAACGTGTCGGCGTCCGGCTGGTACAGGGTCCGCACCGAGGCGGTGGGGGCGAAGTCCGGGCCCACGACGCCCGTGTCGACGATCGAGCCTGCGGCCAGGGCCCTGCGCAGGGCGGGGTGGTCGGCGAGCAGCCGGTACTGCCACGGGTGCACGGGCAGGGTCACGTAATCCCGTCGCCCGTACGGACGAAGCGCGTCGAGCCTGCTCAGGTCGCCTTCCTCGCGCACCAGACGCCGGTGGACGGCTAGGTAGCGCAGAGGGAAGCGGGTGCCTGTCTCGGGGCCGTAGTCCAGCCAGTCCTCGGGGTCGCCGGTGCGCGACTTGGGCGCGGGGTGGAAGCGGTGGCCGAATACCAGGGACTGCTCGGACTCCAGGTACGGGTCCTGTGGCAAGGCCGCCGTGGCACGCTGCTCCAGGACGGTGTGGATGGTGTTCCGGCTGTCGGTGACCTGGGCCAGGAACTCGTCGTTGGCCACGCCGGTGCGCAGTTCCAGTTCGTCCTGGATGTATCCGGCGAGCTCTCGCCATCCGATCGCGGACCAGTCCCCGCCGTCGTACCTCTTGAGCGGGCCGTCGAAGCGGTGCGCGCCGATCAAGGAGATACGGCGCAGGGGGACGCGGAGCAGGATGTCGCGACGGGGCAGCCACAGCAGCAGGTGGTCCTGGTCGACGGTGACCTGGCGCTCGGGCGCGGAGACCTCGCGGATCAGGCAGTTGAGCAGGGTGTGGGCGGTGACGGCGTCGGCGGCCCGGGCGGGACTGTCACTGGTGGCGAGAAGGGCGCCGGTGGTACTGGGGACGGTCATGCGGAAGGACTCCAGTCGGTGCAAGGAGAGGTGCGAGGAGGTCGGCCGGGCCCGGCAGCCGGAAGCGGGCTGTCAGCGGTGGCGGGCCAGGGGGTTGGGGACGGGAGTCCACTGGGCGACCCCGGAGGCTTCGGCCAGGCGCATCGCGATGGTCGCCTTCAGCGGCAGCGTGTCGCCGAAGAACACCTCCCGGTCTGAGCCCGCGTCGGGAAGGTCGGCGTAGACGCGGCGGCCGACAGTGGCCACCGCTGCCCACAGCTGCTCGCGGTCGGCACCGTGCGTGCGCGACAACACGGAGACCAGCTCGCTGAAGACGCCACTGAGCAGGCCGCCGAACAGCTTGGTGCGCAGCCCCGTCTCCTCGTTCCCGGCCCGGGTGCCGGCCAGCGGCGGGAGCGAGAAGCCGTGGAGGGCGAGTCGGCCCGGGTGGATGCGCACACCGTCCAGGTCGCGGTAGAGCACTCGCACCGGGCGTCCGTCGCGCAGCGCGACGAGCGTGTTCTGGCCGTGGGCTTCCAGGGCCACGCCCATGGACAACAGCGTCAGCGCGGGCGGCAGGACGAGTTCTGCGAACTCCGCCAGCCAGGTGACCGGGTCGCCGCTCACCATGCGGGCCCCGGTGGCGTGGACGGCGGTGAGCGGGACGGCGATCTCCGCCGGTCCGAGGTGCCGTTCGCCGGCCTCACGGATCATCGCCGCCAGGCTCGCCGAGGGCTTGCCGTTCACGCGGATGGCGCCGCCGGCGAGTTCGCGCAGGATGCGCAGGCTCTCCCCGTGGCCGGCTTTGTCGACGACGGCGGTGACCAGCTCGGACAGTGGGGCTCCGTCGGCCACCTCGGCCGGGGAGATGGTGCGCCGGTAGTTGGTGACCTGCACATCCAGCGCCGTCTTGATGTGGCAGCCGGGCAGGGCGTCTACGGGGGACATGGTCCGCATCGACAGCAGCGGGCGGGCGGCGATCGTACGGTCCACGACCGCGAGGTCGGGCTGGTGCGCGAGGACGTGGTCCCGCTGCCAGGGGTGGATCGGCATCAGGACGGTGTCGCCGTCGCGCAGCTCTTGCGGCCACTCGCCGGTGGCCTGCCAGCGGTCGGCCGGTACGGCGACGAGCGCCAGCTCGATGACGGGGTGGTGCTCGGGCGCGTAGGCGAGCACTTCGGTGACGGACAGTCCGGTGCGCGTACGGCAGCAGGGGTGCTGCGGGTGGCCGTCGACCACGGCCTGTTCGGCGTCGGCGCAGTCCCGTACCTCGTGCGGCGCGTGGTTCGCCGCGCGGGCCAGGGCCAGGTTGGCGATGCTGTTGTCGAGCTCGGCGGCCAGACGCGACGCGGCCTCCGTGTGGGCTCCGAGGGCGGAGAGGAGCCGGGTCGGCTCGTCGATCGGGCCGTCGGGGCCCTGCACGGTGAAGTCGGCGGGGACCGGGGCGAATCGTTCGGCCGCGGAGGCCGGGCCCGTGAGCTGCCCACCGCCCGTGAGGCGGATGGCGAGCGTGCCCGCGTCGTGGTTGCGGTCGGCGATACCCGGGAGGGGTTCGCGGGCGAGTGCGCCCCAGAGCCGGCCGAGCACCGTGGCGCGCGCACCGGGGAGCGCAGCCATGAAGGGCTCGACCAGATCGGGGCGCACCTGGCGCAGCTCGTCGATCGTGCTGCTGTACGGCATGTTTCACCGTCCCGTTGGCATAGGAAAGCAAGGGAGAGGCTGCGGAGGCGAAAAGAGAGCGCAATTGCGAGCGCCGTCCGTGATCAGCTGCCGACAACGTTACGGGATCGTTAGTTAACCGATCGCCAGAGAAAAGGAAGGCCGGCATCAGAATCGATCCAGCATTCCGTCCGCTCCGCCGTGCCGAAAAATGGAACTGTCGGCGGACAATTGGCCGCATGTCCCGTGTTGCCCGTCCCGGCGGGCGGAGCGGCCGCGCCGGGCTGCTGCTTGACCGGGAAGCGGTTGCTGGGTGCCGAAGCCTTCGCTGTACTTTCTTAACAGTCCGCTTCCCTGGCGCTGTCATTTCATTGACGTTCTGCTGCGGCAGGGCCCGTAGGGTCGATGACAGGCGGGAGAGGGTAAAGGAATACAGTTGTTCAGGTTCGCCGAAAGTAATTCACGCGACATTCAGCGGCTTTCCCGGCGCGGCGGACCGCGGGCTTGTGATTCTGTCGGCATGCGTCTCTTACTGATCGAAGACGATGACCGGGTCGCCGGCCCGCTGATGGAGGGCTTGAGCCGTTTCGGCTTCACCGTCGAGCACGCCCGTACCGGCGCCGACGGACTCGCCGCGGTGGACGCGGAGATGGTGCTGCTGGATCTGGGACTGCCCGACATGGACGGCATCGATGTCTGCCGGACGCTCCGACTGCGCTCCCAGGTGCCCATCATCATGATCAGCGCGAGAAGCGACGAGGTCGACCGGGTTCTCGGTCTGGAGCTGGGGGCCGACGACTACCTGTCCAAGCCGTTCGGAGTCCGGGAACTGGTCGCGCGGATCCGCGCCGTCTTCCGGCGTGCCGGGCCCGCTGCGGCCGAGCAGGCTCCGGCCCTTCCCGTTTCGGGAGGCGACCGTCCTGATCCGGCGGCCCGGGCCCAGCGGATCGGCCCGCTGGCCATCGACCGGCGGGGCCGCCAAGTCCACCTGCAACGGACCTCCGTCGCCCTCGCGCCCAAGGAGTTCGACCTGCTCGCCTACCTCGCCGACGATCCCGGCGCCGTCCGCACGCGACAGCAGATCCTGGACGCCGTGTGGGAACCGAACTACTTCGGCCCCACCAAGACCCTGGACGTCCACGTCGCCGCACTGCGCCGCAAGCTCGGTGATCCTGCCTGGATCGACAACATCCGCGGCGTAGGATTCCGGCTCACGCCACCCGCCGAAGCCGCGGCCGCCAGGCAGGTCGAAGAGCACGTCCAAGGAGGTGACCGGTGACCCGCCGCCTCCTGCTCAGCTATCTCAGCCTCACCCTGCTGGTGCTGCTGTGCCTGGAAGTGCCGTTCGGTTACGTCTACGCCCGCGGGGAGATGTCCCGGTTCACCGGCAACGGGCAGCAGGCCGCGGTCATGCTTGCAGAGGTGCTGGAGGAGAAGGTCGAGCGGCGGGGCGTCACCGACGTCCCCGAAGTGGTGGCGAGCTTCGCGCGGCGCACCGGCAGCCATGTCACCGTCGTGGACAACAAGGGAAATCTGCTCGCCGACTCGCGCAACGTGGTGGCCGCCGGTACGGACCTGTCTGCGCAGCCGGACATCGCAACCGCGCTGGCCAACCGGTCCAGGTCCACAACCCGGCAGGATCCGGCCCTGGACGAAGACGTCTTCCTCGTGACTGTGCCGGGCGCCTCGGGCAGCACGGTCCGCTGCGTCGTACGGGCGTCCTTTCCCCTGACCACGGTGACCTCCAAGGTCCACGACGCCTGGCTGGCGCTGGCGGCCGTGGGGCTGGGGGTGCTGGCGGCCGTTGCGCTGATAGCTCTCGCGCTGGCCCGCTGGATCACCTGCCCGGTGCGGGCGCTGGAGCACGCCACGACGCAGCTCGCCGACGGCACCCTGAAGGACCTGCCCGCCACCGACCTCGGGCCCCCCGAGCTGCGGCGCCTGGCGTCCAGCTTCGTCCGCACCGCGACCCGGCTGCAGCATCTGCTCAAAGCCCAGCACGCCTTCGCCTCGGAGGCGTCCCACCAGCTGAAGACCCCGCTGACCGCGCTGCGGCTGCGACTGGAGAACTTCGAGCCCCATCTCGACCCACGGGCTCGACCCAGCCTCGACGCGGCGGTGGGCGAGGTGGAGCGGCTCAGCCGCATGGTGCACGGACTGCTCGCCCTGGCCCGGCTGGAGAACGCGGCGACCACACCGGATGCCACCGACCTGGACTCCGTCATCGCCGACCGCGCAGCCGTGTGGGCCGCCTTCGCCGGCGAGCACTACGTGGACATCGTCGTGGCCGGGCCGAGGATCGGCCGGGTGTGGGCCCTCCCCGACGCGCTGGAGCAGATCATCGACAACCTGCTCTCCAACGCGCTGCGGGTCTCGCCGCCCCAGAGCACGATCACCTTGGCCACCGCCTGGGCGAACGGTGCGCCCGCGACCGTCGAACTGCACGTGGTCGACCAGGGCCCAGGCATGAGCGAGGAACAGCGGCGACGCGCCTTCGATCGCTTCTGGCGGGCGCACGACGCCGACCACGAAGGCACCGGGCTCGGCCTGCCCATCGTGAAGCAGCTGGCCCGTGCTTCTGGGGGCGAGGTGACCTTGCAGGCCGCTTCCGGCGGAGGGCTCGATGCCGTTGTCCGCCTCAGGACCGCCGGCGCACACCGCACAGCCCATCCACGGCGTCCGCGGTCGGCGATACGGGGAAGACAGGACGGGGTGCCGCCCGTCCCCGCCGAGCGCCCGCTTGCCGTGTCCGACTGGCAACAGTGAGCGCTGGGACGAAGATTGGCCATCTCCTAACACTGTGCTGGACGGCATTTGGCCCTGAGCTGCCCTGCCCGGCCGTAGGGTCGTGCCGTTCGCCGCACTCCCAGCCCGTAAGCACCGCATCCCGCCCCGCACCACAGACATTCACGGACACGCCCATGACGACGAACACCGATCCCTCGTGTACCGCAGGGGGCGAGCAGGTCGTCCCGGCCGACCCCGCACCGGAGACCATGCGACTCCTCCTCGTCGAAGACGACGACCGGATCGCCGGCCCCATCATCGAAGGGCTGGACCGCTACGGCTTCGCCGTCGACCACGTGAAATCCGGGGCCTCGGCCCTGTCGGCCTCCCCCGCCGACCTCGTCCTTCTGGACCTCGGACTGCCCGACATGGACGGCATCGACGTCTGCCGGGCCCTGCGTGCCCGCTCCGCGGTCCCCATCATCATGATCACCGCACGAAGCGAGGAGGCGGACCGCGTCGTCGGCCTGGAAGTCGGAGCGGACGACTACCTGTCCAAGCCTTTCGGCGTACGCGAGTTGGTGGCCCGTATCCGAGCCGTCACCCGCCGCACCCACCCCGAGAGGCACACCCCGTTGCACACCGGCACCGCCGCGACCGGAGTGCCCCATCAAGGCTTCCCGCACGCGCAACTCCCCGAGGAGCGTGGAGTCCAGCGCCTCGGCCCGCTGACCATCAACCGGCGGACCAGGGGCGTCACCATCGACAGCCGCCCGCTCACGCTCACTCCGAAGGAATTCGATCTCCTGGCCCAACTGGCCGGCGATCCTGGCGCCGTGCACTCCCGCCAGCAGATCCTCGACGCGGTGTGGGACCCCAACTACTTCGGCCCTACTCGCACACTCGACGTGCATGTATCGGCGCTGCGCCGCAAGCTCGGCGACCCGGCCTGGATCGCGACCGTCCGCGGCATCGGCTTCCGGCTCACCGTCCCCGGCGACAGCACGTACGCCTGAACGGCCCCGCCACCCGTTCTCAGTGCGCGCGGGGCGGTCCTGAGCCGCAGGCGCTCAGAGCCCGGCCATGTTGACGACAACGTCCGCGGCCCGGACGATCTCGTCGTACCGTTCGTCAACCTTTGCGTGCAGGACAGTTCCTGACACTACGTCAGTTCAGTAATCTGACGCTGCGTCAGTTAATTGTGCTGTCACAAAGGGCGGGCGGAACGATGCTTGGATCAACCCACGGCACCCTCACCACCGACTCCCGCCGGGCCCGGGTCATCGCCTGCGGTGAGCCGCGTCCCGGGCCCGCCGTCCACGGCCGGGCCGCCGACGTGGACGACCTCGATGTGAGCGGGCGGCCGCTGTATGCGGACGTACCGGATCTGGACCGGTTCTTCCAGCCGGAGTCCGTCGCCGTGATCGGTGCCTCGGACGGCGGGGGACGGCCGAACACCGGGATCACCCGGCAGCTGCTCGCCTGGGCCGAGCGGGTCGGGGCGCGGGTGCACCCTGTGCATCCCACCCGGCCGTCGGTCTTCGGCGTCCCCTGCGTCGCCTCCGTCGCCGATCTGCCCGAGCAGGTCGACCTCGCCGTGCTGCTGGTCGCCGATCCGCTCCCGGTGGTCGAGGAACTCGCCGAGGCCAAGGTGAAGTTCGCCGTCGCGTTCGCCTCCGGGTTCGCGGAGACGGGCGAGGCGGGGGCACAGGCCCAGGAGCGGCTCGCGGCCGCCGTCCGGCGCTCGGGGCTACGGCTGCTCGGGCCGAACACCAACCTCAACGCCTTCGAGCGGTTCCGGGAGGACCTGGAGGGACCGGCGATCGCCCTGATCACCCAGTCCGGGCACCAGGGCCGGCCCGTCTTCGCCCTCCAGGAGCTCGGCATCCGGCTCTCCCACTGGGCCCCGACCGGCAACGAGGCCGACCTGGAGACCGCGGACTTCATCTCCTACTTCGCCGAGCGGCCCGAGGTGGGCGCCATCGCCTGCTACGTGGAGGGCCTCAAGGACGGCCGCGCCTTCCTGCTCGCCGCCGACCGCGCCGCCCGCCGCAAGGTGCCGGTCGTCGCCGTCAAGGTGGGGCGCACGGAGGCCGGGGCCCGTACCGCCGCCTCGCACACCGGCAAGCTGACCGGGGCCGACGACGTCGTGGACGCGGCCATGCGGCAGTTCGGGGTCGTCCGGGTCGACGGCCTGGACGAACTCCAGGACACCGCCGCCCTGCTGGCCCGCGCGCGGGCGCCGCTCGCCGACGGGGTCGTCGTCTACTCGATCTCGGGCGGCACCGGTGCGCACGTCGCCGACCTGGCCGCCGGAGCGGGGCTCAGGCTGCCGGTGCTCTCCGAGGACAGGCAGGCCGAGCTGCACCAGTGGATACCCGAGTACCTGAGCGTGGCCAACCCGGTGGACAACGGCGGGCATCCGGTCGGGGACCGGCGCGGCCGCAAGATCATCGACTCGATCCTCGACGACCCGGAGGTGGGCGTCCTCATCTGCCCGATCACCGGCCCGTTCCCGCCCCTCAGCGACCGGCTCGTACGGGACCTGGCCGACGCGGCAGAGGCGAGCGACAAGCTGGTGTGCGTGGTGTGGGGATCGCCGGTCGGCACCGAACCGGCGTACCGCGAGGTCCTGCTCGGCTCCTCCCGCGTGGCCACCTTCCGCACGGTCGGCAACTGCCTCACCGCCGTCCGCGCCTACCTCGACCACCACCGCTTCGTCCGCTCCTACCGCTCCCCCTTCGACGAGGCGCCGCGCACCCCTTCCCCGTCCTTCAAGAAGGCACGGGCGCTGATGCAGCCGGGCCGGCAGCTGAGCGAGCACGCGGCGAAACAGCTGCTGCGCGCGTACGGCATAAGGGTGCCGCGCGAGCAGCTGGTGACCAGCGCGGCGGCCGCCGTACGTGCCGCCGGGCAGGTCGGCTACCCCGTGGTCATGAAGGCGTCCGGCGCGCAGATCGCCCACAAGACCGAGCTGGGCCTGGTGAAGATCGGCCTGACCTCCGCCAGCCAGGTCCGGGACGCCTACCGCGAGCTGACCGACATCGCCCGCTACGAGGACGTGTCACTGGACGGCGTCCTGGTGTGCCAGATGGTCGAGCGGGGCGTGGAGATGGTCGTCGGCGTCACGCACGACGAGCTGTTCGGGCCGACCGTGACGGTCGGTCTCGGCGGGGTGCTGGTGGAGGTGCTGCGGGACGCGGCCGTGCGCGTGCCGCCCTTCGGCGAGGAGCAGGCCCGGGACATGATCGCGGAACTGCGCGGGCGGGCGCTGCTGGACGGGGTGCGGGGGCGGCCGCCCGCCGATGTCGACGGACTCGTCGAGGTCGTCCTGCGGGTGCAGCGCATGGCGCTGGAGCTCGGGGGCGAACTCGCCGAGCTGGACATCAATCCGCTGATGGTGCTGGACCGGGGGCAGGGCGCGGTGGCGCTCGACGCGCTGGCGGTGTGCCGGTGACGGCCGCGGTGGAGCAGACGACCGGTGAGGGGGTGTCGCACATCGCGCTCAACCGCCCCGAGGCGCTCAACGCCCTCACCCCGGACATGCGGGAACGCGTCATCCGGCTGCTGTCGGAGGCCTCCGCGGACCCGGACGTACGGGCCGTGGTCCTGACGGGTACGGGGCGCGGGTTCTGTGCGGGGGCGGATCTGCGGGGCGGGACCGGCGGCGGTGAGCGGATCCCCGGTGACGTCGCGCGCACGCTGCGCCTCGGTGCCCAACGGCTGATCGCGGCCGTGCTGGACTGCGAGAAGCCGGTGATCGCCGCCGTCAACGGTACGGCGGCCGGCCTCGGCGCCCATCTCGCGCTCGCCTGTGACCTCGTGCTCGCCGCGGAGTCCGCCCGGTTCATCGAGGTGTTCGTACGGCGCGGACTCGTACCGGACGGCGGCGGAGCGTATCTGTTGCCCCGGCTGATCGGCCCGCAGCGCGCCAAGGAGCTGATGTTCTTCGGCGACGCGCTCTCCGCGGTGGACGCCGAGCGGCTCGGGCTGGTCAACCGGGTCGTGCCGGACGGGGAGTCGGACAAGACGGCCCGGGAGTGGGCGGGCCGCCTGGCCGCAGGGCCCACCCGGGCGCTCGCCCTGACCAAGCAGCTGGTGAACGCCTCCCTCGACGCCGACCGCGCCTCGGCCTTCGCGGCGGAGGCGGCCGCGCAGGAGGTCAACATGACGACGCAGGACGCGCGGGAAGGGCTCAGGGCCTTCGTGGAGCGCAGGAGCCCGGAGTTCCGCGGGCGGTGAGTGTCAACCGGCCGCCGCTCGCTTGAGGATCCACAGTTCACCCGCGTCCGGATCGCCGAAGAGCACGAACAGTTCGGGGTCGTCCTCGGTGCCGCCGATGGTCCAGCGGGTGTCGTGCCCGCAGTCGCCGTCGAGCCGTACGAGCACGCCGTCGCGCCCGGAGCGGTCCGGCTCCCAGGTGCCGGAGCTGCCGCACCTGACGTAGTCCTTGATGCCGAAGTCGTCGCCCGTGGGCTGGGTGGCCGGCCGGGTGGCCTCGGCCCGCCCGCCGGGGCCGAGCCGCAGCTCCGATCCGCCCGGCCCGTGCCAGACCCCGATGAGCTGGGCGGTGGTGAGCTTCGGAGGCACGTACTGGGGGATCAGTCCCGTGACGGTGGCCAGGGCGCCGCCGCCGAAGGTCAGCACGAACAGCGGGACGGAGGCGAGCGCCGAGCGCCACCAGAGGCCCCACGGCTGCCAGGTGCGCCCGCACGTACGGGCGACGCCGAGCGAGGGCAGGACGCCCAGGGCCGTCAGGCACATGACCGTGGTGACCGGCGGCCAGTCCCGGAGCAGCGCCGCCGGCGCACCCCACACGGCCGCGGGCGCCACGGGGCCCACCAGGTACCAGACCCAGCCGGGCCCGCCGAACCGCCGGGCGGCCACCAGCGCGGGCCCGGTGAGGAGGACCGTCTGGACCAGGCCCGGAAAGGGCAGCAGAAAGGGCGCGAAGACCAGCAGGCACAGGATCCCGAAGGCGCCGCCGTATCCGCTGCCGTAGTCGTCACCGCTGGCGTCGATGATCCACGCCAACAGCGCGGCGGACGGAATCTGCGCTGCGCACAGCGGCACGGCCAGGCCGAAGTCCCGGCGTATTTCTCCCCGCCCCATGTCTGCAGCCTACGTACGCCCTGCCGGCAGCCCGTCGCACCCCTTCCAATCTGACACACCGTCAGCTTCAATGGACGGTGTGATGGGACACGCAGGGATGGCGGCCGCCGCCGTCCGCTACCTCAGGTCGGTCGACGCCCCGCCCGCGGGGCCCGTCGAGGCACTGCCGCGCCCGGAGCTGCGGTGCGTCGGGGAGGACGAGCGGGCGCCGGTCGACCAGGGCGAGTTCCGCCGGGTGCTGGGGCACTTCGCGACCGGCGTCACCGTCGTGACGGCCCCCGCCGTCGACGGCGAGCTGGGCCCCGCCGGTTTCGCCTGCCAGTCCTTCTCCTCCCTCTCCCTCGACCCGCCGCTCGTCGCCTTCATGGTGGGCCGTACGTCGACGACCTGGCCGCGGATCGCCCGCGCGGGCGTCTTCTGCGTGAACGTCCTGGGCGCCCACCAGGGCGAGTTGTGCCGGGGCTTCGCGGTGAGGGGCGCGGACAAGTTCGCGGGTGTCGAATACGGCGCGGCACCGGTCTCCGGCTCCCCGCGCCTGGCCGGCACGCTCGCCTGGATCGACTGCACCGTCCACGCCGTGCACACCGGCGGCGACCATCTGATCGTCGTGGGCCGGGTGGACGCGCTGGGCACGGCCGACGAGGACGCGGCTCCCCTGCTGTTCCACAAGGGGCGCTTCCTCTAGGCCGCGACCGCCACGGAGACCGCCGGCCGCCGCCGGATCACCAGCGCCATCAGGGCCGCCGCCGCGCACAGCGCGCCGGAGGCGTACCAGACCGTGTCGTACGACCCGAAGACGTCCCGTGCCACACCGCCGAGGAAGGCGACGAGGGCCGCGCCCACCTGGTGGGAGGCGAGCACCCAGCCGAAGACGATCGCGCTGTCCTCGCCGTACTGCTCCCGGCACAGGGCCAGGGTGGGCGGGACGGTGGCGACCCAGTCGAGGCCGTAGAAGACGATGAAGAAGATCATCGGTGGGTGGACCGACGGGGCGAGGAGCATCGGCAGGAAGAGCAGGGAGATCCCGCGCAGCGCGTAGTACACGGCGAGCAGGCGGCGCGGCTCGAAGCGGTCGGTGAACCAGCCGGAGGCGATCGTGCCGGCCACGTCGAACACCCCGATGACCGCGAGCAGCGAGGCCGCCGCCGTGACCGGCATGCCGTGGTCGTGGGCCGCGGGCACGAAGTGTGTCTGGATCAGGCCGTTGGTGGAGGCCCCGCAGATCGCGAAGGTGCCGGCCAGCAGCCAGAAGGGGCCGGTGCGGACCGCGGAGAGAAGGACCCTGACGGCCCGGCGGGCGGCGCCGGTGACGGGCTCCGGCTTCGGTACGAACTCCTCGGCGCCATAAGGCTTCTGGCCCACGTCGGCCGGGTGGTCGCGCAGCAGCAGCCAGACGAACGGAACGACCGCGAGGGCGGCCAGGGCGACCGTCACGGCGGCCGGGCGCCAGTCGTGCGTCTCGACCATCCAGGACAGCAGCGGCAGGAAGATCAGCTGACCGGAGGCCGAGGCCGCGGTGAGGATGCCGCTCACCAGGCCGCGGCGGGCGGTGAACCAGCGGTTGGTGACCGTCGCGGCGAACGCGAGGGCCATCGAGCCGGAGCCCAGGCCGACCAGCAGACCCCAGCACAGCATCAGCTGCCAGGCCGCCGTCATCCACACCGTCAGGCCCGAGCCGACCGCGATCACGGTCAGCGCGACGGCGACCACCCGGCGGATGCCGAAGCGGTCCATCAGCGCGGCGGCGAAGGGGGCGGTGAGCCCGTACAGCGCGAGGTTGATGGAGACCGCCGCGCCGATCGTGCCGCGCGACCAGCCGAACTCCTGGTGCAGCGGGTCGATGAGCAGGCCGGGCAGGGAGCGGAAGGCGGCCGCGCCGGTGATCGTGACGAAGGTGACGGCGGCGACGAACCACGCCCGGTGGACGCGGGGCGATCGGCGGGGCTTCGGTTCCTGTGCGGCTGCGATGGCATCGGTTGTCTGGGTCACGCCATAAAGGGTCCGTTCCGCGCGTCCCGTGATCGAGTGGCCCGAGGGACAGCATTCGTTAGGATCGGGCCACACCATTCGGCCACACCATCCGGCCACACCACCGGGCCACGGTGCCGTGGCTCAGAAGGTGAGCACCCCCCGCGCCACCCTTCCCGCCTCCGCGTCCGCCCGTGCCTTCTCGAAGTCCTCGACCGGGTACGTCTCCGTCACCAGCTCGTCCAGCAGCAGCCGCCCCTGCCGGTACAGCTCGGCATACAGGGCGATGTCGCGCTGGGGGCGGGAGGAGCCGTAGCGGCAGCCCAGGATGGACTTGTCCAGGTACATGGAGGAGACCAGGAAGGACGCCTGCGCCGACGCCGGCGGAACCCCCAGCAGGACCGCCTGGCCGTGCCGGTCGAGCAGGTCGACGGCCTCGCGGATCAGCTCGGTCCGGCCCACGCACTCGAAGGCGTGGTCGGCGCCGGTGGGCAGGATGTCCTTCACGCCCTCCGTCGAGGTCAGGAAGTCCGTGGCACCGAACTGCCGGGCCACCGATTCCTTCGCCGGGTTGGCGTCCACCGCCACGATCCGCGGCGCGCCCGCGATCCGCGCGCCCTGGATGACGTTCAGGCCGATCCCGCCGGTCCCGATGACCAGAACGGTGTCCCCGAGACCCACCCGGGCCCGGTTGAGCACGGCCCCCACGCCGGTCAGCACACCGCAGCCCATCAGCGCGGCGGACGGCATCGGGATGTCCTCGGGGATCCGCACCGCCTGCACGGCCTTCACGACCGTCCGTTCCGCGAAGGCGGAGTTGGAGGCGAACTGATGGACCGGCTGCCCGCCCCTGCTGAAGGGCCTGCCCGGGCGGCCGATGGCCTGGCGGCACATGGTCGGGCGCCCCCGGTCGCAGTCCGCGCACGTACCGCAGTTCGCGAGCGTGGACAGGGCCACGTGGTCGCCGGCCGACACATGACGGACCCCCTCGCCGACCGCCTCCACCACCCCGGCCCCCTCGTGCCCCAGCACGACGGGGACGGGGAAGGGTATGGTCCCGTCCACCACGGACAGGTCGCTGTGACACAGCCCGGCCGCCGAGATCGCCACCAGCACCTCGCCGGGCCCCGGATCCCGCACCTCCAGGTCGTCGACGACCTCCACCTGCTTGCCGTCGAACATCACACCGCGCATCACACGACCCCCTTGGGTTCTCTCGGCAGACCGAGCACGCGCTCGGCGATGATCGTGCGCTGTACCTGGTCCGAGCCGCCGTAGACGGTGTCGGCCCGGGAGAACAGGAACAGGTGCTGCGCCGCGTCGAGTTCGTACGGCGCCGAGGCCGACCAGTCCGCGGGCCCCACGCCCGCCGCCGCGCCGCGCACCTGCACCGCCAGCTCCCCGAGCCGCTGATGCCAGCCGGCCCACAGCAGCTTGGCCACGCTGGGCGCACCAGGGTCGCCCGAACCGCCCAGAGTGCGCAGGGCGTTCCAGCGCATGGCGCGCAGCTCGGCCCACTGGCGGACGAGCCGGTCGCGGACGACCGGGTCGGCCGCGGCGCCGGTCTCGACGGCCGTGCGCAGGACGCGCTCCAGTTCCTGGGCGAACCCGATCTGCTGGGCGAGGGTGGACACGCCCCGCTCGAAGCCGAGGAGGCTCATCGCGACCTGCCAGCCCGCGCCCTCGCCGCCCACGACGTGTTCCACGTGCGCGCGTGCACCGTCGAAGAAGACCTCGTTGAAGTCGCTGGTGCCGGTCATCTGGCGGATGGGCCGCACCTCGATACGGCCCGGCTGGTCCATCGGCACCAGCAGGAAGCTCAGCCCGTGGTGCCGCCGTGAGTCCGGGTCGGTGCGCGCCAGCACGAAGCACCAGTCGGCCTCATGGGCGAGCGAGGTCCAGATCTTCTGACCGGTGATCCGGTAGTACGGCTCCTGCGACTCGCGCACGGCGGTGGTGCGCACCCCGGCCAGGTCCGAGCCGGCCCCGGGTTCGCTGTAGCCCTGGCACCACAGTTCCTCACCGGCGGCGACCGGCGGCAGGAAACGGGACTTCTGGGCTTCGGTGCCATGGGCGATCAGGGTGGGCGCGAGCAGGTTCTCACCGATGTGCCCGGAACGCGGCGGCGCGGCCGACCGCGCATACTCCTCGGCCCAGGCGACCTGCTGGGTGAGGGTGGCGGCGCGGTTGCCGTAGCCCGGCTCGGGCCAGCCCAGGCCTATCCATCCCGCCTGGCCGAGGGTGCGTTCCCAGGCGCGGCGGTCATGGGCGGTTCCGGCGTGCTCCGCGAGCCAGGCCCGGGCCTCGGTGCGGAACACCTCGTCCTCACGGTTGAATCCAAAGTCCACGGGGCTCTCCTCTCAACACCGGTCACGTCGGCCAACCCAGGGGCGCGGGGAACTGCGCGACAAGCCACGGACAACCCGCAGCCGCCACACCTCGACGCACCCCGAGCTCTCAAGCGTTGGGCCGATCCCCCTCCCGCGCCGCCCTCTCCATCGCCTCCAGCTGCACCAGCATCGGCATGGGGTCCACCCCCACGCTCCCGGGCAGAAAGTCGGCGATCCGCTCCGGCGTCCACGCCCCCTCGCTGTAAGCCGAACGCAGTTCCCTGGGCTGGGCCCACACCGCGATCTTGGGCCCGGCCACGGTGTACACCTGCCCGGTGACACCCGCCTCGCGGGCCCGTTCGGACAGCAGATAGACCACCAGCGCGGCCACGTCCTCCGGCTCGCCGATCTCCTTCAACTCCGTGGGAACGCCCGCCGACATCCGCGTACGAGCCACAGGCGCCACCGCGTTCGCGCTCACCCCGTACTTGTTCAGGCCCAGCGCAGCGCTCCGCACCAGCGAGATGATCCCGCCCTTCGCCGCGCTGTAGTTGGCCTGCGACACCGAGCCCTGGTGGTTGCCGCTGGTGAAGCCGATGAGCGTGCCGGACTTCTGCTTGCGCATGACCGCCGAGGCCGCGCGGAACACCGTGAAGGTGCCCTTGAGGTGGGTGGCGACGACCGGGTCCCACTCCTCCTCGGTCATGTTGAACAGCATCCGCTCGCGCAGGATCCCGGCCACGCAGACGGCTCCGTCGAGACGGCCGTACGCCTCCAGGGCCGTGTCGACGACGCGTTGGCCGCCCGCCATCGTGGAGATGTCGTCGGCCACCGCGACCGCGTTCCCGCCCGCCGCCTCGATCTCCTTGACCACCGCCTCGGCGACCTCGCTGGTCGGCGCGGTGCCGTCGGTGGACACGCCGTAGTCGTTGACGACGACCCGGGCGCCCTCGGCCGCGGCCGCGAGGGCGACCGCCCGGCCGATGCCCCGTCCGGCGCCGGTCACGGCGACGACCTTGCCTGCCAAGAAGTTCCCCACGCCCGGCCCCTTCCCGCGATTTCTGACGGACCGTTAGATTTTATGGCGCGTCGGACCGTGAAGGACAAGCCCCAGGGAGGCCCCGATGTCACTGCCGGACGAGTTCCACGACATCGCCAAGCGTGTGAACAACTGGGGGCGTTGGGGGGCGGACGACGAGATCGGCACCCTGAACCTGATCACCGACGAGGTGGTGCGCGAGGCGGCGGCGACGGTCCGCACCGGCCGTCGCGTGCCGCTCGCGCTGGCACTGCGCGAGGACGGCGTGCAGACCGGGATGATCCCGGGGCGGGTCAATCCGCTGCACGCGATGGTGCAGATCAACCAGGAGATCTTCGGGCCGGGAACGGTGGCGTGCAGCGACGACACCGTGACGATGGGGCTGCAGGCGGCGACCCACTGGGACGCGCTGACCCATGTCTCGCACTCCGGGAAGCTCTACAACGGCCGTCCCGCGCACACCGTCACCGCGCACGGCGGCGCCGAGTTCAGCGGGATCGACAAGGCGCGGCACATCGTCTCGCGCGGGGTGCTGCTCGACGTGGCACGCGCGCGGGGAGTGGACCGGCTCGACGGTGGGCACGCGGTCACCCCGGAGGACCTGGAGGCGGCCGAGGAGTTCGCCGGTACGCGGGTGCGGTCCGGCGACATCGTGCTGGTGCGGACCGGACAGGTCCAGGTGTATCTCGCCGGGGACAAGCACGCGTACGGCTATCCGTCGCCGGGTCTTTCGGTGCGCACCCCGGAGTGGTTCCACGCGCGCGATGTCGCTGCCGTCGCGAACGACACGCTCACATTCGAGATATTTCCGCCCGAGACGGAGAATCTGTGGCTGCCCGTGCACGCCCTGGATCTGGTGGAGATGGGGATGCTCCAGGGCCAGAACTGGAATCTCGAAGAGTTGTCCACAGCCTGTGGAGAAGAAGGGCGGTATGCGTTCCTGCTGTCGGCCATGCCCGAGCCGTTCGTAGGGGCGACGGGAACTCCGGTGGCGCCGGTGGTCGTTCTCTGAGCCGCTCCTCCCGGCCGGCGGTGGCTCCGGCTGGCGGCGCGGGCACCGTCTCACGCGCCGCCATCCGGTTCGACCCACACTCGACGAGGGCTTGAGTCACCCAGGCCCTCGCCGTCCCCTCGCGGCGAATCGCTGAACACAAGCGTGATCAAACGGTCACGAGGCGTCAACACCGGTACGGCGATTTATTACTTACATCCTGTTTGGAGCCCACGCGCACGGATGCACACCCGGCGCATCACCGTGCACCGGAACTACACGGCCTCGAAAGCCAGCCCCTCGAATTCGGAGACCCCGCCCCCGTACGCCGCCGTGCTCTCCCCGCGCTTGGAGCAGCGGTCCAGTTCGCACCAGATGCGCTTGCCGGCGCCGTCGGGGCTCCAGCCCCAGCGGTCGGCGAGGCCGTCGACGAGCGCAAGTCCGCGCCCGCCGGTCGCGTTCCCGTCCACGCACCGCGGCACCGGGGCGCGATTGCTGGTGTCGGCCACCTCGAGGCGCACCGTCGCCGTTTCGACCTCCGCCAAGGGCAGCGACAGCCGCAGCACGGCCGGACAGCCGGTGTGCACCACGGCATTGGTGACCAGTTCGGAGACGAGCAGGATCAGGATCTCGGCCAGCGACTCGTCGGCCGCTATCCCGGACCCGGCGAGCCGCGAGCGGGCCCACCTCCTGGCCCGCCCCACCTCCGCGGGGTCGGGCCGGATCTCCAGCTGCACTTGAAGCACCTGCACCGCTCACACCATCCGAACCGGCGGACACATGACCCCACACCATGCGAACGCCACGACGAGGGTCGCGACGAGCACCACGACGGGGGCCACGATCGTAGCCATTTTCTGCATGGCCAGAACAACGGCCAGAGCAAGGGTCACGGAACGTGATTCCCTTACGAGACAGCATGGTTGACGTACAGTCACCCCAACAAGCGCTTCGGGCATATTCCAGCGCGAAGGAGTACGCGTGCGGCATACTGTGCGACGCTCGCTCAGGGGAGTCGAACGGGCGGGGACACAAGCCCTTACCGCCCTGCGAGCAGGGGCGCGCACCGCCGAATGCGGGGCCGCCCCAGGGGCGACACCGGCATGGCGCGTGCTCGGAACCACTCGCATCCCACAGAAGGTACCGGAGCGGACAGCCGACTCCAGGCCGTGACGAGTCACGCGTTGGACACAACCCGGTATCGACGCTCCGTAGTTCCGGTATGCCACGATCCGCGACATCCGCCGCACCCGCCGCACGGTTACCGCAGCCCAGATGGGGTTCGGGTGGCTCAGCCCGCCAGGTCCACGGCGAGTAGCTTCTCACTCTCCGTAATCCCACCGCAACGCTGAGCCCGCACCCAGGCCCGCTTCAGATGCAGGTGGACCTCGGACTCCCAGGTGAAGCCCATGCCGCCGTGCACCTGGAGGCAGTCACGGGCGCCGCGTTCGGCGGCCTCGTCGGCGAGCAGCCGGGCCGCCGCGACGTCCACCGGGTCGGCGGTGACGGCCGCCGCGTAGACGGCCGCACGGGCCGTTTCGGCGCGTACCAGCATCTCCGCGCACAGGTGTTTGACCGCCTGGAACGCCCCGATCGGCTGCCCGAACTGCTCCCGCGTCCGGGCGTGGCGCACGGCGAGCTCGCACGCGCGCGCGGCCGTACCGAGCTGTTCGGCGGCGGTGAGGAGCACGGCGACTGGGTCGGTGGCGGCCGGGAGGGCGTCCGGCACCCGGTGCAGCGGGGTCAGCGGATCCACCGACCGCATCGGCACGGCCCCGGAGGCGTCCCCGAGCACCACGTCGGCCTCCGTCAGCCACTCCACCGGCCCACCGCCGACGGCGGTCACGACCGTCTCCCCGGTCGCCGCGCCGGCCACGGCCCCGGCCGCGAGATGCGTGGCCACCAGCGGCCCGGGCAGCAGGGCCCGCCCGGCCTCCTCGAAGGCCAACACGGCCTCGGGCAGGCCGAGTCCGACCCCGCCCCGGGCCTCCGGCAGCCGCAGCGCGAAGAAGCCCGCCGCGCCCAGCTCGCGCCACAGCGCACGGTCCAGGCCCGGCTCGGCGACTGCGGCCTGCAGCGCGTCCGCGTCGAAGCGCCGGGCCAGCAGCTGCCGTACGCCGTCGCGCAACGCGCGCTGGTCCTCGGTGAGTTGAAAGCGCATGGTGCAGCTCACCGCCCCTTC
The DNA here is from genome assembly GCF_032656585.1 of Streptomyces herbicida. Lineage (NCBI taxonomy): Bacteria > Bacillati > Actinomycetota > Actinomycetes > Kitasatosporales > Streptomycetaceae > Streptomyces > Streptomyces herbicida. The sequence continues at coordinate 455,939 of NZ_JAUYWJ010000002.1, forward strand.
GGCAGTCCGAGGATGCGTTCGGCCACGATGTTCCGCTGGATCTGCGAGGTGCCGGCGGCGATGGTGTACGAGAGGGAGGAGAGGCGGTCGAGGACCCAGGGCCGGCCGAGGTCGAGGCACTCCACGCCGAGTACGTCCGCCGCCGTGTCGTACAGCTCCTGGCGGGCGTGCGAGTACCTCAGCTTGAAGACGGAGCCGCCGATGCCCGGCACCCCGCCGCCCGCCTCCGCCTCGCTCACGTTCCACTGCGTCAGCCGCCACAGCGCCCGGAACTCGGCGTTCAGCCGGCCCAGCCGGCGCCGGAGCGCCGGGTCCTCCCATCGGCCGTTCTTGCGGGCCTCACGGGCCAGTTCGCCCAGGCCCCGGCGGCAGGCGACCACCTCGCCGACGAAGGCCGTGCCACGCTCGAACGACAGCGTAACCATGGTCACGCGCCAGCCGTCGTTCTCGGCGCCCACCCGGTTGGCCACCGGCACCCGCACCTCGTCCAGGAACACCTCCGCGAACTCCGCCGACCCGGCGAGGGTGCGCAACGGGCGTACGGTGATGCCCGGCGCGTCCATGGGCATGGCCAGCCAGGTGATGCCCCGGTGCTTGGGCGCCGAGGGGTCGGTGCGCACCAACAGCTCGCACCAGTCGGCGACTTCCGCGTGCGAGGTCCAGATCTTGGACCCGCTCACCACGTAGTGGTCGCCGTCCCGCCACGCGCGCGTGCGCAGTGCGGCGAGATCGGAACCGGCGTCCGGCTCGCTGAACCCCTGGCACCACACCTCCTCGCCGCGCAGCACGGGCGACAGCCAGCGGGCCCGCTGTTCGGGCGTCCCCTCGGCGGCGATCGTCGGCCCGGCGTGCAGCAGCCCGACGAAGTTGGCCCCGACGTAAGGCGCGCCCGCCTGCTCCGTCTCCTCCAGGAAGATCATGCGGACGCTCGGTGATTCGTCCCAGTGGACCTCCGCGTACCCGGCGTCGTACAGCATCCGCTGCCACCCGAGGTCGTACGCGCGCCGTGCCGGCCAGTCGTCGGGGGACGGCTTCGGCGGCAGGCCGGGGAGCACCTCGGCCAGCCACTCCCGCAGCCGCGCCCGGAAGTCCTCCTCCTCGGGCGTGTACGACAGGTCCATTCCGACCCCCACCCATCTGATACTTCGTCAGATACTCCGGGCAGGCTAGCCCCGCGCCTCTGGACCGACAAGGCGGGCGGCCCTACGCTCTCCGCACGATCTGACGTAGCGTCAGCTTGAGGGAGGGTGTCGGGATGAACGTCACCGCACATGAACTGAGCACGTCCCGCACGCTCTGGGACCTGGTCGCCCGCCGCGCCGAACTCACCCCCGACCGGGCCGTGTTCCTCCAGGACGACCGGGCGCTGACCTTCGGGGAGCTGCGCGGGCGCGCCGAGCGGGTGGCGGCGGGCCTGTACGGCATGGGGGTGCGGCCCGGCACGGTCGTCGCCTGGCAGCTGCCCACCCGGATCGAGACGGCCCTGCTGTCGTTCGCGCTGGCCCGGCTGGGCGCCGTGCAGTCGCCGGTCATCCCCTTCTACCGGGACCGGGAGGTCGGCTTCGCACTGCGGGAGTCCAAGGCGGAGTTCTTCGCCGTGCCGGGCACCTGGCGAGGCTTCGACCACACGGAGATGGCGCGGCGGCTGGGTGCGAAGGGGGTCTTCGAGGCGTACGACGACCTGCCCGACGGCGATCCAGGGGTGCTCCCCGCCCCGCCCGCCGAGGGCACCTCGGTCCGCTGGATCTACTGGACCTCGGGGACCACCTCCGACCCCAAGGGCGTCCTGCACACCGACCGCTCACTGATCGCGGGCGGCTCCTGCCTCGCCCATGCGCTGCATCTGTCGGCGGCGGACGTGGGCTCGATGGCGTTCCCGTACGCGCACATCGCCGGGCCCGACTACACGGTGATGCTCCTGCTCTACGGCTTCCCCGCGGTGATGTTCGAGCAGTTCGCGCTGCCCCAGGCGCTGGAGGGGTACCGCAAGCACGGGGTGACGGTGGCGGGCGGGTCGACGGCGTTCTACTCGATGTTCCTCACCGAGCAGCGCAAACAGCCGGGCGAGAAGGTGATCCCGACGCTGCGGCTGCTCGCGGGCGGCGGGGCGCCGAAGCCGCCGGAGGTCTATCACGCGGTGGTCCGTGAGATGGGGGTGCAGCTCACGCACGGGTACGGCATGACGGAGGTCCCGATGATCACCATGGGGTCGCCGGACGACACGGCCGAGAACCTTGCGACGACGGAGGGGCGGCCGCCGCAGGGGATGGAGATCCGGATCGTGGACGGGGAGGTGCGGTTGCGCGGGGAGGCCGTCTGCCAGGGGTATCTGGATCCGGCGCAGACGGCGCAGGCCTTCGACGGGGAGGGCTTTCTGCGCACCGGCGACCTCGGGCAGGTGACCGACAGCGGTCATCTGGTGCTGACGGGCCGGTCCAAGGACGTGATCATCCGCAAGGGCGAGAACATCTCCGCGAAGGAGATCGAGGACCTGCTGCACCGGCACCCGGCCGTCGGGGACGTGGCGGTGATCGGCCTGCCGGACGCCGAGCGCGGGGAGCGGGTGTGCGCGGTGATCGAGGTGGCGGCACAGTCTCCGGAGGCCGCCGGGCTGACCCTGGACGCGGTGACCTCGTACCTGCGCGCGGAAGGGCTGTCGGTGCACAAGCTGCCGGAGCAGCTGGAGCTGGTGGACGCCCTTCCGCGCAACGAGACCCTGCGGAAGGTACTCAAGTACAAGCTGCGGGAGCGCTATTCGGACACGGTGAAATAGCGGGCGACCGCGGGCACGATCTCCGCTTCGCCCACCCTGCCGTCGCCGTCGGTGTCGAGCGCACCGGCGGCCGACCGGGCGATGTCGTCGTGCACCCCGAGGACCCTCAGCACGCGCGCGGTGTCCTCCACGGTGACCATGCCGTCCGGGGCGGCCGCGAGGTCCAGGGCCGCGTGCAGGAAGGGGCGGGCGATCTCGGCGAACCGGTCGGGGTTGTCGTGCAGCCGCTTGACCGCGCCGTTCACGAACTCCTCGCGGGTGATGCGCTGGTCGCCGTCGCGGTCGGCGATGCCCGCCATGCCCTGCCAGAACGCCTCGGCGCCCGCGTACAGGGCCTGCCCCTTGGCGGATCTGGCCGCGGTCCCGAACTCCGCGAGCAGCGCCTTGGCCGCTCCGCTGAAGTCCTCCCGGTCGATCCAGCCGTTGCCGTCCTGGTCGAAGGTGGCGAACCGGGCGGCGATCCTTCGCTCGTACTCGCTGCTGACCATGTCTCCTCGGGCCGCCTCACATCACGTCGGGGTACGTCTGACCGGGAGCGTACGACGCTCCGGCCCACTTGCGGACGGGAAACCGACGGTTGTGCCAAGACCGGGGGAATTCTGGGACAACAGTGTGGCGGTGGCGCACTGTGATGGCCAGGCAGGCCATGTGGCGAATGGACCCGGTTCACAAGGCTCCCGACCGGACCGAGCTCGACGAACGCCGGGATGCGACCCGGGCGCCGGTGACCGAGTTCGTCACGGTGGCCAGGAGCATGCTGGACCGAGTCGCATCCATGCCGGGGCGGGGCTCAGGCCGACAGGGGTTCCGTGTCTTCCGTTGTCGCCGATTCCAGGTCCGGGTACACGTCGAACAGGCGGCGGACGCCGAGTGCGGCGAAGACTCGGTTGACGTGCGAGCCGTCAGCCGTGCCCAGGGCCGGGAGGATCAGGCGTAGTCTGCCTCGGCAGGAGCGGATCAGGCGGCGGGCGGCGATCAGTACGCCGACGCCGCTGGAGTCGCAGAAGAAGACCTCAGAGAGGTCGAGGACCAGGGCGTGATGGCCCTCGGCCACCACGTCGTGCACCCGTTGCCGCAGCACCGGCGACGTCACCAGGTCCAGTTCGCCCGACACCCGAAGCACGGCCCACTCGCCCCGCTCGATGCCGGTCACTTTGAATGCCACGGCCCAGCCCTCCGCTCGCCGGATCTCATGGAACCGCCCGGAAACGGAAGCAGTTCCTACGTTTCTTTCCGCGCGGCTGCCCAGCGGCCGTTCCCTGAAACCCCGGGTAACAAACAGAGGGCGATCGACAAGGGTCTTGTTTCGGTCACTATCGATCCTGTTCGATCGGAAGAGGATTGGGCAGCAGCACAGCGACCCCTTACCACCCGCGGCCTCTCGGGGGGCGCACATTGACACAAAGGGGCGTGCGCTCCCGGAGGTGCCGACTACATTCGAGGAGACGGTGGATACACGCTGGACACGGACATGGGGAGGGGGCCGGATGGCGAAGAAGGACGCACCGCCCCGCTGGGACCGCAAGATGCAGCAGCGGCTCGCTCGCGGCGAGACGGCCGCCCTCGGTGAGCTCTATGACCGCTTCGCCTCGCTCGTGCACGGCCTCGCCCACCGCGTCCTCGGCGACGAGCGCGCCGCCGACGGCATCACCCGTGAGGTCTTCGCGCACGTCTGGGAGCACCCGGACGCCTACGACCCCAAGCAGGGCCCCCTGCGCTCCTGGGTCGCCGCGCTGACCCACCGGCTCGCCGTCCAGCGGCTGCGTGCCACCGAGACCGCCGCGCTCACCCGCGGCGACACCGGCTCCGCGGAGGAACTGGAGCGCAAGGTGCGCCACGCCTCGGTCGCCGCCCGCGCCGACTACATCGTCCACTCCATGCCCGCCCCGCTGCGCGCCGCCCTGGAGCTGGCCTACTTCCAGCGCCGCGACTACCGCCAGACCGCAGTGGACCTCGGCGTCACGGAGGACGAGGCCCGCCGCCGGCTCCGCCTGGGCCTGCAGCTGCTGTCCACCGCCCACGACGCCGGCCGGCCGTCGGGATACGGGGGTGCGCTGTGACCGGAGCGGGACGCTTCGAGGCGTACGACGAGCACGAAGGGCGCGACGAGCACGGGGGCTACGACGGCTCCTGCGACGGCCCCTTCGACGACGACTTCGACGGCGACTTCGACGAGGAGAGCGAGCGCGGCACGGAGTACGACGGTCAGGGCGCCGGAAGCGGCGGCGCGCGGCCGTCGGAGCCGGGCGGCCCCGGCGGCACCGACGGCGGCGGGAACGGCGGCGGCAGGAACCCGGACCGGCCGCCCCGCATACCGATGCCCCGGATCTCCGTCGAGGACAGCGGGCTGCCGCTGCCCGAGCCCTCCGGTATCGCACCCGCCCCACTGGTGCTGCCGCACGACGTCCTGAAGTCGCTGCTCGGAGCGTGGGCACTGGCCGCCTGTTCGGCCGCGGAGGCGGCGGCCGTCGAGGAACACCTCGGCGAGTGCGGCACATGCGCGGACGAGGCGCTGCGGCTGCGCGACGCGGTCGGTCTGCTGCACCAGCCGGAGAGCCTGGACCTGGACCCGACCCTGCGCACCCGGGTCCTGGAGAGCTGCCTGGAGCGTCGGCCACCGGCCATCCCGGTGCCCGGGTGGGCGGCTCCGTACGACGCCGAGACCGCGCGTCTCGACGCGCTGCTCCAGGACATCGGGGACGCCGAGTGGCACGCGCCGGTGCGGCTGCGGTGGTTCGAGCGCGACGTGGCGACCAGCCGCCGTACGACGGTCGCCGGGGTGATCGCGCACCTGATGTCCGTCGACGGCCTGGTCGCGGTCGCGCTGGGCCTCGAGGATCCGCTGGGCGAGGCGGAGGGAGAGGCCCCGCTGAGCCCCGCCGCGCGCACCGAGGCGTTCTGGCAGGCCTCGCGCTTCCCGCCGACCCGCTCCGTGCGGGCACCGTGGCGGGAGCAGAGCCACAGCATCGTACGGACCGTGTCCTTCACCGGCGGCGGCGGACAACTGACCGTCCCGTACGGCGACTTCGAGCTGCCACTGCGCGACGCGATGCTCGACCGGGCCTTCGAGTGCTGGGTGCACGCGCACGACATCGCCGAGGCGGTGGACTACCCGTACGAACCGCCCTCGCCCCGCCATCTGAACCGCATGGTCGACCTGGCGGCCCGTATGCTCCCGGCCGTTCTCGCGGCCAGGCGCCGCGCGGGCCTGGCCTCGCCCGGCGCGGCCCGCCATCTGGTCACCGCGGGCGCGCCCGGCCGCAGCCTGCGCCTGGAGATCGAGGGTTCCGGCGGCGGCGAGTGGCTGATCCCGCTCGACGCCCCGGGAGCGGTGGGCTCCGCCGACCACGAGGTGGCCCATGTCGCGCTGGACGGCGTCGAGTTCTGCCGCCTGGCCGCGGGCCATGTGTCTCCGGCGGAGGCGGCGGCAGGTCAGGTCGGCGACCGGGAGGCGATCAGGGATGTGCTGTTCGCGGCGGCTTCGTTGAGCCGGATGTAGCCGGATGTAGGGGGCGGTTGCCGCTCGCGGACGGCTGCGGGTTGTCTGTGGCTGATCGCGCAGTTCGCCGCGCCCCTCGACGTGCGGCCGCCGCAAAGGTGCGCGGGGAACTGCGCGAACGGCCCCCACGCACCTGCAGCCGCCCGCGAAGCAGACCCCCAGTCCCTAGGCGAAGACGACCGTCCGTCGCCCGTTGAGCAGAATCCTCCGCTCCGCATGCCACTTGACGGCCCGCGCGAGCGCCTGGCACTCCACGTCGCGGCCGACGGCGACCAGCTGGTCCGGAGTGACGTCGTGGCCGACGCGCTCGACCTCCTGCTCGATGATCGGGCCCTCGTCGAGGTCGGCGGTGACGTAGTGCGCCGTGGCGCCGATCAGCTTCACGCCCCGCGCGTGCGCCTGGTGGTACGGCTTGGCGCCCTTGAAGCTCGGCAGGAAGGAGTGGTGGATGTTGATGATCCGGCCGCTGAGCTGCTTGCACAGGTCGTCCGAGAGCACCTGCATATAGCGGGCGAGGACGACCAGCTCGACGTTCTGCTCGCGGACGAGCTCCAACAGCTGCCCCTCGGCCTGCGCCTTGGTGTCCTTCGTGACCGGAATGTGGCGGAAAGGAATGTTGTAAGACCCCACCAGCTCGGCGAAGTCCGTGTGGTTGGAGACCACGGCCGCGATCTCCACCGGAAGGGCACCGATACGGGCGCGGAACAGCAGGTCGTTCAGGCAGTGCCCGAACTTGCTGACCATCAGGACGATGCGCATCTTCTCGTCGGCCCGGTTGATCTGCCAGTCCATCTGGAAGGAGTCGCCGATCGCCGCAAAGCTCGCCCGCAGCTTGTCCACCGTCACCGGCGCCTCCGCCGAGAAGTGGACGCGCATGAAGAACAGTCCCGTGTCGTGGTCGCCGAACTGCTGGCTGTCCTCGATGTTGCAGCCGGTCATGAACAGATAGCTCGACACGGCGTGCACGATGCCCTGCTTGTCCGGGCAGGAGAGGGTGAGGACGTACTGGTCGGCGGGGGCCGCGGCTCGGCCGGACTGCTCACTCATGCACCACAGGGTCCCATACCGGGCCTGCCCCGCGGTTCGGCGTCCGCTACGCGGACCGCGTCATTATCCGCAGTACCTCAAGGCTCCGCGGCGGCGCGTCCGGGTCCTCCCCGTCGCTCGCCGACATCCTGACGTGCGCGTCCCGTGCCGCCCGCACCGCCTCCGGCCACGCGTGGTGCTCGACGTAGGCCTGGACCGGCGCGTCCGGCCCGACCTGGTGCATGATCCGCAGCACCCGCAGCACGGCGGTGTCGACGAGCGCCGCCTCCTGCGAGTCCCGGAAGATCGTGCCGACGTACTTCTCGGCGGACCAGCTGTCCAGCCAGGTGTCCTCCACCAGCCGGTACACGGCGTCGGTCACATCGCCGTATCCGTCCGCGCCGGCCAGCCAGACGTCGCGCTGGAAGTCCGGATCGGAGAGCATGTGCAGCGCGGAGCGCACATTGCTGCGCCAGCGCCACCACGGCATGTCGTTGAGTGGCATGCCGCCCATGGTGGATGAGCGACGGCCGCGACGGGAAGAGTTCTCCGAACCTTGCACGGTCATCGATCGTACGTTCTTCGTCTCAGGCGTCTCACCGGCCCCCGTAATTCACCTGGGCGTCACCTTTCGTTGACCGAGGGTCACTCCCGGGTTAGTGATGTGGCGGAATCGTGCGTGTCCATGACCGGCAGGCGATACTCGCGCAGCACCTTCTTCCCCATCTTCACCCGCCCTGTCAGAAGAGCAACCGCACTCTCCGCGGGCGCTCTGGTGGCGTGTGCCGCGCTGACCGCCGGATGCGGGGTCATCCCCGGTGCCACGGGGGGCTCCGGGGATGACCCGATCAAGGTCATGACCTGGGCTCCGGAGAACACCAACGCCACCAACAAGCCGGGCATGCCCGCCATGGCGGGGACGTACGCCCGCTGGCTCAACGCCCACGGCGGCATCAACGGCCGCAAGCTCAAGGTCCTGTACTGCAACGACCACAACGACAGCGTCGACGCCGCGAAGTGCGCCCAGCGCGCGGTCGACGAGAACGTGGTCGCGGTCGTCGGCTCCTACAGCCAGTTCGGCGACGCCTACCTGGCCCCGCTGGAGAGTGCGGGCATCCCGTACATCGGCGGGTACGGCGTGACGAACGACGAGTTCACCAGCGTCACGTCCTACCCCGTCAACGGCGGCCAGCCCGCGCTCCTGGCCGGGCTCGGCAAGGCGCTCGCCGTGAACTGCGGCCCCGTGGCACTGGTCCGGCCCGACAGCATCGCGGGCGACGAGCTGCCCCCGCTGCTCGACTCGGGCCTGAAGTCGGGCGGTCACACGCCGGCGGAAGACCTGCTCGCTGCCGAGGACTCCACCGAGTACGGCGTGCCGTCGGAGCGGGCCCTGCAGGCGTCGACCAAGGACCCGGTGAAGAAGGGGTGCGTGGTGCCCGCGCTCGGGGAACGCACGGACACCTTCATGGACTCCTTCCGGCGTACCCGCGAGGAGTTCCCGGCGGTGAAGACCGCGACCGTGCTCGGCAGCGTCGACCAGACGGTGATCAACTCGACGGGCGGGGCGAACAGCCCGTACGAGGGGTCCTACATCAGCGGCTGGTACCCCGTGACCTCCGACGCGCGCTGGAACCGGATGAAGAAGGTGATCAACGAGGAGGCCTTCGGCGACAACCGCATCGACCCCGCGGACGCCGGAGTGCAGACCACGTGGATCGCGTACACCGTCTTGAAGGCCGTCCTGGAGCGGATCGGCAGCGGTGAGGTGAGCGCGGACAGCGTGCGCCGGACCCTCGACAACGGCCTCAAGGTCAGCACGGGCGGCCTCACCCCGACGCTCCAGTGGCAGCGCTACACGGGCAAGCTCGCCGGCGTCGGCTTCGCCCGCCTGGTCAACGCCCACGTGACCCTCCAGGTCGTCCAGGAGGGCAGGCTGGTGTCGGCCAAGAAGGGCGGGGTCGTCGACGTGACGACGACGCTGGAGAACGCGGACCTCAGCTAGGGGACAGCACACCCAGGTCCTGCCGACGAGTCCCGGGGCCGTGCGGCCCCGGGCCCCTGCGGCTCAGAGCTGGGTCGGCTGGCGCTGGGTGAGGCCGTACTTCCCGGCGATCGCGTTCCACAGCTGCGCCGCCGTGACCTTCTGGGTGCTGGCGGTGCCGCTCTCACGGTTGCCCGCCTGGGTCTGGCCGGTGCTGCGGGCCTGGCCGTGTCTGCAGCCGTGCTTGCCGGAGATCTGGTCGGCCCAGGCCGCGTAGTGGTTGTCGGCCGACGCGGACGCCTGCCAGGCCTTGTTGAGGGCGGCGGTCAGCGCGGCGTTGTTCGGCAGCTTGTCGACGGACAGCTTCGACAGGCGGGTGACCAGCTCGTTGCGCTGCTTGGCCGCGTCACGCAGGTCCGAGGCGGCCGTGTCCAGGTTGTTGCAGGCCTTCACATTGGCCACGGCCCTGATCACCGACGCCCGGCTGCTGCCGCTGTCGGCGAGCAGCTTGTCCAGCGCGACGGCCTGCTGCTGGGCCGGGTCTGCGGCCGCGGAGGCGGACTCGCCGGTCGCGGGGGCCGAGGCGGCCACGTTCTTGTTGGCGTTGCCCTGGTCGCCGCCGCCACCGCCGCTGAGCATCGCGCCCGCGCCGACGCCGAGGACGGCGAGGCCGACGCCGATGGCCGCGATGAGCGGCACCTTCGAGCCGGAACGGCCGCCGCGGCCGCCATCGTCGTCGTCAAAGTCCGCATAGTCCGCGCGCCGCCCGCCACCGGGTCCCGGCGGGGAGTACGAGGGCTGCCCGGGGTAGCCGCCCGGGGCCTCCTGGACACGCGGGAGCTGCTGTGTGGACCCGGCCGGGGCGCCGCCACCGGGCCCGCTGCGGAAGAGGTTGTCGAAGTCGGACGGCGGCAGCCGGTCGCCGCCGCCGTACGGATCGGTCACCGGAGCGATGTACTGCGTGGCCTGGGCATCGGGGTGGGCGGCGGGCTGCGCCGCGCGCCCCAGGAACCGTGTCTCCTCGGAGGGGGCCTCGGGCGGCATCGCCCCCGCTGCCACCGGGGATATGTACTGGGTCGCTCCCTCGTCCACGGGAGCGGGACCGGCCGCCGGGACCGGGGGTATGTACTGGGTGGCGCCCTCGTCGACGGGAGCGGCGGCCTGCGGGTACGCCCCCGCTCCGGCGCCCTGCCCGGCGTACGGGTCGGGCACGGCGGGCGGCAGGGGCTGGGCCGCCTGGCCGCTTTGTGCGTACGGCAGCTGGTGCTGCTCGGAGCCGTAGGGCTGCGGCAAGCCGTAGCCCGAGTCCTGGCCGCCGTACGTCGGCGCCGCGCCCTCCGGGGGCAGCGGACCGGCGCCGGGCATGGCCGGGGCCTCCTGCGGCTGCCACGGGGCGGGCTGCTCCGGGGTGCCCCACTGCTGGGCCGCCGCGGGGGGCCAGCCCTCGCCGGGCTGGGGGGCCTGCCGCGGGTCGGGACCCCACGGCTGACCCCAGGCCTGGCCGCCGGTCGGGGCCCCGGCCGGGGGCCCGCCCGTCGGAGCGGCCGGGCGCGCGGCAGGTCCGGCCGCCATTCCCGGCAGCACGGGCTCGCTGCCGTCGGAGGGCAGCACGATGCCTTCGCGTGCGGGCTCGCCCTGTCCACTCTGCGTCACCGGGACTCCTACGAATGGGGGACTTTCGGAATCGTCGGGTCACGCTACCGGGTCCCCCGAGCCGGGTGCCACGCAGCTCAACGGCGATCTTGCTCCCTGTGACAGCAGTAACAGAACCGCCCCGTGGCGCGCTGTTAATGGCACCTCCTGTGTGTCCCCTGCGCATAAACGGGCCGTTTCCCGCTCGTTCACGCACCCACAGGGCGCTTGTTCACGCGGCCTGTTGCACGTCCAGCCGCGCCCCGAACTCCCGCACCACGGGCTCGTCCCGGTACGGCTCCAGCCGCTGCTGGAAGTCCTCCAGGTACTCAGCGCCCCGGTTGGAGCGGAGCGTCTCGAGGAGTTCGACCGCCTTCATGCCCGTACTGCACGCCTGTTCGATCTCACGCTGCTGCACCTGTGCCGTGGCGAGCAACACATAGCCGATCGCCCGCCGGCGCGCCCGCTTCTCGGGATGTCCGGCCAGCGACTGCTCCGCGCACCGCGCCGCCGCCTCGGCCTGCCCCAGGTCGCGGTGGCAGTGCGCCAGCTCGTCGGCCAGGTAGGCCTCGTCGAAGTGCGCGATCCACGCCGGGTCGTCCCCGGAGTCGGCGTCGGCCGACTCCATGGCGGTGATCGCCCGCCCGGACGCCGCCTGGGCGGCCCGCACATCGCCCAGCAGGGCATGGCCGCGCGCCTCGGCGGCGAAGAACATCGCCTCCGCGCGCGGAGTCACGCGCCCCCGCGCCCCTTCCTGCGCCGCCCGCGCGAGCTGCGCGATCTCCCGCGGGTTTCCGAGCTGCGCGGCGAGGTGGCTCATGGAGGCGGCCAGCACATAACCGCCGTACCCGCGGTCGCCCGCCGCCTGCGCCAGGCGCAGGGACTGGATGTAGTAGCGCTGGGCGAGCCCCGGCTGGCCGGTGTCGACGGCCATGTACCCGGCCAGCTCGGTCAGCCGGGCCACCGCGGCGAACAGATCGCGGCCGACCGCCTCCCGGTAGGAGCCGGCGAGCAGCCCGGATACGACGCTGTTGAGGTAGTGCACGACGACCGGGCGCACATGCCCGCTGCCGTACTGGTGGTCGAGGTCGGTCAGCGCCTGCGTCATCGCGCGGACGGCCGCCACGTCGGAGTGCCCCACGCGCGGTCCGGCCTGGCGCGCCACCTGCGAGTCCGGCGCCGAGATCAGCCAGTCGCGGCTCGGCTCGACGAGCGCGGACGCGGCGACGGAGGAGCCGGACAGGAAGTCCCGCCGGCCCACGTCACTGCGCCACAGCTCGCAGACCTGCTCGATGGCCCCCAGTACCGTCGGCGAGAACTGGAGACCCACGCCCGAGGCGAGGTTCTTGCCGTTGGCCATGCCGATCTCGTCGATCGTGACCGTACGGCCCAGCTTGCGGCCGAGCGCCTCGGCGATGATCGCGGGCGCCCGGCCCCGCGGCTGCTGTCCGCGCAGCCAGCGGGCCACGGACGTCTTGTCGTAGCGCAGGTCGAGACCGTGCTCGGCACCGCACATGTTGACCCGGCGGGCGAGCCCGGCGTTCGAGCACCCCGCCTCCTGGATGAGCGCCTGCAGCCGTTCGTTCGGCTGTCGCGCGACGAGAGGCCTCGCGGCCATGGCATAACCCCCTGCGAACCCCTGAAGCGGAAAGATCCGGCCGTGAAGATCGATGCCCCGCGGGCATACCTAAAATGCGGGACATGCGAGGATTGCCGGGGTAAAGGCTGCTGCCGACCCCCACACGTGGCTACCCACCTCACTCCACGGTTCCTCCCGCGCGCCCCCGCATGTGCACCCATGCGCCCCGGCCGCCGAATCGATGCTCCTCCCCCGCGCGCGCTACGCCCGTAACTCCAGGTGAGCGCGGGAGTTGAGTGGAACGTGGACGAGACGATCGCAGGTACCGAAGCCGCCCGGATTCCGAAGCAGCGCGGGGAATCGCTGCTGGAGACCGCCGTACGCTACGCCGAGGAGCGCCACTGGGACGTGGTCCCAGGCACCTGGCTGGAAGCCGTCGACGGGGTGCAGCGCTGCTCCTGCGACCACGTTGCGTGCGCGGCACCGGGGGCGCATCCCGCGCGCGCGGACTGGCAGACCCAGGCGACCGGCAGCGCGACCGTCGCCCGCCGGATGTGGCAGAAGCAGCCGACGGCGTCGATCCTGCTGCCGACCGGACGGACCTTCGACGCGCTGTCCGTCCCGGAGACCGCCGGGTTCCTCGCGCTGGCCCGGATGGAGCGGATGGAGCTGACGCTGGGGCCGGTGACGCTCACCCCGGACCGGCGGATGCACTTCTTCGTGCTGCCGGGCGTGTCCTCGAAGGTGCCGGACTCGGTGCGCAGGCTCGGCTGGTCCCCGGCGACACTCGACCTGGTGACGCTCGGCGAGGGGGCCTATGTGGCCGCGCCGCCCACGCGTTTCGGGTCGGGTGGCGCCGTGCAGTGGGCCCGCCGGCCCACGCCCGCGAACCGGTGGCTGCCGGACGCGGAGGAGTTGATCTCGCCGCTCGCCTATGCGTGCGGGCGGGATCGGTAGCGGTTCGCCTTTCGCATCCACGCGGCGGAGCCGCACATCGGCACAGTCCTGCGCCCCTTCAGTCCGGCTGCTCCCCCGTAGGGTTTCAGCATGACGGACGCAGCAGTGGTGGGAGCAGCGGCAGCCGTACGCGTACGCGGGCTCTGGAAGCGGTTCGGGCAGCAAGTCGCCGTCGCCGGGATCGATCTGGATCTGCCCGCGGGGAAGTTCATCGGGCTGGTGGGGCCCAACGGGGCCGGGAAGACCACCACCCTCTCCATGGTGACCGGGCTGCTCAGGCCCGATCACGGGTCCGTCGAGGTCGTGGGCCACGACGTGTGGCGGGATCCGGTGGCGGTCAAGGCGCGGATCGGCGTCCTGCCCGAGGGACTGCGGCTCTTCGAGCGGCTGTCGGGCCGGGAACTGCTCGGATACTCCGGGCGGTTGCGCGGGCTGCCGGGCGGCGAGGTCGACAAGCGGGCCACGCAGCTCCTCGACGTCCTCGATCTGGCCGGGGCCCAGCACAAGCTCGTCGTCGACTACTCGACCGGCATGCGCAAGAAGATCGGGCTCGCGGCCGCTCTCCTCCACAACCCCGAGGTCCTCTTTCTCGACGAGCCGTTCGAGGGGGTCGACCCGGTGTCCGCGCAGACCATCCGGGGCGTCCTGGAGCGGTACACGGCCTCCGGCGCCACCGTCGTCTTCTCCTCGCACGTCATGGAGCTCGTCGAGTCGCTGTGCGACTGGGTCGCCGTGCTGGCGGCCGGACGTATCCGCGCGACCGGCCCGCTGGCCGAGGTGCGCGGAGAACACCCCACCCTTCAGGGGGCGTTCCTGGAGCTCGTGGGCGCCCGGGGGCGCGACGCCGCCTCCGACCTCGACTGGCTGGGCGGCGGGGCCCGATGAGCGGCGTCACCTCCACCCTCGTACGGCTGAAGCTGTCCCTGCTGCGCAACGGGCTGCGGCAGTCGGGCGGCCGGCGGGCCGCGTTCGTCGCGTCGGCCGTCGTCGCGCTGCTGTTCGCGGCCCTGCAACTGGTCGGTCTGCTCGCCCTGCGCGGGCACGCGCACGCCGACGCCGTCGCCCTGCTGGGGACGTCGGTGCTGGCGCTCGGCTGGGCGGTGATGCCGTTGTTCTTCCCGGGCGGGGACGAGACCCTGGACCCGACCCGCCTGGTGATGCTGCCCCTGCGGCCGCGCCCGCTGGTACGGGCCCTGCTGGCGGCCTCACTGGTCGGCATCGGGCCGCTGTTCACCCTGCTCCTGCTGGCGGGCTGCGTGCTCTCCGTGGCGCACGGCACGGCCGCCCATGTCACCGCCGTCGCCGGCGTCGCCCTCGCGCTGCTGGTCTGCGTGGCCCTCGCGCGCACCGTCGCCACCGCCAACGTACGGCTGCTGACCAGCCGCAAGGGCCGCGATCTGGCCGTGCTCAGCGGGCTGGTCATCGCGATCGGGGCGCAGCTGGTCAACTTCGGCGCCCAGCGCCTCGGTTCCGCCGGGCTCGGCCAATTGGCCCCGGTGGCCGACGTGCTGCGCTGGCTGCCGCCCGCGTCGGCGGTGGGCGCGGTGCAGTCGGTGAGCGAGGGGTCGTACGGGACGGCGGCCGCCCAACTGCTGCTCTGCGCGGCCGCGCTGGGGCTCCTGGTGGCGGTGTGGGCACGCGGCCTGACCCGGCTGATGACCTCCCCCGACTCATCCACCCTCCAGGCCGCCGACCCCGGCGCCCGGGAACGCCCGTCCAGTGGCCTGGGGCGACTGCTGCCCGCGGGCCGCACGGGTACGGTCATGGAGCGCAGCCTGCGCTACATCTGGCGCGACCCCAAGACCAAGGCCGCCTGGGTGACCTCGCTCGCCATCGGCCTGATCGTGCCCGTGTTCAACGCGTTGCAGGGCACCGGCTCGATCTACTTCGCGTGCTTCGCCGCCGGGATGCTCGGCATCCAGATGTACAACCAGTTCGGCCAGGACACCTCCGCCTTCTGGATGGTGGCCATGGTCATCGCGTCACCACGGGACGCGTATGTCGAGCTGCGCGGCCGGGCGCTGGCCCTGCTGGTGATCACCCTGCCGTACGCGACGCTGGTGACCGTCCTGACGACGGCGATGCTCGGCGACTGGGCGCGGCTGCCCGAGGTGCTCGGGCTGTCCTTCGCGCTGCTCGGGGCGATGCTGGCGACCGGCGCGTGGACCTCGGCCCGCTTTCCGTACTCGATCCCGCAGGAGGGCCACAAGAACGTGGCGCCCGGCCAGGGGGGCCTCGCCTGGATCTCGATCTTCGGCGGCATGGTCGCGGCGGCCCTCCTGTGCGCCCCCGTCATCACCCTGACCATCTGGCTGAACGTGAGCGCGGACGGGCAGGCGTGGACCTGGCTGCTGCTCCCGGTGGGCGCGGCCTACGGGGCCGGGGTCACCGCCATCGGTCTACGCCTGGCGGCCCCGCGGACGGCGGAGCACCTGCCGGAAATTCTGACGGCGGTAAGCAGGGGCTGACGGCACCTGCACCCCCCTGGGAAAGCGGGGAACTGCGCGATCAACCCACACGAGCCCGCGGCCGCCACACAGCAGAACCCCCCGAGCTCCCAGGCGTCCTCACTCCACACTCACCGCATCGAGAAACGGCTCGATGGCGGCCCGCCAGGCCACCGGCTGGTCGTAGTGAACGAGGTGCCCGGCATCGGCGACCTCGGCATACTCGCCGAGCGGCAGCACCCGCACCATCTCCTGCGCCTCCGCCCGCCCCAGCTCCCCGTCGAGGCCGCGCACGACGAGCGCGGGGCAGCGGACCTGCGCCAGCTCCTCCCAGTGCGCGTCGTACACCCAGGTCTCCCGGGACTTGAGCATCTGCTCGGGCTCGAAGACGGGGCGCCAGCCGTCGGGGGACTCGTGCATGACCTCGGCATAGAACTCCCCGCGCGCGGCGTTCGGCCGCTCCACCCAGGGATCGCCCTCGCCGAACCACTTGCGTACGTCGGCGAGCGTGGCGAAGGGAACGGGCCAGGACTTGAACCATTCGGCCCATTCGCGCTGCGAGGCCGCGCCGAGAGCGGAGGCCCGCATGTCGCAGATGATCAGGCCCCGCACCAGCTCGGGGCGTTTGGCGGCGAGCTGCCAGGCGGTCAGCGCGCCCATGGCGTGGCCGATGAGGACGGCCGGGGCGAGGCCGAGCTGTTCGAGGGCCGCCTCGGCGTCCTCGACATAGGCCTCACGGGTGTACGCGGCCTGCGGGGGCTTGTCGCTCTGGCCGTGGCCGCGCTGGTCGAGAGCGACGGCGCGATGCCGCTCGGAGAGCCAGCGGGCGGTGGACGCCCAGTGCGAGGCACGGCCCATCAGGCCGTGCAGTAACAGCACACCGGGATGTGCCTGGTCCGGATCCGCCTTGGGAGGGTCGGCGAACTCCCAGGCCGCGAGGCGTACGCCGCCCGCTCCCGTCACGTCGATGCGCCGTGCCATGGGCTGGCACCCCCCTAGCTCCGCTCGGACCGCTGCTGTCGTGCCGTCGTACCGCTGCGTTGCCTGTGTTCCGACCCCAGATTATCGAATGCCCATTCGAAAATTCTGTCTCTGCGGACAACACCCCTCAATCGAGTGACATCTTTTGAGGCATGATCGCCGCTGTCGAGGGGATTTCTTCAGCGGGAGGCGGACCGCTCGGGGAAAACGGTCCGAGGGGGATGACCCTGAGAGCTCGGGGCTCCGGGTCAGCACAGGGGAGGACAGGCCCCGGCGCCGCAAGGCGCCGGGGCCATCCACGTGCCTGCGGCACATCCTCCCCGCCCCCTCAGGTCATATGCCTCTCGCGACAGCCTTGCACGCGAAGCGCCCGAGCGCTGCGATTCGGCGCACTGAATCTTGGATTCGGCGCGCTCGACGGGGCGCCACAACTGCCCCTCGCAGCACGGGAGTTGACATATACGAAGGTCGGAGCCGGTCAGCGCTTGGCGACGAAGACATGAGAGGCGACGTCCGCCTCCAGCTCGGCCGCCTCGCCGCCGCTGCCCACGAGCACACCGCCCGCCGACTCGGTGACGCTCACCACCGAACCGGGCTGCACACCCGCCCGGCGCAGCGTGTACATCAGCTGGGCGTCGGTCTGGATGGGCTCGCCGATCCGGCGGACGACGACCGTCTTGCCGTCGGTGCCCGGGTCGAGGTCGGCCAGCGACACCATGCCCTCGTCGAGGAACGGGTCGGCACCGTCCTTCTCGCCGAGCTCCTCCAGACCGGGGATCGGGTTGCCGTACGGCGACTCGGTCGGGTGGCGCAGCAGCTCCAGCACGCGCCGCTCGACGGCCTCGCTCATCACGTGCTCCCAGCGACACGCCTCGGCGTGCACCTGCTCCCACTCCAGGCCGATCACGTCGACCAGCAGACACTCCGCGAGCCGGTGCTTGCGCATGACGCGCGTGGCCAGGCGGCGGCCCTCGTCGGTGAGCTCCAGATGGCGGTCGCTCGCGACGGACACCAGACCGTCGCGCTCCATCCGCGCCACCGTCTGGCTCACCGTCGGCCCGCTCTGGTCCAGCCGCTCCGCGATGCGGGCGCGCATGGGGACGACGCCTTCCTCTTCGAGTTCGAGGATGGTGCGGAGATACATCTCCGTGGTGTCGATCAGTCCGGACATACGTGCCCCTCGATTACCTCTGCCGGAAGTCCGGCGCGTGCGCTGGCCCTGGCACCAATTCTGCCGGATCCCACTGACAAGCGTGCCGCACCGGGAAAACGGGGGCGGCGCGGCCGCTCAGCCAGGCGACCCGACACCGGCGCCCCGGACTTCCGGCCGTATTGACACCGCACTGGTCCAGACCGCACGGTGATCCGCGACACAGACGCTGCGAAGGGGCACCGCATGAGCGACGGCACGCCGGCCGACCAGTTCTTCGACGCCGCCATCGGCCTGCTGCAACGGGTCCGCGACGAGGAGTCCGGGGCCATCGCGGCCGCCGGCACCCTGCTCGCCGACACCGTCCAGGCCGGTGGCCGGCTGTTCGCCTTCGGCGCCGGCCACTCCTCCCTCGCCGCCCAGGACGTCGTCTACCGCGCCGGCGGCCTCGCCCTGATGAACCTGCTCGCCGTCCCGGGCGTCGTGGGCGTCGACGTCACCCCCGCCACCCTCGGCTCCGCCCTCGAACGTGTGGACGGACTCGCCGCCGCCGTCCTGGACACCGCGCCGATCCGCGCAGGCGACGCCCTCGTGATCATCTCCCTCTCCGGCCGCAACTCCCTGCCCGTGGAGATGGCGACGAACGCCCGCGCCCTGGGCATCCGGGTCATCGGTGTGACGTCGGTGGCGTACGCCTCGCAGACGAAGTCCCGGCACGCCTCGGGGACGTACCTCAAGGACCACTGCGACATCGTCCTCGACTCGAAGATCGCGGTCGGCGACGCGGAACTCACCCACGAGGCCATCCCGGCCCCCTTCGCCCCCGCCTCCACGGTCGTCACCGCCGCCCTCCTCCAGGCGGTCATGGCCACGACGGCCACCACACTGGCCGACCGCGGCGTCGAGCCCCCGCTCCTGCGCTCCGGAAACGTCGACGGCGGCCACGAGTGGAACGGCCAGATCATGGAGGAGTACCGCGACCGGATCTTCTACCGGCACTGACGACCCGCGTACGCGGACCACCCCTGCGGACTACTTCTCCTCCAGCACCCCGGCCAGATCCAGCGAGGCCCCGATCCGCACCGCCACGTCCTCCGCATACGTCGCGTCGGTCCGCTCGAAGCGGTTCCGCCCGGCCCCGCGCAGAAACGTCACGACTCCCAACGTCCGCCCCCGGCTGCGCAGCACCGCGCACATCGCGTGTACGGCGTCACCCGGCCACTGCCGGGCCAGCGCCCACTCCCGGGCCCGCTCCGCCGGGACGGACCCGGCATCGGCCCGCACCGATCCGGCCCGCTCCACGCACTGCAGGGCGGGATGCCCCTCCTCGTAGCGCACGGGCAGCCCGGCATGACCGGTGAGCACGCTCGGCCCCGGCGCCCCGGCGGGCGTCTCGGCCACCCGCACCAGCCGTACCGGCCCCGACTCCCCGTCGGCCCGCGCATCGCCCGCCACCCGGTCGATCAGGGCGTGGTCGGCGAAACCGGCGAGCGCGAAGTCGAGGTGCACGGTGGCCGCCTCCGCCGGGTCCTCGCACTCCGCGGCCGCCCGGGCCGCCCGGTGCAGCTGGTTGGCGCGGAAGCGCAGCATCGCCGCCTCCTGCTCGCCCTGCTTGGCCTCGGTCACGTCCTGGAACAGCCAGCCCACCCCGAGCGGCACCGGCTCCTCCGCGAGCGGCGAGGCCAGCCGCAGGAACCCGCTCCGCCAGCAGCGCCGTTTCTCGCCCTCCGGCGTCCGCACGCTCACCCACATCTCGGCGGGCGCGGGCGGAGCGCCCTCGGCCAGCACATGGGTGAGCGCGCTCTCCAGTTCCTCGACCCCCTGGGCGAGCAGCTCGCCGAGCGGCCGCCCCAGCACGGACGTGCGCCCGATGCCCAGCGCCCGGGCCGCGTGCGCGTTCACCACGGCCGGCCGCAGATCCGCGTCGACCAGCACGACACCCCACGACGCGTCCTCGAACAGCGCCTCGCTGAGCGCGATGGAACGCTCCAGGTCTATCTGCGCGTGCACCTCGCTGAAGGCGCAGTACACACCCGCGGGCTTCCCGTCCGGACCGCGTACGGCGGCGGACTGCGTCCGTACGAGGACCCGGCCCCCGTCCTTGGTGACCAGCGCGAACTCGTGCACCTGCCGGCCGGGGGCGTGCATCACGGACAGCAGCCGCTCCTCGACCTCCTCGGCGTCCGCCTCGCGCACCGCCCAGCCGGCGAACCCCTGCCTGCCCACCGCCTCGGCCGCGGTCCAGCCGAGGATGCGCTCCGCCTCACGGTTCCAGTGCGTCACCACCCCGTCCGCGTCGAAGGCGCACAGGGCCGCGTCCATCCCGTCCAGCAGGGCGGCGAGCAGATCGGAGCCGCCCGAGCCGTCCGGGCCGTCGTCGGTCACGGGGCCGCCGCCGGTGGGCTCGGGCTCGTCGGGCCCCAGCTCATCGGTGGTCCCACTACGCCGGGAAGCACTCACCTGGACCCCCTGCAGGCTGCGTCCGCACGTACGGCGCGAAAGTTCGCTCACTCCCTTTCATTCAACTCGAACGTGACGCAGCACACACTTGGTTCCCACAAGATTGAAGGAATCGTTGTAACAGACCGCCGCGTCCCGACTGCGCCGAACCATGCCCTAGAGGCCGTCGTCGGACGCCAGCCTGAGGTCCACCCACAGGTCGCTCTCGCCCTCCAGCACATACCGCTCGACCTCGGCGAACCCGTGCTTCGCGGCGAATTGCAGCCCGTCCTCGTTGACCGCGAGGACACATGTCTCGACCGCCCGGGCACCGAGCACGCGCGCGTGCGCGAGGCCGTTCTCGTACAGCGCGGCCCCGTACCCGCGTCGCCGGTACTCCGGCAGCACCCGGGCGATGACCGTCGCCACCGCGTCCTCCCCCTGCGGCGGCCGCACGGTGGAACAGCCGACGAGCACGTCCCCCACGTACGCGTTCTCCAGCAGGTAACGCCCCGCCCGCTCGCGGACCTCGTCCAGGCCCATCGCGGCGGGCGGCACGATCACGTTGTGGACGTGCCGCCACTGCTCCAGCATGGCCTCGCCGTCCACGGCCGTTATCCGAAGATCAGTCACTCGGGCAGACTACGAGGCCGGCGCCGATCGCGAGGGCCGTCGCGCATACACCTCGATCTCGATCCGCATCCGGGGATCCGCGAGCCCGCACATCATCATCGTCGCCGCCGGCCGCACCTCGCCGAACACCCGCCGCAACACCGGCCAGCACGGCTCGAAGTCCTCCCGCTCGGGCAGCAGATACCGCACCCGTACGACGTCGGAGAACCCGCACCCCGCCTGCGCCAGCGCGTCCCCGATGTTCCGCAGACACTGCTCGGCCTGCTCCACCACGTCCTCGGAGATCGTCATGGTCGTGTAGTCGAATCCAGTGGTCCCGGAGACATGCACCCAGTCCCCGTCGATCACCGCCCGCGCATACCCGATCTGCTCCTCGAACACCGAACCACTGAGTACCGCACGCCGCTCCGTCATGGCGGGAACGCTAGAGCCATCGTGGTCGAGAAAAAATGGTTGATCGGTCGCCGAACGGTTCCTAGTGTGTGATGCACACGAGAAGGGAGGTGGTTCGGCAGATGTATGAAAACCGGACGCGTGAGGTGACTGCGGGCTAGCGGCTCGCCACCACACCCAGTGCGGTGCCGGACCAGCACGTGAGACACGCGTGCAGCCGGCCCAATCCCAGCAGTCACCCGACCCGCGAGCTCGCCGGTACGTCCGGCCGGCTTCTTCGCCGAGGCGAAGGACCCGAGCTCGCGGGTCGTCTGCGTTTCGGGGACCGCCCGCGCTTCACGGGCTCAGGCGTTCCACCCTCCAGGTGCCGTCCGGCTCGGCGACGTAGCGCAGGCGGTCGTGGAGGCGGTTGTTCCGGCCCTGCCAGAACTCCATCGCCCGTGGCGCCACGCGGAAGCCGCCCCAGTGCGGGGGCACCGGGACCTGTTCGCCCTCCGGGTAGCGGGCGGAGAGTTCGGCGTAGGAGGCGTCGAGTTCGGCCCGGGAGGAGATCACCGAGGACTGGGCACTGGCCCAGGCGCCCAGCTGGGAGCCGTGGGGGCGGGTGCGGAAGTACGCCGCCGTCTCGTCCCGCCCGGTGCGGTGGGCGGTGCCGGTGACGATGATCTGGCGGGCGATGGGGTGCCAGGGGAAGAGCAGGGAGACATGCGGGTTCGCGGCGAGGTCCTGCGCCTTGCGGGAGTCGTAGTTCGTGTAGAAGACGAAGCCCTGTGTGTCGTACTGCTTCATCAGAACCGTGCGTGAGCTGGGGCGGCCCTCGGCGTCCGCCGTGGAGACGACCATGGCGTTGGGCTCGTAGATCGTGCCACCCGCGGCAGCCCGTGCGGCCTGCTCGAACCAGAGGGTGAACTGGTCCATCGGGTGAGCGGCGAGATCGCTCTCCTCGAAGCCTTCGACCCGGTAGTGCTTGCGCATGGCGGCCGGGTCGAGGATGGGTTCATGGTCGGTCACGCGGTCATCTTGCCGTATGCACGTACGACTTCGCGTGGCACTGAGTGCCGCTTGGGCTCCCCAAAGGTGGCACTCGGAGATATCGTTCAGATGCCGTTCCGGTTGGGTGACCACCAACCGTTCGGGGCATCACCGGGGTGACCGTTTCGGACCGCGAGTCCCGAGAGTGACCGTGGAGCCGCTGCGGCACCCGCTTCCAGGCATTCTTCCGCGCGCCGCACACATCATCTAGGAGCCGCCTGATGTCCGACTTCGTACCCGGGCTCGAAGGAGTCGTCGCGTTCGAGACGGAGATCGCCGAACCGGACAAGGAGGGTGGCGCCCTGCGCTACCGGGGGGTCGACATCGAGGACCTCGTCGGTCATGTCTCGTTCGGCAACGTATGGGGGCTGCTGGTGGACGGAGCCTTCAATCCTGGGCTGCCGCCCGCCGAGCCGTTCCCCATTCCCGTCCACTCGGGTGACATCCGGGTGGACGTACAGTCGGCGCTCGCCATGCTCGCCCCCGTGTGGGGCCTGAAACCGCTCCTAGACATCGACGAGGAGCAGGCGCGCGACGACCTCGCCCGCGCCGCGGTGATGGCGCTCTCGTACGTCGCCCAGTCCGCCCGCGGGCAGGGCCTGCCGATGGTGCCGCAGCGGGAGATCGACAAGGCGCACTCGGTCGTCGAGCGGTTCATGATCCGCTGGCGGGGCGAGCCCGACCCCAAGCACGTCGCGGCCGTCGACGCCTACTGGACGTCGGCCGCCGAGCACGGCATGAACGCCTCCACCTTCACCGCCCGGGTCATCGCCTCGACCGGCGCCGATGTGGCGGCCGCGCTGTCCGGTGCCGTGGGCGCCATGTCCGGACCGCTGCACGGCGGCGCCCCCTCCCGCGTCCTCGGGATGATCGAGGAGATCGAGCGGACGGGCGACGCGGAGGCCTACGTCAAGCGGGCCCTGGACAAGGGTGAGCGGCTGATGGGGTTCGGGCACCGGGTGTACCGGGCCGAGGACCCGCGCGCGCGTGTGCTGCGCCGTACGGCCCGTGAGCTGGGCGCTCCGCGGTTCGAGATCGCCGAGGCGCTGGAGAAGGCGGCGCTGGAGGAGCTGCACAACCGCCGTCCGGACCGGGTGCTGGCCACGAACGTGGAGTTCTGGGCGGCGATCATGCTGGACTTCGCGGAGGTTCCGGCGCACATGTTCACGTCGATGTTCACGTGCGCCCGTACGGCGGGCTGGTCGGCGCACATCCTCGAGCAGAAGCGGACCGGGCGGCTGGTCCGGCCGTCCGCCCGGTATGTGGGGCCGGGGCCGCGCAGCCCGCGGGAGATCGAGGGCTACGCGGCCATCGCCCACTAGTCGCTCTTCACGCCGGGCTGAGCAGGTCCGCGTGGTGCCGTTCCGCCACCAGCGGGTGGGCCCTCAGCTTGCCCTTGAGCTCGTTGTAGCCGTACTCGGCGAAGAGCGGGTTGGCGGGGTCGTCGGTGATGCCCGGGGCGTTGGTCGCATGCGGGAAGGGCAGCGGCTCCACCCGGGCGTCGAGCCGCGGGTTGTAGAAGAACGGGACGGAGAAGCGCTCGGTGGCGCCGGGCGGGCTGACGACGCGGTGGTTGGTGGCGATCAGATAGCCGTTCGTCGCCACTTCGAGCAGCTCGCCCAGGTTGACCACGAAGGCGCCCTCCAGCGGCGGCACGTCGTGGAAGAGCCCGTCCTCGCGCTGGACCTGCAGTCCGCCGACCGTGTCCTGGAGCAGCAGCGTCAGGAAGCCGTAGTCCTTGTGGGCGCCGACGCCCTGTTCCGTGCCGTCGTCGGCGCTGCCGGGGTAACGCACGAGCTTGAGGTGCGGGTGGGCGCTCTCGCCGAAGACCGGGTCGTAGAAGTCGGCGGGGGCGCCGATGGCGGCGAGCAGCTCGTGCAGGAGGCGGCCGGCGACGCCGCTGAGCCTGTCGATCCAGGCGAGTGCGGCCGTGCGCAGTTCGGGGAGGGCGGCGGGCCACTGGTTGGGGCCCTGCAGCCACCAGTAGGCCGGTTCGCCCGGTGCGGGCACGTGAGCGGGGCGTTCGGCGCCTATGTCGAGCTGGTCGCGCCAGTCGCGGGCGCCCTGGGTGCGTTCGTCGCCGGTGCGGGTGTAGCCGCGGAAGTGGGGCGAGTTCACGTTGTCGAGGGCGAGCCGGTCGGCCGCGGGGAGCGCGAAGAAGGCGCGCATCGCGCTGACCAGCGCGTCCGTCTCGGCACGGGTGACGCCGTGCCCGACGAGCTGGAAGAAGCCGACGTCGTGGGCGGCGCTGTGCAACTGGGCGTGGAGGAGGGCGCGGGCCTGGGGGCCGCGGTCGGCGGCCGACAGGTCGATGATCGGGAGTTGATCGTACGACGGGGTCGTCGCGATGTGCGTCGTCATGAATGCGTCCACAGGGTGTGTGGGCCACGGGCAGGCCGCCGAGGGTAGGGCGGCGCCCAGAATGCCGTAAAAGACGGGAGAATAAAGGGGCTGATTCAGGCCGAAAGCCGACAGCCCATGCTCGTGACGCGCACGTAGTCCACGTGACGGCGTCGAACGAGCATCGGAAGCATGCGCCAAGGGTAACGCGCCCCATGAAAAACCCGTGGAACCCGAGGACAGCCCCGCACCCCGCCGGCGCCCGCGTCCCGGCGTCACCCCGTCGGCACGCGCCGGCCGTACTTTTGGACCGGCGGAGCTCCTCCGGCCCCTGCCCCTGGCCCGGCGTCAAACGCATCGGCCCGCGCCCTGAGGCCCTCAGACGCCGTCGGCAATCCCGCGACCCTCCGCGGCGGCCGCTCCGGCCGTACCGCTTGAGCAGGGCGAAATCCCTCGGGCCCCGCGGTAAGCCCCCCAGTCCCGACATCAGCTGCTCGGGCCGCGCGGCGTCGCACCCCGGACCCGCCGTCAGCCCCGACCGCCATCAGCGTGGGACCCAGCCCTCAGCCCAGCGTGTTCTCCAGCAGCGCCGTCCACTGGGCGACCACCCGTTCGCGGCGGCCCGTGTCGTCCGTGAGGAGGTTGGCCAGGCCCAGGCCGCGGGCCATGTCGAGAAGGCCCTGGACCGTCTCGCGGACGCCGGGGCGGGACTCGTCTGCGCCGAGCAGTTCCACCGCTATGCGGTGGGTCTCGCGGCCGACGCGGGCCTCCAGCTCCGTGACGCGGGGGCGCAGCTGGTCCTCGTTGGAGGCGGCGACCCACAGGTGGAGGGCGGCGCGGAAGAGGGGGCCGGTGTAGAGGCCGACGAGGGCGGAGACGACGGCGCGGCGGTCGGCGGCGCCCTCGGGGAACAGGGCGCGCAGGGCCGTGGAGCGTTCCTCGGCGACGTACTCCACGGCCGCGGTGAACAGGTCCTCACGGGTACGGAAGTGGTGCTGGGCGGCCCCGCGGGAGACTCCGGCACGTTCCGCGACGACGGAGACCGTGGAGCCCGCCCAGCCGTGTTCGGCGAGGCAGGCCACGGCGGCCTCCAGGAGCCGCTGCCGGGTGGCCCGGCTGCGGTCCTGTTTGGGCAGGCGGTCGCGTTCGGCCGTACTCACACTCATCTTGCGCTCACATCACCCACGAGGGATCCCGTCGTTCCAGGAAGGCCGTCATCCCCTCACACGCCTGCGCGGAGGAGAACAGCCGCGCCGAGAGCGCGGTCAGATCCGCCGCGTCCCGGTCGAAGGCTTCCAGCACCCTAGCCGTGAGCAGCTGTTTCGTCTCGGCCAGGCCCTGCGGGGACGATCGGCGCAGACCGTCGAGGATGGGTTCCAGTACGGCGTCGACGTCGTCCCCGGCCGCCGTGACGAGGCCGATGCGGGCCGCCTCGGCCGCGTCGAACCGTTCGCCGGTGAGGTAGTAACGGGCGAGGGCGCGCGGATCGGCACGCGGGATCACCGAGAGGGAGATGACGGCCGGCGCGACCCCGATCCGTACCTCGGTGAACGCGAAGCTGGACGCGGCGGACGCGGCAGCGATGTCGCACGCGGCGAGCAGCCCGAGTCCGCCTGCGCGGACGTGTCCGGTCACCCGGGCCAGGACGGGCTTGCGCAGCTCGACGATCTGCCGCAGCAGGTCGACGAGGGCGTCGGGGTGCGGCGGGTCGCGCAGGTCCGCTCCGGCGCAGAACGTGTTGCCGGAGTGGGTGAGGACCACGGCCCGTACGTCGCCGTCCTTGGCGCACTCGGTCAGCGCGTCCGCGAGCTCGCCGACGAGCGCGGCCGACAGGGCGTTGCGGGTGTCGGCCGAGTCCAGGCTGAGGGTTTCGATGCCACGCGCGCGCGTGCGTCCGATCAATGTCACTTCCGCTCCCTGAGTTCGCGCAGTTCCCGCAGTTCCCGCAGTTCCCGGCGGAGGATCTTGCCGGAGGCGGCCCTGGGCACGCCTTGGATGAAGGTGACCTGCCGGACGCGCTTGTAGGGGGCGACGCGTTCGGCGACGTACGCCATGACCTCGTTCTCCGTGAGGTCGCCGGCGGTGGGCTGGCGCACGACGTGGGCGTGGGGGACTTCGTTGTTGTCCTCGTTGTAGACGCCGATGACGGCGGCGTCGGCGATGCCGGGGTGCGTGAGGAGCAGCGCCTCCAGCTCGGCGGGTGCCACCTGGAAGCCCTTGTACTTGATGAGCTCCTTCACACGGTCGACGACGAACAGCCAGCCGTCGGCGTCCACATGGCCGACGTCACCGGTGTGCAGCCAGCCGTCGGCGTCGATCATGGCGGCGGTGGCCTCGGGGCGGTTCAGGTAGCCCTTCATGACCTGGGGTCCGCGGATGAGGATCTCGCCGGGCTCGCCGGTGCCGAGGTCCTTGCCGGGGTCGTCGAGGGAGACGATGCGCATCTCGGTGCCCGCGATGAGCCTGCCGACCGTGCCGGGAGGTGCCTGGTGCATGGCGTCGAGCGGAACGACGTGCGTGCCGGGCGAGAGTTCCGTCATGCCGTAGGCCTGGCCGACCGGCGGCAGGCCCAGGCGCTCGGAGCAGGCGGCGGCGAGCCGGGCGTCCAGGGGTGCGGCGGCGCTGATGATGTACCGCAGGGAGGACAGGTCGTAGCGGGCGACGGCCGGGTGCTTGGCGAGGGCGAGGACGATCGGCGGGGCGACGTACAGGCCGGTGATGCGGTGGTTCTCGATGGCCGCGAGGAACGTCTCCAGGTCGAAGCGGGGCAGCACGACGACGGTGGCGCCCTTGCGCAGGGGCGCGTTCATGAGCGCGGTGAGGCCGTAGATGTGGAAGAAGGGCAGGACGGCGAGGATGCGTTCGCCGGGTCCGGCCGTGACGGCGGGTTCGAGCTGGGCGAGATTGGTGGCGAGTTGCCGGTGGGTGAGCATCACGCCCTTGGGGACGCCGGTGGTGCCCGAGGAGTAGGGCAGCACGGCGACGTCCTCGGCCGGGTCGGTGAAGACGTCCGGTTCGGGCGCGTCGGAGGCGATCAGGTCGAGCAGGGAGCGGTGTCCGGGCGCGTTGTCGCAGACGAATATCTCCCGTATGCCGCTCGCGAGTTCGGCGGCGCGGCGGGCCGCCTCCAGCAGCGGCGAGACGGTGACGATCCAGCGGGCGGCCGAGTCCCGCAGCTGCTTGGCGAACTCCTCGGGCGTGGCGAGCGGGTGCACGGTGGTGACGGTGGCACCCGCGCGCGTGGCGGCATAGAAAGCGGTCGGGAAGGCGATGGTGTTCGGGCTGTGCAGGGCGAGGACGTCGCCCTTGCGCACACCCGCGTCGGCGAGCGCGGCGGCGATGCGCCGGTGGAACCGGTCCAGCTGTCCGTACGTGAGGGTGGTGCCGTCGGCGCCGTCGATCAGGGCGGGCTGGTCGCCGAACTCGGCGGCCCGGCCCAGCACGGCCTCGTGGATGGGGAGTTCGACGGCCGGGACGTCTGCGTACTCGCTGCGGAACACGGTTCCTCCTCGGGCGACGGGGTGCGCCGGTACGGCCTAGTACGACTTGGGCAGGCCGAGGGACTGGTGGGAAACGTAGTTGAGAATCATCTCCCGGCTCACCGGTGCTATACGAGCCACGCGCGCCGCCGTTATCAACGAGGCGAGCCCGAATTCGCGCGTGAGCCCGTTGCCGCCGAGCGTGTGCACGGCCTGGTCCACGGCCTTCACACAGGCCTCTCCGGCCGCGTACTTGGCCATGTTGGCGGACTCGCCCGCGCCGATGTCGTCCCCGGCGTCGTAGAGGTGGGCGCCCTTCTGCATCATCAGGCGGGCCAGTTCGAGGTCGATGTGCGCCTGTGCGAGGGGGTGGGCGATGGCCTGGTGGGCGCCGATCGGGGTCTTCCAGACCGTGCGGTCGCGGGCGTACTCGATCGCCTTGGACAGGGCGTAGCGCCCCATGCCGATCGCGAACGCGGCGGTCATGATCCGCTCGGGGTTGAGCCCGGCGAAGAGCTGGAGCAGCCCCGCGTCCTCGTCGCCGACGAGCGCGTCGGCGGGCAGCCGTACGTCGTCGAGGACCAGTTCGAACTGCTTCTCCGCGCCGTGCAGTTCCATGTCGATCTGCCGCCGCTGGAAGCCTTCGGCGTCGCGCGGGACGATGAACAGGCAGGGCTTGAGGTTGCCGGTGCGGGCGTCCTCGGTGCGGCCGACGATCAGGACGGCGTCAGCGTGGTCGACGCCGGAGATGAACACCTTGCGGCCGGTCAGCAGCCAGTCGGCGCCGTCCCTGCGTGCCGTCGTGGTGATGCGGTGCGAGTTGGAGCCGGCGTCGGGCTCGGTGATGCCGAAAGCCATCAGGCGGGTGCCGTCGGCCAGTCCGGGGAGCCAGGCGCGCTTCTGCTCCTCGGTGCCGAAGCGGGCGATGACGGTGCCGCAGATGGCGGGCGAGACGACGAGCATGAGGAGGGGGCAGCCGGCGGCGCCCAGTTCCTCGAGGACGATGGAGAGCTCGGCGATGCCGCCGCCTCCGCCTCCGTACTCCTCGGGGAGGTTCACGCCGAGGTAGCCGAGCTTGGCCGCTTCCGCCCACAGCTCGGTGGGCTGGGCGCCTTCGGCGACGACACGGGCGAGGTATTCACGGCCGTAGCGCTTGCCGAGGGCGGCGACGGCGGATCGTAGGGCCTTGTGTTCCTCGGTTTCCAAAGTGGCGCTCACTGGTCCTGAACCTCCTTCTGTACTTCCTCTACGACTGCGAGCAGGGCACCGACCTCGACCTGCTGACCCGGGGTGGCATGCAGGGCGCTGAGCGTGCCGGAGGCCGGTGCGGTGATCTGGTGCTGCATCTTCATCGCCTCCAGCCAGATGAGGGGCGCTCCGGCGCTCACGGCGGCCCCCACGGCCAGGCCGTCGGCGATGCGGACGACCGTGCCGGGCATGGGGGCGAGCAGGGAGCCGGGGGCGTGGTGTGCGGTCGGGTCGGGGAAGCGGGGCAGGGCGGTGAGGGCGGTGGCGTTGACGTAGACCTGGTCGCCGTGCCGGGCCACGTCGAACTTCCGCCGTACGCCGTCCACTTCGAGCACGACGAGACGCGCGTCCGCGTGCACGACCCGGACGCCGTCCGCGACGAGACCGTCCCTGGTGTGCCGGTAGTTGGCCTCGTGCTCCTCGCCCGCCATGAGGTAGCGCTTGGTCTGCGGCTGGGAGGACAGGTTGCGCCAGCCGCCGAAGCGGGAGCGGCCGTGGGCGTCGGCGAGGGCCGCGGCGAGGGGCGCGTACGGGTCGGGGGAGGGCTCGGTCAGGTCGGCGAGGTGGCGGTCGTAGAAGCCGGTGTCCATGCGGGCCGCCGTGAACTCCGGGTGGCGCAGGGAGCGGACCAGCAGCTCGCGGTTGGTGACGGGACCGTGGATCCGCGCCCGCTCCAGGGCGCCGGAGAGCCTGCGGAGGGCCTCCGCGCGCGTGGGGGCGTGGGCGACGGTCTTGGCGAGCATCGGGTCGTAGTGGACGCCGATGTCGTCGCCGTCGGTGTAGCCGGTGTCGAGACGGACGCCGTCCGGTACGGCGAGGCCGTGCAGCGTGCCGGTCTGCGGGGCCCAGTCGCGGGACGGGTCCTCGGCGTAGAGGCGGGCCTCGATCGCGTGGCCGCGCGCGCTCGGGGGGTCGGCGGCGAGGGCGTGGCCCTCGGCGATCCGGATCTGCTCGGCGACCAGGTCGAGGCCGAACACGGCCTCCGTGACGGGGTGTTCGACCTGGAGGCGGGTGTTCATCTCCAGGAAGTGGGCCCTGCCGTCGGCGACGAGGAACTCGACCGTGCCGGCGCCCACGTAGTCGACCGAGCGGGCGGCGCGAGCGGCCATCTCGTACAGCTCGGCGGTGAGTTCGGGATTCAAACCCGGCGCCGGGGCCTCCTCGATCACCTTCTGGTGGCGTCGCTGGAGGGAGCAGTCGCGGGTGCCGAGCGTCCAGACCGTCCCGTGGGTGTCGGCGAGGACCTGCACCTCGACGTGGCGGCCGCGCTCCACATAGGGCTCGACGAAGACCTCGCCGTCCCCGAAGGCGCTCGCGGCCTCGGCGCGTGCGCTCTCCAGCGCACCGGCGAGCCCCTCCAGGCTGCGTACGATCCGCATCCCGCGCCCGCCGCCGCCCGCGGCCGCCTTCACCAGCACCGGCAGATCGGCCGCGGTGACCTCGCGCAGCGGCTCGATCCCCATCAGCTCCTTGGCGCGCGTCTTGGACGCCATCGCCTCGATCGCCTCCGGGGACGGACCGATCCAGACCAGGCCCGCGCCGAGGACGGCGCGCGCGAAGTCGGGGTTCTCGGAGAGGAAGCCGTAACCGGGGTGCACGGCGTCCGCGCCGGCCGCGACGGCCGCCTTCACGATCAGGTCGCCGCGCAGATACGTCTCGGCGGGCGTCGCACCCGGCAGCCGTACCGCCGTGTCGGCCACGCGCGCGTGCAGGGCGTGCTCGTCGGCGTCCGAGTGCACGGCGACCGTCCGGATTCCCAACTCAGCACAGGTGCGGAAGATCCTGCAGGCGATCTCGCCCCGGTTGGCGACGAGCACAGAAGTGATCACTGAAGTCTCTGAAGTCACTGGGACCCTCACATCCGGAAGACGCCGAAGCCGCCGCGCGCGCCCTCGTAGGACGCGGTGTGGATGGCGGACAGGCACAGGCCGAGGACGGTGCGGGTGTCGCGCGGGTCGATGACGCCGTCGTCGTACAGCCGCCCGGACAGGAACATCGGCAGCGACTCGGACTCGATCTGCTGCTCCACCATGGCGCGCAGGGCCGCGTCGGCGTCCTCGTCGTACGGCTGCCCCTTGGCCACCGCCGACTGCCGGGCGACGATCGACAGCACGCCGGCGAGCTGCTGCGGGCCCATGACGGCGGACTTGGCGCTCGGCCAGGCGAACAGGAAGCGCGGGTCGTAGGCCCGTCCGCACATGCCGTAGTGCCCGGCGCCGTAGGAGGCGCCCATGAGCACGGAGAGGTGCGGCACGCGCGAGTTGGAGACCGCGTTGATCATCATGGCGCCGTGCTTGATGATCCCGCCCTGCTCATACTCCCGGCCGACCATGTAGCCGGTGGTGTTGTGCAGGAAGAGCAGCGGGATGTCGCGCTGGTTGGCGAGCTGGATGAACTGGGCGGCCTTCTGCGACTCCTCGCTGAAGAGGACACCCTGCGCGTTGGCGAGGATGCCGACCGGATAGCCGTGCAGGGACGCCCACCCCGTGGTGAGGCTCGTCCCGTACAGCGGCTTGAACTCGTCGAAGTCGGACGCGTCGACGACACGGGCGATGACTTCGCGCGGGTCGAAGGGGGTCTTCAGGTCGCCGGGGACGATGCCCAGGAGCTCCTCCGGGTCGTACTTGGGAGGGGCTGCCGGGCCCGGATCGTCGTACGTCTTGCGGTGGTTGAGGCGGGCGACCACGCGCCGCGCCTGCCGCAGCGCGTCCTGCTCGTCCACGGCGAAGTAGTCCGCGAGCCCGGACACGCGCGCGTGCATCTCCGCGCCGCCCAGGGACTCGTCGTCGCTCTCCTCGCCGGTCGCCATCTTCACCAGCGGCGGCCCGCCCAGGAACACCTTCGCGCGCTCCTTGACCATGATCACGTGGTCGGACATGCCGGGGACGTAGGCGCCGCCGGCGGTGGAGTTGCCGAAGACGACGGCGACGGTGGGGATCCCGGCGGCGGACAGCCGGGTGAGGTCCCGGAAGATCGCGCCTCCGGGGATGAAGATCTCCTTCTGGGAGGGCAGGTCGGCGCCCCCGGACTCGACCAGGCTGATGCAGGGCAGCCGGTTGGCGAGCGCGATGTCGTTGGCCCGCAGGGCTTTCTTCAGGCTCCAGGGATTGCTGGCGCCGCCGCGCACGGTCGGGTCGTTGGCGGTGATCAGGCACTCGACGCCCTCGACCACCCCGATACCGGTGACGAGGGAGGCGCCGACGGCGTAGTCGCTGCCCCAGGCGGCCAGCGGCGACAGCTCCAGGAACGGTGTGTCCGGATCCAGGAGCAGCTCGATGCGCTCGCGCGCGAGCAGCTTGCCGCGCCCCCGGTGCCGCTGGACGTACTTCTCCCCGCCGCCCGCGAGCGCCTTGGCGTGCTCGGCGTCGAGGTCGGCGAGCTTGGCGAGCATGGCCTCGCGGTTCGCCCGGTAGTCCTGGCCGTTGCTGTCCAGGGCGGAGGAGAGGACGGTCACAGGAGGACCTCCGGGATGTCCAGATGACGGGAGCGCAGCCATTCGCCGAGGGCCTTGGCCTGCGGGTCGAAACGGTGCTGGGCGGCGACGCCCTCGCCGAGGATTCCCTCGACGACGAAGTTCAGGGCGCGGAGGTTGGGCAGGAGATGGCGGACCACGGTCAGCTCACGGCTCTCGGGGATCAACTCCCGGAACCGCTCGGCCGTCAGCTCGTGGGTGAGCCACCGCCAGGCCTCGTCGGAGCGCACCCAGACCCCCACGTTGGCGTTCCCGCCCTTGTCACCGCTGCGGGCGCCGGCGATCAGACCGAGAGGGGCACGGCGCGTGGGCCCCGAGGGCAGGGGATCCGGGAGGGACGGCTGCGGTACATCACTGAGTACGGCGGTGTCGTGGGGCGCAGCCACATGGACGCGCCTCCCATTATCGAGGACCGCGACATGGTCGACAGCCCCATGGGGGACGTACACGCTCTCGAAGACCCCATAAGGCGCACCCTTCCCTGGTGGCGCGACCACATGGAACCCGGGGTAACTGGCCAGCGCCAGCTCGATCGCGGCCCCGCTCAGCGCACGCCCGACGACCCCTTGATCGGCGTCTCGTACGACGAGCCGCAGCAGCGCGCTCGCGGTCTCCTCGGTGTCCGCGTCGCCCCGGTCGGTCCGGACGAACTCCCACCGGGAGTCGGCAGGAGGCGACTTGGCCAGCGCGTCGGACATCTGCTCGCGCACGAGCGCGGCCTTGGCCTCGATGTCGAGCCCGGTCAGCACGAAGACGACCTCGTTGCGGAAGCCGCCGAGCCGGTTGAGCCCGACCTTGAGCGTGGGCGGCGGAGCCTCCCCGCGGACCCCGTCGACACGCACCCGGTCGGGGCCGTCCTGGGTGAGCCGCACGGTGTCGAGGCGGGCGGTCACATCGGGCCCGGCGTACCGGGCGCCGCCCGTCTCGTACAGCAGCTGAGCGGTGACCGTGCCCACGTCCACGAACCCGCCCGTGCCGCGGTGCTTGGTGATGACGCAGCTGCCGTCCTCGTGGATCTCGGCGAGCGGGAAGCCGGGCCGCCGTACGTCGCCGTCCCCGAAGAAGGCGTAGTTGCCGCCGGTGGCCTGCGTTCCGCACTCCAGGACGTGCCCCGCGACGACGGCGCCCGCGAGCCGGTCGTACTCCCCCGGCCGCCAGCCGAAGTGGGCGGCGGCGGGCCCGGTGACGAGGGCCGCGTCGGTCACCCGCCCGGTGACCACGATGTCGGCGCCCTCGCGCAGGCAGTCGGCGATACCGAAGCCGCCGAGGTAGGCATGGGCGGCGAGACCATGGGGGTGGGCGGAGGTGAGGTCGTCGCCCTCGACGTGGGCGACTCGCACGGGAATACCGAGCCGGTCGGCCAGTTGCCGTACGGCCTCGGCAAGGCCGGCCGGATTCAGACCGCCGGCGTTCGTCACAATCTTGACGGACCGCTCGTGCGCCAGCCCGAGGCACTCCTCCAGCTGCCGCAGGAAGGTGCGGGCGTAACCGGCGGCGGGGTCCTTCAGCCGGTCCCGCCCCAGGATCAGCATGGTCAGCTCGGCGAGGTAGTCGCCGGTCAGGACATCCAGTTCACCGCCGGTGAGCATCTCGCGC
Source organism: Streptomyces herbicida (assembly GCF_032656585.1). NCBI lineage: Bacteria > Bacillati > Actinomycetota > Actinomycetes > Kitasatosporales > Streptomycetaceae > Streptomyces > Streptomyces herbicida. The sequence continues at coordinate 490,596 of NZ_JAUYWJ010000002.1, forward strand.
ATGGCGTCGAACCGGTCGCCGTAGAAGCCGGAGGCGTTGCCGATGCGCAGCGTCACTCCGTGTCCCCCTTCGGGGGACGTCCACCGCCGGGCGGGCCCGCGAAGGCCTGGGCGATGTCGAGCCAGCGGTCGGCGTCCGGCCCTTCGGCGCGTACGGCGAGGTCGGCGCGGTGGGCGCGCTGGGTGACCAGGAGACAGAAGTCGAGGGCGGGGCCGGTGACGCGCTGGGTGGCGTCCTCAGGGCCGTGGCCCCATACCTCACCGGAGGGGCCGAGGATCTCCACGCGGAACTCCTCGGCGGGTGCGGGCAGCCCATGGGCTCCGAAGGCGAAGTCCCGTGCGCGCACACCGATGCGGACCACATGCTTCAGCCGGTCGGTGGGGGTGCGGACCACACCCAGGGTGTCGGCGACATCCTGGCCGTGGGCCCAGGTCTCCATGAGCCGGCCGGTGGCCATGGAGGCGGCGGACATGGGTGGCCCGTACCAGGGGAATCGGGCACCGGGCCGGGACTCGCGCAGGGCCCGGTCGAGCGCGGCGCGCCCCTCGCGCCACGTCGACAGCAGTACCTCGGGCGGGAGTTGGGCGCCGGCCTCGGCACCTTCGTCCACGAACGTCTCGGGTGCCGCGAGGGCCTTCTCGACCAGGCCGTGGAAGGCGTCGGCGTCCGTGACGGCGAGGAGGGCGGAGCGGTCGGTCCAGGCGAGGTGGGCGATCTGGTGGGCGACGGTCCACTTGGGCGCGGGAGTCGGGAGCGCCCATTGTGCCGGGCTCAACTCGGCCACGAGCCGGTCGAGTTCTTCGCATTCGTCACGCAGATCGTCGAACACGGGCGTCGGATCGGACATGGGGGGAGCATGGCAGCGCCACCGGAAACAATCAAGCGTGCTTGCATGAATTTGTCTTTCCATAACCCGTCACTCGGTTACAGGTGCATCGCTACTCTCGGTGACGGTTGCCATGCGAAGCCGCGAACTCGACCCGAGTGAGCCCCGGGCGCCTGCGTCGCCGCTGGACTACTACGGGTATGAGCTGCGGCGGGCCCTGGAGGGGGCGGGGCTGACGTTGGCGCAGCTGGGGTCGGTTGTCTTCTGTACCGGGTCGCTGATAGGGCAGATCGAGACGGCGGCGAAGGTTCCGCAGCGGGACTTTTCGGAGCGGTTGGATGCGGCGCTGGGGACGGATGGGTTGTTCTCGCGGCTGGCGGGGCTGGTTTTGCGGAGCCAGTTGCCCAGTTGGTTTCAGCCGTTCGCCCAGTTGGAGGCGAAGGCGACGTATATCTCCACATATCAGTGTGAGCTGGTGTACGGGCCTGCTCCAAACGGAGGCGTACGCGCGAGCGGTGCTCAGCGTCGTGCAGGCGGAACGGCTCGACGAGATGGTGGCGGCGCGACTGGAACGCCAGCGCATGCTCAGGCGGGAGCAACCGAAACCATGGGGGGAACTCCAGGTACTGCCGTTCTCGGCGGGCCAGCACACAGGATTGATGGGCTCGTTCACGCTCCTGCGCTTCGACGATCACCCCCGACCTCTACTACAGCGCGAGCTACGACGCGGGCCACATGACGGCCAATCCGCAGCTGATCAGGGGGCGTTCAGTCGGTTACGCTCGCTTGCAGGGCGAAGCCCTTTCCCCGAGGGAGTCGGCTGCCCTGATCGCTCGCGTGGTGGAGGAACGCCATGGGGAGCAAGCCGGACCTGACGCGCGCGCAGTGGCGTAAGTCGTCGTACAGCGGCAGCAGCGGCGGCGAATGCGTCGGGGTCGCCGACCTCACCCCCAGATAGCCGTCCGCGACTCCAAGGACCCCGTCGGCCCTCACGTGACCTTCTCCGCCACCGCCTGGGCCGACTTCGTCACGTACGCCACGAAGTGACCGTGGGGGCCGCCCGCTTCTTTGCCAGTGTCGTGCTTCCACGCCCCGAGTAAAGGGCGCTCCCTCCGGTCGCGTCGGCTTCGCCGATGCCCCTTCGGGGCACCCTTGACTAGGGGCGTTCCAGCACGGGTGAGAAGCGAGCGAGCGGCCCGGAAAGACGGGTGGCCGAGCGGGGTCCGCGGGCAACCGTCGGCTGCATCCCGGACCGGGGTTTGCGGACGCGGTCGCGCCTCGCCTGCACGCCCGGTGGGCTTGGCGGCGAACGGCCGGTGATGGGTGGCCGGGGCGCGGGGGCTGGGTGGCGGCACGCCGGGTGGGCTTAGCGGCTTGCGGCCGGTGGGCGGTGGGGACGCGGGGGCTGGGTGGCGGCACGCCGGGTGGGCTTAGCGGCTCACGGCCGGTGGATAGGGCGCGGTCGCACCTCGCCTGCACGCCCGGTGGGCTTAGCGGCGAGCGGCCGGTGGGTGGAGGCGCGGCGGCTGGGTGGCGGCACGCCGAGTGGGCTTAGCGGCTCACGGCCGGTGGATGGGGCGCGGTCGCACCTCGCCTGCACGCCCGGTGGGCTTAGCGGCGAGCGGCCGGTGGGTGGAGGCGCGGCGGCTGGGTGGCGGCACGCCGAGTGGGCTTAGCGGCTCACGGCCGGTGGATGGGGCGCGGTCGCACCTCGCCTGCACGCCCGGTGGGCTTAGCGGCGAGCGGCCGGTGGGTGGAGACGCGCGGCGGCTGGGGACCGCACCGGGTCAGCTCGGCGGCACACTGCCGGTGGGGCGAAGCACAGCAACAGGGGAACCCAGCCCCGGCCGAGGTCAGCCGCCGACGGCTTGGTGTGCCCCCTCCCCGACGCCGGATGAGCCCAATGTGACGAGGGAGGCTCAAGCCGCAGCCCATGCTGGGCTATTGGCACTTTTGGGTCACCGTGGGGACATGGGACCTCCGGACTTGCAACCGGACGGTGGCCCAAACATTCCAGTCACTGCCAGGCAGCCCCCACCGTGCCCCCACCCAGGCCCCACCAAGGTTTCGCTCCGGCCCCGCTGCCGATCCACCACCCACCGGCCGCAAGCCGCCAAGCCCACCCGACGTGCCATCACCCAGCCCGTGCGTGCCCCGCCACCCACCACCCGCAAGCCGCCAAGCCCACCCGACGTGCCATCACCCAGCCCGTGCGTGCCCCGCCACCCACCACCCGCAAGCCGCCAAGCCCACCCGGCGTGCCGCCACCCAGCCCCCGCGCCCCACCGCCCACCGGCCGTTCGCCGCTAAGCCCGCCCGGCGTGCTGGCGAGGCGCGACCGCGCCCCCACCACCCCGGACGCGAACGCAGCCCACCCAAGGGATGGTGCCCCAAGCCGGCCACTTTCCCCCGGCCGCCCGCTCGCTTCTCACCCGTGCTGGAGCGGCCCGAGTCAAGGGTCGGCCGCAGGCCGATCGCCGAAGGCGACGCGGAGCGACAGCGGAGCGCCCTTTACTCGGGGCGTGGAAGCACGACACTGACAAAGAAGCGGGCGGCCCCCGTCACATCCCCTCGCCCTCATCCGTCAGACCGGTGACGACGCAATCGCGGGACGGAAACCGAGGGAGAGATGGACATGAGCGAGGCCAAGAAGATCGCGGTGGCCGGGGCGACCGGGCGGCTCGGGCGGCATGTGGTGGACGTGCTGACGGAGCGCGGTCACCGGGTCGTGTCGATGTCCCGGGCCACCGGGGTCGACATCGTGACCGGGGAGGGGCTGGCCGAGGCGCTGGAGGGTGTGGACGTCGTGATCGACGCGGCCAGCACGCCCTCGCCGGACCAGCAGGTGGCGACGGAGTTCTTCACGGCGGCGGCCCGCAATCTGCACGAGGCCGGGCAGAAGGCAGGGGTCGGCCGGATGGTCGTCGTGTCGATCATCGGCATCGACGGGTCCGTCGCCGGCTACAACGCTGCCAAGCTGGAGCACGAGCGCGCGGTGCTGGCCGGGCCGGTGCCGGTGCGGGTGTTGCGGGCGGCGCAGTTCAACGAGTTCGTGGAGCAGCTGACGCAGTGGGGGCGGCAGGGCGACACGGTGTACGTCCCGAAGATGCGGACGCAGTTGGTCGCGGCTCGGACCGTCGCGGAAGCGCTGGTGGACCTGGCGGAGGCCGACGCGGCGCCGGGGGCGCGGGCACCGTTCCCGCAAGTGGCCGGGCCGCGCGAGGAGAGCCTGGAGGAGGCCGCCCGACTGCTGATGTCCCACCGGGACCCGTCGGCGAAGGTGGTGGCCGTGAGCGACCCGGCCAACCCGGAGCGGGACCTGTTCGAGAACGGGGGGCTGCTGCCGGGAGCGGGGGCGCGGCTGGCGGGGCCGACGTTCGAAGAGTGGGTCGGCGCGGGCTTCTGAGGCGGAGGCCTCAGAACGAGGTGCAGCGGCCGTCAGGGCGGAGGGCCGGGCCGGCCAGTGCGCCAGGGGTTCAAGGCACAAGCCCGACTCCGGTCCCCACGCACCCGGCCATGCCACAAGCCGTCAGGAAGCGCCCCTCGGGGCCGTCGTCTTCCCCCGGCCCACCTGTGTGCGTACCGCTCCCATGCTTGCCCCGATGACCAGGGCGATCGCGGCCGCCTGGGTGGGCGCCAGGGTCTGGTCCAGGATGAGGAAGCCCGCTGTCGCCGCGATGGCCGGTTCCAGGCTCATGAGGATGGCGAACGTGGAGGCGGGCAGACGGCGCAGGGCGAGGAGTTCGAGGGTGTAGGGGAGGACCGAGGAGAGGACCGCCACCGCTGAACCCAGGGCCAGCGTGGTCGGGTTCAGCAGCTTGGAGCCCGATTCGACGATCCCCAGCGGAAGGAACAGCAGCGCCGCCACCGCCATGGCCAGCGCCAGGCCGTCGGCCTGCGGGAAGCGGCGGCCCGTGCGGGCGCTGAAGACGATGTACGCCGCCCACATCGCGCCCGCCCCGAGCGCGAAGGCGACGCCCACCGGGTCGAGATCGCTGAAGCCCCCGCCGCCGAGGAGGAAGACGCCGGCGAGGGCGAGGCCCGCCCAGAGCGCGTTGATCGCGCGGCGGGAGGCCAGGACCGAGAGGGCCAGGGGGCCAAGTACCTCCAGGGTCACGGCGGGGCCGAGCGGGATGCGGGCGACGGACTCGTAGAAGAGGCCGTTCATCGCACCCATGGTGACGCCGAAGACGATCACCGTCCCCCAGTCGGTGCGCGAGTGGCCGTGCAGCCGGGGGCGGCAGACCAGCATGAGGATCACCGCGGCGGCGAGCAGGCGCAGGGTGACCACCCCGAGCGCGCCGGCCCGGGGCATCAGCGTCACGGCGAGGGCTCCGCCGAACTGGACCGAGATCCCGCCGGCCAGTACCAGCCCGACCGGCCCGAGCGAGCCGAACCGGCGGGGTGCGCCACCAGCGGGTATGGGCGCGTGGTCCGTCACGGAGATGGGTGAGGACGACGGGGTGGCGGCGCTTGAGGTGCTCACGGGCGGTCCTGGGGGCTGGCTCGAGTCAGGATGTGTTCATCGCGATGTACTTCCGAGTCCAGGGTAATAGACTTCGTCAGGAGTGTGAACCGCTTATGTAACTGTCCTGGATGCTGAGATCAGCTGCCCGGCCAGGGGTCCGCGTCACGGAACAGCGGGCGGCCGTCCGGGAGGGTGGTGGGGACGGTCCCCTGGGCCTCGTAGGGAGGCCGGAGCCAGACCGCGGCGCCTGCGTACGGGTCGTATCCGTTGTCGTACGCGTATGTGTACTCGTGCGCGGGTACGGGCGCTTCCTCCACGAACAGCGGCATGCGCAGTTCCGCCGTGTCCATCGCCGCGTTGTTCTGCGAGCGGTGCAGCCGGGAGTACGCACCGCCCCGCGCCAGCAGCTCCTCGTGCCGGCCCGTCTCCACGATGCGGCCGCGGTCGACGACCAGGATGCGGTCGGCGTCGGGAGCGAGGTTGAGGTCGTGGGTGATCATGATGGTCGTACGACCCGTCGTCAGGCGGCGCAACGGCTTCACCACCCGGCGTGCGGCCATTGCGTCCAGGCCCGTCGTCGGCTCGTCCAGGACCAGGACCGGTGCGTCGCGCAGGATCGCGCGGGCGATGGCGAGGCGCTGGAGCTGGCCGCCGGACAGGCGGGCCGAGTGGGGGTCGACCCTGGTGTCGTAGCCGTCGGGGAGCCGGACGATGAAGTCGTGCGCGTCGGCCGCCTTCGCCGCCTCGACGATCGCCTGCTCGCTGGCGCCGGGGCGGCCGCAGGCGATGTTCGCGCGGACGGTGTCGTGCAGGACGAGGGTCTCCTGCGGGAGCAGGGTGATGTACTCGCGCAGCCGGGCCAGCGGGAAGTCCGGCAGCGGTACGCCGTCCAGGAGGATCTGGCCCGTGTCGGGGTCGTAGAAGCGCAGGAGGAGTTTCGACACCGTCGACTTGCCCGCGCCGCTCGGGCCGGTGATGATCACCAGCTCGCCCGGGCTGACCGTGAAGGAGAGGCCTTGCAGGGCCGTTCCGTCGGCGCCGGGGTAGCTGAAGCCGACGTCCCGGACCTGCACCGTGCCGTCGGGGCGGCCGGTCTCCACGCCCCGCCGGGGATCGGTGACCGACGGTTTCACGTCCAGGATCTCGATGAGCCGTTCCGCGCCCGCCGTGGCCGCCGTGACCGTGAGACCGAGCTGGGCCAGGCCCCGGACGGGCGGGTAGAGGTAGCCGAGGAAGGCGGCGAAGGCGAGCAGCTGGCCGAGCGTCATCCGGCCGGTGGAGATCTCCCAGGCGCCGATGCCGATCACCGCCAGGACGCAGACCGTCTCTATGACCTGGACCAACTGCTCGTAGGCCTCGTTGAGGCGGGTGGAGCGGACCGAGGCGCGGAACCAGGCGTTCGCCTCCTCGCTCAGCCGCCGCCGCTCCGCGCCGCGGCGGTCGTAGGCCTGCGTCAGCACGATGTTGCCGAGGGACTCCTCGACGACGGAGGTGATCGCGCCGTCGGCGACCCGGCCCGCGCGCGAGACGTCCTTGATGGAGCCGGAGAAGCGGCGGGCCGCCAGCCAGAACAGCGGGGCCAGGACGAAGGTGGCGGCGGCCAGGTCCCAGCGCAGCCAGAACGCGGCGGCCGCGTAGAAGAGGGCGGAGAAGGCGGCCGAGGCTGCGCCGACGAGACCGGACACGACCATCGTCTCGATCGCCTCGACGTCGCTGGTCAGCCGGGAGAGCAGATCGCCCTGCCGGTGGCGCTGGAAGAAGTGCGGGGGCAGCTGCTGCACATGGTCGAAGACGTGCTCGCGCAGCCGCATCACGAAGCGCTCCGTCACCCAGGCGGCGAGGGAGTTGCCCGCGTACGCGACGGCCGCGCCGACCGCGGCGATGCCCAGCCACTTCACGGCCGGACTCCAGAACGCGCTGAGCGAGCCCTTCTGCAGGGCGTGGTCGGTGAGGTCGCTGAAGAGCAGGATGGCCTCGGTCTCGGCGAGCGCCGCGAGTACCGTGCACACCCAGACGATCAGCAGCCACCGGCGCAGTCCTCTGGTCAGCGGCCAGAAACGGCGAAAGGCGGTACGGGCGGGGATGGTCGGAGTGTCCTCGTATTCGAGTTCCTCACTCCCACTGCCATCCTTGTCCATTTCACATTCCCTCCGCTTTCCGTCGCCGAGATTCATGGCTATTTGAATTCAGGAACGCGCGAAGGGGGCCGACGGTGCACCATCGGCCCCCTCATTCGCTCAGCGCCGGATCAGCCGTCCTGGCCGGGCAGCGGCTTGGGAAGCGGCTTGTGCGCGCGCCTCTTCGGCTTCGGCGGCGGCGGAGGGAGCTGCTTCGACTTGGGCTTGGGGGGCAGCGGGGCAAGCTTCTTGAAGCTCATTCCGACTCCTAGTGTTTCGCGGTTCAGTGATTCGAGAATTCCGCGTCCGGCTCCCGATGACGAAGAAGCTACACGGCTTGCATGTGCTGTGACGGCAAAAATGGCAAAGGAGCGCTGTGAATACCCTGGGAAAAGCTGGGTGTTGGTTTGGCAGGCTGAGTGTTTCCTCAGCGGCGGGCCATGTAGACGTCCAGTGCCTTGTGCAACAGCCGCTTCAGCGGGAAGTCCCACTCCCCCAGGTACTCGACGGCCTCGCCGCCCGCACCCGCCTTGAAGCGGAGCAGGCCGAGCAGATGGTTGGACTCCTCGAGGGTGTCGGTGATGCCCCGGAAGTCGTAGGGCTGGTATTCCGAGTCGTACTCAACTCCCCCTCGCCTCCAGTGCATCCGCCAGCACCTCCGCCAGGTGCCGCCCGCGCACCCCGGCCAGCTGCTCCAGCTGTGTGCGGCAGGAGAAGCCGTCCGCCAGGATCACCGTCCCCTCGGGCGCCGCTCGCACCGAGGGCAGCAGTTGTTCCTCGGCGCAGGTCTTCGACACCTCGAAGTGGCCCTTCTCGAAGCCGAAGTTGCCCGCGAGGCCGCAGCAGCCGCCGCTCGGTTCGCCGGTGAGGCCCGCCGCCTCGCGCAGCCTGCGGTCGGGGGCGTCACCCAGGACCGCGTGCTGATGGCAGTGGGTCTGGCCGGCCACGGGGCGGTCCACCGGCGGCGGCGTCCATTCGGGCGCGTACCGCTCGAGGGCCTCCGCGAAGGTGACGACCACCGACGCCAGGCGTGCCGCGCGCGGGTCGTCGTGCAGCAGCTCGGGCAGGTCCGTACGGAGGGCAGCCGCACAGCTGGGCTCCAGGACGACGACCGGCGGTGTGTCGCCGCCCGGTTCCGGCAGCAGATACGGCTCCATCAGGTCGAGCGTGCGGCGCAGCACCGCGCGGCCACGGTCCAGTTGGCCCGTGGAGACGTACGTCAGACCGCAGCAGACGCGCATACGGCGGCCCGGCGCCCACAGGTTGATGCCGACCCCCTCCGCATCGCCCCGCGCCGACCGCCGCACCCTCATCCGTCGCGTCGGCGGGAGCATCACGACCAGTCCCGCCGCCTCCAGGACGCGTACGGCCGCCTTTCCCACCGACGGCGAGAAGTGCTCCGTGAAGGTGTCCGGCCACAGCAGGACGGTGGTCCGGGGCGCCTCGGCAGGCTCGCCCGTCCACCCCGCGGCGGCCCGCCCTCGCAGCTGCGCCCCGAACCGCCGCACCCACCACCGGCTGAACGTCTCCCCCGCCACCCGCGGAATCTCCCGCTCCGGCGCGATCCCGCCCAGCCGCTTCGCCGCCCGCGCCAACGGCCGCACGGAGGCGAGCGCGTTGAGTACCGGCGCGGTGCGCGTGCGGGCCACCCAGCGCAGCCACAGCGGCAGCCACCCCATCGTGTAGTGGGCGGCCGGCCGCCGCCGCCCTTCGTAGTGGTGGTGCAGGAACTCCGCCTTGTACGTGGCCATGTCGACCTCGACCGGGCAGTCGGAGCGGCAGCCCTTGCAGGACAGGCACAGGTCCAGCGCGTCCCGGACCTCGGTCGAGCGCCAGCCGTCCGTCACCAGCTCGCCCGCGAGCATCTCGTGCAGCAGCCGGGCCCGCCCGCGCGTGGAGTGCGCCTCCTCGCCGGTCGCCCGGAAGGACGGGCACATGACGGCGGAGCCGGCCGCCGTGGTCGTACGGCACTTGGCGACCCCGACGCACCGGCGCACCGCCGCCGAGAAGTCACCGCCGTCCGCCGGGTAGCCGAAGGCCACGTCGACCGGGCGGCGCGGCAGCACCGAGAAGCGCAGGTTGGCGTCCAGCGGGGCGGGGCGGACCAGCATCCCGGGGTTGAGCAGGTCGTCCGGGTCCCACACGCCCTTGGCGCGCTCGAAGAGGGCGACCGTCTCCGCGCCGTACATCCTCGGCAGCAGCTCCGCGCGGGCCTGCCCGTCCCCGTGCTCCCCGGACAGCGAACCGCCGTGGGCCACGACAAGGTCGGCCAGTTCCCCGGAGAAGCGCCGGAAGCGGCCGACGCCGGCCTCGGTCATCAGGTCGAAGTCGATGCGGACATGGATGCAGCCGTCCCCGAAGTGCCCGTACGGCGTGCCGCGCAGCCCGTGCGCGGACAGCAGCCCGCGGAAGTCCCGCAGATACGCGCCGAGCCGCGCGGGTGGCACCGCGCAGTCCTCCCAGCCCGGCCAGGCCTCCGCCCCGTCCGGCATACGGGTCGCCGTGCCGCTCGCGTCCTCCCGGATGCGCCACAGGGCCCGCTGGGCGGCGTCCTCCGTGACCACCATGGAGTCCATGACGTCGGCGGCGCGGACGATCGCCTCCGCATGCGCGCGTGCCTCCCCCGGCGACTTTCCGCCCGTCTCCACGAACAGCCAGGCGCCGCCCCCGGGCAGCCCGGCCGCGGACGGCACCAGGTCGGCCGCCATGCCCTCGACCGTGAGCGGGCCTCCCCCACTCTCGGCTTCGCTCGAGCGGGGGGACCCCCATGGCAGCAGCCCTGCCGCGGCCTCGGCGGCCGCGCTCTCGTCGGCGTACCCCAGTACGGCCAGGGCACGCGCGCGGGGCGCCTCGACGAGTCGTACGACCGCCTCCGTGAGGATGCCCAGGGTGCCCTCCGAGCCGCAGAAGGAACGGGCGACGTCGGCGCCCTTCTCGGGCAGCAGTGCGTCCAGCGCGTACCCGGAGATGCGGCGGGGCAGGTCCGGGAAGCCCGTGCGCAGCCGGGCCAGTTCGCCCTCCACCAGGGCGCGCAGGCCCTGCGGCGCCCCGGCCCAGTCCTGCCCCAGCCGCAGCCGCTCCCCGCGCGCGGTGACCACGGCCAGCTCCCGCACGCTGTCCGCGGTCGTCCCCCAGGCCACCGAGTGGGAGCCGCACGAGTTGTTGCCGATCATCCCGCCGAGCGTGCACCGGCTGTGCGTCGCCGGGTCCGGGCCGAAGCGCAGACCGTGCGGGGCGGCGGCCTCCTGGAGCCGGTCGAGGACGAGGCCCGGCTGCACGACGGCCGTGCGCGCCTCGGGGTCCACCGAAAGCACCCGGTTCATGTGCCGGGTGAAGTCCAGGACCACGCCCGTGCCCGTCGCCTGTCCCGCGATCGAGGTGCCGCCGCCGCGCGCGACCACCGGCACCCCGTGTGTCCGGCACACCTCGAGGACCGCCGCCACGTCGTCAACATCGCGTGGTGCCACCACCCCCAGCGGGACACGCCGGTAGTTCGAAGCGTCCATGGTGACCAGCGCCCGGGACGTGATGTCGAAACCCACCTCGCCCCGGACGGCTCCCCGCAGCTCCGCCGCCAGATCAGTCATGCGTCCAGGATGCATCCGACCACTGACAGTGACGGACCCGCCGTGACGTCGTAGCTCTTCACAAGTCCACGGGCCGGGTGAGGTCGTCTCATCGAACGGACACGTTTCCGCACCGTTTCACCGAAGGGATACCCTCCGGCTCGTGGCTGAGATCCAGATTCCCTCTGACATCAAGCCCGCGGACGGACGTTTCGGCGCGGGTCCCTCCAAGGTGCGGACGGAGGCGCTGGACGCCCTCGCCGCCACCGGTACGTCCCTCCTCGGCACCTCCCACCGCCAGGCTCCGGTCAAGAACCTGGTCGGCAAGGTCCGCGAGGGCATCTCCGAGCTGTTCTCCCTGCCCGAGGGCTATGAGGTCGTCCTGGGCAACGGCGGGTCCACCGCGTTCTGGGACATCGCGACCCACGGCCTGATCGAGAACAAGTCGCAGCACCTCACCTTCGGCGAGTTCTCCTCCAAGTTCGCCAAGGCCGCCAAGCTCGCCCCGTGGCTCGCCGAGCCGACCGTGCTCTCCTCCGACCCGGGCACCCACCCGGAGCCGCAGGCCGAGGCGGGCGTCGACGTCTACGCCTTCACCCACAACGAGACCTCCACCGGTGTCGCCGCCCCGATCAAGCGGGTCGCGGGCGCCGACGAGGGTGCCCTCGTCCTGGTCGACGCCACCTCCGGCGCCGGCGGCCTCCCGGTCGACGTCGCCGAGACCGACGTCTACTACTTCGCCCCGCAGAAGTCCTTCGCCTCCGACGGCGGCCTGTGGATCGGCGTCTTCTCCCCGGCCGCGATCGAGCGCGCCGAGCGCATCCACGCGTCCGGCCGGCACGTCCCGGAGTTCTTCAGCCTGCCGACGGCGATCGACAACTCCCGCAAGAACCAGACGTACAACACCCCGGCCCTCGCCACCCTCTTCCTGCTGAACCAGCAGCTGGAGTGGATCAACGGCCAGGGCGGCCTCGCCTGGTCCACGGCCCGCACCAAGGACTCCTCGACCCGCCTGTACGGCTGGGCGGAGGAGTCCAAGTACGCCACCCCGTTCGTCGCCGACCCGGCCAAGCGCTCCCAGGTCATCGGCACGATCGACTTCGCGGACGAGATCGACGCGGCGGCCGTGGCCAAGGTGCTGCGCGCCAACGGCATCGTCGACACCGAGCCCTACCGCAAGCTCGGCCGCAACCAGCTGCGCATCGCGATGTTCCCGGCCGTCGACCCGGCCGACGTCGAGGCACTGACGAAGTGCGTCGACTACGTGATCGAGAAGCTGTAGCCGTTCCTCGTACGACGCGAAGGGCGCCCGGCATGTGCCGGGCGCCCTTCGCGTGTCCGGAGGTCATCACGTCGGAGGTCAACACCCCGGAGAGCAACACCCTGGAGATCAAGATTCTGTTTTCTGTCGATATTTTGCGACAATTACGGGATTAGACCATGAACCGCACTTACATATCGTGTAACCGTCGTCTCCTCCCCCCTCTTGCTGGCCGCCGAAGCGCGCAAACCCCCACGCGATGACGCCCGGGCGCCGCAACGGCCAGGAGCGGCATGCGACTCCTTTCTTCCGGTTTCACGGCCACCATTTCGAGGAGCTCTTCCATGCCAGCCGTGCACGTGAGCCACCGCCGCTCTCTCCTGACCGCCTCGGTACTCGTGGGCGCCCTTGGCGCCACCGCCCTTCTGCCGGTGGCGACCGCCTCGGCCGCCCCCGCCACCAACCCGGCCGCCCGCTACGCGGGCAAGTCCGTCGCCATCGGCCAGGACATGGTGGCCGTCCTGCGCAACAACCCAGACGCCGGCGGCCCCGAAGCGTGGATTCGTACCGTGCAGCCGACCTGGCGGCAGGGCGACGCCTACATGTACCGCGTCCTGGACAAGCTCGACCGCTCCCACGGGACGGCCAAGCAGCGCGGTCTCTCCCTGAGCCTGGTGGGTGTCAAGGGCTCCGCCCCCGCGCTCACGGTGACCAGCGCCGGAACCGGAACGCACACCTACCCGCTCCCGAAGGTCGGCACCCCCGACGCACGGGGCTGCACCATCATCGAGGAGAACTTCATCGGGGCCGGGACCGTCGCCGTGCTGAGCAACGGCCCCAAGGGACCGTCGGCCTTCTTCAAGGACGCCGGTGACGGCACGCGCGTCGGCGGTGTCGTCAACCGAGCGCACCCCGCGCTACCGAAGAGCGCCGGCTTCGTCGCCCGCATCATCGACCCTTACGGAAAGGCCCCCAAGCTCCTCACCAACATGGAGGGCGGCGGCCACCCCGCGGGCACGACGGCCTTCCCGGCCCCCGGGTGTGCGAAGTGACGTGTCAGGACCGGGAGTCGGGGCCCGGGGCGGCGGTATCCCGAGCTACGTGCAGGCGTACCGCCCGCCCCCTCAGCCGCGTCGCCGCAGCCGTCGGAGGCCGAACACGGCGGCCGCGGCCACGGCCACGGCAATGGCTCCGACCTTGACGCCGTCGCCCGCAGCACCGCCACCGCTCCCGGCAGCCGCGGAACTCCCCCCTCCGGAAGGGGACTTGCCGGCCCCGGCCCCGCCGTCGCCCGGTACGCTCTCCGCCTCCACCGCGCTGTCCGCGCCCTCGCTGCCGTACATGAGCCTGGTGCCGTCGGCGGAGTAGGTGATCGACTCGCCCTGCCCCTGAAGAGGCACGTCCAGCCGTCCCTTCCGCTCGATCCTCCCGCCGTTCCAGTCGTAGTAGATGCCGCCGAAGTAGCCGCGCACGGCGAGCTGTTTGCCGTCGGGCGAGAAGGCGGCGTCCGTGGCCCAGAGGTCGACGGGGGCGACGGGCCTGAAGATGTTGGCGCCTGAGGACGACAGCTGGGCCGGGCCCTCGTACAGGTGCCCGCCGTTCTCCTTCTTGTCGATGATGTACACACGGCCGGTCTTCGGATGGACGACGAGCGACTCGGCGTTCCGCGCCCCGTTGGAGTACTTCACGACGTACTGCGTGGCCTTGATCGTCTGGTTCTTGAGCACCTTGGGCTCGGGCAGCCGGTAGATCCAGATGTAGGGCCAGCTGCCATCGAGGTTGTCGCCGATGTCGCCGACGTAGATCTGGTTGCCGGGCCCGATGGAGATGGCCTCCACGTCGCGCGGCGAACCGATGCCGCTGAGTGTGACGGTGGCGACGGTCTTGCCGGTGCTGCTGTCCACGGCGTAGATGTACGGCCCGTCGTCGCTGTCGTTGTGCGTCCAGTAGATGCCGGGGTGCAGGTGCGAGGCGGCGAGACCGCTGGACTCGGTGATCCGCGAGTCCTTGATCGTGAACCCTTCGTCACCGGCACCGCCTGCGGCGGAGGCGGGCAGGGCGAGGGCGCCCGTGAGCAGGACCCCGGCGAGGAGGGCGAAGGATCGACGCATGCCCCCAAGCCTGCCATCCCACCGGCGCGTTCACGGCCGCGGCAGGCGCCCGACGGCCACGTGGTGGGCCTCACACCCCACCCGCCCCCCTGATCGTCCATCATGAGCGGATGCTCAGGTTCATGCCCGTCGGTGACTCCATGACGATCGGAAGCGCGGGCGAACACACGTGGCGCTACCGGCTGTGGCAGCACCTGTGCGCGACGTACGGCGGCCCGTTCACGCTGGTCGGCCCGCGCGAGACGCTCTACGACAAGGCGACGGACGCCCCCACGTCGTACTACTACGCCGACCCCGGCTTCCCCCGCGCCCATCTGGCCGGCTGGGGCGAGGGCTGGCAGCACATGGCTCCGCTGATCGGCGAAGCGGTGAAGAAGTGCCGGGCGGACGTCCTGCTGGTCTCCCTGGGCCTGATCGACCTGGGCTTCTACACGAACGCGGAGCAGACGGCGGACAACGTACGGGCCTTCGTCGCGGCCGCCCGCGAGGCGAACCCGCGTGTCCGTATGGTCGTGCTCCCGGTGATCCCGAACGTCCGCGCCGCGGCCGACGCGCCCTTCGCCGAGCAGGTGGACCGGTTCAACGTCCTGCTCGCGAAGGCGGCCGCCGACCTGGACGAGCCCCGGTCGCCGATCCTGCTGGCGTCGCCGCCGGAGTCGTACGACATCCATGCCGACACCTACGACGGCACGCACCCCAACGAGAGCGGGGAGCACCGGATCGCGGAGGCGTTCGCGGGGGCGATGTGGGAGGCGTGGGGGGTCGGACAGCCGTACGTGGCTGGAACAAGCTGACTTGATCCCGGCGTCTCCTTGTCACTGTGCGTATCGTTGAACCGCGCGGCTGCACTCGTCGACGGAGCAGCCGGGGAGGAGCGCCACGATGACCGTCCTTGAAGACAGGATCGCGATGGCCGAGAGCGACAGCGAGAGCACGCTGGACGAGATGTTCGAGCGGCTCGAGAAGATGCCCGTCCCCGAGGGATACAAGGTCGAGATCGTCGAGGGGACCGTCTACATGACGCCGCAGCGGGACACCCACTGGGAAATCATCGCCGACCTCTACGAGCAGTTGCGAACCAAGTACCCCCGGAAACGGGTGAAGTCCGACGTCCGGATCGACTACCCGGGCCATCTCAACGGTTTCGCCACCGACGTGACGGTGATGGTCGAGAGCGCCGAGAAGACGGAAGCCGGCCACTGGCGCCACGAGGACGTCGAGTTCGTCGCCGAGGTCATCTCCAAGGGCACCGCGGCCAACGACTACGGCCCCAAGAAGACCGCCTACGCCACAGCGGAGGTTCCGGTCTATGTCATCGCCGATCCGTACCAGCGCCGGTGCCACATCTACACCCAGCCCAAGGAAGGCGACTACGAGATCGAGACCACGGTTCCCTTCGGCAGCGACCTGGACCTCACCAACACGGTCGTCGGGCTCACCCTCAGAACGGACGAGTTCCCGCGGGACTGATCGCCGTCGGGGGCGTTCAGGAGGCCTCGGTGTCGGCGGGGGCCGGCATGCGGAGGCTGTCGAGGAGTTGCCGGTACGTCGGGGTCATCGACGCCGCCTGCTTCTTGGAGCTGATGCTCAGCAGCTGCACGTAGTGGCTGCCGTCGTCGATGAAGCGTGTGGAGCCGACGGTTCCGTCCTTGGCGGTGAGCCGCGCGTCGAGAGTACGGCGGCCGTTCACGTCGCTCTCCTTGGTGACTGTGCTGGTGAGCACGTCACTGGGGGATTGGGAGTACTGGTTGTAGCCGCCGAGGAAGGCCCGAAGGTTGTCCTTGAGGTCCTTCGCACCGTGGACGTCGAAGACCGCGAAGCCGGTGATCTGGTCGTCGTTGCCCGCCATGTAGATCCGACCGTCCATGCCGTCCTTGGCCTCGGTGTACTTCTTGACCTCGGGTTTTCCGGGCAGCTCGACCTTGATGCCGCTCGGGGCGTCGGTGACCTCCACCCAGTGATCGGCAGTGCCCGCGCTGGTGGGCGGCGGTGCCTCCGTGGCGGCGAACGCGCTGCCGGGCAGCAGCACGCCTCCGGTCACGACGACCGAAGCGGCAAGCAGCGCATGGCGGTGGAATCGAGTACGAAGAGTCATGGGAATGCACGTCCTGCAGTGGTGGGGTCGGGGGAAGAGAGGCCGAACGGCCTTGTGTCCATTAGGCCGGGAGCCGCCTGCCGGGTCATGCCACTGCATGGCGTGGCACGGGAACTCGGGACTTGACACCGAGCCGCTTGCATAGAGCGCACTCCAAGTCGTTGGCTTGTGGACCATGAAGTACACGCAGCTAGGACGCACGGGACTCAAGGTCGGCCGACTCGTCCTCGGCACCATGAACTTCGGCCCGCAGACCGATGAAGCCGACAGTCACGCGATCATGGACGCGGCGCTGGACGCGGGCATCAACTTCTTCGACACCGCCAATGTGTACGGCTGGGGCGAGAACAAGGGCCGTACCGAGAAGATCATCGGGAACTGGTTCGCCAAGGGCGGCGAGCGGCGCGACAAGGTCGTGCTGGCGACCAAGGTGTACGCCAACATGGCCGCCGACGGCGAGCCGTGGCCCAACCACGACAAACTCTCCGCCCTCAACATCCGGCGAGCGGTGGACGCCAGCCTGAAGCGGCTGCAGACCGACCACATCGACCTGTACCAGTTCCATCACGTCGACCGCAGCACCCCCTTCGAGGAGATCTGGCAGGCCATCGACGTCCTGGTCCAGCAGGGGAAGATCCTTTACGCCGGCTCCAGCAACTTCCCCGGCTACAAGATCGCCCAGGCCAATGAGATCGCCGCCCGGCGCGGCGGGACCATCGGGCTCGTGAGCGAGCAGTGCCTGTACAACCTCGCCGAGCGCCGCGCCGAGATGGAGGTCATTCCGGCCGCGCAGGAGTACGGCCTCGGGGTCATCCCCTGGTCGCCGCTGCACGGCGGACTGCTGGGCGGCGTGATCAAGAAGGAGGCGCAGGGCGGACGGCGCACCTCCGGCCGGGCCGCCGACTCGCTCGCCAACACGGCCGTCCGCGGGCAGGTCCAGGCGTACGAGGATCTGCTCGACAAGCACGGGGTGGAGCCGGGTGAGGCGGCGCTGGCCTGGCTGCTGACCCGGCCCGGGGTGACCGGCCCGATCGTGGGGCCGCGCACCGCCGAGCAGCTGGAGTCGGCCCTCAGGGCCGTGGAGCTGGAACTGCCGGAGGAACTGCTGGCGGGGCTGGACGAGATCTTCCCGGGTCCGGGGCCGTCCCCCGAGGCCTTCGCCTGGTAGCCGCGGCGGGTGGCATGGCGAAGCGGCGGCGGTCTACTTTCCGACCGCCGCCGCCAGCGCCACCACCACGAACATCAGTACAAGCGCACCGGCCATGATCCGGTTCCGGGTTTTCGGGTCCACGCACTCGAGCCTAACCGGCCCCGCCGAGTGGCCAGCGGGCGACCGCCTCGTACCGGGGCTGCTCCCCGGGCGCACCGGACCTGGGCAGGTTGCTGCGCACGAGGGCCAGGTCGGCCACGGTCCAGGTGCGGCTGGCGAAGTCGCGGAGGCTCTCGACGTACGGCCGTACGTCCACCGAGTCCCGGCTGCGCGCCACCGTCAGATGGGCCTTGTAGCGGCGGTGCTCCCCCATCGGCACGCCCGCCCTGCGCGCCGCGGCCTCCGCCCGGTCGGCCAGCAGCCCCAGCGTCTCCAGGTCGCCCTCTGCTCCGGCCCACAGGGCCCGTCCGTGCCCGAACTGGCCGCCGCCCGAGATGGCGAGGGGGAAGGGCGCGGTGCGGTGGGCCGCGCGCTCCAGCCGGTCCGACAGGTCCGGTACGAGTTCGTCGTCGACCTCGCCGTAGAAGGCGAGCGTGTAGTGCCAGCCGGGTCGGCCGGTCCAGCGCAGCCCGTCGGCGCCGGGCAGGTGGCGCAGTACGTCCACCTCCGCGGCGAGTTCGTTCATCACGTCCTCCGGGGGCAGTACGGCGGCGAAAAGTCTCATGCGGTCACCCTCCCAGACGGGGCGGGCATGATGGGTTCATGGTGATCGACATTCGAGAAGGCAGCCTCGACGACGTTCCGCTGATCCTCGGCATGTTCGACAGTTCCGTGGCCTGGCTGGTCGCCCAGGGAAGGACCCGGCAGTGGGGCGTCGAGCCCTTGTCGGAGAACCCGCGCGCGGTGGCCATGATCGAGCGGACCGTCGGCGAGGGCTCCCCGTACATAGCCGAGGTGGACGGCGTCCCGGCCGCCACCCTCACCCTCACCGGCTCGCCCGGCCCGTATCTGGCGCCCGCCGACGAGCCCGAGCGCTACATTCACATCCTCGCCTCCGACCGCCGCTTCAAGGGCCAGGGCGTCGGCGCCGCACTCCTCACCCACGCAGCCGAGGAAACCCGCCGAGCCGGGATCTCCCTCCTGCGCGTGGACTGCTACGCGGGCGACGACGGCAAGCTGGTCGCCTACTACGAGAACAACGGCTTCACCCGAACCGAGGCCTTCACTTTCGGTGAGGACAAGTGGCCGGGGCAGGTCCTGGCCCGGCGGGTCCTGTAGGCCGTCCTCGGGGCAGGGCAGCTCATGCCGCGGCCGCCAGTTCCTGCTCGCGGGGCACGAACCGCACCCTCGGGTGGCCGTGGTTCCAGCCCACCGTCAGGCGCAGGCCGCCGACGCGGGCGAGGATCAGGCCGACCGTGACGGCCGCGGCTGCCGCGATGGCGCCGCCGAGGGCGAAGCCGACACGGGGGCCGTAGGTGTCGGTGATCCAGCCGACGACCGGTGCGCCCAGGGGCGTACCGCCCATGAAGACCATCATGAACAGGGCCATCACCCGGCCGCGCATGGCCGGGTCGGTGCCCATCTGGACCGCGGTGTTCGCGGTGACGTTGACCGTCAGGCCGAAGATGCCGATCGGGATCATGAGCAGCGCGAAGAGCCAGTACGAGGGCGCCAGCGCGGCCACGATCTCCAGGGTGCCGAAGGCCGCCGCGGCCGCGATCAGGATGCGGAGCCGGGCCGTGCCGCGGCGGGCGGCGAGCAGGGCCCCGACCAGGGAGCCGACCGCCATCAGGGTGTTGAAGAGGCTGTAGGCACCGGCGCCGGCGTGGAAGACGTCGTCGGCGTAGGCCGACAGCCACACCGGGAAGTTGAAGCCGAAGGTGCCGATGAAGCCGACCAGGACGATCGGCCAGATCAGCTCGGGGCGGCCGGCGACATAGCGCAGACCCTCCCGCAGCTGGCCCTTGCCACGTGGGGCGCGCTCGACCGCATGCAGCTCACGCGCTCGCATCAGCAGCAGTCCGGCGATGGGGGCGACGAAGGACAGGCCGTTGAGGAGGAAGGCCCAGCCCGTGCCCACGCCGGTGATCAGCAGGCCGGCGACGGCGGGCCCGACAAGGCGGGCGGACTGGAAGTTCGCGGAGTTCAGGCTGACCGCGTTCTGCAGCTGCTCCGGGCCGACCATCTCGGAGACGAAGGACTGGCGCGCCGGGTTGTCGACGACCGTGGCGAGGCCGACGGCGAAGGCGGCGAGGTAGACGTGCCAGACCTGGACGTGTCCGGTCAGGGTCAGCGCGGCGAGCGCGAGGCCCGTGACCGCCATGGACGTCTGGGTGACGAGCAGCGTGGGGCGCTTGGGCAGGCGGTCGACGAGGACGCCGCCGTAAAGGCCGAACAACAGCATCGGCAGGAACTGCAGGGCCGTCGTGATGCCGACGGCCGCAGAGGAGCCGGTGAGGCTGAGCACCAGCCAGTCCTGGGCGATGCGCTGCATCCAGGTGCCGGTGTTGGAGACGACCTGGCCGATGAAGAAGAGTCGGTAGTTCCGGATCCTCAGCGAGCTGAACATCGAGGATCTGCGGGTGCGGCCAGGGGTGGTGGGAGTGGTCGGTGCGGGGGCGGAAGCTGCTCCGGATCCCGTACTCAAAGTGGGTTCGCCTCCTTCTTCGATTGCTCCTTCGCCCCGGGGCGCCGGAGCCGGTTACAGGTGCGCGAGCTTCTCCAGCACGGGGGCGGCGGCGCGGAGTTTCGCCCACTCGTCCTCGTCGAGGCCCTCGACCAGGCCGGCCAGGAACGCGTTGCGCTTGCGGCGGCTCTCCTCGAGCATCGCCTCGGCCTGTTCGGTCCTGGTGACGACCTTCTGGCGTCTGTCCTCCGGGTGCGGCTCAAGACGGACCAGGCCCTTGGCCTCGAGCAGCGCCACGATGCGGGTCATCGAGGGCGGCTGGACGTGCTCCTTGCGGGCGAGTTCGCCCGGTGTGGCCTGGCCGCAGTTGGACAGGGTGCCGAGCACCGACATCTCGGTGGGGCTCAGCGACTCGTCGACCCGCTGGTGCTTGAGCCGACGGGACAACCGCATCACGGCGGAGCGCAGGGAGTTCACGGCGGCAGCGTCGTCGCCATGGGTAAGGTCCGGCATGTTCTTTAGAGTAACTCATTACTCTCGCTAAAGACCACCGGCGACACGCCCGGATGCCCGTGACCCTGGCCACTGAACCCTCTCATCACCCGTACGAGTGAGTCGAGCGCGGAAAGTGACGCGCCGGACGACCTGATGTGGCGACCCTCATCTGCATGGGGACCACAGTGCTCAGCCTGCGGATGGACCGGGAACTGCTCGACCGGCTCCGGCACCATGCGGCGAAAAGAGGAATGAGCGTCCAGGACTATGTGGTCCGGACGCTCATTCGGGACGACTTCGACGAGCGGTTCCAGGCCGCCGTCGAGGAGACGGAGAAGTTCTACGGGGTCACCTGAGCGCGGCTCACGTGAGGCCGAGGGCGGGCATCAGGTAGTAGAAGGTGAACACGGCGGCGACGACGTACATCGGGGCCGGGATCTCGCGGGCGCGCCCGACCACGAGCCGCATCAGCACGAAGGTGATGAAGCCCATGCCGATGCCGTTCGTGATCGAGTAGGTGAACGGCATCATCACCATCGTGATGAAGGCCGGGACCGCGATGGTGTAGTCGGCCCAGTCGATCTCCTTGACCGAGCCGGCCAGGATCAGGAAGCCGACCGCGAGCAGCGCCGGGGTGGCGGCCTGGGACGGGACCATCGTGGCGACGGGGGTCAGGAACAGGGCGACGGCGAACAGCGAGCCGGTGACGACGTTGGCGAAACCGGTGCGGGCGCCCTCGCCGACGCCGGCCGTGGACTCCACGAAGGCGGTGGTGGCCGAGGAGGAGGTGGCGCCGCCCGCCGCGACCGCGAGACCGTCGATGAAGAGCACCTTGTTGATGCCGGGCATCTCGCCCTTGGCGTCGGTCAGCTTGGCCTCGTCGCTGACGCCCATGATCGTGCCCATGGCGTCGAAGAAACAGGACAGCAGGACGGTGAAGACGAAGAGGACGCCCGTCAGGACACCGACCTTGCCGAAGCCGCCGAAGAGGCTGACCTGCCCGACGAGCCCGAAGTCGGGGGTGGAGACGGGGTTGCCCGGCCACTTCGGGGTGGTGAGGCCCCAGGAGGGCACATGGGCGACGGCTTCGATGATCAGCGCGAGCACCGTCATGGTGACGATCGAGATGAGGATCGCGCCGGGGATCTTCCGCACGATGAGCGCGAGCGTGAGCAGCGCGCCGAGGATGAAGACCAGAACCGGCCAGCCGTTGAGGTGACCGTCGGCGCCGAGCTGGAGCGGGACGGTGGTGTGGGCGGCGTCCGGGATGCGGCTGACGAAGCCGGAGTCGACGAGGCCGATCAGCATGATGAACAGGCCGATACCGATGGAGATGGCCTTGCGCAGCCCGTAGGGCACGGCGTTCATGACGCGCTCGCGCAGCCCCGTGGCGACGAGCAGCATCACCACGAAACCGGCCAGGACCACCATGCCCATGGCGTCGGGCCAGGACATGCGCGGCGCGAGCTGCAGGGCGACCACGGAGTTCACCCCGAGACCGGCGGCGAGCGCGATCGGCACGTTGCCGACGACGCCCATCAGCAGGGTCGTGAAGGCGGCGGTGAGGGCGGTGGCCGTGACCAGCTGCCCGTTGTTGAGCTGGTGCCCGTAGATGTCCTTCGCGCTGCTGAGGATGATCGGGTTCAGCACGATGATGTAGGCCATCGCGAAGAACGTGGCGAAGCCGCCGCGGACCTCGCGCGACAGGGTGCTGCCCCGCTCGGAGATCTTGAAGAAGCGGTCGAGTGCGCCGTAGGACGGCATGCTCCCCGGCTGTTCGGGGGCGGGAACCTTGGCGGGTGCCGAGGTGGACATGCGGGACCTCATCACCAAAGGGACTCCCCCAAGGACCCTTTGGACTTTCATACGAGCAGAAACGGCCAGAGACAAACGGTTTCAGTATGAACGCATAAGAACGAGATCGCTATCTCCGCGCGTAGACCTCGGGCGGCCAGGTCGCCTCACGAGCCGCCGCCGGTCGCCTCGTAAGCTGTGCGCATGACGAAGTGGACCCCCAAGCACGAGGCACCGGAGCCCCTGGAAGGCCCCGTGGTCGCCACCATCACCGGCGGCACGATCGTCTGGTTCGTCCTCTTCCTCGTCCAGCTGCCGTTCTACGGCTGGTTCGACGACCATGGCCACACCTGGTGGCTGTGGACCTGCCTGGCCGGCGGCGGCCTGGGCCTGATCGGCATCTGGTACGTCCGCAAGCGGGACGCGGCGATCAAGAGGGCGGCGGCGCTCAGCGAGGCAACGGCCAAGTAGGCCGTACGACCAGCGCACGAATCCCCTCCTCCCCAGGTCGGATCTTCCCGTCACTCGGCAGGTGAAGCCGTAGATCCGCACGTACCGTCGAATGCATGACGCACACCGACGCGGGAGCGGAGCTGGACCCTGTGCACCCGGTGCCGGCCGCGTCGGTGCCTCCGTCGACCGGGCTGACGTCTGCCGAGGTCGCGGAGCGGGTCGCCCGCGGTCAGGTGAACGACGTCCCGGTCCGCAGCAGCCGCACGCTCTCCGAAATCGTCCGCGCGAACGTCTTCACCCGCTTCAACGCGATCATCGGCGTCCTGTGGCTGATCATGCTGTTCGTCGCCCCGATCCAGGACAGCCTCTTCGGCTTCGTGATCCTCGCCAACACCGGTATCGGCATCGTTCAGGAGTGGCGGGCGAAGCAGACCCTCGACTCGCTGGCCGTGATCGGCGAGGCCCGGCCCACCGTCCGGCGTGACGGCATCACGACCGAGGTCAGCACCTCGGGACTCGTTCTCGACGACCTCATAGAGATAGGCCCCGGCGACAAGATCGTCGTCGACGGCGTGTGCGCCGAGGCCGACGGGCTGGAGATCGACGAGTCCCTCCTCACCGGCGAGGCCGATCCCGTCGTCAAACACCCCGGCGCCGAGGTCAGGTCCGGCAGCTTCGTCGTCGCGGGCGGTGGCGCCTTCAAGGCCACCAGGGTCGGCCGGGAGGCGTACGCCGCCCAGCTCGCCGAGGAGGCCTCCCGCTTCACGCTCGTCCACTCCGAGCTCCGCAGCGGCATCTCGACGATCCTGAAGTACGTCACCTGGATGATGATCCCGGCCGCCGTCGGCCTGGTCGTCACCCAGCTCTTCGTCAAGAACAACGGGCTCAAGGACGCCATCGCCCGCACCGTGGGCGGCATCGTCCCCATGGTCCCGGAGGGCCTCGTCCTCCTCACCTCCGTCGCCTTCGCGATCGGCGTCATCCGCCTCGGCCGACAGCAGTGCCTGGTCCAGGAGCTCCCCGCCATCGAGGGCCTCGCCCGCGTCGACACCGTCTGCCTGGACAAGACGGGCACGCTGACCGAGGGCGGGATGGACGTCACCGAGCTGCGCATGCTGGGCGACAGCGACCAGACGTATGTGCGCAGGGTCCTCGGGGCGCTCGGCGAGTCGGACCCCCGGCCCAACGCCTCCCTCCAGGCCGTCATCGACGCCTACCCGGACAGCGACGAGTGGCGCTGCGTCGAGTCGCTGCCCTTCTCCTCCGCCCGCAAGTACAGCGGTGCCACCTTCAGCGAGGGCAACGGGGAGACCAGCACCTGGCTCCTCGGCGCCCCCGACGTGCTCCTCGCCGACGGCGACCCGGCCCTGGCCGAAACCGAACGGCTCAACCAGGAGGGGCTGCGGATCCTGCTGCTCGCCCGCGTCACCCGGGACCTCGACGACACCGACGTCGCCAGGGGCGCAAGGCCCACCGCCCTCGTCGTACTGGAGCAGCGGCTGCGCCCCGACGCCGCCGACACCCTGAGCTACTTCGCCGACCAGAACGTCCGCGCCAAGGTCATCTCCGGCGACAACGCGGTGTCCGTCGGCGCGGTCGCGGCCAAGCTCGGGCTCAGCGGTACGACGGTGGACGCTCGCCGGCTGCCCGAGGAGCGGGCGGACATGGCGACCGCCCTCGACGAGGGCACCGTGTTCGGCCGCGTCACCCCGCAGCAGAAGCGGGACATGGTCGGCGCGCTCCAGTCGCGCGGGCGCACGGTCGCGATGACCGGCGACGGCGTGAACGATGTGCTGGCCCTGAAGGACGCCGACATCGGCGTGTCCATGGGGTCGGGTTCCGAGGCCACCCGCGCGGTCGCGCAGATCGTGCTGCTCAACAACAGCTTCGCCACGCTGCCCTCGGTGGTCGCGGAGGGCCGGCGGGTCATCGGCAACATCACGCGGGTGGCCACGCTCTTCCTGGTGAAGACCGTCTACTCGGTGCTGCTGGCCCTGCTGGTGGTGTGCTGGCAGGTGGAGTACCCCTTCCTGCCGCGGCACCTGACCCTGCTGTCCACCCTCACCATCGGCATCCCCGCGTTCTTCCTCGCCCTCGCGCCGAACAAGGAACGCGCACGGCCCCATTTCGTACGGCGGGTGATGCGGTACTCGATCCCGGGCGGTGTGGTGGCCGGGGTGGCGACCTTCGTGACGTATCTGATCGCCCGGCACTACTACACGGGCGCCGGCTCGCTGGACGCCGAGACCAGCGCGGCCACGCTCACGCTCTTCCTGATCTCGATGTGGGTCCTGGCGATCATCGCCCGCCCCTACACCTGGTGGCGGGTGCTCCTGGTGGCCTCGATGGGCGTGGCGTTCCTGTTCGTGCTCGTCGTGCCCTCGCTGCAGAGCTTCTTCGCGCTGAAGCTGGTCGGTGTCGCGATGCCGTGGACGGCGGTGGCCATCTCCGTGGTCGCGGCGGTCGCCCTGGAATTCCTGTGGAAGTGGGTCGACCGCCGCTTTCCCGCTTAGCGCTCGGCTTTGGCCGGGGAAGGGGTGGGCTGGGCCGCGGGGAACTGCGGGTCCCTTGTGGCTGGTCGCGCCCGCGCGGCGGAGCCGCAGATCGATACCGCCCCGCGCCCCTTTCGGGGGGCGTATCCGCCTACTGCACGTCTATGAAGTCCGCCGCGGAGTTGATCGCCGACGTGGTCGCGGTGCCCGCGAAGCTGTAGCGGTAGTAGCCGTCCGCGGACGCCGTCACCGTGGTCTTCAGGGCTCCCGTCGACGAGCTCTTGATCGTCTTGACGGTCGTGTAGGTGCTGGAGCCGTTCTTGCGGAACTGCAGCTTCACCGGCTGGGTCACGTAGGCCGTGTACTTGCCGGTCTCCCAGTTGGCCCGGGTCAGCTTGCCGGTGACCGTGATGGTCTTGCCCTTCTTCACCGGCTCCGGCGTCGCGTCGGCGGTGAGCTTGGCGGCGCGGCGGACCGGGAGGGTGCCCAGGTCGCTCTGCCACTTCTCGGCGTGGGAGCTGGAGTCGATGGCGACACCGCCCTTCTTCCACGTACCGGCGTCGGAGTTGTACAGCTCGGCGGCGGGGATGGTGATCGTCGCCGAACAGTGCAGGGTGGTGGAGGAGACCGTGGTGCAGGTTCCCGGCTGGTCGCTGCCGACCAGCGTGTCGGCGTCCTTCGCCGTGGTGCCGCGGTACAGCAGCGGGCCGCTCTTCACGTTGGCGACGCTCACGCTGGAGGGGTGCGTCAGGGTGTAGGTCGCCTTGACCTTGACCGTGGAGGTGGCGCCGACGGTGATGGCCTTGCCGCTGTTGACCTGCACATCGGAGAAGGTGACGTCGAGCGCCGTCCCTGCGGCGTGCGCGGCCGGCACGGCGAAGGCGGAGAGGGCCAGGGCGCCGGAGACGGCGGCCACGGTGGCACGTATGCGCATTGCGTTCCCCTGGAGGGAGAAGTGATCGTGGAGTCGGTTGACTCACGCGATCAGATCCGTGAGGGGTGTGCCGGGTTGTACGGCAAGAGCGCTTCCCGGCCAGATTTTGGCCGCGTATTGCCAGCTCATGGGACAAGTGAGAGACAACGTTCCGGCCCCGGAAACGGCAGGCGTCCAGGGCCGGAACTCAGTTCCTACCGCACGGCTTACTGCACGTCGACGTAGTCACCCGTGGCGTTGACCGCCGGGGTGGTCGCGGTGCCCGCGAAGGAGTAGCGGTAGTAGCCGTCGACCGACGCGGTGGTCGTGGTCTTCAGGCTGCCGGTCGAGTCCGTCTTGACGGTCTTCAGCGTGGTGTAGGTGCTGGAGCCCTTCTTGCGGAACTGCAGCTTCACCGGCTGGGTCACATAGCCCGTGTACTTGTGGCTGTCCCAGCTCGCGCGGGTCAGCTTGCCGGTGACGGTGATGGTCTTGCCCTTCTTCACCGGCTCCGGCGCGGCGTTGACCGTCAGCTTGGAGAAGCGCTGGAGCTTCACGCTGCCCAGACCGTCCTGGTAGGCGAAGCCGACCTTGGTCCAGTCGATGGTCTCGGACATCGGGTCCTGGCCGTTCCAGGCGAAGGCGTAGCCCTCGGCGGTCCAGGTGGCGGCGTCCGCGTTGGTCAGCTCGAGGTCCGGGTAGACGTCGATCGTGCCCTTGCAGTCGGCGGTGGTCGCCGAGGTGTCGGTGCAGGTCGGCGCCTTGTCGCCGAACAGCACGTTGCCGTCCTCCGGGTTGGTGGACGACTCGCGGTAGATGTCCACGTCCAGCTCGAAGTCGCTCGCGTGGATGTTGACGTCCGCGCCGTGCGTGACCTTGAAGGTCAGCGGGACGGAGACCTTGTTGCTGATGCCCGCGACGATCGGCTTGCCGTTGTTGACCTTCACGCCGGAGACGGTGAGGTCCAGCTGGTAGGGCACACCCTCGTCGGCGGTGGTGGCGGTGAACGCCGACTTGCCGGAGGCGGCCTGGTGCGCGGCCCTCGCGATCTTCACGAGGTCGGCGGGGCTGTGGGAAGAGCTGTCGGCCTGCGCGGCCGGCACAGCGAAAGCGGAGAGAGCCAGGGCGCCGGAGACGGCAGCCACGGTGGCACGGATGCGCATGCGTTCCCCTGCTTGGAGAAATGGGCCCCCGCGGCGGGTCGTTCCTCACGGCTCGTCGCCGCCGCGGTGCCCAAGTGATCATGGAGCCTGTTGACTCAGGTGATCAGATCCACGGTGGGTGGGGATGGTTGTACGGAAGTTGAATCTTTCATCGAAAAACTTCGCCCGCCCCTCGCGGAACCGGCGACCGACGCTCAGTCGAACCAGCGGTCCCGCGCCAGCTCCTCCGTACGGGACGGGTCCTCCAGCAGCGCCGCGACCTCGAAGCGCCGCGGCCACTGTCCGGCCGCCCAGGCCAGACCGGCGGCCACGCCCTCCAGGGTGGCGGCGTGCAGGACGCCGTCGCTGGTCAGCCGCCAGTCGATCTCCACACCGTCGACGACGAGCTCCTCGTGCTCGACATAGGTGCCCGGGGTGCGCGGGCCGAGCAGCACCCGTACCGACTCCGGCACGTCGTGCTCGGTGCCCTCGGAGTCCACGGACCCGGTGACGGACTCGCTCAGCCTCCGGACCTGGAACAGCTCGGCGAGCTCGGCGGCCCGGGACGGCCGTACGGGCAGCAGCGGCACGCCCTCGGTGAACGGCAGCAGATCGGGCGAGTCGACGACCACCGCGTCGGCCGCGTCCACCACCTCCACCCGCCCGTCGACGACCGCCCGCAGCTCGTCCGGCAGGGTCACCTGCTCGGGGTCCAGGTCCGCCAACGCGCTGTAGAGCCCGTGCAGTTGGGCGGGCGTGACCGGGCGCTCCGGGTCGGCGAGCCGGTCGAGCAGCTCGGCGGCACCGCCGGGCTCGTCGAGCAGCGCGGCGACGGAGGTGCGCACACCGAGGGCCCGCAGCACCTGCTCGTCCTCGAACCCGGTGGCGTCGGCCTCGTCGTACAGCCCGCGCAGCAGCGGGTCGCCGCCGGCCGCGAGCAGACCGGCGGGCCGGCGCCCGTCCAGGACCGGGTGCCCGCGCAGCCACCATGCCGTGTACGGCCGTACGACCTCGTGCGTGCCGTCCGCCAGCAGGATCCGCACCGGCTGGGTGAGCGCGTCGCGCAGCGGCGGGCGGGCGAGCAGGGCGAGGGCCTGCGGCCAGTGCTCGTCGTCGACGAGGTCGAGGTCGCGCACGGCGACGAGCTCGGTGGCCACCGGTGGCACCGGGCTGTCCGGGAAGCGGTCCAGGATGTCCTCGCACCACACGTCGACGGCGTCGAGCAGGCCGGCGTCGTCGGGCTCGGCGAAGTCCCCTTCCCTGGGCTCGAGTTCGTCCGGGTCCAGGACCACGTCCGTGGCGCGCACCAGGGCGAAGTCGGCGAGGACACCGCAGGCGGCCAGCGGGCTCTCGCCCCACTTCTCGGCCAAGTCGGCGTCCACGGCGGCCAGTTCGCCTTCGCGGATGACGCGCGCGAAGGGGCTGCCGGGGAAGACCAGCTCACCGGCGGGGGCGAGTTCGCCGTCCTCGTCGGGGAGGGCGAGGGCGCCCAGCCAGGGCTCGTCACCCGGCTCCAGGCCCGCGTCACGGACGAGGGCGAGGACGATGTCGGCCAGTTCCTCGGCGTCCGGGGCGTCCTCCTCCCAGCTCGCCCCGCCCTCGTCGTCCAGGGAGGCGGCGACGGCGGCACGCACCTGGGGCGTGGTGAGGACGGCCCGGGGGGTCGCGGGCAGGGCGCCGAGCTTCTCCAGGAGCGGATGGGCGGCGTCCGGGTGGGCGACCTTCAGCCCGAGCCGGGCGAGGACCTCGGGGTCGATGCGGGTGGCGTCCGGTGCGGGCAGCAGGACCTGGCGGGGGCCGATCGTGGTGCGCCCGTCGGCGAGCGGCACGGGCAGGCCGGAGAGCCGGTCCGGGTCGACCCCGGCGAGGCTGTCGTAGAGCCGGTGCCACCAGTCCGGGTCCTTCTCCAGCCCGGCCAGCCGGTCGACCGCGTCGGCCAGCGGCAGACGGGCGACGCCCAGCGTGCGCAGCTCGACGCGGCGTTCCAGGCCGGCGGGCAGGAGGGTGGGCAGGACCTCGGCCAGGACACGGACGGTGTCGCCGCCCGCGCCCTCGACGACCTCGGCGTCCCGGGGGCGCAGCGCCTCGGGGAGGTCCTCGGCATGCGGCTCGGGTTCGACGGCCGGCGGCAGGAAGGCGGTGCGCGGGAGGCGGTCGAGGATCGCCTGGCGCAGCGCGCCGTCGAGCTCGCCCTTGCCGAGGGGGCCGGGCACGAGGTCGATGATGCTCTCGGCCACCGGGCGCCATTCGGCGAGGAGTTCGGTGTACGCGTCCGCCGCGCGCTGCACCAGGAAGTCGGTCAGCGGGCCGGGGGCGGCGTGCCGACGGGTGGTGTCCAGCGGGAGGGAGGCGATGAGCAGGGCGGGCACGCCGAGGGGCTCGTCGCTCGGGGTGGGGGCGTGGACGACGGGGGTGGTGCGGGGGCGGACCGGGCTGCCGTAGGCGTCGACGGGTACGGCCCAGGTGACGGACCAGTGGGGGCGCAGGCGCTCCTCCAGCGGGCGGTCGGCGAGCAGGGCCGGGGTGAGCGGGCCGTGCGCGGCGGAGGTGCGCCAGTGGGTGACGCCGTCCCGCGAGTCCTCGACGATCGTGAAGGGGCCGTCGGTGCGGCGGGTGAGCGTGCGGGGGGCCTCGCCGTTGATCTCGACGACCACTTCCGTCAGGCCGGGGAGGGCCAGGAGGAGGGCGTCGTCGACCGCCTGCAGTAGCCGTTCGGCAAGGTCGGTGGCGGCCGTGTCGCGCAGCGGGAGGATGACGACCGTGTCGTACGGGTCGGGGGCGGTGCCCTCGGCGGCGAACGGGAGGCGCAGCAGGGGGACGTGCCCGTCGCGTCGGCGGATCTCGTCGCCCAGGCCGGGGCTGTGGCGGGCACTCTCGGCGGCATGTTCCCGGGCCTCGGCGAGGGACCAGCGGACACCGCCGTGCCGGCCCACGACCGCGGGCTCGTCGGTGACGGCGAGTACGGCGGCGAAGCCGACGCCGAAGCGGCCGACGGTGCCCTGGCCTTCGTGGGCCTCGCGCTTGGCGGAGGCACGCAGGGTGGCGAGCGACTCGACGCCGACCGCGTCCAGGGGGGCGCCGGTGTTGGCGGCGACCAGGACGCCGTCGCGGAGGGTGAGCCGGAGGCGGCCGGGTGTCTTCGCCCGGGCGGCGGCATCGGCGGCGTTCTGGGCGAGCTCCACGACGAGCCGGTCCCGGTAGCCGCCGAGGACCAGATCCTCCTCGGCGTTGGCGTCCTCGCGGAAGCGGGCCGGGCTGGTGGCCCAGGCGTCGAGAACACCGCGGCGCAGACGGGCGGTGCCGAAGGGGTCGGCGCCCTCGGCAGCGGGCCGCACGAACTTGCTCACGTTCACTCTCCTCATCGGCGTGACGATGCAAGGTACCGCGCCGCTGCCCATGGGGTTTCCGCCCCTGGACCCCGCCCGCCGCCCTGCTCACCCGTCCCGGTGGACCGAAACTCGCCCTCGAGAGGGATCACGAGCCGCTGCCGCCGGGGTTCAGCCCCTGCGCCCAACCTCCGACCGCTCCCCGTCTCAGCGGGCTGAGACAAGTCCGCGAGAGGGCCACGAGCCGCTGCCGCCGGAGCTCGGCCCCTGCACACCGTCCGCCGACCCACTCCCCCGTCCCAGTCGGCCGAAACACATCCCCGGGACGGACCAAGCGCCACTGCCACGGGGCCCGACCCCCGCGCCCCGCCCACGGACCCGCTCGCCCGTCGCGGTGGACCGAAAGTCGTCTCCGACAGGGACCACGTACCGCTGCCGCCGGGGTTCAGCCCGTGCACACCGTCCGCCGACCCACTCCCCCGTCCCAGTCGGCCGAAAGTGTTCCCCGAGAGGGGCCGTGTATCGCCCTCTTACGAGTGGCCGAGTTCTGCCGTCTCCTCGTCGCCCACCGCCGGGACCGAGCCCGAGTCCGGCGCCGGGCGCAGTGGGAAGGGGTCCACCTTCGTCTCGTCGATGACCGGCGCCGCCGGCTGGGGCGGCTTGGGCATGACCGCGGCCTCCGAGTGGCCGCCGCAGCCGTATGTGAGCGAGACGACCCGCCCGTCGGCCGGGGAGAACTCGTTCGCGCACAGGCCGAAGGCCTGGCCGAGGGACCCGCCGAGGGGGACCAGGAAGCCACAGGTGGCACAGGAGGCGGGAGCCGCCTGTGCCATCGGGGTCTTGGCGCCGAACGCCTCGTCCCAGCGGTCGGCGGCGATGTGCAGGCCGTAGCGGGAGAGGACCCGGGCCCGGCGCATGCCGAGTTCCTCCGCCACCGAGGCGATCGATCCCCGGGAGGGGATCGTGGGCAGTGTGGCGGGCGCGCCGGGGGTGACCTCGGCGTCCTCCGCCTCCGCCAGTTCCGCCATCTCGTGCGACACGGGCGAGCTCGGCAGGGGCTGGTCCTCGCCGGAGTAGCCCGGCTCCAGCCGGAGATCCTCGGCGTCCGTGGGTAGGAGGTCGCCGGGGCCCATGTCGCCGGGCCGCAGCCGCTCGCTCCACGGCACCCACTCCGGGGCGAGGAGCGCGTCGGGGCCGGGCAGCAGGACGACCTCGTCCAGCGTCACCACCTTCGCGCGGGACGCCCGGGCCACGGTCGCCGCCCAGCGCCAGCCGCGGTAGCCGAGCTCCTTGCACTCGAAGAAGTGCGTGACGACGCGGTCTCCCTCGGACACCAGGCCGACGTGCTCACCGACCACACCCGGGGCGGCGGCCTCCTCGGCTGCGGCGCGGGCGAGGTCGACGGCCTCGGCGCACAGGCGGTCGGGGGTGCGGCTTCGCGTGCTCGCTGCGCTCACAGGTATCGCTTCTCTCCTACGCCGTCTCACGGGTGCGCCTGCCTCCGGCGGTGGGGCGGACGGAGCGGACCTGTGGGCCGCATCGACGTCCGCGTCCGATCGCTCTCGCGCGCACCTCTGCCATCCATTCTGCGGGATGGCTGAGATACGCACGCTACCTGTTCGTAGGCGCTGGGCCTACACCGACGGGACAGTACGCCGCTTCAAGCCGGTGTTTGACCCGCCGGACGCGCCGTAACCGCACTACGAACCATCATCTCAGGGCACTATGAACGTCGTGGCAGCCGCGAAGTCGTCCCAAGGCGCCACCGGGGTCGGTGGGGTCAAGGGGAGCAGTCGAGGTGGCGGTTCGGGCCGGATGCGCGGTGCCGTCCGCTCCGTCGGCCGTGCCCTGCACTTCCCGGTGACCGGCACCGCCCGCGGGATCCGGAAGGCGACCCATGCGCACGGCGCGGGCGAGTCCGGGCTCGGAAAGCTGATCGAGCTGCACGCGGTGAACGGCGCCGGCGACGTCATGATCACCGTCGCCCTCGCGTCCACCGTCTTCTTCTCGGTGCCGACCGACGAGGCCCGCGGCCGCGTCGCCCTCTATCTCGCCATCACCATGGCCCCCTTCACGGTCCTCGCGCCCGTGATCGGCCCTCTCCTCGACCGTCTGCCGCACGGCCGGCGCGCCGCGATGGCCGGCGCGATGTTCGCCCGTGCCCTGCTCGCGCTGATCATCTCGGGAGCGGTGGCCAGCGGCAGTCTCCAGCTGTATCCGGCCGCCCTGGGGGTGCTCGTCGCCTCGAAGGCGTACGGGGTCGTGCGCAGCGCCGTCGTGCCCCGGCTCCTCCCGCCCCGCTTCTCCCTGGTGAAGGCGAACTCCCGGGTCACCCTGGGCGGGCTCCTCGCCACCGGTATCGCCGCGCCCGTCGGGGCGGGACTGCAGGCCGTCGGCTCTCGCTGGCCGCTCTACGGCGCCTTCGTGATCTTCGTGGCAGGCACGTTCCTCTCCTTCTCCTTGCCGCCGAAGGTCGACTCGGCCAAGGGCGAGGACATCGCGCTGCTCGCGGCCGACGAGGAGCATCTGCACGGGCCGCACCGCAAGCCGGTCAAACGTCCGGGGCTGCGCACGGTCGGCCCGGCCGTCACCCACGCCCTCGGCGCCAACGCCTCCCTGCGCTGTCTGTCCGGCTTCCTGATCTTCTTCCTCGCGTTCCTGCTGCGCGAGCACCCGCTGACCGGGGAGAGCGCGGCGGTGTCCATGGGGATAGTGGCCGTCTCGGCGGGCGTGGGCAACGCGCTCGGTACGGCGGTCGGGGCATGGCTGCGGTCGAGGGCGCCGGAGATCATCATCGTGACCGTTGTGGCGGTGGTATTGGGCACGGCCATCGTCGCGGCCGTGTTCTTCGGCGCGTTCCTGGTGGCCTGTCTGGCCGCGGTCGCCGGGTTCGCCCAGGCCCTCGCCAAGCTGTCCCTGGACGCGCTGATCCAGCGGGACGTGCCGGAACTGGTCCGTACGTCGGCGTTCGCGCGCTCCGAGACGCTGCTGCAGATGGCGTGGGTGTTCGGTGGCGCGGTCGGCATCGTGATGCCGCTCAACGGCATGCTGGGCCTGACGGTGGCCGCCGTGATCGTGGCCGCCGGCTGGCTGACCACCCTGCGCGGATTGCTGAACTCGGCGCGCCAGGGTGGCCGGACGCGGCCGCGAGTGGCGTAACGAACCGGGCACGCCGCACCCCACATGGGGCGACGGCCCGAGTGCCCGATAGCCTTCGGCCATGACCACGCTGCAATCCGCCTCGCGACGCCGCCGCGCCGTCGCCGCTGCCGGTGCCGTTTCCGCCGGACTGCTCGTTCTGTCGGCCTGCGAGAAGCCGTCGCCCGTCGCGACGATCACCGTCGGCACGAGCTCGGTCAACTCAGAGGCCACCTGCTACAACGACGGCAACGCCCTGAGCACGGCCATCCTGGCCAATTGCCTCAAGGACACCGATATCAAGTCGATCAAGGTGGACCCGGACGAGACCGTGCGCTTCGGCGTCGACCCGGCGGTCGCGGACAACGGGTGGACGATCCTGATGAACGGTCAGCCGCTCACCGACTCCAGCAAAAAGACCTACCGCACCATCCCGGGCAGCGTGTTCTTCAACGCCCAGTACGGCGCCCAGGGCAACTCGACCCTGGTCTCCATCAAGGAGGGCGAGAAGGACGTCAAGGGTCTGTGGTCCTTCAAGCTCAAGAAGGACTCCTGACCACGTCTTCCGTACGTGTTCTCGTAGCCACCGCGGTACCCGCCGAACGGGACGCGGTGGCACGGGCGTTTGCGGGGCCGGAGCGTGAGCTGCGGCTTCCGGGGGTGACCCTGCGCCGGCTGCCCCGGCTCGATGTGGCCGCCGCCGGTGTCGGCCCGGCCCTCGCCGCCGCCTCCACCGCCGCCGCCCTCACCGCGGCGGCCCTCGAAGGCACCCCCTATGCCCTGGTCGTCTCCGCCGGAATCGCCGGCGGTTTCCAGCCCGGGCCCCCCGTCGGTTCCCTGGTCGTGGCCGACGAGATCACCGCCGCCGATCTGGGCGCCGACACGCCCGACGGCTTCCTTCCGGTCACCGAGCTGGGCTTCGGGACCGTCAGCCACCGTCCGCCGGAAGCACTCGTACGAGACGTCGCCGCCGCGACCGGAGCCCGCCCGGGAGCCGTCCTCACCGTCTCGACGGTGACCGGCACGACCGCCCGCGCCGCGGAGCTCCGCACCCGTCACCCCCGTGCCCTCGCCGAGGCCATGGAGGGCTTCGGGGTGGCCGAGGCGGCCGCCGCGCACGGCGTGCCCGTCCTGGAGTTGCGCGCGGTCTCCAACCCCGTCGGCCCGCGCGACCGCGCCGCCTGGCGGATCGGCGACGCCTTGGCGGCCCTCACCGAGGGCTTCGGGAAGCTCGCGCCCGTACTGGAGAGTTGGAACCCATATGAGCCCTGAGAGCCGACCCCTGCAGATCGCCTACTCCCCCTGCCCCAACGACACCTTCGTCTTCGACGCCCTCGCCCACGGCCGCGTCCCGGGCGCGCCCGCGCTCGACGTGACCTTCGCGGACATCGACATCACGAACGGCATGGCCGAGCGCGGCGAATTCGACGCACTGAAGGTGTCGTACGCGGTGCTGCCGTACGTCCTCGACGAGTACGCGCTGCTGCCCTGCGGCGGTGCGCTGGGGCGCGGCTGTGGGCCCTTGGTGCTCACTCGGGAGGCCGGGGCCGACTTGACGGGTCGCACGGTCGCCGTGCCCAGCGAGAAGTCGACGGCGTACCTGCTGTTCCGGCTGTGGGCGGCGGACACGCTGCCCGGCGGGGTCGGTGAGATCGTCGTCCTGCCGTTCCACGAGATCATGCCGGCCGTGCGGGACGGGAAGGTCGACGCCGGGCTGGTGATCCACGAGGCGCGCTTCACGTACCAGAACTTCGGGCTGCACAAGCTCGCGGACATGGGCGAGCACTGGGAGAACACGACCGGGCTGCCGATTCCGCTGGGCGCGATCATCGCCAAGCGGTCACTGGGCGCGGACACGCTGCGACAGCTCGCCGCGGCCATCCACACGTCCGTGCACGCTGCCTGGGACGACCCCGAGGCCTCCCGCCCGTACGTCATGGAGCACGCCCAGGAGATGGACCCGGCCGTCGCCGACCAGCACATCGGGCTGTACGTCAACGAATTCACGTCGGATCTCGGCGTGGACGGCTACGCGGCGGTCAGGGGTCTGCTGACGCGCGCCGCGGCCGAGGGACTCGTCCCGCCCCTCGGCCCCCGGGCACTCGACTTCCCCTGACCGGACAGGCCCTACACGTCCAGCTGGTCGGCGACCGCCCGCAGCAGGCCGGCGATCTTCTTGCCGGAGGTCTTTTCGGGGTAACGGCCCTTCTCGAGCATCGGAGTGATGTTCTCCAGGAGGGTCGTCAGGTCCTGCACGATCGAGGCCAGTTCGTCCGGCTTCTTGCGCTGCGCGGCCGCGACCGAGGGCGTCGGGTCGAGGACGGTGACGGAGAGCGCCTGGTCGCCGCGCTGGCCGGCGACCACGCCGAACTCCACGCGCTGTCCCGGCTTGAGTGAATCGACTCCGGCGGGGAGGACCGAGGAATGGACGAAGACGTCACCGCCGTCGTCGCGGGAGAGAAAGCCGAAGCCCTTCTCGCTGTTGAACCACTTGACCTTGCCGGTAGGCACGTCTGTCCTCGTCCTCGTACTCGTCGGAAAACTGCTTCTGAAAACGGCTCTTGATAGCACTAGAGCGGGTCGTCCGTGACCCGCCGGTACCAAGGCTAATGGTCTTCGGGCGGGTGACAAGACGTCGCCCGGTTGTTCCTTCGCGCTGGGAACTACCCTGGTCCGGTGCGTGACAAAACCCAAACGAATTCCACCGGGCCCGGTGACGGACTGATCCGTACCGGTGCCGTCGTCTTCTTCATCGGTGCCGTGGCCACTCTCGTCACCGTGGCACCGCTGTTCCTCGGTGCGAAGCCCTTTCCGACGTACATGTTCGGCCTGAGCATGCTGATGGGCGTCGGCTTCCTCATCGCGGGCGCGGGGGTGCTCCGGTCGATCGCGGCGGGACGGCGTCAGGCGCGCGGCGCCTCACGGTAGCCGGTCAGCCAGCGCGGGAACGCGGCCAGGTCGTCCAGCACGACGTCCGCCCCTGCCGTGTGCAGCTCGTCCGCGTCGCACGGGCCGGTGGTGACGGCGACGGACAGCGCTCCGGCCGTACGGGCGCCGCGCACGTCCCCCACATGGTCCCCGACATACACGGCGGCCCCGTGCTCGCGCAGGGCCTCCGCCTTCTGCTCCGCCCACAGGTCACCGACGACCACGTCCGGCTCCAGGCCGAGGTGGCTCAGGTGCAGCTTGGCGTTCGGCTCGTACTTCGCGGTGACCACGATCGCCCGTCCGCCGGCCGCCTGCACCGCCGTGATCGCCTCCCGGGCACCGGGCATCGCGGGCGTGGCGGCCACGGCTATGTCGGGGTACATCGCCCGGTACAGATCGCTCATCGGCCCGACCTGCTCGGCCGGGAACCAGTTGATCAGCTCCTCCGCGAGCGGCGGCCCGAGCCGGGTGATCGCCAGGTCGGCGTCGATGTAGGTCCCCGTCCGCTCGGCCAGCGCCAGGTAGCAGGCATGGATGCCCGGCCGGGAGTCGATCAGGGTCATGTCGAGGTCGAAGCCGACGGTCGGCGCGGGAGCAGTCATATCGGCCATTGTGCCCAGACGGCACCCCGACCAGGCCGCCCGGGGCTGTGAGGTGGGCGACGCCACGGGGCCCAGGTCCTGTCGGGCCCAGGTCCTGTGGTCAGTTCGCAGGCAGGGCGCGGGTGACGACGGGGCCTAGCTCCGGCGCTGCGAGCGCCAGACCAGGTAGAGGGCCGAGGCCACGGCCGCGCCCCGTACGACCCATGGCCAGGTCTCGGCGACGGCGGTGTTCATGTGGCCCTGGGCGATGGGGGCGCCCCAGCGGCCCTCGTTCCTGCCCCACAGCCAGACCACTCCCGCCGCCAGCGCCAGTCCGGGCATGCCCATGACCGCCCACTTGGTCTCCGCCGGGGTCAGCCGGCGCGAGCCGTATGCGATGAGCCAGCCCAGGATGAGTCCGAACCAGTTGCCGAGGACGGCACCGGCGACGAGCAGCCCGGCGGCGAGCAGGAGGAGGGGGTTGGTCCAGCCGGCGGCCGGCCGGGGCGGGGCGAGCCGACGGCGCGGGGCCGGTGCGGGGGCCGCGGCCTCGGCGTCGGCGTCCCGCTCGACCGACGCGGTCTCCTCCTCCTTCTCCTTCTTCGTGTCCCGCTCCGGTGGCTTCTCCTTCAGCGGCGGCTTGAGCAGCTCGGGGATCTCCACACCGCCGACGAAGCCCGGCACGCTGTCGCCCTCCCCGAACGGGCTGCTGTCCACCCGCCACCAGTCCGGCTGCAACGCGCTGTCGCCGAGCTCGTGCTCCCCGGCCAGATGCGGCGGGGACGGGACGTCCGAGCGGGCGGGCGGCTCCGGTTCCGCGGGGCGCGGCCGCGGTACGACCCGGCGCAGCCGCTTCGGCTCGGGCTCCGGGCGCGCCGGCTGTACGGGCACGGAGGCGGTCGGCGACGGCGCACCGGCGGTGTCCCCGGCGGCCGCGACGACCTCGTCCGGGGTGCCCAGGCGGGCGATGATGCGACGGACGGCGGCGGGGCTGTCGACGGCGACCTTGGCACGGCGCCGGTCGATCTCGTTCCGCAACTCCGAGACCAGACGCATCCGGGCGGCCGACGACAGCTGCCGCTGGTGCGCCACATCGCCGACGCGGCTCAGATACTCGTAGACGACCTGGTCGCTTTCGATACCCACGAAGTCCCCTCCGGGGCTGACATGTTGGTAACCGGCGGGACGAAGGTAGCGCAGGTCGGCATCGACCAGCCCATCCGGCATTCGGGGACAAGGCCCCCCACCGGCCCGCGCCTCATCGGCAAAACCGCCGGGGGCGACCCGCTACCGTGGGTCAGATGAGCACCGAGGACCGCCCGGCGCCCCGCTCTCTCGCGGAGGCGCTCCGCGCCAGGGACGACGCCTCCCTGGCCGCGCTCCTGCGCAGCCGCCCCGACCTCATCACCCCCGTCCCCACCGACCTCACCCAGCTCGCCACCCGCGCGGGCACGCGTGCCTCCGTGCTGCGCGCCCTGGAACGACTGGACCGCTTCGCGCTGCAGACCGCGGAGGCGCTGGCGGTGGCGGCGGACCCGGCGACGTACGGCGAGTTGCTCGGCCTGATGGCCGGGGACGCCGGTGAGAAGGGCGACCCGGCCGTGGCCGCGGCCCTCCCCCGCGCCCTGGCCACCCTCCGCGAGCAGGCCCTGGTCTGGGGCGGCGACGACCGGCTGCGCCTGGTGCGCACGGCCCGTGAGGTGCTGGCCCCGTCGCCGCAGCACCCGTCACCGACGGGCCTGGGCCCGACCGTGCAGGAGACGACGGCGGGGATGTCCCCGGGCCGCATCCAGGAGATCGTCGCCGCCGTCGGCCTGCCCTCGACCCATGACGCGGTCTCCGCCGCGGCCTCGCTGACCGGTCTCTTCACGGACCGGAAGAAGATGGCCGCCCTGCTCCGCGAGGCACCCGAGGAGTCCCTCGAAGTCCTCACCCGGCTGGTCTGGGGCCCGCCGTACGGCCAGGTCACCCCCGACCCCGCGCCCCGGCTGCGCTGGCTGCTCGACCGCGGTCTGCTGCTGCCGACGGCGCCCGGCACGGTCGTACTCCCCCGGGAGGTCGCCCTGCACCTGCGCGCGGGCCGGGCCCACCGCGCGCCCGAGGCCGTACCGCCCGCCGTCGAACCGGCCGCGACACACGCTCCGCAGATGGTGGATGCGACGGCCGCCGGCCAGGCGTACGGCGCCCTCGCGACCGTCGAGGAGTTGCTGAAGGACTGGGACGAGGGCGGTCCGGCGGTACTGCGGGCGGGCGGTCTGAGCGTCCGGGACCTCAAGCGGACCGCCGTCGCACTCGACGTGCCCGAACCCGTCGCCGCCTTCTGGGTCGAGCTCGCCTACGCGGCGGGCCTGCTCGCGTCGGACGGCGAGGCCGACGAGCGATACGCGGCCACCCCGGCCTACGACGAGTGGCTGGAGCAGCCCCCGGCCGAACGCTGGGCGCGGCTCGCCGAGGTATGGCTGACCGCGACCCGGACCGCGGGTGTGGTCGGCGGGCGGGACGTGAAGGACCGTGCGCTGTCGGCGCTGGGGCCGGGGCTCGACCGCTCCGCCGCGCCCGAGGTACGCCATCGCGTCCTGTCCCTGCTGGCCGCCCTGCCGGAGGGCGCGGCCCCCGCCCCCGACTCCGTGCTGGCCCGGCTGCGCTGGGAGCGGCCGCTGCGCGGCCCCGAGCGGGACGACGACCTGCGCACCCGCCTCGCCCAGTGGACCCTGTCGGAGGCGGAGCTGCTCGGCGTCACCGGACGCGGGGCGCTGTCCGCCCAGGGCAGGGCGCTGCTGGGAGCCTCCCCCAAGCTCTCGACCTCGTTCGAGCAGGGGGGACCCCCATCGCCCGGCCGTCCCGCGCACGGACAGGCGGCCGTCGAGCCGTCCGGCCCCGGCGACAAACTCCCCGTCCGCCACCACCCTCACGCGCCCGCGCCCCACGAACCCCTGTCCGCGCCGGAGCAGGCGGTGGCGTCCGCCGCGGCCGCCCGGCTCCTCGCCCCGCTGCTGCCCGAGCCGCTGGACCATGTGCTGCTCCAGGCGGACCTGACGGCGGTGGCCCCCGGCCCGCTGGAGCGGCCGCTCGCCGACATGCTGGGTGTGCTCGCGGACGTGGAGTCGAAGGGCGGCGCGACGGTCTACCGCTTCACCCCCGCCTCCGTACGCCGTGCCCTGGACGCCGGCCGCGCCGCCTCCGACCTGCATGCCTTCCTGGCCGCGCACTCCCGCACGCCGGTTCCGCAGCCGCTGGCCTATCTGATCGACGACGTGGCCCGCAAGCACGGCCATCTGCGCGTCGGCGCGGCCTCCGCCTACGTCCGCTGCGACGACGACGCCGTCCTGAACGAGATCCTCGCCGACAAGCGGGCGTCCGCGCTGCGCCTGCGCCGCCTGGCTCCGACGGTGCTGGCGGCCCAGGCCGACCCGGCGACGCTCCTCGAGGGCCTGCGCTCGATGGGCTTCGCCCCCGCCGCCGAGTCCGCGGAGGGCGACGTCCTGATCACCCGCGTCCACGCCCATCGCACCCCGCCCCGCACGGCCCCCGAGCCGGTCCCGGACGGCCCGCCCACGCCCGACGCCACGCTTCTGTCGGCCGCGATCCGCGCCATCCGGGCGGGCGACCTCGCCGCCACGACGCCGCGCAAGCCGGCCGGCGCCCCGGCCGCGAGCGGCGACCTCCCCCGGACCAGCTCCGCCGAGACCCTCGCCACCATGCAGGCCGCCGTCCTCACCGGCGAGGCCCTGTGGATCGGCTATGTCAACGCCGAGGGCGCCGCGAGCCAGCGCGTCATCGCCCCCATCCGTGTCGAGGGCGGCTTCGTCACGGCGTACGACCACACGGCGGACGAGGTACGGACGTATCCGCTGCACCGGGTGACGGGGGTGGCGGAGCTCGCGGACGACTGAGCCGGCCGACGGTTCCGATGATCCGACCGGCCCGTCCACGACCGGCCGTGATCGTCGGCCGGTAGGGCACACTGGACGTTTGGGCCATGACGATGGCCGTATGGAAAGGGTGCCCGCGTGAACGGTCCGCTGATCGTCCAGTCCGACAAGACCCTGCTCCTCGAGGTCGACCACGAGCGCGCCGACGACTGCCGTCGGGCCATCGCGCCGTTCGCCGAGCTGGAGCGGGCGCCGGAGCACATCCACACCTACCGGGTGACGCCGCTGGGGCTGTGGAACGCGCGGGCCGCGGGGCACGACGCCGAGCAGGTCGTGGACGCGCTCGTGCAGTACAGCCGCTATCCCGTCCCGCATGCGCTGCTCGTCGACATCGCCGACACCATGGACCGGTACGGGCGGCTGACCCTCAGCAAGCACCCGGCCCACGGTCTGGTCCTGACGAGCACCGACCGCCCGGTCCTCGAAGAGGTCCTCCGCTCCAAGCGGATCGTTCCTCTCGTCGGGGCCCGGATCGATCCGGACACCGTCGTCGTGCATCCCTCCGAGCGCGGGCAGATCAAGCAGGTGCTGCTCAAGCTGGGCTGGCCCGCCGAGGACCTCGCCGGGTACGTGGACGGCGAGGCGCACCCGATCGAGCTGCGCGAGGACGGATGGGCACTGCGGGCCTACCAGAAGCAGGCCGTCGAGAACTTCTGGCACGGCGGCAGCGGTGTGGTCGTACTGCCCTGCGGCGCCGGCAAGACACTGGTCGGCGCCGGGTCCATGGCCCAGGCCAAGTCCACCACGCTCATCCTCGTCACCAACACCGTCTCCGCCCGGCAGTGGAAGCACGAGCTGGTGAAGCGGACCTCGCTGACCGAGGACGAGATCGGTGAGTACAGCGGGACGAGGAAGGAGATCCGGCCGGTCACCATCGCGACCTACCAGGTGCTGACCACGAAGCGGAAGGGGATCTACCCCCACCTGGAGCTCTTCGACTCCCGTGACTGGGGGCTCATCGTCTACGACGAGGTGCATCTGCTGCCCGCTCCCGTCTTCAAGTTCACCGCCGACCTCCAGGCGCGCCGGCGTCTCGGCCTGACAGCGACCCTGGTGCGTGAGGACGGGCGCGAGTCGGACGTGTTCTCCCTCATCGGGCCCAAGCGGTTCGACGCGCCCTGGAAGGAGATCGAGGCGCAGGGGTACATCGCGCCCGCCGACTGCGTCGAGGTGCGGGTCAATCTGACCGACTCCGAGCGGCTCGCCTACGCCACCGCCGAGACGGAGGAGAAGTACCGCTACTGCGCGACCACGGACACGAAGCGGAAGGTGACGGAGGCGATCGTCCGGCGCTTCGCGGGACAGCAGATCCTCGTCATCGGCCAGTACATCGACCAGCTCGACGAGTTGGGCGAGCATCTGAACGCGCCCGTCATCAAGGGCGAGACGTCCAACGCCCAGCGCGAGAAGCTCTTCGACGCCTTCCGGGAGGGCGAGATCAGCGTCCTCGTCGTCTCCAAGGTCGCCAACTTCTCCATCGACCTGCCGGAGGCGACGGTCGCCGTCCAGGTGTCGGGCACCTTCGGCTCCCGCCAGGAGGAGGCCCAGCGCCTGGGCCGCGTCCTGCGCCCCAAGGCCGACGGCCACCAGGCCCACTTCTACTCCGTGGTCGCCCGCGACACCATCGACCAGGACTTCGCCGCCCACCGCCAGCGCTTCCTGGCCGAACAGGGCTACGCCTACCGGATCATGGACGCGGACGAGATCCTGGCCGAGACTGAGAGCTGAGGGCTGAGAGCCGAAGCGGGCGCGACTGCTCTGCCGGCTCCGGCGTCTCAACGCCGGTCGGCCATCTCATCGCCGCTCGGCGTCGGCGAGCAGAGCCGCGAGGTCCTGCTCGCCTCTCGGATCCTTCCGGAGCGGACGGTCACCGAGGGCAGCCTCCTGCCGACGCTGCC
The DNA here is from genome assembly GCF_032656585.1 of Streptomyces herbicida. NCBI lineage: Bacteria > Bacillati > Actinomycetota > Actinomycetes > Kitasatosporales > Streptomycetaceae > Streptomyces > Streptomyces herbicida. The sequence goes on from NZ_JAUYWJ010000002.1 coordinate 533,908, forward strand.
GGACGACAGCTGATCCCATGAGCAGCGCCAGCGCCAGCAGCGGATACGGCGCCGCCAGCGGTTCCTGCCACCAGGGCAGCCGCAGGTCCAGATCGCCCTGGTGCGGCAGCAGCCACATCGTGCGGGCGGTGAAGACCGTCAGGGTCAGCGCAGCGAGGCGGATGCGGCCCTCCGCGAGGAGTACCGCGGTCAGCGGGACGCACCACACCCAGTGGTGGGACCAGCTGATCGGCGAGACGAGCAGGGCGGTGAACGCCGTCAGCAGGATCCCGTGCCGCTCCTCCTCGGCCCGTGCCGCCAGCCACAGGCCCAGCGCCCCGGCCACCACCGTCGGGAGCAGCCAGCCGAGCCCCGGCGCCGGGTCACCCGACACCCGCGCGACGAGCCCCTGCAGGGACTGGTTGTCGACGATCCAGCCCTTGCCCACCCGGCCGGTCTCATAAAGGCGTCTGGTCCAGAAGTCCACGCTTGCGGCGGGGAGCATCAACGCGCCCAGCAGGGCCGTACCGCCGAACGCCGCCGTCGCCGTGGCCGCCTCCCGACGGCGCCCGGTCAGGAAGAGGTAGGCGATGAAGACGGCCGGGGTGAGCTTGATCCCGGCCGCCAGGCCCAGGGCCACGCCCTTGCCCCGGGCGCCCGGAGCACGCGTGAGGTCCCACAGGACCAGGCAGGCGATCAGCAGGTTGATCTGGCCGAACAGGAGCGTCTGAAAGACCGGTTCCAGCCACAGGGACAGGGCGGTGGCGGCACAGAGGAGAGGCGCCGGGGCCGTTCTTCCCGCGAGGCGGGCGGAGAGGAGGACGAGACCGGCGAGCAGGAGCGCGTTGCCCGCGAGGAACGCCACTTTCAGGGCCGGGACGGGGATCCAGGTCGTCGGGACGAACAGGACCGCCGCGAAGGGCGGATACGTCGCCGGCAGCTGCCACTCGGTGACCGTGAAGCCGTAGAGATCGCCGCCGTGGGCGACGGCCTCGCCCTCGGCCCGGTAGACCAGCACGTCGGCCATCGGGATGCGCTGTAGGACGCACAGGGCGGCGAAGGAGCAGAGGGAGAGCGTGAGGAGAAGGGGCGGAAGGAAAGACGGAAGGAAAGGCGGGAGGGCAGGCTTCACCGTCCGAGGCGTCACGGGGGTGAACCTATGCCATTACTTGCGGTGTATGCCCGCTTCCTCGCCGTACTCCCCGAGGACGACCACGCTGAACGCCGCCTCCGCGAACACCTTGATGGCGCGGAGGGCGTTGCCCAGGCGGTGATGGTGGATGCCCGCGACGGCCGTGGCACCGGACGGTCGGGCTGGGACTGAATGGACTGTTGCTGCGCTCATGTCTCCATGGTGGCTCCGGTGACCTGTGATCGGCATCGGTCTCCAGAGCCAACCCGCGCCGCCTCTCCGTCCACCCGCAGGCGGACCCCTTCCCCTACGCCGGGCGGCCCCGCCCCCTAGGGGACGGAAATTCAGTGGCCCCCGCCCGGCCCGGCTCACTAGAATCTCCGCTCTTGCCCGCCTCCGCACCGGAGTGCCGCCGCCCGGCCGGAAACCGGACGGCACCCCCCTCAGCACACACCAAGCAGCCGCAGCAGGCCCACCGGAGGCACCCCCTTGTCCACGCCCGCCGACGACCCCCTCGCGCGTGAGCGCTCCCACCTCGCCGGCTCCCGCTCGGCCCTGCGCGCCATGCGGGAGGACGTCGAGTCGCTCGACATCAGCGACGTCACCGCGAACTGGGTGAACGCCGAGGTCCTGGCCCGTCAGATCGACGAGCGCATCAAGGCGCTGGCCGACCTCAGCGACACCCCGCTGTTCTTCGGCCGCCTCGACTACCTGCACGCTCCGGGCGCCGACCAGGCCGAGGGCGCGGAGGGCGAGCGCTTCTACATCGGGCGCAGGCATGTGCACGACGGTGACGGCGACCCGATGGTCATCGACTGGCGCGCGCCGGTCTCGCAGCCGTTCTACCGGGCGTCCAAGAAGGACCCGATGGACGTCGGGCTGCGCCGCCGCTTCGGCTACACCGGAGGCGACCTCACCGCGTACGAGGACGAGCATCTCTCCGACCCGGCTGATCCATCGGGGGCTGCCACCACCAGCAAGCTGCTCCAGCAGGAGATCGAGCGCCCCCGCGTCGGCCCGATGCGCGACATCGTGGCCACCATCCAGCCCGAGCAGGACGAGATCGTGCGGTCCGGTCTGTCCGGCACCGTCTGTGTGCAGGGCGGCCCCGGCACCGGGAAGACCGCGGTCGGCCTGCACCGGGTCGCGTACCTGCTGTACGCGCACCGGGAGCGGCTCGCCCGCACCGGCACCCTCGTCATCGGCCCGAACAAGTCCTTCCTGCACTACATCGAGCAGGTGTTGCCCGCGCTCGGCGAGTTGACGGTGCGCCAGGCCACCGTCGACGACCTGGTCGCCCATGTGGAGGTGCGCGGCACGGACGACGCGGCCGCCGCGATCGTGAAGGGCGACGCACGTATGGCGGACGTCCTGCGGAAGGCCGTGTACGCGCGCGTGACCATGCCCAGCGAGCCGGTCGTGGTGGTGCGCGGCTCGCGGCGGTGGCGCGTGCCCGCGTACGAACTCGAGGAGATCGTGCGGGAGCTGCTGGCCCGGGACATCCGTTACGGCGCCGCCCGCGAGGTCCTGCCGCAGCGCATCGCGCACGCCGTGCTGGTGCAGATGGAGCGGTCGGGAGAGGCGCCCGACGACCGGGTGCAGGACGCCGTGGCCCGCAACAGCGCGGTGAAGGCCGCGGTCAAGGAGATCTGGCCGCCCGTCGACCCGGCGAAGCTGGTGCTGCGGCTGCTGACCGAGGCGGACTTTCTCGCCGAGCACGCCGAGGGGATCCTCGACGAGGACGAGCAGAAGACGATCCTGTGGGCGAAGCCGGTGCGCAGCGTCAAGTCCGCCAAGTGGTCGCCCGCGGACACGGTGCTGATCGACGAGGCCGCCGACCTCGTACAGCGCACGCACTCGCTCGGGCATGTGGTGCTCGACGAGGCGCAGGACCTCTCGCCCATGCAGTACCGGGCCGTCGGCCGCCGCTGCACCACCGGCAGCGCGACCGTCCTCGGCGACCTGGCGCAGGGCACCACCCCGTGGGCGACCCGGAGCTGGGACGAGGCGCTGACCCACCTGGGGAAGGCGGACGGGGTCGTCGAGGAGCTGACCGCCGGTTTCCGCGTGCCGACGGACGTCATCACCTACGCCTCACTCCTGCTGCCCCACATCGCGCCCGGCCTCACCCCGGTCGCATCGGTGCGTGAGAACCCGGGCTTCTTCGAGGTCCGTACGATCGCCGGTACGGCCGAAGTGGTCGCCGCCTGCGCGGAGTTGCTGCGCAATGAGGGCTCGACCGGCCTCATCGCCGCCGACGCCCGCGTCCCGGCCCTCGCCGAGGCGCTCACCACCGCCGGCATCGGCTATCTGAACCCCGGTGAGGAGACGACCCGGGAGACCCGGCTGACCCTGGTCCCGGCCTCGCTCGCCAAGGGTCTGGAGTACGACTACGTCGTCCTGGACGAGCCCCGGGCCGTGGTCGACGGCGAACCGGACGAACGCACCGGCCTGCGCCGCCTGTACGTGGCCCTGACCCGAGCGGTGTCCGGCCTGATCGTGACCCACGCGGCCCCACTGCCGACGCAGCTCGCCTAGCCGCCCGGCCACCGCCCGCCCACCTCCTTCACGCTTCAACAAAAGTGCCTTGATATCACCCTATTGGGTATATTGGTTGCAGGCAGGACATAACGAGGTTGATGGCGATGGACGCGATCGTATCGTCGGCGGCCACGGCCTTGGTGGGGGCAATGACCACCGACGCATGGCAGCAGGTCCGGGCGGCCCTCGTTTCCTGGTGGCGTCGCATGCGTCCGAATCAGGCGGACCGGGTGGACGCGGCGCTCGTGGACTCCCGCAGCCGCGTGCTGACGGCCCGTCGAGCGCACGACGAGGATGCGGAAGCGGAATTGGTAGCAGCCTGGGAAGTCCGTCTGACCGCACTGCTGAGCGAGGACTCCGCGCTGACGGGTGAGCTGCGGCGGCTGATCGAGGAGGAGATCGCCCCGCTCCTGCGCCGGGGGGACGGCGCCCAGGCCGCACCGCAGGAGTTCCGGGCCGAGGCGTCCGGACACGGCCGGGTGTACCAGGCCGGGCACGACCAGAACATTTATGAGCCATGAGCCCCGCAGCCGGACAGCCCGTGCACGGAGAGGAGATCCGGCTGGAGGCCTACGCCTCGGAGCGGGCCAGGATCTACCAGGCACGCCGGGATCTGTACGTGTCGGAGCGGGACCTGCACCTGCACTACGAGGACGGCGTGCGCACCGCCCGTCGTGTGCGCACCGCCGCGGTTTCCCAGGATTGCCCGTACCCCGGCCTGGCAGCTTTCAGCGCCGAACAGGCCCAGTGGTTCTTCGGCCGGGACGCGCTGGTGGCCAAGCTCCTGGTCCGGCTGGACGCCTGCCTCGTGGTGGGCGGGGCTCTGGTCGTGGTCGCGCCCTCCGGGGCCGGTAAGTCCTCGCTGCTCAGAGCGGGACTCCTGCCCGAGGTCGCGCGGGGCGCCCTGCCGGGTTCGGCGCTCTGGCCCCGGCTTTGGCTGACCCCGACCGCGCATCCGATGGCGGCCCTCCGTACCCGCTTGTCGGAGGTGACCCACGGGGCGCTGGGATGGTGCGGCAACGGGTCGGACGGTCCGGTGTGGCGACCGGCCGTGCTGCGGCGTGCGCTCGCGACGGAGGGCGGCGAGTCAGGCGCGGAACGCCGACTGATGCTCGTCGTGGACCAGTTGGAGGAACTGTTCACGCTGTGTACCGACGAGCGGGAGCGGCGGGACTTCCTGGACGTGGTCCTGGGCGTGGCGGAGGCCGGGCCCGATCGTGAACCGCCTGTCGGCCTGGTCGTCTTCGGTCTGCGCTCCGACTTCTACACCCAGTGCGCGGCCTGTCCGGGTCTCCTCGACGCCGTGGAACGCAATCAGGTGATCGTGGGACCGCTGTCCCTGGCCGGGGTGCGGGAGGCGATCCTCCACCCTGCCCGCTCCGTGGGGCTGGACGTCGAACCAGGTCTCGTGCAGGTCCTGTTGCGCGATCTCGGCGCCCCGGAACCGGGAGACGCGGGCGCGGGAACGGACGAGACGGCCGCCTACGAGGTCGGGCGGCTGCCACTGCTCGCCCATGCGCTGCGCGCCACCTGGCTGCGCCGGGCCGGCCATGTCCTCACCGTGGACGGCTATGAATCCACCGGTGGTATCGCGCACAGCCTGACCACCGAAGCGGACCGCTGGTTCGACCGGTTGGATCCGCAGGCGCAGGAGATGGCCAAGTCCATATTCCTGCGCCTGGTCAAGTTCGGCGACGGCACCGACGACACGCGGCGCCCGGTGCGGTACGCCGACCTGCTGGGTCACGGCACACGCTCGGAAGAGGCCGCCCGGGTCATCGAGACGTTCACCCGGGGGCGGTTGCTGACCCGGGAGCAGGACACGGTGACCATCACCCACGAGGTGCTGCTGCGGGCCTGGCCGCGTCTGCGGCAGTGGATCGAGGAGCACCGCGCCCAGTACGTGGTCCGACAGCGGCTGGAGGACGCGGCCGCCGCGTGGCAGGAGGCAGGCCGCGACCCGGGGTTGCTGTACCGGGGCGGCAGACTGGACGAGGCCTGCGCCTTGGCCGGTAACAGGAGTACGGGCGAGCTCGATCCGGTCGCGTCCGCGTTTCTGGTTGCCTCGGTACAGCAGCGGCAGCACGCCCGTCTGATCCACCGAGGAGTGGTCGCCGGTCTGACCGTGCTGGCTCTGCTCGCCGCGGGCTTGGCCGCCCTCGCGTTCCAGCAGCGCAACACGGCACAGCATGAACGCAACACCGCGATCCTCCGTGAGATCAGGGCCGAGGCCGACCAGGTGCGCCCGGCCGACGCGTCGTTGGCCGCCCAGCTGGATCTGGTCGCGCACCGGATGTCACCGGACGCGTCGACGGAGACCCACCTGCTCAGCGCCCAGAACCAGCCGCTGGCCACCGTGCTGACCGGCCACAAGGACAGGGTGAACGCGGTGGACTTCAGCCCGGACGGACGTCTGCTGGCCGGTGCGGGCAGTGACGGCACGATCCGTCTGTGGAACACCGCCCGCGCGGGGCAGCCGGCCCCGCTCGACGCACCGCTGCGCGGCCCCCGTGGTGCGATACGCACGGTCGCCTTCAGCCCCGACGGACACCTCCTCGCCAGTGCGGGGGACAACGGTGGGGGGCTCCTGTGGGACGTACACGACCTCCACCGCCCGGCCGTTGTCGGTGTCCTCGCCCCTGACCGTGGTGGCACTCTGAAGAACCTCGCCTTCAGCCCGGACGGCCACACCCTGGCCACGGCGGGACACGACGGTCACATCCATCTGTGGAACATCACCGACCCCGGGCACCCGAGGCCCCTCGTCAAACCGCTCCCCGGCTCCGCGGGCGAGGTGAACGGAGTCGCCTTCAGCCCCAACGGCAAGCTGCTGGCGTGCGGTGGCAGCGATGGGACGGTACGGCTGTGGCAGGTGACGGACCGACGGCATCCGTCGTCCCTCGGCCGGATGCCCGACGACATCCCCTTCACGGCCGGACTCCCGGGATCCGCCCAGGCGGTCGCCTTCAGCCCGGACAGTCGCACACTCGCCGTGGCCGGGAGCGACCAGACCGCCCACCTGTGGGACGTCACGAAGCCCGCAAAGCCCACCCCGCTCAGCGGTCCGACCACCAACAACGTCGTCAACACCGTTGCCTTCTCCCGCAGCGGCCACCTCATGGCCTTCGGCGGTGACGACAACAGCATCTGGCTCGAGAACGTGACGGCTCCGGACGACGTCTGGAATCTCGCACCATCTCTGAAGGGCCACACCGGACATGTGCTGGCGCTGGCCTTCGACCCGAAGGGCACCATGCTGGCCAGCGCGGGCGCTGACCACACGATCCGGCTGTGGACGATTCCGCGCACGATCCTCACCGGACACACGAACTACGTCGACACGGTGGCCGTGAGCCCGGACGGGCGGCTGCTCGCATCAGGCTCCAAGGACGACACCGTCCGTCTCTGGGACGTCGGGAATCCGGCCGACCCCCACCCCGTCAGCGAGTCGATCCGTGGCCGCACACCGTACGTCAACTGGGTGGGCTTCAGCCCTGACGGACGGACGCTGGCCGTCGCGGCCGGACAGGAGATCCAGCTGTGGGACGTGACCGTACCGGCCAAGCCCAGGCCGCTGAGCGGACCTCTGCGCGCGGCCAAGGGCTCGCAGGAGAACTTCCTCGCCCTCGCGTTCACTCCGGACGGGCGCACTCTGGCGGGCAGCAACGGCGACGGCACGGTCAGGCTGTGGGACGCGTCCGACCCTTCGCACCCCGTCTCCCTCGGACCGCCGTTGGTCACGCACGCGGGCTGGATCAACCGCCTGGCCATCAGCCCGGACGGCCGCACACTGGCCGGCGCGGGCCAGAACGGCACGCTCCGCCTGTGGGACATCACCAACCCTGCTCACCCGAGCGCCCTGGGGGCACCGCTGCGCGTCAGCGCGGACCCGCTTCAGACACTCGCCTTCAGCCCGGACGGCCCCACCCTCGTGACGTCCGGCAACGACGCCATAATCCACCTGTGGGACCTCACTGACCGCACGCACCCCACCCAGGTGGGCCCGCCCCTGACCGGTCACACGGACACCGTGTACACCCTGGCCTTCAGCCCGGACGGGCAGACACTGGTCAGCGGCAGCTTCGACCAGACGCTCCGGCTGTGGGACGTCCGCGACCGGACGCACGCGCGAGCCCACGGAATGCCGGTGACGGGCATTCTCAATTACGTCAACGCGATCGTTTTCTCCCCGGACGGGCACCACCTCTTCATCGGTGACGGCGAGTACACGGTGCGCATCCTGCCGATGTCCGTCCAGACCGCCGAGGACTACGTCTGCCGGGCGACCGGAAACCTGTTGACGCCGGAGGTCTGGCACAGGTACATCCCACAACTGCGCTACGACCCGCCGTGCGCCCGGCGGTGAGGACGGCGGCCCGATGGGAGGCCGGTGCCCGGATCAGTAGCCGTCGAGCACGCCTCGCCACTCGCCGACAGCCGCCGCCGACACGGGCTCCGCCCACCCGCCAGGCCGGGCCGCCCCACCGATGTGGAACGCGTCGATGCCTGCGGCCCGGAGCCGCGGTACGTGATCCAGCCGCAATCCCCCACCCACGAGGATCTGCTGCTCATACCCGGGCTGCCCGCCAAGCGCCGCTTCGGCGACCAGCGTGGACAGTCCCTCATCCACCCCGCCCGCCGCCCCCGCCGTCAGATAGGTGTCCAACCCGGGCAGCCCGTCCAGTTGCTTGCGCAGCGCGTCCCGGTCCGCAGCCCGGTCGATCGCCCGGTGGAAGGTCCACCGGCAGCCCTCGAGCTCGGCGACCACCCGCTCCACCGCGGCCAGGTCCACCTCGCCGTCCGCGCCGAGGAAGCCGAGCACGAACTGGTCGGCTCCGGCGCTGCGCAGCTCCCCGGCCGTCCGCACCAGGCCCTCGACGTCCCCGGCGGCGAATCCGTCCGCCAGCCGCAGCATCACGCGCAGGTCGATGTCGACGGCGGCCCGGATGCCGGCGAAGGTCCGGGGTGGCGGGGTCAGGCCGTCCGCCGCCATGTCGGTGACCAGCTCGAGGCGGTCCGCGCCTCCGGCCTGGGCGGCGACCGCGTCCTCGGGGCCGAGGGCGATCACCTCCAGGAGTGCACGGGTGCTCATAGGACCCCTTCCGTCGGTGTTCCCTGGAGCGGCTACAGGTCTAGTCCAATCTCAGGGTACGTGGGACGGCCCCGGGCCGCGAGAAGGCCCCCCGGTCAGCCGAAGATGTTCATCTCCGCGACCTCCGTCCCCACCGGCTCGTAAGACGCCCCCTCGGCCGTTCGCCCCGAGTACAGACCGTACGAGCGCGCCGTCGCCGATGAACCGCGCCGGGTCCGCGAGCCACTCGCCGCCCAACCGCAGCGGCTCGTCCAGGTCATCGAGGTCGCCGTGCACCTGCAGATGCCCCTTCTCCGGGTCGCCCGGGACGGCAGGGTGAGCGCGTACGGCACCCCGGCACCGGAGTAGGCACCCGGCTCGGCAGGGCGAAGTCCGCGTCGGGCCGGGCCCGCAGCAGGGGTATCAGGGCATCGCGCCCGACGGTCAGCAGCAGTCCGGGCAGTTCGGGCTCGCCTACATCCTGAACGTCAGTCATGGCGACCGAGCCGGGCCCGCACCGGGCCTGCGCGGGAGAATGAGCCCATGGCCGACCTCGACGCCCTCCGCACCCGCTGGACCCGTGCCCTGGAAGGAGCCCGCGGCCCCGGCGGCGGTCCCGACCCGGTCCCGTACGCCGACAACCTCCTCGCCCGCTGGCAGGAGCCCCAGCGTCACTACCACACGCTCCCCCACCTCACCGCGGTCCTCGACCACATCGACGTGCTGGCGGAGTACGCGGCGGACCCGGACGTCGTACGCCTGGCCGCCTGGTTCCACGACGCCGTCTACCTCCCCGACCGCTCCGAGAACGAGGAGCGCTCGGCCCGGCTCGCCGAACGGGCGCTCCCCGAGGCCGGGGTGCCCGAGGAGCGGACCGCCGAGGTGGCCCGGCTGGTCCGGCTCACCGTCACCCACGACCCCGCCGACGACGACCGCGACGGCCAGGTCCTGTGCGACGCCGACCTGGCGATCCTGGCCGCGGCCCCGTCGGTGTACGCCGCCTACACCGCGGCCGTCCGCGAGGAGTACCACTTCGTCCCGAGCGACGCGTTCCGCGAGGGCCGCTCGGCAATTCTGCGCCAACTCCTCGATCTGCCACGTCTGTTCAGGACGCCGTACGGCGAGGCGAAGTGGGAGGCCACCGCCCGTTACAACCTCCGCTCCGAGCTGGAAATGCTGTCGACCCCCGCCGACCCGACCGCCTAGTCTGCGGCCCATGCGTGCATTGGGCGGGGAACAGGTGCAAGAGGCCGTCGCGGGCTGTACGGCGGCGCTGCGGACGGTGGCGGACCGGGACTGGACGGAGGTGAAGGCCGGGCGGCTGGAGTGGAGTTGCCACAAGACGGCGCTCCACATCGCCTCGGACCTGATCGCCTACGCCGGCCAGCTGGCGGGGCGCGCCCGGGACACCTATGTACCCTTCGACATCACCCTCGACGAGGGCACCGACAACGCGGGCCTGCTGCATGTGATCGAGACGACCGGCGCCCTGCTCGCCGCCACGGTCCGCGCCACCCCGCCCGACGTCCGCGCCTGGCATCCCTATCCCTTCCGCAGCGCGGACCGCGAGGGCTTCGCCGCGATGGGCATCGCCGAAGTGCTGCTGCACACGCATGACATGGCCGAGGGACTCGGCTTCCCCTACGAGCCCTCCGAGGAACTGACCGAGTCCGTCCTGACCTGGCTCTTCCCGCACGTCCAGCCCGGCCCGGCCGCCTGGCCCACCCTGCTGTGGGCGACCGGCCGCGGCGAGCTGCCCGGCCGCGCCCCGGTCACCGAGTGGCGCTGGCGCAACAACCTCGTCATCCGTGCCGAGCGCCTCACCCTGACCGGCGTCCGCCCGGCCGCCGCCCGTGACCTGCGCCTCGGCGGCTACGGCGGCTTCGACTGGATCGAGGGCGGCCCGTACGAGGGCACGCGGGACGCCGCCGGGATGACGGTCAAGGCGTACGAGGCGGGCGTGCACCGGCCGGAGTTCGGGCTGTTCGTCCTCGTACGGCGGGAGGACGGCCGCGCGATCGGCGGCATGGGCTTCCACGGCGCCCCGGACGAGGACGGCCGGGCGGAGATCGGCTACGACCTCGTCGAGGGCGCCCGCGGCCAGGGCTACGCCACCGAGGCCCTGCGCGCGCTGTCGCAGTGGGCGCTGGCACGGGACGACGTACGCACCCTGTTCGCGACCGTCGACCGGGACAACACCGCCTCCCAGGGTGTGGTCACCCGGGCCGGGTTCAAGCAGGTGAGCGAGAGTGACGAGGAGCTGGCCTACGAACTGCCGTGCGCGTAGGCGCGGTTACCGGGCCCGCCCGATGTCGCGGGCCCGCCGCTTGCGTCTGCGCAGCCCGGAGGAGTGCAGCAGCCGCACCACCGCACGGCTGTCCACCTCCACCGCCCCGGCGGCCACCACGTCCGCGTACCGGTGCGACGGAATGTCGTAGTGATCGCGCTCGAAGGCCCGCCGGGGCACGCCCAGTTCCGCGGCGAACAGATGCAGTTCCTCGTACGACACATCGCTCACGAGGTGCGACCACAGGCGCCCGTGTCCGGGCCAGGTCGGCGGGTCGATGTAGAGCGTCACGAGGAGGACGCCCCGCCCGTCGCCCGCCCCAGCGACCCGACCGCCGCGACCTTCACCCCGGCCTTGTGGCACACCCAGTGCGGATCGGGCCCGAGTTCCGGCTCGACGTCCAGCGCGTGCGGGTCGCCCGAGCCGCAGACGGGGCACAGCGGCCAGCGGCCGTACCGGTCCAGCAGCGCGTCCTGCACGTCCTGCGCCACCAGTCCGGCCAGATAGCCCGCACCGTCCGGCCACTGTTCGACCCACCAGCGGCGCTGTACGACGGAGTCCTCGACCAGGGAGACGACGTCCGCCTCGGCGACCTCGCCCGCGACCAGATCGGCGAGCACCAGGGCGCGGGCCGCGTGCAACGCCTGCTCCAGAGGGCCTACGGGATCCATGGTCCCATTGTGCGCGGTCTTGACCCCGACACCGAGCCGAAAATATCTTTCATATGTGACCCAGGACGTGAAGGAAATTTTCGGCAGCCCGGGCAACCCCGGCAGCGCGCCCCCGGCCCCGGCCGCCCTCGCCGCCAAGGTACGCACGCTCGCCCCTTCCATGACCCGCTCCATGCAGCGCGTCGCCGAGGCCGTCGCGAGCGACCCGGCAGGCTGTGCCGCCCTCACGGTCACCGGTCTGGCCGAACTCACCGGCACCAGCGAGGCGACGGTCGTCCGAACGGCTCGGCTGCTGGGCTATCCGGGCTACCGCGACCTGCGCCTCGCCCTGGCCGGCCTCGCCGCGCAGCAGCAGTCCGGCCGCGCGCCCGCCATCACGACCGACATCGCGGTCGACGACCCGATCGCGGACGTCGTCGCCAAGCTCGCCTACGACGAACAGCAGACCCTCGCCGACACGGCCGCCGGCCTCGACACCGCGCAGCTGGGAGCGGCCGTGACCGCGCTGGCCGGGGCGCGGCGGACCGATGTGTACGGCATAGGCGCCTCGGGGCTGGTCGCCCAGGATCTGACCCAGAAGCTGCTGCGGATAGGGCTCATAGCCCACGCGCACAGCGATCCGCATCTCGCCGTCACCAACGCGGTGCAACTGCGCGCCGGGGACGTGGCGATCGCGATCACGCACTCGGGCTCGACGGGGGACGTCATAGAGCCGTTGCGGGTGGCGTTCGAGCACGGGGCGACCACCGTCGCGATCACGGGGCGCCCGGATTCGTCCGTGACTCAGTACGCGGACCATGTGCTGACGACGTCAACCGCCCGGGAGAGCGAGCTGCGGCCCGCGGCGATGTCCTCTCGGACGAGTCAGCTGCTGGTGGTCGACTGCCTGTTCGTGGGTGTTGCGCAACGGACGTACGAGTCGGCCGCGCCGGCGCTGGCCGCTTCCTACGAGGCGTTGGCCCATCGGCACCGGAGTTCGCCGCGATAGACCACCGTAGGGCTTGATCGTTGTGGGGATCAGCGGGTTCGTCGTGGCTTGTCGCGCCCCGCGGCGGAGCCGCAAATGTCACAGCCCCGCGCCCCGGGCAAGCTGCCCGAACCGCACTCGAAGGATCCCGGAAAGAGCCGCCCCCCATGACTGCTGCGTCCGACCCCCATGACCTCCGTGCCGAGCTGGAGGCCCTGACCACCGAAGCCTTCCGGCCGGAACTCGCCGGTATCGACCGGTTGTCCACCCTCGAGATCGCTCGGCTGATGAACGGTGAGGACTCGGGTGTCCCCGGTGCCGTCGCCGAGTGTCTGCCGCACATCGCCCGTGCCATCGATGCCATCGCCTCGCGCATGTCCCGGGGCGGCCGGCTGGTCTACGCCGGCGCGGGTACCGCCGGGCGGCTCGGCGTGCTGGACGCCTCCGAGTGTCCGCCGACCTTCAACACCGACCCCTCTCAGGTCGTCGGTCTGATCGCGGGCGGGCCGGAGGCGATGGTCACGTCCGTCGAGGGTGCCGAGGACTCGAAGGAACTGGCCCGCAAGGATCTCGACGCGCTGGTGCTGACGCCCGACGACACGGTGGTCGGGGTCTCCGCCTCCGGCCGGACCCCGTACGCGATCGGCGCCGTCGAACATGCCCGCGCACTCGGTGCCCTGACCGTGGGTCTGGCCTGCAACAGGGACAGCGCGCTGGCGGCGGCCGCCGAGCACGGCATCGAGGTCGTCGTCGGGCCGGAGCTGATCACCGGCTCCACCCGGCTGAAGGCCGGTACGGCCCAGAAGCTGGTCCTCAACATGCTGTCGACGATCACGATGGTCCGTCTGGGCAAGACCTACGGGAACCTGATGGTCGACGTACGCGCCTCGAACGACAAGCTCCGGGCCCGCTCCCGCCGCATCGTCGCCCTGGCCACGGGCGCGCGGGACGAGGAGATCGAGAAGGCGCTGTCGGAGTCGGGCGGCGAGGTGAAGAACGCCATCCTGACCATCCTGGCCGGTGTCGACGGCCCGACGGCCGCCCGCCTTCTGGAGGAGTCCGGCGGCCATCTGCGTGCCGCGCTGGCGGACGCGGGGCGCTGACGCGCACGCTCGGTGGGTGCGCAACGACCCCGCCTCCACCGCCGCCGCGATCCTGCCCCTGGTGGGCGGCCCCGCGAACGTCACTTCCGTCGCCCACTGCATGACCCGGCTGCGGCTCGGCCTCGCCGACCCGTCGGCCGTCGACGGGGAGGCGCTGCGGGCGGTGCCCGGGGTGCTCGGGGTCGTCGTGGACGGCGGCTCGTACCAGGTGGTGCTGGGGCCGGGGGTGGTGGCGGAGGTCACCGCCGAGCTGGAGGGGCTGGTGGCGCCGACCGCCGCCGACCGACTCGCGCTGAAGGGCTCAGAGTTGCGGGCGGCGCAGCGGCAGCGCAACGCGACCCCGGCCAAGACAGCCCTGCGCCGCATCGCCAACGTGTTCGTCCCGCTGATCCCCGCGCTGATCGGCTGCGGGATCCTGGCCGGCGTCAACGGCCTGCTGGTCAACGCCGGCCGGCTGCCGGGCCTCACCCCCGCCCTCGCCGCGATCGCCTCCGCCTTCATGGCGCTGATCGCGGTGTTCGTCGGGTACACCACGGCGAAGGAGTTCGGCGGCACACCGGTGCTGGGCGGGGCGGTCGCGGCGGTGATCGTCTATCCGGGCGTGGCCAAGGTGACCGTGTTCGGCGTGCACCTGGCGCCCGGCCAGGGCGGGGTGCTGGGCGCGCTGGCGGCGGCGCTGCTGGGGACGTATGTGGAGAGGTGGTGCCGGGGCCGGGTGCCGGGCGCGCTGGACGTCCTGCTGACCCCGACGGTGACGGTCCTGGTGTCGGGTCTGGCGACGCTGTACGGCCTCATGTACGCGGCCGGGGTGGTCTCGGCGGCCATCGGCACGGCGGCGGACCGGCTGCTGGCGACGACGGGCGCGTTCGCCGGGCTGGTCCTGGGCGGGCTGTTCCTGCCCCTCGTGATGCTGGGCCTGCACCAGGCCCTGATCCCCATCCACACCACCCTCATCCAGCAGCAGGGCTACACGGTCCTGCTGCCCCTGCTGGCCACGGCGGGCGCGGGCCAGGTGGGCGCGGCGATGGCGGTGTACGTCCGCCTGCGCCACGACATCTCCATCCGCACGACGATCAGATCGGCGCTCCCGGCCGGGCTGCTGGGCGTGGGCGAACCGCTCATCTACGGGGTGTCCCTGCCGCTCGGCCGGCCGTTTCTGACTGCCTGTGCGGGCGGGGCGGCGGGCGGGGCGTTCATCGGGTTCTTCGCGATGCTCGGGGACAAGGTGGGGGCGACGGCGATCGGGCCGTCGGGCTGGGCCCTGTTCCCGTTGCTGGCGGGCAACAGGAGCCCGGCCCTCACGGCGGCGATCTACGGCGGAGGCCTGCTGACCGGTTACGTCGTCGGCTTCCTGGCGACGTATGCGGTGGTCAGGCCCGGTGGCGGAGATCCGGGCGATCCACTTGACGTGCCGGCCTCGCACAGGGCGGATCCATTGGCGGATTCATACTGAGGGTGTACTCGAAGGCGTACCGCCGGCCGGAAGACGGGAGCGCTCCATGAACCACGCCCAACTGACCGCCCTGGGCCGGGCCCTCCGGCTGGTCGGCGAGCACGGGGAAGCCCTCACCGCCGACACCCCGGACGCGCGGCTGCACGAGGTGAAGGCCGATCTGCGCAGGGCCCTGGACCTGCTGGACGAGAGCGTCACCACGGGCGCGGTCACCACACGGTGTCCCGAGCATCCGAACGGACCCGTCGACGAGAGCGCGCCGGATCTGTGCCTGCTCTGCGAGACACGGCGGCGGGCCGCGCGCCGGTCCGAGCTGCACGGCAGCCGCCCGCAGTCCGACTCCGCCTCCCCCGTCCCGTCCCGCTACGGCGTCCGCTCCGACCGCCCCCAGCCCCAGCAGCGCTGGCTGCCGGAACTGTGGAACGGACGGGAGTGGCAGCTGTGCGGTACGCCCCGACGGGACCGGCGCGAGGCCGAGCAGTATCTCGCCGCCCAGCGGCGCGGCTCCCGGCCCGCCATGGCGTACCGGCTCGTGCACGAGTTCACGGACTACGAGGTACTGCGGATCTGGGGCACACCCGTGCAGGTCGACATCGAGCCCATGGGCAACCTCTAGGCCCTGTCGCGTCTCAGCCGCCGACCAGCGGGAGCGGCCCGAAGTCGTGCCCCTCCCACAGCTTCCGGCTCCTGTCCTCCGGGTACGCCACCACCTCCGGCGCCACGTCCAGCACCTGCACCAGTCGCCGCTCTGCGTCGTACTCCGGCCACCCCGGTTCCCCCGTCCGCGCGAACGCCGTCCACGACCGGCGGAACCGGGACGACAGTTCCGTCGCCTCAGCCGGGACCTCCGCCCCCATGAACAGGAGGTTCCCGAGGTCCGCGCCGAATGTGCCGAACAGCAGCGGGATGTCCAGCCCGTGGCAGGCCCCGAGAACGCCTCCGTTCCCCGGGGCCGGCCAGGTCAGTTCGTAGACGTGGGCCCGGCCGCCGCCCATGAGCTGTGCCTCCGCCAGGCGCAGCGTCGGTATGCCGAACAGCCAGTCGGTGTGGACGCGTTCGTACAGCTCGGTCGGTGAGGCCTCGGGGAAGGCGGCGCGGTAGGCCCGCTCGCCCGCCTCTCCGCCGGGTGCGAACAGGCGCAGGGCCTCCGTGGCCCGCCCGTCCGTGATCTTGCCGAGCATTCCGCCGAGGACGAGGAAGAGCCGGAACTCGTCCCGGTTGTGCCCCACGACCAGGTCGATGTCCCTGGCCGCTCCCGAGGCCAGCGCCTGCCAGGGGGTGGTCGGCAGCACCTCGCCGTCGACGACCGGTGAGAAGGGGGTCACCGTGGGCGCGGCCCGGCCCCATCTGTCCTGGTACTGGAGCATCTTGGCGCTCAGTGCCTGCCCGGCGTCCGTCAGCCGCCGCGGGTCCACCGCCGACAGGTCCGCCACCGTCGGGCGCAGGCCCGCCTCCGCCGCGAGCGCGGTCGCCATGTCGCGGGCCAGCTCGTCGGAGAAGTACGTCCCCGGCACGCTCTGGGCCATCGCCCGCCGAAAGAGACCGCGCGCCCTCGGCATCGACAGCAGCGACGCCACCGAGCCCGCTCCCGCCGACTCCCCGAAGACGGTGACCTGGCCGGGGTCGCCGCCGAACTCCGTGATGTTCTCCCGCACCCACTCCAGCGCCGCCACCTGGTCGAGCAGGCCGCGGTTCGCGGGCGCGCCCTCTATCCGGGCGAAACCTTCCATTCCCACGCGGTAGTTGAAGGTGACCACCACGACGTCGCCGTCCCGCGCGATGCGCTGTGCGTCGTAGCCCGGCTGGCCGGAGTGGCCCAGCTTGTACGCACCGCCGTAGATCCACACCATCACCGGGCGGCGGGCCGACGCATCCGGGTCGGGGGTCCAGACGTTGAGCGTCAGCCAGTCGTCGCCCAGGGGCCCCGTCGGCATGCCCGTGCGTCCCTGGATTCCCGCCTCCTGTGGGGGCGGCGGCCCGAACTCGTACGCCTCCTGTGTCCCGTCCCAGGCGCGCACCGGGCGCGGTGCCGCGAACCTCGCCTCCCCCACCGGGGGGTCGGCGAAAGGTATACCCCGGAAGACCGCCAGCCCGTCCTCCCGGCGGCCGCGCACCGCGCCCGCGGTCGTCCGCACCACGGGGCCGGCCGTCTCGGAGGGCCGGTGCGGGTCGTGGGAGGGCCGGTTGTGGGGGTCGTGCGGAACGGGTGTCGTCATGTTCGCTCCTTGATCCGTTGTCGGTGGAACGGACGGGCGAGGGCACAAGTGCCGGGCGGCCAACACCCCACTCGAACGAGTGATGACCGCCCAATTCCGTTCTGCTCGTACCCTGTTACACCTTCACCCC
This sequence comes from Streptomyces herbicida, assembly GCF_032656585.1. Taxonomy (NCBI): domain Bacteria; kingdom Bacillati; phylum Actinomycetota; class Actinomycetes; order Kitasatosporales; family Streptomycetaceae; genus Streptomyces; species Streptomyces herbicida. Next base: position 551,458 of record NZ_JAUYWJ010000002.1, read on the forward strand.
TGCGGTCTCCACCGCCTCTACCGCGGCCGGAGCCGCCGCCGCGGCGGACCGCCGGCCCGGGGTCAGGGCGCTCCCCTGGCCCCGGGCCCGCCTGGGCTCAGCTCAGCGTCTTCAGCGCCGCCGCGTCGTAAGGAGCCAGCTCGTCGAAGCGGCCGGCGAGGACCTTCGCCGCCCACTCGGGGTCCTGGAGCAGCGCACGGCCGACGGCCACCAGGTCGAACTCGTCACGCTCCAGGCGGTCGAGCAGGTCGTCGATGCCCTTGAGCGGGGAGCCCTCACCCATGAAGCCCCTGATGAAGTCGCCGTCGAGGCCGACCGAGCCGACGGTGACGGCCGCCTTGCCCGTGAGCTTCTTGGTCCAGCCGGCCAGGTTGAGGTCGGAGCCCTCGAACTCGGGGAGCCAGTAGCGGCGGGTGGAGGCGTGGAAGGCGTCCACACCGGCGGCGGCCAGCGGGGTCAGGATCGCCTCGAGCTCCTCCGGGGTCTCGGCGAGCCGGGCGTCGTAAGCCTCCTGCTTCCACTGCGAGTAGCGGAAGATGACGGGGAATTCGGGGGAGACGGCCTCGCGGACGGCGGCGATGATCTCCGCCGCGAACCGGGTGCGGGCCACCGGGTCGCCGCCGTAGGCGTCGGTGCGGCGGTTGGTGCCCGCCCAGAGGAACTGGTCGATGAGGTAGCCGTGGGCGCCGTGCAGTTCCACGCCGTCGAAGCCGATGCGCTCGGCGGCGGCCGCGGCCTCGGCGAACGCACCGACGACGGCGTCCAGGTCGGTCCGGTCCATGGCCCTGCCGGTGGCCTCGGTGGCACCGATGCGCAGGCCGGAGGGGCCGACGGCGGGGGCGTCGGCGTACGGCGGCTGACCCTGTTCGCGGACCATGCCGATGTGCCACAGCTGCGGGACGATCGTGCCGCCCGCCGCGTGGACCGCCTCGGCGACCTTCGCCCAGCCCGCCAGCTGCTCCTCGCCGTGGAACCGCGGGACGCGACTGCTCTGCCCGGCGGAGTCGTGCCCGACGTAGGTCCCCTCGGTGACGATCAGGCCGACGCCGGCGGCGGCGCGGCGGGAGTAGTACGAGGCCACGTCCTCGCCGGGGATGCCGCCGGGGGAGAACTGCCGGGTCATCGGGGCCATGGCGATCCGGTTGGGGACGGTCAGACCGTTGATCGAGACCGGCCGGGAAAGGATCTCGGCGGCGCGGGAGGGGGCGGACTCGGTGACGCTCACGCGGGGGGCTCCTCGTTCGGGGTACCACATGGTATGTGCACATGCATCAAGTGCTTCTGTACAAGAACCCCGCCGCCGTCGGCACCATTCCGTCCAGCCCGGGGAACCTCTGTGATCCCGGCCACGTGCTCCCGGCCACGCGCCCGCCCCCGAGAGAATGCCGGTATGCCGAAGCCCCCGCTCCTCTCCGCGCCCGAGCTGGAACGATCCTCCGTGGTCGCCAACAACACGATGAACCGCGAGCGGGGCCTGGCCGGGGTCAACAGCTACGCCCGCGAGCTGGGCCTCGACCCCCTCCTCCGGCTGAGGGCCCGTCCCGCCCCCTCCTGGCTGGACCTGTGCAGCGGCGAGGGCCGCGCCCTGCGCGAAGCCGCCTTTGCCCTGCCCGCGGACGCGGTCCTCACCGGCGTCGACCTGGTGGGCCCGCTCCTCCCGCGGCCGGCCCCGCCCGCACTGGAGGAGATCGTCGCCTCCGTCTCCTCCTGGACCCCGTCCCGGACGTACGACCTGATCACCTGCGTCCACGGCCTGCACTACATCGGCGACCAACTCGGCCTGCTCTCCCGTGCCGCCTCCTGGCTGGCCGAGGACGGACTGCTGATCGCCCACTTCGACCCGGACTCGGTGCGCTGGACGGACGGTTCGCCGGCGGGCCGCGCCGCCGTCACCGCCCTGCGCGCGGCCGGCTACGACTACAGCCCCCGGCACCACCGGCTCACCCTGCAAGGCGGGCGAGCCGTCCGCCTCCCGTTCCACTGCACCGGCGCGAACCCCGACGCGGGCCCCAACTACACGGGCCAGCCCGCGGTGAGCTCCCACTACGAACCCCGCTGACCGGCCTGAGGCGGATACGTCCGCGGCCTGCACCACATCGGCGGCCGGCTCCGACTGCTCGCCCGCGCCGCCTCCCGGCCGACCGGGGACGGACTGCCGATCGCGCACTTCGACCCGGACTCCGTGCGCTGGACGGACGCTTCGACGGCCGGACGCGCTGTCGTCACCGCCTGCGCGCAGCCGGGCACGAGCCCCGCCGACCGCCCGAGCCGGAAAACGCCCGAGGGCGGCACCCCCTGCTGAACAGGGAGTGCCGCCCTCGGAAAGGACAGGCTGATCCGTGAGGGATCAGAAGTCCATGTCACCGCCCGGCATGCCGCCCGGAGCGGCCGCGGCGGCCTTCTCCGGCTTGTCGGCGATGACGGCCTCGGTGGTGAGGAACAGCGCGGCGATGGAGGCGGCGTTCTGCAGCGCGGAACGGGTCACCTTCGCCGGGTCGATGATGCCTTCCTTGACCAGGTCGACGTACTCGCCGGTCGCGGCGTTCAGGCCGTGGCCCGGGGTCAGGTTGCGCACCTTCTCCACCACGACACCGCCCTCGAGGCCGGCGTTGACGGCGATCTGCTTCAGCGGAGCCTCGAGCGCGAGCTTCACGGCCTGGGCGCCGGTCGCCTCGTCACCCTGCAGCTCCAGCTTCTCGAACACCTGGGAGGCCTGGAGCAGGGCCACGCCACCACCGGCGACGATGCCCTCCTCGACGGCCGCCTTGGCGTTGCGGACGGCGTCCTCGATGCGGTGCTTGCGCTCCTTGAGCTCCACCTCGGTGGCGGCACCGGCCTTGATGACCGCGACACCGCCGGCGAGCTTCGCCAGGCGCTCCTGCAGCTTCTCGCGGTCGTAGTCGGAGTCGCTGTTCTCGATCTCGGCGCGGATCTGGTTCACCCGGCCGTTGACCTGGTCGGAGGAGCCGGCACCGTCGACGATGGTGGTCTCGTCCTTGGTGATGACGACCTTGCGGGCGCGGCCCAGGAGGTCCAGGGTCGCGTTCTCCAGCTTGAGGCCGACCTCCTCGGAGATGACCTCGCCGCCCGTGAGGATGGCGATGTCGCCGAGCATGGCCTTGCGGCGGTCACCGAAGCCCGGGGCCTTGACGGCAACGGACTTGAAGGTGCCGCGGATCTTGTTGACGACCAGGGTCGACAGGGCCTCGCCCTCGACGTCCTCGGCGATGATCAGCAGCGGCTTGCCCGACTGCATGACCTTCTCGAGGAGCGGGAGCAGGTCCTTGACGGAGCCGATCTTGGAGTTGGCGATGAGGATGTACGGGTCGTCGAGCGACGCCTCCATCCGCTCCATGTCGGTGGCGAAGTACGCCGAGATGTAGCCCTTGTCGAAGCGCATACCCTCGGTGAGCTCCAGCTCCAGACCGAAGGTCTGGGACTCCTCGACGGTGATGACGCCTTCCTTGCCGACCTTGTCCATGGCCTCGGCGATGAGCTCGCCGATCTGGGTGTCGGCGGCGGAGATGGAGGCCGTGGAAGCGATCTGCTCCTTGGTCTCCACGTCCTTGGCCTGCTCGAGCAGGGCGGCGGAGACGGCCTCGACGGCCTTCTCGATACCGCGCTTCAGCGCCATCGGGTTGGCGCCGGCGGCGACGTTGCGCAGGCCTTCCCTGACCAGGGCCTGGGCGAGCACGGTCGCGGTGGTCGTACCGTCACCGGCGACGTCGTCCGTCTTCTTGGCGACTTCCTTGACCAGCTCGGCGCCGATCTTCTCGTACGGGTCCTCGAGCTCGATCTCCTTGGCGATGGAGACGCCATCGTTGGTGATCGTGGGGGCGCCCCACTTCTTCTCGAGGACGACGTTGCGGCCCTTGGGGCCGAGCGTCACCTTCACGGCGTCCGCGAGCTGGTTCATGCCGCGCTCGAGGCCGCGCCGCGCCTCCTCGTCGAACGCGATGATCTTGGCCATGTGAAGTGGTCCCTCCAGGACTGGGGGTGATTCCTTCGGACCGCGCCCGCGCCCGCGACGGACGGCCCACGGGCCGGTGGTTCCTTGCCCCACCCGGCCTGCGGACCTCACCGACCCGGTCCTTCGTTGTCACTCTCACCTTCAGAGTGCTAACGCCAATGATTAGCACTCGCCCCGTCCGAGTGCAAGAAGCGCCCGCGAAGCGGGGCCCCTCGAGGGGGGTGGTCGGACGGCCCGGGCAGACCGAAGGGCCCGTCCCCCGGGAGGTACGGGCCCTTCGAAGATGAACAGAACGTCGCTGTCAGTCGACGCGTGCTTCAGCTGGTCGCCAGCCGGACCATGTCCGCCTGCGGGCCCTTCTGGCCCTGCGAGATCTCGAAGTCGACCCGCTGTCCCTCTTCCAGGGTGCGGTAGCCGTCCATCTGGATCGCGCTGTAGTGGACGAAAACATCCGCACCACCGTCGACCGCGATGAAGCCGTACCCCTTCTCCGCGTTGAACCACTTGACGGTGCCCTGAGCCATGCCTAACTCCCCTATTACTGGCCCTTGCACAGATCCACACTTCGCGGATCCGGGTCAGACCTCACCCCCCATTGGCTTGGGGGCGTGCGCCGGAACGCGTCGACCGCGGCTGAATGTATCTGTCCAACTGCCGTCTGCAACAGGTCAATCGGACGAGAATTCTGGACGCCACCGGTCCGGAATGTGGTGAGAATTCACCCGAATTCAGGGCAAGTCGGGCCCCATAAAAGGCGCAAATGCCGCAGAAGGCCCGCACACTTTGGCTACTTCTTGTCGGGTCTACGGCATGAATCCAGGGCTTCCGACCCGGAGATCGGGAGCGAGTTCCCCAACTGTACCGCGCTCAACCACACTGAATTGCCCCCTCCGCTTCTCTCACGGAGGAGGCAATCAGATGAACTATCGGTAACTGCCGTTACCCACGGTAATGATCAGCCGCCGGCAACGGCCGGAATGATGGAGACACCCGCGCCGTCGGGGGTCGCCGTTTCCAGGCCCTGTTCGAAGCGGACGTCGTCGTCGTTGACGTACACATTGACGAAGCGACGCAGCTTGCCCTGGTCGTCCAGCACGCGGGCGGCAATCCCCGTGTGGTTCTTCTCCAGGCTCTCGATGACCTCGGCGAGGGTCGCGCCCTCGGCCGTCACCTCGGCCCGACCGCCGGTGTAGGTGCGCAGGATGGTGGGGATGCGGACGGTCACGCTCATGCGAGGCCAGCCTCTCGGAAGGAGTCCAGGTTCGGGCGGATGGTCGCGGTCAGCCCCGTGCCGGCCACCGCGTCAAGCGTCTTGAGGCCGTCGCCGGTGTTGAGGACGACCGTGGTCTTGGTCGGGTCGAGGACCCCGTCCTTGATGAGCTTCTGCGTCACGCCCACCGTCACACCGCCCGCCGTCTCGGCGAAGATGCCCTCGGTACGCGCCAGCAGCTTGATGGCGTCCACGACCTGCTCGTCCGTCACATCCTCCACCGCGCCGCCGGTACGGCGCGCGATGTCGAGGACGTACGGCCCGTCGGCCGGGTTGCCGATGGCCAGGGACTTGGCGATGGTGTTCGGCTTCTGCGGGCGGACGACGTCGTGCCCGGCCTTGAAGGCGGTCGACACTGGCGAGCAGCCCTCGGCCTGGGCACCGAAGATCTTGTACGGCCTGTCCTCGACGAGCCCGAGCTTGATCAGCTCCTGCAGACCCTTGTCGATCTTGGTGAGCTGGGAGCCGGAGGCGATGGGGACCACGATCTGGTCGGGCAGCCGCCAGCCGAGCTGCTCGCAGATCTCGTACGCCAGGGTCTTCGAGCCCTCCGCGTAGTACGGCCGCAGGTTGACGTTGACGAAGCCCCAGCCCTCGCCGGCCGGGTCGCCGATCAGCTCGGAGCAGAAGCGGTTCACATCGTCGTAGTTGCCCTCGATGCCGACGAGCTCACCGCCGTAGACGGCGGCCATGACGACCTTGCCCTGCTCCAGGTCGTGCGGGATGAACACACAGGAGCGGAAGCCGGCCCGGGCGGCCGCGGCGCCGACGGCACCGGCCAGGTTGCCCGTGGAGGAGCAGGAGAGGGTCGTGAAGCCGAAGGCGCGGGCGGCCTCCAGGGCCTGGGCGACGACGCGGTCCTTGAAGGAATGCGTCGGGTTGCCGGAGTCGTCCTTCACATACAGGCCGCCGGTCACTCCGAGCTCGCGCGCCAGGTTGTCGGCCTTGACGAGCTCCGTCCAGCCCGGGTTCAGGTTCGGCTTTCCGGCCACGTCCGCGGGGACGGGCAGCAGCGGCGCGTAGCGCCAGATGTTCGCGGGGCCCGCCTCGATGCGCCTGCGGAGTTCCTCGGTTTCGTACGCCGAGAAGTCGTACGCGATCTCGAGCGGGCCGAAACACTCCTCGCAGGCGAACACCGGTCCGAGCGGTACCCGGTGACCGCACTCGCGACAGCTCAGCGCAGCGGCCGGGCCGAGGTCTACGGTGGGATTGCTGGTGCTTGCAACTGTCTGCACAGCCATGGAGGCGAGGCCCTTTCTCCTCATCTTCCTCACGACGCATCTCGCCGTGAGACGGATTTGGCACCTTCCCTAGCCGGGAGCCTCGCTGGAGAACGAGAACCGACTGGAGGGTTGCCGGGGCTTCATCGGGCCGTGTCCCTCTGCCCCTCTGGATGAGCTGTATGTGGTTGTAAACGCCCACGACCCTCGACATGCGATGGTCATCGGCGTTGTTCAAGACTGTAACCGAAGGCCAGGACAGTTGAGATAGTCGTCCGAACCGCGAGACAACGTGAGGAGCCGCTGACTGTGCTGGAAGAAGTCGAGCGCTGGCTGGCCACCCGCTCCTGGTCCGTGACCGATCGCCCCCTCCACAAGATCCTCGCCGCCAAGCAGCGGACGGGTCAGTCGGTGTCCGTGGTGCTGCCCGCGCTCAACGAGGAGGAGACGGTCGGTGACATCGTCGCCGTGATCCGCCACGACCTCATGCAGCAGGTCCCGCTGGTCGACGAGATCGTCGTCGTCGACTCGGGATCCACCGACCGCACCGCCGCGGTGGCCACCGCCGCGGGCGCCAGGGTCGTCCACCGCGACGACATCCTGCCGCGCATTCCGGCCGTCCCCGGCAAGGGGGAGGTCCTGTGGCGGTCCCTGCTGGTCACGAGCGGGGACATCGTCTGCTTCATCGACGCCGACCTGAGGGAGTTCTCCTCCGGCTTCGTCTCCGGGATCGTCGGCCCGCTGCTCACCGACCCGGAGGTCGACCTGGTCAAGGCCATGTACGACCGCCCACTCGGCACCGAATTGAATTCACTCGCCTCCGGCAGGACGGCGGGCCAGGGCGGCCGGGTCACCGAGCTGATGGCGCGCCCGCTGCTGAACATGCACTGGCCGCAACTGGCCGGCTTCGTTCAGCCGCTCGGCGGCGAGTACGCGGCCCGCCGCTCCCTGCTGGAACAGCTCCCGTTCCCCGTCGGCTACGGCGTGGAGCTGGGCATGCTGGTCGACGCCCTGCACCTGGTGGGCCTGGACGCCCTGGCCCAGGTCGACGTGGGCGTGCGCAAGCACCGGCACCAGGACGGGCAGGCGCTGGGCCGGATGGCGGCGGCGATCTACCGAACGGCGCAACTGCGGCTGGCCCGCGGTCACCTCATCCGTCCCTCCCTCACCCAGTTCGAGCGGGGCGAGGACGGCTTCGAGCCGCGTACCTACTCGGTGGACACGGAGGAGCGGCCCCCGATGGCGGAGATCGCGGAGTACGCCTCGCGCAGAGTGGCCTGATCGGCTGGAGAACGGCTGTATACGGCCCCCTCTCAGGGTGGAACGTACGTTTGAGCGTTTCCGGGCCGGGCTAGGTTGAGGCGTATGGCTTCCACGCACGGTGCTGCTGAAGTGCTGGTCGCGTCCAATCGCGGCCCGGTTTCGTACGAGGTACGCCCCGACGGCGCGGCTGGTGCGCTGCACGCCAAGCGGGGCGGCGGCGGGCTGGTCTCGGGGCTGTCGGCCATCGGGCCGCACACGGACGCGGTGTGGGTGTGCGCCGCGCTGAGCGACGCCGACCGGGAGGCGGTGCGCCGCTCGCACGGCGGCCGGCGGCTGTCCGTGGACGCGACCGGCGGCCAGCAGGTGCGCATGCTGGACATCGACGCGACGATCTTCTCCGACGCGTACAACGGCGTCGCCAACTCCGTGCTCTGGTTCGTCCACCACATGCTCTACCAGACCCCGCTGGAGCCGGTCTTCGACGCCGAGTTCCGGCGCCAGTGGGCGTCGTACGAGGCCTACAACCGGGCCTTCGCCGAGGCGCTGGCGGAGGAGGCCGCTCAGGGCGCCGCGGTGGTGATCCAGGACTACCATCTCGCCCTCGCCCCCCGGATGCTCCGGCAGCTCCGGCCCGATCTGCGGATCGGCCACTTCTCGCACACCCCCTGGGCCCCGCCGGACTACTTCCGTCTCCTGCCCGACGACATCGCGGCCGAGCTGCTCGGCGGCATCCTCGGCGCCGACCGCGCCGCCTTCCTCACCCGGCGCTGGGCGGACGCGTTCACCGACTGCTGTCACACGGTGCTCGGCCCCGGCATCCCGGCCGGCACGCGCATCGGCGTGCACGGGCTCGGCGCGGACGCGGACTTCCTGCGCAAGCGGGCGCACGAGGCGGACGTGGCCGAACGGATGACGGCGCTGCGGGCGGAGATCGGCGCGGGCCGCAAGACGATCGTCCGGGTGGACCGCACCGAGCTGTCGAAGAACATCGTGCGCGGGCTGCTGGCGTACCGGCAGCTGCTGGACGACCACCCCGAGTGGCGCGAGCGGGTCGTGCACGTGGCCTTCGCCTACCCCTCCCGGCAGGACCTGGCCGTGTACCGCGACTACACGGCGGAGGTGCAGCGTGTCGCCGAGGAGATCAACTCCCGTTACGGCACGCCGGGTTGGACCCCGGTCGTACTGCACGTCAAGGACGACTTCGCGCGCTCCCTGGCCGCGTACCGGCTGGCGGACGTGGCGCTCGTGAACCCCATCCGGGACGGTATGAACCTGGTCGCCAAGGAGATTCCGGTCGTCTCGGACGAGGGGTGCGTGCTGGTGCTCTCGCGGGAGGCCGGGGCGTACGAGGAGCTGGGCGAGGACGCGATCACCGTGAACCCGTACGACATCGTGGGCACGGCCCGCGCCCTGCACCAGGCGCTGACCATGCCCCCCGAGGAGCGGGCGGAGCGCACGAAGCGGCTGGCCGCGGCCGCCACGGCGCTACCGCCGACGCAGTGGTTCCTGGACCAGCTGCACGCGCTGGACGCCGATCAGTCCAGCTGAGCGGCGAGCATCCGCAGCAGTCGAACGAGCCCTTCCGGACCGTCCACCACCAGGTCCGCCCGTTCGGCCAGCTCCGTCACCTCCGAGCTGCCGCTGCACACCAGCAGGCCCGGGACGCCGTCGGAGCGCAGCTTGTCGACCGCGGCGAAGGCGGGGAGGTCGCCCAGGTCGTCGCCGGCGTACACCACGGACTCGGCGCCGATGTCGCGGACGTACTCCAGGAGGGCGACGCCCTTGTCCATGCCGGGCGGGCGGAGTTCGAGGACCATCCGGCCCGGCTCGACGATCAGGCCGTGCCGGGTGGCGAGCTCGGCGAGGGGTTCGCGCAGGGCCTCGAAGGCAGCCTGCGGATCCTCGGCGCGGCGGGTGTGGACGGCGACCGCCCGTCCCTTCTCCTCGATCCAGGTCCCCCGCCAGGCGCCGATCCGGTCCAGGAACCCCGGCAGTTCGGCGCGGACGGCGGCGACGCCGGGGTGCGGGGGCGGCGCGCTGACGGTTCCGCTCACGGCGTCCCAGCGCTCGGCGCCGTAGTGGCCGAGGACGACTAGGTGCTCCAGGCCGGGTACGCCCGCGAAGCCGCCGTGCCGCACGGCGACCCCGGCCGGGCGGCCGGTGATCACGGCGACGGAGGCCACCTTCGGGGCGATGGCGGCGAGCGCGGGTACGGCGTCGGGGTGGGCCCGGGCCTGTTCGGGGTCGGCGACGATCGGGGCGAGTGTGCCGTCGAAGTCGAGTCCGATCAGCGCGGTGCGCGGCCGTGCGAGCAGCGCCGCCAGCCCTTCCCGTCCGGCCTGGGTCACGGGGGTCGGCAGCGGATCCATCGGGTCCGTCGAGTCCGTCGTATGGATGCCCATACGGCGACCCTATCCACGGGAGGGCGGGCGCACCCATGGCTCAGGGGGGCGCACACGGAAGCGCCGCGGTGTTCACCGCTCGGAGCGCCGCGCCTCCCGCACCCGCCGCAGGCGGTTCACCGTCACCGGGTCGTGCGCCAGCGCCCGCTCGTCGTCCAGCAGGGCGTTCAGCAGTTGGTAGTAGCGCACGGGGGCGAGCCCGAGCTCCTCACGTATCGCCCGCTCCTTGGCCCCGGGCCCCGCAAACCCCCGCCGCTCCAACGCAAGAATCCCCCGCTCCCGCATCCCCAGCTCGTCCCGCTCCATACCGGGAACGGTAGCCCGGCCCACTGACAGCGGCTCCCGTGGGACGACGGCCGCGCTTCCGCCGCGAGTCACGCCCGCCGATGGTCCATCCCGGACCCGACGTTCCTCTTTGTGCCGGCGCCGGCCGCCGCCCAGGGGTCTTGCCGACGGGGTGGAGCGCAGAGGGGCCGAACCGGCCCGGCCCCTCCCGCTCCATGCCCAGGCCAGCAGCCCCCACCGGGCAGCGCCTCACCCCGCGTCGCGGCTGTCCGCCGTGGTCGCTGTCGTCTGGAGACGGTTCAGGACCGTGACCGGGCTGCCCGCGGGGGTGACGGCCTGGCCGATGGTCTTCTTGATGTCGGCGCTGACTCCTGCCCAGGAGGTCTTGCCGACCGGGTAGAGCGCCGACGTGGGGAGCTGGTTCAGGAAGGGGTGGAGGTTCGCGTCCTTGGCGGACTGGGACATGGCGTCCGACGCGGCGCTGGTGACCGGCAGCAGGCCGTACTCGCGGGAGAAGCCGAGGACGTTCCTCTCGCTGTAGACGAAGTCGAGGAAGTCGCCGACCTGCTCGGCGTGGCCGTTCTGCTTGAAGGCCATCATCCAGTCGGCCACGCCCATCGAGGACCTGGACTGCCCGGTCCGCCCCGGCATCGGCACCATGCCGAACTTCACGCCCTTGCCGGCGGCCTGCTTCATCAGCGTGGGATGCCCGTTGAGCATGCCGACCTGGCCGTCCGCGAACGCCGCGAAGGCATCCGCACGGTTGAGCTTGCCCGGCGCGACCGGCCCGGTCAGTCCCTTGCCGACGAGCTCGTCCTTGAGCCAGGTGAAGGTCTCCACGTTCTGCGCGGAGTCGAGGCTGTAGGTGCCGACGTCGTCGGTGATGCCGGAGCCGCCGCTCAGCAGCCACTGCATCGTCTCGGCCTGCGCCTCCTCGGGCCCGAGGGGCAGCGCGTACGGGAACTTCACCCCCTCGGCCTTCAGCGCCTTCGCGTCGGCCGCGAGCTCGCTCCAGTCGGTGGGCGCGGTGATGCCGGCCTTGGCGAAGAGGGTCTTGTTGTAGAAGAGCACGCGAGTGGAGGCGGCGAACGGGATGCCGTACTGGACGTGGCTCCACTGCCCGGCCTCGGAGAGCTGGGGGAGGAAGGACGCCTGTACGGGGATGGAGAGCAGATCGGAGACCTGGTACAGCTTGCCCGCGGCCGCATAGTCGGCGTACGCGCCGATCTGGGCCATGTCGGGCGCCTTCCCGGCGTCGACCATCTCCTTGACCTTGCGGTCGACGTCGTTCCAGGAGTAGACGCTGACCTCGACCTTCACCCCGGAGTGCTGGGCCTCGTACTCCTCGACCAGCTTGTCCCAGTACTTCTTGGAGCTGTTGGCGGCGGAGTCGCCGTAGTCGGCGGCGACCAGTCTGAGGGTCACGTCCGAAGAACCCGCGCTCCCACAGCCACCGAGAACCGCCGTCATGCCCATTGCGGACACCACCGCGATCATTCCTGCACCTAGCCGCCGCACTACTACTGCCCCAACCCTGTCGTCTTGTCGTTTCACCATGTGGACCATGAGGTCTACACCAAGGTCTACACCACGCGAGTGGACTAGACCTCTTGCGGGTCGGAGGTCCACACTGTTCCCGTGAGACATGTCATCGCCCTCGACGTGGGCGGCACCGCGATGAAGGCCGCCCTGGTCGGGGACGGCGGCGATCTGCTCCACCGGGACCGCCGGGCGACCGGGCGCGAGCGCGGACCCGACGCGGCGGTCGAGGGCATCCTCGACTTCGCCGCCGATCTGCGCGCGTACGGCGCACGGCACCTGGGCGAGCCCGCGGCCGCCGTCGGCGTCGCCGTCCCCGGCATCGTCGACGAGGAGCGGGGCGTCGCCGCGTACTCGGCCAACCTGGGCTGGCGCGACGTACCCCTGCGCGACCTGCTCGCCGAACGGCTCGGCGTCCCGGTCGCCCTCGGTCACGACGTGCGCACCGGCGGGCTCGCCGAGGGCCGGATCGGGGCGGGCAAAGGTGCCGACCGATTCCTGTTCGTGCCCCTCGGCACCGGAATCGCGGGCGCCATCGGCCTCGACGGCCGGGTGGAGGCGGGCGCACACGGCTTCGCGGGCGAGATCGGGCACATCGTCGTACGGCCCCAAGGTGCCCCCTGTCCGTGCGGGCAGCGCGGCTGCCTGGAGCGGTACGCGTCCGCGGCCGCCGTGAGCGAGGCCTGGTCGGCCGCCTGCGAAGACCCGGGCGCGGACGCCGCGGACTGCGCGAAGGCCGTCGCGTCCGGTGACCCGAACGCCGTCCGGATCTGGCAGGAGGCCGTGGACGCGCTCGCCGACGGCCTGGTCACCGCGCTCACCCTGCTGGACCCGCGCACGCTGATCATCGGTGGCGGCCTGGCCGAGGCGGGGGAAACCTTGTTCACACCGCTGCGGGAGGCCGTCCAGCGGCGCGTCACCTTCCAGAAGCTGCCGTCGATCGTCCCCGCCGCCCTCGGGGACACCGCCGGATGCCTGGGCGCGGGGCTCCTCGCCCGGGATCTCCTCGAAACCACTGACCCTTCGGAGGTAACCGCCTGATGGCCCCCAGCATGGTTCTCGCCGGTGCCCGGGTGGTTCTGCCCACCGGGACCGTGGACGACGGGCGTGTGGTCGTCGAGGGTACGAAGATCGCGGCCGCCGCGGGACCGAACGCCGAGACCCTCGATGTGACGGGCCACTGGCTGGTCCCCGGCTTCGTCGACATCCACAACCACGGCGGTGGCGGCGCGTCGTTCTCCGGCACGGTCGACGACGTGCTGACGGCGATCCGCACCCACCGCCGGCACGGCACCACGACCCTCGTCGCCTCCACCGTCACCGACGACATGGACTTCCTGGTCAAGCAGGCCGGGCTGCTGAGCGAGCTGACCGAGCAGGGCGATCTCGCGGGTATTCACTTCGAGGGCCCGTTCATCTCGCCGTGCCGCAAGGGCGCCCACTCCGAGGAACTGCTGCGCGACCCGGACCCGGCGGACGTCCGCAAGCTGATCGACGCGGCGCGCGGCAGGGCCAGGATGGTCACCCTGGCCACCGAGCTGCCGGGCGGCCTGGAGTCCGTACGGCTGCTGGCGGAGCACGGGGTCATCGCGGCGGTCGGCCACACGGACGCGACGTACGAGCAGACGGTCGAGGCGATCGACGCCGGGGCCACCGTCGCCACCCATCTCTTCAACGCCATGCCCACCCTCGGGCACCGCTCCCCCGGCCCGGTCGCCGCGCTCCTGGAGGACGAGCGGGTCACGGTCGAGCTCATCAACGACGGCACCCACCTGCACCCGGCCGCCCTGGAGCTGGCGTTCCGTCACGCGGGTGCCGGACGGGTCGCGTTCATCACCGACGCGATGGACGCGGCCGGGATCGGCGACGGCCGCTACATGCTCGGTCCGCTGGAGGTCGAGGTCAGCGAGGGCGTCGCCCGGCTCGTGGAGGGCGGCTCGATCGCCGGCTCCACGCTCACCCAGGACCGTGCGTTCAAGCGGGCCGTGACCGTCGACAAGCTCCCCGTGGAGGACGTGGTCACGGCCCTGTCCGTCAACCCGGCCCGGCTGCTGGGCATGTACGACGCCATCGGCTCGCTGGAGCCCGGCAAGGACGCCGATCTGGTGCTGCTGGACTCCGGCTTCGAACTCAGGGGCGTGATGCGCCGGGGCGAGTGGGCGGTCCCTCCCCAACTGCCCTGATCCGTCCCCGGACAGAGAGACGGTGGCCGACCATGGGCTGGGCCGGTCGCCGTCTCTTTGGCATGATCGGGCCCGGAACGACGGCAGGCGCACACACTTCGAGGGAGGTCGGCCCGGGTGATCCTCACGGTCACACTGAACACCGCTCTCGACATCACCTATCGCGTACGGTCCCTGCGGCCGCACGCCTCGCACCGTGTCTCGGCCGTCACCGAACGGCCCGGCGGCAAGGGCCTGAACGTGGCCCGGGTGCTCGCGGCCCTCGGACACGAGGCGACGGTCACCGGGTTCGCGGGCGGTGGCACCGGGCGGGCCGTGCGGGAGGGGCTGGCGGGCATACCCGGTGTGGTGGACGCGCTGGTCCCGGTCGGCGGGGCGACCCGGCGCACCGTCGCGGTCGTCGACGAACTCACCGGCGACACCACCCAGTTGAACGAGCCGGGCCCACAGATCACTCCGGTGGAGTGGTCCGCCTTCCTGGACGCGTACGAGAACCTGCTGGGCGAGGCATCGGCGGTGGCCCTGTGCGGCAGCCTGCCGCCGGGGGTGCCGGTGGGCGCGTACGCGGGACTGGTGCGGACGGCCCGGACCGCCGGTGTTCCCGTCCTGCTGGACACCAGCGGGGAGCCGCTGCGGCGCGGGGTCGCGGCGCGGCCGGACATCATCAAGCCGAACGCCGAGGAGCTGGCCGAACTGACCGGCTCCCACGAGCCGTTGCGCGCGACCCAGGACGCCCGCCGACGGGGGGCGCACGCGGTGGTGGCTTCCCTGGGCCCGGAGGGCCTCTTGGCGGTGACCCCCGAGGGCCGCTGGCGCGCCACCCCACCCACCCACGTCCACGGCAACCCGACCGGCGCCGGCGACTCGGCGGTCGCGGGCCTGCTGTCTGGGCTGGTGGAACAACTGCCCTGGCCGGACCGGCTGTCCCGCGCGGTCGCGCTGGCGGTGGCGACCATACGGGCGCCCGTGGCGGGCGAGTTCGACCGGGCGGCATACGAGGGGTTGCTGGGGCAGGTCGCCGTGCTGAGCGAGGCCACCGCCGCGTAAACCCCTCCCAGGAGCGGGGCGGAGGCTGGAACGTCCATCGGGACGTCAGCATCCGCTGGAAGCCCGGCGTGAAAACGTGAGGAGGCCGCTCCCCCGTCAGGCAGGAGGGCTTCCTTCTGGCTGCCGTCTGTTACTTGGTGAGCCACAACTGGTCGAGGACGGCATTGCACTGGTTGCCCTCGTTGCAGGCGATCTCGATCGTGTTGGTTCCCTGGGTCAGGTTGACGTTGGCCCAAGTGTTCTGCCAGCCCTTTTCCCAGTCACCTGCGGGCGTGCCGCCGAAGTTCTTCATGTTCAGCGGCTGCGTGTTGGCCTTGCCGTTGACCAACAGCGTCGCGTTGGCGTCCGTGCCCGGGATGCCGTACTGCGCGTACAGCCGGTAGGTGCCGGCCTTCTGGATGCCGTTCACAGTCCAGGTGACCTTGGCTCCGACCTGGTTGAAGCCGGTCACATAGACGCCGCCGTCGGCCTTGGCGCCCTTGAACTCGGACGCCGTGGTGGCCCCGCCCTCCAGGCGCAGCGCCTTCGCGTCGATCTTCGGGAGCTCGCCCGAGTCGGAGACCGAGCTGGTGCTGGACGGCTTGGGTGAGGCGGCGCTCTGTGACTGGGACTGGGTGGGCTTTGCCTCGTTGCCCTTCTTGTCGTCGTCGTTGCCGTTGATCATGGCGATGCTGATGCCGATCACGACCGCGGCGACCACCGCGACGGCGCCGATCAGCAGGCCCTTGGTGTTCGGGCCGCTGCCGCGGCCGCGGCCACCGCCGCCCGGCAGGGGCTGCTGGGTGGTCGGGGCGCCGCCCGGGAGGGTCTCCGGTGCCTGGTAGTGCGCGTTCGGCTGGCCGTAGGTGCCCTGCTGGGGGATGGTCTGGCCCTGCTGTCCGCCGTAGGTGCGCTCACCGACCGAACGCACCCTGCTGACCGAGTTCGGGTAGCCGTAACCACCGGACGGCGGCTGGGCCCCTCTGGCCTGGCCGTCCGCGTACAGATAGCCGAACGGGTCCTCGTCCTCGGGCGTGCTCGCGCCGTTGTCGCCGGGCGTCATCCCTTGGTACTCCTCAACAGGTGCGGGCGGATGCGGTACGGGTATGGAATGGCGAGCCTACCCGTTCTCGCTCGCCCAAACGGGTGACTCACACCGCTTCAACCCAATGACCTGCGGATCATCCCGCGCGCCGGTGCTGTTTGGGACGAGATCGTTTCTCGACGTACATCCGTTCGTCAGCGGATTTCAACACTTCGTCCGCGGTCATGCCGCAGTGTGCCCACCCGATGCCGAAACTGGCGCCCACCCGCACGGCCCGGCCCTCGGCCCGGATCGGCTGGATGATCTCGTTGCGCAGCCGTACGGCCAGGTCCTGCGCGTCGGCCTTGCCCAGCCCGTCGGCCAGGATCACGAACTCGTCCCCGCCGAGACGGGCCACGGTGTCGCCGTCCCGCACCCCCCGGGTGAGCCGCCGGGCGACCTCGATGAGGACCGCGTCACCGGCGTTGTGCCCGAACCGGTCGTTGATCGACTTGAAGCCGTCGAGATCGCAGAAGAGGACCGCGAGGCCCTTGGTGCCGTCGTCCCGCTCGCCCTCGGGCGCGATGGTGTGCACATGGTGGTCGAAGCCGTCGTACGACTGCGCCACCGCCGCGAAGTCGAAACCGTGGCCGTTGACGTCGAAGGCGGGGTGGCCGTAGGCGGCGTCCAGGGACTCGATCTCGCCGGCGTGGCCGGCCCGCTGGCAGAGCCGGGACGACAGGCGCGAGCGCAGTTCGGCCGAGTTCGGCAGGCCGGTGAGCGAGTCGTGGGAGGCGCGGTGGGCGAGCTGGAGCTCGCGGCGCTTGCGCTCCTCGATGTCCTCGACGTGGGTGAGCAGGAAGCGGGGGCCGTCGGCCGCGTCGGCGACGACGCTGTTGCGCAGGGACACCCACACATAGCTGCCGTCGCGGCGGCCGAGGCGCAGCTCCGCGCGGCCGCCCTCGGCGGAGGTGCGCAGAAGCGTGCCTATGTCCTCGGGATGGACGAGGTCGGAGAAGGAGTAGCGGCGCATCGCGGAGGCGGGGCGGCCGAGCAGTCGGCACAGTGCGTCATTGGTGCGCAGTATCCGTCCGTGCTGGTCACCGCCCATCTCGGCTATGGCCATGCCGGACGGGGCGTACTCGAAGGCCTGCCGGAAGCTTTCCTCGCTGGCGCGCAGCGCCTGCTGCTCCCGCTCCAGGCGGACCAGGGCGCGCTGCATATTGGCCCGAAGCCGGGCGTTGCTGATCGCGATGGCCGCCTGGAACGCGTACATCTGGAGCGCCTCGCGCCCCCACGCGCCCGGGTGGCGCCCGTTGCGCGGCCGGTCCACGGAGATCACGCCGAGCAGCTCACCGGAGGAGCCGCCCTGCACGCCGGGCGTGTACATGGGCGCGAAGAGCCGGTCGGAGGGGTGCCACTCGTCCTCGAAGCGGGGCGCGGGGCCGTCGGTGTACCACTGCGGTACGTCGTCCTCGTCGAGCACCCAGCCCTCGGTGTGCGGTATGAACCGCAGATCGCCCCAGGCCTCGCCCATGGTCAGCCGGCGCTCCCAGGACTCGCGCGAGCCGACACGGCCGGTGATCAAGGCCTCGGCCGCGGGGTTGCCGGAGAAGGCGGCGACGACGAGGTCACCGTCGGGACGCACGAGGTTGACGCAGGCCATCTCGTACCCGAGGGCGGTGACCGCGCCGTCGGCGACGGTCTGCAGTGTGTCCGCCAGGCTGCGTGCCGTGTTCATGTCGGCCATGACCTGGTGCAGCTGCCGCAGGGACGCAAGACGGACATACGGCTCCGACTCGGTCTCCATGCTCGCCCTCCCCCCGAGACCTCGCAGCGAATCAAGGGTTGTCTTTGGCGCTTCTTATCAGTGGTGCCCTTGCATCTTGCCCCGCCACTGAATCACAGCGCGCTGCCCACTCGGTACACAGGGTCAACAATTAATGGCCCTTGTGACTCAAGTCACAGAAGAACGTGAACAATTGAGTGGAGTTTCTGCGTTTTCCCTGTGGGCTTACTGAACGCATGCTTTGCGGGTGTGGGGACATGATGCACGACCGTGGTCCTAGGACCCACCTCGGACCGGGGTCCGATGCGCCGCGCACGGAGTGGAGATTAGCGTTTCCGGCGTGCTGAACACTCCCTCCGCCCCGCCTTCCCCCACCGCCACGGCCGCCCCCGGGCATGCTGAGGGGGTGAGCAACGACGAGTTCCGGGCCGCCATGTCCCGGCTGGCCGCGGGCGTGGTCCTGGTGACGGCGCAGGAGCCGCCGCTGGACCCGGACGACCCCCTGGCGCCGGGCGGCGAGGACGTCGGCATGACCGCCACCTCCTTCATGTCGGTCTCCCTGGAGCCGCCGCTCGTCCTGGTCAGCCTGCGCAACGGGTCCCGCATGGACGACCTGCTCGACGAACAGCCCCTGTGGGCGGTCTCCGTCCTCTCCGAGAGCCAGCGCCACATCGCGGGCCGCTTCGCCATGAAGGGCCGCATCAGCGACCGGCTCCTGTTCGAGGACCTCGCGTACGTCCGCGGCGAGGCCTCCGGCGCCCCCTTGATGGGCGGCGCCCTGGCGACCCTGGAGTGCCGGACCGAGCAGCGGGTGACGGCGGGGGACCACACGCTGGTGATCGGCCGCGTGCTGACCGCCGGGGTGCGGAGCGCGGACGGCGGACCGCTGCTCTATTTCCGGGGCCGCTACCGGCAGTTGGGGTAATCGGGGACGGAAGAGACGGGTGGAAGGGACGGGCCGACAGGGTCCGGAAGGGGCCGCGGAAATTCCGTGGAACCCTCGTGAACGGCCCGCCTAAGGTGCCCGGATGACACCCCGCCTCGAAGAAGTCACACCCCGGAATTTGGAAGCCGCCCTCGGCATTCGGATCCGGCCCGACCAGGAGCATGCGGTCGAGCCCGTCGCGCACTCCCTGGCCGAGGCGTATGTGCGTCCGCCCGGGGTCGCGTGGCCGCGCCTGATCGTCGACGGCGAGGGCGACGACGGCCGCCCGGTGGGATTCCTGATGGCGTTCCTGGACATCGACTGGCACGGCGACGGCACCGTCTTCCGCTCCGGCCTGTGGCGGCTGAACATCGCCGCCGAGGAGCAGGGCAGGGGATACGGCCGCTTCGCCGTCGACTCCGTGGCCGCCGAGATCCGCCGCCGCGGGGGCAAACAGCTCCACGTCACCTGGCATCCCGGCCCGACGGGCCCGGAGGAGTTCTATCTGCGGCTCGGCTTCCGTACGACCGGGGAGACCAGCAGGGGCCAGACGGTGGGGATGCTGGACCTCGGTTAGGCGAGGCCGATGTCGAGGGCGGACACCCGGCCCGGGTCGGTCACGATGTCGATGACGGCAATGCGGTCGCGTACGAAGCTGAAGGTCAGGGCGCGTTCCGGGCGGCCGTCGGCGAGGACCACGAGGCCCGTCGCGCCGTCGACGAGGACCGGGCGGGCGAGCCGGGCCAGCTGCGCGAAGTGCGTCGCACCGGCCGCGACCGCCGCCGCGCCCGTGGTCACCCCGGCATCGGTGCGGGCCACCACGTCCGGGTCGAGGACGTCGAGCAGCCCGTCGAAGTCGCCGTCGCGGGCGGCGGCCAGGAAGGCGTCGACGATCTCCCGCTGCCGGGCGAGGTCGGCGTGGGGGGCGGGCGCGCCCTGGACCCGGTGCCGGGCCCGGCTGGCGAGCTGCCGCGACGCGGCCGGCGAACGGCCCAGGATCGAGGCGATCTCCTCGAACGGCACCGCGAACAGGTCGTGCAGCACGAACGCGAGCCGCTCGGCGGGCGTGAGCGTGTCCAGGACGACGAGCAGGGCAACACCGACCGAGTCGGCGAGCAGCGCGTCCTGCTCGGGATCGGCGGCGGAGGCCGGAGCGGCCTCCAGGGGCTCCTCGGCGCGGGACTTGCGGGAGCGCAGCATGTCCAGGCAGACCCGGCCGACCACGGTCGTCAGCCAGCCGCCCAGATTCTCCACCCGCCCGGCATCGCAACGGCTCAGCCGGAACCAGGCCTCCTGCACCGCGTCATCGGCCTCGGCCCCCGACCCGAGCATCCGGTAGGCAACGGCCCGAAGCCGACCCCGATGCGCCTCGAAACGCTGAGCCAGAAACTCACTGTCACTCATCGCCCTCACACCCCTCACCGCAATCCGCTGTCGGTGAGGTGACGGATCGCGGGGCGGGGGTGTGACAGGCGGGCGCCCTTCGGGCTCGCGCCGTGCGACGGACGCCGTACAGGCAGGCACCGCACAGACAGGCCCAGGCAGGCGCCCCACAGACAGGCGCCGTGCGCCAAGGCTCACCCCCAGTCCCGGCCCGACCTCCCCCGCTTGGTGTCCGAGCGCTGTTTCTTCTCCCGCAGTCGGCGTTCGTTGATGCCGCGCGGGATGCGGGTGGGCTTGCGGGGCTTGGGCGGAGGTGCGGTGGCCTCCGCGAGCAGGGCTGCGAGGCGTACCGCGGCGGTCTCGCGGTTGCGCCACTGGGAACGGTGCTCGGAGGCGCGGACGGTGACGACACCGTCGACGAGCCGCCCGGCCAGCCGCTCCAGCGCCCGCCGCTTCCACACCTCGGGCAGGGCCTCGGTGTTCACCAGGTCGAAGCGCAGCTCCACCTGGGAGTCACTGGTGTTGACGTGCTGACCGCCGGGCCCGGACGACCGCGAGAAACGCCACATGAGCTCGGCCTCGGGCAGGAGGACGGAGCCGCGGATGACGTAAGGACCGGACATGCGTCCCATGTTCCCGCCTCTGTCCGGTCCACGTCATCCGTATTTCGCGGCCCGAATGTCCCCCACTTGGTAAAAAAGGTAAAGGGAACCGGAACCATGGGGACCCCTCCCGGCGTTCTCCGGGGTGACGGTAGCTTCGTGCACACAGAACTAGGGAAGGGACTCCCAACAATGGCTGTAAGCCTGTCCAAGGGTGGCAACGTCTCGCTCACCAAGGAGGCTCCGGGCCTGACCGCCGTCACCGTGGGCCTCGGCTGGGACGTCCGCACCACCACCGGCACGGACTTCGACCTGGACGCCTCCGCCATCGCGGTCAACACGCAGGGCAAGGTCTACTCGGACGCCCACTTCGTCTTCTTCAACAACAAGCAGACCCCGGACAACACGATCGTCCACACGGGCGACAACCGCACGGGCGAGGGCGCCGGCGACGACGAGGCGATCAACGTCAACCTCGCCGGTCTCCCGGCCGACATTGACAAGATCGTCTTCCCGGTCTCCATCTACGACGCCGAGAACCGCGGCCAGAACTTCGGCCAGGTCCGCAACGCCTACATCCGCATCGTCAACCAGGCCGGCGGCGCCGAGATCGCCCGCTACGACCTGTCGGAGGACGCCGCCACCGAGACGGCCATGGTCTTCGGCGAGCTCTACCGCAACGGCGCCGAGTGGAAGTTCCGCGCCGTCGGCCAGGGCTACGCCTCGGGCCTGGTCGGTATCGCCCAGGACTTCGGCGTCAACGTCTGAGCCGGTCCCAAGCCGTGCCGGAGCCCCCAGCCGGGAAACCGCTGGGGGCTCCGCGGTTCCCGCGCTAGGTTCCCCCTGTGATCCTCGAGCCTCTCCGCCTCACACCCGACCGCGACATCCCGGGCCCCGTCCTCACCGAACTCACCGCGCTGCACGCCTCCCACCGCGACTTCAACGCCCTGAGCGGCGACTTCCCGGACCCGGACGACGTCCGGCCGGAGCAGGTGGCGGCGGCACTCGCCGTGGAGATGGCGAATCCGGATGCCGAGGTGCTGCTGGCGCGCGGGGAGGGGCTGCTGGTCGGGCTGGTGATCACGCTTGCGCACCACCCCGATCCGGCCGACCCGGATCCCTGGATCGGGCTGCTGATGGTCGACGCGCGGGCGCAGCGCCGCGGGTACGGCCGCCGCCTGGCGTCACTCGTCGAGGACCGCTTCCGCGCCGCGGGCCGTACCGCCGTACGTCTCGCCGTCCTCGACAACAACCCCAAGGGGATGGCCTTCTGGACCGCCCTCGGGTACGAGGTCATCGGCCACCGCAAGGACCTCCAGCTGGGCCGCCCCTGCGCCGTACTGCGCAAGGTGCTGCGCACGCCCGCCGCGCGACCCGGGTAGCCGTCGTCGACCCGGACGGCTCAGTCCTCCTCCAGTACCGTCCGCCGGCACGAGCACGTGTACGTCGCCCGGGGGCCGCGCCGCGAGCCGACCGCCCCGGACCTGGCCACCGCGCACGCCGAGGAGCGGATCCTCACGTGGCGCCGGTGGACGCGGGAGGAGCCGTCCGAGCCCGTCCGGCCGCCGGGTCTGGGGCGGATGCCGTTCGAGTGGGACTGAACAGACGGCGGTGCCTCCCGCGTGGGGCGGGACGTCGGGCGTGACGGTTCGGCCACCAAGTGCGCTGAGCGAATGGGGAGTTGACGCAACCCGGCTTGTCCGCATAACGGATCCACGGCGACGGCTTTCGGATACGAACACGTAAAGTCTCGACGGCTCCCTGTCGAACGGACAGCCCCAGGTGTCACCCTCTCCTCGCCGCCGCAACGCTGTGCCCCACCTGTGCATCACCTGTGCCTCCATCACGAGGCCGGCTCGAAGGAGATCGAGTGAGACAGCAGCCACGCTCCACCCGCACCTCCCGCAGGACCGCCGTACGCACCGCCGCCCTCGTCGGCTCGGCGGCGATGGTCGTCCTCGCACTGCAGAACGGTGCCGCCACCGCGGCCCCGGAGCACGCGCCCGGCGCCACCGCACTCCCCCTCACCGCCTCGGCCCGCGCCACCGCCATCAAGGCGGCGCAGGACGCGGCCGGTTCGACCGCACACGAGCTCGGGCTCGGCGCCCAGGAGAAACTCGTCGTCCGGGACGTCATCAAGGACGCGGACGGCACGGTCCACACCCGCTACGAGCGGACCTACGCCGGTCTGCCGGTCCTCGGCGGCGACCTGGTCACCCACATGACCAGGAGCGGCACGCTCGAGGGCGTCAGCAAGGCGGCCAAGGCCCGGATATCCGTGGCGTCCACCGACGCCACCCTCTCCCCCGCCGCCGCCAGGAAGTCCGCCCTGAAGGCCGCCGGCTCCACCGAGGCCACGACCACCACCGCCCGCAAGGTCGTCTGGGCCGTCGGCACCAAGCCCGTCCTGGCCTACGAGTCCGTGGTCAAGGGCCTCCAGCACGACGGCACCCCGAGCGAGCTGCACGTCATCACGGACGCCGCCACCGGCAAGAAGATCTACTCCTACCAGGCCATCGACACCGGCACGGGCACCAGCCGGTACAGCGGCACCGTGCCGCTGGGCAGCACCGCCTCCGCCTCCGGCGGGTACGACCTCGTCGACGGCGGCCGCGGCGGCCACAAGACCTACGACCTGAACGGCGGGACGAACGGCACCGGCACGCTCTTCCACGACGCCGACGACATCTGGGGCGACGGTACGGTCGCCAACCGCCAGACCGCCGCGGTCGACGCCGCCTACGGTGCCGCCGTCACCTGGGACTTCTACAAGTCCGCGTTCAACCGCAACGGCATCGCGGGCGACGGCAGGGCCGCCTACTCCCGCGTCCACTACGGCAACGCCTATGTCAACGCCTTCTGGTCGGACAGCTGCTTCTGCATGACGTACGGCGACGGCGCGGGCAACGCCGACCCGCTCACCTCGCTCGACGTGGCGGGCCACGAGATGAGCCACGGCCTGACCGCGGCCACCGCGGGCCTGAAGTACAGCAAGGAGTCCGGCGGCCTGAACGAGGCCACCTCGGACATCTTCGGCACCTCGGTGGAGTTCTTCGCGAACAACTCCTCCGACCCCGGTGACTACCTCATCGGCGAGAAGATCGACATCAACGGCAACGGCACGCCCCTGCGCTACATGGACAGGCCCAGCAAGGACGGCGGCTCCGCCGACTACTGGTCGCGCACCGTCGGCCGCCTCGACGTGCACTACTCGTCGGGTGTCGCCAACCACTTCTTCTACCTGCTCAGCGAGGGCAGCGGCGCGAAGACCATCAACGGGGTGTCGTACAACTCCCCGACCTACAACGGCTCCACGGTCACCGGCGTCGGCCGGACCAAGGCCTACCAGATCTGGTACAAGGCCCTGACCACGTACTTCACCTCGTCGACCAACTACGCGGGCGCCCGCACCGCCACGCTCCAGGCGGCGAGCGACCTGTACGGGGCCGGCAGCGCGGAGTACAACGCGGTGGCGGCGGCCTGGAAGGCCGTCAACGTCAACTGACCGGCGGCACACACGCCGGTGAAGGCCGGGCTGCCTCTCAGGGGTGGTCCGGCTTGCCGTTCCCGTACAGCCAGTCGGCCCAGATCGCGGCGAAGTTCTTGTCCGGCGCCATCTTCTCGACGTACGCCGTGAACTGGGCCGTGTCCGCGTTGCCGTGACGGTGGGCGGCCGCCCAGCCCTGGATGATGTCGTAGAAGGTGTCGTCGCCGACCTTCTGCCGGATCTTGTGCAGGACCATGGCGCCGCGCTCGTAGACCGGGCTGTCGGAGATGTGCGCCGCGCTCGACGGCTTCGCCGGCGGGTAGGCCCAGACGGCCTTGGCCCGGTCGGGGTCGTCGAAGTGGTCGCCGCTGTAGACCGCGTCGAAGGTCTGCTGCACGGTGTCGCCGCCGTGGTCCTCCTCCCACAGCCACTCCGCGTACGTCGCGAAGCCCTCGTTCAGCCACATGTCCCGCCAGCTCTTCGGCGTGACGGAGTCGCCGTACCACTGGTGGGCGAGCTCATGGACGAGGGTCCCGGTGTCGGGGGCGCCGGGGAAGACCGGGCGGTTCTGGGTCTCCAGGGCATAGCCGACGTCGTCGGGGCCGTCGACGATGGCGCCGGTGGAGGAGAAGGGGTACGGGCCGAAGTTGTACTCCTCCCACTCCATGATCTCGGGGATCTTCGCCAGCACCTTGCGGCTCGCCTCGGTCTGCTTCGGGTCGACGGCGACGTAGACGGGCAGGCCGCTCTTGGTGGTGTAGCGGGTGATGTCGTAGTGGCCGATGGCGACCATGGCGACATAGGTCGCCATCGGCTGGGCGGTGTGCCAGGTGAAGGTGGTGCGGCCGCCGGTCGTCCGCCGGCTCGTCAACTCCCCGTTGGAGACGGCCTGCAGACCCTTCGGCACGGTGACGGCTATGTCGTACGTCGCCTTGTCGGAGGGGTGGTCGTTGCCGGGGAACCACGCCATGGAGCCGGTGGGTTCGCCGAGGGCGAGCGCGCCGTCCGCCGTGCGCAGCCAGCCCTCCTCGGAGCCGTCCGGGTCGGTGATCTTCTCCGGGGTGCCGGAGTAGTGGACCGTGGTGCTGAAGGTCTCCCCCCTGTCCAGGTCGTCATGGGGGCGGACGGTCAGTTCCTGGCCGGAGCGGTTGAAGCGGGCGTCCTTGCCCTCCACGGTGACGTCCTCGACGTCCAGGCCCTTCAGATCCAGGTCGAAGGCGGACAGGTCCTGGGTGGCGCGGGCTGTGATCACCGCCTTGCCGGTGAGGCGGTGGGTGCCGGGGTCGTAGGAGAGGGTGAGGTCGTAGTGGGTGACGTCGTATCCGCCGTTGCCCGCCTTGGGGAAATACGGGTCGTGTACGCCGGAGCCGCCCGGGGTGCCCTGCACGCCGCCGTCGCATGCGGAAAGGACGAGCTGGAGGGCGATGGCGCCGGCGGCGACCGGGACAAGGCGCGCGGATCTGGACATGTCAGAGATCCTACGGTGCGGGGTGACGGTCGGGGCGTGCCGGTGACCGGATACGACCGTGACACCATCACGTACGTGCTCGACATCGGCTATGCCCTCTCCAACCGCTTCCCCGACCCGCCGCAGACGGACTACCGGCGCGCGGACGTCCATGCGCTGCGGCACGATCTGTTCTGCGGGGACGTGTATCTGGCCGACACCGAGACGGACCGGGAGCTGTCCACAGCCTGGGGATGGGTGCCGGTGCTGGACTTCGCGTGGGCGCTGTGCGACATCGTGGAGCGGATCGACCAGGACCCGGCGGGCTCCCGCGCCGCCCGCCCGCAGCGGGCGGAACTGGACTTCACCGAGTCGACCGACCGGATGCTCTTCGAGCGGCGCTTCGGGTGGGTGGACATCGAGTCCGACTGGATGCCGGCCGAGGAAGCTCCGCTCACCTTCTCCCACACGGAACTGCGCCGCGAGGCACGGGACTTCCTCCACGACCTGCTCGCCGACCTCACCGATCTGCACGAGTCCCTGGCCGAGAACCCGGCGATCTGGACGCTGCAGGCTCGCTTTCCCAGGCTGCCATGAGCTGCGGTGGCCGCCCTGGTGGCTGCCGCCCCAAGCCTCCCGCTCCGGCCTGAACGGCCTCGTCCTCGAGCTCCCCCGAGCTCTACGGGCAGGGGGTACCCCACGCGCTGGTCATTCCACCCGGATTCCCAGCTCCCCCGCCAGCACCGGCGCCAGATCCACCAGTTGGCCCGCGCTGATGACCGCCCCGGCCAGCCGCCCCACGCCCCGGGCGATGTCCAGCGAAGCGACCCCCCGCAGGTCCACGTCCGTCAGTGTCGCCCCGTTGAAGTCCACGCCCTTCAGCGCGCAGTCCACGAACTCGACCCGCTCCAGTCGCGCGTCCCCGAAGTCCGGCTCGACGAGGACGCAGCCCTCGAAGACGACGTCCTTGAGCTTCGCCTTGCGCAGGTTGAGACAGTCGATCTTTCCGCCGCGGATCAGCACGCGCTCCAGCACGGCACCGTGCAACTGCGTGCCGCCCAGTCGCGCGTCGACGAGTTCGACGTCACGCAGGGTCGACTCGGCGAGGTACGTGCCGACTCCCCTTGCCCCGGTGAGGACCGTGTCGAGGATGCGCGCGTGGTGCAGTCGCGTCTCGTCGAAGGCGCAGCCGGTCAGCGCGCAGTCCATGAAGCGGGCACCCCCGCCGTCCTGCCCGGCGAAGTCCGCCTCCCGGAAATCCAGCCCGTCGTAGTCCCCGTCCGGCTCCAGCCCGCCGCCGCCGTACGCCTCCAGTGGTGGCAGCCGCACCTCCGGCCGCCGCGCGGACCGCACCCCTGCCCCACCCGTCGCTCTCCTCGCCATGCCCCCATGCTGCACCCCACCACTGACAATCGCCCCGACCTGCACAGACACCGGCGATGTCACATTTCGGCGGCGCGGGCAGTCGTACCTGCAGAGAAGAGGCGACCCCGAGCAGAGGGAGACATCCGCCCATGCAACGAATCACCGTCGTCGGCGGCGGCCTCGCCGGACTCACCGCGGCGATCACCGCCGCCGAGGCGGGCGCCAAGGTCACCGTGTACGAAGCCCACCACACCCTCGGCGGACGGGCGCGGACCGCCGAGGGCCCGTACCGCACGAACGAAGGCCCGCACGCCCTGTACAACGGCGGCCCGCACTGGGTCTGGCTCAAGCAGCGCGACCTCATCGGGCCGGTCGCTCCGGTCCCGCCCCTGGAGGCGGCCCGGCTGCGGCTGCGCCATCACGGGGTCCTGCGCCGCACCCCGCCCTTCGCGATGCTCAAGCTGCTGCGCCGCAGCGCCCAACAGGCGCCCGTCGACGTCGACTTCATGAGCTGGGCGACACGGCAGGCGGGCGAGGAGGGGGCGCGCGCCGCCGCCAACTACTCGGCCGTCGCCCTCTTCCACCACGATCCGGGCGCGCTGTCCGCCGCCTTCGTGCAGCAACGTCTGCGCCGCGCCACCAAGCTGCCGCCGGAAGCGCACTATCCGCGCGGTGGCTGGGCCAATGTCATCGACCGGATGGCCGCACGGGCCTGGAACCTCGGTGTGCGGATGGAGACCCTGTCCCGGGTCGATGCCCTTCCCACCGGCACCCCCGTGGTCGTCGCCACCTCCCTCGAGGCGGCCCGGCGTCTGCTGAAGGACGACTCGCTGACCTGGACCGGTGGCCGTACCGCCCTCGTCGACCTCGCGCTGCGCACCCGGCGCGGTGACGCCTTCGCGGTGTCCGATCTCGACGCACCCGGGTGGCTCGAGCGGTTCACCGCGCAGGACCGTTCGCTCGCCCCGGCCGGTGAGCAGCTCGTGCAGGGGCAGATCCCGATCGGTCCCGGGGAGTCCCGGGCCGACGGCATCGCCCGTGCCGAGCGGCTGCTCGACCTCGCCTTCGACGGGTGGCGGGAGCGGGTCACCTGGCGGCGCGAGGCCCTCGCCAACGGCCGTACCGGAGCCGTGGACCTGCCCGGCACCAGCTGGCGCGACCGGCCCGCCATCGACCGGGGCGACGGCGTCTATCTCGCCGGTGACCAGGTCGCCGCCCCCGGCGTGCTGTCGGAGGTGTCCTTCAACAGCGCCCTCACCGCCGTGTCGCTGGCCCTCGGCCGGCACGCCCTTGACCTCAAGCATGCTTGAGGTTGAAGGGTGGACCCCGGACGACGAACGCAGCGACCGACGAAACGTCGATGGGGGTCCTCATGCACGCCATCCGCCTGCACGCCTTCGGCCCGGCCGGGAACCTCACCTACGAGCAGGTCGAGGACCCCGTGCCGGGCCCCGGCCAGGTCCGTGTCGCCGTCGCCGCGGCCGGTGTCCACCTCCTGGACACCGCCCTGCGGGAGGGCGTGCAGGGCCCGGCGCCCGCCCCGACACCGCTTCCCACCGTGCCCGGCCGCGAGGTCGCCGGTGTCGTCGAGTCCCTCGGCGAGGGCACGCCCGAGCGGTGGCTCGGCAGGCGCGTGGTCGCCCATCTCGGCTTCGCCCCGGGCGGCTACGCCGAGCTCGCCGTCACCGACGCCGGGCGGCTGCACGAGATACCGGACGGCCTCGACTTCGCCCAGGCCGTCGCCATGATCGGCACGGGGCGGACGACGCTGGGGATTGTGCGGTTCACCGAGCTCGGACCGGACTCGGTGGCCGTCGTCCCGGCGGCGGCCGGCGGCATCGGCACGCTGCTCGTGCAGTACGCCAAGAACGCCGGTGCCACGGTGATCGGTCTCGCCGGCGGCCCGGAGAAGGTGGCACGGGTGGCGAAGAACGGGGCCGACCTCGCCGTCGACTACCTGGGTGCGGCCTGGCCGGAGCAGGTCCGCGGGTATCTGGGCGAGCGGCCCGCGACCGTCGTCTTCGACGGGGTCGGCGGCGATGTCGCCCGCGAGGCGGTCGCCCTGCTCGGGCCCGGCGGGCAGCACCTCGTCTTCGGCTGGTCCGCGCAGGGGATCTCCGCCGGGCAGGGATATGTCGTCGACGGCGTCTCCGAGCAGGTCCTGGGCCCCGCGATACTGAAGCGGGCGGGTGGCCCCGACCCCGTACGCACCCTGGAACTGCGCGCGCTCGCCGAGGCCGCCGCGGGGCGGCTGACCCCCGCCGTGACGCGCTTCCCGCTCGCCGAGGCGGCCACCGCGCACCGGGCCCTGGAGGGGCGCGGCACCGTCGGGAAGGTGGTCCTGGAACCATGACCAGGCACAGAACACCCCGGGATGCAGTACATACCGATTCATGGTCTTCTGACCGCGTGCGTATCACCCGAACAGGTGAGTCCACCCCAGGATCCGAGGCCACCGACCCCCGCCGCTGGTGGGGCCTGGTGGTCATCGCGCTCGCACAGCTGATGGTGGTGCTCGACGCGACGATCGTGAACATCGCGCTCCCCTCCGCCCAGCGCGACCTGAACATGTCCGACGGCAACCGCCAGTGGGTCATCACCGCCTACACGCTGGCCTTCGGCGGCCTGCTCCTGCTGGGCGGCCGGATCGCCGACCGGGTGGGCCGGAAACGCACCTTCGTCATCGGCCTGATCGGCTTCGCGGCCGCCTCCGCGCTCGGCGGCGCGGCCACCGGCGCCGGCATGCTCTTCGGCGCCCGCGCCTTGCAGGGCGCCTTCGCCGCCGTGCTCGCCCCGTCCGCGCTCAGCCTGGTCACCACGACGTTCACCGATCCCAGGGAGCGCGGAAGGGCCTTCGGCATCTACGGCGCCCTCGCGGGCAGCGGCTCGGCGATCGGGCTCATCGTCGGCGGCCTGCTCACCGAGTATCTGAACTGGCGCTGGTGCCTGTACGTCAATGTGCCCATCGCGGTCGTCGCGGTCTTCGGCGCCCTGACCCTGCTCCACAGCCGCTCGGGCCACTCGGGCGTCCGGCTCGACGTGCCCGGCGCGGTGCTCGGCTGCGGCGGACTGGTCGCGGTCGTCTACGGGTTCAGCGAGGCCGAGCCGCGCGGCTGGACCGACCCGCTGGTGCTTGCCCTGCTCGGCACGGGCGTGCTGCTGCTCGCGGTGTTCGTGCGGTGGCAGACCCGGGCCCGGGTGCCGCTGCTCCCGCTGCACATCATCGAGGACCGCAACCGGTCCGGCTGCTTCCTGACCATGGCCCTCGCCGTCATCGGCGTGTTCGGCCTGTTCCTGTTCATGACCTACTACCTGCAGGTCATCCATGGCTACTCGCCGGTGCGCACGGGCCTGGCCTTCCTGCCGCTGACCGCCGCGATCGTCGTCGGCTCCACGCAGATATCGGCCCGGCTGCTGCCGTCCGTGGCGCCGCGCATGCTGATGGTCCCCGGGATGGTCTTCGCCGCCGGCGGGATGGTCATCCTGACCGGGCTGGCCGTCGGCTCCTCGTACGCCACCGAGATCCTGCCCGCCCTGCTGCTGATCGGCCTCGGCATGGGCCTGACCTTCATGCCGATCTTCGCCACGGCCACCGCGGGAGTCGCCCCGCAGGACGCGGGGGTCACCTCGGCGACCGTCAACACCTCGCAGCAGGTCGGCGGTTCGATCGGCACGGCGCTGCTCAACACGATCGCCACCACCAGCAGTACCGCCTATGTCGCCGCCCACCTGCACGACCCCGCCCAGCGGGCGACCGTGGTCCCCGAGGGCGTCGTGCACGGCTACACGGTCGCCATCTGGTGGGCCGCGGGCGTGATGCTCCTGGCGGGCCTGGTCGCGGGCCTGATGGTCACGTCGAAGCCGCCCACGCAAGCGGCCCCCGCGAACGCACCCGTTCCCGAGTCAGCGCTCTGACCCACCCAGCTCGGCCAGCGGCCCGTCGGTCAGCCGGTAGACCGTCCACTCGTCCTGCGGACGGGCACCGAGCGACTCGTAGAAGCCGATCGCGGGCCGGTTCCAGTCCAGGACCGACCACTCCAGACGCTCGTAACCCCGCTCCACACAGATCCGGGCCAGCCCGGCGAGCAGCGCCCGGCCGTGGCCGCCGCCGCGGGCCGAGGGGCGGACGTACAGGTCCTCGAGGTAGATGCCGTGGACCCCGCGCCAGGTGGAGAAGCTCAGGAACCACAGGGCGTATCCGACCGTCGTGCCGGTTGCCTCGTCCACCGCCACGTGCGCGAAGACCGCAGGACGCTCGCCGAAGAGGGCGCAGTGCAGCTGCTCCTCGGTCGCCCTCGCCTCCTGCGGGGCCTTCTCGTACTCGGCGAGCTCGCGGATCAGGGCGTGGATGACAGGTATGTCCGAGGGGGTCGCGGTGCGGATCATGGTCAGTGCCGTCCCGCCACCCGGTCGGCGATCCGGGCCAGTCGTGACGACTGCGAGCCCGGGTGGAGGCGCTCGCGTTCGTCGGCGGCGCGATAGGTGGCGTACATGCCCTGGACGCCGAGCCAGCGGAAGGGTTCGGGCTCCCACTTGCGCACCTTGTGGCCCACCCACGGCAGGTCGGTCAGATCGGTGCGCCCTGCCTGCCCGGAGTCCTGCTGGACCAGGTCGCACAGGGTGCGCCCGGCGAGATTGGTGGTCGCGACGCCCGAGCCGACGTACCCGCCCGCCCAGCCGAGTCCCGTCGAGCGGTCCAGGGTGACCGTCGAGCACCAGTCGCGCGGCACCCCGAGCACCCCGGACCAGGCGTGCTCGATGCGGACACCGGCCAGGCCCGGGAAGAACCGGACGAGGATCTCCCGCAGCGCCTCGATCGTCGCCTCCTGCGTCCGCCCGTCGTTGTCCGTCCGCGATCCGAAGCGGTACGGCACCCCGCGCCCGCCGAGCGCGATCCGGCCGTCGGCGGTGCGCTGGGCGTACATATAGGCGTGCGCCATGTCGCCCAGGGTCTCCCGGCCGTCCCAGCCGACGCTCTGCCACTGCTCGTCGGTGAGCGGCTCGGTGGCGATCATCGAGGAGTTCATCGGCAGCCAGGTGCGCCGGTGGCCCTTCAGGTTCGCCGTGAAGCCCTCGGTGCAGCGCAGGACGTAGGGGGCGCGGACCGTGCCGTACGGGGTCACGGCGTGCATCGGGCGGATCTCGGTCACCGGAGTCGACTCGTGGATGGTGACGCCGAGCGCCTCCACGGCGGCCGCGAGCCCCTTGAGCAGCTTGACCGGGTGCAGCCGGGCGCCGTGCGGGGTCCAGGTGGAGCCCACCGCGTCGGCGACCCGGATCCGCTCGCGCGTCTCGCGGGCGCCGTACAGCTCGCGGTCCTTCTCGCCGTACGACAGCTCGTGCTCGTGGAAGGCCTTCAGCCGCGCCAACTGTGCGGGCGTGGTCGCCACTTCCAGCACGCCGCCCTTGTGCAGGTCGGCGTCGATGCCCTCGGCCACGGTGACCGCGACGACCTCGTCGACGGTGTCGTTCATCGCCTTCTGCAGCCGCACCGCGGCCTCGTGGCCGTGCAGTTTCGCGTACCGGTCGCGGCCCGCGATGCCGTTGTAGAGCCAGCCTCCGTTGCGCCCGGAAGCGCCGTAGCCGCAGAACTTCTGCTCCAGGACGGTGACGCGGAGGAAGGGGGCGGCCTTCTTGAGGTAGTACGCGGTCCACAGCCCCGTGTAGCCGCCGCCGACGATCACGACGTCGGCGGTCGCGTCACCGGACAGCGGCTCCCGGACCTCCGGGAGGCCGTCGTCCGCGAACCAGAAGGAGATGCCACCGTTGACGACACTGCTTGCCGTGCTGCTCATGGCCGGACGTTAACCCCTGAGGGCGGCCAGTGTCTCCTTCGGATTCCATGCTTTTCCTCGGCCCCTGACCAGCGGATAGCAGGCGAGACCGATCAGGACCGCGACGAAATGCCCGAAGTCGGTGAAGGTGCGGTCGGTGTAGAGCGGGATTCCGTAGAAGACGAGCACGGCCAGCAGGTACAGATACCGCCAGGGCACGGCGAGCCGGTAGGTGAGCAGCCCGATGACGCCGGCCAGCGCGTAACTCACCCCGATGTCGAGGGTGTTGACCGCGGAGTGCGGGGCGATCCCGTCCCGGACCGCCTTCAGCAGCGCGCCCTCGCTGATCAGCGTTGCGAACACATGCGCGGCCACGCACACCGCCAGCCAGCGGGCGGTGCCGATCCAGCGTTCGGCCTGGGCGTGGAAGACCGTGAACAGGATCGCGTACGGCACCCAGTGCCCGCCGTCGATCCACATGGCGCTGGTGATCAGCACCCGTACGGGGTTCTGCGACAGCTCGTGGATGTTGGTCGAGCGCTGCCGCAGGAAGTCCTCCTCGAAGTCCGGCGACATGTGGTGCAGGGCGACGGTGGAGACGAACAGGATCAGCAACCAGACATAAGTCCCCGGGGCGCTGCGGACGTAGGCCGTCACCGCCCGGAGCCCACGTCGAAATCGGATGACCCTGTTCACACCTGTAAGTATCGTCGGGAAAGTGATCGAGGTGCCCGGCGAGCCGGCCGCTTCACAGCAGAAATTCAATGGGGATGCGGGGCGGGCGTTCATCGCGGACCCGCCCCGGCGGGCGGAGGAGTTCCTCCGGTGGTGGGGGCTGCGGTTCGACGGGCCCGCCAGGCACGCTGGTCCTTCCGGTGGTCGTGCCAACCGCACTCCGGCCGCGCTGAAGCTCCAGCCGCTGGACGCCGAGAGCTAGGGCGAGCCGCTCGCCCTGCGGGCCTGGGGCGGCGACGAGGCCGTACGGCTGCTGGAGCACGACGAGCCCAGCTGCACGCTGCCGCCGGAGCGGCTGGACGAGAGCCGGGCGCCGACGGACCTGCCGGACACGCGTGAGGCCGTGCGCGTCATCTACGGGCTGCCGGCCCGGCTGACCGCCGCAGCGGCCCCGCCGGGGCTGCGACGCCTCGGGGACATCACGCGGGCCATGCCGGAACAGATGCCGTGGGCGCTGGAGCGGGAGCCGATCCGGCCGACCGGCGGCTCCTCGCGGTCCGTGCGGCGCCGTGCGGGAGGTCGTGAGCGAGCCCGGGGACCGGGTGCCGCACGGGGACCTGCGCTACGACAACGTCCTGACGGCCGAACGGGCGGACGGGTCGCCATCGACCCCAAGCCGCTCGCGGGCAATCCCGGCTTCGAACTGCTGCCGGCGATCGACAACCGCTACGACCCCGGCTACACCGTCCGGCGCTTCGACGCGTTGCCGGACCTGCCGGCGATCGACCGGGAGCGGCCCCGGGCATGGACGCTGGGGCGGTGCCGCGGAACTGTCTGTGGGAGATCGAGGGCGGCCGCCCTCCGGAGGCAGTGCAGCTGGGGATGGGGCGAGCGCTGCGCGGGTGACACGCCACCAGAAGGTCTATACACCACGTTTATCAACTAATCGGCCATAGCGTACAGGATATGACGAAATGCCATCTCGCATATCTGGCGTGCGCCGCCGCGCTCATCGGAACGGGGCTCGGCGCCACTCCGGCGGCCGCTGTCCCCAGGACCTTCCTGGTCCACCAGGGGGAATCGATCCAGAAGGCGGTGGACGCCGCTCGGGCGGGAGACACCGTCCTGGTGACCCCCGGCACCTACCACGAGAGCGTCACGGTGAGCACGTCCCGGCTGACCCTGCGCGGCATGGGCCCGGGCACGGTGATCGAGCCCGCCGCCAAGGCCTCCAGCACCTGCGCCAAGGGCGGCAACGGCATCTGCGTGGTGGGCGCGGCGAACCGCGCCGTCGAGGGCGTCACCGTCTCCCACCTGACCGTGACCGGCTTCGCCAGGACCGGGGTGCTCGGCCAGGCGACCGACGGGCTGACCGTGCGCAAGGTGTACGCGGTCGGGAACGGCGTCTGGGGCATCGCCCAGGAGCAGTCGGTGCGCGGCGTGTTCCGGAACAACTACCTGCGCAACAACGGCGACGCGGGCCTGTTCCTCGCCAACACCATCTCGAAGGAACAGGGCGCCACGGACACCCGCGGAACGGTGGTCCAGCAGAACCGCATGGAGGGCAACCGGATCGGCCTGACCGTCCGGCGCCTGCGGAACCTCTCCGTCACGGGCAACTACGTCACCGGCAACTGCGCGGGCGTCTTCGTCGTCGGCGACGAGAACGTGCCGCGGGCCGGGGCGCTGACGGTGGCGAACAACGTGGTCACCACCAACAACAAGGCCTGCCCCAAGACCCCGCGGCTGCCCGCGCTCCAGGGCTCCGGCATCGTGCTGACCGGGGTGGAGAACACCCAGGTGAACCGGAACCTGGTCACGGGCAACTCCGGCAAGTCCCCGCTGTCGGGCGGGATCGTGCTGTTCAAGAGCTTCGTGGGCGTCATCAGCGAGCGGAACCGGATCAGCGAGAACGCGCTGAGGGGCAACGCCCCGGCCGACCTGGTCAACCAGGAGCACACCAAGAGCAACAACACCTTCCAGGGCAACTCCTGCACGGCCTCGAAGCCCTCGGGGCTGTGCTGACCGGCCGTACCCCCGCGTACATCCAAGGAAGGAAGGCGGCACATGACGACCGCTGAAACCGCCCCACCGCCGTCCATGCGGCTCAGAGAGCTCGTGTTCGGCGCGGCCTGCGCCGCCGCCGTCCGCGCGGCAGCCCGGCTCGGGGTCGCCGACGCCCTCGGCCAGGCCCCGATGGCCGTGGAGGACCTCGCGGCCGCGGTGAAGACCGAGCCCAGGCCGCTGCGCCGGCTGCTGCGGGCCCTGTCCTGCTACGGCGTCTTCGCCGAGCGGCCGGACGGCATGTTCGCGCACACCGAGATGTCCAAGCTGCTGCGCGAGGACGACCCGAACAGCCTGCGCTACATCTCGCTGTGGTGCACCGAGCCGTGGACCTGGGACGCCTGGCCCAGGCTGGACGAGGCCGTGCGCACCGGCAGCAACGTCGTCGAGGACCTGTACGGCAAGGAGTTCTTCGAGTACCTCAACGAGGACGCCCCGGAGTCGGCCGACGTCTTCAACCGGGCGATGACCACGTCCAGCGAGCAGTCGGCGCGCGATGTCGCGGCCCTGCTGGACCTGTCGGGCAGCAAGTCGGTCGCGGACATCGGCGGCGGCCAGGGGCATGTGGTGGCCTGCCTGCTGGACAAGTACCCCTCGATGCACGGCAGTCTGCTCGACCTGCCCCGCGTCGTGGAGAACGCCGTGCCGCGGCTGCGCGAGGGCGGTGACCTCGCCGACCGCGCCCGGATCGTGCCCGGCGACGTCCGCGCGGCGATCCCGGTCAAGGCCGACGTCTACATCATCAAGAACATCCTGGAGTGGGACGACGAGAGCACGGCGCGCACGCTGCGCAACGTCATCGGGGCCGGTGGCCCCGGAACGCGCGTCGTGGTGATCGAGAACCTCGTCGACGACACCCCGTCGATGCGCTTCAGCACCGCGATGGACCTGCTGCTGCTGCTCAACGTCGGCGGGGCGAAGCACACCACCGAGAGCATGGTGAGCCGGCTGACCGCGGCGGGCGTGGTCGTCGACGGCATGACTCCGTTCACCCCCTCTCTGCACGCGTTCGACTGCCACGTACCGGGGTGACCGCACACCCCCGCAGACCACCGGTCGCCGGGCCCGCGACGCTGCGGGCCCGGCGACCGGTGGCCGTTCGGGGGGACCGGACGGCTCAGGGGCGCTCCCAGACGTAGAAGCGGCGTGCCATGGCGTCCTTCGGCGAGCGCCAGGTCTCCGGGTCGTACGCGCTGACGTACGCCGACAGCCGCTCGCTGATGTCCCGGAACTCGGGGTGCTCGGTCACCTTGGCGATGGCGGGTCCGGGCTCGCGCTCGGACTCGACGAGGTGCATGTACACGTCGCCGAACTGGAAGAGGCTGCGCCGTACGACACCGACGAGGTGCGGCAGCTCTCCCCGGTCGGACTCCTCGAACACCTTGGCGATGTCGGGGGCCGAACCGGGGGCCATGCGGGCGACGATGAGGGCCTGATGCATCGGAACGTGTCCTCCGTCCGGCTCAGTCGGCCAGGGCCGGCGCGGGCCGGTGTCCGGCGGCGGCCTTCTCGACCTTGTCCCGGATCAGGGCCATCTGGACCTTGGAGTTCCGGTTGATGTTGTCGGTCATCCACTCGTCGTCGACCGGGGCGTCCGGCTTCATCTCGAAGTCCTGCGTCCAGACCATCCGGGTGCCCGCGGGCACCTCCTCGTACTGCCAGTGGATGTTCATGTACGCGAAGGGCCCGGTCTCGACACGACGGGCCCTGACCGTGAGGGTGTCGCGGTCCGGCTCCCGCTCCGAGACCCAGCTCCAGACGGTGCCGTTCTCGTCCGGGTGCATGGTCAGCCGGAAGGTCGTCTTCGCGCCCTCCCGGGAGATGACCTCGCAGGCCGCGTACTCGCTGAACAGCTGCGGCCACTTCTCCAGGTCGTTGGTCATGTCCCAGACGAGGTCCAGCGGGGCGGCGATGGTGATCTCGTTCTGCGTGTGTCCGGCCATGTCAGGCTCCTGCCATGAGAGTGCTGTTGATGAGGTCGAGGAACTGCCGGGGGGTCTTGCAGCGCTCCGCGTCGGGCGGCATCGGCGTGCCGTGACGGTTCTCCAGTTCGCCCACGATGCCGAGCAGGCCGAGCGAGTCGATACCGAGGACGTCGAAGCCCACGTCGCTCTGCTGCTCGAGATCCTGCGGGGCGACGGTGACCCCGGCGGCCTTCTTCATGAGCCCGGCCAGTTCTTCCACGGTGATTTGGGCAGTCATGCGGTTCCTCTCCTTTGCTGCGAGGCAGTGCTGCGGCGCTCCCCGCGACGAGGCGCCCCGCTACGAGGCGTCGGCGGCGCAGTGCCGGAGCACCAGCGCCGAGTTCGACCCCATGAGTCCCCGGCTGAGGACCAGCGCCGTGCGCAGTTCGGCGGCGCGGGCGCGTCCGGTCACGAGGTCGAGGTCGTGGCAGACGTCGAAGACGTTGGGGGTGGGTGGGATCAGTCCGTGCTCCATCGCGAGCACGGCCGCAGCGGTGTCCAGCACGGGCGCGGCGCAGTAGCCCCGGCCGGTGCCGGTCTTCGGCGCGGTGACCGGCACCCGCCTGCCGTGCGTGCCCAGGACGTCGGCGATGGCCAGCGCCTCGGCGCGGTCCGCCTCCGGCACCCCGAGGGCGTCGGCGAAGACCACGTCGATCTCCTCGGGGGCGCAGCCGGCCTCGTCCAGGGCTCCCCGCACGGCCTGGGCGAGCCCCTCCCGGGTCTCGGCCCAGCGGGAGGCCCCGGTGAACGTCGCCGCGTGCCCCGCGACGAGCGCCCGGACCCGGACGCCCCGTTCGCGCGCCGCGTCCGCCGCCTCCACGACGAGCATCGCGCCGCCCTCGGCGGGCACGAATCCGCAGGCCGCGGTGGTGAACGGACGGTAGGCACGGGTGGGGTCCTCGACGGTGCTGAGCTCCTCGTAACCGAGCTGGCAGACCATCGAGTACGGGGCCAGCGGCGCCTCGGTCGAGCCGGCCACGATCACATCGGTGCCGCGCCGCACGGCCCGCGCCGCATGGGCGACGGCATCCAGCCCGCCCGCCTCGTCGGCGGCCACGACCGAGCACGGGCCCTTGAAGCCGCGGCGGATGGAGATCTGACCGGTGCTGGCGGCGTAGAACCAGGCGATGGACTGGTACGGGCCGACGAACCGGCTGCCCTTTCCCCACAGTTGCTGCAGCTCCCGCTGGCCGAACTCGCCGCCGCCGGAGCCGGCCGCGGTGACCACGCCGATGGAGAACGGCGCGTCGGCGGTGTAGGCCGGCCCGAGGCGGGCGTCGTCCAGCGCCAGGTCGGCAGCGGCCATGGCGTAGTGCGTGAACCGGTCGGTCTGGACGAGGTAGCGCTCCTCGACCGCCGCCGCCGGGTCGAAGGCGCGGACCTCGCCGGCCACCTTCAGCGGCAGATGCCCACAGCCCTCGCGGGTGATCCGGTCGAGGACGCTGAGCCCTTCCTGGGTGGCCTTCCAGAAGGTGTCGGTGCTGGTTCCGTTGGGCGCGACCACACCGATGCCGGTGATGGCCGCGCGCCGTTCATGGGGTGCGCTCATCGTGCCTTCTCCCTGGGACGGGTCAGGATCACCGCGGACTGGAACCCGCCGAACCCGCTGCCCACGGAGAGCACGCTGTCCAGCTTCCGTTCGCGGGCGACGCGCGGGACGTAGTCCAGGTCGCACTCGGGGTCGGGGGTCTCGTAGTTCGCGGTCGGCGGCACGACCTGCTTGGCCAGCGCCAGCACACAGGCCACGACCTCGATCGCGCCGATCGCCCCGAGGGAGTGCCCCACCATGGACTTGATGGAGCTCATGGGCGTGCCGTAGGCGTGGTCTCCGAGTGCCCGCTTCACGGCCGCCGTCTCGTGGCGGTCGTTCTGCCGGGTGCCCGAGCCGTGCGCGTTGACGTAGTCGATCGCGGAGCCGTCGAGCCGGGAGTGGTCGAGGGCGACCTCGATCGCCCGGGCCATCTCCAGGCCCTCACTGGTCAGGCCGGTCATGTGGTAGGCGTTGCCGTAGGTGGCGTAGCCGCTGAGCTCGCAGTACACGTGCGCGCCTCGGGCCCGCGCGTGTTCCAGCTCCTCCAGGACGAGCACCGCGCCGCCCTCGCCCATGACGAACCCGTCACGGTTGTTGTCGAAGGGCCGGGAGGCGTGTGCCGGGTCGTCGTTGTTCGGCGACGTGGCCTTGATCGCGTCGAAGCAAGCCATGGTGATCGGTGAGATCGGCGAGTCCGACGCGCCTGCTATGCAGATGTCGGCACGGCCCTCCTCGACGGTGTGGAAGGCGTATCCGACCGCGTCCAGGCCCGAGGTGCAGCCCGTGGAGACGGTCTGCACCGGCCCCTGCGCGCCGAACCGTTCCGCCACCGCGGAGGCCAGCGTGCTGGGCGAGAACGCCCGGTGCAGCTGGGGTTCCGCCTCCCGGTGGTCCACGTCCCAGCGCTGCCCTCGGTGGCTGACCAGAACGTAGTCGTGCTCCAGACGGGTGGTGCCGCCGACCGCGGTCCCCAGGGAGACCCCGACCCGCCAGGGGTTCTCCCCGGCGAGGTCGAGGCCGGAGTCCCGGACGGCCTCGTCCCCGGCCACCAGGGCGAACTGGATGTACCGGTCCGCCCGCTCGATCTGCTCGGCGTCCAGGCCATGCACCACGGGGTCGAAGTCGCACTCCGCGGCTATCTGCGAGCGCAGGCCTGTCGGGTCGAAGAACGTGATGCCCCGCGTCGCGGTCCGGCCGTTGGCGAGCAAATCCCAGAACGCCGGTACGCCGATCCCGCCCGGAGCCACGATGCCTATGCCGGTGACCGCCACGCGCCGGGTCATGACCGGACCCGGCCTCGGTCGGCCGAGCGGTCGGCGCCCGCCCCGGCTCCCTCCGTGACGACGGCGGCGGCACCGATGACCTCGGTCTCCTCCGTGTCGACATGACCCAGCTGCGGACGCGGCGCCAGCGGACCCAGGTGGAAGACGATGCGCGCCTCCACATTGCCGACGTTGCGGAAGCGGTGACGCATGTGGGCGGGGATCATCAGGCCCTGCTCCGGCTGCAGCGCCTGCGGCTCGCCGTCCAGGTCCACCTCCAGCTGCCCGCAGACGACGTACACGAACTCCTCGGAGTAGGGGTGGTAGTGCTCACCGATGCGGTCGCCGGGCTGCACGATGGCCACTCCCATGAAACCGCTGGTCGATCCCACCGTGGTCGGGGTGAGCATGGCGCGCAGATCACCGCCGCGCCGGACATTGGGCTCGACCTCGCTGAGGTCCACGATTCTCGGACGGGATTTGATCACGACGTTCCTCCGATGGGTGTGCTGCGTCGGCATAGGGGCGTGGCCACCGGGTCAGGCGTCCGGCGAGCGGCGGTCGGTGATGAGGTCCATGCGGACCGCGGCGCCGTAAAGGAGCTTCTTCAGCTCGGCGGCCTGCGCGGACTCCGGCAGGGCGGGGTCGACACCGCCGGCGCCGCGCACATCGACCAGCCGCACCACGACGTCGTCGCGCTGGAAGATCGTGCTGCGCAGGACCGGGCTCACCGGGTCCTCGGCCGACGCCTCGTCGTGCTGGGCGAGCAGCTCGGCCAGCCGCATGCCGTTGCCGGGCTTCGCCGGGTAGTACAGCGCGTGCCGCTCGCCGTCGTGCAGCTCCTCCGCCGTCACGTGGTGCACCGCGGGCAGCGCCGCCCGGGTGAAGAAGACCCGCGCCGACTCCTGGTCTTTGAGGTCCCGCTCCTGCTCCAGGTACGGGTTGATGGCCTCCTCCACGGCACGCACCTCGGGCTGGCGGGCCACGTGGCGCAGGGCCGCGAGCAGGTCGCCGCGCACCTCGATGGCCCGTACGACCCGGTTGCCGTGCATGAACAGGGAGGTGCGGCACAGCCGCGTGGTGTCATCGACACGGGCCTCGGGCGAGGCGTAGTTCGCGAGGATCCTCGCGACCTCCGGCTCGCTGCCCGGCTTGACCGTGAAGGTCAGGGCGTGGCGGATCACGCCGTCGCCGATCCGCGGCCGGGTCTGGAGCCGGCGCTGCGACGCCCTGGCGCCGGTCGCCTCGCCGCCGGTCTCGCGGACGACGTGGAAGCGCAGCGACCGGGTGTCGCGGACGCAGCTGTGCAGCGGCTGCACCATCCGCACGTGCTCCTCGCTGTTCACCCAGGCGAGGAACGGCGGAGCGCTTTCCCACTCACTCGTGATGAGCCATTGGGATGGATTCTCGATCGACTGGCAGAGTTGGTCGCTGACATGGCCGGGCACGGACGCAACCTGGTTGCACAGCTGCTCGTAGGCCTCCAGGAACTGCTGCTGGGCTCCGTCGTACACGTCGACCAGCAGGACGACCCGCAGCCGGGAGCCGTCGAACACGGACTGGGAGACTTTCGACACCTGTCGCGACGGCGTTTCTGAAACACGCTCAGACGTAGTGGTCATCCTGCGCACATCTCCTTCACAGGGCAGGGGCGGACGTCGGCCGCGGGTGACGCGACGTCAGCGTTCCTTGATCCTGTGCCGGTCCCCAGCAGTGCGCGACTCGTATGAACCACGTGGGTGATTGGGCGTGCCGAGGCGCTCCCACAAGGCCCGAGAGGGCATGGAAACTCACAGGCGCCTCATGCGCGCACCCCTGCCTCTGGAGGCTTCGATGCATCGAAAAGCCGACCACCGGGTCCCCGTCCTCATCGTGGGCGGCTCTCTGGTGGGCCTGTCCATGTCCCTTTTCCTGGGCCGTCTCGGTGTGCGGCACATGCTCGTCGAGCGGCACTCAGGCACCTCCCACCACCCGCGCGGACGCGGCAACAACGTCCGGACGATGGAGCTGTTCCGAGTGGCGGGCATCGAGCCGGACATCCATACGGCGGCCTCGTTGCTCGCGGACAACCACGGCATCCTGCAGGCCCCGACGCTGGTCGGCGACGCCGGGGAGTGGCTGTTCAAACACATCGACCCCAGCGGTGGACTGGCGAAGTTCAGCCCCACGGGGTGGTGCCTGTGCAGCCAGAACGATCTGGAGCCGGTACTGCTGGACAGCGCCCGCAAGCTCGGCGGCGACCTGCGCTACTCCCATGAGATGGAGGCCTTCGAGCACGACGCCGAAGGGGTGACGGCGATCGTCCGGGACCGCGGCACCGAGGAGCGCTACACCGTCCATGCGGACTACCTCGTCGCCGCCGACGGCCCGCGCAGCCCCGTCCGCAACCGGCTCGGCATCCACCAGACCGGGCCGGGCGACCTGTTCGCCAACGTCAGCGTCACCTTCCGGTCCAAGCTCCTTGCCGATGTGGTCGGCGACCGGCGTTTCATCTGCTGCTATCTCACCGACCCCGAGGCCGACGGCGCCCTGCTGCCCGTCGACAACAAGGAGCGCTGGGTCTTCCACGCCCCCTGGCACCCCGAGCGCGGCGAGACGCTCGACGAGTTCACCGAGGACCGGCTCGCCCGGCACATCCGCCGTGCGGTCGGCGTCCCCGACCTCGATGTGGAGCTCACCGGCAAGGCGTCCTGGCGGGCCGCCGAACGCGTCGCCGACCGGTACCGGGAGGGGCGGGTGTTCCTCGCCGGGGACTCCGCCCACGAGATGTCCCCGACCGGCGCCTTCGGCTCCAACACCGGCATCCAGGACGCGCACAACCTCGCCTGGAAGCTCGCCGCCGTGCTCGAGGGCTGGGCGGGCCCGCACCTGCTGGAGACCTACGACACCGAGCGCCGCCCGGTGGCCGTCGCCACCAGCGCCCGCGCCTCGGCCCGCTCCGTGGAGCACAGCCACCCCGGCTTCTCGCCGAGCCCCGGCGTGGGCAACAAGAAGGGCGGCATCCTGCCCGTCGTCCTCGGCTACTGCTACCCGAAGGGCGCCGTCATCGACGCCGACCCGGCGCAGCCGGTGGTGCCCGAGGGCATGGACCTCGCCGGCCGGCCCGGCAGCCGGGCCCCCCACCTGTGGCTGCACCGCGCCGGCGAGCGGATCTCCACGATCGACCTCTACGAGCGTTCACTGGTCCTGCTCACCGACGCACCGGACGACGCGGGCTGGCACGCCGCCGCCCGCCGGGTCGCCGACCGGGACGGCGTACGGCTCGACGCGTACCGGATCGGCCCGGGCCCCGACGCCGACCTGACCTACGACTCCGGCACCGACGACTGGGCACGGGTCCACGGCACCACGGCCGACGGAGCGGTCCTGGTACGCCCGGACGGATTCGTGGCCTGGCGGGCACCGGGCGCCGTACCGGACCCGGAGGCGGCCCTGCGCAAGGTCCTCGCGACCCTCCTGCGCACGGGCTGACCGCCCGCCCCACGAACGCCGAAGGCCACCCGCACAGAAATCTGCGGGTGGCCTTCGGCGTACGGAGCCCCCTGTCGGATTCGAACCGACGACCTTCGCTTTACAAGAGCGGCGCTCTGACCAGCTGAGCTAAGGAGGCCTGTACGCGTGCGTGGTGCGTACGTGCCCGTGCAGTGTACCCAGGTCCCCGGGGCGTCTCGTCGAAAATTTCCGCGAAGTTCACAGTCCTCCAGCTACTGACAGACCGGTGAACGCCAGGTACCGTCCTGACCCAGTCCACTCTTGTGGACTACACCAACCACCTTCCTACTCGGATCGTCCGGCACGTTCCTGCCGGTAGAAGGGGGCCCATTCACCATGGCCACTGTCACGTTCGACAAGGCGACCCGGATCTACCCGGGTTCCACCAAGCCCGCCGTCGATGGTCTCGACATCGCGATCGAGGACGGCGAATTCCTCGTCCTGGTCGGTCCGTCCGGCTGCGGCAAGTCCACCTCGCTCCGCATGCTCGCGGGGCTCGAGGACGTCAACGCCGGCGCCATCCGCATCGGCGACCGCGACGTCACCCACCTGCCGCCGAAGGACCGGGACATCGCCATGGTGTTCCAGAACTACGCGCTCTACCCGCACATGTCGGTCGCCGACAACATGGGCTTCGCGCTCAAGATCGCCGGCGTCAACAAGGCGGAGATCCGGCAGAAGGTCGAGGAGGCCGCGAAGATCCTCGACCTCACCGAGTACCTGGACCGCAAGCCGAAGGCCCTGTCCGGCGGTCAGCGCCAGCGTGTCGCCATGGG
The DNA here is from genome assembly GCF_032656585.1 of Streptomyces herbicida. Lineage (NCBI taxonomy): Bacteria > Bacillati > Actinomycetota > Actinomycetes > Kitasatosporales > Streptomycetaceae > Streptomyces > Streptomyces herbicida. Next base: position 596,176 of record NZ_JAUYWJ010000002.1, read on the forward strand.
CCGCGCCATCGTGCGTGAGCCGCAGGTCTTCCTCATGGACGAGCCGCTGTCCAACCTGGACGCCAAGCTCCGTGTCTCCACCCGTACGCAGATCGCCTCGTTGCAGCGCCGTCTCGGCATCACCACCGTCTACGTCACCCACGACCAGGTCGAGGCCATGACGATGGGCGACCGCGTGGCGGTCCTCAAGGACGGTCTGCTCCAGCAGGTCGACTCGCCGCGCAACATGTACGACCGCCCGGCCAACCTCTTCGTCGCGGGCTTCATCGGCTCCCCCGCCATGAACCTGGTGGAGGTCCCGATCACCGACGGCGGCGTGAAGTTCGGCAACAGCGTCGTCCCGGTCAACCGCGAGGCCCTCAAGGCCGCCGCCGACAAGGGTGACCGCACCGTCACGGTCGGCGTCCGCCCCGAGCACTTCGACGTGGTCGAGCACAACGGCGCCGCCGCCTCCGCCCTGTCCAAGGACACCGAGGACGCCCCGGCGGGTCTCGCGGTCTCCGTGAACGTCGTCGAGGAGCTGGGCGCCGACGGCTACGTCTACGGCAGCGCCGAGGTCGGCGGCCAGACGAAGGACCTGGTGGTCCGCGTCAACGGCCGTCAGGTCCCGGAGAAGGGCGCGCAGCTGCACGTCGTGCCGCGGCCGGGCGAGACCCACGTGTTCTCGACCTCCACGGGCGAGCGCCTCTCCGACTGACACCGGCTGACACCGTCCGGCACCGTCCGGCACGGTCGCTCGGACCGCGCATGGAGTGGAACAACCCCGGGTAATTCACCCAGGTTGACGATGAGGGCCCCGCAGACCGCTGCGGGGCCCTTTCCATCGCCGCCGGATACCCCGGCAAGACCGTTCATTTCGATCGGCGTACGTCAACCCGTCACCCGTGAGGGGGCACGACTTCGTCCCTCGAAACGGTGACCAAATGTCGCCAAATCATTACTGGGCGCTAACCTCACACGCGTGAAGCACTCCACCACCCAACAGACGCGACGCGGCCACCGGGGTCCTGCCCGCCGGATCGGCCGCACCCTCGCCCTTGTCCTGCCCGTCGTCCTGGTGCTCTCCGGGACCCTCGCGGTCACCCGAGTCAACTGGACGGGGAGCCCCCGGAACTCGGTGCTCACCGCCTCGGACGTCTCCTCGGCGGAGGTGTCGTCCGCCCGGGCCGGTGCCGTCTCCCGCGCCCCACAGGACGTGCTGCGCGACCAGCTGATGACCGAGCTGCAGGAGAAGAACCCCGGCGAGGTCCTCACCCACCTCCAGCAGGCGGTCAACGGCCACCCGTCGCTCGCGAAGCACTGCACCTCCATCGCCCGCGCCCTCGGCCGCGCCGCGGTCCGCATGTACGGCGCCTCGCGCGCCCAGGCGTACGCGCGCCCGGTCTGCGACACCTCCTTCGCCTCCGGCGTCCTGGCGGCACACAGCTGACCGGTCCACATACGGCCGACCGCACCGCACCCGGCCGACCGCACCCGCACCCGACCGCGGCTTCCCGGCAAGCGGTGGTTGGGAGCTCGGTAACGGCTGGTTAAGGAACGGTTGCAGGTGAAATTCACGAGCGGGGCGCCACGTACAGTTCGGGCATGACCCATCCGAACGCCGCGTCGCGCCCCACTCAAGCCGTCATCCTGGCCGGTGGCCAGGGCTCACGGCTGCGTCCCTACACCGACGACCGGCCCAAGCCGATGGTCGAGATCCCCGGCACCGGTACCCCGATCATCGGCCACCAGCTGTCCTGGCTCGCCGAGGAGGGCGTGACGGACGTGGTGGTCTCCTGCGGCCACCTCGCCGAGGTCCTGCAGAAGTGGCTGGACTCGGCCGACCTGCCGGTCGGTGTCACCACCGTCGTGGAGACGGAGCCCCTCGGCCGCGGCGGCGGCCTGAAGTACGCGGCCGCCCGTCTGCCCCACCCGGACCGGCCCTGGTACGCCACCAACGGCGACATCTGGACCCGTTTCTCGCTGCGCGAGATGGCGGACTTCCACACCGAGCGCGACGCCGTCGCGACCCTTGCGCTGGCACGACCGCGCATTCCCTGGGGTGCCGTGAAGACGGACGGCTTCGGGCACATCACGGACTTCATCGAGGCCCCGCCGTCGACCTTCGAGATCAACGCGGGCGTCTACGTGTTCTCGCCCGAGTTCGCCGGGCTGCTTCCCGAGCGGGGCGACCACGAGCGGACCACGTTCCCGCATCTGGCGCGCGAGCGCCGGCTGGCGGGCTTCCCGATCCCGCAGGGGGCGTACTGGCGGGCCATCGACACGGCGAAGGATCTGACGGAGGCCGCGAAGGAGCTGGCGGCGCTGGGTCGCTGACGGTCGTGGTCGTCTGCGGGGCCGTTGCGGCTCGCCGCGCCCACGCGCCACAGTCCTGTACGGCGGCGTAGTCCCGTACGTAGAAACGCGGTCCCGTACGTCGAAAGGGGCCCCGCACCACGAGGTGCGGGGCCCCTTCTCCGGCCGCTCCCGCTAGCCCAGCAGGCCGCCCACCAGGCCCGGCTGGCCCGAGGACGTGCTGCCGCCGCCGGTGCCCGTGCCGCCGGTCGAGCCGGTGCCGCCCGTCGCGGTCCCGCCGGAGGTGGGGCCCGAGGTGGTGCTGGGGGCCCGGCCGGCCGGGGAGGTGTGCTGCGGCGGGGCCTGGCCCACGGTGCCCTGGGTCTGGCTGGGGGCGCCACCGGTGGCGGCGCCGGACGAGTGGGCCGCGCCCGGCGTCGTCGCCGCGCTGGACGGCGAGGTGGAGGCCGTCGCGCCGCCGGACGGCGAGGTGGAGGCCGCCGGAGCCTTCTGGCGCTGCTTGGCGGGCTCCTCCGGGAGCGGGGAGCCAGGCAGATTGTTGCGCGGGGCCTCGCCGGGGCCCGGCACGACCACGCGGCTGGAGTCGCGGACGGCGCCGCCCAGGAGGGAGCCGATGAGCAGGGTGAGGCCGACGGTGACGGCCGTGATCAGGGCGCCGCGGCGCAGAACGTAGCGGCGCAGCTCCCAGATGTCCGAGCGGGGTCCGAGGGTGCGCCAGGCGCGGCCCGCGAGGCGGCCGTCGACGGAGTAGACGGGGGCGCCGGCGATGATCAGCGGGGACCAGGCGGCGAGGTAGATGATGTCGGGCGCGTCGTAGGCCGGGACGGTCTTCCAGCTGACGGTGACGATGAGCGCGGCGGAGAGCAGCGCGCCGAAGACCGCGGCCACCCGCTGCCAGCAGCCCAGGATCGTGAGGACGCCCACGACGACCTGGAGGAAGGCGATGACGAGCCCCGAGCCGACCGGGTGCTGGAGCGCGAACTGCCGCAGCGGCTCGGCGACTTCCCAGGGGTGCAGGGTGTTGAGCCACTTCACCATGGAGCCGCGCTTGCCGCCGTCGAAGTAGACGGGGTCGCAGAGCTTGCCCATGCCGGCGTAGATGGAGATGAAGCCGAGGAAGATCCGGAGGGGGAGCAGGACCACGCCGAGGTTCAACCGGCGGCCGGGGTAGTAGGCGTGCCGGGCCGGGTCTTCGGCGTGGCGCCTGGTCCGGGGTGCGGGGGGCGTCTGGGCCGGTTCCTCGTAGTCCTCGAACTCGCCGTCGGCGTAGGGATGTTCGTCGTAGGCGGGCTCGTCGTAGGCGCTGCCCACGGTGCGCATGGGGGGCAGCAGACGTTTCTCGCCGGAGGCGGGGGCGCGCTGGGGGCCGACGACGGGGGTCTCGACGGTCCGGTCGAAGTCGTCGTAACCGACGCCGCCGTAGCCGCCGCCGAGACCGACGCGCGGGATGACGCGGGTGGCCCCGGCCTCGACCGACGGGTCGTCGGCATAGCGGACGCTGCCGCCCCGCACGGCCTGGAGCAGCCGGTGGGCGCCGGTGTCGTCGGGTGCGGACCTGCCGCTCCAGACGACGGGGCGGCGCCGGCGTGCGGCCGGGGCCGCTCTGCCCGCCGTGCCGGTGACCGGGATGCGGGCGGTGTGCTCGGTGGCGCTCAAGTGCCGTGCGACCCGCGGGGATTGGTTACGCCGCGTCGATACGCCCAGTTGCACGCGGAAGCTCGCGTGATTGACGATGACCTGCGCCGGATCGCTCGGCACCTTCACCATGCTCAGCGCGGGAGCGTCGTCGAATCCCGACGAGCGGTCCCCCGTGGGTGTGCGGGGTGTTCTGGTGTCCACACTCATCTAACCGAGTGACGTGGAGTTAGGACACTGCTTTGACCGGTCGGATCTGTCCGGACCGCGTCAAGGTTGCCCTGGACGCCGGATTTGGCCCGTACGGGTGAACTTGCGGACGCGCGTTCAAGCGCGCCCGCAGCCGTCGTCGGCTGCTCGCCGACCCGTCGTCGGCTCCTCGGCCGACCCGCCGTCAGCTCCGGCGCCGAGCGGCCTCGTACAGGACGATCCCCGCCGCCACACCGGCGTTGAGCGACTCCGCGCCACCCGGCATCGGGATCCGCACCCGGAAGTCGCACGTCTCGCCGACCAGTCGGGACAGGCCCTTGCCCTCGCTGCCGACGACGATGACGACGGGGCCCTCCAGGGCCTCCAGGTCGCCGAGTTCGGCCTCTCCGTCGGCGGCGAGGCCGACGACCACGATCCCGGCCTTCTTGTACGCCTCCAGGGCGCGCGTCAGGTTGGTGGCGCGGGCGACGGGCGTACGGGCGGCCGTACCGGCGGAGGTCTTCCAGGCGCCGGCGGTCATGCCGGCCGCGCGCCGCTCGGGCACGACGACGCCGTGGCCGCCGAAGGCGGACACGGAGCGGACGACGGCGCCGAGGTTGCGCGGGTCGGTCACCCCGTCGAGGGCGACGATCAGCGGGTCCTCGCCCTCGTCGTAGGCGGCGTCGGCGAGGTCCTCGGGGTGCGCGTACTCGTACGGCGGGACCTGCAGGACCAGACCCTGGTGGTTGAGCCCGTTGGTCATACGGTCGAGCTCGGGGCGCGGGGCCTCCATGAGGTTGATGCCCCCGCGCTCGGCGGCGAGCTGCAGGGCCTCGCGGACGCGCTCGTCGTTGTCGATGAACTGCTGGACGTAGAGGGTGCTCGCGGGCACGCCCTCGCGCAGCGCCTCGACGACCGGGTTGCGGCCGACGACCAGCTCGGAGGACGCCTTGCCGCCGCCCCGGCGCTGCGGCGTGCGCCCCTGGGCGGCGCGACGCGCCTTCGCGTTCGCGGCACGCTGCTTGGCGTGTCCCTTGCGCATCTCGGCGGGCGGGGTCGGCCCCTTGCCCTCGAGGCCCCGGCGCCGCTGGCCGCCACTGCCGACCTGCGCGCCCTTCTTGCCGGACATGCGGCGGTTGTTCGCGGCCATGACCTACCTGTTCTCTACGGAAGCGTGCGTACGTGTATATGCAGTGTGCCGCCCGGACACCCGGGCGGCACAATCGATCACCGGACCGTCGGTGGGCCTCAGCGCTGGCCGAGGCTCCAGCGCGGCCCCTGCGGGCTGTCCTCGATCACCAGACCGGACTGGTTGAGCTGGTCGCGGATGGCGTCCGCGGTGGCCCAGTCCTTGCGGGAGCGGGCCGCCTCGCGCTGGTCGAGGACCAGTCGTACGAGGCTGTCGACCACGCCGTGCACGTTTTTGTTGAGCACGGTTTCGCCGCGGTCGGCGCCGTCGCCGGCCCAGTGCGGGTCGAACGGGTCGAGGCCCAGGACGCCGAGCATGGCGCGCACCTCGGCGAGGCGGGCGACGGCGGCTTCCTTGTCGTCGGCGGCGAGTGCGGAGTTGCCCTGCCGGACGGTGGTGTGCACGACGGCCAGTGCCTGCGGGACACCGAGGTCGTCGTCCATCGCCTCGGCAAACGCGGGCGGCACCTCGGCGGAGGGCTCGACGACGCCCCCGGCCAGCTCGACGACGCGCTGCACGAAGCCCTCGATCCGCGCGAACGCCGACTCGGCCTCGCGCAGGGCGTCCTCGCTGTACTCGATCATCGAGCGGTAGTGCGGGGTGCCGAGGTAGTAGCGCAGCACGATGGGACGCCACTGCTTGACCATCTCGGAGACCAGGACGCTGTTGCCCAGCGACTTGGACATCTTGTCTCCGGCCATGGTGACCCAGGCGTTGTGCACCCAGTACTGGGCGAAGTCGTCGCCGTAGGCCTTGGCCTGGGCGATCTCGTTCTCGTGGTGCGGGAAGATCAGGTCGAGGCCGCCGCCGTGGATGTCGAAGGCACTGCCCAGGTACTTGTGCGCCATGGCCGAGCACTCCAGGTGCCAGCCCGGACGCCCGGGTCCCCACGGCGTCGGCCAGGTCGGTTCGCCGGGCTTGGCGGACTTCCACATGGCGAAGTCGCGCGGGTCCCGCTTGCCGGTCTCGCCCTCGCCGGAGGGCTGGAGCAGGTTGTCGAGCTCCTGCCGGGACAGCTCCAGGTACTGCGGGAAGGAGCGCACGTCGAAGTAGACGTTGCCGTCGGCCTCGTAGGCGTGGCCGCGCTCGATGAGGCCCTGCATCATCTCGATCATCTCGGTGATGTGGCCGGTGGCGCGGGGCTCGTACGTCGGCGGCAGGCAGCCGAGCGCCGTGTAACCGGCGTCGAACGCCCGCTCGTTCTCGTACCCGATCGACCACCACGGGCGGCTCTGCTCGGCCGCCTTGGCGATGATCTTGTCGTCGATGTCGGTGACGTTCCTGACGAACGTCACCTCGTAGCCCCGGTAGGCGAACCACCGGCGCATGATGTCGAAGTTGAGGCCCGACCGGATGTGCCCGATGTGCGGCGCCGACTGCACGGTGGCACCACACAGGTAGATCGAGACACAACCCGGCGTGAGCGGGGCGAAGTCACGGATCTGCCGGGCGTTGGTGTCGTACAGCCGAATAGTCACCACTCCAGGGTAGTGGGCGCCGGGTAGTGCCTTGCGACCTTCCGCCGAAGGACCACGAATTCGTGACGTTTGCCTCCGGCGGTTCGGCGGCCATTTCGTTCCGGTGCGCCGTGGCTCGTGTCCTCAGACGCCGGAGGGGCCGGCCGGGTCCACCCGGACGACCAGTGCCGTGGCCACCGCCATGAGCCCCTCGTCCCGGCCCGGGAAGCCCAGGCCGTCGGTCGTGGCGCCGGAGACGGAGACCGGGGCCCCGGCCGCCTCCGAGAGGAGCTTCTGGGCCTCGTCCCGGCGCTTGCCGATCTTGGGGCGGGGGCCGACGACCTGGACCGCGATGTTGCCGATGCGGAAACCCGCCTCGCGGACGATCCGGGCCGCCTCCGTGAGCAGGGTGACGCCGGACGCGCCCGACCACTCCGGGCGCCCGGTGCCGAAGTGCCGGCCCAGGTCACCGAGGCCGGCCGCCGAGAAGAGCGCGTTGCACGCGGCGTGGGCGACGACGTCCGCGTCGGAGTGACCGGCCAGGCCAGGCCCCTCGCCCTCCCACTTCAGGCCGGCGCACCACAGCTCACGGCCCTCTTCGAAGGCGTGGATGTCGGTGCCGATGCCGACCTGGGGAAGCACCGTGTCAGAAGCCATCGTTCAGCCTCCGGCGGGCCAGGACCGCCTCCGCGAGGACCAGGTCCAGCGGGCGGGTGACCTTGAAGGCCTCCTCGTGGCCGGGGACCACCACGACCGGCTCCCCGAGCCGTTCGACCAGGCCGGCGCAGTCGGTGACGTCGTCGGTGACGGTCTCGTGGGCCCGTACCAGCGTCGCCCGGTCGAAGCCCTGCGGTGTCTGTACGGCGCGCAGCCGGGCACGCTCGGGCGTGGCCAGCACCGGCTCGGGCTCGCCCGCCACCGTCGCGGGCTCGACCTCCTTGACTGTGTCGGCGAGCGGCAGCGCGGGGACGACGGCGTGAGCTCCGTCACGCACCGCCTCGATCACCGCGTCCACGGTGTCCACGGGCACGAGCGGACGGGCCGCGTCGTGCACCAGGACGATGCCGTGGTCGGGCGGGAGCGCGTCCAGCCCCAGCTTCACCGACTCCTGGCGGGAGTCCCCGCCGGGCACGACCAGGAAGTCCGTCCGCTCGGGCAGCGCGTGCGCGTCGAGCAGCGACTTGACCTCGGCGGTGCCGTCCGGCGGGGCCACGACGATCACCAGGGAGACGGCACGGGACGCGGCGAGCGCGCGCACCGCGTGGATGAGCATGGGAGTGCCGTTCAGCGTGCGGAGTGCCTTGGGGGCGCCCGGGCCGAGGCGTACGCCCCGGCCGGCGGCCGGAATCACCGCGGCCGTACGCAACTCCGCGGGCGAAGGGCGCGAATCGTCAGACATCGGTTCCTGTCAGGTTTGTGTGCTCGGCCTACGTGGGTATGGCCTGGGAAGTGCCGGGCGCGACGCCTTGACCGGACCCTTCCGTGACACCGGTCTAGCCTGCTGCCCGGGCCCGGCACGCCATGTATCGGGGGGAAATCCCTTCGACTTGATACTCGATGGATCCGATACTCGACTCAACGGTTTCGAGGGTTTCGAGTGTGGGGATCCGAGTACGTGACAGGCGTACGGCATCCGAGTACGAACATGCCGCAGCGCCCGGCGACAGAAGTCACGTCATCGGGCACCGCGGCATTCACTGTGCTGAGCAGAGCGGGCGCAGCCGGCTTCGCGTCAGGACGCGAGGACCTCGTCGAGCAGGGCCTCGGCCTTGTCCTCGTTCGTGTTCTCCGCAAGAGCGAGCTCGCTCACCAGGATCTGGCGAGCCTTGGCGAGCATGCGCTTCTCACCGGCGGAGAGTCCACGCTCGCGCTCGCGACGCCACAGGTCACGCACGACTTCCGCGACCTTGATGACATCGCCGGAGGCGAGCTTCTCCAGGTTTGCCTTGTAACGACGAGACCAGTTCGTGGGCTCCTCGGCGTACGGCGCGCGCAACACCTCGAAGACCCGGTCCAGCCCGTCCTGACCGACCACATCACGCACGCCCACGAACTCAGCATTGTCCGCTGGCACACGCACCGTCAGGTCACCCTGGGCGACCTTCAGCACCAAGTAGGTCTTGTCCACGCCTTTGATCTGGCGAGTTTCGATGGCCTCGATCAGCGCGGCCCCGTGATGGGGATAGACCACGGTGTCGCCAACCTTGAACGTCATGTGACAGGTACCCCTTCCGTGGCTATCCAGGGTAACACGGATACGGCGTCTTCTGAATGGCGTTTTCGCAGGTCAGGGCATATCTCGGGGCTTGACAACAGCAACAGGAACGTGCTTCGGAAGGCTGGCGGAAGCAGGTATTCGCAGGTCGGAGCCGCTCTTCGGGCGAGGTGAAACGCGCACGTTACACACATCCGGAGGCCCCTCCAAGTGGCTGAACGTCCACATTTGTCCGCTCCCAGGCGTGCGACTTCCGCTACTCCGTTCGGTTGGCCTGAGTCGGGTACGAGACGTTTCCGGAATTGATCACGGGCGGCAGACTGAGCGGTACGTGATCAATTCCGGTTCGGCCTCGCATTGCTTCACGGAAATTTTGCGAGACGCCTTATGTGAATGCCGGACAAGCCCCGAGTCAAAGTGACTCGGCAGTCACTTGTGGCGCCCGGGTACCCCCTGCACGAGCGAAGCCTGTGAGGTTGGGGGAGGGTCGGGTGCCAGCGCTCCGGAACGGCTCGGTAACCTATGGCCGCTGACAGACACTTAGGGTGGCTTTATAAGGAAGGCCGCCCGTGCGTTCAAGGAGTTGCCGCCGCCGTGAGCAGCAGCCTTCGACGCGGCGCCCTCGCCGCCTCCGCCATCGCCTTCTCGATCGCCTCGCTCGCCGCCTGCGCTGCCGGCAACGACTCCCAGACGCTGGAGGTCAAGCCGGACAACGCGGCGACCAGCGTCGGCACCATCAAGGTGCAGAACGCGACCGTCATCACGCAGCCCGATCTGCAGTCCACCGGTCCGGCCGTGATCTCCGCGACCATCTTCAACACCGGCACCACGCCGCAGACGCTGCAGTCGCTCGTCGTGCCCGGCACCGGCAAGACCGCGCAGCTCTCCCCCGCCAAGGGCGGATCGCTCACCGTCCCGGCCGGTGGCCGGCTCATCCTCGGCGGCAAGAACAACGCCTCCGCCGTGCTGGCCAGCAGCCGCGAGTCGGTCCAGGACGGCAACGCCCAGAAGATCACCTTCACCTTCAGCCAGACCGGTGACGTGAGCCTGCGCGCCTTCGTCGTCCCGGCCACCCACTACTTCACGGAATGGGGCCCGAGCGAGATCCCGACGCCCTCGGCCTCGCCCTCGGCCGCCGCCGGCGCCTCGGCGTCCACCAGCGCCAAGCCCGGCAAGCACGCGACCGCCACCGCGACGGAGTCCGCCACCGGGTCCACCCCGAACGACTCGGCGTCGGCGTCGGTCACGCCGTCCGGCCACTGATCGGCCGTACGACCCCACCGCACGAGTGAAGGGCGGCCCCCTCGGGGGTACCGCCCTTCACTCGTGTCAGTCCAGGTGGACGATTTACGGCTCGAACTTGTAGCCCAGCCCACGCACGGTCACCAGGTAACGCGGCGCACCCGGGTCCGGCTCGATCTTCGCGCGCAGGCGCTTGACGTGGACATCAAGGGTCTTGGTGTCGCCGACGTAGTCGGCACCCCAGACGCGGTCGATGAGCTGCATACGGGTCAGGACGCGGCCGGCGTTGCGCAGCAGCATCTCCAGCAGGTCGAACTCCTTGAGGGGGAGGTCCACCTTCGAGCCGGAGACCGTCACCACGTGCCGGTCGACGTCCATGCGGACCGGGCCCGCCTCCAGGGCGGCCGGGGTGACCTCCTCCGGCTCACCGCGGCGGCGCAGCACGGCGCGGATGCGGGCGACCAGCTCCCGCGAGGAGAACGGCTTGGTGACGTAGTCGTCGGCTCCTATCTCCAGGCCGACCACCTTGTCGATCTCGCTGTCCTTGGCGGTCACCATGATCACCGGGACGTTGGAGCGGCCGCGCAGCTGGCGGCACACCTCCGTGCCGGGCAGCCCCGGCAGCATCAGGTCGAGGAGGACGAGGTCGGCGCCGTTGCGCTCGAACTCGTCGAGTCCGTCGGGGCCCGTGGCCGCCACGGCGACCTCGAAGCCCTCCTTGCGGAGCATGTACGACAGGGCGTCGGAGAAGGACTCCTCGTCCTCGACGACGAGCACTCGGGTCACGGAAGGACCTCCGGGGCGGGAAGCGTTTCGTACGCGGTTGAGTCGGGGGATTGGTGAGATGCGGCCGAGTGGGAGGACTCGGGGGACGAGTGTGCGGTGGGTCCGGCCTCTTCGTCGAGGTCGGGGTGTTGGAGGGCGCGGTCACGGGCCACGCCCGCCTCCGGCAGCCGCAGGGTGAAGGTGGAGCCCTGGCCTTCGGCGCTCCACACCGTGACCTCCCCGCCGTGCGAGGCGACGACGTGCTTGACGATCGCGAGACCCAGACCGGTACCGCCGGTGGCCCGGGAACGGGCCGGGTCGACGCGGTAGAAGCGCTCGAAGATGCGCTCCTTGTCCTTTTCGGTGATGCCGATGCCCTGGTCCGTGACGGCGAGCTCGATCATGTCGCCGCCGGATGCGCCGACCCGGCGGGCGGCTATGCCGACGCGGGTCCGGGCCGGGGAGTAGTTGACGGCGTTCTCGACGAGGTTGCCGAGGGCGGCGGCGAGCTGCCCGCGGTTGCCCCACACATGCAGGTCGGCGGTGCCGCCGGCGGCCATGGTGATCTGCTTCGTACCGGCCTGGTGGCGACAGCGGTCGATGGCCTCGGCGACCAGCTCGTCCACCCGGACGGGCTCGGCGTCCTCCAGCGGGTCGTCGTTCTGGACCCGGGAGAGGTCGATGAGCTCCTGCACCAGGTTGGTCAGCCGGGTGGCCTCGATCTGCATGCGGCCGGCGAAGCGCTGCACGGCCTCCGGGTCGTCGGAGGCGTCCATGACGGCCTCGGACAGCAGGGAGAGCGCCCCGACCGGGGTCTTCAGCTCATGACTGACATTGGCGACGAAGTCACGCCGCACGGCCTCGATCCGGCGGGCCTCGGTGAGGTCCTCGACCAGGAGCAGCACGAGCCGGGAGCCGAGCGGCGCCACACGGGCGGACACCGCGAGGGCCTCGCCCCGGCCGGTGCCCCGCCTCGGCAGATCCAGCTCGACCTGGCGTATCTCCCCGTCCCGCCGGGTGTCCCGGGCCATCTGGAGCATGGGCTCCACGGCGAGCTTGCCGCCGCGCACCAGCCCGAGGGCGTAGGCCGCGGAGCTCGCCTTGACGACGGCGTCGCCCTCGTCGAGTACGACCGCCGACGACCGGAGCACGGACAGCACGGTGTCCACGCCCGGTGGGAGCACGGGGTCGGTGTGCAGAGAAGTCCTGGTCGGTCGCTTCTGGTCGCGTTCGCTCCAGCGGAACGCCAGCATGGCGATGACACCGGTAAGCACCCCGGCGATCGCTGCCGCTGCGGCGACCGCCGCGTTCACGTCCATGCATCCAGGTTAGGCATGACGTACGACATCCCCACAGCCGTCGAGGTGCGAGCTCGAACACTCGTCGCCCAGAGTTCACCTTGGAGCCAGTGATGGTTCATTTGAGGTGGCAGAAACGGACGCGTCGGGGCCGGAACGTGGGAGCGTGGGGTTCGTACCGGTGGTTTCGCCACGGGCCCCGGCCCCCGGAACCCCCGAAGAACACGTACGAGAGGGAACCCTGATGCGGGACGCGTACCACGAGGAACTGGACTCGATCGGCGACGGACTGGTGGAGATGGCCCGGCTGGTCGGGTCGGCGATCGGGCGCGCCACGACGGCCATCCTGGACTCCGACCTCAAGCTGGCCGAGAGCGTGATCGAGGCGGACAAGAAGGTCGACGAGCTCCAGCACGACCTCGAGGGCCGGGCGATAGCCCTGCTCGCCCGTCAGCAGCCGGTGGCGACGGATCTGCGGATCGTGGTCACGTCGCTCCGTATGTCCGCCGACCTGGAGCGCTCCGGCGACCTCGCCCAGCACGTGGCGAAGCTCGCCCGCCTCCGTTTCCCGGAGCGCGCGGTCCCGCAGGACCTGCACGCCACGATCCTGGAGATGGGCCAGCTCGCCCAGCGCCTGATGGCGAAGGCGGCCGAGGTCATCATCACCAAGGACGTCGACCTCGCGCTCCAGCTGGAGCAGGACGACGACGAGATGGACCTCCTGCACCGCACCCTCTTCCAGCACCTGATCGACGAGCGCTGGAAGCACGGCATCGAGACCGCCGTCGACGTCACCCTGCTCGGTCGCTACTACGAGCGCTACGCCGACCACGCGGTGGCGGTCGCCAAGCGCGTGGTGTTCCTGGTGACGGGTGAGCACGCGGACGACATCCAGCCGGTGACGGGGGTCGAGGGGGCGTAGCCCTCCCGGGCCGGGGGCTCGGGGCCGCGGGCAGGGACCGCGGGCGCTCGAAGGGTTGCCCGGCGTCGCGCGTTGCCCTTCCCGGGCGCGTGGACGCCACTGTGCGCCGTTCATGCGCCCGGCGGACCGGGCATGAAGTGGGCAAAGGGCACCAGGCCCTAGCCTCCAGGAGGGGACCCATGGCCGAATCCCCCAGCACCACGCCCGACCCCACCCAGCAGCGCGAGACCGACCAGCCCACCGAGACCAGGAGCCTCCCGCTCTTCGGCGCGTGCGGCTGTGGCTCGGGCTGTGGTTGCGGGTGCCAGTCCGGCAATCCCTGCCAGTGCGGCTGACGCCTCACATCCGATACGACGACGAAGGCCTCCGGTGCGAGAGATCACCGGGGGCCTTCGCCCTCCACCCCGCCGAGGCGCAGCATGAAGGGGAGGAGGGGGCACAGGCAGGGAGCAGGAAAGAGGTGTGAGGCCATGACCCAGTTCATGGACGTCCACCACGGGTGGAAGGGCATCACTGCCGAGCAGCTGCAGCAGGCCCACGATGCCGACCAGGCCATAGAGAAGGACGAGGGCGTGCACTTCGAACGCGCCTGGGCCGACCCCGGGTCCGGCACGGTCTACTGCCTGTCCGAGGCCCCCTCGGCCGAAGCGATCCAACGCATCCACGAACGCACGGGCCACCGGGCGGACGAGATCCACCCGGTACCGCTGTCGATCTGGTGAAACCGATGGCGCCCGGGGCGGCCTGTCGTGGTCGGCCTGCTAGAACACCGGAGTCTCGTCGGCGAGGCCGGCGGTCCGGGCACGTTGCCCCGACCGCTTCCTAGGTGAATACAGAGACGGGGCCGAGCCCACCCGGAAGAGCTCGGCCGGCTTCCCGGGCTGGGCCGTGCGCCTCTCACCGGTCTTCACCAGGAAGCCCTCGATTCCGCGCGCCTTGCGCTGGAAGTTCTGCGGGTTGATCTTGTCGCCCCACACCTGGCGGCCGGCGCCGTGACGGTACTTCCGGCACCCGTCGCCCATGCCGGCGGCACCGCGAACGCGCGGTGCTCGGTCAAGGATCTGGTCGCGGCGATCAACAAGACCCGAGCCGCCGTCACGGAGCGCGACGAGACGAATGGTGCGGTTCTCCGAACGCCGAACCTCCTCGCCGGCCCATCGCACGCCTCCCCCAGCCGTCAGAACCGAGCTTCTCCCGTGCTAAGTTGCGCTCCTTGATCGTGAAGGTTGGGTGGGGGCCTTTCATGAAACTGGCGCGATTCTCGACGCCGTCGGCCGCAGCGCTGCTCCTGGGACTGACGACTGTCATTGGTCCCGGCGCGTACGAGTCGTACGGGGCGTCGGACGTACCGCTGCCGATCGCGCACTTCGCGCACATGCTCGTGGACGCTCCGCACGGGCACCTGTTCATCAGCGGCGGCGCCGGCACCGACGGCATTCTCGTCACCGACCTCGACGGCGGAAACCCGACGATGATCAGTGGTGAGCCGGGTGCCACCGGGCTCGCCCTGTCCGACGACGGATCCGCGCTGTACGCGTCCCTCCCGGACCAGGACGCGATCGCAGCGATCAACACCGAGAGCCTGACCGAGGCGGCTCGTTACGGCACGGGCGCCGGCACCCACCCGGACTCGCTGGCCGTCGCCGGGGGCACCCTCTGGTTCGGGTACGGCACGGCGGGCGCCGGCGGCATCGGGTCCGTGAACGGAGCCGGTACGGTCACCTTGCCTCAGGATTCCGGCAATTGGGCAGCACCGCCCATGCTGGCGACGACCCCGACGCCCTCCGGCGTACTCGCGGCTGCCGTGCAGACGGGCGACACCGCCGCCTTCGCCACGTACCGGGCCGAGGGCGGAGCACTGACACGGCAAGCCGCGAAGACCCTGCCCGTCCCCGGCCTGACCGATGTCAGGGTCACGGCGGACGGGCAGCACCTGGCGGTCTCGTCCCAGGCCGACTGGACGAACAATCGGTTCCGCACCTCGGACCTGGCGGCGGACGGGCGATTCGCCATGGCCATGGGCCCCAACGGGGTTGCCGTGGCCCCGGACGGCACCGTGGCCAACGGCGAGCGCCCCAACGGGTTCGAGACGTTTCCGGAAACGGGCGAGGGTTCTTACCACCAGTACGAGATCCATTCCCCGCTGCGTCTGGCGGCACACGGCCTCGCCTGGGCACCGGACGGAAGCCGGCTCTACGCCGTGGGCGTGAACGCCGCCACGGGCACACCGACGCTCCGGACAGTCCAGAACCCGGAAATCGCCTGGGTCCGTCTCTACGGCCGTTCGACCACCGATCCGCTCGCTCCCGGCGAGACCTATTCGTTCCGGGCCGGCTTCGATTCGCCCCTCAGCCTCGACGCCGGGCAATCCATGATCCCGGGCACCGTACGGATCACGCGCTACGACGACGCCGACCCGGACGGTGTGCTCATCCCGGACCCGACAACCACCCCGGCACACGGACCGGTCGACTTCTTCGGCTCCTACTACGTCGCCGGCACCGCTCCCCTCACCGGCCCACTGAGCTTCCACGTCGACTACTCCGGAGGCGGCCACTACGCCCCGGCCGACCAGACCTTCGACATCCCCGTCGCCAAGTACGCGCCCACCATGGCGCTGACTGCTCCCTCCGCCGCCGACCGGGCCGCACCGCTGACCGTCACCGGGCAACTCACCTGGCCGCACGCACATGTGACGACCGGCGCGGTCCACGTCGTCAAGACCGACCTGGCGCACCCCTCCGGCTACTCGGCGGGCACCGTGTCCGTCGCCGCCGACGGCAGCTTCGCCTTCCACGACACTCCACAGGCCGGCGGAGCGAACACCTACGCCTTCACCTACGACGGTGGCACGTCCTACCTTCCGGTCACGGCGTCGGCGAAGGTGCAGGTGTCCCGGGCAACTCCGAGCCTGAGTGTGGCGACCGACGCGAAGTCGTACCACTCCGGCGCGACCGTCAAGGTCACCGCGCACCTGGGGACCACGTACAACTCACGCCTCGTGACGCTGTACGACCAGCCTGCGGGCGCGTCGCGGACGCAGCTCAAGAGCGGCAAGGTCGACGCGCAGGGAAACCTCGTCGCGTACTACAAGGCCACCCGCAACACCGTCTTCAGCGCGGCCTTCGCGGGGGACTACCGCTACGCGCCGCGCACCGTGACGACCGGTACGACCCTCACACCGACGGTCCGTACGAACACGCAGTGGCCGACCGGGACCACGCGCATCGGATCCACCACGTACCAGGTGTTCTACAAGTCCGAAGTCAACATGGGTTTCGACCTCCAGGTCACACCCCATCAGTCGGACGGCTGCACGTCGGTGTACCTCGAGCATTACTACTCGGGGGCCTGGCACCAGGTCACCGCGCAAAGGTGCGTGCCCCTGTACTCCGACGGCTGGTACGGCTACGGCCGGGCTCTGAATCTCTTCACGAGCAACGACCACTACCGCATCCGCGGCTCCTACACGCCGCCGACCAAGGGTGCACAGACCGGCAGCGTGTGGAGCCGGTGGACCTACCTCACGGTCCGCCCCGGCAGCCCCTCCTGAGCAGAAAACTGCGGCGCGGCGTTGACGTGTGCGCCACCTTGGCGTTTGCAACGTTCCCCGCTTTCGCCCCTCACCGCGGACATCAGGAGGCTCAGCAAATCGGCCATGTGAGTGGCGACGTCCTTGACCGACCAGCCGGTGGCGGCGCTCGGAGCAGCCCATTCATCGCCGCTCAGCGACGGGAGCGCTACCCGGACATCGTCGATGGTCGCGCGCAGGCCGACCATGCCTTCCAGACTCATCTCATCCGCTCATCGGGCGCGAAGGGCGCGTGCACGTGGACCGCTACATCCATGTTCCCGCATGCACGCTCTGGGGCCGGGGGATGCTGCGCCGCATCTGAGCACGAGGGCCCGGACACGGTCCCAGCGCATGGAAGAGCCCCCTCCTGACGGAAAATCCGCAGGTAGGGGGCTACTTCGGCCGGCTTACTTCTTCTTGCCCTGGGTCTTGTCGGGGATCTGGGTGAGCTGGGTTTTTGCTGGTCAGGCGGGCGGGTGCCTGCGCCTGAGAGGTCGACAGTGGTCGTCGTTGGCTGCTGTCGAGCGGCCTCGGACGGCCCAGAGACGGCCCAGACACTCGACCGGCTCAGACCTCACTCATGCGGTACGGATCAGGCAACGGCGACAACGGCACGTCGAGTACGCGCCCCAACAGCGCCCGTGCAACGGCGTCGCGCTCCCAGTCCGGTTGACCTGCCCTCATCGAAAGAATCACACGGTCTCGGGTGATCACGGCAGCACCCGTGAAGCTTGGGTCAGTGATCGAAGACTCATCAAGCGTGACGTCCAGCTCCGCGAGAAGCTCAGGCAGAGGGGCATCGAGAAGGTGTTCAGGACTCAGCGCCAACTGGGCGTAGCCGGTTGGAAGCTTTGACGTCTGCACTTGGTCGATCCTCGTCACGGGCCTATCTCCTCAGCCGGCCTTTGATGGGTCGCCAGAGTGCCGCCATAGGGCCGGGACTAATGCGACGCCACGCTGAACGACCTCCCCGTCACAGTGAGGGCAGAGACACAAGTGCGAGGTCCGCGGGGAGCACATCAGCTTGGGAAGCTAGGGGCGTTTACGAGTGGTTGCCGGGCTGATCTGTGGCGACGCCGTCTCGGAGCTTGGATCTCCTCCTGCCCGTTCTCCGCTGTGCCCTGTGGTTCCCCGCACGATCTGGCACGGGTCTGGCACGGCCGCGTCGTCGAGCAGCACGGCGAGTTCCCTAAGGTCGTTCGCGACCATGACCTGAGCGAGGCGTCCGGCGATTGCCACGACTTCCGGCCAGGAAGAGGCCTGGAGATACTCCGCGTCCGTGTCGTTGGGCGCCTCGGCCGCCGCGGCGTTGAGCGCGACACCGAGCTCTCTCATCAGAACGACCTCTTCGTCACTTCGGAGGCTGACTCCGAGGTACCGGTCCGGCTCGTCGGCGTCACAGAAGTCGTCGAAGAGCGTGTGGAAAACATGGTCCAGGTTTTCGAACGTCGACGGGTCGAGCCACACGTCCCCCTGCCATGGTGGATTGGCCAAGGCCAACACAACGGGCACGAGGTGAACTCGGTGGTTCGCTATGAGTCGGGCGTCTTCGCTCACAAGTCCGAGCGTAGCGACCGCAGCAGGTGGAGGCGCTGGCCCTCTTACGACGCCGCTTCAGGAGTTCGGTCCGAGTCTGTTACGACTGCTGCCGGCGGCTGGAGCGGCTGCGGTACAGGGCTCCCGTCCGGCGTCGTCAGCCATGGAGGTCAGAAGCCTTCTGATCCGTAGCTCTACAGAGTTCGATCGGAGACGGTCATACAGGTCTCGCATCGGCCCCAAGGGGACGCCACGGGGTGGGACCGGTTGCTGTGGTTGCTGTATCTGGCTGCTGTACGGCAGGATGCCGGTGGGTCACTCTCAAGATCCACGGCTACCAGGGCACCGGACTCGTCATCCCGCGCTGAGGAACGAAGGGCGAGGAACTCCCCGCCTGGAAGGAGGAACACAACCGCTCCCACAAGCGAGTTCGCGCCCGCGTCGAGCACACCTTCGCCCGCATGAAGGGCTGGAAGATCCTCCGCGACTGCCGCCTGAAAGGCGACGGCGTCCATTACGCCACGCTCGGCATCGCCCGCCTGCACAACCTCGCCCTCAACGGATAGCGGAACCGATCGCGCTCCGGTCGCCGCATCCACGACAACTCCAAGATGACTTACGGGACAACCCTTAGGGTGACCTGAACCTCAGGTTTCACTCAACTGCCGTGACTGGCAGGAGAGTTGCGCCCTAGGGTCAGTTCCTGGCGGTCGACGGGGCCGCTTTCATCGAGAGAAGCACGGGGGAAACACGTGCGTTCCATACCCAAGATCGTCGCAGTCGGCTGCGCCGTCACCGCACTTGCCGCTGTGGGTGCTGTACCCGCCAGTGCCGGGACGGCCCATCCGATGACATGCCCGCCCGACAAGGGCTACGACTTCTCGGGCAGCTACAACTATTACAGGGACATGGAACCCCGTTCCGGCGGCGACAGCGGCACGACGATCAGCATCACCTTCCACAAGGGGAAGACGACGACGTCGACGGTCGGCGGGGCGATCTCCGGCGAAGCCAAGGTGGTGATGGTCAAGGCGTCGGCTGAGTTCGACTACCACTTCGCCTGGCAGTGGACGAACAGCTCCACCTACACGTGGTCGTGGAAGGTGCCGAATACGATGAGGCACGGTTACCTGCACGCCGGGGCGAAGGTTAGGTACACGAAGTGGAACTACAACCAGACCGAGCCCAACTGCACAACCAAGGTGCTGCGCAAGGGATCGGCGCGGCTGGTCTACAAGGGCCGCGAGACGTGGCACGGGAAAAGCTGACGCGCAGCGCAGGGATCGTTCTGCTGATGGTGTCCGCCGCTGTGGTGTCCGGGTGCAGCGGCGGGAAGAGTACGCCGCCTTCGCCGAGTGCCTCGAAGGCGGCGCTGGTGTCCGATCCGGACAATCCTGACAAGGGCGCTAAGACACCGGGCCGGCTGGGTCCGGGGACGGTGAAGCTGCCCGTGGCTGCGGACCGGATTGCCGCATTGTCCGTGCGGTATGACTGTCTCGGTCCCCCGGGTGGTCTGCAGGTCAGTAGTGGGACAGCGCTGCGCGCCGGGATCGAAGTGTGTGACGACAGCGCCACCTACGGTGCCTCGATGAAGGCGAAAGACCTGGATGGCCGGAAGTTCGGCGGTACGGTCAAGATCGAGGCCGACAAGCGGACGCGGTGGCGCGTTTCCGTCAGCATCACCGACAAGGACGGCGTCAAACAGACAGTCCATAGCTGAGCTTGACTCTGTCGGGGATCTTGGAGTTGCCCGGTGGGTCGGCGTGATTGGTAGGCATGCTCGGGGTGTTCCGAGAGCCGATGCAGTTGTCCAGCTCCCATCCCGTCCGCCGTCGACCCACACACCGTGGAGCGGGCGTGGTTCAGGGGCGTCAAGGTGGAGCGCGCCACTGTACGAACGACCTTGACGCCCCTGGGCCGCGTCTGCTCGGCTCTGCCTGGGTCGACGGTGGATGGGATGGGAGCACCCGCGCACGCCACTACGTACCCGCGGCCGGCGACGGCGCCCCCTCCATCCTGGTGCCGGCCGATCCCCCGCCGGAGGCATCGTCTTGACCTTGGGCCGCGCTCCACGGTGCTCGGCTCATGGCCACCGACCCTATCCACATGTGGGCGCGCGGAGGCGCAGCCGGGGCGGAGCGGGCCGGAGGCAGGAGCGGCGCCCCGAGCGGAGCCGTGAGCGCGCCCGGCGGAGCGGAGCGCAGCCGGGGCTTGAACCAGTAGAGAAAGTTGTAACTCAGTCGGCCGCGTGGGGCTCGAAGTCGTATGCGCAGGCTGGAAGTTCAACACCCTGACGGTGTGCGAGCGGCAGGAAGACCACTGGTCGGATCGTCCACGTGATGCGGATGCTGTCCTGGGTGACGGTGACCGTGCAGGGCTCGGAGCGCAGCAGGGCATGCCGTGTTGCTATGCGGCCCTGGTACAGCCAGGCCCATGCCTGGTCTGAGGCGTCGGGGTCCAGCGCGGGGGAGATCGTGCGGAGCGTGACCGCCACCCATCTGTCTGCCTGAGGCGCTGAGTAGGCATCGAAGGATCCGCGGAGTGCCGGCGGCTCCTGTTCGTCGACGTCTTGCGTCCAGCACTCGCACCAGTAGCCGCGGCGGGGCTCGTTGATCAGCACAGGTGCTCTCCCTTGCGTGCGTCCGTGAAGAGCTCTGCGGTGACGGTCCGGCCGTCGTCGCTGTCGTGGACCACGACCCGGTGGGCGATCACGCCGACCAGGCTCAGGCCTCGGCCGTGCTCGGCATCGTCGGCCTGGTCCTCGGCCTTCGGGGCCGTGGCGGTGCCTCCGTCGTCCGTGACCGACAGGGCGATGGCTTGTCCGGAGATCGCGAGGGCCAGGTGGAACCTTCCGGACTCCAGGCCGCTTGCCGTGTGGAGGATCGCGTTCGCGCTCAGCTCGCTCACGATCAGTTCGGCGTCCTCGGCTAAGAGGTCATCTCATTTGGTGAGTCTGCGGTAGCAGATGAGGGTGCAGGCGATGCTGGTGAAGGCCAGGAAGTGCTCGGCTTTGCGTTCATAGCGGCGATGCAGGCGGCGGCATCCGGCGAGCCAGGCCATAGTGCGTTCGATGGTCCAACGGTGTCGTCCCAGCCGCTTGGAAGATTCGATGCCTTTGCGGGCGATGCGGTGCCGGATGCCGCGCTGGCGTAACCATCGGCGCAGGTGATCGTAGTCGTAGCCCTTGTCGCCGTGGAGCTTGGCGGGCCGTCGTCGACGAGGACCGCGGCGGGAGCGGACGGGCGGGATGCCGCGTACGAGCGGTTCGAGGGCCTGGCTGTCGTGCAGGTTCGCGCCGGAGATCCCGACAGAGAGGGGCAGTCCGGTCCGCTCGGTAATCAAGTGGATCTTCGAGCCGTACTTGCCCCGGTCCACAGGATTCGGACCTGTCAGTTCCCCCTTTTCAGAGCCCGCATGTTCACCGAGTCGATCGCACAGCGGGACCAGTCCAGTTCACCGCGGGAGCCGAGTTCGTCGAGGACAGGCGATGGAGCTTCGCCCATACCCGGGCCTTTGACCACTCGGCGAAGCGCCGGTGGGCTGTCGCTCCCGACGGCCCGAACGATGCGGATGGCAGCTGCTGCCACGTGCAGCCCGATGTCGCCACGAACACGATCGCAGCCAGCACTTCCCGGTCACCATGTCGGCGCCGGCCGCCGCCCTGAGGTCGGACCGGCGCCTCCGGCACCACTCTCTGGAACAGCTCCCACAGCTCATCCGGCACCAGTCGCTCAACGATTCCCACGCCGACAGGCTATCGAAGCCGCCAAATGAGATGACTTCTAAGCCGACGGCCCACAGACGGCCCAGCCCCACCAAAAAGCCCCCGACCCGCGAGAAATTCGCAGGTCGGGGGCTTGATCGGTGCTGGTTACTTCTTCTTGCCCTGGTTCTTGACCGCCTCGATGGCCGCCGCCGCTGCCTCCGGGTCGAGGTACTTGCCGCCGGGGGTCACCGGCTTGAAGTCGGCGTCGAGTTCGTAGTACAGGGGGATGCCCGTCGGGATGTTCAGGCCCGCGATGTCGGCGTCGGAGATGCCGTCCAGGTGCTTGACCAGGGCACGGAGGCTGTTGCCGTGGGCCGCGACCAGGACCGTGCGGCCGGTCAGGAGGTCGGGGACGATGCCGTCGTACCAGTACGGAAGCATGCGGACCACGACGTCCTTCAGGCACTCCGTGCGCGGGCGCAGCTCCGGCGGGATGGAGGCGTAGCGCGCATCGTTCGCCTGGGAGAACTCGGAGTCGTCCGAGAGCGGGGGCGGCGGGGTGTCGTACGAGCGGCGCCAGAGCATGAACTGCTCCTCGCCGAACTCGGCCAGCGTCGCCGCCTTGTCCTTGCCCTGGAGGGCGCCGTAGTGGCGCTCGTTCAGGCGCCACGAGCGGTGGACGGGGATCCAGTGGCGGTCGGCGGCCTCGAGGGCCAGCTGCGCCGTGCGGATCGCTCGCTTCTGGAGGGACGTGTGGACCACGTCGGGGAGAAGATCGGCGTCCTTCAGGAGCTCGCCACCGCGGACTGCCTCCTTCTCGCCCTTCTCGTTGAGGTTGACGTCCACCCAGCCGGTGAACAGGTTCTTCGCGTTCCACTCGCTCTCGCCGTGGCGGAGGAGGATCAGCTTGTACGGTGCGTCGGCCATGCCTCAGAGCGTAATCCACGTATTCGGACCCCCGCTCGAGTGCCCGAAGGCCGGACGGTTGACGGCATCTGTTAATCGAGTGGCCCGGCGAAGGCCCCGGCCAGTAAGTTGCACTGAGCCGTAGGGCCACTTACTTCCGGCTCGTCTTCGCCAACCGTCCGACCGTGGGGGACCCATGCCACTCGCCGCCCTGAGACGCGCCGCCCGGGAAACCGTCTCCGGCCTCCCCCGCGAGTTCTGGTGGCTGTGGACCAGCACCCTCGTCAACCGGCTCGGCGCCTTCGTCGCGACGTACATGGCGCTGTACCTGACCCTGGACCGGGGCTACAGCGCGTCCTACGCGGGCCTCGTCGCCTCGCTGCACGGGCTCGGCGGGGTCGTGTCCTCCCTCGGCGGAGGTGTGATGGCCGACCGGCTCGGGCGGCGGCCGACGCTGCTCGTCGCCCAGTCCGCCACCGCCGCGTCGGTGGCGCTGCTCGGCTTCATGCGCGACCCCGTCGCCATCGCCGCCGTCGCCTTCCTCGTCGGCATGGCCTCCAACGCCTCCCGCCCCGCCGTGCAGGCGATGATGGCCGACATCGTACGGCCGGCGGACCGGGTGCGGGCCTTCTCGCTCAACTACTGGGCGATCAACCTCGGCTTCGCCGTCTCGTCCATGGCCGCCGGCTTCATCGCCGAGGTCAGCTATCTCGCCGGCTTCCTGATCGAGGCGGGGATGACGGTGGTCTGCGCGGTCGTCGTCTTCGTCAAGCTGCCCGAGTCGCGGCCGGTGAAGACCGCCAAGGAGGCGCGGGACGAGGTCGGTCTCGGCACCGTGCTGCGGGACGGCCGGTACATGGCCGTCGTCGGGCTGTCCTTCCTCGTCGCGGTCGTCTTCCAGCAGGGCTCGGTCGGACTGCCGGTGGCGATGGGCGCAGCAGGGTTCTCGCCCGCGGACTACGGCATGGCCATCGCCGTCAATGGCATCCTGATCGTCGCCCTGCAGATCCCCGTCACCCGCTTCATCGAGCATCGCGATCCACGACGCCTCCTCGTCGTCTCCTCCGTCCTCGCCGGGTACGGCTTCGGGCTCACCGCCTTCGCCGGGTCGGTCGGGGTCTTCGCGCTCACCGTGTGCGTCTGGACGCTCGCCGAGATCATCAACGCCCCGACCCAGACCAGCCTTGTCGTCCGGCTGTCGCCGGTGCACGGGCGCGGGCGCTACCAGGGCATGTACACCCTGTCCTGGTCCGTCGCCGCTCTGGTCGCCCCGCTCATGTCCGGCGTCGTCATCGACCGGTTCGGCGCGGAGTGGCTGTGGGGCATGTGCGCGGTGGTCGGCATGGCGGCTGCGATCGGGTACGGCGTGGTCATGCGACGCCTTCCGGCGGTCGGGGCGGCGGGCTCCCCCGCTCCGGCGGACGCCGAGCCCGAGGTCCGTACGGCGTAGGGCCGACTCGGCGGCGGGCGCCTCACGGGTGCATCCGTGCCCCCTTCAGGATCTTGTCCACCGCGTTGCGCGTGCCGTACACCGCGAGTCCCACCAGGTCCAGCTCCCCTGTCCGCACCGCACGTACGGCCGCGCGGTTGTCCCGGTCGTTGCCGGTGGTGAAGAGGTCCGAGGTGAAGACCGCGCGGGGCAGGGCGCGGGAGAGCGACCGGGTGTGCGCCGCGGTCAGCGTCTCCTTCGTGCCCTCGAAGACCAGTACCGGCTGCCGGAACATCGGCAGGTAGGGCACGCCGTCCGCGTCCTCGTACGGCTCCCCGATCACCTCGGGAAGCTGTGTGCCCAGGCCGCTGACCAGGAAGGCGGTGACGTTGAGGCGCTGCCAGGTCTCCAGGTCCTCACGCAGCAGGACGGCGATCTTCGTGTCGAAGCGGATCGGTTCGGGGGTCGGTGCGGAGGTCGGTGCGGCAGTCGGCTCGGTGTTCATGGGTTGAGACTGCCGGGCCGTTCCCGACACCGTCTTGTACGTTCTTTGCATGGCCGCCGCCCAGCCGGAAGTCTCCGCCTGGCGCCCGCGTGTCCCGGGTGTCGTGGAGGTGTTCCACGCGCACTTCACCGAGTACGCCTACCCGATGCACGTGCACGAGGCGTGGACGCTGCTCATCGTGGACGACGGGGCCGTACGGTACGACCTCGACCGGCACGAGCACGGCACCCCGCACGACACGGTCTCGCTGCTGCCGCCGCACGTCCCGCACAACGGCTCCCCGGCCACCCCGCACGGCTTCCGCAAGCGCGTCCTCTATCTCGACGCCACCCGTCTCGGGGAGGAACTCATCGGGCCCGCGGTCGACGGACCGGATCTCAGGGATCCCGTACTGCGGCTGCGTGTGGGGCAGTTGCACGGCGCGCTCGCGCACCCCGGCGACGAGCTGGAGGCCGAGAGCCGGCTGACGCTGATCGGGGAGCGGCTGCGTGAGCACCTCAGCCCCCGGGTGCGCCCGACGGAGGACCGGCGCAACCCCGCCGTCGCCCGCGCGCTGCGTGAGCTGCTCGACGAGCGCGTCCCGCAGGGACTCTCCCTGGAGGAGGCGGCCGGACTGCTGCACGCCCATCCCGCCCATCTGGTACGGGCGTTCAGCGGGGCGTACGGCATCGCGCCGCACCAGTACCTGATGTCCCGCCGCGTCGAGCGCGCCCGCCGGCTGCTGCTCGACGGGCGCGCGCCGGGCGAGGTGGCCTCGGCGACCGGGTTCTACGACCAGGCCCATCTCACCCGGCACTTCAGGAGGCTGGTCGGTGTGACACCGGGGCGCTACCGGCTCAGCGGCCGGTGAGGCGGCATCGGGTCACTTGACGTCGACGTAGTCGCCGGCGGACGTGGCGCCGCCCGTGGTGGTCGTCTCGCCGAAGGTCCAGCGCCAGTAGCCGTCCGCGGACGCGGTGACCGTGGTCTTCAGGTAGCCCGCGGAGTCCGCCGACACGGTCTTGACCGTCGAGTAGGTGCTGGTGCCCGCCTTGCGGAACTGCAGCTTGGCCGCCTTGCCGCCAAAGCCGGTGTAGGCGTGCCTCACCCAGTCCGCGCGGGTGATCCTGCCGGTCACGGTGAGCGTCTTGCCCTTCACGACGGGCTCGGGCGCGGCGTTGACGGTCACCTTCGCCGCGCGCTTGACCTGCACGGAGCTGAAGCCGGTCAGGTACTCCTCGCTCTTGAGGTGGTCGTTCGAGTCCCAGACGCGCACCCAGACAGCCGTCTTCCAGGTCGTCGCGTCGTTGTTGGAGTCCAGCCGCCAGCGTGGATCGATGTACAGCTCACCCTCGCAGTCGGCAGCGCGCGGGCCGGCCTCGTTGCAGGTGGTGAAGCCCGTGTAGATGCCGCCGGATTCGGCGCCCTTGGCAGCCGTGGTGTCGTGGTACAGGTACGGGAACGGGGTCACGTCGTCGGCACCGACGCCGGACGGCAGGGACATGTGGAAGGTGAAGCCGGGCCTCACCTCCGCGGTGGTGCCCACGATGACGGGCTTGCCCTTGTTCACGACCAGGTTCGACACCATGACGCCGGTGTCCGCCGCCTCCGCGGACGGCGCGGTGAACGCCCCCAGGGCGAGCGCTCCCGCGAGCACGACCGCGGAGCCGGATCTGCCTGTGCGCATGCACAACCTCTTGCTGGTGAGAGACCGGTAAGGTTCCGGTGAGAATTCGGATCGCCGCAGGTTAACAGCCCGTCGACGAACGCCGTTCGGACCCCCGAAGTCCCCGTGGCCCACAGGCCCGCTGCGCCTCGTACAGATTGCGCGGGCGCACCGCGTCCGTCGTGCCGTACAGCTCCAGCCGGGAGTGCAGCTCGCCCGTGAAGTCGGGTACGTCGATCTGGTCGAACTCGGTGACCGTGTTGAGGCCGACGGTGGCGGAGTACGGTGCCAGGCCGTCGATCTTCATCAGGCCCGCGCGGCCGTTGGTGACCCGGACGTTCCAGTGGGTGAAGCGGGCGCCGAACAGCGGACCGGCACTCGCGTCACCGCCGTGGCGGCCGTTGTTGTTCACCGTGATGTCGGTGCGGACGTTGGCGAAGGGCAGTCCGCGGTGGCTGTCGAAAGTGCCCATGCGCATGTCGCCGCGCGACCACACGTTGTAGGAGGACAGGCCCTCGACGTTGATGCCGTGCAGCTGCGTGTTGGGCGGGGCGGGAACGGTCCGCTCCTCGATCGTGAAGTCCTCGATCAGGTTGTCGTGCGAGCCCTCGCGGCAGAAGTACGGGTGGTGCGGGCCGCGGCCGGACACGCGGGTGCCGCGCAGGGTGCAGGCGGAGGCGGCGACCAGGCCGAAGCCGTTGTCGACGTGCCGGACGGTGACGTCGTCCAGCCAGCAGTCGTAGGCGCACTGCAGGACGACCCCGTTGTAGCCCTTGTCGAGGAGGTGCTGCGACTGCGGGGTTTCCATCGCCTCCAGGGTCAGGCCCTCGACGCCCGCGCCGGTCAACTCCGGTACGTGGGTGGTCAGCCGGGGGTCCCAATCGGGGCGCACGTCGAGCGGGAGCGGGCGTTCGAGGGTGACGCGGCGGCCGTGGACGCGGGTGATGCGGACGGGCCACTCGTAGGGGACGTAGGAGGTCAGCTTGGTCTTGTCGGCCCAGTAGTACGCCTGCGGACCGGGCCCGCCGCCCGACATGTGCTCCAGGAGGGTGTGGTCCGCGTCGTCGGCGAGGCGGAGGAGGACCAGTTGACCCGGCCTCAGCTGCCGGGAGTCCGCGACGGTCAGGGTCCAGGAGCCCTGGCGGGCCGGTTCGACGGTCGTCAGGGTCGTCCACTCGTCGCGCCGGTTGCCGGTCCAGCCCTCGAACGGCCAGGCCCTGGCCCCGATCGCGGCGACCAGGGAGTCCCAACGGGTTTGCGGGGCCAGCCAGATGAGCCCTCCTGCCCAGGACCAGGACGACTTGTCGCCGCCGTAGCGGGAGCCGTAGACGCCGATCAGCTCGGTGAGGTTCTTGGTCGCGTACAGCTTCGTACGGTCGCTGCCGGCGCCCCTGAGGACCACGTTCGAGTCGGCGACCCGGATCAGGCCGTCGATGCGGAAGGTGCCGGGCGGAATGGTGACCGTGCCGCCGCCGGCCCTTCCGGCGGCGGCGATGGCACGGTTGATCGCGGGGGCGCAGTCGGTGGTGCCGTCCGGCACGGCGCCGAAGTCCGTCACCTCGGCCACGACGGGACGGCGGGGGAAGCGCGCCGCCCCGCCGTGGCAGCCGGCCCGGCCGATGTACGGGATCTGCGGGTGGGTGAACGGGGTGCGGGTGAACTCCCGCCAGAGGGAGGGGACTTCCGCGCCCGCCGCGGCGCCCGTCGCCGCGCCGAGCGCCACGGCGGTGGCTCCGCCGAGCAGAGCCCGTCTTGTGAGGTGCGCCTTGCCCATGTCCGCCCGCCCTCCCATGGAGATTTTCACAGATGTGAACGACGTTCAGATGTGCGTTGGCGGTGAGCATGCCACCAGATCCCCGCTACGGGGAAGGGGTCGTACGGTCAGTCGATGCAACGGTCGACGGCTAGATCGATGACTCAGTCGGTGGACGCTGGATCAGATTGGTGAACGCGTCCAGATTCCGCGTCGATTCGCCGCGCGCCACCCGCCAGGCGTACTCCTTGCGGATCGCGGAGGCGAACCCGAGCTCCAGGAGGGTGTTGAAGCTGCCGTCCGCGGCCTCGAGGACCTGGCCGAGGAGCCGGTCGATCTCGTCCGCGGTGACGGAGACGAGGGGCAGGCGGGCGGTGACGTAGATGTCGCCGAGCCGGTCGACGGCGTAACCGACGCCGTACAGCTTGAGGTTGCGCTCCAGGAGCCAGCGGTGGACGCCCGCCTCGTTCTCGTCGGGATGGCGGATCACAAAGGCGTTCAGGGAGAGGGAGTGACGGCCGACGAGGAGCGAGACCGTCGTCGAGAGCTTGCGGGTGCCGGGGAGCTTGGCGACGTAGTTGCCGGGCTCGGGGCTCTCCCAGTCGAGTTCGGCGTCCTTGAGGACACCCTCGATGACCTGCGCCGCCCGTTGCTGCTGCTGTGAAGCCTCACCCATGGTGGGAGCGTACGCGACGGCGATGGGCCTGGGTCGCGGCCGTGTACACGTCGGCGGTGGCGGCGGCCGCGGTGTCCCAGCCGAAGGACTGGGCGTGCCGGGCGGCGGCCGCGCCCATGCGGTCCGGCAGCGAGGGATCGTCGGCGAAACCACGCAGCACGCGCGCGTAGTCGACCGGATCGTGGCCCCGGACCAGGAATCCGGTCTCGCCGTCCCGCACCGCCACCGGGAGCCCGCCGACCGAGGCGGCGAGCACCGGCGTGCCGGCCGCCTGCGCCTCTATGGCCACCAGTCCGAACGACTCGCTGTAGGAGGGCATGACGAGGACGGACGCGGCCCGGAACCAGTCCGCGAGCTGCTCCTGCCCGACGGGCGGGCGGAACCGTACGACGTCGGCGATGCCGAGCCGGGCGGCGAGCTTCTGCAGACCCTCGGGCTTGGCGAGGCCGCTGCCGCTGGGGCCGCCGACGACCGGTACGAGCATCCTCGAGCGCAGCTCCGGGCGCTCGTCCAGGAGGGCGGCCACCGCGCGCAGGAGCACATCGGGTGCCTTGAGGGGCTGGATACGGCCCGCGAAGAGCGGGATCAGGGCGTCCTGCGGGAGGCCGAGGCGGGCGCGGGCGGCGGCGCGGGCGGTCGTGGGTCCCCCTGGGCGGGGCCGGTCGGAGCCCTTGGGGAAGGGGCGGAAGCGGTCGAGGTTGACGCCCGGGTGGACGACGGCGACCTTGGCCGGGTCGGCGGCGTAGTGCCGTACGAGCTCGTCGGCCTCCTCGGCGGTGTTGGCGATCAGCCGGTCGGCGGCCGCGACGATCTGGGTCTCCCCGATGACCCGGGCAGCGGGCTCGGGGGTGTCGCCGTCGGCCAGGTTGGCGTTCTTGACCTTGGCCATGGTGTGCATGGCGTGCACCAGGGGGACGCCCCAGCGCTGGGCGGCGAGCCAGCCGACGTGGCCGGAGAGCCAGTAGTGGGAGTGCACGAGGTCGTAGTGGCCGGGGCGGTGGCCGGCCCAGGCCTGCATCACGCCGTGGGTGAAGGCGCACAGCTGGGCCGGGAGGTCCTCCTTGGCCAGGCCCTCGTAGGGGCCCGCGTCGACGTGCCGGACGAGGACGCCGGGGGCGAGCTCGACGGCCGGGGGGAGGCCGCCCGCCGTGGCCCGCGTGAAGATCTCGACCTCGATGTTGATGGCGGCGAGCCGCTGCGCGAGCTCCACGATGTAGACGTTCATGCCGCCGG
The DNA here is from genome assembly GCF_032656585.1 of Streptomyces herbicida. Classification (NCBI taxonomy): domain Bacteria; kingdom Bacillati; phylum Actinomycetota; class Actinomycetes; order Kitasatosporales; family Streptomycetaceae; genus Streptomyces; species Streptomyces herbicida. The sequence continues at coordinate 626,346 of NZ_JAUYWJ010000002.1, forward strand.
CGTCGCCGGTGCCGGGCTGGTGGAGCGGTGAGGTGTGCACGGAGAGCATGGCGACACGGCGGGGCCTGCGGTGCAGCCTGAGCCGCGAGGGTGCCGCCGGAGAGCGACGCCCGAGCCTGCTGACGTACTGGCTCACGTGGCGTTCCTCCTTGCTGCGGGCATGCCGGTGGGAGGACCTCGGCCCTCCAGGGGATGCAACATCGGAGGGGTCTGCTCCATTTCCCGATTACGGAGCTTTGCCGAATCATTACCCTCAGTCGCTCAACCGTTCGATGCGGGGGTGCGTTCGCCGACACGCGCCCGCATACCCTCGTACGTATGACAGCCCGCGCAGCCACCCTCCACCGCTCTCGGCTTCGCCCGAGCGGGGGCACCCCCGTCGTGGGAACGGTGACACGCGGGACCACCAACCCCAACCGCCTGCGTCGCATGGACCGCTGGATCGCGGCCACGCACGGCGCCGAACTGCGCCGGGCCGCCGACCCCGTGGCGATCGACCTGGGGTACGGGGCCGCGCCCTGGACGGCGGTCGAACTTCTCGGCAGGCTGCGCACCGCCGCGCCCCGCGCGCGGGTGGTCGGCGTCGAGATCGAACCGGCCCGGGTCGCGGCGGCCAAGCCGTTCGAGCGCGCGGGCCTGGCCTTCCGGCACGGCGGCTTCGAGATCCCCGTCCCCCAGCGGCCGCACCTCATCCGCGCAGCCAACGTGCTGCGGCAGTACGAGGAGAACGAGGTCTCGGCCGTGTGGGAGCGGCTGTGCGGGCGGCTCGCGCCGGCGGGCGCGGACTCCCGGGGCGGGCTGCTCGTGGAGGGGACCTGCGACGAGATCGGGCGGCGGCACGTATGGGTCGCGCTCGGTCCCGAGGGGCCGCGGACGGTCACCTTCGCCACCCGCCTGGGCTCCCTGGAGCGGCCGTCCGACCTCGCGGAACGCCTCCCCAAGGCACTCATCCACCGCAATGTCCCGGGCGAACCGGTACACGCCTTCCTGCGCGACTTCGACCGCGCCTGGGCGGCCGCCGCGCCCTACGCCTCCTACGGCGCCCGCCAGCGCTGGATCCGCGCGGTGCGGGACTTGAGGGCCGACTGGCCGGTGACGGACTCGGCGGCGCGCTGGCGGCAGGGCGAAGTGACGGTGGCCTGGGGGGCGTTGGCACCCCGGAACTGACCCCTCCCCGCCCCTGACCTGCGGGGAACGATCTTCATGCGGCGTTCGTCACAAGGGCGGGAGATCGTCATGTCCGGGCGGGAAAGTGGGGAGGATCCACCGGGTACCACCTCTGTCGCTTTACACCGCGACGTGGCACGATCCCCCGGGCAACCGTAAGTTACTGACGGTAAATCAGTTTGGGGGACGGGTATGGGGACGGGCAAGCGCGGCCTGATCACGGCGGCCGTGACCGTGGTCTGCGCGGTGACCGTGCTGGCGGCACCCGGCACGGCGTTCGCGGCCCCGAAGCCGACGGCCACGGCGACCCCCAGCGCCTCGCCGACCCTCCCGCCGAACAAGGACCTTGAGGCCGTCCGCAAGAAGCTCGACAAGCTTTACCACGACGCGGCCGTCGCCACCGACGAGTACAACGCGGCCGAGGAGAAGGCCCAGAAGCAGTCCGCCGAGATCGTCGAGCTGGCCAAGAAGATCGTCGAGGGCCGGAAGAAGCTGGACGAGCTCAAGGACCGCGCGGGCGCCGCGGCCCGCGCCCAGTACCGCACGGGCGGACTGCCGCCCACGGCCCAGTTGATGCTGAGCGACGACCCGCAGCAGTTCCTGGACGGTGCGGGGCGGGTGCTCCAGGGCCAGCGCGCGACCAAGGGCCTGATCGGGGAAATGACCCGCACCCAGCAGGACTTGCAGCGGTACGCGACGGACGCCTCCGACCGGTGGGACCAGTTGGAGGCCAACCGCAAGACCAAGGCCGCCGCCAAGAAGAAGATCGAGCAGCAGATCGCGGCCGCCGAGAAGCTCCAGTCCCAGCTGGAGGAGAAGGAGAAGGAGCGCCTCGCCAAGCTGGAGCGGGAGGCTGCCTACAAGGCGCAGACCGACTGGCTGGACACCGGCATCCTCAAGGAGATCAACGGCAAGGCTTCCAAGCAGGGCAAGCAGGCGGTGGAGTTCGCGACGGCCCAGATAGGAAAGCCGTACGAATGGGGCGCCGAGGGCCCGGAGTCGTACGACTGCTCGGGCCTGACCTCACAGGCCTGGGCGAAGGCCGGCCATCCCATTCCGCGCACCTCGCAGGAGCAGTGGAAGCAGCTCGAGCACGTGGACATCAAGGACATGCGCCCCGGCGATCTCATCATCTACTTCGACGACGCGAGCCATGTGGCGATGTACGTGGGCGACGGTGCGATCATCCATGCCCCGCGCCCGGGACGGACGGTGACGCTCGCCGGGGCGGGCGAAATGCCCATTCTGGGCGTAGTGCGCCCAGACGTGTGATACGCGCCATGTGACCCAGTCCACGGTCAACAACCTTCCAACCCCTGGCAGGACGTGACCTTCGTCATCCCCTCTCGGCTCCCGGACTGTCCAACTGCGGTAGGGAACGCGGCATATGACAGGGGTCTGCGGCGGAGCGACGCGGCTCACACCATTCCGCTGCGGTGGCCAGTACCGCTAGGGTCCCCGTCGGTGGGTCGAGGTCCCTCGCCCCCACCATGCCCTCGGGGGGAGGGAAGGAACCAACGAGATGCCCGTACCCGTACCGCGGCAGAGAGCGATCCCGGCCGTGGAGAGTGGTCAGGCGCAGGCCGCGTCCGCAGTCGGCGGCCCCCTCAAGGAAGAGGCCAACCACACCGAGTCCGCCGCAGCCAACAGCACCGCGGCAGGCACCACTCTCACCCTGCTGCTGATCGAGGACGATCCGGCGGGCTGGCCGATCGTGCCCGAACTGCTCGACTCGGCCGGTAAGCCCATCCGCGTGCGTACCGCCCGCAACCTCACCGAGGCCGGGCGGCTGCTCACCGACGACGTCCACTGCATCCTGCTCGACCTCGCGCTCCCGGCGCCCGGCCGGGCCGGCGAGGGCGACGACGAGCTGGCCGTGCTCAAGCATGTGCTGGAGCTGGCGCCCCGGCACGCCGTGCTCGCGCTCACCGCGTCCGGTGACGCCGAGCGCGGCGCCGAGGCGGTGCGCGTGGGTGCCCAGGACTACCTCTTCCGGGACGAACTGGACGGACGGCTGCTCAGCCGCGCCATCCGGTACGCCGTGGAGCGCAAGCGGTCGGACTCGGCCGAGCGACGCCTCGCCGAGGGCCGGGTGCGCGCACAGGAGAACCGCCGCCTGGAGCGCGGTCTCCTGCCCACGCCCCTGCTGGAGGGCTCCTCGCTGCGGTTCGCCGCCCGCTACCGCCCCGGCCGCTCGCGCGCGCTGCTCGGCGGTGACTTCTACGACACCGTGCGCACGCCCGACGGCACCGTGCACGCCATGATCGGTGACGTCTGCGGCCACGGCCCCGACGAGGCCGCGCTCGGCGTGGAGCTGCGCATCGCGTGGCGGGCGCTGACGCTGGCCGGGCTGTGCGGCGACGCGCTGCTGAGCACGCTGCAGGAAGTGCTGGAGCACGAGCGGGGCGACGAGGAGATCTTCGCGACCCTCTGCACGGTGGACATCTCCCCCGACGGCCGCACCGCGGGCCTGTGCCTGGCCGGTCACCCGTCTCCGCTGATCGCCCGCCCCGGCCGGCCCGCGGAGCTGCTGCCGTACGACAACAACGGCCCCGCCCTCGGCCTGCTGCGCGGCGCCCGCTGGCCGCGGATGCAGGTGGAGCTGGGCGCCGAGTGGAGCCTGATGCTCTACACCGACGGCCTGATCGAGGGCCGCGTCGGCGCGGGCGGGGAGCGTCTGGGCCAGGACGGCATGGTGGCGATGGTGCGCCGGCAGCTCGCCGCCGGGCTGCGCGGCGAGGATCTGCTGCGGTCCGCGGTGCACGAGGTCCGCGAGCTCAACGGCGGGGAGCTGACGGACGACGTGGCGGTGGTCCTGCTGGACCGGGTGCCGTAACGGGCCGGACCGGGGGCCGCAAGGGACCGGACCGGGGGCGGTGAGGGATCCGGTCAGCGGCCGCCGTTGTACGGCCCGTACGGACCGTCGCTGCTGCTTCCGCGGCGGCGGCCCCAGCCGCGGCCGCCGGAGACCTGCTTGAGCGCGGGGCGCACGTCCACGATGTAGACGATGCTCGCGATCACGCCCGCGATGGGCAGGATCGACAGGAGCGAGAAGAGGTAGCTCACCACGAGCGCGATGCCGAGGATGATCAGCCAGAACATCTTGTTCTGCTTGTCCGCCGCGCGGAAGGCGTCCTCGCGCCGGAACGCGGCGTCGAACAGCCCGAACGCCGCCAGGGCCATCAGGACGATCTTCAGCAGTCCCAGGAACCCCGTGAAGCCCAACATCAACATGCCGCCCACCGCCCGTTCTCTCGCGACTCCTACGCGGCCACCGTACCCGTCCAACGGGCCGGGCACCCCAAGGGTGCCCGGCCCGTGCGGGTAGTCGCCCTTACTTGGCGGGCGGCGTGCTCTTCTTGGCCGGGGCCTTGCGGGGGGCCGGGGCCTTCTTGGCGACCGGCTTCTTCGCCGGGGTGGCCTCGGCCGGCTTCGGCTCGGACCCGCCCCGGTCCGGCTCGCCCTTGGGCTCGACGGCGACGGCGAGCTCCTCGATCTCCTCGGCGGCCTCGCCGCGCCAGGCCCGCACGGTCTGCTCGCCGTGCTCGGCGACCTTCTCGTAGGTCTCGCGGGCCTTCACGGCGTACTCGGCGGCGACGCCGACCCCGCGCAGGGCGAGGTCCTGGGCGGACTCGCCGAGCTTCTTGAGGTCCGCGTCGATCGTGCTGCCGAGCTTCTTCAGGTCGCCGTCGAGGGCGCCGATGAACTCGTTGACCCTGGCCTGGATGGTCTCCTGGGCCTCCTTGGCCTTGGCGCCTGCCTCCTTGGCGCGCGCGGCGGCCTTCTCCTGCACGACCTTGGGGTCGGTGTTGCGGACGGCCTCGATACGGGCCGGGGCCTCGGCGCGCAGCTGCTCGACCAGCGCGGGCACCTTCTTGGCCTGCTGGAACGCCAGGTCCGCGGTGCCGGCCGCGAAGTAGAGCGGGGTCGGGTCGCTCAAGGTCTTGCGCAGATCGTCGGTGATGGCCATGGTGATGGTCCTCCCGGATTCACATTTCGGCTGAGGGTTTTGTGGTCCGCGGTCGGGCGGCCGGCGCCCTGGTCCGGTTCAGCTGGCCGTCTGCTGCGGACCGGCGTCGCTCGTGTCGGCCGTGCGGGTGCCGCGCACGGTGGTGTCGTCGTGGGGCCGGGTCTCCTCCGTACCGTCGCCGTCCGCGACGCCTGCGAATCCGTTCTCCTTGCGAAAGGACTCGTAGATCTGCAGCAGCACCTGCTTCTGCCGCTCGTTGAGCGTGGGATCGGCGAGGATGACGGCACGCGTCTCCACCTCGTCCAGGTCCCGCTCGGCGTCGAGGATGCCGGCGCGGACGTACAGCGTCTCGGCGGAGATCCGCAGGGCCTTGGCGACCTGCTGCAACACCTCCGCGCTCGGCTTGCGCAGCCCGCGCTCGATCTGGCTCAGGTACGGATTGGACACCCCGGCGGCATCGGCGAGCTGCCTGAGCGACAGCTGCGCACTGCGACGCTGCTCGCGCAGGTACTCACCGAGATTGCCGACGTTGAGCGATGCCATGCCCTCACCTTGCCCCACCCCCGCTAACAATTGCAAGCACCTGCTTGCAAAAGTGCGTCACGCCACTCCTGCGGGGGGTCGGCGCGTCAGTGCCGGGGGGTGCCGTTGAACGGCGAGCGCGACCACAGGTAGGGCTGGTACTCGGCGAACCGGCGCAGGCCCGGCGCCACGCGGCGTCATGCGGACCGGCTGTTCGTCCGCAGCCACTCCGTGACCGTCGTGAAGTCGGCGTCCGTGATGCCGTAGGAGTGCTCGACCCGGTGCAGGAGCGCGGGGCTGCGATGGTGCGCGGCGACCCAGGCGCGGTCGGCCTCGGTGATCTCGTCGTCGAGCCAGACGAACGGGCGGTCGGCCGCCCAGGCGACCAGGGGCCGGGTCTTCCAGTGCAGCAGGGCCGGGGGCTCGTCCTCGTCCGGCCACTCCACGACCGGCAGCGGGGGCAGGCCGAGCCAGGGCGAGACGACGTCGTTCGCGTCGTCCATCCACGTGGTGGCCCACACCAGTTCACAGCCCAGCGCCGCCAGCCGCGGGCCGAGGCCGGGATCGATCCGGGACAGCAGCGGATGGCCGGCGGCGGGCTCCGGAGGAACAGCCGCCACCTCGTACACCGGATGCGGGCGGTCGGCTGCCCCGAACGGGATCAGCGGGCCGTCGACATCGAGGAACAGGAGCATCACCAGTCAGGATCAGCCATCGAAACCCTTCGCGCCGAGAATCATGTCGATACGGGCCCGGTGCTTCGCCTCCCAGATGGCCTAGAACGGCAGCGGCCGCCCGTGCACCACGTCCAGCCGTGACACCGCCCGGGTCAGCACCACGTACAGGCGGTGCAGCCCCCGTTCCTCGGCCTCCGCGACGGCGGCCGGTTCGACGGCCACGACATGGTCGTACTCCAGGCCTTTGACGAGGGAGGCGGGCACCACCGCGACCCGGGCGCCCAGCTCGTCCGGGTCCGCGGTCCCGATCCCGGCGGCCGTGAGCGCCTCCCGCACCCGGGCCGCCTCCGCGTCCGCCGCGACGACCCCGACGGAACCCTCCCGGGTGAGTGCGTCCCGTACGGCGGCCACGGTCTCGCCGAGGACGTCGTCGGTGTGCCGGATGCGCAGCTCCCCGTCCCGCCGCAGCGACCGGGGCGCCGGTACGTCGACGTCCAGCCGTCCCAGCAGCCGGTTGGCGAGCTCCACGACCGCCGTGGGCACGCGGAAGCCCGTCGTCAGCGGGACCACGGCCGCGTCCGGCTTGCCCAGGTGCCGCAGCAGTACGTCCCACCGGCGCGCGGACCACGGGGTGGTGCCCTGCGCCAGGTCGCCGAGCACGGTCAGTGAGCCGAAGGAGGCCCGCCGCGCGATGGCCCGGCACTCCATCGGCGACAGATCCTGCGCCTCGTCGACGACGACATGGGCGTACCCCTCGGGGTGTTCGATCAGCCCGGCGACCTCGTCGAGGAGCACGGCGTCGGCGGCCGACCAGCGCGCGGACTTGTACGAGCGCGGCGGCCGCGCCCAGCGCAGCGCCGCCTGCTCGTCGGCGTCCAGCAGCCCGTCGGCGGCCCGGGCCAGCGCCCCCGGATCCATGAGGAGTCCGGCCACGACCTCCTCGGGCCGGACCTTCGGCCACACGGCGTCGAGGTACGCGCTCAGCGCCCGCGCCCGTTCGATCCGCCGCACCCAGGCACCCGGCTGCGGTCCGGCCCGCCGTTCGGCCCGCGCCTGGATGGAGCGGACCACCCGGGCCCGCACCCGCTCGCGCCCGACGGCGTACGGCGGCTCCTCTGCCCTCACTCCCGCCACGATCTCCGCCAGCCTGTGGGCCGGGACCCGCCAGGTGTACGAGTCGTCCGTCACGGAGAGGGACTCGCCGGTGTCGGCCGACACCCGTGCGTACAGCGCCCGGCGCAGCACCTCGGCCATGCGGGCGTCGTGCTTGAGAGCGGCGGCCCGCTCGGAGTCGGTGCCGGTCACCGGGTGGAGGGCGATCTCGTCGTGGAGGGTGGACTGCCGATAGTTCCAACCAGTCGCTCCGCGACGGGCGGTCTCGCCGAGGGAGGGCAGCACCTCGGCGATGTAGGAGAGGAAGGTCCGGTTCGGGCCGAGGATCAGCAGTCCGCCGCGCCGGATGCGCTGCGGGTAGGTGTACAGCAGATACGCGGCACGGTGCAGGCCGACGGCGGTCTTGCCGGTGCCCGGGGCACCCTGCACGCACACGGAGCCGGAGATGTCGCCGCGTACGAGGTCGTCCTGCTCGGGCTGGATGGTGGCGGCGATGTCCCGCATGGGCCCGACGCGGGGCCGCTCGATCTCGCGGGCGACGAAGTCGCCGGTCCCCGACTCACCCCTGCCCAGGTGCTCGTCCTCCATCCCGGTGAGGTCGGCCGAGTCGCCGCGGCTGCCCGGCGCCCAGCCGAAGCGGCGCCGTACGGCCACGCCCTGCGGGTCGCGGGCGCTCGCCTGGTAGAAGGCGCGGCAGACGGGGGCGCGCCAGTCGACCACGAGGGGCGGGGCGGCCGGATGCTCGGAGATCCGCAGCCGGCCGAGGTGATAGTGCTGCCCGCCGTGCTCGCCGCCGTCGGCACCGAAGTCCAGCCGCCCGAAGAACAGCGGACCTTCGGGCAGTTCGGTGAGCGCCTTGGCCCGGCTGCGCAGCTGGTACCCGAGGACTTCGGCGTCGGCACCGGAGGCGGAGACGTCCTCGCCGGTGACGACCTGTTCGCCCGCGCCGTCGACCATGGCGGCGAGGGCGGCACGGCAGGTGTCGTGATGGTCGCGTTCGGCGCGGAGGGAGTCGTCGAGGACAGGGTGGGGTGACGTCATGCGACCCACCGTACGTGAAATTATATAACCGAGTTAAATTCTTTACCGTGTCTCGAACCTGATCAGGGCCTCCAGCCGCCCGAACGCCCGCTCGGCCGCCGCCACCGCGTCCTCCCTGATCCGCTCCACGCCTTCCCCGGCCACCACCCGCCGCCAGTTCTCCTGCGCGAGGATCCGCTGCACGGCGATGATCTGCGCGGCGGCGAGCCGTGCGTCCAGCCCCCCGCCGAGCGCCTCGGCCAGCGCGTCCTCGGACCGCTCCAGGTACCCGTACAGCCGCGCGACCAGCGCCGGAGTCCCGTACAGAAGGGAGTGGAAGGCGAGCACGCCGGGGTCGTCGTTGAGCCCGGTGATCGGATCGCACCGGTCGAGCCCGTCGAGAAAGTGCCGCCGCAGCGCGTCGACCGGCCGCGCCTGCCCGGTCACCACCCGCGCCGCCTCGCCCTCGTGGTCGGCGATCTGCTGCAGGACGAGGTCCTCCTTGGCCGGGAAGTACCGGAAGAGGGTCGGCTTGGAGATCCCGGCCGCGGCGGCGACCTCCGCGACCGACACGGCGTCGAACCCCTTCTCCATGAAGAGCCGCACGGCGACCGCGGACACCTCCTGGTACATCCGCATCTTCTTGCGCTCGCGCAGGCCCATCTCCTCACCCATGCCGCCGAGCCTACGCATCGCCGCCGGTCCTGCCGCCGCCACCCGAACAGGGTCCGCTCGACCTCCACCGGCCCCGGCACACCCCGCGCGCCTCAAACCCGAGCGGTCACCGTCGCTCTCGATGCTGCCGGACGAGCGCTGCCATGATCTCCGAGCGGCTCGGCACCTCCTCCAGCCCGAGCGGCTCGGCCGCGGCGATCAGGACCCGCTGCAGTTTCCCAGCGGCTCCGTGCAGCGCGAACCAACCGGGCTCACCCCGTTCGGACAGCGAGAGCGAGACCCGGATGACGTCCGTGAAGACGGACTGCGCCCGCTTGAAGCCGAGGATCCGCGGCAGGTCCTGTTCCCATCCATAGGAACTTCCCGGCCGGACCCCCTCCACGCCCCGGCACCATTCCCGCGTCATACGGAGTTCCTGGTCCGCCGGGTAGCGCATGAGGTGCAGATGGGTCGCCAGGTCGTAGAGGGGATCGCCCAGCATGGCCAGTTCCCAGTCGATGGTCCACAGCAGGCCCTGCGGGTCGACGATGAAGTTCTCGCGGTGCAGATCCGCGTGCAGCAGGCTGAAGGGCCGCCCCTTCAGTCCCACGACATGCTTCCTGAGGCGACTGAACGAATCCTCGCCCACACCGAGGGCGTGGAACAGCGTCCCGAACTGCTCGGCGTTCCTCGCGTAGACGTGCTCCTCGATGAAGACGACCAGACGCTCGAGGAATCCGTCACTGTCCCCGTCCTCGGCACGGTCCTCGGGAGCGCAGCGGCGCTCCACGGAGACGAGCTCGGCCGGCGTGATCCGCACCATCTCCGGGAACAGGCCGACGATCTGGCCGAAGGCCGCTTCGGGCACCCGCCGGGAGAGCCGGCGCCCCCGGCCGAGGGTCCGGCCCTCGATGAACCGCTGCAGCCCCACGCCCTCCATGTCGACGATCTCGGGCACACGCGCGATGCGCCCTGCCAGAGCACGAAGCAGCTCCTCCTCCGACACGAAGCATCGCCGGTCGAACCACAGGATGTGCGCGCGCGGCTCCCGGCACTTGACGGCCCGCGTCCCGTCCGGCAGCGGAAAGACGTACGTTTCGTGGTGGTAGCCCTCGAGCGGGCCGATGACCACGGTCGCATTGCCACTCAACTCGTCGGCCCGCTGCCGAACGTCGGAGACCGGTCGCGGAGTCATTCTCTGGTTTCAGGCCATTTCCGGTGGAACCAATGGGGTAAGGGTGGAGGCACGTTACTCCACGGGACTCAAGCAGCGGCGGAGAACCGCTCATTCGGCGGGAAGGACCGAGCCCGCGGGCGAACCGTGGTGCGCGTCGCCGACGGCAGGGGGAGTCGTGATCGCTCCCCATGGCACAGGCGTGAAGCTACCGCCGGAGCGCTTCCAGTACGGGCTGGAGCGACCCGACGATGTGCTGCGCTCCGGCATCCACCAGGCGCTTCGCCTTCCGCTCGTTGCGCGCATAGCCCAGGAACGGAACCCCGGCCTCCTGGGCGGCGGTGAGGTCCGAGGGAGAGTCGCCGATCATCAGGGCCGCGGCCGGGTCGGCGCCCGTCGCGCTCAGTGCGCGGTTGAGGGAGTGCGGGTGCGGCTTGAGACGGTGCAGCTCCGCGGTGCGGCCGTAGATGTGCGGGGCGAAGCAGCCGAGCAGGCCACGGCTCACCAGGTACTCGCGGACGGTGAGCGGGGAGTTGTTGGTCGCGACGGCCAGCCGGACACCGACCGCCGACCAGGTACGGATCAGCGGGTCCGCGTAGGGGGTGGGCATCGCGGACGGAACGGCGCGCAGTTCCTCCTGGGTGAGACGTTCCTCCAGCTCGGTCACCAGGTCGCTGCGCGGATGCCGCCGGTCCACGGCGCGCAGGACCACATGGGGGTCCGGGGCCGCCCGTTCGTCGTCCGTGAGCAGCCTGCGCATGCCGCGTCCTTCGAGCCACTCCACCAGTTCGCGGGCCACGCGGTTGGCCGAGTGACCGGCGAACAGCCGGCAGACCGGGCCGTCGAAGTCCCACAGGACCACCCGTGCGCGGGCCACGAGCTCCCGAAGCCCCGCCGTCTCGGTCTGCGACTCGTTCTCCGTTCCCGCCACCATCGGTGCAGTCTGCTGCGTATCAGAAGTCACTAGGAGAGTGTCAGGTCCTTGGAGATGGTTTCCCAGAGGGCGTCGAACCACTTCTGGGATTGCTCCACGAACGCCTCGTCCCGCTGGCCTCTGCGCTTCTCGAAGGAGAAGAGGAGGGACTTGGAGCCCAGTACGTCGTACATGTCGAGGGTTCCGCCGTCCGTCGACTCCTCGCGGCGGGTGACCATGTAGTACGCGAAGAGCGCTTCCGCGCCGTTGAGCAGATAGAGCTTCGCCGGCGGGGTGAACGGCAGGGCGCGGAAGGTGACGTGCACGTCGATGTCGTGCGTGGAGCGCAGCGCCTGCAGGTTGTACTGGAGGACCTGGCCCTGGGCGTTGCGCATCGCCAGCCAGCGCTGGTGGACGGGGTCGTCGTCGCCGCGACCCTCGACGGGTACCGGGAAGGCCAGATTGATGTCCCGGGACGGGAGCAGGATGCGGACGTCGATCGTCCCGGGGCGGATGCGGCCTTCATGGATCTGACGCAGGGGTTCACCCAGTGCCGGGATCAGGCTCTCGGCGGTGAGGCAGACCGCGTCGACCCGGACCCGCGGTGCCGAGAAGGCCTCCGCCAGACGGGGTCCGAGGCCGACCATCGTGGGCTGGGGCTCGTCCAGGGCGGGTGCCGGCTCCGCGATCCGCGGCGGGCTGCCCTTGCTGACGTTGCTGAGGAGGCCGTCCGCCTGGAGCGACCGCAGGGCCTGGCGTACGGCGCCGCGCTCCACGCCGAACTCCTCGGCGAGCTCGGCCTGGGTGGGCAGGCGGTCCCCCGCCTTGAGGTCGCCGACGCGGATCCGCTCCCGCAGGGTGTCGGCGATCTCCTCGGGAGTGAGCCTTCTGCTGCCGTTCACTGCCACGTTCTCCTGAGTCACGACCAAACGTTACAACTCTGATCCATCTAAGGGGAGTTGTCCGAAAGTTGTTTATGAGTAGTCACCAAGTGGGGACAACTTAGTCAGAGTTGGTTGCCAACTTGGTTGAGTTGGCGGAAGTTTTGCTTCCCTTGTCTCCCGCCCACCGGCAGCCCGAAGGGGGAATCATCGTGCCTGCCCTCGCCCTCATCTCCGCCGTCTTCGTCGTCGGCTTCGAGCAGCTCGTCCAGTGGAAGTACGGTGCCACCGGCATCGTCGGCCTGCTGCTGTTCACCATAGGCATCAAGGCCAAGAGCCCCGCCGTCAGCTCCGCCGGGGCCGTGCTCCTCGCGATCCTGCTCGCCGGGCCCGCCCTATGACGTCAGCACGAGTTCCGTGCTGATCGTCTCCCACAGTGCGTTGAACCACAGGTGGGACTGCTCCACGAACGTCGTGTCCCGCAGGCCGGCACCCTGTTCGAAGGCGAACAGCATCGACCGGGTGCCCTCTGCGTCGTACATCTCCAGGTGCTCGTGCTCGATCTCCCGCTCGCGCCGCGTCAGCGTGTAGTACGCGAAGAGCGCCTCCGTGCCGTTGAGCAGATACAGCTTCACCGGCGGTGTGAACGGCAGGGCACGGAAGGAGACGTGCACGTCCATGCCGTGCGTGGCGCGCAGGGCCAGCAGGTTGTGCCGGAGCACCTGGCCCTGGGCGTTGCGCTGGGCCAGCCAGCGCCGGTGCAGCAGGCCCGCGGCCGAGGCGTCGTCCACCGGCGCCGGGAAGGCGAGGTCGATGTCGCGGCTCGGCAGCAGGACCCGGACGTCGACCTTGGCCGGTTTCAGTCGCCCGGCGTGGATCTGGCGCAGCGGTTCGCCGATCGCCAGCGTGAGCGAGACGGAGGTCAGGCACAGGGCGTCGATCTCGACGTGCTGGGCCGCGAAGGCGGCGGCCGTCCGCGGGGCCAGGGCCACCATGGTGGGCTGCGGAGGCGCCCCGGGCCCGGCCGTGAGCAGGGGCAGGCCCGGATCCAGGGCCACCGTGGCCGGGCTGCCCTTGGTTACGTTGGTGAGCAGGTGCTCCGACTGCAGGATGCGCAGCGCCAGGCGTACGGCGCCGCGCTCCACGCCGAACTCGTCGGCCAGTTTGGCCTGGGTCGGCATGCGCTGACCCGGCTGCAGCACGCCGGACCTGATCCGGGTGCGCAGCTCGTCGGCCACCTCACGATGTGACTTCTGTGGCCGCTGTGACCTCTTCCGCCCATTGACGGAGGCGTGTTCCGGGTCCACGCACAAACCCTACAACTTCCCGCCATCTTTCGGCAGTTCATGCGAAGGTGGTTATGAGTCGCACCCAAACGGAGATAAGTACTGTTGAGTTGGTCGCCAACTCAAGCAACATGGTCAAACTTCCCGGTGGTTGGCCGACCGGACTCCCTTCCGGAGGGGAGCCGGGAGCCCGGAAGGCCGGACCGGCCGGTGACGAACCAGAGCGGCACAAGAGGCACAGCCACAACTGAACGCACAGCCACAACTCAACACCGACAACTCCACATCGACCGCACAGCCACAACTCAACAGTTCGCTACGGATGATGAGTTCAGCACCGCCGTCAAGAGGAAGGGGGCTTCAGAAGAGGTCCGGGCACCATGGTCGCCCGGACGTGTGCAGCAGGGCGTCGGCCACCCGGGCGGCGCCCTCTCGTACTTCCCGGGCCCGGCCCAGCGCCACCAGCCGCGCCGCCGACTCGTCGCCCAGCCACAGCGTGGCCAAGTCGGCGACGTCCAGCACCAGTTCGGCCTCCTCGGTGGCCGGTGCGCAGGACGCGCCCGCGGGCGACGCCGCCAGCCGGTAGCGGCCGCCGGCCAGCCCCTGCCGGTCCACGACCTCCAGCACCAGCGTGCCCGTCCCCTCGTACGTCCGCGTCTCCAGGGCCCGTACGACGTCCAGGATCCGTACCCACAGCCAGTCGCCGTGCGTGGTGACCTTGGCCGCGCGCGGGTCGGGCAGGAAGAAGGGGAGCAGGTCGTCCGGAGCCCGCCAGCCGCTCTTGACCCGGGTGATCCAGTCGATCGAGCAGAGGTATCTCCACAGGGCGCGCTCAGCCGCCGGGGTCGTCGCCAGCAGCCAGTTCACCTCGGCCGTGTTGTTCGGCAGCTTGCCGTCCCAGTTGTCGTCCGCCTCGTACGACACCAGGCCCTCGACCTCGCCGGACGAGGAGCGGTAGGCGGCGTAGAAGGGCTCGGTCCACTCGCCCCCGAAGCGTGCGGTGCCCGTGTGCACCCGCCACCACAGCTCGTCGCGGCTGACGGCACCGGGCCGGGTGCGGCGTATGCGCTCGTGGAGTTCGGGGCCGGTCTTGCGTACCTCCTCGCCGTCGACGAGGTCGATACGGCCGCCGTCCTGCGGGCCCGACCAACGGGGGTCCAGGCCGGTGCGAGCCACGTCCACGGTCCACTCGGTCGTCCAGGTGGCGGGGCCGAAGCCATAGCGGCCGTAGATCGGATACTCGGCGGCGATGAGGGTGGCGACGACGTCCCCGCGGTCCTTCGCGGAGGCGAGGTCCCGGCTCATCATGCGGGTGAGCAGGCCCCGGCGGCGGTGGGTGGGGCTGACCGTGACGTTGGAGATGGCGTCGGCGGGGACGGCCGCGCCGCCCACGGCCGTGACTTCCTGGGCGAAGGAACGGAAGGTCGCCACACACCGGCCGCCGTCGAAGGCGCCGAGGAGACGGCCGGGGACGAACTGGTGCCGGCGGGCCTCCAGCTGCTCCTGCGACACGGTCGGCTCCCGCAGGAAACCGGTGTTCAGCGCGCGGTGCCAGTCGGCGAAATCGGCTTCGGTGACCGGACGGACGTCGATGTCTTCGGCGGGGCGGCTCATGGGGTCACGGTAGGTGTACCGCGGCGGGGGTGTCGCGGGGATTTCGACCGCCCGCCCACCGGTCCGCACCGCCGCCACGCCCCCTCACGTCAGCAGGTCGTCCACCTGCGCCTCTCCGTCCCGGTACCGCCGTGCGATCTCCGCGCTGCAGTCGTCGGTCGTGCGCTGGAGGTGCTGGCGGCGGCGGGAGACCTGCTGCTCGTAGCGGACGAGGCGGCCCATCGCGGCGTTCAGTTCCAGGTCGGTGCGGGCCTGCAGATCGGAGAGCTCGACCTCGGCGAGCATCTCGGCGGCCAGCTGCCGGTACTCCTCGTTGTGCGGCGTCCCCAGCGTCACGTGGCGGGCCGAGGAGCGGTGGCGGGCCGGGGCGTCGGTGAGGATCTCCGGGAGCCGGGCCACCACGGAGGCGTCCTCGGGGGCCACCAGCGACGCCGCTCCACGGCGGGACAGTTCCGCGCGCAGGATGTCGATGCGCCCCTGCAACAGCCGCCGCACATAGCTGAGATCCGCCTCGTCGCGCTGGGCGTCCCGGCGCAGGGTGCGCAGTTCTGGCAGGCTGAGCAGGGTCAGGTCGTGCGACTGGGGGTACCCCGCGCTCGAGGGACTCGGAGCGGACTCCGCGGGCAGCGGCGTGCTGTCGCTGCGCTGTGCGGGCGGCCGGTGCGTGTCCGGGTCGCCCGCATGGGCGGCCGCGACCGCCCCGGGCGGCTGCCCGGTGCTCGGTGTGCTCATGTGCCTCAACCGTCCCCTCGACCGGCGTACGGAAGCATGGTGCCACCCCGAGTGGCCGCTATGTGACCGAGTGCCCCCGAACGGCCCCAGATGTGGGGTTAAGGATCAAAAATCGACCCCCCGGGAACGCGGGTGCGGCACCCGGCATGATGGTCCGCATGCGTGCAGTGGTGCAGAGGGTGGACGGCGCGAGCGTCGTCGTGGACGGCGAGACGGTCGGGGCCATCGAGGGCGAGGGGCTGTGCGTCCTGGTCGGGGTGACCCACGAGGACACCGAGGAGAAGGCGGCCCAGCTCGCCCGCAAGCTCTGGTCCGTCCGCATGCTGCACGACGAGAAGTCGTGCAGCGACATCGCCGCGCCGCTGCTCGTGATCAGCCAGTTCACCCTGTACGGCGACGCCCGCAAGGGCCGCCGCCCCACCTGGAACGCGGCCGCCCCCGGCGATGTCGCCGAACCGCTCGTCGACGAGGTGGTGGCCCAGCTGCGCTCGCTCGGCGCGACGGTGGCGACGGGCCGGTTCGGCGCGCACATGCGGGTCTCGCTGACGAACGACGGCCCGTTCACCGTCCTGATCGAGGTCTAGGCCTGTCCGGGCCGCGCCGCTACGGCTCGACGACCGTCTCCTGGGCGGCCGCCGTGTCCCCCGCCACCAGCGGGGCGTCCACCGGTACATTCCGCTTGACCAGGGCGAGGGCGATCGGGCCCAGCTCGTGGTGGCGTACGGACGTGGTGATGAACCCGATCCTGCGGCCGTCGGGGCCCTCGTCCGCGAGCCGGAGCTCGGTGCCGTGCACCGGCAGATGGACGTCGCTGCCGTCCAGGTGGAGGAAGACCAGCCGGCGCGGGGGCTTGCCCAGGTTCTGGACGCGGGCCACCGTCTCCTGGCCGCGGTAGCAGCCCTTCTGCAGATGGACCGCGGTGCCGATCCAGCCCAGCTCGTGCGGGATCGTGCGGTGGTCGGTCTCGAAGCCGAGACGGGGGCGGTGCTGCTCGACGCGCAGGGCCTCATAGGCGAGGATCCCGGCCGCGGGGCCCGACTTGCCGGCGTACGACTCCAGGTCCGCGCGGGGCAGGAAGAGGTCACGGCCGTACGCCGTCTCGCGCACGACGACGCCCTCGGGGACCTCGGCGATCGAACCGGCCGGCAGATGGACGAGCGCGAAGTCGTCGGTCCGGTCGGCCACTTCGACCCGGTAGAAGAACTTCATCGACTCCAGGTACGCGATCAGATCGTGCTGGGTGCCGGGCTCCACATGGGCCCAGACCGTCGTGCCGTCGTCCACCAGGTACAGCGCGTGCTCGATGTGGCCGTGCGCGGACAGGATCAGCGCCTCGGTGGCCTCGCCCACGGGGAGCTCGCTGACGTGCTGGGTGAGCAGGAGGTGCAGCCAGCTCAGCCGGTCCTCACCGGTGACGGTGACGACACCGCGGTGGGAGAGGTCGACGAAGCCGGTGCCGTCGGCGAGGGCGCGCTGCTCACGGAACAGGTCGCCGTAGTGGGCGGCGACGCCTTCGTCCACGCCCTCGGCGGGGACGGCGCCGGGCAGGGACAGCAGGGGGCTCTTCATACCCGTAAGCCTACGACTTGGTAATTGAACTCTTGAGCGTGCAGTCCTTGCAGCGGCCGAAGATCGCGAAGTGCTTCATGTCCGTGTCGAAGCCGAAGGTCTCGCGGAGCTTGGCCGTGAAGTCGGCCGCCACGTCGACGTCCGCCTCGATGACGTTCTGGCAGTCCCGGCAGACCAGGTGGATGTGGTGGTGGCGGTCCGCGAGGTGATAGGTCGGGGCGCCGTGGCCGAGGTGGGCGTGCGAGACGAGACCGAGCTCCTCCAGCAGCTCCAGCGTGCGGTACACCGTGGAAATGTTGACCCCCGACGCCGTCTTCCTCACTTCCACGAGGATGTCGTCGGGGGTCGCATGCTCAAGGGTGTCCACGGCTTCGAGCACGAGTTGCCGCTGCGGCGTCAGCCGGTAGCCGCGCTGCCTGAGGTCGCTCTTCCAGTCGGTGCTCACCACACCAGAGAGTCTAGGACTACTTGAAGAAAGCGATCCCGTCGTCCGGCATGTCGTCGGGCAGGGCCTTGGCCCAGCGCTCGACGTCCTCCGGGGTGACGACCTTCTTCAGGTGGGCCGACATGTAGGGGCGCAGCTCGACCTCGGGGGTCTGCTTCTCGCCGACCCACATGAGGTCGCTCTTCACGTAGCCGTACAGGCGCTTGCCGCCGCTGTACGGCCGCGCGTCCGCCGTGCGCGCCACCGTGTCCGTGACCAGGTCGATCTGCGGCTTCTTGGCGGCCATCTCGCCGTACCAGATCTCGATGACGCCGTCGTCGCGGGTCATCGTCACCTCAACCTTGCGGTCGGCGTCGATCCGCCAGAAGCCGTGCTCGGACTCCAGCGGGCGGACCTTGTTCCCGTCGTTGTCGAGCACCCAGGTGTGGGAGTGGTACTCCAGGAAGTCGCGCCCGTCGTGGGTGAAGGTGACCTCCTGCCCGAAGTTGCACTTCTCCGAGCCGGGGAAGTCGTGCACACCCGCGCCGGCCCAGTTGCCCAGGAGGAAGGCGAGCGGGACCAGGTCCTTGTGGAGGTCGGACGGAATCTCGATCATGAGCGGCAGTTCCTAGCCAGTTCCTTGACGGGGGTCAGCGCTGGCCCTGGTACAGCTTCTTCACAGTCAGCCCGGCGAAGGCGAGAACGCCGACGCAGACCAGGACCAACAGGGTTTCGAAGAAGATCTCCACGGGGTGCTCCTTGAGCGAGGGTGGGCGTACATACACAGAGCCGGGGCCCAGCTTACGCGGCCGGGACCCCGGGCTCCTGGCGAGGTCAGCTCAGCAGTTCGCCCTGGAGTGTCACCGTCTGCTGGAAGGGGACGGCGAGCGCCCTGCCCTTGCGGGACTGGATGATCACGGCGACGGTGTCGCCGCAGGAGAGGTAGGCCACCCGGACCTGCTCGGCCCCGTACGGCTTGGTCTCGCGGATCGGGGCCGTGTGCACGTCGCTGACATGGGCGGCCACCGGGAAGTCCAGGTCCCGCTCGTACACGTCGCCGCCCCGCACCTGGTACCTCGGTGCCTCGTACGACGTGAGCTCGTCGCTGAGCACGTGGTCCGCGACCTCCGCCGTGTCGAACTGGAGGAGGTACACGCGTGTGTGCGTACCGTCGGCCGTCGTCCAGCCGCGCGCCGCGATGTGCCGCAGGCCGTAGTCGGTCAGTGTCTGCCCGAGCTCCTTGCGGTCTTCCTCCTTGGTGTACTGCGCCAGGAAGTCCTTCGTCGCCAGCCAGCCGTCCGTGCCGCGCAGCGTGCCCTCGGCCTTCGCTCCCTTGGGCGCGGGCAGCACCAGTTCGCGCAGGTCGGCGTAGTGGGTGCCCGACTTGTTCGCCTCGGCGACGGGCCCCGGCCGGCCGGCCGGCAGCGGCGGCTTCACCAGTTCCGGGTAGTCCCAGCGGCCGTCCGACCCGGTGGCGAGACCGGGTACGTCCGTACGCTCCATGCGCGTGATGCCGTACGCCGTCCCCGCCCCGACCGCGGCGAACGCGACGACCGCGGCGGTCCAGCGCAGGGCGGCGCGCAGGACGCGGCGGTCCTTCGGCGGCCGGGGGGCGTCCACCCGGGGCGGCGCGAAGGGCTGGCCTTCGGGACGCGGCGGAAGCTGTGGAACCGGCGCCGGAACCTCGGCCTGCTGCTTCGTCTGTTCGGCCTGCTGCTGCTCGGTCATACCGCCTCCCCCGGGTCCTTGATGCGGTCCAGTTGCTCGCGCAGCAACAGCGCCACGCCCTTCTTGTCCAGCGGCTTGCCCCCGGTCGCGGTGGCGCTGACCAGCACGTCACCCACGTACGCGGAGCAGATCATCATGTCGAGCTTCTCGTCCGAGTCGAGCGGCGGGAGGAAGCAGGCGGCGTTCTTGTGGCCCTCGATCTCCGGGCCCTTGCGGAAGATCTTCATGGCGTCGAAGAACTCCTGCTGGACCGTGGCGATGGAGCGCACCGTCCGCCGGTTCTCCATCTGCGACAGCACGATGTCGACCGTGTAGGCGTGGTCCGAGTAGGCGGTGGAATCGGCCGGGTGCTCGGTGCTCAGGTAGCTGCGCATCGCCATGCCCTTGATCTTCTGCTTGTCGATCAACCGCTCCAGCCGCTGACGCTGGGAACGGGGCAGGTCCTTGATCGACTCCTTCCGCATGGCGGTGGCCTGGCCGCCGGACAGGCGGGCGTCGGAGCCGAACTCGCCGATGTCCGGGCCGCGGCCGAAGCCCTCCGTTCCGTAGGGCAGGAGCACGCCCTGCAGCCCGGTGGCCTCGGCCGCCTTCTCCTTGTCCTTGCCGGTCTTCGGGAAGCGCCAGCCGGGGGCTCCCGGATCCCGGTCGGCGCCGTTCACGGTCACGACGGTGTAGCCGGCCCCCGCGACGACCGCGGCGAGCAGGACGGCGGTTCCTGCCACGGCAGCGATACGGCGCCGGTTACGGGCGGGCTTCTGCGCGGCGGGGTGCTCCTGGGAAGCGGTGGCCTCGGGGTTCACGGAGTTGTCGCTCACAGCCGCTCCATCTGCCGCTTCGCCAGGTCCACGATCTTCTTCTTCGGGATCGGCTTCGTGTCGAAGACCCAGACCTCCATGGCGATGTCACCTCGCCAGGCGTGCGCCTCGGCCTCGTACACGTCCACGTAGCCGGCCTCGCGCTCGGGCTTGTGGTGGACGTACGCCATGCCGTCGCCGGTACCGGGGACGGGCCAGCTGTCGGCGTCGCCCTGCTGCTCCGCCCAGTAATAGGCGTCGTCGGCCGCGTCGTGGGCCGCGAGCTTCTCCTCCTGGCGGTACTGGATCAGGCGGATCTCCACGTTGTACGTGCTGCCCTCGCGCCAGTTGGTGACGGCGGCACGCCGGAACTCCTCGCCGATGAGGTTGCCGAAGGCGTGTTGGGGCTTCTTGAACGTGTCCGCGTAGTCGGCGAGGCTCATCCAGCCGTCGTTGCCCACCGTGTACAGGGCCTTGCGGGCGTTGCCGGGCCGCTTGAGCAGCAGCTCGCGCAGGTCTCCGTCGGTGATGGCCTTGTGGTCCTGGGCCGCCGACAGGGGTTGGGGGCCGTTGCCCTTCGCCTGCGCGAGCGCCGGCTGCGACAGCGAGGGCAGTTTGGTGGGCGCGCGGTCGGCCTGGACCAGATAGCCGGCGCAGGTACCGGCCACCAGGCCGAGCGCGGCGGCTCCGGCGATCAGCAGCGCGGTGCGGCCGCGCCGCCGAACGGAAGGTGCGGGTACTGCCGGCTCAGGTACTGCCGTCCCAGGTACTGCCGTCTCAGTCATTACCCGCTCAGGCACCGCTGGTTCGGATGCTTCTGGCACTTCCAAGAGATCCCCCCAGAGGACAGGAATCGCGGCCTCCGTCACCGCGCCTCACAGGAGACCCATGGGTAACATCCGAGGTTGCATGGGAGTTGATTACGATTCAGGCATGGCGAAGAAGCTCGTGATCAAGGTGACCGCCGGGGCCGATGCTCCCGAACGCTGTTCGCAGGCCTTCACGGTCGCCTCGGTGGCCGTGGCCAGTGGGGTCGACGTCTCCCTGTGGCTGACCGGTGAGTCCTCGTGGTTCGCGCTGCCGGGGCGGGCCGCCGAGTTCGAACTGCCGCATGCGGCTCCGCTGCCCGATCTGCTCGACGCGATCCTGGCGGGCGGGACGGTCACCCTGTGCACGCAGTGCGCGGCCCGCCGGGAGATCACGGAGAAGGACGTCCTCAAGGGCGTACGGATCGCGGGCGCGCAGGTCTTCGTGCAGGAGGCACTCGGCGACGAGACGCAGGCGCTCGTCTACTGAGACGGGAGCGGGAGGGGGAGGCGCCCGGGGTCCCTCGCGGTCTCTAGTGGCGCTTCTTTCCGTCCAGCTCGTCCCACCACTCGTCGGACTGCGGGTCGCCCGACGGATCGTCCCACCAGCGGTCCTCGGGTCCGCGGCGGTTGGCGACGATCGCGGCGAGCGGCGGGATGACCATGGCCACCACGCACATGCCCACCGCCGCCGGAATCGACCAGAGGCGCACAACGGCCCACGCCAGGACGAAGAGCCCTACGCAGGTCCCCATCATGGCGAAATACAGGTGCCGCCGCCGTGCGTACATACGTCAAGGGTAGGTCGCAGACGACCGCCCGGCACGATCGTCGCGGGCCCGGACATGCCGGAGGGCCGCACCCCGGGCGTCCAACCCGGTGGGGTGCGGCCCTCGGCCGTACGGGGTCTTCGTCAGACCGCGATCGCGACCTCCGCCAGGCCGCCCTGCTGGGCGACGACCGTGCGGTCGGCGGTGGCGCCGGGCACCAGGGCGCGCACGGTCCAGGTGCCCTCCGCCGCGTAGAAGCGGAACTGTCCGGTGGCGGAGGTCGGGACCTCCGCGGTGAACTCACCGGTCGAGTCGAGGAGGCGGACGTAGCCCACCACCGGCTCGCCGTCGCGGGTCACCTGCCCCTGGATCGTGGTCTCACCGGGCTTGATCGTCGAGGCGTCCGGGCCGCCGGCCTTCGCTCCACACATGTCTTTCTCCTGAAGAGGTCTTGAGAGGTCGGTCGGGTCGACTACTTGTTGGCGCCGAGCTCGATCGGCACGCCGACGAGGGAGCCGTACTCGGTCCAGGAACCGTCGTAGTTCTTGACGTTCTGGACGCCGAGCAGCTCGTGCAGCACGAACCAGGTCAGCGCGGAGCGCTCACCGATGCGGCAGTAGGCGATGGTGTCCTTGGCCAGGTCGACGTTCTCCTCGGCGTAGAGCTCCTTGAGTTCGTCGTCCGACTTGAAGGTGCCGTCGTCGTTGGCGTTCTTCGACCACGGGATGTTGCGGGCGGTCGGGACGTGGCCCGGTCGCTGCGACTGCTCCTGCGGCAGGTGCGCCGGGGCGAGCAGCTTGCCGGAGAACTCGTCGGGCGAGCGGACGTCGACCAGGTTCTGCGCGCCGATCGCGGCGACCACGTCGTCGCGGAAGGCGCGGATCGAGGTGTCCTGCGGCTTGGCCTTGTAGTCCGTCGTGGCGCGCTCGGGCAGCTCGGAGCCGTCGACCAGCTCGCGGGCGTCCAGCTCCCACTTCTTGCGGCCGCCGTCGAGGAGCTTGACGTTCTCGTGGCCGTACAGCTTGAAGTACCAGTAGGCGTAGGACGCGAACCAGTTGTTGTTGCCGCCGTAGAGGATCACGAGGGTGTCGTTGGCGATGCCCTTCTTCGACAGGAGCTTCTCGAAGCCCTCCTGGTCGATGAAGTCACGGCGGACCGGATCCTGCAGATCCTTGGTCCAGTCGATGCGGATCGCGTTCTTGATGTGGTTCTTCTCGTAGGCGGACGTGTCCTCGTCCACCTCGACGAGGGCGACGCTCGGGTCGTCCAGGTGCTCCTGGACCCAGTCGGCGTCGACGAGGACGTCGCTGCGGCTCATGCTCTTTCTCCTCCGGGGCAGTTGCGGCGGGGCGTGCAAGTGAGAGGGGTGTGCGCACTCCAGCGGAGTGACGCACGGGTGCCCTGAGCTGGGCGGCTGGGAATGCGGGGGGCCGAACGGCCGCTCCCGCTTCAGAAGGGGCGACAGAGCATGGCGGCAACGCGGCACAGGTCTACTGCCCGCCGCTTCGTGAGATCCGCCTGTCGCTTCATGGGCTCGATCGTAGGGACGGACAGGCGGGCGTGTCACCGGTGTGTCGTATCTTGAGACGCGATCGTCCACGTTATGAGAACAGATGAGCGCCCGGGCCATGCCCGCACGGTCTCCGGGCACCTGTATCGGTCGTCACATCTGCGGTACGGACGCGGCCGTCTCGCCTTTCGGACGGACGGGTGTCCGGGACGGTGTTCGTCCTACCCGGCCAGCTTGACGTTCGAACCCTTCACCGTGATCTCCACACCGTCCTTGGCCGCCTGCACCTTGTCCAGCTTGATGCCGCCGGGCAGCTGGTCGATGGCCTGCTGGAAGTCGGTGATCTGCCGGACGCGGCCCTCGGCGATGTCGGCGCCGCCGAGGCTGGGCACGTTATCGGCGTGCACCTTCACGCTGTCGCCCTGGACGGCGACCGAGCTGAGCACATAGACCGGATTGGGGAGCTTGGCGCCGAAGAGCGTCGCCTCCACCGCGACCTTGATCTTGCCGTTGCCGCCGTCGGAAAGGCCGATCACACGGGCGGTGACGCCGGGGGCGATCCGCGTGGGCTGGGACTTGGCGGTCTTCAGCAGCTCGTCGTAGGCAATGGTCGCGGTGCCGGTGGCAGTGGCGGCGGTGGCGGAGCTGTAGTCGCCGGAGAAGTCGACGCCCTTCATATCGGCCTTCAGGTCGTCGATACGGATCTTCTCGGCGCCGTTGCCCGTGGCCGCCTCGTAGTCCTTGATGCCGACCTCGACGTCGTCCAGGGAGCCACCCGCGACCTGGGTGAGGAAGGGGAAGCCCTTGATGGACACGTCCGGGGTGTCGGCGAGGCTCTCCGTCGCCTTCAGCTTGTCCGCGGCCTCGCCCTCGGCGAAGTGCACGGCGACCCGGTCCGCGATCACGAAGAGGCCGCCCAGGATCACGACGACGATCAGGAATATTCGCAGGGCTCGCATTGGTGGTGTTCCCCCGGGTCGACGGACTTCAACGGTCCTCAACGCTAACCCTGCGGGGCTCGGGAGCCGGGAAATTGTCGATCACCTGTGACGTGGGGTCAGGCCAGGGCCCGGCCCAGCACCCACACCACCGGTGCCGCCGCCGACAGGGGGAGGGCCACGCCCGCGGTGAAGTGGACGAAGCGGGACGGGTAGTCGTAGGCGGCGACCCGGTGGCCGATCAGGGCGCAGACCGCCGCGGCCGCTCCCAGCAGCGCGCCCTTCGCGCCCATACCCGTCATCCCGCCCACCGCGATGCCCGCGCCCGCCGCCGCGAGGACGGAGACGGCCACGGAGGCAGGGGTGGGCAGGGGGAGGGCCCGGGCCAGGACGGCCACCGCCACCGCGGCAGCGCCCACCGAGGCCGCGTGCGCGTCGGCTCCCAGATAACCGGTGGCGATGATCGCCAGCGCCGACGAGGCGACCGTCGCCATCAGGCCGTACATCCGCTCGTCCGGAGAGGCGTGCGAGCGGAGCTGAAGGACGAGGGAGAGCAGGACCCACACGCCGAGCGGGCCGAGGATCGCGGCCGGCGCGTGGTCGCGGCCCGCCGCCAGCACCGCCACGTCCGCCGTCAGCGCGCCCGCGAACGCCAGGGCGATGCCCTGGCGCGCCGGCCACATGCCGTTCAGCCGGAACCAGCCCGCCGCCGTGACTGCCTGGAGCAGCACCAGCGGCACGACCAGCGCGTACGAGCCGATGCCCGCCGTGACGGCGAGGAGCAGCCCGAGCAGCGCCGTCAGCGCGGCCGGCTGCATACCGGGCTCGATGACCGGGGACCGGCCCTCCATACGGGCGCGCTGGGCGTCCGTGACACGGGAGTTGCCGGCGAGGGTGGCGGGGCCGTAGGCGGGTTCCCCTTCGGCCTGGCCGGTGGTGGGCTCCGGTCGAACGGGAGCGGGTCGAACGGGAGCTGCGGGGGCGGTGGGAGCGGCAGGCGCCGCGGCCGGCTGCTCGTAGCTCTGCGGCGGCAGGTACGACGTCTCCGCGGCGGACACCGGCGGCTGGGCAGGGTGCTGGACGGGCTGCTGAACCGGCTGCTGGACCGGCGCGTGCGACTGCGTCTCCCAGGTCTGGCCCTGCCACTGCTGCGTGTACTGCTGCTGGTCGTACCCCGCCTGGTCGTAACCGGCCTGGCCATATCCGGTCTGGCCGTAACCGGCCTGGCCCGTCTGGCCATGCCCGGCCTGGTCGTACCCGTTCTGCTCGGGCCACGCCTGCGGAGCCGCCTGTGGTGCCTGCTGCTGATACGGGTCGTGGCCCCCGTATCCCTGATACCCCTGCTGCCCCGGCTGCCCTTCGTAGGGCCCGCCCTCATACGGCTGATCGGTCATCGCTCACCCTCCTGCGAACGGCGGGAGCACCTCGACCGTGCCGCCCTCGGCCAGCCGTACCGTCTCATGTCCGCGGGTGCCCACGGGGTCACCGTCGATGAGGAACGAGCATCGCAGCAGCACGCGCGCCAGTTCACCGGGGTGTCGCCCACGCACCGCGTCCAGCGCCTCGGCGAGGGTCGCCGCGTCGTACGGCTCCTCGGCGACCCCGGCCGCGGCCTTCGCGGCGGCCCAATAGCGCACCGTGACCTTTGCCATCTCGTCCCTCAAGTCCCTCGGCGGATCGGCATCCGCACATCAACACCGTCAGGCTAGCCCGCCCGGGCTGCCGCCCAGTGCCCGATCCGGGCCAGCAGAGCTTCGGCCGCCGCGTGCTCGGCGTGGCCCATACCCGGCTCCACCCAGAGTTCGCCGTGGTCACCGGCCGCCGCGGCCAGCATCCGGGGGTGGTCCAGCGGGAAGTAGCCGTCCCGGTCGCCGTGCACGATCAGCAGCGGGGTGGGGGCGATCTCCGGCACCGCCTGCACCGGGGACAGCGGAACGGGATGCCAATCGCGGTGATGGATGCGGGTGCGCAGACCGTACCGGCCCACCAGACGGCCCTCGGGGCGCGTCACGAGCCAGTGCAGCCGGCGCATGGGGGCCGTACCCCGGTAGTACCAGCGGGCCGGCGAGCTCACCGAGACCACCGCGTCGACACCCCCGTGCAGCGCCGCGTGCCGCAGCACCACCGAGCCGCCCATGGAGAAGCCGACGGTGACCACGCGCGCATGGCCCAGCTCCCGCGCCCACTCCACCGCGGCCGCCAGGTCCAGCACCTCCCGGTCGCCCACCGTCGAGCGCCCGCCGGAGGCTCCGTGGCCGCGGAAGGAGAAGGTGAGGACGGCGCCGTGGCGCGCCAGCGCGGCCGCCACGCGGCGCACGTGCGGACGGTCGACGTCGCCCGTGAAACCGTGCGCGACGACAAACACCAGGTCACGGGAGGGTGGCAGGGAGGCGTCGTATACGACCGTGCCCGGGTTGTATACGGAATCGATCGGAATCCCGTCGGCCGTGTGCAGAAACGTCCGCATAGGTGCACGTCTAGCCGTCTCGGGATTCGGACAAACGGTGGAACGTGCTGTATGACCTGCCGGACCGTTGCTCATGTGGGCTATTCTGCTTGGCATGAGGACTCGGGCAGCGTAGCCCCCGGGTCCTTTTGTGCTTTCGGAAGCGTTGTATACGAAGCGGGGAACCGCAGGTGTACGGGCCCCGGGATCGCAGAGCAGTACCGCAAACGTCCTCGCAGGGACCGAGGAGGAACAAGACGTATGAGTTCTCTGCTACTCCTGACCAACGCCCTCCAGCCGTCGACGGAGGTGCTTCCGGCTCTCGGCCTGCTCCTGCACAACGTGCGGGTCGCCCCGGCAGAGGGACCCGCACTGGTCGATACTCCGGGCGCCGACGTCATCCTGATCGACGGCCGCCGTGACCTCCCCCAGGTCCGCAGCCTGTGCCAGCTGCTGCGCTCCACGGGCCCCGGCTGCCCTCTCGTCCTCGTCGTGACGGAGGGCGGTCTCGCCGCCGTCACCGCCGACTGGGGCATCGACGACGTCCTGCTCGACACCGCGGGTCCGGCGGAGGTCGAGGCACGGCTGCGGCTGGCCATGGGCCGGCAGCAGATCGTCAACGACGACTCCCCCATGGAGATCCGCAACGGCGACCTGTCCGTGGACGAGGCGACCTACTCCGCCAAGCTCAAGGGCCGGGTCCTCGACCTCACCTTCAAGGAGTTCGAGCTCCTGAAGTACCTCGCACAGCAC
Source organism: Streptomyces herbicida (assembly GCF_032656585.1). Lineage (NCBI taxonomy): Bacteria > Bacillati > Actinomycetota > Actinomycetes > Kitasatosporales > Streptomycetaceae > Streptomyces > Streptomyces herbicida. Next base: position 653,807 of record NZ_JAUYWJ010000002.1, read on the forward strand.
CCGGGCCGTGTCTTCACGCGCGCGCAGCTGCTGCAGGAGGTCTGGGGCTACGACTACTTCGGCGGCACCAGGACCGTGGACGTCCACGTACGACGGCTGCGCGCCAAGCTGGGCCCGGAGCACGAATCGCTGATCGGAACCGTCCGGAACGTCGGTTATCGATTCGTTACTCCTGAGAAGGGCGACCGCTCCTCGGACGAGGCGAAGGCCAAGGCGGACCGGTCAAAGCCCGAGAATGCGGACTCGTCGGCCGTCCTGGGTGCCACAGAGGTCCCGGCCGACGCATAGCCGACGCTCGGGCAGGGCATTGCTTCCGCACAGCGAAGCTCCGATACGCCCTGCCCAGAGCGGGTCCATCCGCGTAGACTCCGCGCGTGGCCAAGGTGACTCGGGATGATGTGGCGCGGCTGGCGGGGACTTCCACCGCCGTGGTCAGCTATGTCATCAACAACGGACCCCGGCCGGTCGCCCCGGCCACGCGCGAGCGTGTCCTCGCCGCGATCAAGGAACTGGGGTACCGGCCCGACCGGGTCGCCCAGGCCATGGCCTCACGGCGCACCGATCTCATAGGCCTGATCATCCCGGACGCCCGCCAGCCCTTCTTCGGGGAGATGGCGCATGCGGTCGAGCAGGCCGCCTCCGAGCGCGGAAAGATGGTTCTCGTCGGCAACACCGACTATGTCGGCGAGCGCGAGGTCCACTATCTGCGCGCCTTCCTCGGTATGCGCGTCTCGGGCCTGATCCTGGTCAGCCACGCGCTCAACGACCTCGCCGCCGCCGAGATCGAGGCCTGGGACGCCCGGGTGGTACTGCTCCACGAGCGACCCGAGGCCATCGACGACGTCGCCGTCGTCACGGACGACCTCGGGGGCGCCCACCTCGCCGTACGCCACCTGCTGGAGCACGGCTACGAGTACGTCGCCTGTGTGGGCGGCACGGCGGAGACCCCGGCCGTCGGCGACCCGGTCTCGGACCACGTCGAGGGCTGGCGGCGCGCGATGGAGGAGGCGGGGCTCCCGACCGAGGGCCGGCTCTTCGAGGCGCCGTACAACCGCTATGACGCGTACCGGGTCGCCCTGGAGCTCCTCTCCGGCCCCGACCGCCCTCCCGCGGTCTTCTGCTCCACCGACGACCAGGCGATCGGTCTGCTGCGGGCGGCGCGCGAGCTGCGCATCGACGTGCCCGGGGAGCTGGCCGTGGCCGGCTTCGACGACATCAAGGAAGCGGCGCTGGCCGACCCGCCCCTGACAACGGTCGCCTCGGACCGGTCCGCGATGGCCCGGGCCGCCGTGGACCTCGTGCTGGACGACGGTCTGCGGGTGGCGGGGTCCCGGCGGGAGCGGCTGAAGACCTTCCCGTCGCGGCTGGTGGTCCGCAAGTCCTGCGGCTGTGAATGACGCGGGCGTGAGCGGTGTTCCTCAGGCGTCCATGAAGACTCGCTGAGAGCCCTCGCCGAGCTGCGGGAAGCTTCCTTATATCGGGCAAACGAGGTTCTGCTGGGCTTCTCAGGGAGCACTCAGGAAGCTCTCATGGTTGCGGGCAAAGCTCTATCCATGACCGAGAGCTTCCGCCGCAGCGGCGAGTACGAGAACCCCCAGGGTGACGCCCGTCAGGGCGCGTACCCCCAGCAGCAGCACGCCTCCGCCCCCGTGAACCCCGAGTGGCCGCCCCCGTCGGCGTACCAGGCGGTGCAGCCGGTCACCGTCGACGGTCATGGCACTTATGACGCTCATGGCGCTTACGCCGGTCATGGCGGTTACGACCGTCACGGCGGTCACGGCGGTCATGACGGTCACGATGGCCACCGTGGCCACGGTGGCGACACCGCTCTCCTGTCTCCCGTCCCGGCCGGCGCCGCCCCCGTCGCCGAGCCGAAGAAGAAGCGCACCCGGGGCCCGATGGCGCTGCTCGCCGCGGTGGCGATCGTCGCGGCGGCCGTGGGCGGCGGCACGGCCTACGCCTTCCAGGAGCTGACCGGCAAGGACACCGTCGCCTCCAGCAGCACCAGCACCCACGTGGTGCCGTCCAGCAAGAAGGGCGACGTCGCCGCCATCGCCTCCGCGGTCAGCCCGAGCGTGGTGGAGGTCATCGCGACGCTCGGCAACGGCTCGTCCACCGGTTCCGGCGTGATCATCACCTCCGGTGGCGAGATCGTCACCAACAACCATGTCGTCTCCGGCGCCTCGTCGATCAAGGTGCGGACCAGCGACGGCAAGCAGTACACGGCCGAGGTCGTCGGCACGGACAGCTCCAAGGACCTGGCCCTCATCAAGCTGAAGAACGCCTCAGGTCTGAAGCCCGCGACCCTCGGCAACTCCGACGGGGTCCAGGTCGGCGACACGGTCGTGGCGATCGGCTCCCCCGAGGGCCTGACCGGCACCGTCACCAGCGGCATCGTCTCCGCGCTCAACCGTGACGTGACCGTCTCGACCGGCGAGAACCAGGGCCAGAACCAGGGCGGCGACGGCCAGTGGCCGTTCGAGTTCGGCGGCCGGGAGTTCAACGGCGACACGGGCTCGTCCACCACGACCTACAAGGCGATCCAGACCGACGCGTCCCTCAACCCCGGCAACTCGGGCGGCGCGCTGATCGACGCCGCGGGCAACATCATCGGCATCAACTCCGCGATGTACTCGGCCGCTTCGAGCTCGTCGTCCGCGGACGCGGGCAGCGTCGGCCTCGGCTTCGCGATCCCCATCAACACCGTCAAGTCCGACCTGGCCAAGCTGCGGTCGGGCTCCACCAGCTGACAGGCCCCCACGCGGGGAGTAGGGAGTACGTCATGATCAAGCAGGTTTCGCACCCCGTGGCCGTTTCCCACGACCCGGCCGGCATCGCGCTGGCCCTCCAGGTGGCGTACGAGCTCCACGCCCCGGCGGCACCGCCCCGGGCGCCCGAGGTCGCGGCTCCCCAGATGATGGGCCTGCGGCTGCCCGCGGCCCGCCCGCACCGCCACAAGGTTCCGCTGAAGCGGCTGACCGCGATGCGCGGCTGATCCCGCGCCCGTGCTCACCCCCGTGATGACCGCTGTGCTCACCGCCGTGATCCCGCATGCCCCACAGCCCGGAATCATGCGACGCTGATAGACGCCCCAGCGATGCCCCACCGACGACCACCCCACCGCACCCCGAGGAACCGCGAGCGATGAGCCCCGCCGATGGCGACCGTGACCCCCAGCGCATCCTGATCGTCGACGACGAGCCGGCCGTGCGCGAAGCACTCCAGCGCAGCCTTGCCTTCGAGGGGTACGACACCGAGGTCGCGGTCGACGGCGCGGACGCCCTGGAGAAGGCGACCGGGTACAAGCCCGACCTGGTGGTCCTGGACATCCAGATGCCCCGGATGGACGGCCTGACGGCCGCCCGCCGCATCCGCGGCGCGGGCGAGACGACACCGATCCTGATGCTGACGGCCCGCGACACGGTCGGCGACCGGGTCACCGGGCTCGACGCGGGCGCCGACGACTACCTGGTCAAGCCTTTCGAGCTGGACGAGCTGTTCGCCCGTATCCGGGCGCTGCTGCGGCGCAGCTCGTACGCGGCGGCCGTGGTGGGCGCGGCCCAGGAGGACGAGGCACTCACCTTCGCCGACCTGCGCATGGACCTTGCGACGCGTGAGGTGACGCGTGCCGGCCGCCAGGTGGAACTGACCCGCACGGAGTTCACCCTGCTGGAGATGTTCATGGCACACCCGCGCCAGGTCCTCACCCGTGAGCAGATCCTGAAGGCGGTGTGGGGCTTCGACTTCGAACCGTCCTCGAACTCCCTGGACGTCTACGTCATGTACCTGCGCCGCAAGACCGAGGCGAGCGGCGAGCCGCGACTGGTGCACACGGTGCGGGGCGTGGGGTACGTGCTGCGACAGGGCGGCGCGGAGTGAACAAGCTCGCGCGCCGTTTCCGGGCGCTGCCGATCAGGGCACGGCTGTCCATGCTGGTGGCGGCGGCGGTGGCGTTCGCGGTGGCCGCGGTGGCGGTCACCTGCTGGTTCATCGTGCAGGAGAAGCTGTACGAACAGCTCAACGGCGACCTGCGGAAGGCCCAGTTCATGAGGGGGCCCATTGATCAACAGGTCGCCCAGCTCGCGGACGCGCTCAACAACTGCACGCAGACTCCGCAGAACCTGTTCAACGGCGGCTACCGGAACACCTACTCCCAGGTGGTCCAGCCGGACGGGACGCCCTGCCTCTTCCTGACCTCGGTGGGCAGGATCAAGGTCACCCAGGCCGACAAGGACGTGATCAAGAACGCGAGCAGCCGTCAGGGTATCTACCGCAACGGTACGGACCAGGACGGCAACGCGGTGCGCGTGATGACCGTGCCCTTGACCATGAATGACCGGAACACCGGCACGAGTACCAGCTACGCCATCATGGCGGCCGTACCTCTCAAGAGCACCCAGTCCACGCTCAACGACCTCGCCCTGATCCTGCTCCTGGTCTCCGGAATCGGAGTCATCGGCGCCGGAGCCGCCGGTCTGGCCGTCGCCCGGGCGGGCCTGCGCCCCGTCGACAAGCTCACCGAGGCGGTCGAACACGTCGCCCGCACGGAGGACCTGGGCATCCGCATCCCGGTCGAGGAGGACAGCGACGACGAGATCGCCCGCCTGTCCCGCTCGTTCAACTCGATGACCACGGCCCTGGCCAGCTCCCGCGAACTGCAGCAACAACTCATCGCGGACGCCGGCCACGAACTGCGCACCCCCCTCACATCGCTGCGGACGAACATCGAACTCCTCACCCGGAGCGAGGAGACGGGCCGCCCCCTCCCGCCGGGGGACCGCAAGGCACTGCTCGCCTCGGTGAAGGCGCAGATGACGGAACTGGCGTCGCTCATCGGCGACCTGCAGGAGCTGTCCCGCTCCGAGGGGCAGCGTGGCGAACGCGTCCAGGTGGTCGCCTTCCAGGACACGGTGGAGGCGGCCCTGGACCGCGCCCGTCTGCGCGGCCCGGAGCTGACGATCACGGCGGACGTGCAGCCCTGGTACGTACGGGCGGAGCCCTCCGCGCTGGAGCGCGCGGTGGTGAACATCCTGGACAACGCGGTGAAGTTCAGCCCCGAGGGCGGCACGATCGACGTGGTCCTGGAGAAGGGCGTGCTCACGGTCCGCGACCACGGCCCCGGCATCGCCGAGGACGAACTCCCCCATGTCTTCGACCGCTTCTGGCGCTCCCCCAGCGCGCGGGCCCTGCCGGGCTCGGGTCTGGGCCTGTCCATCGTCGCCCGCACGGTCCAGCAGGCCGGCGGCGAGGTGACCCTGTCCCGCGGGGAGGGCGGCGGCACGGTGGCGACGGTACGGCTGCCGGGGGCACCGACGGCTCCGCCCGACGTTCCGTGACCGGCCGCCGTCGTGCCCCCGGCAGCGACCGCTACTGCACGATCGTGATCCGGTTGGCGGCCGGAGGCGCGATCGGCGCGGTGGCGGAGGAGTTGGCCGTCATGTACTTCTCCAGGGCGGCCAGGTCGTCCGTGCCGACGAGGTCGCCCGTGCCCTGTCCGAGGGTGGGGAAGCCGTCGCCGCCGCCCGCGAGGAAGCTGTTGGTGGCGACACGGTAGGTGGCGGCGGGGTCGATGGCGGCGCCGTTCAGCCGGATCGAGTCGGTGACCACCCGGTCCGCGCCCGTCTTCGTCAGGTCCAGCGTGTAGGTCAGGCCGGAGGAGGGCTGGAGGATCTTCGGGGCCGCCGCGTTCGGGCCGCTCACCTGCTCCTTGAGCACCTGGATCAGCTGGGCCCCGGTGAAGTTCTGCAGGTTCACCGTGTTGGAGAAGGGCTGGACGGTGAAGCCCTCGGCGTAGGTGACGACACCGTCGCCCTCACTGCCCTTGGCCGCGTAGGTCAGGCCCGCCCGGACGCCGCCCGGGTTCATCAGCGCGAGGTCGGTCTCCGGGTCCAGCTCCTTGCCGTACGCCAGCTGCGCGTCCGCGATCAGGTCGCCCATGGGGGACTCGGTGCCGGTGTTGTTGATGTCGGCGGAGATGTAGCCGATGGCGCGGTTGCCGATCGGGGCGGCCAGGGTGTTCCACTTGCCGATCAGCGCGGTCATGTCGGGCGCCTTGGGGACGTCCCGGGTGACCACGTGGTTCGCCGACTTCACGGCCGTACGGGCGATGTCACCCGTCCAGCGGTCGTACGTCAGCGTGGTGTCCGTGTAGAGACGGCCGAAGGACGCGGCCGAGGTCACCATGCGCGGCTTGCCCGACGGGTCCTTGACCGTGCACACGTACGCCGTGTGGGTGTGGCCGGTGACCAGCGCGTCCACGGCCGGGGTGACGTTCTTGGCGATGTCGACGATCGGGCCGGAGATGCCGTCACCGGCGCCGGGCGAGTCGCAGTTGTAGTTGTAGGCCGAGGAGGCCGGGAAGCCGCCCTCGTGGATCAGCGCCACGATCGACTGGACGCCCTGGCGCTGGAGCACCTTGGCGTACTTGTTGATCGTCTCGACCTCGTCCTTGAACTGAAGGCCCTTCACCCCGTCGGCGGAGACGATGTTCGGGGTGCCCTCCAGGGTGACGCCGATGAAGCCGATCCGGACGTCCTTCTTCTTCCAGACCCAGTACGGCTTGAGGATCGGCTTGCCGGTCTTCTCGTCGAGGACGTTCGCGGCCAGGTAGGGGAAGTCCGCGCCCCCGAACTCCTCGTCCGTGTAGCAGCCGTCGGTCGGGTGGCAGCCGCCGTTCTGCAGCCGGGCCAGTTCCTTGGCGCCCTCGTCGAACTCGTGGTTGCCCACGGACGTGACGTCCAGGTCCAGCTTGTTGAGCGCCTCGATGGTCGGCTCGTCGTGGAACAGGCCGGAGATGAGCGGGGAGGCGCCGACCATGTCGCCGCCGGCCGCGGTGATGGAGTACGGGTGGCCCTGGCGGGCCTGGCGCAGGTGGGTGGCCAGGTACTCGACACCGCCCGCGTCGATGTTCTTCGTCGTGCCGTCCGCCTGGAGTTCGGTGACCCGGCCGGAGGAACCGGACGGCGGTTCGAGGTTGCCGTGCAGGTCGTTGAAGGAGAGGAGCTGGACGTCCTGGTAACGGCTCGGCAGATGTCCGCCGCCCTGGTTGTCGTGCGCGTCCGCGGGCAGCGCGGCGGCCAGGGCGGCGGCGGTGGCGAGGCTCGCCGCGGCCGCCAGCAACGCGTAGGTACGGCGTCTGGCGGGGCGTGGCGGTTGGGACGTGGCCGGCATGGGACCCCCCTGTAGGTCGGCTGTGGTGAGTGTCCGATCGGGCGCAGCCTAGGGTCAACGCGCGTAGCGCGACAGGGGGTTCACGGTTACATCCAGGTTTCCCTTTGCCTATTCCTTTGCCGCCACTTTGCGGTGACCGCGCCGTACCCTCATACGCATGACCAGCGACGACACCGTACGGCCCTTCCACTCCCGTTCCATCGAGACCTACTCCGTGCTCTCCCCGGACCAGGCCGAGGCCGTGGTCGAGCTGCTCGCGGAGGCTGCCCGGTCCGACGGTCAGCAGCCGGTGTCCGAGCAGGGGCGGCTGCAATTGCGGAACTTCATGGCGTCGCGCAGCGACTCCGTCGAGGGTGGTGGCGGGAGACGGGCGGGCGGTGCGCGCGAGGGCGTCTCCCACCTGCTGCTGAGCGTGGACGGCGAACTCGTCGGCTACGCCCAACTGGAGGACACCGATCCGGTGGAGGCGCCGGCCGCCGAGCTGGTCGTCCATCCCTCGCACCGTGGGCACGGACACGGGCGGGCGCTCGGCTCGGCCCTGCTGGCCGCGTCGGGCAAACGGCTGCGGGTGTGGGCGCACGGCGGGCACTCCGCGGCCCGGCACCTCGCCCAGGTCCTGGGACTGACCCTGTTCCGTGAACTCCGGCAGATGCGACGGTCGTTGACCGATCTGGAGCTGCCGGAGCCGAAGCTGCCGGACGGCGTGACCGTGCGCACCTTCGTGCCGGGGCAGGACGACGCGGCCTGGCTCGCGGTGAACGCGGCCGCCTTTGCGCACCACCCGGAGCAGGGCTCCCTGACCCAGCGCGACCTGGACGACCGCAAGTCCGAGCCGTGGTTCGACCCGGCGGGCTTCTTTCTCGCCGAGCGGGAGGGCCGGCTGGTCGGCTTCCACTGGACCAAGGTGCACGCCGAGGAGGGCATCGGCGAGGTGTACGTCCTCGGGGTGGCCCCGGGCGCGCAGGGCGGCGGGCTCGGCAAGTCCCTCACCACGATCGGCCTGCGGTACCTGGCCGCGCAGGGTCTGCCCACGGCGATGCTGTATGTCGACGCCGACAACAAGTCCGCGGTGTCGGTGTACGAGCGGCTCGGGTTCGTGACGCACGAGACCGATCTGATGTACCGGACCGAAACCTGACATACCACTCACAAGGGACGGCCTGCTTGACGCCGTCCCTTTTCTTGACCACCCTTTCACTACTCAATTAGTGAAAGGGTGGTGCACCGATGGTCGAGTACCGCATCGACCGGCACAGCGGGGTCGCCACCTATCTGCAGATCGTCCAGCAGACCAAACAGGCCCTGCGCCTGGGCCTGCTGGCGCCCGGCGACAAGCTGCCCACGGCCCGCGAGGTCGTGGAGGCGACCGCCATCAACCCGAACACCGTCCTCAAGGCCTACCGCGAGCTCGAACGCGAGGGACTGGTCGAAGCCCGGCGCGGACTGGGCACCTTCGTACGGGGCACGCTCAGCACCGCCCCGGCCGACTCCCCGCTGCGGGCGGAGCTGGAGGAATGGGCGGCGAAGGCCCGCGAAGCGGGGCTGGACCGGGACGACGTGGCCGCACTCTTCACCGCCGTCCTCGACAAGCACTTCCAGGGAGACCAGTCATGACCGACACCGGAGCGGCCATAGAGGCGATCGCGCTCGGCAAACGCTTCGGGCGCGGCCGATGGGCGCTGCGTGCGTGCGGCTTCCGGCTGCCCGCCGGGCGGGTCTGCGCCGTCGTCGGCCCCAACGGAGCGGGCAAGTCCACGCTCCTTGCCCTGGCCGCCGGTCTGCTCGCGCCGACCGAGGGCACGCTCACCGTCCTCGGGACGCATCCGGCCCGAGCCCGCACGCGTATCGGCTACGTCGCCCAGGACAAGCCGCTGTACAACCAGCTCACGGTCGCCGAGACGCTCCGGATGGGCGCCGACCTCAACCCCGAACGCTGGGACACGGCCATCGCCGGGCGCGTCGTGGCCGCCGGCGGCCTGGACCCGAAGACCCGCATCCGTGCCCTCTCCGGCGGGCAGCGCACCCGCGTGGCCCTCGCCCTCGCGCTGGGCAAGCGGCCCGAACTGCTGCTCATGGACGAGCCGATGGCCGACCTGGACCCGCTGGCCCGGCACGAGCTGATGGGCACGCTGATGGCCCAGGCGGCCGAGCACGGCACCACGATTGTCATGTCCTCGCACGTGGTGGCCGAGCTGGAGAACTCCTGCGACCACCTGCTCCTGGTCGGGAACGGCCGGATCCGTCTCGCCGGCGAGATCGACGACCTGCTGGCCGCCCACACCCGCGTGAGCGCGGCCGCGGGCGCCGCCGGCCTCGCCCCGCACACGGTCGTCGAGTCCCGGGTCACCGGCCGCCAGCTCAGCGCGCTGATCCGCCCGGCGGGCCCGTTGCCCGCCGACTGGCGCACCGCGGCCCCCTCGCTGGACGAACTGGTCCTGTCCTACCTGCGCAATCCGCGGGCGGCGTCCCTGACCCCGGCCGCGACCGAGGAGACCTGCGCATGACCGCCCTCACCGTCCCCGGCACGGCGGCCACCGGGCGCCCGGCGGGCGGGCCGCACCTGGTCCGCTGGCTGCTGCGGCTGCACCGCCCGGCGCTGTGCGTCTGGGCCGCGCTGGTGCTCGCGGTCGGCGGCGTCCTGCTATGGCTGCGCGGCCCGCTCATCGACGCCGCCGCCACGGCCTGGCGGCGGTACGACGCCTGCCCCACACCGAGCTGCTCCTACGACCTGGACACGGTCCGGCTCTACAAGGACGTGTACCTGGACGCGACCCTCGCCGTGCTCCTGGTCCCGTTCCTGGTGGCCATCTGGTCGGGCGCCGCGCTGATCGGCCGCGAACTGGAGAGCGGCACGGCCCGCCTCGCCTGGACCCAGACCGCCTCCCCCACCCGCTGGCTGGCCGCCCGGCTCGCGCTGCCGGCCGCTCTGGTCACCGCCGGTACCGGCCTTCTGGTACTGCTGCACCGACTGGCCTGGTCGGCGGGCCGGGGCCGGCTGGACACCACCGACAGCTGGTGGGACGGGCCGACCTTCCACGCCAACGGCCCGACCGCCGTGGCGATGGCCCTGGCAGGGCTCGCCGTCGGCGTCCTCGCGGGTCTGCTCTGGCGCCGGGCCCTGGCCGCGCTCGTCACGGCCGCGGCCGGCGTGGCCGGACTGTGGATCGCCCTCGCCCTGGCCGTGCCCCACCTCTGGCCGCCGGTCAGCCGCGTCGTCCCCTTCGGCCACTCGGGACCGCCACTCGGAGAGTTCACCGTCGGCGGTGGCCTCGTCAGGGCCGACGGCACCCGTCTCCAGACCCCCGGCTGCTCCGGTGAGGCGAGCTGCGATGCCGCGTACGCCCGGCTCCACGCCGTGGGCGCGTACCGCGACTACCACCCCGCCTCCCACTTCTGGCCCCTGCAACTGACCGCGACCGGCCTCCTCCTCGCCGTCACCGCCCTGCTGACCGTGGCCGCGTTCCTGCTGCTCAGACACCGGACCGCCACGGCACCCACCCGTAAGGAGCCCACCGCATGACCTCCGCCGCGCTGCAGGGCCTGCCCCGGGTCGTCCTGCGCCTGCACCGGCCGGCCCTGCTCATCTGGACCGCGCTCGTCACCGGCCTGATCGGCCGGCTGGTCTGGCTGAACGAGGTGACCGCGGACCACGTCCGGGCGGCCGTGGGAAAGTGCGACCGAGTCATGGCCTGCGCCGACCTCCTCGCCAGCCTGGACTACAGCGACCCGGTCGGTCACATCGGCACCTTCATCTGCCGCGGATTCCTCGCCGTCGCCGTCTTCGCGGGCGGCGCCCTGATCGGCCGCGAGCTGGAGTCCGGCACCGCGCGGCTCGCCTGGACCCAGGGCGTCACCCCGGCGCGCTGGCTGACCGCCAAGCTCGCGGTGCCCGCACTGGCACTCACCGTGGGCGGTACCGCCCAGGTGCTGGCGTTCCGCTGGGGCTGGGGAGCCAACCACGACCTGATGGGCGACAACTGGACCTTCGACGACGTGTTCGTGGCCCGCGGCCCGCTGGCGGTGGCGTACGCCCTGTGCGCCCTCGCGGTCGGCACGCTCCTCGCACTGCTGCTGCGGCGCGCCCTGGCCGCCGCGGCCGCGGCCGTCGCGGTGATGTGGCTGCTGAACCTGGTGCTGGAGCTCAACCGAGCGGCTCTGTGGCCGGGCGTCACCCGTACCTCGCCAAAGCCGTTCAAGTTGCCCCATGACGTCTGGGAGGTGAGTTCCGGCCGGAACGCCGGCGGCCGCTTCGCCGTCTACCACCCGGAGTCCCACTACTGGCCCCTCCACCTGGTGGAGACCGGCATCGTCCTCACCCTTGCGGCCCTCGCGACCACGGCGGCCTATGCGGTGCTGCGCCGCCGGGCCGCATGAGACCGGCGGCGCGTACGTCCCTTCCACGGGGGGAGGGACGTACGCGCCGCCACCTTCGGGGTCGTACGGGAACCCGGTCGGCGTAGACGCCCGGGAGCCGCTCCCACATATCCCGCACGCCATGTCTCCGTAACCATCGGTTCAGACGAACTTGCGACGCTCAGCCAATGAAGCCCGCCGTGCCAGAGCCTTCCCCGCCCCCCGAGGGGTTCACGGGAAACGGGGCCGTGACGCTCCCACCCGCACGTTCCGACGCGCCCGTCTCGCTCGTGGCGCGGAACAATGGGTTTATGAGCCAGTCAGACACCCAGGCACAGGTCCAGCACGCGCAGCCCTCCGTGGGCTCCATAGCCGCGCACCGCCCGCACACGGTGGCTGCCGCGGTCTCCGACCTGGAACCCGACATCGATGCCGACCTCGACGCGTACGAGGAGTCGAAGGTTGAAGGGGTCCAGTTGCCGCAGGGTCGTTTCCTCGACCGGGAGCGCAGCTGGCTCGCCTTCAACGAGCGGGTCCTCGAACTGGCCGAGGACCCGAATACGCCCCTTCTCGAACGGGCGAATTTCCTGGCGATCTTCGCCAGCAACCTGGACGAGTTCTTCATGGTCCGGGTGGCCGGTCTGAAGCGCCGTATCGCGACGGGCGTCGCCACCCGCTCCGCCTCCGGGCTACAGCCCCGTGAAGTGCTGGAGATGATCTGGGCCCGCTCCCGCGAGCTCATGGCCCGGCACGCCGCCTGCTACCACGAGGACGTCGCCCCCGCCCTCGCGGAGGAGGGCATCCACCTGGTCCGCTGGAACGAGCTGACGGAGAAGGAGCAGGCCCGGCTCTTCACGCTCTTCCGGCACCAGATCTTCCCGGTCCTCACGCCCCTCGCGGTCGACCCGGCGCACCCCTTCCCCTACATCTCCGGCCTGTCGCTGAACCTGGCCGTGGTCGTACGGAACCCGGTCAGCGGCCACAAGCACTTCGCCCGGGTGAAGGTCCCGCCGCTGCTGTCCCGCTTCCTGGAGGCCGCCCCGGGCCGGTACGTCCCCCTCGAGGACGTCATCGCCGCCCACCTGGAGGAGCTCTTCCCGGGCATGGAGGTCCTCGAGCACCACGCCTTCCGGCTCACCCGCAACGAGGACCTCGAGGTCGAGGAGGACGACGCCGAGAACCTGCTCCAGGCCCTGGAGAAGGAGCTCATGCGGCGCCGCTTCGGGCCGCCGGTACGCCTGGAGGTCGAGGAGTCCATCGACCGCGAGGTCCTGGACCTGCTGGTGCGCGAGCTGAAGATCAGCGAGGCCGAGGTCTACCCGCTGCCCGGCCCGCTGGACCTCACCGGTCTGTTCCGCATCCACGGCCTCGACCGGCCCGAGCTGAAGTACCCGAAGTTCGTCGCGGGCACCCACCGCGACCTGGCGGAGGTCGAGTCGGCCTCGGCGCCCGACATCTTCGCGGCACTGCGCAGCCGGGACGTGCTACTGCACCACCCGTACGACTCCTTCTCGACGTCCGTGCAGGCCTTCCTGGAGCAGGCGGCCGGCGACCCGGACGTGCTCGCGATCAAGCAGACCCTGTACCGGACCTCCGGCGACTCCCCGATCGTGGACGCGCTCATCGACGCCGCCGAGTCCGGCAAGCAGGTCCTCGTCCTGGTCGAGATCAAGGCCCGCTTCGACGAGCACGCCAACATCAAGTGGGCGCGCAAGCTGGAGGAGGCCGGCTGCCATGTCGTGTACGGCCTGGTCGGCCTGAAGACGCACTGCAAGCTGTCGCTGGTGGTCCGTCAGGAGGGCGACACGCTGCGCCGGTACAGCCACGTCGGCACCGGCAACTACCACCCGAAGACGGCCCGGCTCTACGAGGACCTGGGCGTGCTGACGGCGGACCCGCAGGTCGGCGCGGACCTCTCCGACCTGTTCAACCGGCTGTCGGGCTACTCGCGCCGGGAGACGTACCGACGCCTGCTGGTCGCGCCCAAGTCCCTGCGCGACGGCCTGATCTCGCGGATCAACAAGGAGGTCCAGCACCACCGTGCGGGCCGTCCGGCCTTCATCCGCATCAAGGTCAACTCGATCGTCGACGAGGCGCTCATCGACGCGCTCTACCGCGCGTCGCAGGCGGGTGTGCCGGTCGACGTGTGGGTGCGCGGCATCTGCGCGGTGCGTCCGGGCGTCCCCGGCCTGTCCGAGAACATGCGCGTACGGTCCATCCTCGGCCGCTTCCTGGAGCACTCCCGCATCTTCGCCTTCGGCAACGGCGGCGAGCCCGAGGTGTGGATCGGCAGCGCGGACATGATGCACCGCAACCTCGACCGCCGGATAGAGGCCCTGGTCCGGGTCACCGACCCGGCCCACCGGGCGGCCCTGAACCGACTGCTCGAAACCGGTATGTCCGACACCACGTCCTCCTGGCACCTCGGCCCGGACGGCGACTGGACCCGGCACGCGACCGACGCGGACGGCCAGCCCCTGCGCAACGTCCAGGAGATGCTCATAGACGCCCGGAGGCGCCGGCGTGGCACAGCAACACCTTGACCCGACGGACCCCACGGCCGGGGTTGTGACCGGGCACGCCCTCGAGGGCTACCTGCGCGCCCAGGCCACGGAGTTCCTCCGTGCCCTGCGGCTGCACCGGGAAACCGGGGCGGCCGCGACCGCGGAGGAGTCCGTCGGCGCGGCACGCGCCCTGCGCCGCTCGGCCCGCCGCATCAGCGGCAGCCTGCACACCTTCCGCCCGCTCCTCGACGCCGACTGGTCGGAGGAGATGCGCCCCGAACTGGCCTGGCTCTCGGGGACGTTGGGGCTGGAGCACGCGTGCGAGGCCCGGCTGGAACGGCTGCTGCTCGCGCTGCACCGGCTGTCGGGTTCGACGGCGTTTCCCGCCCAGGCCATCGACCCGAACGGTCCGGGCGCGGGCGGCCGGGGTGTCCCGGCCACGGCCGCCCCGGAACGCGGCAACCTCACCGTGGGCGCGGCGAAGGCCGGTGCCCTGCTCGAACGCCAGCTCACCCTCGCCCGGACCCGCGCCCACTCCACGGCCCTCCAGGCCCTCGGCTCCTCCCGCTTCCACGCGGTCGCCGACAAGATCGCCGTACTCGCCAGCGAGGTCCCGCTCACCCCCGCCGCGGCCACCACCGAGCTGCGCCCGGCGGCCGCCGCGGCCGAGGAGCGGCTCACCGCCGCGATCGCCGGCCTGCCCCTGGTCACCGCCGGCCATCCGTACAACGCGGAGGCCCTGATCCACGGCCTCTCGCCGGACCCGTCCCCGCACCCCCAGGACGGTCCCTGGCACCAGGTCCGCCTGCTGCTGCGGCTGCACCGCTACGCCCGCGAGGTTCTCCTCGGGCCCGGCGCTCCCGTGGACGTACGGCTCCTCGCGGCGGGCCAGGCCCTGAACCGGCACCGGGACGCCTCGGAGGCGGCCGCGGCGGCGGCACAGGCGGCGCGCACCCCGCGCATCGCCCCGGCGACGGCGTACGCCCTCGGTGTGCTGCACGCCGACCAGCGGCACGAGGTGGAGGCGGCGAGGTTCGCGTTCCAGCAGTCGTGGCAGAAACAGGTGGTCAGCGCACCCTGACCCTCCCGAAGAGGCGGTGAGAGCACCGGTGACGCACGCGAAGGAAACCATCGTCCAGGCCGCGGGCTGCGTTCTGTGGCGCCGCTCTCCGGTGGACGGCGACCTGGAAGTCTGTCTCGTCCACCGGCCCAAGTACGACGACTGGTCCCATCCCAAGGGCAAGCTCAAGCGCGGCGAGGATCCGCGGGCCGGTGCGCTGCGCGAGGTCGCGGAGGAGACCGGCTACGACGCCCTGCTCGGAGCCGAGCTGCCCACCCTGCACTATCTGGCCAACGGCCGCCCCAAGCAGGTCCGTTACTGGGCGGCCGAGGCCGGGTCGGGGCGCTTCGTCCCGAACGACGAGGTGGACCGCATCCTGTGGCTCTCCCCCGCCGCGGCCCGCAGCCGCCTGACCCAGCCGCGCGACCGGGACCTGGTCGATGTGCTGCTACGACAGTTCGAACACACGTAGAACACGCGTAGCGGTCAGCGGTCCGCCGCGTGACCTTCCGCGTCCGTCCGGGCCTGGCTTCTGGCCCGGCGGGCCGGGCCGCGCCAGCCGCAGGTGCAGCGGGCCACGCAGAAGCGGCCCTGTTCGTGGGTCGTCGTGTGGTGTTCCTGCCCCTGTCGGACCCGATCCGGACCGTCCTGCTGTGTCACGGTGGCAACGTTACCGGCCTCCGGGTAAAGCGCTCCCATGCCCGCGGTATGCCCTCGGCAGCGCGTGACGGCGGGCCCCTGCTCGTCGTTAGCCGAAGCGACAGGGGGCCCGTGACGGACGTACCGGCTGGGGGTAGGCAGGCGATGGATCGGCGGCAGCACAGGCGCTCGGGAGGCACGGTCGTCGCGGTGGGGATCACGCTCGTGCTGGGTGTGTGCGGCACGGGGTGCTCCGGGAGCGGGGTCGCCGCCGAGGACGTGCGCGGTGCGGTGGATCCGGTCGTCGCGCTGCACCACGCCGCCGATCTGCTGCGGCAGTCGGGCAGCTCGAAGGCGAGCACGTCGATGGAGATGGCCACCGGCGGCACCCGGGTCACCATCCGCGGCAAGGGTGTCTACGACTACCGCAGACAGCTCGGCCGGCTCACCGTGCAGCTGCCGCAGGACCCGGCGGGGACGGTGGAGCACCGGCCCATCACGGAGCTGCTCGCCCCGGGCGCGCTGTTCATGAAGAACCGGGGCGCCGGGGTGCCCGCCGACAAGTGGGTCCGGGTCGAGACCGCGACGCTCTCCGACGGAAACCTCGTGACGGGCGGGGCGACGGATCCGTACGCGGCCGCGGAGCTGCTGCGCGGGACGCGCACGGCGACCTTCGTGGGGCGGACCGAGGTGGGCGGGACGGAGGTCCGGCACTTCCGGGGCACCGCCGATCTCGGCAAGGCGGCCAGGACCGCCTCGGCAGGCAACCGGGACGCTCTGGCAGCGGCGGCGAAAGGGTTCGCCACGGCCCGTGTGCCGTTCGACGCCTACCTCGACGACCAGGGCCGCATCCGCAAGCTCAGACAGCACTTCAGCTTCGTCAACGGGGAGCAGAAGGCCACCGTGGCGGTCGCCTCGACGACGCTGCTGTACGACTTCGGCGCCCCCGCGGACGTCCGGCTGCCGCGCGAGAAGGACATCTACGCGGGCCGGATCGCAGAAAATCGGCCAGAGAACTAGCCGGTAACCATCTCGCGAACTAGCCCGTCCGTGCCATGCGCGGTGTGTAGACCACTGCCTACTCTAGGAAGTCGGTGACGGCAGAGAAGAGGTGATGCACGTGGCTCCGGTCGGCGGTACGGCAGTTCAGGACCACGTGGCCCTCGCCGAGATCGAGCTGTGCGGAGACCTGATCATCGCGGCCTCGGCCGCCCACGAGGACCGGCTCAGCCTTGAGAGCATCGACGAGGTGCTGAAAGTGGCCCAGGAGCGTGACGCCTCCGGCGAGTAGGCCGGGCGTCCCACGGGCGGGTGGGGGGACCGCCCGCCCCGTGGCTCCTCTTGTCCCGTACTTGTCCTGTACGCGCTCAGGTGCGCAGCAGGCGTCCGATCGCCTTCGTCGCCTCGTCCACCTTCGCGTCGATCTCGCTGCCGCCCTTGACCGCCGCGTCGGCGACGCAGTGCCGCAGGTGCTCCTCCAGGAGCTGCAGCGCGAAGGACTGCAGGGCTTTGGTGGAGGCGGACACCTGCGTGAGTATGTCGATGCAGTAGACGTCCTCGTCGACCATGCGCTGCAGCCCGCGGATCTGCCCCTCGATCCGGCGCAGCCGCTTGAGGTGCTCTTCCTTCTGCTTGTGGTAACCGTGCGTCGCGCCCTCGTGCGTGCCCTCGGAGGGCGCCGTGCCGCCGGCCTCGGTGGTCGTCATCGCGTCCTCCAGACATATACCCCTAGTGGGTATATCGTAACGAACTTTGCTGGGTATAGGGCCCTTGGTACGCCCCCGTGATGATCGATCTGTCCGATGGGCGACACTGGAGGACGGCCCGATAGCCGTGGCCGGATGTTGCGCCTAGCATCAGCCTGACCGAAACCGAAGCACCCCGAGGACCCCACGTGCGCTTTCGTCTGACCCCCAGGGAGACGAGCTTCTACGACATGTTCGCCGCATCCGCGGACAACATCGTCACCGGCTCGAAACTCCTGATGGAACTGCTCGGGGCGGACGCATCCGCCCGGGCCGAGATCGCAGAGCGTATGAGGGCAGCGGAACACGCGGGTGACGACGCCACGCACGCGATCTTCCACCAGCTGAACTCCTCGTTCATCACGCCGTTCGACCGTGAGGACATCTACTCCCTGGCGTCCTCCCTCGACGACATCATGGACTTCATGGAGGAGGCCGTCGACCTGGTCGTCCTCTACAACGTCGAGGAACTGCCGAAGGGCGTCGAGCAGCAGATCGAGGTGCTGGCACGGGCGGCCGAGCTGACCGCCGAGGCCATGCCGCATCTGCGCACCCTGGACAACCTCACCGAGTACTGGATCGAGGTCAACCGGCTGGAGAACCAGGCGGACCAGATCCACAGAAAGCTTCTTGCACACCTCTTCAACGGCAAGTACGACGCGATCGAGGTCCTGAAGCTCAAGCAGATCGTGGATGTGCTCGAGGAGGCGGCGGACGCCTTCGAGCACGTGGCGAACACGGTGGAGACCATCGCCGTCAAGGAGTCCTGAGGCGTCGATGGACACCTTCGCTCTGGTCGTGACCATCGCGGTCGCGCTCTTCTTCACGTACACCAACGGCTTCCACGACTCGGCGAACGCGATCGCGACGTCGGTGTCGACGCGTGCGCTGACGCCCCGGGCCGCGCTGGCGATGGCCGCGGTCATGAACCTCGCCGGTGCCTTCCTGGGCTCCGGGGTCGCCAAGACCGTCAGTGAGGGGCTGATCGAGACACCCGAGGGCGGCAGGGGGATGGGCATCCTCTTCGCCGCGCTGTTCGGTGCGATCACCTGGAACCTGATCACCTGGTACTTCGGCCTGCCGTCCTCCTCCTCGCACGCGCTGTTCGGCGGCCTGGTGGGGGCGGCGCTCGCGGGCGGCACGACCGTGCTGTGGAACGGGGTGCTCGACAAGGTCGTCATCCCGATGTTCCTGTCGCCGGTCGTGGGTCTCATCGTCGGCTACCTGGTCATGACGGCGATCATGTGGATCTTCCGGCGGGCCAACCCGCACAAGGCCAAGCGCGGTTTCCGGATAGCGCAGACGGTGTCCGCGGCCGGCATGGCGCTCGGACACGGTCTGCAGGACGCGCAGAAGACCATGGGTGTCGTGGTGATGGCCCTGGTCATTTCCGGCCACGAGACCTACGGCGATCCGATCCCGGTGTGGGTGAAGATCGTCTGCGCCGTGATGCTGTCGCTCGGTACGTACGCGGGTGGCTGGCGCATCATGCGGACGCTGGGGCGGAAGATCATCGAGCTGGATCCGCCGCAGGGGTTCGCGGCGGAGACGACCGGTGCGTCGATCATGTTCACCACGGCGTTCCTCTTCAAGGCGCCGATCTCCACGACCCACGTCATCACCTCGGCCATCATGGGCGTCGGGGCGACGAAGCGGGTGAATGCCGTGCGGTGGGGTGTGGCCAAGAACATCGTCATGGGGTGGTTCATCACGATGCCGGCCGCAGCGCTGGTCGCTGCGCTGGCCTTCGGGGTGGTCAACCTGGCGTTCCTGTAGGGGCGGGCCGTCTGCCCCTGGGTGTGTTTCCACCCACCCGCCCGTCTCGGTCGGCGGAGAAGTCGCCCCCCGGGGCGCGGCGGGGCCGTTGTCGGTCGACCGAGCCGCCGTACCTGGGGATTCCGCCCCCAGACCCCCGCTTCCCGCCCGCCCACCCGTCTCGGTCGGCTGAAAAGCAGGCCCCAGGGTGAGGTCGGGGAGCTCGCTTTCCAGCGCACCGGTTGCCCGCAGCGCCCACCAGGGCCCCACCGGGTGGGCAATAGGAACGGGCCCGCCCCCGGGAGCCGGGGGCGGGCCCTTTTCCGTCCTCGCGGTGGCACCGCCATGCAGCACCGCGAGGGGTTCTATACCGGCAACGGCCTAGCCGAAGCGGCCGGAGATGTAGTCCTCCGTGGCCTGGACAGACGGGTTGGAGAAGATCCGCTCCGTGTCGTCGATCTCGATGAGCCGGCCGGGCTGGCCGACGGCGGCGAGGTTGAAGAACGCCGTGCGGTCGGAGACACGCGCCGCCTGCTGCATGTTGTGCGTCACGATGACGATCGTGAAGCGCTCCTTCAGCTCACCGATCAGGTCCTCGATGGCGAGGGTGGAGATCGGGTCCAGGGCCGAGCAGGGCTCGTCCATGAGCAGAACCTTCGGCTCCACCGCGATCGCGCGGGCGATGCACAGACGCTGCTGCTGACCACCGGAGAGACCGGAGCCGGGCTTGTTCAGCCGGTCCTTGACCTCGTTCCAGAGGTTGGCGCCCTTGAGCGACTTCTCGACGATGTCGCTGAGCTCGCTCTTCTTGAAGTTGCCGTTCAGCCGCAGACCGGCCGCCACGTTGTCGAAGATCGACATCGTCGGGAAGGGGTTCGGGCGCTGGAACACCATGCCCACCTCGCGGCGGACCGACACCGGGTCGATGCCGACGCCGTACAGGTCCTCGTCGTCGAGCAGCACCTTGCCCTCGACCCGACCGCCGGGGGTGACCTCGTGCATACGGTTCAGCGTGCGCAGGAACGTCGACTTGCCGCAGCCGGAGGGGCCGATGAAGGCCGTCACCGAGCGGGGCTCGACGGTCATGGAGATGTCTTCGATCGCCTTGTGGGAGCCGTAGTAGGCGGTGAGCCCACTTACGTCGATTCGCTTGGCCATGTCTACTTCACTTCCAGAAATCAGTCGCTGAGGGGCCCCGCCCGGCGGAGCCGGAAATCGTCGCCTTAGCGACCGGTCTTCGGGGCCTTCCAGCGCGCGATCGCGCGGGCCGCCAGGTTGAGGATCATCACGAAGGCGATCAGCGTCAGCGAGGCCGCCCAGGCCCGGTCGTACGCCGCACCGGAACCCGCGCTGTTCGCGAACTGCTGGTAGATGTACAGCGGCAGCGAGGCCTGCGCACCCTCGAAGGGGTTCGTGTTGATGAACGGGTTGCCGAACACCAGCAGCAGCACGGGCGCGGTCTCACCGGCGATACGGGCGACCGCCAGCATGATGCCGGTGGTGATGCCGCCGATGGAGGTCGGCAGGACCACCTTCAGGATGGTGCGCCACTTCGGGACGCCGAGCGCCAGGGACGCCTCGCGCAGCTCGTTCGGGACGAGCTTGAGCATCTCCTCGGTGGAGCGGACCACGACCGGCATCATCAGGATGGCCAGGGCGAGGGAGCCGGCGAAGCCGAAGGGCTGCATGTCCCACATCAGCATCAGGCTGAGGATGAACAGACCGGCGACGATCGACGGGATACCGGTCATCACGTCGACGAAGAAGGTGACGGCCTTGGCGAGCTTCCCGCGTCCGTACTCGACCAGGTAGATCGCGGTCATCACACCGATCGGGGCGCCGATGAGGGTGGCCAGGCCGACCTGCTCGAGGCTGCCGATGATGGCGTGGTAGATACCACCGCCCGGCTCGGTGTCGGCGACCACACCCATGGAGTGGGTCAGGAAGTAGACGTCCAGGACCTTGACGCCGCGCGCGATGGTCACCCAGATCAGGGAGACCAGCGGGACGACGGCGAGGATGAAGGCGACCCAGACGAGGCTGGTCGCGATGCGGTCCTTGGCCTGGCGGCGGCCCTCGACGCGGGCGGCGATGCCGTACGTGCCGAAGACGAAGAGGAGTGCGGCGATCAGGCCCCACTGGATCTTGCTGCCCAGGTCGGCGGCCAGGCCGATGCCGATCCCGAGGGCGATCGAGCCGCCCGCGATCGCCCACGGCGACCACTTGGGGAGGCTGGCGCCACGCAGCGTGCTGGGGCGCTTGTCGCTGACGACGGCTGCGTGGCTCATGCGTTGGCCCCCGAGTACTCCGCGCGGCGGGCGATGATGAGGCGGGCCGCGCCGTTGACCAGCAGGGTGATGACGAACAGGACCAGACCGGAGGCGATGAGCGCGTCACGGCCGAACTGCGTCGCCTCGCTGAACTTGCTGGCGATGTTCTGGGCGAAGGTTCCGCCGCCCGGGTTGAGCAGGCTGGCGTGGATGATGAAGTCCGGGGAGAGCACGGTGGCGACGGCCATGGTCTCGCCGAGCGCACGGCCGAGGCCGAGCATCGAGGCGGAGATCACGCCGGAGCGGCCGAAGGGCAGCACCGACATGCGGATGACCTCCCAGCGCGTGGCGCCGAGGGCCAGGGCCGCTTCCTCGTGCATCTGCGGGACCTGGCGGAAGACCTCACGGCTCACGTTGGTGATGATCGGCAGGATCATGATCGCGAGCAGGATGCCCACCGTGAGCATCGAGCGCGGGGCGCCCTCGTCCCAGCTGAACAGGCCGGTCCAGCCGAAGTAGTCATTGAGCCAGCCGAAGAGGCCGGTCATGTGCGGCACGAGGATCAGCGCGCCCCACAGGCCGTACACGATGGACGGCACCGCGGCGAGCAGGTCGATCACGTACGCGACGGGGCCTGCCAGCCTGCGCGGCGCGTAGTGCGTGATGAACAGCGCGATCGCGACCGCGACCGGCACCGCGATGAGCATGGCGATGACCGACGAGACGACCGTGCCGAAGGCCAGCACGGCGATACCGAAGACCGGCGGCTGGAGGTTGGTGTTCCACTCGAAGGCGGTGAGGAAGTTCCCGTGGTCCTTGCTGATGGCGAGGGAGGCACGGTAGGCGAGGAAGACCGCGATGGCGGCCATGATCACCAACAGGAAGATGCCCGACCCGCGGGAGAGACCGAGGAAGATCCGGTCGCCGGGTCGGGTGGCGCCACGGGAGATGCGCTTCTGCGCACCCGCGGTCGGCTGTGGGGTGGGGGGAGGTGCTTCTTCGGTGTTCTGTGTGGATATGTCCATCGGGTTCTCCGGTCTGCGGAGCCATATGGGTTGTACGGCTCCTGGCGGCGGTGCACCGGACGGTGCGGTCCGGTCCCGGGAGGCCGGGACCGAACCGCACTCTCAGGTCAGCTCAGGCCCTCGATGGTGGTACGGACCTTCGCGATGATCTCGTCGGGGACCGGCGCGTAGTCGATGCCCGAGAGGACCTTCTGGCCGTCCTCGCTCGCGATGTAGCGGAGGAACGCCTTGGTCGCCGGCAGAGTGTCGGCCTTGTTGCCCTTGTCACAGACGATCTCGTAGGTGACCAGGGTGATCGGGTAGGCGCCTTCGGCCTTGGTCTTGTAGTCCAGCTGGAGCGACAGGTCCTTGCCCGTGCCGATGACCTTCGCGGCGGCGATGTCGGCGGTGGCGCTGTCGGTGCTGGGGGCGACCGGCTTGCTGGCACCCGTGTTGATGGAGACGGCCTTCATGCCGTCCGTGACGTAGGACAGCTCGAAGTAACCGATGGCACCGGCGGTCTGCTTCACCTGCTGGGCCACACCCGCGGACTGCGGAGCAGCCTGGCCGCCCTTGGCCTGCCAGGCCTTGCCGCCGGAGTACTTCCAGTTGTCCGGGGTGGTGGCGATCAGGTACTTGGTGAAGTTGTCCGTGGTGCCGGACTCGTCCGAGCGGTGGAACGCCTGGATCTTGAGGCTGGGAAGCTTCGCGTCGGGGTTCAGCTTCTTGATCGCCGGGTCGTTCCAGGTCTTGATCTTGCTGTCGAAGATCTTGGCGAGGGTCGGCGCGTCCAGAACCAGGTTGTCGACACCCGGGACGTTGTAACCGAGGGCGATCGGGCCGCCGACCATCGGGAGGTCGATGCCCTGGCCGCCGGAGCAGACCTTCTTGGAGGCGGTGACCTCTTCGGGCTTCAGCGCCGAGTCGGAACCGGCGAAGGCAACCTGGCCCTGGGTGAACGCCGTGACACCGGCGCCGGAGCCGCCACCCTTGTAGTTGATCTGGACGCCACAGGCCTGGGAGAACTCCTTCACCCAGGCGTCGATCGCGTTCTTCTGCGCGGAGGAGCCGTCGGCGAGCAGCTGGCCCTTGGCGTTGTCGCACTTGATCGAGCTGGCGCTCGTCGAGGACGAGGAGTTGTCCGTCGTCTTCTTACCGGTGTCGTCGGAACCGCACGCCGTCAGGGCCAGGGCTCCGGAGACGGCGACAGCACCGAGGGAGATGGCGCGCAGCCGGTTCTTGCGCTGAAGCTTCACTTTCGGGAGTTCCTTCCTGGAGCCGCCACCGTCGGCGGCGTGCGAGGTCGTCATGAGTGCGCGAGTGCTGTCAGGGCCGCTCTCCGCACCGTGTAGGGCCGAAATTAGGCAGATCAGATGAAGCCGCCGATGGCCATAGGTGAACGGCGGGTGAACCCCTGCCGTCGGCCCGGTAAGGTCACGGAATGCTCACGGGGAGGGCACGCCGAGGTTCCGACGGCCGGGTTACATACGGTTGTCCTCGCGGCGCCCCGCCCGAGCGGCGCGTCCGTGTATGCGAAGCCGGTGGAACCCTCGGTCCCCCGGCTTCGTCTCGTTCCAGGAGAGCCGACGAAAGGCACGGGTATGGAACGGCGCACGTTCATCTCAGGCGGCGCGGCCGCACTGACGGCGGCCGCGGTAGCGGGGTGCAGCGGGGGCGACTCGACTGCCGGCCCCTCGACTGACACAGCCAATGTAGCCGATTCGTCCGCTACGTCCATATCCTCCGGTACGCAACTCAAGACCGCCCATGCGGCGGCCGCCGCGAACTGGGCGGGCCTCGCCCGCGACCTCGACGGCCCTCTGCTCCGCCCGGGAGACGCCTCCTGGACGACCGCCCATCGGCTCTACAACACCCGCTTCGACGGTCTGAAGCCCGCGGCTGTCGCCTATGTCGCGCACGCCGACGACATCGGCACGACGCTGGCCTACGCCAAGGCCCACGGCATCCAGGTGGCGATACGCAACGGCGGACACTCCTATGCCGGCTGGTCCTCCGGCAACGGCCGCCTGATCGTCGACGTCTCCAAGCTGAACCGAATACGCGTGAGCGGCGGCCAGGCGGTGGCCGGCGGCGGCTCCAAGCTGATCGACGTCTACCGCGCGCTCACCGCGAAGGGCGTGACGATCCCGGCGGGCTCCTGCCCCACGGTCGGCGTCTCCGGCCTGGTCCTCGGCGGCGGCCACGGTGTCGTCTCCCGCGCCTACGGCCTGACCTGCGACAGCCTGACCCAGGCCACCCTGATCACGGCGGACGGCAAGCAGCTCGTCGCGAACGCCACCACGAACAAGGACCTCTTCTGGGCCCTGCGCGGCGCGGGCAACGGAAACTTCGGCGTCGTCACCGAGCTCCAGTTCAAGACCCACCCCGCACCGCAGGCCGTCACCGGCTATCTGACCTGGCCGTGGGCGAAGGCGGCGGCGGTGATCAAGGCCTGGCAGGAGTGGGGCCCGAGCCAGCCGGACGAGATCTGGTCCTCCCTGCACCTGGCGAACTCGCCGGGCGGCACCCCGACCGTCTCGGTGGCCGCGTTCTCCCTCGGCACCTACGGCGAGCTCCAGAACGCGGTGGACCGCCTGGCGCACATGGCGGGCGCGAACGCCCGGAGCGTGTCGCTGCGCCGCCGCGGCTACGAGGAGGCGATGGAGATCTACGCGGGCTGCTCCTCCTTCTCCTCGCAGGCCCAGTGCCATCTGCCCGGCTCCACCCCCGGCCGCTCCCCGCAGGGCGCGCTGGGCAGGGAGACGTACGCGGCCCGCTCGGACTTCTTCGACCGCTCCCTGTCCGCGGCCGGCATCCAGACGCTCCTCAAGCAGATGCAGACGGTCCGGGGCGGCTCGGGCAGCATCGCCCTGACGGCCCTCGGCGGCGCGGTCAACCGCGTCTCCCCCACGGCGACGGCCTTCGTCCACCGCCGCTCCCGCATGCTGGCCCAGTACATCGCCTCCTGGGGGGCCGGCGCCTCGGGCAGCACGGCCCAGTCCTGGCTGACGACGGCGCACGACGCGATGAAGCCGTACGCGTCCGGAGCGGCGTACCAGAACTACACGGACCCGACGCTGAGGGACTGGCGCAAGGCGTACTACGGAGACGCGGCGGCGCGCCTGAAGCAGGTCAAGACGAAGTACGACCCGAACCGCTTCTTCACCTACCCGCAGGGACTCTAGAGACGTCCGGAGACGTCGGCCCTGCCCGCATCCGCTAGGCCGCCAGGTCCCGCTCCTCGGACGCCGCCGGCGTCCGGGCCCCCGGGACCAGCGGCTCGCCGGTCTCGCCGGCCGGCCGGCGGCGTCGGATCAGCAGACCCGCCCTCGGCGACCGCGCGACCGCCTTCGTCACCGGCGTGAGCAGAGCCATGGCAGGCGGGGACAGCAGCAGCACAACAGCCGTGCCGAGGGCGAAGCCGCCGACCACGTCCGTCGGGTAGTGCACGCCCATGTACACCCGGCAGAAGCCCTCGAGCAGCGCGAGCCCGATCCCGGCGATGCCGAACTTCCGGTTGGCGACGAACAGCCCCACGCCCAGGGCCATGGTGATCGTCGCGTGGTCGCTCACGAAGGAGTAGTCGGTCTTGCCGGAGACGAGGACCTCGAGGCCCTGATGATCACGGAAGGGCCGGGGCCGCTCGACGAAGCCGCGGATGGGCACATTGACGAGGACGGCGATGGCGGCCGCGAGCGGCGCCCAGACGAGCGCGGCCACGGAGGACGCCGCCTCGTCCGTACCGACGGCCCGCCGGCGGACGGACCACCAGCACCACACCACCAGCAGCACCATGGCGAGCAGCAGTCCGTACTCACCCACGAACTCCATGACCCGGTCGAACCAGTTCGGGGCGCCCTTGGCCAGGCCGTTGATGTCGTAGAGCAGGTCGACGTCGGGGTTCGATCCGGATTCGGCGAGTACAGCCATGGTGCTGCGGCCCCTTCGTCGTTGTTCCGGACGCACCTCGCGTGCGCCGCTCCTGTCCACCCCCGTGGCTTGTAGGTCCGCTTCCGCTGAACGTCCGCTCGACTACGTCAACAGGAACGCACGGTCCCCGTAAATACGTTCCACACTCCACCGAATGATCACGCAGACGTTATCGAAGAGAGACTCATCGCCGCAGCTCAGGGGATGGGTTCACAGTCGGTTCACACAGCCGTCGGGAGCGCTTTCGCGCCATCTTCGGTGACGCGGGTGGCGCCGAAGTAGTCCGGGGTGTCGACCGGGTCGAACCTGATCACGGCCCCCGGCCTCGGCGCGTCGATCATGTAGCCGCCCCCCACATAGATACCCACATGCCGGATGGCACGGGAGTCGGTGAGGTCGTCCGAGAAGAACACCAGGTCGCCGGGGAGCAGTTGGTCCCGCGACGGGTGCGGACCGGCGTTGTACTGATCGTTGGCGACCCGCGGAAGCGTGACCCCCACACTCTCGTACGCGGCCTTGGTCAACCCCGAACAGTCGAACCGCCCACCCTGGTCAGCGGTGCCATTGCCGCCCCAGAGGTAGAGGGTGCCGAGCTTCTTCTGGGCGTAGTAAATGGCCCCGGCGGCCTGCTTGGAGGGATCGACCCGGGTCGCGGGAGCGGCGAAGCTGTCCTGCAGAGTCGTGATCGTCTTCACGTAGCCCTGGGTCTCCTTGTACGGCGGCACACCCCCGTACTTGATGACCGCGTACGCCCCCGCGTTGTAGGCGGCGAGCATGTTGGCCGAGGTGTCTCCGGGCACGTCCTTGACGTACTTCGCGAGCTCGCAGTCGTACGAAGCGGCCGACGGAATCGCGTCATTCGGGTCCCAGACGTCACGGTCCCCGTCACCGTCGCCGTCGACACCGTGCGTGGCCCACGTGCCCGGGATGAACTGTGCTATCCCCTCCGCCTTCGCCGGGCTCCTGGCGTTCGGGTTGAAGCCGCTCTCCTGGTACAACTGGGCGGCGAGCAGGGCGGGGTTGAGGGCGGGGCACAGGTTGCCCCACTTCTGCACCAGCGCCTGGTAGGCGGCCGGCACCGCGCCCTTGGCCAGCCCGACGCGGCCCCCGCCGACGCCGTTGACGAGGTTCCCGGCGACGATGTACACCCCGACGACGAGCAGCATCACGAAGCTCAGGCCGAGCCCGACCGCGACGCCACCGGCCACCCATACTTTCCGCACGGCTCAACCCTCCCCCATCCACGGCGCGTTCAAGGCCGCTTTTGCGTCGCGTCCGTCAGCCCGGCCAACATTTCGGCCTATTCAAGACGCTCCCGCAGCCTACGTTTGCCGTGTACGCCCTTCGTACCGCCCGAGCCGTCCGCACCACGCGCCGACAGCGTGTGCGTGCCCATATGTGCGTCCGCTCAGGGATCGGTCACCGCGTCCCGGTACAGCTCCGCCGCCTCCGCGCCCAGCACCACGCTGTAGGAGGTGTCGTCCGTGGACCCGCCCTGCTCGTGCCCGCCCAGCACGCCCACGACCTCGTGGTCCCCGTTCACCCACGGACTGCCGCTGGTTCCTCCGCTGAAGCCGGGGCAGTCGATGCGCTGCTGCGTACCGCTGTGTGCGGAGGGCTTGTTGGTGCAGCTGATGGGTGCCTCGTGGGTGTCGGGGTAACCGGTGACGGTCACCGCCGTTGCCCCGGTCGCCATCCCCGTCGCGAAGCGATTGCCGCCCACGACGTCCTCGATCCGCTTCCCGTCCAACTCCTCCACGAACGCGAAGGCGATGTCGCTGTCCTCGTCCTGCCCTTCGGACCACCCGTCGGGCAGAAATCGCTTCCCGACGTTCCACACCCCGTGCGGCGCCCGCCCGTCCCGGTACCCCGGGACGAACACGAAGGCGGAGTCGTCGCCGTCCACACAGTGCGCCGCGGTGACGATGAGGTTCCGCTGGGCGCTGTGCACGACGGAGGCGGTGCAGAAGTGATTCCCGGTGAGATCGTCGGCCTTGTCCGCGCTGAACAGCGCCCCCACCCGCGCGCTGCGCGCGGTGACGGCGGCCACGGCGGTGACCCCGAGCGGTCCCGGCCCGTCATCGGCCGCCGCGACGGAAGCCGAGGTGACGGCCAGCAACACCATCGCGCCACCGAGCAGGACGGGACGCGAGGTACCTGAGATGCGTGAGAAGCGCTTCATCAGGCCCCACTTTGTCCCACGAAGGTGAGAAACGGTTCCCGACTTCACTGAGATTTTTCTGTGAACCGCCCTGTCGGCTCCGGACCACCGCACCCCGGCCGGCTCAAGTCCGGTTCGAGACCACCGTACTGTGCGGGTCTCTCCCCCGCCTCGTGCGTACCGCTCCCGTTGGGCCAACCTGCTGACCAGCAGCCGCCCCGGTCAGAACGTCGTCGTCATCCCGCCGTCCACCGCGATCGTCTGCCCGGTGATGAAGGACGCCGCATCGCTCGCCAGGAAGACGACGATGCCCGCTATCTCGGCCGGTCGGCCCCAGCGGCCGAGGGCCGTTCGGGTGCGCAGCCAGCGGTCCCGGTCCGGGTCATCGGCCGGGTCCGCGTTCCCGTCGGTCGCGAAGGTGCCCGGTGCCAGCGAGTTGACGGTCGTACCAGTGGGGCCGAGGTCCGCGGCGAGGGCGCGGGTGAGACCGTCCAGACCTGCCTTGGCGGTGGTGTAGGAGACGTGCCCGGCCCGGCCGAGCCGGCCGACGGCCGAGCAGACGTTGATGACGCGGCCGGGAGTGCCGCGCTCGGACAGGCCCCGGGCGACCGTCTGGCTCAGGGCGTATGCCGACGTCAGATGGACGTCGAGGGTATGGGCCAGTTCGTCGGGGGTGAGATCCTCGATGCCCCGCCGTTCGCGGTGGCCCACGTTGTTCACCAGGACATCGATGTCGCCGAGGGCGGCCACCGCTTCGTCGGTGCCCCGGCGGTCGGTGACGTCGAAGGCGGCGGCCAGCACATCCAGCCCGTCCTCACGGAGCTGCGCGACCACGGCGTCGAGGGCGGCGGGGTCGCGCCCGTTGAGGATCACTCGGGCGCCGGCTCCGGCCAGCCCTCGGGCCATCTCCAGGCCCAGGCCGCGTACCGAGCCGGTGACCAGGGCCGTACGGCCGCCGAGCGTGAAGTCCACGGGGTCTGCGTCCATCCGGCCACCTCCCTGAAGCGATTGATTCCGCTCACGGTAGCCGCCGCCTCTTCACGCCATTCGGACAGCCCCTGTCACACCGCCTCGGCGATCTTGAGACCCCACCTGATGCCGGTCATGTCCTCGGACAGGGCCCACAGCCGCTGCGCGGCCGCCGGGTCGCTCGCCGCCGCGATACGGCCCACCAGGGTCGGCGCGCCGCGCATCTCGCCCAGGCCGTCCGGGCCGACATAGCTGGCCCCTGGCAGGTCCTGGGTCGCGGCGTACAGGGTGGGCAACGCGCCCGCCCGGTCGTCCTGGGCCAGGAATCGGTTGCCGACGAGCATGACACCACGGGCGACCGGGTTCGCGGCGTGGCTCTGCAGGTTGGTGGCGGCCCAGCCGGGGTGGGCCGCGAGGGCACGGACGGGCGAGCCGGACTCGGTCAGGCGGCGCTGGAGCTCCAGGGTGAACAGGAGGTTCGCCAGCTTGGACTGGGAGTAGGCGCGCTGCGGGGTGTAGCGGCCCGTGAGGTTGGGGTCCTCGAAGGAGATCGCGCGGTCGCCCATGCGGTGGGCACCGGAGGAGACCGTCACCACCCGTTCCCTGACGTGGGGCAGCAGCAGGTTCGTCAGGGCGAAGTGGCCGAGGTGGTTCGTGCCGAACTGCATCTCGAAGCCGTCCTTCGTCCGCTGCTCCGGGAGCATCATCACGCCCGCGTTGTTGATCAGCAGATCGATCGGACCCTGCCACGCCTCGGCGAACTCCCGTACGGAGGCGAGGTCCGCCAGGTCCAGGCGGCGTACCTCCGTACTGCCGGTCACCTTCACTGCGGCGGCCCGGCCGCGCTCGAGGTCTCGTACGGCGAACACCACATGGGCTCCCGCACGGGCCAGCGCGTCGGCCGCGGCGAAGCCGATGCCGCTGTTGGCGCCGGTGATGACGGCCGTACGGCCACGGAGGTCGGGGAGGTGGGTCGCGTTCCATGTGCGCGCCTTGAGCGCGTCGTTCTTGTCAGCCATGGCTTCAATGTAGGCGTCGCCTACAATGCTGTCAATGACAACAATGGTGACGTCGCCAACAATGCTGCCGCCGTCTACACCCCGATACGATGGTCCGCATGCCCGAGAGCCGCCCCTATCACCACGGAGACCTGCGCGCCGCCCTCCTCGAGGCCGCCGAGCGCACCCTGCGCGACCGGGGCGCCGGCGCGCTGTCCCTGCGCGAACTGGCCCGCGAGATCGGGGTGAGCCACGCCGCCCCCGGCCGCCACTTCAAGGACAAGCAGGCACTGCTCGACGCCCTGGCCCTGGCCGGGTACGAGCGACTGGCCCAGGCGCTGGAGTCCGCGGACGATCCCGCGCTCGCGCTGGAGCCGCGGCTGTGCGCGCTGGCCAAGGCGTACGTCGGGTTCGCCGCGGAGAACGCCGCGCTGCTGGAGCTGATGTTCACGCGCAAGCACGACCCCGAGGCCTCCGCACAGCTCGCCGCCGAGGTGGACCGGTCCGTCGGGTCCTTCATGCGGCTGGTCGCGGATGCGCAGACGCGGGGCGAGATCGTCGCGGGCGACCCGGAGCGCATCACCCTCGTCGCGGCCGCGAGCATGCACGGGCTCGCCTCCTTCGCCGCCAACGGCTCGATCCCGGCGGACCAGGCCCTGGCCGGCCTGGACGAGCATGTGCACCACCTGCTGCACGGACTCAAGCCCCGCTGAGCCGAGAAACACGGCCGGTCAGGCCGTACCCGCCCTGCCCCCGGCCTGTGCCCGGCCTGTGCGCCGGGTCAAGCCGCCCCCACCCCGGCACCATCCGGCCCCCAATGACGGGTAAGCCCGGCGGCCGTTTCAGTAACGCGGAAGTCAGAATTCCGCCACCTGCCTTGTTGTCGCGTACTCAACAAGCGAGGGTTGTTCCAGGCCGCAGCCCCCACCGGCACACACCGGCGGCCCCCCACGCACAGGCCTCTGCCACCCACTCCCAGGAGGCCGTACGTTGCCCACGCCCCCCACCACCCCCCACATACACGGCAGATGACGCCGCATGGGCTCCGCGTCCACGGCCACGGCGGCACTCCTCCTCTCAGGCTTGGGCACCGCCGTCCAGGCGCATGCCACCCCGTCCGCAGACACGAAGTCCCCTTCTCCCACGGCAACTTGGACGGCATGACGTCCCCGTCGGGTCACGGGGAGCCGCCACGGTGAGGGGGACGTGGGGTCCCCTCGGCGGCACGGAAAGGGAACGGGCCACGGCAGCCGGCCGCGGCCCGTTCTTCCTGCCCGGGCGAACGGACCGGAGGTACACGGCAGATGGCGCGGGCCCCGGCCGCAGCCGGGGCCCGTTCGTCATGCGTACCGTGAGAACATCGTCTCGAGGGCTCACCCGACCAGCCGTCAGAAACCGTGCCAGGTCGTAATAGGGGTCAACGACGGAACCACACGACAGGTTCCGCTCAGGCCTCGTTGCCCGGCGTGACCTGCCGTGATACACAGAGTGACCGTACGTGCCATTCGTACGAAACCCGCCAAGCAATGACGCCAAGTCGACATACGACAGCGACATTCTCGGCGAGAATGAGGCGTGACCTCTGCACACCGCAGGGGCCTCTCAGAACTACCCACCAGGGGCGGTGACTTACATGCTCTTTGCGGCCGACAAGGGAGACATCAACACCATCATCGGCGGGATCGCTCCGGACTGGGGCCCCTTCGGCAGCCTGGGCAACGAGGCGAAGGTGATGATCGAGGTGGTGATGGCCGTGGCCATCCTGCTCTGCCTCGGCATCGCGGTCT
This sequence comes from Streptomyces herbicida, assembly GCF_032656585.1. Classification (NCBI taxonomy): domain Bacteria; kingdom Bacillati; phylum Actinomycetota; class Actinomycetes; order Kitasatosporales; family Streptomycetaceae; genus Streptomyces; species Streptomyces herbicida. The sequence goes on from NZ_JAUYWJ010000002.1 coordinate 686,152, forward strand.
GGGGTGCGGCCAAGCAGCGCATCGGCGCGACGGCCCTCCGGGACACCTTCAGCGCCGAACAGGGCAAAGGCCTCATCATCGCCGGTCTGACGGGAGTCTTCATCATCGGTTCCCTGGGCACGCTGTTCACCATCGTGTACGGAATGGCCGTGTAACCGCGCCCCGGGCGCGCCCGGTCCGGCCCTGTCGTCTCCCCCCACCCCACCCGCCCGTCGTGCCCACCGGCTGAGGTTGCGTTTCCCTGATGTCGAGTCACCACACCGCGCCCGCGCGGGAACCAGCACGGCTACCGTCGTATACCTACGCGGTCCGGTACGAGGGGGCTAACGCGGCATGAGTCTCGGAGACGAGCACGGTTCCTCCGGCGGGTACGCCGACACGGGTCAGACACGCACGCGACTCCCCGAGGGCGACCCCTACGGCGGCGCCCGGCGCGGCGGCCGCTCGTCCTCCCGGAGCCTGGTCACGGTCGTCGGCGTGGTGGTCCTCCTGATCGCCGCGATCGCCTTTGCGAACCGTGGGGGTGACGAGGCGTCGTCCACCGACAACACCACCGACAAGCCGGCCACGTCATCGACAGCGGCAAGCGGGACGAAGCCGGTGGAGTCGAAGGCGGGGGGGATTCCGGCGGGGTTTGCGCATAGTCGGCAGGGGGCGGAGAGTGCGGCGGCTAACTACGCGGTGACGCTGGGCTCGACCGGTATGTTCAACAAAGACAACCGGCACAGAATCGTCGACCGCATCTACACGGCAGCTGCGGCAGCCAAGCTCCAGAGCGCGATGGACACCGCCTACTCGGCGAGCTTCCTCGGCAAGATGGGTCTCGACGCGAACGGCAATCCGCCACAGGGCAGCACCTTCGTGTCCAGAACCGTCCCAGTGGGCACCAAGGTCGAGCAGTACAGCGGGAGCACCACGAAGGTCGCCGTCTGGTACATGGGCCTCATCGGTATGTCGTCGGAGAACTCGACCGACCCCGTGAGCTCGACCTGGAAGACCTGGACCTTCGACCTGCAATGGGCCGACGGCGACTGGAAGATCACCGCGGACACCCAGCAGGACGGCCCGGCGCCGGTTCCCGGTGATGACAAGGCCGCCAGCTCTGACGAGATCAGCAAAGCCATCGAGGAGTACGGAGGGTTCACGTATGCCCGGTAACCCGCGTCGCGTACTCAAGCTCACCGGCTTGGTGGCCGCCGTACAGGCAACGGCCGTGCTGCTGGCAACCCGCGCCATCGCCGCACCAACTCCAAGTCCGTCTCCGTCGAAGAGCAACAACCCGTGTGACCTGCTGATCGGGCCCGCGAAGCAGTACTGCGAACGAGACAGCGGCTCCAAGGGATCCACCGGCACCCCCAAAGACCCCCTCTCCACCCTCGACCCCCTCTCCTCGCTCGCCAAGGGCTGCGCGGACGCTGCCTCCTGGACCATCGACAAGCTCAGCGGCGCCGTGAAGGAGACCGCGAACGTCGACTTCACCAACGCCAAGTTCCTCCAGCAGTACGCGGTGGTCTTCGCGGCGTCGGCGATCCTGACGCTCCTCCTGTGGCTGCTGGCCGTGGCCAAGCGCGCGGTGCGCGGCGTCCCCCTCACCACCGCCCTCTCCGAGGCGATCGGCTTCCTCTGGCTGACCGTGCTCGCGTCGGCGTTCACCCCGCTGATCCTCTACACGGTCGTCTCCGCCACCGACGGCGTCACAGACGTACTCGCAAAAGCCACCGGCGACCAGACCGACACCTTCTTCGGCACCTTCTCCGGCGCCCTCGACAAGGGCGAGAACATCGGCGGCGGCCCGATCATGCTGATCGTCGTCTCCCTGGTCAGCATCCTCGCCGCCGGCATCCTGTGGCTGGAGCTCGTCATCAGGGCCGCCCTTCTCTACGTCGGCGCCCTCCTCGGCACCGTCGTCTACGCGGGCCTCGTCGACAAGAACCTCTGGGGCCACGTACGCCGCTGGGCCGGCATCATGATCGCCGTCATACTGGTCAAGCCGGTGATCGTCATCGTGCTCGGCCTCGCCGGGGCCCTGTCCAGCGACAACGGGCCCAACGCCTTCTCCGCCGTGGTCTCCGGCCTCGCCATCATCCTGCTCGCCATCTTCGCCAGCGCGATGATCTACCGCTTCGTCCCGGGCTTCGGCGACGAGATCGCCAACGGCCGCAACAACCGCATCATGCAGGGCGCCGAGGGCAAGGCCGCCGCGGTCATCAGCTCCCCGGCCACCCTGGTCGCGCAGGGCATCAAGACACACAGCGCCCGCGCCGACAACAACGGAGGGGGCGGCCAGTCCGGCGGCTCCAACACCCCCCGCCCGGCCAACCCGGCCCAGGGCGGAGTCGCCGCGCACAGCTCGCGCAGCTCGAACGGAGGTGGCGGCGGATCCGTCCCCTCCACCACCCCCGCGCCGCGCGCGCCCAGCCCGACGAACAGCCCGCACGCCAGCAACACACGCAACAGCAGCAATCGCTCGGGAGGTGAAGGGCGTTGACGACCGAGTCCCACATGTCCCATCCGGTCACGCCCCGCCGTACGTATCTCATCGGCCGCGCCCGGCCGAACGCGATCGTCGGACGGAACCGTGAGTCCGGCGAGATCGCGCTGATCATCGCGGGCGCGTTCCTCGGCATGATGTGCGGGCTCCTGGTTCCCGTCCTCTCGCTGCGCATCGTGCTGCTGATGGGCTTCCCGCTGCTGGCGCTGATGGCGGTGTACGTGCCGTACAAGCGCCGTACGTTCTACAAGTGGTTCGAGATCAACCGCAGCTACAAGCGCACCCTGCGGCGGGGCACCGTCTACCGCAGCGGGGCGATGGAAGCCGGCACCCGGTTCGACGGGCGTGAGATCGAGATCGGACCGCCGCCGGGGATCGGCCGCATCAACTGGCTGGCCGCACCCTTCGGGCCGGACGAGATCGCCGTCCTGCTGCACGCCGACCGCCGTACCGTCACCGCAGCCATCGAGATCGAGGGGCCCGGCGTCGGTCTGCGCGACTCCGAGGACCAGGAGGCCCTCGTCGACCGCTTCGGCACGCTGCTCAAGCACGTGGCCAACGGCGACGGCTTCGTCACCCGGCTCCAGATGCTCGCCCGCACCCTCCCCGCCGACCCGGACGCCCACGCCAAGGACGTCGCGCTGCGCGGGGACGAGAAGGCGCCCGACTGGCTGGCGCGCTCGTACGACCAGCTGCAGTCGATGGTGTCCACCAGCAGCGAGCAGCACCGCGCCTACCTCGTCGCCTGCATGCACTACACCCGCGAGCTGGCCTCCGAGGCACAGGCCATGGCCCGGGCCGCCCGGCCGCAGGCCGGCCGGAAGCTGGACCGGGACGCCGGGCTCGCGGTCGTCATGGCGCGCGAGCTGACAGACATCTGCTCGCGCCTCCAGGAGGCGGACATGCGGGTGCGCCAGCCGCTCGGCCAGGGCCGGCTCGCCTCCCTCATCCACTCCATGTACGACCCGGACCACCCGATCGACCACATCCAGGCGATGACGAAACGCAATGCCTGGCCGGCCGAGCTCGACGCCATGGAGCCCACCTACCTCCAGGCCAAGACCCGGGAGTCCTCCACCCGCGCGCCCTGGTGCCATGCCACCGCCTGGGTGAAGGAGTGGCCGATGACGCCGGTCGGGGTCAACTTCCTCGCGCCCCTGCTGGTCCACACCCCGGACGTCATCCGCACGGTCGCCGTGACGATGGACCTCGAACCCACCGAGATCGCCATCGAGCGCATGCTGACCGAGAAGACGAACGACGAGGCCGAGGCCAGCCGCGCCGCCAAGATGAACCGCACCGTCGACCCGCGCGACATCGCCGCCCACAACCGTCTCGACCAGCGCGGCGAGGACCTGGCCAGTGGCGCGGCCGGGGTCAACCTCGTGGGCTACATCACCGTGTCCTCCCGCTCACCGGAGGCACTCAACCGCGACAAGCGGACCATAAGGGCCTCGGCCGGAAAGTCGTATCTGAAGCTGGAGTGGTGCGACCGCGAGCACCACCGGGCCTTCGTGAACACCCTCCCGTTCGCCACCGGTATTCGAAGGTAGGGGCCATACATGCGGGATCCGCTGTCCGTCCTCACCGACTCCTTCACGGCCTTCCTCTTCGGGAAGGTCGAGACGACCCGGTTGCCGGTGCGCACGTCCACGGGCCAGGCCCAGGCGGTCTACCTCCCCACCGCCGCCCCCGGCCTCGGCGACTCCGGCGTGATCATCGGCCGCGAGGTCTACTCCGGCAAGGGCTACATCTACGACCCGTTCCAGCTGTACGGCCAGCAGCTCCCGGCACCGCACTGGCTGGTCCTCGGCGAGTCCGGCAACGGCAAGTCGGCCCTGGAGAAGACGTACGTCCTGCGCCAGCTGCGCTTCCGCGACCGCCAGGTCGTCGTCCTGGACGCACAGGGCGAGGACGGGGTCGGCGAATGGAACCTCATCGCGGAAGAGCTGGGGATAACTCCCATCCGGCTGGACCCGATGGCGGCCCTGGACCACGGCATCCGGCTCAACCCGCTCGATCCCTCGATCACGACGACCGGCCAGCTGGCGCTGCTGCGCACGATCATCGAGGTCGCGATGGGGCACGGCCTCGACGAGCGGTCCGGCTTCGCGCTGAAGGTGGCGCACGCGTACGTCAACGAGACGATCGTCGAGCGCCAGCCGGTGCTGTCCGACATCGTCGAGCAGCTACGGCACCCGGAGCCGGAGTCGGCCGAGGCGATGAACGTCGCCATAGACGACGTACGGGCCTGGGGCCTGGACGTGGCGCTGGTCCTCGACCGCCTGGTCGACGGTGACCTGCGCGGCATGTTCGACGGCCCCACCACGGTCGGCATCGACCTCGACGCCCCGCTGATCGTCTTCGACCTGTCCCACATCGACCGGAACTCCATCGCCATGCCGATCCTGATGGCGATCGTCGGCGTGTGGCTGGAGCACACCTGGATCCGCCCCGACCGGAAGAAGCGCATCTTCCTGGTCGAGGAGGCCTGGCACATCATCAACAGCCCGTTCGTGGCGCAGCTGTTCCAGCGGCTGCTGAAGTTCGGGCGCCGGCTGGGTCTGTCCTTCGTGGCGGTGGTCCACCATCTGTCCGACGTCGTGGACGGCGCGGCGGCGAAGGAGGCGGCCGCGATCCTGAAGATGGCCTCGACGCGGACCATCTACGCCCAGAAGGCGGACGAGGCGCGGGCGACGGGCCGGGTGCTGGGTCTGCCCAGGTGGGCCGTGGAGATCATCCCGACGCTCACCCCGGGCATCGCGGTGTGGGACGTCAACGGCAATGTCCAGGTGGTCAAGCACCTGGTGACGGAGACGGAACGCCCCTTGGTCTTCACCGACCGCGCGATGACCGAGTCGTCCCGGGACCTGGAGTCCGACGACGCGTTGCGGGCGGCCGAGCTGGAGGCGGAGGAGCGCGCGGCGGCCTTCGTGGAACAGCACCTCGGCGACTCCGAATCGACGGTGGCGTAGGGAGGAACCCGTGAGACCCGACGACCACCGAGACCCCCGGCGGGATAACCAGGGCGGTATTCCCGACGGACTGCTGATCGGCATACTCGCGTTCCTCCTCGGCATGACCCTGCTGGTGTGGACGGCGACGGGACTGGCCGGCTGGTTCGCCCAGGGCTCGTGGCCGTCCGCGGTCACCTTCACCCGCACCCCGCCGGCCATGCGGCACCTCATCGGCGAACCGCACGACATCACGGGCGCCTGGCCGGACACACCGGCCGGGCAGCTCTCCGGGTACGGGCTGTTCTGGGGCCTGTTCATCGGCCAGCTGATGGTGCTGTTCGTCCTGACCGTGTTCGTGATGGGAACGCTGGCGCGGTGGCGGGCGGGGAAAGTCAGACGGAGTTTCGACAAGGGGGCGGCCAAGGCGAAGGCGGCCTCGGCTGCGGGCGCGGCGGAGGCTCCGGCGTCCCCTGGGGCGTATGAGGCGGCGACGGCCGCTCCGGCGCATGAGGTGCCGGCACCTCGTACCGAGTCCGGGCCCGCGGAGGGGCCGGGCCTCTTGGCCGACAGCAAACCGGTGGGCGGGTGGGAAGCGAACCGCGCCGAAGGCGCGGTGCTCTACGCCCCACCCGCGGCCCGCCGGGCAACCGCGGCCCGGGCCATCCGAGACGCGGAAGGCCCCGCGCTCGTCGTCACCTCGAACCCCACCCTCTGGTCGGAGACCAAGGACGCGAGGGCCAAGCTCGGCCCCGTCCTCCTCTACGACCCCACCCACCTGTGCGACACCCCGGCCCGCCTCCACTGGTCCCCCACGGCGGGCTGCGAGGACAAGCAGACGGCGGCACAACGAGCCACGGCCCTCCTGGCCCCGGTCAGACCGACAGCCAAGATCGACCAGGCTCTCGCGGACACCGCCGAAACCCTGCTCCGCAGCTATCTGCACGCCGCCGCCATAGACGGCCGCACCATCCGCCACGTCCACCGCTGGACCCAGGGCGCCCAGATCCAGGACGCGGTACGAACCCTCCGTACGAACCCCAAGGCGGCCCCCGGCGCCGCGGGCGAACTGGAAGCCGCGCTCACCGGGCACCCCGAACGCCGTGACATCGCCCAGGAGTTGACGAGCCGCGCACTGGCCGCCCTCTCCACGGTCAACATCCGCGAGGCATGCACTCCGAACCGAACTGATGCGCTTGCCTTGGATTCCTTCGTCGACGAAGGGGGCACGCTTTATGTGCTGGGTGAATCCATCGAGGATCCCAGGACCAATCCAGGTGCGATGCCCCTCCTGACGGCACTTGTCTCAAGCGTGGTCGAGCACGGCCGGCGCATGGCCGAACGGTCATCCTCCGGTCGGCTCGACCCACCACTGACCCTCGTCCTCGACGACATCGCGGCCGTCGCCCCGCTCCCCCAGCTTCCCGAGCTGCTGACCGGCGGAGCGGACCGCGGCCTGCCGGCCCTGGCCCTGCTCCGCTCCCGGGAACAGGGCCGCGCCCGCTGGCCGCACCACGAACTGCCGGTCTGAGAAGCCTCGTTACGACTTTTCGAGCACGAACTCCAACTCGGACTCCCCGGAGGCCTGCTCCAACGGCACGGTGACCCCGCTCGGTGCGAACCCCACCTTGCGGTAGAAGCCCTGGGCCCGCCCGTTGTCCTCGTGGACGATCAGCCGCACCCGCTCGGCCCCGACCCCCCAGGCCCACTCCAGCCCCGCCGCGAACAAAGCCTCCGTCAGCCCGATCCCCCGGTGCCCGGGCTGCACGAACACCCCTACGACATGCCCCTGCTTCCGGTCGACCGCGAAGCCGGCCCAGTCGGTGGAACCCGCCTCCTCCACGAGCACGGTCAGCGTGCCGACCCACGTACCGTCCGGCCCCTCGGCGATGAACTGCCGGGCACCGGCCGCCCCCTCACCGGACCGTTCGGCCCGCCCCTGCCAGAAGGCGTCCGGCTCGGCCGCGGCCTTCTCGTACGTCTCCAGGAACGCCAGGTGCGCCACGGGGTCCCGCAGCGCGTCCAGCCGCAGCCGCTTGGCGGCCTGCCACTCGTCGGCCCGTATCGCCCGGATCACGTAATCGTCGCTGATCAAGCTGCTCATGCGGCCACGCTAGTACCCGCCCACCGGACCGCTCACCTGAAATAGGCGTGCCGGGCTCGTTGTCAGTGCCGCGGTCTACCGTGGTCGCCATGACGACTCTGCAGAACCGGCCGAACACCGCACTGCTCATCGTGGACGTCCAGAACGGGGTGGTGGAGGGCTCCCACAACCGTGACTGCGTCATAGCGAACATCAACGTCCTGATCGACAAGGCCCGCGCCGAGAACGTCCCCGTGATCTGGGTGCAGCACTCCGACGAACAGCTGGAGTCCGGCAGCGAGCGCTGGGAGTACGTCCCGGAGCTGAAGCGTCACGACACCGAGCCCCTCGTCCACAAGAACTACCCGGACTCCTTCGAGGACACCGACCTGGAGTCCGTCCTGGCCGAGCGCGGCGTGGGCCGGCTCGTCGTCACCGGCGCCCAGACGGACGCGTGCATCCGCTCCACCCTGCACGGTGCCATCGTCCGCGGGTACGACGCGACGCTGGTCGCCGACGCCCACACCACGGAGGATCTCTCCGCATACGGGGCACCCGCCCCGGAGCAGGTGATCGCCCACACCAACCTCTACTGGAAGTGGCAGAGCGCACCCGGTCGCCGGGGCGGGACCGTCGACACCGCGAAGGTGACCTTCACCGCGGCCGACTGACACCGTCAGTCAGGGAACCGAGGTGACGTGGCCATGACCATGGCGTGAATGCGAAAAAGCCCCAACTCACGGTTTTTCAACCGGAGTTGGGGCTCTCTCTCAAGATTTGTTCGGCGGCGTCCTACTCTCCCACAGGGTCCCCCCTGCAGTACCATCGGCGCTGTGAGGCTTAGCTTCCGGGTTCGGAATGTAACCGGGCGTTTCCCTCACGCTATGACCACCGAAACACTATGAAACTGTGAACGCCGCACCACCCATCACGGGCGGGGCTGTTCGTGGTTTCAGAACCAACACAGTGGACGCGAGCAACTGAGGACAAGCCCTCGGCCTATTAGTACCGGTCAACTCCACCAGTTACCTGGCTTCCATATCCGGCCTATCAACCCAGTCGTCTACTGGGAGCCTTACCCCATCAAG
>NZ_JAUYWJ010000003.1:0-574023 GCF_032656585.1 Streptomyces herbicida
CCGAAGGACGCCGTCTCGGACGTGAACCGGTCACCGGTGAGCTGCATACCGTCACCCGAGTCCCCCGCGAACCGGATGATCACCCGATCGAGACGTCGGACGTCCTTCACGCCACGCGGTTTCCGCTGCTCTCCTACGACGGCTCCGTCGGCCTGTTCCGCTGTCCTGCTGACCTGGCTGGTCACTGAACTGGACCTCCTTCGAGGCGGCTGTCCGGGCTTGGTCGTCCCATGGACCTTCCCAGGATCAACCCTACGTCGGTTAGGGTCGCCTTCCCTCGGCCGTTCGCATGATGGACGGCACATTGAGACGACTCGTCGCCCTGACTTGTCATGATTTCTCGCCCCCCGGCGCTTTCTATGGAGACGCTCCCGTGCGTTGCTCGGTTCTCGTTCCGGGATTGCGCTGACACGGTGTCAGGTCTTCATGAGTTCAGATAGGTGAGAACGGCCAGAACACGCCGGTGGTCCCCGTCGCTGGGCGACAGCCCGAGCTTCAGGAAGATGTTGCTGACGTGCTTCTCCACGGCTCCGTCGCTGACCACCAGCTGCTTGGCGATCGCCGAGTTCGTCCGTCCCTCGGCCATCAGCCCCAGGACCTCCCGCTCCCGGGGGGTGAGCCCGGCGAGCACGTCCTGCTTGCGGCTGCGCCCGAGCAGCTGCGCGACCACCTCGGGGTCCAGTGCCGTACCGCCCTGGGCCACCCGTACGACCGCGTCCACGAACTCCCGCACCTCGGCGACCCGGTCCTTGAGCAGATAGCCGACGCCGCGGCTGGAACCGGCCAGCAGTTCGGTGGCGTAACGCTCCTCCACGTACTGTGACAGCACCAGCACACCGAGACCGGGATGCGCCTTGCGCAGCCGCACCGCGGCCCGTACCCCCTCGTCGGTGTGCGTCGGCGGCATCCGTACGTCCGCGACGACGACATCCGGCAGCGCGCCCTGCGCGTCCAGGTCGGCGATGGTCTTGATCAGCGCCTCGGCGTCCCCGACGCCGGCGACGACCTCGTGCCCGCGGTCGGTCAGCAACCGGGTCAGGCCCTCCCTGAGCAGCACCGAGTCCTCGGCGATGACCACCCGCACCCTGTCCTCCACGATCTTCCGGCCCCCGCAACCCGTCTTCGTTCCGTGCCCGCCTGACGAAAGTCCAGCATTCCAGCATTCGGACCTCGTCGCGCCCGGGCTACGGGATTAGGCGCGGGGCATGTCGGGTTCCGCTCCCCGGACGGCTTGTTGTGGTGTGCTGCGGGCGTGCCGCGGCAACCGGGGGCGGCAACGGGGGAGCCGACGCCTCCGGGGGCTCGGGGCCGGCGGTGAGGTCCGCCGGCCGAATGCGTCAGCGGCGCCAGGGCAGCTCCGCCGTGATCCGGGTGGGTCCGCCTGCCGGGGAATCCACGACCAGGATCCCGTCCACGGCGTCCAACCGCTCGGCCAGCCCCGCCAGCCCCGAGCCCCCTGAGACGTCGGCTCCCCCCACCCCGTCGTCCGCGACCTGCAGCATCAGCCGGTCGTCCGACCGCCACACGTCTACCGTGGCCTGACGGGCCCGGGAGTGCTTGCTGATGTTCTGCAGCAGCTCGGAGACGGTGAAGTAGGCGATCCCCTCGATGGCCGGAGCCGGCCGCTCCTCGAGGTCCACGTCGACCTGCACCGGCACCGTGCACCGTGAGGCGACCGCGGACAGCGCCGCGTCCAGACCCCGGTCCGTCAGCACCGCCGGATGGATCCCGCGGGCCAGGTCGCGCAGCTCCTGGAGCGCCGTCTTCACCTCGCCGTGCGCCTCCTCGACCATGTGCGCCGCCGCCTTCGGGTCCTCCGTCAGCTTCTCCTTCGCCAGCCCCAGATCCATGGCCAGCGCCACCAGCCGCGCCTGTGCCCCGTCGTGCAGGTCCCGCTCGATGCGCCGCAGGTCGGCGGCCGCCGTGTCGACCACGACCCCCCGGTCGGACTCCAGCTCCACCACCCGCGTCGCCAGCTGCGACGGTCCGAGCAGCCCCTGCACCATCAGCCGGTCCACCAGCGTCAGCGCCCGCACGATCCACGGCGTGGCCAGCGTGAAGAGCAGGCCCACCAGCGCGGTGACGGTGATCTCGAAGGGGTTGTCGAGGTAGATGCTGTGGGTCTCGTCGCCGTACAGCTGAAGGCCGCCCTGCCCGCCGTACATCGGGAACAGCCAGAACCACAGCGGGTACGTCAGCAGTGCCCAGCCGTACGCCCAGAAGTTCACCGCGACGACGAACGAGAACACCGCCCACGGGAAGTACAGCAGCGCGTACAGCAGGTTCCGCCACGACGTGCCGCTCTTCAGGACCGCGCCCATCCAGGCCATCGCGCCTGGCTTGCGCATGCGCAGCGGCTCAGGGCCGGCCACCTGGAGGCGGAGCAGCCCGCGGGCCCGCGCCCGCTCCAGCGCCCCGAAGCCGCGGCAGCCCGCCAGCGCCGCCGCCAGCACCGGAATCCCGAGGAACGTCACCAGCAGGCCCGCCCCGAGCGACACCATCGTCACGGCGAACACGAAGAGCAGGGTGCTGATCGGGAAGCCGAGCAGTACGTAGCCGAACTCACGCCAGCTGCGTGCCTCGAACGGAGCCCGCAGGGCGGCGGGCAGCCGCCGCTCCCTCTCGTCCGCGTCCCGGAATCCGGGCCCGCTGTGGTGCCCGTACCCCTGTCCGTACTCCGTGGCCATCGGCGTCGTCCGTTCTCCTCGTCCGGCGGCTGTGTTGCCGTACCCCCACCCTGGTCCGCCGCAGGTCCGCGGACCATGGAGGCCGTCGGCGTCTTGTCCGGGGGGTTTTCCCTACCCCTGGCGGGGGGCCTGGCTCCGGTCCCGCCAGGGCAGCTCGGCGGTGACCGTGGTCGGGCCGCCGGGCGGTGAATCGACGACGAAGAGGCCGTCGACGGCACCCAGCCGGTCCGCGAGACCGCGCATACCGCTGCCGCCGTCCAGGCGCGCGCCCCCGCGCCCGTCGTCCCACACCTGGATCAGCAGCCGGTCCTTCGCCCGCCACACGTCGACCGAGGCGGACCGCGCCCCGCTGTGCTTGCTGATGTTCTGCAGCAGCTCCGAGACCGTGAAGTAGGCGATGCCCTCGATCGCGGCGGCCGGTCTCGACTCCAGGTCGGCGGTCACCTTCACGGGCACGGTGCAGCGGGAGGCGACCGAGGACAGGGCCGCGTCCAGGCCACGGTCGGTCAGTACGGCGGGATGGATACCGCGGGCCAGATCGCGCAGCTCCTGGAGCGCCAGCTTCACCTCGCCGTGCGCCTCCGCGACCATCGCCGCGGCCGAATCGGGGTCCTCCAGGAGCTTCTCCTTGGCCAGGCCCAGTCCCATGGCCAGGTTGACCAGGCGCGCCTGCGCCCCGTCGTGCAGATCGCGCTCGATGCGCCGCAGATCGGCGGCCGCGGTGTCGACCACGACCCCGCGATCGGACTCCAGTTCGGCGATACGGCGTTCCAGCTCGTCGGAGGGCGAGAGCAGCCCGCGCACCATCACCCGGTCCACGTTCGACAGCCCCCGCACGATGTACGGCAGCACCGGCCACAGCACGAACAGCCCGGTCACCACCGTGACGAAGGTGAGGATGCCCCACGGCAGCCGGATGAGGTCGTACAACAGCGTGCGCCAGCCCACCGGGTCCTTCAACGCCATCCACAGCCCCTGCAGCCCGCCGCCCTTGCCGCGCGGCAGCCGACTCGGCTCCTCCACCCGCACCCCGAGCAGCCTGCGGGCCCGCGCCCGCTCCAGCTTCCCCAGCTGCCGCGCGCCCAGCAGCGCGGCCGCGAGCAACGGGAAGCCGACCACGGTGACCGTCAGGATGCCGCTCACGAACAGCGCGCTGACCGCGTAGGTGAAGCCGAACAGCGCCATCGGCAGGTTCACCAGGAGATGCGCGATCTCCTTCCAGGTGTGCGGGTCATAGGCGAAACGGACCGGTGGCAGATGTTCGTCGCCGTCGGCCCGCGCGATGCCGGCGGAGGAGGAGGGAGCGGTCATACCGGTTAGCGTGCCGTGCGCGGCACGATGGCGCCATGAAGTTCGCCGCCGGGGTCTCCTGGGGAAAACCCCACCCTTCTGTCTCACGCCGTGACAGGCTGCTTACGGTCTCTTTATCAGGGCCTAGACTCCCGTGCGTACAGATCGTCGAATCAAGAGTTAACTGAAGTCACCAGGTCAGGGAGCGAGGGACGGACGTTGCGGGAGACGTTGGGGGGCTCGACCACCGTCGCGGCGGGGTACTTCCAGTCCTATTCGGTCGTGGGACTGCTTGCTCTTGTGGGCGTGCTCTTCGTCGGAGTCGCCTTCGGTGCGGGACGGCTGCTGCGGCCGGTCGTCCCCACACCAGAAAAACTGCTGACATACGAGTGTGGCGTGGACCCTGTAGGTGAGGGCTGGGCACACACCCAGGTCCGCTACTACGTCTACGCCTTCCTGTACGTGATCTTCGCGGTCGACTCGATCTTCCTGTTCCCGTGGGCGACGGTCTTCGCCGCCCCCGGCTACGGCGCGACCACGCTCGTGGAGATGTTCATCTTCCTCGGCTTCCTCGCCGTGGGCCTGCTGTACGCATACAAGAAGGGAGTCCTGGCATGGACGTGACGAACGTGACGCCGGAAGCGACTCCTTCGACCACGCCTTCGACCAGTCCTTCGACCACTCCTTCGCTCTCCGAGCCGGTGCTGCTTCCGGAGCCGAAGCGGCTGGGCGCGCTCGCCCGCCTGGCTCCCGAGCCCATGAAAGTGGTCCTGAACTGGGGCCGCCGCTACTCGCTCTGGGTCTTCAACTTCGGCCTCGCCTGCTGCGCGATCGAGTTCATCGCCGCGTCGATGGCCCGGCACGACTTCATCCGCCTGGGCGTGATCCCCTTCGCGCCGGGTCCGCGCCAGGCCGACCTGATGGTCGTCTCCGGCACGGTCACGGACAAGATGGCTCCCGCGGTGAAGCGCCTGTACGAGCAGATGCCCGAACCGAAATACGTGATCTCCTTCGGCGCCTGCTCCAACTGCGGCGGCCCCTACTGGGACTCCTACTCCGTCACCAAGGGCGTCGACCAGATCATCCCGGTGGACGTCTACGTCCCCGGCTGCCCGCCGCGCCCCGAGGCGCTGCTCCAGGGGATTCTCAAGCTCCAGGAGAAGATCGCCAGGGAGTCCCTGGAGGAGCGGTACGGCGCCGCCGGTGTCCCGCGGCCTTCGGCGGCCGCGCTGCAGAGCCCCCTGGTGAAGGCGCCCGTTGCCGAGGGGGACGCGAGATGACCACGGTCGGCTGGCTGCCCGCCCCCGTCGAAGACCTCTTCGGCGCGGAGGCCACAGCCGAGGAGTCTTACGAGGTCCTGACGGTGGACGTCCCGCCGTCCTCCTGGCTCACCGCCCTGGAGACGGCCCGTACGACCCTGTCCTGCACCTACTTCGACTGGCTGAGTGCGGTCGACGAACCGGGCACGGGATTCCGCGTCTCGGCACACGTCGTCGCCCTGTTCCCGGTCCGCCGTCTGCTGCTGCGCACGACGGTCCCGCACGAGGCCCCGGTCCTCGCCTCCGCCGTCGGCATCTACGCGGGCGCGCGCTGGCACGAACGTGAGACGCACGAGATGTTCGGCGTTGGCTTCGAGGGCCATCCCGGCCTGGACCACCTCCTCCTCCCGGAGACCTTCGAGGGCCACCCCCTCCGCAAGGACTTCGTCCTCGCTTCACGCGTCGCCAAGGCCTGGCCCGGCGCGAAGGAACCGGGCGAGTCCGACCACGGCGGCCCCAAGCGCCGCCAGATGCTCCCGCCGGGCGTCCCCGACCCCAACGAGTGGGGCCCCCTGAAGGGCCAGCTCCCCCCCGCCCCGGCCCGCCCCGCCCGCGCCACCGCGGGCGAACGCCCCGCCCGCGCGGCGGGAGAGCGGCCGGTTCGCCGTGCCCGCACGGCGGCACAGGGCTCGGCCAGCCAGACTCCGACACCGGAGTCCGCGGCCGGCGAGACTGCTGCGACGGCCCCCGCTCCGGCCGCCGAGGGCGCCGCTCCGGCCGCTCCCGCACGCCGGGCACGCAGCGTGAGCGGGGGCTCCGCTTCCCAGAGGGGAGAGGAGACGACTTCGGCGCAGCAGCCTTCGCCGACCGGGCCGACCGGGCCGACCGGGCCGACCGGGCAGTCGGAGCCGACCGATCAGCCGGAGCCGACGGGAGCGCCGGAGTCTGCGTCTGCCGCGGGACCACGCCGGGCGCGGAGCGCCTCGGGAGGCTCGTCCTCGCAGCGCGCGGCGTCGGCAGAACCATCGGCACCGGGTGCCCCCACCCGGCCGTCCTCGCCTCCCACCGCCGCCCGCAGCTCGGACGCCCCCTGGCATCACGCCCGCCCGGCCTTCGACGAACCGGAGACCACGCCCGCGGGCACGTCGGCGAAGCCCACCGAGGCGCCCCCTTCCGAGGCGCCCCCTTCCGAGGAGTCGGCCTCCGAGGCGTCGGCGGCTGAGCCGCCCGCACCCGAGGGCCGGCCCACCGACGCACCCGCGCAAGAAGAGTCGCCCACTCCGGCCCCCGAGCCGGAAGAGCCGACCCCCAGGGAGCAGGCCCCCGCGGCCGATCCCGACCCCGAAGACCAGAACCGTGACGACCGCACCGGAGGCCCGCAGTGAACGACGCGCTCGACGTCACCCTGCGACTTCTGGCCGTCTTCGTCGTCTTCCTCACCTTCCCGCTGATCGTCGGCCAGACCGAGCACAAGGTGATGGCCCACATGCAGGGCCGTCTCGGCCCGATGTACGCCGGCGGCTTCCACGGCTGGGCCCAGCTCATCGCCGACGGCGTGAAGTTCGCGCAGAAGGAGGACGTCGTCCCGGCCGGCGCGGACCGCCGTATCTTCCAGCTCGCCCCGGCCGTGGCCCTCCTGCCGTATCTGCTCGTCCTGCTCGCCATCCCGATCGGCCCCGGCGAGGGCGCGGTCGGCCAGGTCCTCGACGCGGGCGTCTTCTTCGTGCTCGCGGTGATGGGCGTCGGCGTCCTCGGCTCGCTCATGGCCGGCTGGGCCAGCGCCAACAAGTTCTCCCTCCTCGGCGGCCTGCGCACCGCCGCCCAGCTCCTCGCCTACGAACTCCCGATGCTCCTCGCCGCCGCCTCGGTGGCGATGGCGGCCGGCACGGTCTCCCTCCCCGGCATCGTCAGCGCCTTCCACTGGTGGTGGCTGCCCTGGCAGATCACCGGCGCGCTCGTGTTCTTCGTGGCCGGCCTCGCGGAGCTGCAGCGGCCGCCCTTCGACATGCCCGTCGCCGACTCGGAGATCATCTTCGGCGCGTACACCGAGTACACCGGTCTCCGCTTCGCCCTGTTCCTGCTCGCCGAGTACGCGGGAATCATCGTCCTGTGCGGCCTGACCACCGTCCTCTTCCTGGGCGGCTGGCACGGCCCCTGGGGAGCCGAGGGCCTCGGCTGGCTCTGGACCCTCCTGAAGACCGCGATCCTCGCCTTCGTCGTCATCTGGCTCCGCGTCACCTACCCGCGCCTGCGCGAGGACCAGCTCCAGAAGCTCTCCTGGACCCTCCTCGTCCCTCTCTCCCTCGCCCAGATCGCCCTCACCGGCATCGTCAAGGTGGTGATCTCCTGATGTCCCCCATCCCCGGCTCCGGCCTTGCCAAGGGACTGGCCGTCACCCTGCGCACGATGACCAGGAAGACGGTCACCGAGCAGTACCCGGACGTCCAGCCCGACCTGCCGCCGCGCACCCGCGGTGTCATCGGCCTGTTCGAGGAGAACTGCACGGTCTGCATGCTGTGCGCCCGCGAGTGCCCCGACTGGTGCATCTACATCGACTCCCACAAGGAGACGGTCCCGGCGGCGGCCCCCGGCGGCCGCGAGCGCAGCCGCAACGTCCTCGACCGCTTCGCCATCGACTTCTCGCTGTGCATGTACTGCGGTATCTGCATCGAGGTCTGTCCTTTCGACGCCCTGTTCTGGTCCCCCGAGTTCGAGTACGCCGAGACCGACATCCGCGAACTCACCCACGAGCGCGACAAGCTCCGAGAGTGGATGTGGACCGTCCCGGCCCCGCCCGCCCTCGACCCGGGCGCGGAGGAGCCGAAGGAACTCTCCGCCGCCCGCAAGAGCGCGGAGAAGCTCGCGGCCGCGCAGGCCGAGCCTCAGGAGGGGGACGCGTGAGCCTCGCCGCCGCAACCCACGGCTTCCTCTCCCCGAACGGCGTCGAGATCGCCTTCCTCCTCGTCGGTCTCGTCACCTTCGGCGCCGCCCTGGTCACCGTCACCACCCGGCAGCTGGTGCACGCCGCCCTGTGGCTCGTCGTCACCCTCGGCGGCCTGGCCGTCGAGTACCTCCTGCTCACCGCCGAGTTCATCGCCTGGGTGCAGGTCCTCATCTACGTCGGTTCCGTCGTCGTGCTCCTCCTGTTCGGTCTGATGCTCACCAGGGCCCCCATCGGCCGCTCCCCGGACGCCGACTCCGGCAACCGCTGGGCCGCCCTCACCGTGGCCGTCGCCGCCGCGGCCGCCCTGGTCTGGGTGGTCGTCGACGCCTTCCGCACGACCTGGATCGACCTGAACGGCGCCGCCGCCGGCTCGACCAAGGTCACCGGCCAGAGCCTCTTCCAGAACTGGGTGCTCCCCTTCGAAGCGCTCTCCGTCCTCCTCCTCGCCGCCCTGGTCGGCGCGATCGTCCTGTCCCGCAAGGCGAAGGCGGAGGCGGCCACCCCGGCCGGCGGGCAGGTCCCCGGCAGCCGCAGCGGCCAGGCAGACAAGGAAGGTGTCCGCTGATGCACCTCGCCTATCCCGCCGTGCTCTCCGCCCTCCTCTTCTGCACCGGCCTGTACGGCGTCCTCGCCCGCCGCAACGCGATCCTGGTCCTGATGTCCGTCGAGCTGATGCTCAACGCCGTCAACCTCAACCTGGTCGCCTTCGACGTGTGGCTCAGCAAGGCGGCCCGGGAGACCCTGCACTCCGGCCAGGCCCTGACCCTGTTCACCATCGCCATCGCCGCCGCCGAGATCGGCATCGGCCTGGCGATCGTCCTCGCCGTCTACCGCAACCGCGGCACCTCGGACATCGACCGGCTCCGCGACACCGCGGAGGGCCACGAGGCCGACGGCCCCGACGCCCTCGCGGCCGAGAAGGCTGAGGCCACCGCGTGACCACGACCACCCTCGCCGTCCTCGTCCCCCTCCTGCCGTTCCTGGGCGCCGCCGCCGGCCTGCTGCTGGGCCGCACCGCCCCCGGATTCGTCCGCCCGCTCGCCGTCCTGCCGACCTTCGCCGCACTGGTGCTCGCCGTGCTGGTCGCCGTGCGCCAGGGCGGCGATGCGGCCATCACCGCCCACACCGAGCTCACGCCGACCGGCTCGATCCCGATCGAGCTGGCCCTGTACGTCGACGGCTTCGCCGCCCTCGTCGCCATCCTGGTCGGCGTCGTCGCCACCTGTGTGCAGGTCTACTCGACCGGCTACCTGCGGGACGACCCGCGCTACCCCTCCTACGCCGCCCTCGTCTCCCTGTTCACCTCCGCGATGTTCCTGGTCGTCTACTCCGGCGACCTGATCGTGCTGCTGGTCGGCTGGGAAGTCATGGGCATCTGCTCCTACTTCCTGGTCGGCCACTACTGGGAGACCCCGGAGGCCCGCGCCGCCTCCATCAAGGCCTTCCTCGTCACCAAGCTCGGTGACGTCCCCTTCCTGATCGGCCTGTTCGCGCTGGCCACCGACGCCGGTTCGTTCCAGATCACCAAGGTGCTCGGGACCGTCGCGAGCGGCGGGCTCGACCATCCGACCCTGATCGCCCTGCTGCTCCTGGCGGGCGTGGCGGGCAAGTCGGCGCAGTTCCCGCTGCACACCTGGCTTCCCGACGCGATGGCCGGTCCGACCCCTGTCTCCGCGCTCATCCACGCCGCGACGATGGTCGCCGCCGGTGTCTACTTCGTCGCCCGTCTCCTCCCGGTCTTCCAGGCCTCCGCGGCCGCGATGGTCGTACTCGCCGTCATGGCCGCCGTCACCATGGCCGGTTCGGGCCTGGCCGCACTGGCCCAGGACGACATCAAACGGGTCCTCGCCTACTCGACCATCGGCCAGCTCGGCTACATGACCGGCGCTCTGGCCGTCGGCGACCGCGGTGCCGCCGTCTTCCACCTCCTGTCGCACGGCGCCTTCAAGGCGCTGCTCTTCCTCGCGGCCGGCGTGATCATCCACGCCGCCGGCACCAACTCGCTGGCCGCCATGCACCGCATGAGCCACCTGCGCGACCGCGTCCCGGACGCCTTCTGGACGATGACCGTGGCGCTCCTCGCGCTCGCCGCGATCCCGCCGTTCAGCGGCTTCTTCTCCAAGGAGTCCGTCCTCGGCGCCGCCGAGCACGTCGCCACCGGCCACACCGAGCACGCTCCCGGCAGCGCCGGCTGGATCGTCCTCGTCGCCGGTCTGATCACGGCCCTGCTCACCGCCGCCTACGCGACCCGCCTGTGGCTGCTCGCCTTCCGCGGGCGGGGGGCCGAGGCCCCGGACCACGGCAAGCAGCCCCTGACGATGACCGTCGTGCTGTGGGTGCTCGCGGTCCCGTCGATCGCCATGGGCGGGCTCGCCTACCGGGTGCTGCCCGACTGGTTCGACGGGCGCGAACTGAACCCGACCCTGGTCACCACCATCCTCGGCACCGGCCTCGCCCTGGTCGGCGTCCTCGTCACCTACGGCGCCTGGCAGCGCACCTCGGCACTTGCCGCCAGAGTCCCGCTGGGCGCCGTCGCCGCCCATCCCGAGGGCGACGCCGGGCTCGTCGAGGCGGAGGCCATCGCCACCCACAAGCCCGCCTACGGCGACGTGGCCTACGCACCCGACCCGGCGGATCCCGGACGGCTGCTGCTCGGCCCGCTGTACCGGCACGCGGCCGTCGGCTTCCACCTGGACGCCGTGTACGCGGCGCTGTTCGTCCGCCCGGTCCGGGCCGGAGCGAGTCTCGTCCAGTTCCTCGACCGCGAGGTCGTCGAGACCTACGTACGCGGCGCGGCCGCGCTACCCCGCCTGCTCGGGGCCGCCGTACGGCGCGCCCAGACCGGCAATGTGCAGACCTATGTGAGCGCGCTGCTCGCCGGCACCGTCGTCCTGGCGGTCGCCGTCCTCCTCGTCGCCACGGGAGCGTGAGCAGGCGTGATCGATATCAACGAGTCCGTGATGCAGTTCCTTCTGGCATTCGTCGTCGTCGGCCCGCTCCTCGGCGCCGTCGCCGCTCTCCTGCCCGCGCCGCCCGGACTGAAGGGGAAGTCGCCCGAGCAGGCCGTGCTCCGGCACGGAGTGACCGTCACCGGCGCGATCCTCGTCGCCGCGATCGTCCTCGCGCTCGGCTTCGACCACGACCAGCCGTCGAAGATGCAGGCCACGACCGACATCAGCTGGATCCCCGCACTCGACGTGCGGATCCACCTCGGCATCGACGGCATCTCCCTCCCCCTTCTCGTCCTGACCGCGCTGCTGACCTTCCTCTGCGCGCTGTACTCCTACTTCAAGATGCCTGCGGGGCCGACCCCGAAGGCCTTCGTCGCACTGCTGCTCGTCCTCGAGTCCGGCACGCTCGCGACCTTCGCCGTCCTCGATCTGCTGCTGTTCTTCCTCGCGTTCGAGATGGTGCTCATCCCGATGTACTTCCTCATCGCCCGCTGGGGCGGTGCGGGCCGGACCCAGGCCGCCTGGAAGTTCATCCTGTTCACGCTGCTCGGGTCCGTCGTCATGCTGCTCGGCCTGCTCCTGATCGGAATCAAGGCGGGCACATTCGACATGGTGGCACTCGCCACTGACAACGGCCGGTCGCTGACCACATCCGTGCAGGTCATCGCCGTTTTGACGATCGGGATCGGGCTCGCGGTCAAGACGCCGATGTGGCCGCTGCACAGCTGGCTGCCGGACGCCCACACCTCCGCCCCGACCGTGGGTTCGGTCCTGCTGGCCGGTGTGCTGCTGAAGATGGGTACGTACGGGTTCGTCCGGATCCTGCTGCCGATCGCGCCGGACGGCTTCCACACCTTCGCGCCCTACCTCGCCGCCTTTGCCGTCGTCGGGATCATCTACGGATCCCTCGCCTGCCTCGCCCTGGCCAAGCAGGGCGCGAAGGGCGATCTGAAGCGGCTCATCGCCTACTCCTCCGTCGGTCACATGGGTTTCGTGCTGCTCGGCATCGCGACCATGACCCCGACCGGCGTGAACGGCGCGCTGTTCGCCAACATCGCCCACGGCCTCATCACCGGCCTCCTCTTCTTCCTGGTCGGCGCGCTGAAGGACCGCACGGGCACGACCGACCTCGACGCCCTTGCCGAGGAGACGGGCGCCGCGCTGTACGGCAAGGCCCCGCGCATGGGCGGCCTGCTGGCCTTCGCCGCGGTCGCCTCGCTCGGTCTGCCGGGCCTGGCCGGATTCTGGGGCGAGATGCTGGCCATGTTCGGCGCGTTCAACCCCTCGGCCGACCTCAGCCGGCCCGCGTTCCTCACGTTCATGTCCATCGCCGGGTTCGGCACGCTGCTGACCGCCGCGTACATGCTGATCGTGGTCCGCCGCGTCTGCATGGGCGCCGTACCGCAGGACATGCCGAAGCTCGCCGACGTACACACGTACGAGTTCGCGGCCTGGACCCCGCTCGTCGCCCTCACCGTCGTCGCCGGACTGTGGCCGAAGGTCCTTCTCGGCCTGACCAATCCGGCTGTGCAGCAGCTCCTCGCAGGAGGCACCCGATGAGCGCCCTGGCCCAGCCGCTGGCAGCGTCGGCTGTCCAGTCCGTCGACTGGCTCGCCATCGCCCCGCCCACCGCCGCGGCGGTCGTCGGACTCGCCGTCCTCGTCGCCGACCTGTTCGTGCCCGACGCGAAGAAGGCCGTCCTCGGCTGGGTCTCCGTCGCGGGACTCGCCGTCTCGGCGCTTCTGCTGCTGCCCCTTCTGGACGGCGACCGCAGCACGTTCTGCCTCACCGGCGACCCGAGCGCGTGCAGCTACACGGCCGACCGGTTCACCCTCGTCATCCAGTTCCTCGTCCTCGGCGGCGCCCTCCTCGCGGCCCTGCTGTCGGTCACCGCGCTGAAGGACGCCGGCAGGAACGTCCCCGAAGGCGAGTTCTGGTTCCTCCTGCTGTCCTCTGCGGCGGGCGCCGCCCTGCTGCCCGCCTCCCGCGACCTCGCCACGCTCATCGTGGCCCTGGAGGTCGCCTCCCTGCCCGCGTTCGCCCTCGTCGGCATCCGGCACGGCGACCGCAAGTCCTCCGAAGCGGCCCTGAAGTTCTTCCTGTCCTCGGTCACCGCCACCGCGGTCAGCCTGATGGGCATCAGCTTCGTGTACGCCTCCACGGGCACCCTCTACCTGACCCAGATCGCCGACCGCATCCAGCACGTCGACGGGCAACTCCACACACTCGCCCAGACCGGGGTCGTGCTCACCCTCGTCGGCTTCGCCTTCAAGACGGCCGCCGTCCCCTTCCACTTCTGGGTGCCCGACACCTATGTGGGAGCGCCGCTCCCCGTCGCGGCCTATCTGTCGGTCGTCGGCAAGGCGGTCGGCTTCTCCGGCCTGATCCTCGTCACCGTCGTCGCCCTCCCCTCGTACGGCGACGTGTGGGGACCGGCGGTCGCCCTGCTCGCCGCCCTCACCATGACCGTCGGCAACGTCGGCGCCCTGCGCCAGCAGGCCACGCGCGCCTACAGCGCCGTACGGCTGCTCGCCTGGTCCTCCGTCGGCCAGGCCGGCTACCTCCTGGTGCCGATCGCCGCCGCCGCGTACGTCAAGGACGGCCAGAAGGCGATCGGCTCCACTGTCGCCTACGCCCTCATGTACGGCGCGGTGAACCTCGGCGCCTTCGCGGTGGCCGCCCTGGTGGGCCGTACGAAGCCCCTCAACCGCATCTCGGACTACCGGGGCCTGTACGCGTCGAACCCCCTCGCCGCGCTGACCCTGGCCTTCTTCCTGCTGTGCCTCGCCGGACTGCCGCCGGGCATCATCGGCCTGTTCGCGAAGGTCACCGTCTTCTCGGCGGCCGTCGACGCGGGCCTGGGCTGGCTGGCCGTCGTCATGGCCGTCAACGTGGTGATCGCCCTCTTCTACTACCTCCAGTGGACGGCCCTGCTGTTCCGCGCCCCCGAGGGTGAGCCCGCGAAGCACCGAGTCCCCGCCCCGCTCACGGCCGCGATCACCGTCACCGCCGTCCTCGGCATCGCCCTGTCCGGAGCTCCCCAACTGGTGCTGCGCTTCGCGGCCACCGGCCTGTTCTGAGCCCTCCTCACGCGCGCGTGGGCAAGCCTTGCCCCCCACGCGCGCGTGCGGGCCGCGGCCGCCGTCACCCAAACGGCCCATGCGCGGCAACGCACGCACAAGGGAACTAGTGGCCGCCGCCTCGCGTTGACCAGTGCGGGAGGGTCCACTGGACGTGACACCACGGCACCAGTGGCTTCGGACACCAGCAAGCAGCTCAGCAAACAAAGGGTTCCCCTGCTGCACCACTTGGAGGGCGTACCGTGCACCGCCGGCACAACGGGCTCAGGACGGCAGTACTCCTCGGGGGACTGTCCGCGCTCATCATCGTCATCGGCAGCTTCTTCGGCCGCACTGGCCTGATCGTCGCCGTCCTGATCGCGCTCGGCACCAACGCGTACGCGTACTGGAACAGCGACAAACTGGCGCTGCGTGCGATGCGCGCCCGCCCGGTGAGCGAGTTCGAGGCCCCCGCCCTGTATCGCATGGTCCGAGAGCTCTCCAACCAGGCCCGGCAGCCGATGCCCCGCCTGTACATCTCCCCGACGGAGGCGCCGAACGCCTTCGCGACGGGCCGCAACCCGCGCAATGCCGCCGTGTGCTGCACCGAGGGCATCCTGCGCCTCCTGGACGTGCGCGAGCTGCGCGGCGTGATCGGCCACGAGCTCAGCCATGTCTACAACCGCGACATCCTCATCTCGTCGGTCGCGGGCGCCCTCGCCTCGGTGATCATGTTTTTGGTCAACTTCGCCTGGCTCATTCCGATCGGCCGCTCGGACGACGACGACGGCCCCGGCCTGCTCGGCCTGCTGCTGATCATGATCCTGGGCCCGCTCGCGGCCTCCCTCATCCAGCTGGCCATCAGCCGTTCCAGGGAGTACGAGGCGGATGCCTCGGGCGCCCAGCTCACCGGTGACCCGCTCGCCCTCGCCAGCGCCCTGCGCAAGCTGGACGCCGGCACCAAGCAGCTTCCGCTGCCCCCGGAGCCCCGGATCGAGACCGCGAGCCACATGATGATCGCGAACCCCTTCCGTCCTGGTCAGGGACTGACCAAGATGTTCTCCACGCACCCGCCGATGGCGGACCGGATCGCACGGCTAGAGAAGATGGCAGGTCGCAACCAGTGAAGACCATCCTGAACGTCATTTGGCTCGTCCTGAGCGGGTTCTGGCTGTTCCTGGGGTATCTGCTCGCGGGCGTGCTGCTGTGCATCACGATCATCGGCATCCCGTTCGGCATCGCGGCCTTCCGCATCGGCGTCTACGCCCTGTGGCCCTTCGGGTACACGACGGTCGAGCGCCGTGACGCCGGAGCCGGCTCCTGCATCGGCAACGTCCTGTGGCTGATCCTCGCCGGCTGGTGGCTGGCCATCGCCCACATCGTCACCGGTATCGCCCTGTGCATCACGATCATCGGGATCCCGTTCGGCATCGCCAACTTCAAGCTGATCCCCATATCGCTGCTGCCGCTGGGACGCGAGATCGTGCCCACGGACCAGCCGTTCGCGACGCGCTGACCACGCGCGGGGGACCCGGGGCCCTGAGGGGCGCGTCGGGAAGCCGCGTTCGCGCCCTTCCTCCGGAAAGCCGACTTCGCGCGCTTCCTGTCGGGCCCGGGCCGCCCTATCGGGTTCGGGCCGCCACCCACCGCCGTACGCCGAAGGCCCCTGCCCCCACCGCCAGTACGGCCGCCCCGACCACCACCGAGGCGGCCGGCAGCGCGAACGCCAGCGTCACGCACCCCAGCAGGCCCACCGCGGGTACCGTGCGCGACAGTGGAGCCGAGCTCAGCGTCCAGGCAGAGGCGTTGGCCACCGCGTAGTAGGCCAGCACACCGAACGACGAGAAGCCGATGGCGCCCCGCACGTCCACCGTCGCGGCCAGCACGGCGACGACCGCGCCCACGGCCAACTCGGCCCGGTACGGCACCTGGAAGCGCGGATGCACGGCGGCCAGGGCCCCGGGCAGATGACGGTCGCGGGCCATGGCCAGCGTCGTCCGGGACACGCCCAGGATCAGCGCGAGCAGCGACCCCAGCGCGGCCACCGCGGCCCCCACCCGCACCACGGGGACCAGCCCCGCGGCCCCGGCCGCCCGCACCGCGTCGGCCAGCGGCGCGCTCGCGTGCCCGAGACCGTCGGCGCCCAGCACGGAGAGGACGGCGACGGCCACGCACGCGTACACCGCGAGCGTGATGCCCAGGGCCAGCGGGATCGCGCGGGGAATGGTGTGAGCCGGGTCCCGTACCTCCTCGCCGAGGGTCGCGATCCGCGCATACCCGGCGAACGCGAAGAACAGCAGCCCCGCCGCCTGAAGGACCCCGCCCACGCCCTTCGACACCCCGACGTCCAGCCGTCCGGCGTCGGACTCTCCGGAGGCGAGGCACACCACCACGACAGCGGCGAGGACAGCCAGCACCACCGCCACGATCACCCGGGTCAGCCAGGCCGACTTCTGGATGCCGCCGTAGTTCACCGCGGTCAGCGCCACCACCGCCGAGACGGCCACCGCATGCGCCTGCCCCGGCCAGACGTATGCGCCGACGGTGAGCGCCATGGCGGCGCAGGACGCCGTCTTCCCGACGACGAAGGCCCAGCCCGCGAGGTACCCCCAGAAGTCCCCGAGCCGCTCCCGCCCGTACACGTAGGTGCCGCCCGACGCCGGATACCGGGCGGCCAGCCGCGCCGAGGACATGGCGTTGCAGTACGCCACCACGGCCGCGAGACCCAGCCCCACGAGCAGCCCCGATCCGGCCGCGCGTGCCGCGGGCCCCAGGGCGGAGAAGACGCCCGCCCCGATCATCGAGCCGAGCCCGACGACCACGGCGTCACGCACCCCCAGGGTGCGCCGGAGAGGGGATTCGGAGCCTGTCATGCGCCGCACCCTACTGATCGCTGCAACCGCCCGGTCTACCGGCGGCGTCCTCGCCATCGACAAGGCACGAACACGCGCGCGACGGACACCCCGGACCACCGCATGGCACGGACTGCGCAGCACGCCGGCCCGGACGCAGATCACAGGGCCGGGACAGTGCGGACACAGCGCGAGAGGGCAGGTTCACGGTATGGGCATCATCGGTTGGATCATCCTGGGACTGTTGGCCGGAGCTATCGCGAAATTCCTGCTGCCGGGCCGTGATCCCGGCGGCTTCATCGGCACGACGCTCATCGGCGTCGCGGGCGCGTTCATCGGGGGCTGGATTTCGGCCCGCTGGCTGGACCACCCGATCACCAAGAACTTCTACGACGGTGCCACCTGGGCCGCCGCGATCGGCGGCTCACTGGTCCTGCTGATCGTCTACCGCATCCTGTTCGGCAACTCGCGCGACTGAGCGCGTCCCGTGACCGCAGCCAGCAGGCGAGAAGGGTGGGCACCGCTTGGTGCCCACCCTTCCTCGTTCTCGCCGCCGGGGACTACCGGTAGTTCACGAACTGCAGTGCGAAGTCGAAGTCCTGGCCCTTCAGGAGCGCGATCACGGTCTGCAGATCGTCGCGGCTCTTGGAGCTGACGCGCAGCTCGTCACCCTGGACCTGGGCCTTCACACCCTTGGGGCCCTCGTCGCGGATGATCTTCGCCACCTTCTTCGCGTTCTCCTGGGAGATGCCCTCCTGGATCGACGCGAAGATCTTGTACTCCTTGCCGGAGAGCTGGGGCTCGCCCGCGTCCAGCGCCTTCAGCGAGATGCCGCGCTTGATCAGCTTGGACTGGAAGACGTCGAGGATCGCCTTGACCCGCTCCTCGGAGTTCGCCTGCATCAGGATCTTCTCGCCGGACCAGGCGATCGAGGCGTCCACACCCTTGAAGTCGTAGCGCTGCGAGACCTCCTTGGCGGCCTGGTTGAGGGCGTTGTCGACCTCCTGCCGCTCGACCTTCGAGACGATGTCGAAACTGGAGTCGGCCATGTCCTGTGGCTCCTTGTATCCGGGTGCGTATCGGGTGCGTGTCGGCGTGCGTGGGGGTGGCCGCCGAGCCCGGCACAGGGCCGGTCCGCATCCGCACCAGCCTAGCCACCCCGCGCCCCGAGAGTGCCGCTCAATCGAGTGGCGAAGCACCCCTCTGCATCGGGTATTGTTTACGTCGTTGCCAGGGAGCACCGCCGAAAAGCGATGCGACGCGGCAGCAAACCCCGGCGGTGTGCCCGAGCGGCCAAAGGGAGCAGACTGTAAATCTGCCGGTTCTACCTTCCCAGGTTCGAATCCTGGCGCCGCCACACTGGGGATGACCCCCTCCGATCTGCGGAAACGCGGAGTGGAGGGGGTCTCTTCGTGTTCGGGGGCGATTTTTCGAGTGGAATCGAAACTGGGTGACTTGTATCACACTGGTCAGCGCGGATCCCGGGGCTGATCGGGGTTTCCGGACCAGGCGCGGACCAAGGCGCGGAGCCACGATGCATCCAGCGCAGCTGGAGTGTGCTGGATGTGCGGGCTCTGCCGACGTTCACTCAGACGGCCGGGACCGAGGTAGGGCGGCCCACGACGAGACGGGGGCTTGGTCGGACCCCTGGTATCTGACTTAATGGCTTGGATATCCCGATGAGCCCCTGGAAGTCGGCATTGCGGCTTCTGCAGGTGGATGGCTTCGGCTGGGCGCAGGCCCGGGTAGTAGAGACAGCCGAAGAACGCCTCCAAGCGTTGTCCGCGCTCGCTCTGGGCCTGTACCGCGGCGAGCAGGCGGCGGACTTGGCGGGGATTGGCGACGGCCTCCGGGTCGAGCTCTTCCGCCGTGCGGGGCGCGGTCCACTGCACCGACTGCGGTGGGTTCACAGAGGTCGTGAAGTACGTGGCTTCCGCAGCCATCCCCAGTACGTCGCTCAGGCAAGCCCGCTTGCGCAGTGCGGTCCGTGCGGCGGCCCGGCTTCCCGTCCAGCTTCTTACCCAAAGCATCCAGGGTCTTGCGGAGGACCTGCGCGTCTTCCCAGGTCGACGCTCGGGACTGAGTTCCGTTCGAGCCAGGTGAGAGCCTTTCGCCAGTCCGGTGGCGGCTCTTGCTCCCCTTCCGACTCGTTGTAAGCCCAGCTGTACAGAGCAAGACGGAGTACGCGACTCCGAGGCGGGCAGCCCCGTCTCTTCGTCGAAGGGCTCGCCGCGGCGAGCCGCCTGCATTAACTCGGACCTGCGGCTTTCGGCGGCGAGTCCTTAGGTCGTGAAGGACTCAGACATCTCATGGGAGTTGACCTGCCAACGCATCTCGAACGGCTTTCGGCGTCCGTCGCGCCGGCGGATGGCCCAGAAGTGGAGGTAGCTGAAGACCATCAGTAGGTGGTCTCCTCCTCGCAGTTCTGCCACCAGACCTCGAAGTCGGTGCGACGAAACCCGAGCTGCCCGTTGGGGAGCTTCAGGCACCTGGGGGCCCTGCCGCGGCCGCGCATGACGTCGCTGAGCTTCAGGTGCGGTTCGTGTCGCAAGGTGATCAGGCCCCCGTGGCTGTCTCGGACTTGGTGATCGTGTCGGTGGCGGGTGCGGTGAGGGTGAGGTAGAGCGGTCCGAGGCGGCTTGGTGGGCGGCCGGGGGAGGGCCGGCTGATGTCCAGTACCTCCAGAACGACGGCGAGATGGTCGGCGGTGGCTTGGACTTCGGCTTCGGTGCCGTGCAGGCGGATGCGCATGGGGCGGCTCCTGGTGGTAGCAGCGGGGGCATCCTGCCGGCGACCTGCTGCATCTCTGCTTGAGCTCGCAGGCGTGTATGTGCCTGCCAGCCCCTCCCGTTAACCGCGGCTGACCCTGTACCTGGCACGGCTGCGGCACGCGGCAACCGTGGGTCCAGCAGGTGTCCTTGAGCCAGCCTCGGCCCCACCTCGGGCAGCGGCGGTGAGCTCCGACATACCCCGGACGTCGGATACGGCTTCCAGGTTGCTTCAGCCCGCCAATTTTTTTCGATGTGGCGTACAACCATACGACTTCTTTACAAGTCCTCCACGTGTAAGCCATAGAACTCTGGGGAGATCTTGAACA
Organism: Streptomyces herbicida; assembly: GCF_032656585.1. NCBI lineage: Bacteria > Bacillati > Actinomycetota > Actinomycetes > Kitasatosporales > Streptomycetaceae > Streptomyces > Streptomyces herbicida. The sequence goes on from NZ_JAUYWJ010000003.1 coordinate 20,140, forward strand.
ACCACACCCGCATCAGACTCGTCGCCGCCGTCGCCGCTGTCAGCATCGGCGCGCTCGGCCTCACCGCCTGCAAGACCGGCGACACCGTCACGAACAAGCCCAAGGCCAAGACGTCGGCGAGCAAGACCGGCGGCAAGAAGCCGACCGCCAAGAAGACCGCCGCGCCCAACGTCGCCAAGGTCGGCGACACCATCGCGCTGAAGGGCATGGAAGACGGCAGCAAGCTCGACGTCACTGTCGTCAAGGTCGCCGACCCGGCGAAGTCCAGTGACGAGTTCACCACGCCCGAGTCCGGCAAGCGGTTCGTCGGCGTGCAATTCAAGCTGGTCAACACGGGCACCGCGGCCTACAGCGACAGCCCCGGCAACGGCGCACAGATCACCGACGCCGACGGCCAGCAGTTCGAGTCCACCTTCGCCGACATCACCGCGGGCCCCGCCATGTCCAGCGACGTGAAGCTGAAGCCCGGTGCCAAGGCCTTGGGTTGGATCGTGTTCGAAGTTCCCAAGGGATCCAAGGCGGCCACCGTGCAGTTCACCCTGGACTCCGGGATGGCTGACCAAACCGGTGAATGGAAGCTGTCCTAGCCTCCGCTGGTGGGCCCGGCTGTTCCCGTGAACGGTCGGGCCTCGCCAACGCGGTCCGCTGCGCTTCGCGGCGAGACCTGGTTACGCCCCCGTCCGGCGTCGCTGATGTCAGCCGTGGATGTCAGCGACCTTCTGATCGAAGACGTGGATGACACCCATGTCCATCGTCGGGGAACGGCTTGTGCTGTCGGGTCGCGGAGCGGTCGTGTTGGCGGCTGACCGGGCGTTCAACCGGTTGAAGACCTTCCACGATGTCGTTGGTTCCGGAGCCGCGCCCGACTCACCCGAACTCGCGAACACCATAGGGGAATTCGGCGTATCTTCCCGCGCCGGTTGCGTCACGCCATGCGAGACGAACCCGGCGAGACGAACTCGGCGAGCCGCGCCTGGCGAGCCGCGCTTGGAGACGGACGTGTCCAACTGACCGTTTTGGGCCCACGGCCTCTTCGTCCCGAAGCAACATTGGCTGCTGCGCGGCACGGCTTCCGGTCCGACGGCTTCGAAAGCCTTCGCGGAAAGCCCGTTGGATCTGGGGGCGCCTGCGGTGGAAGCGGAGTTCGGGGAGAACCTGGGTGGGGACAACGGGCCGGTGCTGGTGATTCCGTAGGTCCGCCGGTGCCGGCTTGAGCTGCGGTCGTCGGCAACCCCCCGCGTGCCCTCGCCCTCTTCCAGGTCGACGGATCGATGTGGTCGAACCGGCCCAACCGTTGCTTGTCGAAGGGGAATCGTTGTTCCGCAACGCAGTCCGAGCCCTGAGCGTCGCCGGTCTTGCCGTAGTGCCCTTGCTGGGAGCGGTCGCGGGAGCAGAGGCCGATGGAGCATTGGCCGAGGGAGCGGTGGCCGATGGAGGAGGCCCGGCTCTGTCCGGAAGCCCGTCGGCAGCCGTCCGCCTGGAGTACCACGTACCCGGGGGCAGGCTCCTGGCCGCGGGCGAGTCGCTCTGGTTCAGCATCGAAGGCATGGCCCCGGGCTGGGACAGGGTCAAGGTCGCCTCCCCGGCCCTGCAAAAGCCGATCTTCCTGGCCCCCGTGAAGAAGGGAGCGAGGGAGTCGATGGAACTGGACGAGGTGGCAGAACCCCGCATCCGGCCGGGTCTGCGCGCAGGCACCTACCCGGTCACGGCGACCAGCCACGGCCGAACGGTCGCCACCGCGAGCCTCCAGGTCGCGGCGCAGGACGGGGCGGAGGTCTACCGGTTCGTCATCGGTCCCACGGACGCGTTCCCGGGCAGCGACACATCCGCCCCGGTACGGCCGGGCAGTGATGTCCGGGTGGTCCTCACCGATCTGCGGCCCGCATCGGAAGACTCCCTGACCGTCAGGTCACCCATCTTCAGCGGCCCTGTGACCATCGAGACGGACAGCGCCGACGATCCCGGATGCAAGTGCGACGACGGCGGCACGGTCTATGCGGGCCACGCACGTGTGCGTGAAAGCGTCCCCGAGGGCCGCTACACGCTCACAGTGGTCAGCCACCACGGCCGGCAGACCACCAAGCAGCACGTCACGGTGGCCGGTACACCCGTCGACCTCGGCCCTTCCTGGATGGTCACCGGCGCTGTCGCGGCCGGCGGGACGGCTCTCGCCGCGGGCCGGGTGATCGCGGTGCGCCGCCGCTCACGTACGACCGCGTCGTCCGGATAGCGGCGGACCCGGCGCCGCCAGCCCGCTCCCGAGGCCAGGGCAAGCATCGGTCGGCGCACGCCTCGTCGGTGCCTTCCGTCTTCCTTCGCTCCTTGGCTCCTTCGCTTCCTCGGCCGCTTCCGGTCCGGAGACCGTTTTCCATGACGTCAGAAAGACTCAGAACCTCGTCCAAGGGCCCGGACCATGCAGTGGACCGGGCCCCTCATGGAGCAGCCGGCCGCCGCGGTGGTCGGTGCGGATGCCGGCTGCTCCGGGATTACGGCGTACTCGCCCTGGGAGCTCGGCCCTTGAGGGGCTTGCCGTCCAGCAGCGCCCCGGTGTCCCGCTGGCTCGGGATCGCCGCGAGCGCTCGTACCGCCATACCCGCGCGGTGCTCCTCGGCCTCCGTGCTCAGCGCACGGGCCGCCTCGTTGAAGCGGACGACGGACGGCGGGTCGGAGGGGCCCAGCAGGTGCAGCTTGAGCTCGGTGCGGGCCTCGGCGTAGGTGTCCTTCTCGGGGTGGCGCACGGTCTCCAGCAGGGCCGGTATGCCGGCGGCGTCCGGGGTGAGGACGGCGCCTGCCCGGACCGTGGGGAAGGTGTCGCGGAAGTCCTGCTCGGGAAGGCCGCTGGTGTTGGCGACGGCGTAGGGCTTCTCGCTCTCCAGATAGTCGGAGATGACGCTGGAGACATCGCTGACCAGCAGGTCGGCCACGTTGAAGCAGGCGTAGACGGTCGGCCGCGCCTCGGTGATGATCCGGTGCTCCCACGCGGGGAACGAGGCCCAGTGCGCGGCCTCCCAGGCGGTGGTCGCGGCTGCCACGGCCGTGGCCCGGCCGGGCTCGGGGGCGGACTGGAGCAGCATCCGCTCCGCGTCGTCCGCGCTGTCCCGGAACTCGGACGTGGTCAGGCGGTCGAGTTCGGCGGTCCGGTGGGCCAGTTCCGCCGCCGCGGCGGGCGCGGCTGTCTCAGCGGGGTGTTCCGCGGCACGGACGGCGTTCGCGGCGCGGATCATCTCCTGGATCCGGGTGTTCGCGGCCGCCGCACGGGGTTCGACCGAGCCGGTCAGCGGGTGCGGCTTGTACAGGAGCCGTACCCCCGGATCGGCCAGGAGGGCGCGGACGATGTTCTCGCCGGCCTCGATCACCGAGGTGTTGCCCGGGTTGCCGTCCCAGCCCTCCCACGTGGGGGCGTAGAGAACCGTGGTGTACGCACCCGTGGGCGCACCGGCGTACGGCTCGATCGCGTCCAGCTGCGGGCGTCCGATCTCCACGACGTCCCTGTCGTCGACACCCACGTTCGCCAGGGCGTACCGCTCGCGCGCCGCGGGACCGGCCACCCACACTTCGTCGTAGGCCTTCGCGTACGGATTGCAGCTGGACAGCTTGTCGCTCTCGCCGTGGTTGACGAACGCGTGCTTGATGGTGGGGATCCGCAGTACCTGCGAGGTCTTCCCCGAGTTCGACGGGTGGATCAGCATCTTCAGCGTCGAGTGCTCCAGCCGCATCAGGTCGGCGACCTTCGGCAGACACACGATCGGGATGTCGGTGGAGGCGATCTTCCGCACCATGAAGCGCTCACGCAGCACGATCAGCGGGCGGCCCTCCAGCCGGGCCAGCGGCGCAAGCCACATGTTCGCCTGGTAGGCCGAGCTCGTGCCGCCGGAGAAGTACATGCCCACCGTCGGCCGGTACTCCGCGAGCCAGGCCTCGAGCCACTCCAGCGCCTGCTCGCTCGTCACCGGCCGGCGTCCCGGTCGCAGCCGCAGCAGCAGCACGCCGACGGCCACCGCCGCGCAGGCGGCGGACAGGGCGATTCCCGCGGCGGCCCACCGGGTCGAGCCGCCCGCCGCGGCGGTCAGCAGGCCGGCCGTCGCGGGCAGGCTGAACATGAGGAACCGCTGCCCGGAGCGCTGCATCAGCAGCGCCGGGGGAGCGGGGCTCAGCCGCAGCGGAGAGGCGTCGATGTTCCGGGTCACCACGGGCAGGGTGCGGGTGCGGCGTACGAGGATCGCAAGCGCCTGGCATGCGAAATGCAGGGCGTAGAAGACCAGCAGACCGCAGACGAGAGACAGGTACTTCTTCTCGTAGTCCTGATCCTCGATGACGATCAGGCCGGCTATCAGCAGAAGGTCCCGGACGACCTGGCGCACGAACACCGTCGCGTGCAGCTTCCCGAGGGCGGCGGCCATGCTCCGCTGCCACCGGTGCAGCGCGAAGTCCGCCGCCAGCCCGACGGCGGTGGAGCCCGCGAGCAGGGGGACGCTGGGGAGGAAGGCGCCCGTTGCCTGTACGGCGAACGACAGGGCGAGCACCGTGGGCAGGAGGAGGCGTGCCGCTGCGGTGCGCAACCGAGCGGGCAGGGGCGATGCTGACACTTCGCGGGCTCCAGGCGACTCAACATCCTCGAGCACGGACTCGCTGACTGGCGCGATCAGATCGCCGCGGGCCGGAAGCCGATGCGTATGGATGTTCTTTCTTCAAGAAGGTGGTGGGACTTTACCTGTTGGGTGGCCGGAATTTACCTGCGAGGTGGCTGGAGGTCACCTGTGCTGCCGCATTCTCGGCTTTTGGGAGGATGAGCTGCGTCACACTGGCCCCAGTCCTCCCGTCCGGGCCGACAGCCCGGGGCGCAGGGCCTCAGTTTCCGGCCACCGACTTCACCGCCACCGACACCGGGGTCGACCCGCCGATCAGCTCCAGGATCAGACCGGCCGTCGCCGAGGTGTCGATCAGCTCCGCCAGTACGGCGGCCACGTCGTCGCGCGGGACCGTGCCGGGGCCGGTGTGCGCCTCCAGACGTACGAGGCCCGTGCCGGCGTCGTTCGTCAGAGAACCGGGACGCAGGATCGTCCAGTCGAGGGCGTCCAGACGGCTGACGTGTGCGTCGGCCTCGCCCTTGGCCCGCAGATACGCGTCGAAGACGTCATCGCCCTGGTGCTGGGGATCCGCGCCCATCGAGGAGACGACCACGAAACGGCGCACGCGCGCGCGGACGGCCGCGTCCGCGAACAGCGTCGCCGCGCCCTTGTCCACGGTTTCCTTCCGGGCCACACCGCTGCCCGGGCCGGCGCCGGCCGCGAAGACCGCCGCGTCCGCGCCCTGCAGGTGCGCCGCGACCTCCTCCACCGAGACCGACTCCAGGTCCAGCAGGACCGGTTCGGCACCCGCCTCCCGGAGGTCGTTGCCCTGCTCTGCCTTGCGGATGATCCCCGCGACCTCGTCCCCGCGCGCGGAGAGCAGCCGCTCCAGCCGCAGCGCGATCTGACCATGACCACCAGCGATGACAATGCGCATGTTTCCGACCGTACGCCCGCAGAGCCCCGTTCGCCGGATGCGACCGACTGCGGTGCGGCGGGCCGGGACCGGCTCCGTGACCCTGGCCTTACGAGGCCTGCCCCCGCCCCTGCCGCGGCAGCCCCGGTTCCGCCGCGCCCGCCGAGTTGCAGTACTCCCGTACCGCGCTGGTGCGGGCCACCACGCGGCCCCGGTGCACCACGATCCGGCTGTACGCCAGGGACAGGGCCCCCGCCAGATGGTGGCCCCGTACGGCGAGGAGATCAGCGGGGAAACCTGCCTCCACGCGGACCTCTGGGAGGCCGAGGGCCGCGCGGGCCGCGGTGCTCACCGCGTCGTAGGCGTCCTCGGGGCGCAGCCCGTAGCGGGAGGACAGGAGGTAGGCCGCCTCCAGGGGGTCGCCGCGGCCGACGGGGTTGGAGATGTCCCGCAGGGCGCCGCTGCCTGCGGCGACCCGGACCCCGGCCGCCCGCAGGAGCCGTACCGGAGCCGTACCCCGCCGGTCGACGCCCGCGCAGCCGCCCTGGGGCAGGCAGACCACCGTGACCCCGGCGGCCGCGAGCTGGTCCGCGACGCGGGCGGACGCCTCGGCGGGCAGCCGGGCCAGCCCGGCGCAGGGGCCGAGGGTCACACCGGGGCGCAGACCGCCCGCCATCGCCGCGATGCGGGCCAGACGCGCGGGGTCGGCGGCGTCCGTGTGCAGGTCGACCGGGCAGCCGTGCTCGGAGGCCAGCTCCAGGACCGTCTCGACATAGCCCGCGGGGTCCGGGTCCAGATCCGGGCAGCCGCCCACCACGGCGGCGCCCATCTTCACCGCGTCCCGCAGCATCGCGTGCCCCTCGGCCCCGGCCACCCCGGTCAGCAGTCGCGGCATCGCCACCGTCGTCAGCTGCGCGAGTCCGCGCAGCGAACGCCGAGCCTGCAGTACGGCGGCCAGGGCGCCCAGCCCCTCCACATTGCCCACGCGCACATGGGCCCGCAACGCCGTTGCCCCGTGGCCCAGTTGCAGCAGCGCGGCCTCCGTGCACCGGCGCTGGACGTCCTCCGGGTCGTACGAGACCGGTCCGCAGGTGTCGGCCGACAGCGCGGTGTCGGCGTGGGCGTGCGGTTCCGCCGGGGCGGGCAGGAGCAGATAGCCGGTGAGGTCCACGCGGGTGCCCGCGGCGCGGACCGGCCCAGGCGCCAGGCTGCCGGCCGTCCCGACCGCCTCGATACGCCCGCCGCCCAGCCGCACGTCCACGGTCCGGCCGTCGGTGAGTCGCGCCCCGCACAGCAGCAGGGCGGCCCCGTCGGACCGTCCCGGGGAACCCGACGAGTTCGACGACGAATGCGGCGGCTGCGGCTGGCTGTCGGGCATCGCGCTCCAAGGGCTCGGGGGTCCAGGGGGCCACGGGGGCCGGAGGCTCGGGGACCGTGCTCGGGGGACGCAAGATCACGCAGAGTGAGTCGAGCCTAGGGTGACGAGTCGCACAGGTCCGGGAGGAGCGCAATAGTCGTACCGGCGTGGTCCGTCACGCGAAAGCGGCACGCGCGCGGGCAGCGGGACGACGCTCATGGGACGTGCTCGGGACGCGCACGGGAGGTGCCCGCGAGGCTGCCGGGGAACTGGTGCAAGAGGGCCGGGAGGGGTGCTCGAAACGGATTTGGGTGAACGGCTGCCGAGCGTGTAATGTCTTCATCGCTCGCCCCAATAGCTCAGTCGGCAGAGCGTCTCCATGGTAAGGAGAAGGTCTACGGTTCGATTCCGTATTGGGGCTCTGGTGTGAGAGGTTCCCGTCGCGAGGCGGGATCTGATCGCATCAAAGCGGTGTAGCTCAGTCGGTAGAGCAAGCGGCTCATAATCGCTGTGTCACCGGTTCAAGTCCGGTCACCGCTACTGACAGTAGCCGATTGCGGGGTCGGTCCTTCGATCGGCTACTCTTTCTTGCGTTGAATTAACCCATCCGTTCGTCAAGGAGCACTCACGTGGCTGCCACCGACGTCCGCCCGAAGATCACGCTGGCCTGCGTGGAGTGCAAGGAGCGGAACTACATCACCAAGAAGAACCGGCGTAACAACCCGGACCGTCTTGAGATGAAGAAGCACTGCCCGCGTTGCAACGCGCACACCGCGCACCGCGAGACGCGATAAATCAGGCTCGTACACGAGGCCGCCCCCGCAGTCCGGGGGGCGGCCTCGTGTCGTTTCGGCCCCGGTTACCGGTCGGTTCGGGTCGGTCGCGGCAGCCGAGCAGGTCAACCACAGCAGACATCAGGAGGTGCCGGGCCATGGCGCTCGACCAGTCCTTCGTGGGGCGGACCTACCCGCCCACCGAGCCCTACGAGGTGGGCCGGGAGAAGATCCGCGAGTTCGCCGAGGCGGTCGGGGACACCAACCCCGCGTACACGGATGCGGACGCCGCCAAGGCGCTCGGCCACCCCGATGTGATCGCTCCGCCGACCTTCGTGTTCTCCATCACCTTCAAGGCGGCGGGCCAGGTCGTCGAGGACCCGCAGCTCGGCCTCGACTACGACCGAGTGGTGCACGGAGACCAGAAGTTCGTCTACAGCCGCCCGGTGCGGGCCGGTGACCGGCTCTCGGTCACCTCGACCATCGAGGCGATCAAGTCCCTTGCCGGGAACGACATCCTGGACGTCCGTGGCGAGGTCCACGACGAGGCCGGCGAGCACGTGGTGACCGCCTGGACCAAGCTGGTGGCGCGTGCGGCGGATGCCGAGGGCGGGGAGGGCTGAGACCGATGACGGCGAAGATCGCTTACGACGAGGTCGAGGTCGGCACCGAGCTGCCGGCGCAGAGCTTTCCCGTGACCCGCGCCACGCTGGTGCGGTACGCGGGGGCCTCCGGGGACTTCAACCCCATCCACTGGAACGAGAAGTTCGCCAAGGAGGTGGGTCTGCCGGACGTCATCGCGCACGGCATGTTCACCATGGCCGAGGCGATCCGCGTGGTGACGGACTGGGCCGGCGACCCGGGCTCGGTCGTCGAGTACGGCGTCCGTTTCACCAAGCCGGTCGTCGTCCCCAACGACGACCGGGGCGCCGTGATCGAGGTCACCGCCAAGGTCGCGGCCAAGCTCGACGACAACACGGTCCGGGTGGACCTGACGGCAATGAGCGACGGCAAGAAGGTACTGGGCATGTCCCGGGCCGTCGTACGCCTGGCCTGAGCGCAGCGCGTACGAAACAAGGGGCGCCCTCACTGGTGGGGCGCCCCTTACGCATGTACGGCCATTGCGAGGGCCCTCGGCGTCCCGCGGGTACGCCGTGACTCCCACGTGCGCTTCCCTGCCGTGCTGCGCGCCATGCGCTCCCTCCCACCCCCGCCCGCACGGCCCAAAAACCCAACGCCCCACGCCCTCTTGACTTAGTTAGTGATTGAGTACTAACTTTCTCGCATGGCCAGGATGAGTGCGGAAGAGAGGCGCGAGAGCGTCGTACGCGCGGCGATCGCGGAGTTCTCGCAGAGGGGCTACTACGGCACCTCCACCGAGGCGATCGCCAAGCGCGTGGGTGTCTCGCAGCCGTACCTCTTCCGGCTCTTCCCGGGCAAGAAGGCGATCTTCGCCGCCGCCTCGCTGCGCTGCATGGAAGACGTGTGCAGCGTCTTCGAGGAGGCGACGAAGGGGCTGGACGGCGAGGAGGCCCTGCATGCCATGGCCAACGCATACGTACAGCTGATCCAGGAGCATCCGGAACGGCTCCAGATGCAAATGCAGACGTACATCGCGGTGGCGGCCGCCGAGGCCGAGGGTGACCACGAGTTCGGTGAGGCCGTACGGGCCGGCTGGATGAAGCTCTGGGAGACCGTGCATCTGCCCCTGGGGGCGGACGTGGGGGAGACCACGAACTTCCTGGCCTACGGGATGCTCATCAACACCCTGACGGCCATGGGGTTTCCACCGCAGCACCAGGTCTGGCAGGGGATGTATCCGTCCGCCCGGATCACGGGTCGGCTCGAGAAGCAGTAGAGGCCCAGGAAGAGGCGTTCCGCCGCCTTTTCATGGCCACGAAAGTTAGTAATCAATAACTAATCATTGACCGTGGATCACGCTCTGGGGGAGCGATGTCACAGCAGACCGAGAAGCAGATGGAACAGCAGACCGAACCGACCACCGCACGTCGCGGACAGGTCGTCTGGGCCCTCGTCATCACCAGCGTCGCCGGATTCATGGCGTCCCTCGACAACCTCGTCGTCACCACCGCCCTGCCCTCCATCCGCAAGGACCTCGGCGGAGCGCTGGACGACCTGGAATGGACCGTGAGCGCCTACACGCTCACCTTCGCCGTGCTGCTGATGTTCGGCGCCGCGCTCGGCGACCGCTTCGGCCGCCGCCGGCTCTTCCTCGCCGGGCTCACCGTCTTCACCGGCGCCTCCGCCGCCGCGGCCATGGCACCCGGCATCGACTCCCTCATCATGGCCCGCGCGGTCCAGGGCGTCGGCGCCGCCGTGATGATGCCGCTGACCATGACCCTGCTGACCGCGGCCGTGCCCGCCGCGAAGCGCGGAATGGCGTACGGCATCTGGGGCGCCGTCAACGGCCTCGCGGTCGCCTCCGGACCCCTCATCGGCGGCAGCCTCACCGAACACGTCTCCTGGCACTGGATCTTCTGGCTGAACGTTCCCCTCGGCCTGGCCCTGCTGCCGCTCGCCCGCCTCCGTCTTTCCGAGTCGTACGGCGCCGGCGCCCGGCTCGACATCCCCGGCACCCTGCTCGCCAGCGGCGGTCTCTTCGGTCTCGTCTACGGCCTGGTGCGCGGACCCGCCGACGGCTGGACCAGCTCCCTCGTGCTGACCGGGCTGATCGCGGGCGTCGCGCTGCTGGCGGCCTTCGTGGTCCACGGCTCCCGCGCCAAGAACCCCATGCTTCCGATGCGGCTCTTCCGCTCCCGCGCCTTCGCCGGCATCAACGCCGCGAGCCTGCTGATGTTCCTCGGCATGTTCGGCTCGATCTTCCTGCTCAGCCAGTACATGCAGGGCGTGCTCGGCTACTCGCCCACCCAGGCCGGCCTGCGGATGCTGCCCTGGACCGGCATGCCGATGCTCGTCGCCCCCATCGCCGGCATCCTCTCCGACCGCATCGGCGGCCGCCCGGTCGTCGCCACCGGACTGTTCCTGCAGGCCGTCGGGCTCGGCTACCTGGCCTACGTGGACACGGCCGGCGCCTCCTACGCCGCCCAGCTGCCCGCCCTGATCATCAGCGGCATCGGCATGGCCCTCTACTTCGCCCCGGCCGCCAACCTGGTGATGTCCAGCGTCCGCCCGCAGGAGCAGGGCATCGCCTCCGGCGCCAACAACGCGCTGCGCGAGGTCGGCGGAGCCCTCGGCATCGCGATCATGTCCTCGATCTTCTCGGCGCAGGGCGGCTACGAGTCCGCGCAGTCCTTCGTGGACGGCCTGCGGCCCGCTCTGGTCACGGGCTCCGGGGTGGTCGCCCTCGCCGCGGTCGCCGCCCTGGTGATCCCGGCCCGGCGCCGCGCCGCCCGGCTCGTGGCGACGAACGAGCAGGCGCCGGTCCTGGAGGCCGTCGGCAGCTGACACCTCCGGCGGTCCGATGACGGACACGCGCGCGGTAGGGCCCCGTTCTCCACGAACGGGGCCCTACGCGCGCGTGGAGGCATGCGGGCGTGCCACCCGGCAGGGGCTGTCACCGGTGTCTCGTAGTCTTGAGCGCGTGCAGGAACTCCACGACGCCCCCCTCGCCCCGCTGACCACCTTCCGGCTGGGCGGTCCAGCGACCCGGCTGGTCACCGCGACCACCGACGCCGAGGTGATCGACGCCGTCCGCGCGGCCGACGACAGCGGGACGCCGCTGCTGATCATCGGCGGCGGATCGAACCTCGTCATCGGCGACAAGGGCTTCGACGGCACCGCCCTGCGCATCGCCACGGTCGGGTTCGAGCTGCGCGGGACCACCCTGGAGCTCGCCGCGGGCGAGGTGTGGACCGACGCCGTCGCCCGCACCGTCGAGGCCGGGGTCGCCGGCATCGAGTGCCTCGCCGGGATCCCGGGATCCGCGGGCGCGACGCCGATCCAGAACGTCGGTGCGTACGGCCAGGAGGTCTCCTCGACCATCACCGAGGTGATCGCGTACGACCGGCGGCACGGAAAGACGGTCACCCTCACGAACGAGGAGTGCGCCTTCTCGTACCGCCACAGCCGCTTCAAGGCGGACCCCGCGCGCTATGTCGTGCTGCGTGTCCGATTCGAGCTGGAGGACGCGGACGGGCTGTCCGCCCCCATCAAGTACGCGGAGGCGGCCGGCGCCCTCGGGGTCGTGCCGGGGGACCGGGTGCCGCTCGCCGAGGCCCGCAAGACCGTCCTCGGGCTGCGTGCCGGCAAGGGCATGGTCCTGGACGCCGAGGACCACGACACCTGGTCGGCCGGGTCCTTCTTCACCAACCCGATCCTCACCCACGAGCAGTTCGCCGCGTTCCGCGCGCGCGTGCGCGAGCGGCTGGGCGACGGCGTCGAGCCGCCCGCCTACCCCGCGGGCGACGGCCGCACCAAGACCTCGGCGGCCTGGCTGATCGACAAGGCCGGCTTCACCAAGGGATACGGCAGCGGGCCCGCGCGTATCTCCACCAAGCACACCCTCGCCCTCACCAACCGGGGCGAGGCCACCACCGAGGACCTGCTCTGCCTGGCCCGCGAGGTCGTGGCCGGCGTCCGCGCGGCCTTCGGGATCACGCTGGTCAACGAGCCGGTGACGGTGGGCGTCAGCCTCTAGTTTGCTGTCCGGGGAGGACCTGGGGGCCGTGGCGCTGCAGGTCAGTGGCGCGGCCGCGGGCGCGGAAACTCCGTTGCCGACGGCCGCGCCCGACCGCGACCCTGGGGGCATGAGGCCTCCCGCATGCAGCTGAGACTGCACCAGTTCCGGCCCAGGACGGGCCCGCACGAACACCGGATCGTCCAGCCCCGGCAGCCCCTGCGCCACACCTCCCTGCGCGCCCCGGACCCCATAGGCCGGCTGTACGGCGACCACGACGGACTCAACCGCCTCGCGGGCCTGTTCTCCTTCGCCGCCTACTCACGCCACACGATCGTCCACGTGCCGCTGCGGGACGCGGTCCCACCGGACGAAGGCATCGGGGAACTGGTCGACCTCGTCCTGGTCCACCACTCGTACGGACTGCGCCCCAGCAAGTGGCCCGCGCTGCGCCGCACGCTCGGAACCGGCGCCCCGCTCACCGTCCGCACCGACGAGGCACGCACGGCACGGGACGCCGCGTCCTGGCGCAGCCGTCAGATGCGGGCCGGCTTTCGGGACGAGCTGCGGCACACCAGCCACGCACGCACGTTCTTCCTGTTCGGCAGCCGGGACGTCTTCGCCGAGACGGCCACGTCCCTCGCCCGTGCGGCGGGCTGGGGGCCGCGCCAGAAGCGGGTCGCCGAAGGGCACTCAACACTGATGGCGGGACTGCCGCTGGTCGAGCCACCCGGCGGCGGCGGGCACCCCGACGAGGTCCTGGTCTGCTTCAAGGCGTATCCGCCCTACGCCCACTTCAAGAGACCGGGGCGCTGAGCCAGTCGTCCACGCCCGCCAGGAGCTTCGCCTTCATGTCCGCCGGGGCCGCCGAACCCCGCACCGACTGCCGGGCCAGTTCCGCCAGCTCCGCGTCCGTGAAGCCGTGGTGCCGGCGGGCCAGGTCGTACTGCGCGGCCAGGCGGGAGCCGAAGAGCAGCGGGTCGTCGGCACCCAGGGCCATCGGGACGCCCGCCTCGAAGAGCGTCCGCAGCGGGACGTCCTCCGGCTTCTCGTAGACACCCAGCGCCACGTTCGACGCGGGGCACACCTCGCACGTCACGCCCCGGTCCGCCAGCCGCTTCAGCAGCCGCGGGTCCTCCGCCGCGCGCACACCGTGCCCGATCCGCGCGGCGTGCAGGTCGTCCAGACAGTCGCGCACCGACGCCGGGCCGGTCAGCTCGCCGCCGTGCGGCGCCGCGAGCAGGCCGCCCTCGCGTGCGATGTGGAACGCCCGGTCGAAGTCCCGCGCCATGCCCCGCCGCTCGTCGTTCGACAGACCGAAGCCCACCACGCCCCGGTCGGCGTACCGCACCGCGAGCCGGGCCAGCGTGCGCGCGTCCAGGGGGTGCTTCATACGGTTGGCGGCCACCAGCACGCGCATGCCCAGGCCGGTGTCGCGGGACGTGGTCTCCACCGCGTCCAGGATGATCTCCAGCGCCGGGATCAGGCCGCCCAGACGGGGTGCGTACGAGGTCGGGTCCACCTGGATCTCCAGCCAGCCCGAGCCGTCCTTGAGGTCCTCCTCGGCGGCCTCGCGGACCAGGCGCCGGATGTCCTCCGGCTCTCTGAGGCAGGAGCGTGCCGCGTCGTACAGCCGCTGGAAGCGGAACCAGCCCCGCTCGTCCGTGGCCCGCAGCTTCGGCGGTTCCCCGCTGGTCAGTGCTTCCGTCAGCGCCTCGGGCAGACGCACACCGTGCTTGTCGGCCAGTTCCAGGACGGTCCCCGGCCGCATCGAGCCGGTGAAGTGCAGATGCAGATGGGCTTTGGGCAGCTCAGAGACATCACGTACACGCTCCATCCCAGGATCCTGCCGTATGTCCGTGTCGTGTCGGTAGCTCTTTCCTCGAACGTGGTCTTGCTCGCACGCGGAGACGAAGAAGCGGGCCGCCTCCCCCAGGGAAACGGCCCGCCACGCGCGCGTGCGGACGTCAGTCCCGTGCCTCCGCCAGCAGCTTCTGGATCCGGCTCACGCCCTCGACGAGATCCTCGTCACCGAGCGCGTACGACAGCCGCAGATAGCCGGGAGTGCCGAAGGCCTCACCCGGGACGACCGCGACCTCGGCCTCCTCCAGGATCAGCGCGGCCAGCTCGACCGTGTTCTGCGGGCGCTTGCCGCGGATCTCCTTGCCGAGCAGGCCCTTGACCGACGGGTACGCGTAGAAGGCGCCCTCGGGCTCCGGGCAGACCACGCCGTCGATCTCGTTGAGCATCCGCACGATCGTCTTGCGGCGGCGGTCGAAGGCCTCGCGCATCTTCGCGACGGCCTCGAGGTCGCCGGAGACGGCGGCCAGGGCGGCGACCTGGGCGACGTTCGACACGTTCGAGGTGGCGTGCGACTGGAGGTTCGTCGCGGCCTTGACCACGTCCTTCGGGCCGATGATCCAGCCCACGCGCCAGCCCGTCATCGCGTACGTCTTCGCCACACCGTTGACCACGATGCACTTGTCGCGCAGCTCGGGCAGGAGGGCGGGCAGCGAGGTGAACTTCGCGTCGCCGTAGACGAGGTGCTCGTAGATCTCGTCCGTCAGGACCCACAGGCCGTGCTCGGCGGCCCAGCGGCCGATCGCCTCGGCCTCCTCCTGGCTGTAGACGGCGCCGGTCGGGTTGGAGGGGGAGACGAAGAGCACGACCTTCGTCTTGTCCGTGCGGGCCGCCTCCAGCTGCTCCACGCTCACGCGGTAGCCGGTCGTCTCGTCCGCGACGACATCGACCGGGACGCCGCCGGCCAGGCGGATCGACTCCGGGTACGTCGTCCAGTACGGCGCCGGGACGATGACCTCGTCGCCCGGGTCGAGGATCGCGGCGAAGGCCTCGTAGATGGCCTGCTTGCCGCCGTTGGTGACCAGGATCTGTGCCGGGTCGACCTCGTAGCCCGAGTCCCGCAGCGTCTTCGCGGCGATCGCGGCCTTCAGCTCGGGCAGACCGCCGGCCGGCGTGTAGCGGTGGTACTTCGGGTTCTTGCAGGCCTCGATGGCGGCCTCGACGATGTAGTCCGGGGTCGGGAAGTCGGGCTCACCCGCGCCGAAGCCGATCACCGGACGCCCGGCGGCCTTGAGGGCCTTGGCCTTGGCGTCCACGGCGAGGGTGGCGGACTCGGAGATCGCGCCGACTCGGGCGGAGACCCGGCGCTCGGTGGGAGGGGTTGCAGCGCTCATGGGGTCCATCGTTTCAGACGGGAAACGACCCCGGCACGCCGGTTTCACAGACTGAACGGCATCGGGCCGGTCACTGAACAAGCGTCCGGATCCGGGCCGCCGCCAGGACGATCTTCCGTCCGGTGAGGCGGAGCGGACACATTCTGTTCGACGCCGGGCCCAGGACCACGTACACTCCTACCTCGTTGGCCTTCAGCGGCCGCAGTTCAGCCGGTGCACACCGAGCACCCGGTCGGATGCGGTAAGTTGGGGGAAACGCCAAAGGGTCGTAGCTCAATTGGTAGAGCACTGGTCTCCAAAACCAGCGGTTGGGGGTTCAAGTCCCTCCGGCCCTGCTACACACACCGCCAGGATGTGTGCGCATGTACGTACAGCATTGCACCGCCGTGCGGCTCAGAACCGGGCGCGGCACGGCCACGACCCGGGATCAGGTGAGGACGAATGACGGACGCCGTGGGCTCCATCGACACGCCTGATGCCCAGGACGAGGTATCGGAGTCCAAGAAGAAGGCCCGCAAGGGCGGTAAGCGCGCCAAGAAGGGCCCGCTGAAGCGCCTTGCGATCTTCTACCGCCAGGTCGTCGCGGAACTCCGCAAGGTCGTCTGGCCGACTCGCAACCAGCTGACGTCGTACACCACTGTGGTGATCTTCTTCGTCGCCATCATGATCGCGCTGGTGACCGTGATTGACTATGGGCTCAACCACGCGGCCAAGTACGTTTTCGGCTGAGCCAAGAGCGAAGGGCGCCGTGGTACCGGCGCCCGTTTTCGCATGTTCCACCTCTATGTATCCAGGAAGAAGCAGCCATCGTGTCTGACCCGAACCTGAACGACGACGCCACTGAGCCTCGCGGGGCTGCTGCCGAGGCGGTGGACGACGAGCTCGACATCGTCGAGGGCGCGGACGAGCAGGACGAGTTCGAGGCTGCCGAGGCCGAGTCGGGGGAGCCGGCCGAGGAGGCCGCTCTGCACGTCGAGGACGAGGACGGCGAGGACATCGCGGCCGACGAGGTCGCCCTGGTCGAGGAGGTCTCCGAGGAGGAGCCCGCCGAGCCCGTCGACCCGATCCAGGCCCTGCGCGAGGAACTGCGCCTGCTGCCCGGCGAGTGGTACGTCATCCACACGTACGCCGGCTACGAGAACCGCGTGAAGACCAACCTGGAGCAGCGCGCCGTCTCGCTGAACGTCGAGGACTACATCTTCCAGGCCGAGGTGCCGCAGGAAGAGGTCGTCCAGATCAAGAACGGCGACCGCAAGACGATCAAGCAGAACAAGCTCCCGGGCTACGTCCTCGTCCGCATGGACCTGACGAACGAGTCCTGGGGCGTCGTGCGCAACACCCCCGGCGTCACCGGCTTCGTGGGCAACGCCTACGACCCGTACCCGCTGACCCTGGACGAGATCGTCAAGATGCTCGCCCCGGAGGCCGAGGAGAAGGCCGCCCGCGAGGCCGCCGAGGCCGAGGGCAAGCCCGCGCCGCAGCGCAAGGTCGAGGTCCAGGTGCTGGACTTCGAGGTCGGCGACTCGGTCACCGTCACCGACGGCCCGTTCGCCACGCTGCAGGCGACCATCAACGAGATCAACCCCGACTCGAAGAAGGTCAAGGGCCTGGTGGAGATCTTCGGCCGCGAGACGCCGGTCGAGCTCTCCTTCGACCAGATCCAGAAGAACTAGCCGGACTCAGCAGTCGAACCCGACTCAGCAGCCGAAGACGCCCCTACGAGCGGTTTCCCGCGGTAGGGGCGTCGTGTGTATCGGGCTCCGGCGTATGACGCGGGCGCGGACTGTCCGCGCACCCGGGTCAGTTCATTCGCCGCCTCCGGAGCCACAGGCGGTGTGCGGCCGCGGCGCAACCCAGTGCCACGAGGGCACCGCCCGCGACGATCGTGGACACCGGTGACTTGATGGAACCTCCCTCGCCCGCAGCCACGGGGCCCGGGACCACGGCCGCGGGAGCCGCGAAATTGCTCACGCCGGCGGTGCCGCGCGGGACCGCGACGATGTTGGTCCCGAGGTTGCCGAAGCCGCCCAGGAAAGGCCCGGGGAAGAACCCGAAGTGGTCTCGTCCCTCGTCGCGGTGGCTGTTGTTCTCGTTGTCGTGCGAGACGTTGTGCGAACCCTGCTCGTTGGAGTTGTGCACGGGGTTCTGGATGACCACCTGCTGCACGGGACTGGAGGTCCCGGTGCTGGAGATGTTGCCCGCCCCGGTGGGGGAGACGCCCGTGGGCGTCCCTCCGGTCGTACCGCCCTGAGAAAGCACGCCGGCCGGGTCGGCCTGCGGCATCGTCTCGTAGGTCGGGTCGAGGCCGGGCTGCTGTCCGGAGGTGTCCTGGGGGGTCGAGCCGAGGGACGACGGGTCCTGGGCGGCGGCCTCGTTCAGGGACGGGTCCTGCGGGATGTCGACGGGCCCGGCGTCCTGGGCGATGTCGTTGGGCGCGGCCTGCTGGGCCGTGGTCTGGCCGACGTCCTGCTGGGACTGCTCGGACGGGACCTGGACGGTGTCCTGGGCGACGTCCTGCTGGGGTTCGTAGGACCGGCTCTGGGGCGCCGCCCTCTGTGCATCCACCTGCTCGGCCGGTGCCGCGAAGGCGACCGGGGCGGTGGTGCCGGCTATGAGGCCGACCAGGGCGGCAGCGGAAACGGTATGGGCGGTGCGGCGCATGGGGGTCGACTCCTTCGAGTGGTGAGACACGCCGTTCATGCCTCTTGAGCCATCAGAGCCCGACCAGCCGTCCGGCGCGCGCGGCCGGGGGCCATTAGCGGGGCGGGGGCGGGCTGAACGGGTGACATCCGGAGCCGGTCCGGGCCCGGCGGGGAACCCTGGATGCCGCTGTCCGGCGCGGCGCCCCCGGGGGCGGGTCGATCCGCGCGAGCCGGCCACGGGACCACGATCGAGTGACCGGCCGAAGGCCCCGCGCAGGCCGCCTGACCTGGACGATTTCTTGTCCCGGGGAGACAGCGGCTATCGTTGGGCGGTATGCCATCTGCGGGATCATGCACTTCCCGGTGCATCCGAATGACGCAGGTGGTAATCAACCTCTCAGTAAGGACCCGGAGAGAGCATGCCTCCCAAGAAGAAGAAGGTCACGGGGCTCATCAAGCTCCAGATCCAGGCCGGCGCGGCCAACCCGGCTCCGCCGGTCGGCCCCGCGCTGGGCCAGCACGGTGTCAACATCATGGAGTTCTGCAAGGCCTACAACGCCGCGACCGAGTCGCAGCGTGGCTGGGTCATCCCGGTGGAGATCACGGTCTACGAGGACCGTTCCTTCACCTTCGTGACCAAGACGCCGCCGGCCGCGAAGATGATCCTCAAGGCCGCGGGCATCGAGAAGGGCTCCGGCGAGCCGCACAAGACCAAGGTCGCCAAGATCACCGAGGCGCAGGTCCGCGAGATCGCCCAGACCAAGCTGCCCGACCTCAATGCCAACGACCTGGACGCCGCCGCGAAGATCATCGCCGGTACCGCGCGTTCCATGGGCGTCACGGTCGAGGGCTGAGCCCCACCTTCGTAGAACCATGCAGCTGCTGGATACGCAGCCGCACGTGGTAGGGCCTGCTCGGCCCGTACACCACGACTCCTTTCAGAACACACAGGAGCAGTTGTGAGCAAGCGCAGCAAGGCTCTCCGCGCTGCGGACGCCAAGGTCGACCGGGAGAAGCTGTACGCCCCGCTCGAGGCCGTCCGTCTCGCCAAGGAGACCTCCACGACCAAGTTCGACGGCACCGTCGAGGTCGCCTTCCGTCTGGGTGTCGACCCGCGCAAGGCCGACCAGATGGTCCGTGGCACCGTGAACCTTCCGCACGGCACCGGTAAGACCGCCCGGGTCCTGGTCTTCGCGACCGGTGACCGTGCCGAGGCCGCGCGTGCCGCGGGCGCCGACATCGTCGGCGCCGACGAGCTGATCGACGAGGTGGCGAAGGGCCGTCTGGACTTCGACGCCGTCGTCGCCACCCCGGACCTCATGGGCAAGGTCGGCCGCCTCGGCCGTGTCCTCGGCCCGCGTGGTCTGATGCCGAACCCGAAGACCGGCACCGTCACCCCCGACACCGCCAAGGCCGTCACCGAGATCAAGGGCGGCAAGATCGAGTTCCGCGTCGACAAGCACTCGAACCTGCACTTCATCATCGGCAAGACGTCGTTCGAAGACGCCCAGCTGGTGGAGAACTACGGCGCGGCCCTGGAGGAGATCCTCCGTCTGAAGCCGTCCGCCGCCAAGGGTCGCTACATCAAGAAGGCCGCCATCAGCACCACGATGGGCCCCGGCATTCCGGTCGACTCGAACCGCACCCGCAACCTCCTCGTCGAGGAGGACCCGGCCGCCGTCTGAGCCTGAGCTCACCCGGTAGCCGCGTCAGGTACGCGTCATCGAAGGGCGGGCCCGGAACCTATGAGGTTCCGGGCCCGTCCTTTCTTTGTACGACTTTTCGTACGACCGCCAGTGCGCCGGGTCGGCGCGCGGGCACAGGACTCGCATAGGGGTGGGACGACATGAAGAGCACGACCGTGCGCCGCGTGACCCTTTCGATCGCGGCGGTGACCGCGCTGACGGGGGTGGCCGCCTGCGGTTCCTCGGACTCCTCCAAGGGCTCCGGCAGGGACGACAAGGCGGGCGGGAAGAGCACGACACATGTCAGCCCCATCGCGGCCCTGCGTTCCGCGGAGAAGTCCACGGACAAGGCCGAGTCCGCCAAGGTCCGCTCGTCGACGACCATCGGCTCCGTGATGTCCATGACCGCGGACGGCGCCCTCGGCTGGGGCGACGGCCTCCAGGGCACGCTCACCATCACCTACACCGGGGGCTCCACGGCCCAGACGATGCGCCAGCTCGGCTCGACGTCGATGGAGGCCCGCTATCTGCCCGACGCCTACTACGCCCACATGAGCGACAAGTTCGCCCAGCAGGCGGGCGGCAAGCACTGGATCCGGTACGCGTACGACGACCTCGCCAAGCTCGGCGGCGGCTCCGGCGCGTATCTGAAGGACCAGATGCAGAACACCACGCCGAACCAGTCCGTGAAGCTGCTGCTGGCCTCCGGGGACGTCAAGAAGGTCGGCGAGGAGAAGGTCTCCGGCGTGAACGCCACGCACTACTCGGGCACCGTGAGCGTCGCCGACCTGGCCGGCAAGAGCAGCAACCTCAGCGCGAGCCAGCTGTCGGACCTGAAGAAGCAGCTCACCCAGGCCGGGGTCAGCACGGAGACCGTGGACATCTGGGTCAACGACCAGAACCTGCTGGTCAAGAAGGTCGAGCAGGCCGACATGGCGGCCGGACGGATGAACCAGACCGCGTACTACAGCGACTACGGCGTGAAGGTCTCGGCCGTGAAGCCCCCGGCGAGCGACACCAAGGACTTCACCGACCTGGTGAAGAGCTCGGGCACCGTGGCGGGCGGCTCCGGCACCAGCTCCTGAATTCCCGCACCGCACGGAACCCCCAGGGATACGCTCCCGGTCTCGCCGCCTGCCGACAACGCACCGGCTGAGCGTTTCCTGGGGGATTTCCATGAAGGGGCGAGCCGCGCGCTGCCGCCGTGAAGCGGTTGCTCTGCGAGCGCATGGGCAAGCAGGCCGCGAGCGCATGGGCAAGCAGGCCGTGCACGGCACGCACTGGGCCGGCTTCCCCCTGACCGCCGAGTTCCGCTCCGGCTCCGGCCTGAGGACGCACACCCGCCCCCTGCACGCCCGGGCCGGGCGAACCCGGCCCGGGAGGCCGCCTTCCTGCCCGCCGCCGACGACGACCGACGGGTGGGCGGCGAGAAGGTCGATGGCCCGGGGCAGCGCCCGTGGAGCGGACGGACGACTCTCAAGGCCTACCAGGACGTGGGCGTCGACGGTCTGGGCAAGCCGGTGAAGAAGGGCCGCGGCTGAGCCCCGTACGGCCCGATTTGCTTGACTGCGACCAGGTCCCGTACTCTCCTACAGAAGCCAAAGACCGCTGGTCGTCGTCGCACGTTCGCAAGAAGGTGCGGTGACCGAAGGATCCGCTGAAAAGTGGGCGACCCGCGCAGGTGACAGTGGAAGAACTCCCGGAGCAAACGCGTACAGCGTGTGCGGCCGGTCGAGTCCGCCCCGAGCGCCTGCGCCGGGGCGTTTCGTTTATCTCAGCCCCTTCCGAGCGGTCCATCACCCGGAAGGAGGCCGACGCTCTATGGCAAGGCCCGACAAGGCTGCCGCGGTAGCCGAGCTCGCGGAGCAGTTCCGCAGCTCGAACGCCGCCGTGCTGACCGAGTACCGGGGTCTCACCGTGGCGCAGCTCAAGAACCTGCGCCGTTCGCTCGGTGAGAACGCCCAGTACGCCGTGGTGAAGAACACGCTGACCAAGATTGCGGCCAACGAGGCCGGGATCACGACGCTCGACGACCTGTTCAACGGTCCGACGGCGGTCGCCTTCGTCACCGGTGACCCGGTGGAGTCGGCGAAGGGTCTTCGTGACTTCGCCAAGGACAACCCGAACCTCGTCATCAAGGGCGGTGTCCTTGACGGCAAGGCGCTGTCCGCCGACGAGATCAAGAAGCTTGCGGACCTCGAGTCCCGCGAGGTTCTGCTCGCCAAGCTGGCGGGCGCCTTCAAGGGCAAGCAGACTCAGGCTGCTCAGGTCTTCCAGGCGCTCCCGTCGAAGCTCGTCCGCACCGTGGACGCTCTTCGCGCCAAGCAGGACGAGCAGGGCGGTGCCGAGTAACTCGGCTCGCGCATTGACCGCCGCCTGAGGCGACGGTCGCAGCGGGCCGAACGTACGCCCGCCATACATGTACATCCGGCACCAGCCGAATTAGTGGAAGGATCGCCCACCATGGCGAAGCTCAGCCAGGAAGACCTGCTCGCGCAGTTCGAGGAGATGACCCTCATCGAGCTCTCCGAGTTCGTGAAGGCCTTCGAGGAGAAGTTCGACGTCACCGCCGCCGCCGCGGTCGCCGTTGCCGCTCCGGGTGCCCCGGGTGCCCCGGTCGAGGCCGTCGAGGAGAAGGACGAGTTCGACGTCGTCCTCACCGGCGCCGGCGAGAAGAAGATCCAGGTCATCAAGGTCGTGCGTGAGCTGACCTCCCTGGGCCTGAAGGAGGCCAAGGACCTCGTCGACGGCACCCCGAAGCCGGTCCTCGAGAAGGTCAACAAGGAGGCCGCGGAGAAGGCTGCCGAGTCCCTCAAGGCCGCCGGCGCCTCCGTCGAGGTCAAGTGACCTCACGGTCCGCATGCCACGCGCCGGTGGGCGCGCCTGGGCAGGACCTTGCGCGCTGACGACAGCCTCCTAGGGCTGTAACGCGAACGCACCGAAGAGCGATCATCCATCCGGGTGGTCGCTCTTCGGCGTTCCGAGGGTCGGGCGGCGGCTGCCTTGCACCAGGTGGTGCGGGGAGTATGGTGATCTTCGTCGTGCCCTCGAGCGCCCCTGGTGTCCGGCTGTAAGTGACGAGCGCAGCATCCGGTTTGGGCGGGGAGGGCCTTGACGAACCGCACGCAGCGCGCAATTCTCAGGACGCGTCGTCACAAGGATCCGAATCCGAGGCATGGATCGACGACGAAGAGGGCAGTATCAACGTGCGTTGAGGGCAGGCATGCCGAGGGCGTTGACAACAACGAGGGTCTCGAAAAACCCGCACTGGACATCAGTGTGCCAAGTGGCTACACTGACCCTTTGCGCTGCCTGTTAGCTGTCCCCTGCCCGTCACCAGGGGCATGCCCTCACTTGAGCACAGCCGACCGAACGTTCCCTGACCTGGGATTTCTGTCTCTGTGTGCGGGAGAGGGGCCGGTACGCGCGCAGTGAGTCCGAGCCCTCGGAAGGACCCCCTCTTGGCCGCCTCGCGCAATGCCTCGACCGCGAATATGAACAACGGCGCCAGCACCGCCCCGCTGCGCATTTCCTTTGCAAAGATCAAGGAGCCTCTCGAGGTTCCGAACCTGCTCGCGCTGCAGACCGAGAGCTTCGACTGGCTGCTCGGCAACACCGCTTGGCAGAGTCGGGTCGAGGAGGCTCTGGAGAACGGTCAGGACGTCCCCACCAAGTCCGGACTGGAGGAGATCTTCGAGGAGATCTCCCCGATCGAGGACTTCTCCGGGTCGATGTCCCTGACGTTCCGGGACCACCGCTTCGAGCCGCCGAAGAACTCGATCGACGAGTGCAAGGAGCGCGACTTCACGTACGCCGCGCCGCTCTTCGTCACGGCCGAGTTCACCAACAACGAGACCGGTGAGATCAAGTCCCAGACGGTCTTCATGGGCGACTTCCCGCTCATGACGAACAAGGGCACGTTCGTGATCAACGGCACCGAGCGTGTCGTGGTGTCGCAGCTGGTCCGTTCGCCCGGTGTCTACTTCGACTCCTCCATCGACAAGACGTCCGACAAGGACATCTTCTCCGCCAAGATCATCCCGTCCCGGGGTGCCTGGCTGGAGATGGAGATCGACAAGCGCGACATGGTCGGTGTCCGTATCGACCGCAAGCGCAAGCAGTCCGTGACCGTCCTCCTGAAGGCGCTCGGCTGGACGACCGAGCAGATCCTCGAGGAGTTCGGCGAGTACGAGTCCATGCGCGCCACCCTGGAGAAGGACCACACCCAGGGCCAGGACGACGCGCTGCTCGACATCTACCGCAAGCTGCGTCCGGGCGAGCCCCCCACGCGTGAGGCCGCGCAGACGCTGCTGGAGAACCTGTACTTCAACCCGAAGCGCTACGACCTCGCCAAGGTCGGCCGCTACAAGGTCAACAAGAAGCTGGGTGCGGACGCTCCGCTGGACGCGGGCATCCTGACCGTCGAGGACGTCATCTCGACGATCAAGTACCTGGTGAAGCTGCACGCGGGCGAGACCGAGACCGCCGGGGACAACGGCGACACGATCGTCGTCGAGACCGACGACATCGACCACTTCGGCAACCGTCGTCTGCGCAGCGTCGGCGAGCTCATCCAGAACCAGGTCCGCACCGGTCTGGCTCGTATGGAGCGCGTCGTGCGCGAGCGCATGACCACGCAGGACGTCGAGGCGATCACGCCGCAGACCCTGATCAACATCCGGCCGGTCGTCGCCTCCATCAAGGAGTTCTTCGGCACCAGCCAGCTGTCCCAGTTCATGGACCAGAACAACCCGCTGTCCGGGCTGACGCACAAGCGTCGTCTGTCCGCGCTCGGCCCGGGTGGTCTCTCCCGTGAGCGGGCCGGCTTCGAGGTCCGTGACGTGCACCCGTCCCACTACGGACGTATGTGCCCGATCGAGACCCCTGAAGGCCCCAACATCGGTCTGATCGGTTCGCTCGCCTCGTACGGCCGGGTCAACGCGTTCGGTTTCGTCGAGACCCCGTACCGCAAGGTCGTCGAGGGTCAGGTCACCGACGAGGTGGACTACCTGACCGCCGACGAAGAGGACCGATTCGTCATCGCGCAGGCCAACGCCACCCTCACGGACGACCTGCGGTTCGCCGAGAACCGCGTCCTGGTCCGCCGTCGTGGCGGCGAGGTCGACTACGTCGCCGGTGACGACGTGGACTACATGGACGTCTCGCCGCGCCAGATGGTGTCGGTAGCGACCGCCATGATCCCCTTCCTCGAGCACGACGACGCCAACCGTGCCCTCATGGGCGCGAACATGATGCGCCAGGCCGTTCCGCTGATCCAGGCGGAGGCCCCGCTCGTCGGCACCGGCATGGAGTACCGCTCCGCCGTCGACGCCGGCGACGTCGTCAAGGCCGAGAAGGCCGGTGTGGTCCAGGAGGTCTCCGCGGACTACGTCACCACCGCCAACGACGACGGCACGTACATCACCTACCGCCTGGCCAAGTTCGCCCGCTCCAACCAGGGCACCTCGGTCAACCAGAAGGTCATCGTCAACGAGGGCGACCGGGTCGTCGAGGGCCAGGTCCTCTCCGACGGTCCGGCCACCCAGCACGGCGAGATGGCCCTCGGCAAGAACCTGCTCGTCGCGTTCATGCCGTGGGAGGGTCACAACTACGAGGACGCGATCATCCTGTCGCAGCGCCTCGTGCAGGACGACGTCCTCTCCTCGATCCACATCGAGGAGCACGAGGTCGACGCCCGTGACACCAAGCTCGGCCCCGAGGAGATCACCCGGGACATCCCGAACGTCTCCGAGGAGGTCCTAGCGGACCTCGACGAGCGCGGCATCATCCGTATCGGTGCCGAGGTCATCGCCGGTGACATCCTCGTCGGCAAGGTGACCCCGAAGGGTGAGACCGAGCTGACCCCCGAGGAGCGCCTGCTGCGCGCGATCTTCGGCGAGAAGGCCCGTGAGGTCCGTGACACCTCGCTGAAGGTGCCGCACGGCGAGACCGGCAAGGTCATCGGCGTGCGCGTCTTCGACCGCGAGGAGGGCGACGAGCTTCCCCCGGGTGTGAACCAGCTTGTGCGCGTGTACGTGGCGCAGAAGCGCAAGATCACCGACGGTGACAAGCTCGCCGGCCGTCACGGCAACAAGGGTGTCATCTCCAAGATCCTGCCGATCGAGGACATGCCGTTCCTGGAGGACGGCACCCCGGTCGACATCATCCTCAACCCGCTGGGTGTCCCGTCCCGAATGAACCCGGGACAGGTCCTGGAGATCCACCTCGGCTGGCTCGCCAGCCGCGGCTGGGACGTCTCCGGCCTCGCGGACGAGTGGGCGCAGCGCCTGCAGGCCATCGGTGCCGACCAGGTCGCCCCGGGCACCAACGTCGCCACCCCGGTCTTCGACGGTGCGCGCGAGGACGAGCTCGCGGGTCTGCTCCAGCACACCATCCCGAACCGCGACGGCGAGCGCATGGTGCTCCCGTCCGGCAAGGCGCAGCTGTTCGACGGTCGTTCGGGTGAGCCGTTCCCGGACCCGATCTCGGTCGGCTACATGTACATCCTGAAGCTGCACCACCTGGTCGACGACAAGCTGCACGCCCGCTCGACCGGTCCGTACTCGATGATCACCCAGCAGCCGCTGGGTGGTAAGGCGCAGTTCGGTGGCCAGCGCTTCGGTGAGATGGAGGTGTGGGCCCTCGAGGCCTACGGCGCCGCGTACGCGCTCCAGGAGCTGCTGACCATCAAGTCCGACGACGTCACCGGCCGCGTGAAGGTCTACGAGGCCATCGTCAAGGGCGAGAACATCCCGGAGCCCGGCATCCCCGAGTCCTTCAAGGTGCTCATCAAGGAGATGCAGTCGCTCTGCCTGAACGTGGAGGTGCTGTCCAGCGACGGTATGTCCATCGAGATGCGTGACACCGACGAGGACGTCTTCCGCGCTGCGGAGGAGCTCGGCATCGACCTGTCCCGGCGCGAGCCGAGCAGCGTCGAAGAGGTCTGACGGGAGTCCGGCGGTGCCCTCACCCACAGGGCCCCGCCGACCCCCAGGCCCCCGTTTCAGACCAAAGACTTACGACCCTGAGAGGGATTGACGCATAGTGCTCGACGTCAACTTCTTCGACGAGCTCCGGATCGGCCTGGCCACCGCGGACGACATCCGTCAGTGGAGCCACGGCGAGGTCAAGAAGCCCGAGACCATCAACTACCGCACCCTCAAGCCCGAAAAGGACGGACTCTTCTGCGAGAAGATCTTCGGTCCGACCCGGGACTGGGAGTGCTACTGCGGCAAGTACAAGCGCGTCCGCTTCAAGGGCATCATCTGCGAGCGCTGTGGCGTCGAGGTCACCCGCGCCAAGGTGCGCCGTGAGCGGATGGGCCACATCGAGCTGGCCGCCCCCGTCACGCACATCTGGTACTTCAAGGGCGTCCCGAGCCGGCTGGGCTACCTGCTCGACCTGGCTCCCAAGGACCTCGAGAAGGTCATCTACTTCGCGGCGTACATGATCACGTACGTCGACGAGGAGCGCCGTACGCGCGACCTGCCCTCCCTGGAGGCGCACGTCTCCGTGGAGCGCCAGCAGGTCGAGAACCGGCGCGACGCCGACCTCGAGGCCCGCGCCAAGAAGCTCGAGGCCGACCTGGCCGAGCTCGAGGCCGAGGGTGCCAAGGCCGACGTGCGCCGCAAGGTGCGCGAGGGTGCCGAGCGCGAGATGAAGCAGCTGCGCGACCGCGCGCAGCGCGAGATCGACCGGCTCGACGAGGTGTGGACCCGGTTCAAGAACCTCAAGGTCCAGGACCTCGAGGGCGACGAGCTGCTCTACCGCGAGCTGCGTGACCGCTTCGGCACGTACTTCGACGGTTCGATGGGCGCCCAGGCCCTGCAGAAGCGCCTGGAGTCCTTCGACCTCGAGGAGGAGGCCGAGAAGCTCCGCGAGATCATCCGTACCGGCAAGGGCCAGAAGAAGACCCGCGCCCTCAAGCGCCTGAAGGTCGTCTCCGCGTTCCTGCAGACGTCCAACAGCCCCAAGGGCATGGTCCTCGACTGCGTGCCGGTCATCCCGCCGGACCTGCGTCCGATGGTGCAGCTGGACGGTGGCCGCTTCGCGACCTCCGACCTGAACGACCTGTACCGCCGTGTGATCAACCGCAACAACCGTCTGAAGAGGCTCCTGGACCTCGGTGCCCCGGAGATCATCGTCAACAACGAGAAGCGCATGCTTCAGGAGGCTGTTGACGCCCTCTTCGACAACGGTCGTCGCGGCCGCCCGGTGACGGGCCCCGGCAACCGCCCGCTGAAGTCCCTCAGCGACATGCTGAAGGGCAAGCAGGGTCGATTCCGTCAGAACCTGCTCGGTAAGCGAGTCGACTACTCGGCGCGTTCCGTCATCGTCGTCGGCCCGCAGCTGAAGCTGCACCAGTGCGGTCTGCCCAAGGCCATGGCGCTGGAGCTCTTCAAGCCGTTCGTGATGAAGCGCCTGGTCGACCTGAACCACGCGCAGAACATCAAGAGCGCCAAGCGCATGGTGGAGCGCGGCCGCACGGTCGTGTACGACGTCCTCGAAGAGGTCATCGCCGAGCACCCGGTGCTGCTGAACCGTGCTCCCACCCTGCACCGCCTCGGCATCCAGGCCTTCGAGCCGCAGCTGGTCGAGGGCAAGGCCATCCAGATCCACCCGCTCGTCTGCACCGCGTTCAACGCGGACTTCGACGGTGACCAGATGGCCGTGCACCTGCCGCTGTCCGCGGAGGCGCAGGCCGAGGCCCGCATCCTGATGCTGTCCTCGAACAACATCCTCAAGCCGGCCGACGGCCGTCCGGTGACGATGCCGACCCAGGACATGGTCCTCGGTCTGTTCTTCCTCACCACCGACGGCGAGATGCGGAACGTGAAGGGCGAGGACCGCTCCTTCTCCTCCGTGGCCGAGGCGATCATGGCGTTCGACGCCGGCGAGCTCTCGCTGCAGTCGCGCGTGGACATCCGCTTCCCGGTGGGCACCATCCCGCCGCGCGGCTGGACCCCGCCGGCCCAGGAGGAGGGCGAGCCGGAGTGGCAGCAGGGTGACAGCTTCCGGCTGAAGACCACGCTGGGCCGTGCGCTCTTCAACGAGCTGCTGCCCGAGGACTACCCGTTCGTCGACTACGAGGTCGGCAAGAAGCAGCTCTCCGAGATCGTCAACGACCTCGCCGAGCGCTACCCGAAGGTCATCGTGGCGGCGACGCTCGACAACCTGAAGGCGGCCGGCTTCTACTGGGCCACCCGTTCCGGTGTCACCGTCGCCATCTCCGACGTCGTCGTTCCCGAGGCGAAGAAGGAGATCGTCCGCGGCTACGAGGCGCAGGACGAGAAGGTCCAGAAGCAGTACGAGCGCGGTCTGATCACCAAGGACGAGCGCACGCAGGAGCTCATCGCGATCTGGACCAAGGCGACCAACGAGGTCGCCGAGGCGATGAACGAGAACTTCCCGAAGACCAACCCGATCTTCATGATGGTGAACTCGGGTGCCCGAGGCAACATGATGCAGATGCGTCAGATTGCCGGTATGCGTGGTCTGGTGTCGAACGCCAAGAACGAGACGATCCCGCGTCCGATCAAGGCGTCCTTCCGTGAGGGTCTGTCCGTGCTGGAGTACTTCATCTCCACGCACGGTGCCCGTAAGGGTCTCGCGGACACCGCTCTGCGTACCGCCGACTCGGGTTACCTCACCCGTCGTCTGGTCGACGTCTCCCAGGACGTCATCATCCGCGAGGAGGACTGCGGCACCGACCGTGGCCTCAAGCTCCACATCGCGGAGGTCGAAGCGGACGGCGTGCTGCGCAAGGCGGAGAACGTCGAGACGTCCGTGTACGCGCGCTGCCTCGCCGAGGACATCGTGGTCGACGGTCAGGTCCTGGCCCCGGCCGGCACCGACCTCGGTGACGTCCTCATCGAGGAACTGGTGGCCCGTGGTGTCTCGGAGGTCAAGACCCGCTCGGTCCTGACCTGTGAGTCCGCCGTCGGCACCTGCGCCATGTGCTACGGCCGTTCGCTGGCCACCGGCAAGCTGGTCGACATCGGTGAGGCGGTCGGCATCATCGCCGCCCAGTCCATCGGTGAGCCCGGTACCCAGCTGACGATGCGTACCTTCCACACCGGTGGTGTGGCCGGTGACGACATCACCCAGGGTCTGCCGCGTGTCGTCGAGCTCTTCGAGGCCCGTACCCCGAAGGGTGTCGCCCCGATCTCCGAGGCCTCCGGCCGCGTGCGGATCGAGGAGACCGAGAAGACCAAGAAGATCGTCATCACGCCGGACGACGGCAGCGACGAGACGGCGTACCCGATCTCGAAGCGCGCCCGACTCCTGGTCAGCGAGGGCGAGCACGTCGAGGTGGGCCAGAAGCTCACCGTGGGTGCCACCAACCCGCACGACGTGCTGCGCATCCTGGGCCAGCGTGCCGTCCAGGTCCACCTGGTCGGCGAGGTCCAGAAGGTGTACAACTCGCAGGGTGTGTCGATCCACGACAAGCACATCGAGATCATCATCCGGCAGATGCTCCGCCGAGTGACGATCATCGAGTCCGGCGACGCCGAGCTGCTGCCCGGCGAGCTGGTCGAGCGCTCGAAGTTCGAGACCGAGAACCGTCGTGTGGTCCAGGAGGGCGGTCACCCGGCCTCCGGTCGTCCGCAGCTCATGGGTATCACCAAGGCCTCGCTGGCGACCGAGTCCTGGCTGTCGGCGGCGTCCTTCCAGGAGACGACCAGGGTCCTCACGGACGCGGCGATCAACGCCAAGTCCGACTCCCTGATCGGCCTCAAGGAGAACGTCATCATCGGTAAGCTCATCCCGGCCGGTACGGGTCTGTCCCGCTACCGCAACATCCGGGTCGAGCCGACCGAGGAGGCCAAGGCCGCGATGTACTCGGCCGTCGGCTACGACGACATCGACTACTCGCCGTTCGGCACCGGCTCCGGCCAGGCCGTTCCGCTGGAGGACTACGACTACGGTCCGTACAACCAGTAGGACGCGAGCGTCCGCTTGAAGGGCGGTCACCCCACGGGGTGGCCGCCCTTCGGCGTTTCTTCGGGAGCCGCGCTACAGCCCGGTGCGCAGATACGGCTCCAGACGGGCCAGCCGGGTGGCATTGTCGGGGTGGGTGGACAGCAGACGGGCCAGCGGGCCCGGCCGCTCCAGACGCTGCCCGGCCGCCGCGGCGCGTGCGACCTCCGCCTGCTCCTCGGCCTCCAGACGGTGCAGCACCTCGGTCATCTGCGGGGCGAAGCCGAGGGCGGCCGCCTGCTGGTCGGCCCGGAGCTCGCCCTGGCGCCCCGCAAAGGCGAGCAGATACGGCGCGAGGACCAGCGGAATCGTCACGAACCACGCGCCGATCACCGCGAAGACGAAGAACATCCCCATGAACAGCACCAGGAACCCGGTCGCCACCACGGAGAACCGGCTGGCCACCATCACGGTGACACTGGCCAGGAACTTGGTGACGGCCCAGGCGATCCGGCCGGGCAGCGAGTACCAGTAGCCGAGCAGCCCCGCCCAGGAGTGACCGCCGGTGTGATGGCCGAGCTCATGGGCGAGTACGGCGGCGAGGTTGCTGCTCGGGATCTCGTTCAGCGCGTACGTCGTGACGCTGACGACGTGCCCCGCGACCGCTGACGCGTTCAGCTCGTCGCTGCTCT
Source organism: Streptomyces herbicida (assembly GCF_032656585.1). Lineage (NCBI taxonomy): Bacteria > Bacillati > Actinomycetota > Actinomycetes > Kitasatosporales > Streptomycetaceae > Streptomyces > Streptomyces herbicida. The sequence continues at coordinate 51,484 of NZ_JAUYWJ010000003.1, forward strand.
CGACCATCAGCTCGTACGTGTGCGCCTCTATGCCCGCGCGGGCGGTGACCTCGTGCCACACGGGCTCCAGCCGGGACAGCTCCAGGGCCGTCGGCACGCGCAGCTTCAACACCTTGCGGGCGAAGAGGAGTTCGGCGGGCCGGTGGAACACGAGCCCGCCGCTGGCCAGCCACACGAGGACCGCGAGCCACCCGCCCACGGTCCCGCCGAACGCCGTCCCGATGGCGGCGACCACGACACCGCTCACCAGTGCTCCCGGCAGATGCACGACGAGCCGCCCCACGGCGGTGGCGTCGGCACCGCGCTGATGGGCGGCGACATGGACGCGGGAGCCGAGGTGGCGGTAGTCGAGATCGTCCGGGGCGGCGGCCTGCGGCGCCTGCTCCGCGAGGGGCTGGCTGGTGGGCTGGGGCACCTGGGAGGGGGCCGGGTGGGGCGGAGCGGTGGGCTGGAACTGCGAGGGCGGGGGTGTCATCGGGTACTGCTGGGCGGGGCCCGTCGGGTACTGCGGGGCGGGAGCGGTCGGGTATTGGGGTGGCTGAGCAGTTGGGTACTGCGGCGGGGTGGCGGCCGTCGGGTACTGCGGGGCGGGAGCGCCGGGGTACTGCGGAGCGCCGGCGGCTGTCGGATGGTCCGGGGTGGAGCCGGGATAGTGCGGCGGCGGTGCTGCGGGGTACTGCGGGGCGGAGCCCGTCGGGTACTGCGGGGCGGAGCCCGGATACGCGGGCGGTGCCGTCGGGTACGTCGGGGCGGGGTACTGGGGTTCCGGAGGCGGGTAGGAACCGGGATCGGGTGTTTCGGACATGGGGACGTTTCCTTCGAGTGCCGTGTTTCGTGTGAGCGGGCGTCAGCCGACCAGCAGGGCGGTGGGGAGCAGGACCGTGCCGGCGCAGAAGGCGATCAGGCCGGTGCGGATCCACTGGTGCTTGCGGGCGGCGATGCGGCTGGTCTCGGTGAGGGCCGCGGTGAGTCCGGCGACGGGGTCGCGTTCGGTGTCGGCGAGAGCATCGGCCAGGCGGCCCGCGCGTACGGCCTGTTGGACGTCGCCGAAGTAGCAGAGGGGCTGGCCCGGGGACCACACCCCGGTGCGATACCGGGGCAGTACGGCGAGCAGCAACGCCAGCAGCGACAGGGCGAGGGCGAGAGCGCCGGCCCACCACAGCAGGGTCCCGGCGGCCGACAGCACCCCCGGCTCCCACTTCCGCCCGGCCACCAGCCCGCTGAACGCTCCGGCGGTCAGCCCCAACGCCGCGACCAGCACGGCCGCCTTGCTGTCGGCCCGCGCGATCTCCCCGCGCATCTCGACGAGGAGCCGCTCGGCCGTGCCGAGACCGGGGGAGCCGACGGGTGCCGGGCGGGATGTGGTGCCGGGTGTCGTCACGACGCCTCCGGTTCCGGACCGGGCCGGGGCGGGGTGTACGGCGCGGGCATCGGCGGGGTGGCGGGCGCCGGGCCCTCCTGGACCGGGTGCCCGGGGGAGGGGCCGTCGGCGGGTGCGTACGGCGCGGCCGGGTCGCCGGGTTTGCCCGGCGAGGGCGGGTGATTCGCCGGTGCCGGAGCGGCCGGAGGGATCGACGCCGGAGGTACGGCGGCAGGCGGTGCCCCAGTCCCGTAGGCCTGCGGCCCAGTCCCGTATGCCTGCGGCCCGGCCCCGTACGCCGGTGCCCCCGCCCCGTACACCTGAGGCCCTGCCCCGTACACCTGAGGCCCTGCCCCATACGCCTGAGGCCCTGCCCCATACGCCTGCGGCCCGGTCCCGTACCCGGGTGCCGGCGGCTGCTCCTGCGGCATCTGCCCCGGATACGCCGGCGCCTGCGGACCCGCGGGCAGGGCTCCCGCCGCACCCGGACTCGCCCCGCGCATACGGATGATCGCGTCGATCTCGTGACGGACCTGCTTGAGGGACTCCGCCTTCTGGTAGTCCTCCAGTTCGTCACTGCCGAGCTGCTCCAACTGAGCCTTGATGAAGGTCAGTTGATCCTGGTGGATGTTGTCGATGACGAGCCGTGTGTCCTCGGGGTGGGCGGCCAGGTGGAGGGCCCACGCGCCGACCCCGCCGTACTGGAGGTGGTACTGGTAGAAGTTGATCTTCTCGGCGACCAGCTGCTGATGCTGCCGCTGCTGCAGCGCCTCCAGCTCGTACTGCTGCTGCGCCTGCCGCAGCCGGAACTCGTGCTCCGGGTCGAGCATCTCGGACTCGTAGCGCAGCGTCCGCTTCCGCTGCCGATGGGCGATCGCCTCGTCATCGAGCCGCAGCCGCACCACACAGGTGACCTCGAGTCCGAGGCCCGCCGCGAAGGCCCCGGACTCGACGGCCTGTTGGACCTCCACCTCCGCCGACGGGCTCTCCTCGATCGGGAAGCGACGGCTGACCGGGCGGGCCAGCTGCTGCAGTTCACGGGTCAGCCGGGTCGGCACATCGCGCTCACCGCTGCGTACATACGCCTCCGGATCCCGCACCCGCCACGTCAGGTCCGCCGTCGCGCCGAAGGCGAACGCGTCGTCGTCACTCGGTAACTCCAGCTCCAGCCGGACCGGGTGGCTGCCCAGGTCCACCTCGTACACCGAGGTGTAGCGACGGGTCGCCGCGTCCGTACGGCTGGGCCGGCGCGGCGGGAGGTACACGTCGTACGCGCCACTCGCGGTGGCGAAGACCAGCGCGTGGTCGATCGCGCCGACCACCCGCCGGGCGGTGTAGTCGAACCGCGAGATCGGCCGCACCGTGAGTACCGGGTCGATCAATGTGCTGTGCCGGTCGGCCTGTTGCTGCCACTCCGGCTGACGGCGGAAGTCCGCCATGGGTCAACTCCTCGGGTATTGCAGGGTCGGTCAGGAAAGAGTCGAAGTGGCGGGCCAGAGCACGTCCAGCAGCCGGTCGGCGACGGGCGGCCGCGGGCCCCCGTCCTCCGCGCGCATGGTGCGCAGTTCGTGGTCGAGCCGGTCACGGTCGGCCGCCTCGACGACCAGCGCGGGCAGCAGCAGCTCCAGGGCCTGGGCCGCGTCCGCCCGGCGCTGGGCGACATGCACCCAGGTGTGCAGCGCGCCCAGCGCCTGCCGGGTGTGGGCCCGGTCGCCCAGGGCGGTGCGCCACAGGGTCGCGAGGTCGCGGGCCGAGTCGGGCTCGTACATGCCGGTGTCGGCGTACCACTCGACGAGTGCGCCCTCCTCGGCGTTGTCGCAGGCGCGTACGAAGGCGTTCAGGGCGAGGGCGCGCACCGCCGGAGTGTCGTGGTAGAGCAGCCGTACGAACTCGGAGAGCACCTCGCCGGGGCGCCGTCCCGAGGAGAGGAGGAGGGCCGCCGACTCGATCAGGCTCTCCGCCTCGGCGTCGCTGCTGACGTCCGCCCGCGCCCGGCCGGCCAGCGCGGCCAGGGCGGGGCCCGCCAGCTCCGGGCGGAGCGGCGCGAGCAGGCCGAAGGCACGGATCGCCGTCCAGCGGCGGGCCCAGTGCGGGTCCGTGCACCACTGGGTGAGCAGCCGCAGTACGGCGGGCGCGTCGAGGAGCTGGGCCAGGGTGAGCGTGTTGGCGGCCGTCACCCGGGGGCCGAAGGCCTTCGAGTCGGCCCAGCCGTCGATGAGCAGTGCGATCGCCGAGGGCAGATCGGCGGCGGCCAGCAGCGCGGCGGCCGCGGCGGCCCGGGTGCGCACCACCGGCCGGCCGTCCCGGGCCAGCTCTCGCAGCCATGCCACCAGCGCGGGCCGGGCGGAGGGGTGCCCCGTCCAGACCTCGGTGAGCAGCACACGTGCGGTGCGCTCCTCCCGGAACGCCGCCGTGAACTGCGGTACGGGACCCCAGTCGGTCTGCTCGTCCCGCAACTCCCCCTCCGCGTGCGCCCGCTCCAGCCGGTCCGCGGCCGACGGCCCGAACACGGGGATCTCCGGGAGCAGTTCGGGATGCTGCAGCTTCTGGAAGTGCACGAAGAGGCGGTCCGCGAGCTCGGCGGCGAGTACGTACGGCGCCTGGTCGAAGACCGCGAGCGAGATCAGGAACGCCTTCTCGCGCAGATCCGTGTCCGGCGCGCCGAGCCAGCTTCGGCACTGCTTCTCCACCGCGGTCTGCCCGAAGTCCGCGAGCCGAGCGCCCGCCGCGTCACTGCCGTCGTACGCGGCCAGCTCCCGGGCGAACTCGGCGGCCTCGGCGGGGCGCCGCCCGCGCCCGAGGAACTCCCGCACCGGCGCGAGCGCCAGCAGCTGCGCCGTCTCGCCCCGTCGTCGTACGGCCAGATGCGCCCGTACGACGTCCTCGGCCGTCGGCGGCTCCCACGGCGTCGGGGTGACGCCCTGCAGGAACGGTGAGTTCTCGACCGTGATCACCAGATGGCCGTCGGTCTTCTTGAGCTGGTCCACGGCCGCGTAGAGGTGGGTGTCGCGCAGCGGCCGGTTGCGGGTCAGGGGCAGGTCGCGCAGCACATGGCCGCCCGGCCGGGTGAGCTGCGCGGGCAGGGTCGCGGGGGTCGTCTCGGCGGGCAGGGCGTGCACGGCGGGCACGCCGAGGCGGTGCAGCAGCATCAGGGCGGCGGCGTAGCGGCCGGCGGCGTGCGGGCCGGACAGGACGACGACCCGCTCCTGCCGCAGCCGGCGCAGGGCGGCCTCGAAGGCGGGGCCCTCGGCGAAGACCGCGTCCAGGGTGTCCAGCTCGGCCCGCGGGACCTCTCCGGAGGCGTACGAGGCGGCCGACGGCCCGTGGTGGTGGATCTCGGTCTTGCCGCCCATGAAGACGTCCCCGGCGACCTGCCCGCCGGACACCCCGTGCTGTGCCCCGCCGACCAGGCTGCCCCCGAAGGAGGCCGCCGAGCCGAGGATGAAGCCCGGGGTGTGGGCGAACAGCTCACGCTGGGCGGCGCGGGCCTCCTGGGCGCTCTCGGCCTCTTCCCCGGGTCTGTCGCCGTCGGGCTCCTGCGCGGCCTCCGGGTCCGGCGGCCGCTGCTCGGGTGGAATCGTCACGCCGCGTCACCCCCGGTCCCGCCGAGGTGCACGTCCCCGGTGACCCGGCCGCCGGAGACCCCGTGCTGGTCACCGAGGACGAGGCTGCCGCCGAAGCTGGGCGCGCCGCCGTTGAAATTGAAGACGACGCCCCCCGTCGCGGGAGTAGAGGGCGATGTCCGCCCCGGTGCCGGGCCGTCCCCCGAAGCACCCGGCACCGGGGCTCCCCCCGCCCCCGTTTCACTGTGGTTCCGGGGCCCGGCCGCGCCCTCGGGCACCGGGCCGTGCAGCCACGCCTTCAGCGGGCCGTTCTTGCTGTCCACGGTCACCTCGTGGAAGTCGGCCGCCGGGACCCCCGTGTGGTCGTGCCGCACGATGCCCGTGTAGACCCCGTCCGACACGCACAGCGCGAAGTCGTCCTGCCGCTCGCGCAGCGCGGCACGCAGCAGACCGGCGTCCAGGAGGCGGCAGGCGTGGTTGAGGTCGGAGCCGACCCAGCCGTGCTCGTCGATGGCGACGTACCCCGAGGCGACGACTCCGCGCAGCCGGATCTGCGCCGAGCTGGACGCCATGCGGTTGACCGCCCGCAGCTGGGCCGGGACCGAGGTGAGCAGGGCCCGCAGCAGGGCCGGCACGGAGGAATTGGCGTCGATCAGCTCCATCACGGAGTCCCCGCGGTCGGCCCGCAGGCGCAGCGTCTCGTCGATCCCGGCGCTCTCCAGGGCGCGGTCGGTGACGTCGTACAGCATCCGCCGTAAGTAGGCCTGCTCGACGTCGTCCCGGTCGCTGTAGCGCTCGATGTCGAGCAGCAGGATGGTCCGGCTCACGGGATCGTTCATGATCGCCTTTCGGGAAGGGGGCTGTCGCCCGGCGAGACGAGAAGAGTGACGCGTGGGGCGGCACCGGGTAGAGGGCGGATGACGCACTCGGACTGTGACCGTGTGCACAGAACGCGCTTGCTCCCCGGGGCCCGCGCACGGGCCCTCGCGTCACCCGGCGTCCCGGCCTACGCGTCATTCGTCCTGGGCTCAGCGTCATCGGCTTCGCGTCACCCGTCCCGCGCGATCCGCCGCAGCACGTCCATCCGTACGATCCGCAGCGTCCGCCGCCCGGTGACCACCACCCCGCGGTCCCGCAGCTCCTTCAGCAGTCGCTGGACCATCTCCCGCGACGCCCCGACCGACCCGGCCAGCTCCTGCTTGCTGAGGGGCACCAGGAGCTCGACGCCGGTCTCGGTGTAGCGGGCGTTCGTGCGGGCCAGCTCCAGCAGGAGGGCGGCCAGGCGCTCCCGTACGTTCATGGAGGCGAACTCCAGGCGGCGCTGGTCGGCCGCTCGCATCCGGTCCGAGGTGAGGCCGAGGAGGGCGTAGGAGACGTCGGGGGAGCGCCCGAGGAAGTCGGTGAAGCGGTCCCGTTCGACGGCGACCGCGCGGACCGGCTCCAGGGCGGTCACGGTGGCCGAGCGCGGACGTCCGGTGAGCGCGGCCGACTCGCCGACGATGTCGCCGGGGCCGCGCAGGGCGAGCAGCGCCTCGTAGCCGTTGACGGCGGCCGCGGTGACCTTGGTCCAGCCGTGGATGACGAAGAGCACGTACGAAGAGGGCTCGTGCTGGTGGAGCAGCACGTCCCGGGGGCGGAAGGCGAGCTCGCGGCCCAGGTCGAGCAGCGTCTCGCGGTCCCCCTTCTCCAGGCGTGCGAGGAAGGGCACCCGGTCGTCGAGACCGGTCCCGTCGGGTAAGTCGGCCGCCGTCATCTGTTCCCCCCGTCCCCCGCGATCGGTACAGCAACCGTTCAACGTACTGAACAAGCCGTTGGCATGGGCACGGAACGGGGCGAAAGCCCTCCGACCTTCACTCCGGGCCCACGATTGCAAGGGTGACAAACCCGGCGTGTCGGGGCGCACTCCATTTGTTTTGACCGAAGTCCGTGAGGTAGGTACGCTCAGACCTTGTGCCTGGGGTGTGCCCTGGCTCTCGTGCGTGCCTTCAACCGCATGGCGAGCCGACACCGGCCACCGTGATCTGCGCCCTTTTTCGCCTTGCGGCAAAGGTCCGCGGGATTCGACACACCCGACCGCGTGGGTCGGCGACGTTCCAGGTTAGCTGTACCTATCGGCACACAGAAACCGGAGAAGTAGTGCCTACGATCCAGCAGCTGGTCCGCAAGGGCCGGCAGGACAAGGTCGAGAAGAACAAGACGCCCGCACTCGAGGGTTCCCCTCAGCGTCGTGGCGTCTGCACGCGTGTGTTCACGACCACCCCGAAGAAGCCGAACTCGGCCCTGCGTAAGGTCGCGCGTGTGCGTCTGACCAGCGGGATCGAGGTCACCGCTTACATTCCGGGTGAGGGACACAACCTGCAGGAGCACTCCATCGTGCTCGTGCGCGGCGGCCGTGTGAAGGACCTGCCGGGTGTTCGCTACAAGATCATCCGTGGTTCGCTCGACACCCAGGGTGTCAAGAACCGCAAGCAGGCCCGCAGCCGCTACGGCGCCAAGAAGGAGAAGTAAGAATGCCTCGTAAGGGCCCCGCCCCGAAGCGCCCGGTCATCATCGACCCGGTCTACGGTTCTCCTCTGGTGACCTCCCTCATCAACAAGGTGCTGCTGAACGGCAAGCGCTCCACCGCCGAGCGCATCGTCTACGGCGCCATGGAGGGTCTGCGTGAGAAGACGGGCAACGACCCGATCATCACGCTGAAGCGCGCGCTGGAGAACATCAAGCCGACCCTCGAGGTCAAGTCCCGCCGTGTCGGTGGTGCGACGTACCAGGTTCCGATCGAGGTCAAGCCCGGTCGCGCCAACACCCTCGCGCTGCGCTGGCTCGTCGGCTACTCCCGCGCCCGTCGCGAGAAGACCATGACCGAGCGTCTGCTCAACGAGCTCCTCGACGCCTCCAACGGCCTCGGTGCCGCTGTGAAGAAGCGCGAGGACACGCACAAGATGGCCGAGTCCAACAAGGCCTTCGCGCACTACCGCTGGTAGTCGCAGTCCACATCGAGACCGAGAGAAGACTGAAGCCTTATGGCTACCACTTCGCTTGACCTGGCCAAGGTGCGCAATATCGGCATCATGGCCCACATCGACGCGGGCAAGACGACCACCACCGAGCGGATCCTGTTCTACACCGGCGTTTCCTACAAGATCGGTGAGGTCCACGACGGCGCTGCCACCATGGACTGGATGGAGCAGGAGCAGGAGCGTGGCATCACGATCACCTCTGCTGCCACCACCTGCCACTGGCCGCTGGAAGACGTCGACCACACCATCAACATCATCGACACGCCGGGCCACGTCGACTTCACCGTCGAGGTGGAGCGTTCCCTGCGCGTGCTCGACGGTGCCGTGACGGTGTTCGACGGCGTCGCCGGCGTTGAGCCGCAGTCCGAGACCGTGTGGCGTCAGGCGGACCGTTACGGCGTTCCGCGTATCTGCTTCGTCAACAAGCTCGACCGTACGGGTGCCGAGTTCCACCGCTGCGTGGACATGATCAGCGACCGGCTGGGTGCCCAGCCGATCGTCATGCAGCTCCCGATCGGTGCCGAGGCCGACTTCAAGGGCGTCGTCGACCTCGTGACGATGAAGGCCCTGGTCTGGTCCGCCGAGGCCACCAAGGGCGAGATGTACGACGTCGTCGACATCCCGGCCACGCACACCGAGGCTGCCGAGGAGTGGCGCGGCAAGCTGCTCGAGGCCGTCGCCGAGAACGACGAAGAGATCATGGAGCTGTACCTGGAGGGCACCGAGCCTTCCGTGGAGCAGCTGTACGCCGCGATCCGTCGCATCACCATCGCGTCCGGCAAGTCCAAGGACACCACGGTCACCCCGGTGTTCTGTGGCACCGCGTTCAAGAACAAGGGCGTCCAGCCCCTGCTCGACGCGGTCGTGCGCTACCTCCCCTCCCCCCTGGACGTCGAGGCCATCGAGGGCCACGACGTCAAGGACCCGGAGACGGTCGTCAAGCGCAAGCCGTCCGACGACGAGCCGCTGTCGGCGCTGGCGTTCAAGATCATGAGCGACCCGCACCTCGGCAAGCTCACCTTCGTCCGGGTCTACTCGGGCCGCCTGGAGTCCGGCACCGCCGTGCTGAACTCCGTCAAGGGCAAGAAGGAGCGCATCGGCAAGATCTACCGCATGCACGCGAACAAGCGTGAGGAGATCGAGTCGGTGGGCGCCGGCGACATCATCGCCGTCATGGGTCTGAAGCAGACCACGACCGGTGAGACGCTGTGCGACGACAAGGCCCCGGTCATCCTGGAGTCCATGGACTTCCCGGCGCCGGTCATCCAGGTCGCCATCGAGCCCAAGTCGAAGGGCGACCAGGAGAAGCTGGGCGTCGCGATCCAGCGCCTGGCCGAGGAGGACCCGTCCTTCCAGGTCCACTCGGACGAGGAGACCGGCCAGACCATCATCGGCGGCATGGGCGAGCTGCACCTCGAGGTGCTGGTCGACCGTATGCGCCGTGAGTTCAAGGTCGAGGCCAACGTCGGCAAGCCGCAGGTCGCGTACCGCGAGACGATCCGCAAGGCCGTCGAGCGCGTGGACTACACCCACAAGAAGCAGACCGGTGGTACCGGTCAGTTCGCCAAGGTGCAGATCGCGATCGAGCCCATCGAGGGCGGCGACGCCTCGTACGAGTTCGTGAACAAGGTGACCGGTGGCCGTATCCCGAAGGAGTACATCCCTTCGGTGGACGCCGGTGCTCAGGAGGCCATGCAGTTCGGCATCCTCGCGGGCTACGAGATGACCGGCGTGCGCGTCACGCTGATCGACGGTGGCTACCACGAGGTCGACTCCTCCGAGCTCGCCTTCAAGATCGCCGGTTCGCAGGCCTTCAAGGAGGCCGCGCGCAAGGCCAGCCCCGTGCTGCTCGAGCCGATGATGGCCGTCGAGGTCACCACGCCCGAGGACTACATGGGTGAGGTCATCGGCGACATCAACTCCCGCCGTGGTCAGATCCAGGCCATGGAGGAGCGGGCCGGTGCCCGCGTCGTGAAGGGCCTCGTGCCCCTGTCGGAGATGTTCGGCTACGTCGGCGACCTCCGTAGCAAGACGTCGGGTCGCGCAAGCTACTCGATGCAGTTCGACTCCTACGCCGAGGTTCCGCGGAACGTCGCCGAGGAGATCATCGCGAAGGCCAAGGGCGAGTAACGCACCGCGTTCACACGCTTTAGGCTTGACTCCGGAGCCTCAAGGGGCAAACACCCACATACCGGGATGTTTGCCCCCGGTTCCGGGCTTTCCAGCAAAGATCACCTGGCGCCGATGAAGTAAGGCGTACAGAACCACTCCACAGGAGGACCCCAGTGGCGAAGGCGAAGTTCGAGCGGACTAAGCCGCACGTCAACATCGGCACCATCGGTCACATCGACCACGGTAAGACGACCCTCACGGCCGCCATTACCAAGGTGCTGCACGACGCGTACCCGGACCTGAACGAGGCCACCCCGTTCGACAACATCGACAAGGCGCCCGAAGAGCGTCAGCGCGGTATCACCATCTCCATCGCGCACGTCGAGTACCAGACCGAGGCGCGTCACTACGCCCACGTCGACTGCCCGGGTCACGCGGACTACATCAAGAACATGATCACCGGTGCCGCGCAGATGGACGGCGCGATCCTCGTGGTCGCCGCCACCGACGGCCCGATGCCGCAGACCAAGGAGCACGTGCTCCTGGCCCGCCAGGTCGGCGTTCCGTACATCGTTGTCGCCCTGAACAAGGCCGACATGGTGGACGACGAGGAGATCCTGGAGCTCGTCGAGCTCGAGGTTCGTGAGCTCCTCTCCGAGTACGAGTTCCCGGGCGACGACGTTCCGGTCGTCCAGGTCTCCGCTCTGAAGGCGCTCGAGGGCGACGCCAAGTGGACCCAGTCGGTCCTGGACCTGATGAACGCTGTCGACACCTCCATCCCGGAGCCCGAGCGTGACGTCGACAAGCCGTTCCTGATGCCGATCGAGGACGTCTTCACGATCACCGGTCGCGGTACGGTCGTCACCGGCCGTATCGAGCGCGGTGTCCTCAAGGTCAACGAGACCGTCGACATCATCGGCATCAAGACCGAGAAGACCACCACCACGGTCACCGGCATCGAGATGTTCCGCAAGCTGCTCGACGAGGGCCAGGCCGGTGAGAACGTCGGTCTGCTGCTCCGTGGCATCAAGCGCGAGGACGTCGAGCGCGGCCAGGTCATCATCAAGCCGGGCTCGGTCACCCCGCACACCGAGTTCGAGGCGCAGGCCTACATCCTCTCCAAGGACGAGGGTGGCCGCCACACGCCGTTCTTCAACAACTACCGTCCGCAGTTCTACTTCCGTACGACGGACGTGACCGGCGTTGTGACCCTCCCCGAGGGCACCGAGATGGTCATGCCGGGTGACAACACCGAGATGACGGTGGAGCTCATCCAGCCCGTCGCCATGGAAGAGGGCCTGAAGTTCGCCATCCGTGAGGGTGGTCGCACGGTGGGCGCCGGCCAGGTCACCAAGATCAACAAGTGATCTTGAACTGACCCGGCCAGGTCTCTGACCTGGTAGCTGTCGAAGGGGCCCGTACGACTTCGGTCGTGCGGGCCTCTTTGCGTTGTATGGGGTGGCGCTGCAGTGCAGGCGGCTTCGATGGTTGCCGTGGGCCGCCCGCTTCTTGGGCCGGTGTCGTCCTTCCACGCCGGGCGGGCTCAGCGGCTTGCGGAGAGTGACCGATCAGGCCCTCGGGAAGCGACTGGAAGGAATCGGCCGGCCGGGAACCCAACTCCGGATGCGAACGCAGCCCACCTGTGCTTGATATTCGGCGTCGGTAAAGACCTTTGCCCGGGTCGTGCTTCACCGGGACGCGGCGCCGCACCGCGAGACGGTCAGCTCGGCCCAGACCGTCTTGCGGGGACGTGGTCCCGGGACAACGCCCCACCGGTCGGCGAAGGCCTCGACGAGGACGAGGCCTCGGCCGGACTCCGACTCCGGCGGATCCTTGAGCTGCGGTATGCCACCATCCGGGCGCAGGCTCTCACGCCTCGGGAGTCGATGGCCTTCATCGAGCAAGTGCTGGGAGAGACATGATCCGCAAGGCTTCTGCCGACCGTACCGAACTGACGTGGTTCAAGAGCAGCTACAGCGACGGCCCCGACGGCAACTCCTGCGTCGAGATCGCCCCTACCCCCGCCACTGTCCACGTGCGGGACTCCAAGAACGCCGGCGACGGCCCCCGGCTCACCTTCCCGCCCACCTCTTGGACCGCGTTCGTCGCGTACGCGGCCGGTGAGTGAGATCCATCCCCTGCAATTCGTCCGCGAGGTCTTCGCGCCGCTCGGCTGCGTGCTGGGCGTCGGCGCGGTGAACGCCACCGGCACGTGGTCGCTCCACGACGCCTCGGTGGGCGCCTTCCTGGAAAGCAGGCGTGAGGACGTGGAGCGCGTCTTCGCGGGGATCTGTTCGGTCTGCGGTTTCGGCGACGAAGCCTTGGAGATCGCGGGCGGAATGGCGTATTTCCGTGACTACACGGTGTCGTTGGCGGACCTGCTCCTGTGGTCCCGGGGCGTCACCGGAGTCCCTGATCCCGTCGAAATGCTTGAGGATCCGCCCACGGTGCGCCGCATGTGCCGGATGGCTGCGGACGTGCAACTGACCGACTTCCTGGACGAGTTGCTCGGCGTGGCCATCGGGGCCGCAGGTACGGAAGCTCGCGAGGGGGCGCCCCGGGTCGCCGGCATTCTCCGGACCGCCTGCGACCTGGCGGACCCCGCCGGCCGCAGTGCTGCCCCGCGCCAGGTCTACCGCATGTGGCGGGTGGCCCACCTGCCGGGCGTCCTCCGCCCTGGGGCAGATCCGTCCGAGGGGGTGAAGGCGGGCTACCGGGCCTACGACGAGGCGCTGGAGGAGCTGTTGGCCGAGCCTGTTCAGTAGCCGTGCCGCATGCAGCCCCCGTCCGCGCGTACGACGGGCTTGCCCGAGTACCAGTCCGGGCGGAAGGAGACCTCGACGCCCTGTTCGTCGGTGGTGGTGAGACCCGGCAGCCCCGCACCGGGCTCGCCCTTGCCGGGGGCCGGTACGTCCTTCACGGTCAGCCCCCGCCGCTTCCACTCCCGTCGCAGATCATCGACGGCGGCGAGGTAGTCGCCATGCCCGGCGAAGGTCAGTTCCCAGAAGAAGATGGGCTCGTCCCGGGTCACGCCGCCGTCGTCGACTCCGAAGTCGTCCACGCAGGACGTACTGCTGCCTGTCTGGGCGATGTCATCGAGCGTCCTCCCCGGCGGCTCCGCGGCCTCCTCCGGAGCCGGAGCAAGCGCACGTACCGCCGCCATGCCCGCCTGCTTCGTCTGCGCCACCCGTTCCCGGTACTCGGCGTCCGACCGCACGGGCCCGCCTTCCAGCGACTGGCAGGCGTACGCGCCGAAGCCGATGACGGCGACGAGGAACGCGCCGATCAGGGTGATGGTCCGGTACCCGTGGAGGAAGGGACGCGGCGACGTGGCGGAAGCGTCCGTGTGCATGCCACCTATCGAAGCCGCGGACCGGGCGCACCACAGCCGTAGAGGTACTCAGTAACCGCTGAGTATCGCGACCGGGACTGCGGACAGGCCCTAATCCGCCTTCTTCTGCGCCTTGCTCCGCTTGTCCTCCGTCCTCACCGCGTCGTTGACCTTCTTGGCCAGCTCGTCGTCGAGCTTCTTGAACTCGCGGACGACGGTGTCGGACATGTCGGCGAGGGCGTCGAGCTGCTGGGTGATGTCCTCGCGGCCGTCCTCCCAGTTGGACTCGAAGTCGTCGAGGGCGTCGTTGACTTTGCCGCTGCCGATGTCGTCCTGGTACGACTCGAAGAGCTTCTTGGTGTGGTTGAGGCGCGTCTTGATCGATCGGAGCCGGCGGCCGTAGTCCTCCAACTCGGTCAGCGGCAGTGAGAGATTCAGCATGGTGCCTGAACGCGCGCTGGCAGGTGCAGCGCGTCATCGCCACCGAGCCCGCGCCGGGGCTCCGGGGGCAGGCACGACCGACGGGGCGCGACGGGTGACGGGCGGAGAGGAAAGGGCGGTCATGGCGTCCGGATGGGACTGGGAGAGCGGCACGGGACTGCTGGGTCTCGATGACCCCGAGGAATGGGACGCCGCGTTCGAGCGCGGTGAGCGGCCTCTCGGCACGGCGGCGATCGGGCCGGCGTTCAATTGCTCGCTGGAGGAGGCGTCGCCCCGGATCGTGCGGGCGACGCGGTTGCCGGACCGCGCTCAGCGAGGATTCGCCTTCACGGCGGCCGGCACCGCGGCACGGCTGAACAACGCGCTCACACCCGAGCTGTACGAGGCGCTGCGTACGGAGGGGCGCCGCGGCTTCGCCGAGCACGCCATCGACGACACGCTCGACTACGTGCCGTTCCGGGATCTGCCACCGCGCTTCAAGTGGTGGAGCGTGCTGTCGACAGGGAGCAACAAGGTGCTGCGCGTGTTGCTCTGGCCCCAGGACACGTTCTGGGGGGCTGCGGGAGACCCTGCGCAGGCGCCGCTCCTGAGCGCTCGCCCCGGACATCGCAGCCCACCCGGCCCCGTCCGGCCCCTGCGCCCGGTGTTTGACCTACGTCACCCTGGGGGTATTCTCTCCGGCCCGATTGGCCAGCCCCCTGCCCCATATGGCAGACTGTCCGAGTTGCTCGGTCGAGTGTTGATGCTGCGCGCCTCCCGCCGGGAGGACCGGAAGCGAGTCCCACAGTACTCGTCGCCCTAACTGCCTGTGGGCAGCACTGGGGCGGACGTACGGGAATCTTCCGGGAAGTGTGGGCGCGGCACCGGCCAGGCGCCCGGTGGGCCTTCCGCCCCCGGCCTGCGGTTCCGGTAGGGCCGTGTGCAGTCCCGTAGGGATGTTCGAACAAGGGGCATCTCTGTCAGCGGGAGCGCGACACGCCCGACCGCGTGGGTCGGAGGACGGGAAGAGGAACACCGGGTTCCAGAGCGTTGAAGAGACAGGACTACTGAGTAGCCATGGCGGGACAGAAGATCCGCATCCGGCTCAAGGCCTACGACCACGAGGTCATCGACTCCTCGGCGAAGAAGATCGTCGAGACGGTGACCCGCACTGGTGCGTCGGTCGCGGGCCCGGTGCCGCTGCCCACTGAGAAGAACGTGTACTGCGTCATCAAGTCGCCGCACAAGTACAAGGACTCGCGCGAGCACTTCGAGATGCGCACGCACAAGCGCCTGATCGACATTCTCGACCCCACCCCCAAGACCGTTGACTCTCTGATGCGACTCGACCTCCCGGCCGGTGTCGACATCGAGATCAAGCTCTGAGGGTCGGTGAGCTGAGAATGGCTAAGCAGATCAAGGGCATCCTGGGCGAGAAGCTCGGCATGACGCAGGTGTGGGACGAGAACAACCGCGTTGTTCCGGTCACCGTCGTCAAGGCCGGCCCCAACGTCGTCACCCAGGTCCGTACGAACGATGTCGACGGCTACGAGTCCGTCCAGATCGCTTTCGGCGAGATCGACCCGCGCAAGGTGAACAAGCCCCTCAAGGGTCACTTCGCCAAGGCCGACGTCACCCCCCGTCGTCACCTCGTCGAGATCCGCACCGCGGACGCCTCCGAGTACACGCTCGGCCAGGAGATCACCGCTGAGGTGTTCGAGGCCGGCATCAAGGTCGACGTGACCGGCAAGAGCAAGGGCAAGGGCTTCGCCGGTGTCATGAAGCGTCACAACTTCAAGGGCCTCGGCGCCGGACACGGCACCCAGCGCAAGCACCGCTCGCCCGGTTCCATCGGTGGCTGCGCCACCCCGGGCCGCGTGTTCAAGGGCCTCCGCATGGCGGGTCGCATGGGCAACGAGCGGGTCACCACCCAGAACCTGACCGTCCACGCCGTTGACGCGGAGAAGGGTCTGCTGCTCATCAAGGGCGCGGTTCCCGGTCCGAACGGCGGCCTCGTCCTGGTCCGCACCGCGGCCAAGGGGGCCTGAGGTAACCGATGAGCACTGTTGACATCCTTTCGCCGGCGGGCGACAAGGCCGGTTCCGTCGAGCTCCCCGCGGAGATCTTCGACGCCAAGGTCAGCGTTCCGCTGATCCACCAGGTCGTCGTCGCGCAGCTGGCCGCTGCCCGCCAGGGCACGCACAAGACGAAGACCCGTGGCGAGGTCCGTGGTGGCGGCAAGAAGCCGTACCGCCAGAAGGGCACCGGTCGCGCCCGTCAGGGTTCGACCCGCGCGCCGCAGTTCGCCGGTGGTGGCGTCGTGCACGGTCCCGTGCCGCGTGACTACTCGCAGCGCACCCCCAAGAAGATGAAGGCCGCCGCCCTGCGCGGTGCCCTCACCGACCGGGCGCGTCACAACCGCATCCACGTCGTCTCCGGCGTGGTCGAGGGCGAGAACCCCAGCACCAAGGCCGCCAAGAGCCTGTTCGGCAAGATCTCGGAGCGCAAGAACCTGCTCCTGGTCGTCGAGCGCGCCGACGAGGCCGCGTGGCTGTCCGCCCGCAACCTGCCCCAGGTCCACATCCTGGAGCCGGGCCAGCTGAACACGTACGACGTTCTCGTCTCGGACGACGTGGTCTTCACCCAGGCCGCTTTCGAGTCCTTCGTGTCCGGCCCGAAGGCCAATGACACCGAAGGGAGCGAGGCCTGATGGCTACGCGTCACCCGAGCATTGCCTCGAAGGCCGCCAAGGCCGCCAAGGCCGCGCGCGTCGCCAAGGCGCGTCGCCACGCCACCGAGGGCAAGAACACCGTCGAGACCCCGCTGAGCAAGTCGTACACGGACCCCCGTGACGTCCTGCTGAAGCCGGTTGTCTCCGAGAAGAGCTACGCGCTCCTCGACGAGAACAAGTACACGTTCATCGTCGACCCGAACGCCAACAAGACCCAGATCAAGCAGGCCGTCCAGGCGGTCTTCTCGGTCAAGGTCACCGGGGTCAACACGATCAACCGCCAGGGCAAGCGCAAGCGCACGAAGACCGGTTTCGGTCAGCGTGCCGGCAGCAAGCGCGCGATCGTGACCCTCGCCGAGGGCGACCGTATCGACATCTTCGGCGGTCCGACCGCCTAAGGGCGGTCCGGATCGTCCGATATCGGACGAGGACTGAGAAATGGGAATCCGCAAGTACAAGCCGACTACGCCGGGCCGTCGTGGCGCCAGCGTCGCCGACTTCGTCGAGGTCACGCGGTCCACGCCGGAGAAGTCGCTGGTCCGCCCCCTGCACAGCAAGGGCGGCCGTAACAACGCCGGTCGTGTGACCGTTCGCCACCAGGGTGGCGGACACAAGCGCGCCTACCGCGTGATCGACTTCCGTCGTCACGACAAGGACGGCGTGCCGGCGAAGGTCGCGCACATCGAGTACGACCCCAACCGCACCGCGCGCATCGCGCTGCTGCACTACGCCGACGGCGAGAAGCGCTACATCCTCGCCCCGCGCAACCTGCAGCAGGGTGACCGCGTCGAGAACGGTCCCGGGGCCGACATCAAGCCGGGCAACAACCTGGCCATCCGCAACATCCCGGTCGGTACCACGATCCACGCGATCGAGCTCCGTCCCGGTGGCGGTGCCAAGTTCGCCCGCTCCGCCGGTGCCTCCGTGCAGCTGCTCGCGAAGGAGGGCTCCTACGCCCACCTGCGCATGCCGTCCGGCGAGATCCGCCTGGTCGACGTCCGCTGCCGCGCCACCATCGGTGAGGTCGGCAACGCCGAGCAGAGCAACATCAACTGGGGTAAGGCCGGCCGTAAGCGGTGGCTGGGCGTTCGCCCGACCGTCCGTGGTGTCGTGATGAACCCGGTTGACCACCCGCACGGTGGTGGTGAGGGCCGGACCTCCGGTGGTCGCCACCCTGTGTCCCCGTGGGGCAAGAAGGAAGGCCGTACTCGTTCGCCCAAGAAGGCGTCGAACAAGTACATCGTCCGCCGCCGCAAGACGAACAAGAAGCGCTAAGGACGGGTTGAGATGCCTCGTAGCCTGAAGAAGGGGCCCTTCGTCGACGACCACCTGATCAAGAAGGTGGACGCCCAGAACGAAGCCGGCACCAAGAACGTCATCAAGACCTGGTCCCGCCGCTCGATGATCGTCCCGGCCATGCTGGGCCACACGCTCGCGGTGCACAACGGCAAGACCCACATCCCGGTGTTCGTCACCGAGTCGATGGTCGGCCACAAGCTCGGCGAGTTCTCGCCGACCCGCACCTTCCGGGGCCACGTCAAGGAAGACCGGAAGTCGAAGCGCCGCTAGTAGCGGATCGCATTCAGACACGTAAGTAACTGAAGGGACAACCATGGAAGCCAGGGCCCAGGCGCGGTACATCCGCGTCACGCCCATGAAGGCCCGCCGCGTGGTGGACCTCATCCGTGGCATGGACGCCACGGAGGCCCAGGCTGTTCTGCGATTCGCTCCGCAGGCAGCCTCCGTGCCGGTCGGCAAGGTGCTTGACAGCGCCATTGCCAACGCCGCGCACAACTACGACCACACCGACGCCGACAGCCTCTACATCTCCGAGGCGTACGTCGACGAGGGTCCGACCCTGAAGCGGTTCCGTCCGCGCGCCCAGGGCCGTGCCTACCGGATCCGCAAGCGGACCAGCCACATCACCGTGGTCGTCAGCAGCAAGGAAGGAACCCGGTAATGGGCCAGAAGGTAAACCCGCATGGGTTCCGGCTCGGTGTCACGACCGACTTCAAGTCGCGTTGGTACGCCGACAAGCTGTACAAGGACTACGTCAAGGAAGACGTCGCCATCCGTCGGATGATGACGTCCGGCATGGAGCGCGCCGGTATCTCGAAGGTTGAGATCGAGCGCACCCGTGACCGCGTGCGGGTGGACATCCACACCGCTCGTCCGGGCATCGTCATCGGCCGCCGTGGCGCCGAGGCCGACCGCATCCGCGGCGACCTCGAGAAGCTCACGGGCAAGCAGGTCCAGCTGAACATCCTCGAGGTCAAGAACCCCGAGACCGACGCTCAGCTGGTTGCCCAGGCCGTTGCCGAGCAGCTCTCCTCCCGCGTCTCCTTCCGCCGCGCCATGCGTAAGAGCATGCAGTCGGCGATGAAGGCCGGCGCCAAGGGCATCAAGATCCAGTGCGGTGGCCGCCTCGGCGGCGCCGAGATGTCCCGCTCGGAGTTCTACCGCGAGGGCCGTGTGCCCCTGCACACGCTCCGCGCGAACGTGGACTACGGCTTCTTCGAGGCCAAGACGACCTTCGGCCGCATCGGTGTGAAGGTCTGGATCTACAAGGGCGACGTCAAGAACATCGCCGAGGTCCGCGCCGAGAACGCTGCCGCCCGTGCGGGTAACCGCCCGGCTCGCGGTGGCGCCGACCGCCCGGCCCGTGGTGGCCGCGGTGGCGAGCGGCGCGGTCGCAAGCCGCAGCAGGCTGCCGGCGCCGAGGCCCCCAAGGCCGAGGCCCCCGCCGCTCCGGCTGAGAGCACCGGAACGGAGGCCTGACCGACATGCTGATCCCCCGTAGGGTCAAGCACCGCAAGCAGCACCACCCGAAGCGCCGTGGTCAGGCCAAGGGCGGTACGACGGTCGCGTTCGGCGAGTACGGCATTCAGGCCCTCACGCCGGCGTACGTGACCAACCGCCAGATCGAGGCGGCCCGTATTGCGATGACCCGCCACATCAAGCGTGGCGGCAAGGTCTGGATCAACATCTACCCGGACCGCCCGCTCACGAAGAAGCCGGCCGAGACCCGCATGGGTTCCGGTAAGGGTTCGCCGGAGTGGTGGATCGCGAACGTGCACCCGGGCCGGGTCATGTTCGAGCTGTCCTACCCGAACGAGAAGATTGCGCGTGAGGCTCTCACTCGTGCGGCCCACAAGCTGCCGATGAAGTGCCGCATCGTCAAGCGCGAGGCAGGTGAAGCGTGATGTCGGTCGGTACCAAGGCGTCCGAGCTGCGCGAGCTGGGCAACGAGGAGCTTCTGGGCAAGCTCCGCGAGGCCAAGGAAGAGCTGTTCAACCTCCGCTTCCAGGCGGCGACGGGCCAGCTCGAGAACCACGGCCGTCTGAAGGCGGTCCGCAAGGACATCGCGCGGATCTACACCCTGATGCGCGAGCGTGAGCTGGGCATCGAAACGGTGGAGAACGCCTGATGAGCGAGAAGAACGTGACTGAGCAGACCGAGCGCAACGCACGGAAGACCCGTGAGGGTCTGGTCGTCAGCGACAAGATGGACAAGACCGTCGTCGTCGCCGTCGAGGACCGCGTGAAGCACGCGCTGTACGGCAAGGTCATCCGCCGTACGAACAAGCTCAAGGCGCACGACGAGCAGAACGCTGCCGGCGTCGGCGACCGTGTCCTCCTGATGGAGACCCGGAAGCTGTCGTCCAGCAAGCACTGGCGCGTCGTCGAGATCCTCGAGAAGGCCAAGTAATCCCTGCGGGGCTTCCCGCAGGACAGACCGGCCGCCTCGGCGGGGGTCCGTGGAACGACTCACGGATCCCCGCCGGGAACCGGCTGAGCTGCGTGAATCACTCGCGCTTCGCGCGCGCGTGTTTCACGCGGCCCGCTGGGCGGCCCACGTAATTCCTGCGGGGATCCACTCGCAGGACAGTTCCGCCAGGCTCTCCGGGTCAACCCCCGGAGGGAACCGGCAGACACACAGGAGATAGACGTGATCCAGCAGGAGTCGCGACTGCGCGTCGCCGACAACACTGGTGCGAAGGAAATCCTTTGCATCCGTGTGCTCGGTGGCTCCGGTCGCCGCTACGCGGGCATCGGTGACGTCATCGTCGCCACCGTCAAGGACGCGATCCCCGGTGGCAACGTGAAGAAGGGTGACGTCGTCAAGGCGGTCATCGTTCGCACCGTCAAGGAGCGCCGCCGTCCGGACGGCTCGTACATCCGCTTCGACGAGAACGCCGCCGTCATTCTGAAGAACGACGGCGACCCTCGCGGCACCCGCATCTTCGGCCCGGTCGGCCGTGAGCTGCGCGAGAAGAAGTTCATGAAGATCATCTCGCTCGCGCCGGAGGTGCTGTAAGCATGAAGATCAAGAAGGGCGACCTGGTCCAGGTCATCACCGGCAAGGACAAGGGCAAGCAGGGCAAGGTCATTGCCGCTTTCCCGCGCGAGGAGCGTGTCCTGGTCGAGGGTGTCAACCGGGTCAAGAAGCACACCAAGGCCGGTCCGACCGCTCGCGGTTCGCAGGCCGGTGGCATCGTCACGACTGAGGCCCCGATTCACGTGAGCAACGTTCAGCTCGTCGTGGAGAAGGACGGCAACAAGGTCGTCACGCGTGTCGGTTACCGCTTCGACGACGAAGGCAACAAGATCCGCGTTGCCAAGCGGACGGGTGAGGACATCTGATGGCTACCACCACCACTCCGCGTCTGAAGCAGAAGTACCGCGAGGAGATCGCGGGCAAGCTGCGTGACGAGTTCAAGTACGAGAACGTCATGCAGGTTCCCGGCCTCGTCAAGATCGTGGTCAACATGGGTGTCGGCGACGCCGCCCGTGACTCGAAGCTGATCGAGGGCGCGATCCGCGACCTCACCACGATCACCGGTCAGAAGCCGGCCGTCACCAAGGCCCGCAAGTCCATCGCGCAGTTCAAGCTGCGTGAGGGCCAGCCGATCGGTGCTCACGTCACGCTCCGTGGCGACCGCATGTGGGAGTTCCTGGACCGCACCCTGTCGCTCGCGCTGCCGCGCATCCGCGACTTCCGTGGTCTGTCCCCCAAGCAGTTCGACGGCCGTGGCAACTACACCTTCGGTCTCACGGAGCAGGTCATGTTCCACGAGATCGACCAGGACAAGATCGACCGCGTCCGGGGTATGGACATCACCGTGGTCACCACGGCGACCAACGACGCTGAGGGCCGCGCGCTCCTTCGTCACCTCGGCTTCCCGTTCAAGGAGGCGTGAGCGAGATGGCGAAGAAGGCTCTGATCGCTAAGGCTGCTCGCAAGCCCAAGTTCGGTGTGCGTGGCTACACCCGCTGCCAGCGCTGCGGCCGTCCGCACTCCGTGTACCGCAAGTTCGGCCTGTGCCGCGTGTGCCTTCGTGAGATGGCTCACCGTGGCGAGCTGCCGGGCGTGACCAAGAGCTCCTGGTAATCCCTAAATAGGGGATTCCTGAAGCTCTCGGTAAGCATCTGGGTCGGCAGGGGCCCTTCTCCGCATGCCTTAGGCTTGTGGGGTTGGGCGTCTGTCGCGCCCGTACGACTTACTACGCCGTAGGTCCACCGCGCCGCACCCGTCCCGTCTCGGATCGGGGAGAGGGATGGCGCACCAGGAAACCCCGGCGAGAGAGGCCGAAGGCCAATTCATGACCATGACTGATCCGATCGCAGACATGCTTACGCGTCTGCGGAACGCGAACTCGGCATACCACGACTCCGTGACGATGCCGGCGTCCAAGATCAAGTCTCACATCGCGGAGATCCTCCAGCAGGAGGGCTTCATCACGGGCTGGCGCGTCGAGGAAGCCGAGGTCGGCAAGAACCTCGTCCTCGAGCTGAAGTTCGGCCCGAACCGTGAGCGCTCCATCGCGGGCATCAAGCGGATCTCCAAGCCCGGTCTCCGGGTGTACGCGAAGTCCACCAACCTGCCGAAGGTGCTCGGCGGCCTGGGCGTGGCGATCATCTCCACGTCGCACGGGCTCCTCACCGACAAGCAGGCCGGCAAGAAGGGCGTGGGTGGGGAAGTCCTCGCCTACGTCTGGTAACGGAAGGGAACGGAGGAAACAGCTATGTCGCGTATTGGCAAGCTCCCCATCACGGTTCCCGCCGGCGTGGACGTCACCATCGACGGCCGTACGGTCTCGGTCAAGGGCCCCAAGGGCTCGCTGACCCACACCGTCGTCGCGCCGATCGACATCGTCAAGGGCGAGGACGGCACCCTCCAGGTGACCCGCCCGAACGACGAGCGTCAGAACAAGGCCCTGCACGGCCTGTCCCGCACGCTGGTGGCGAACATGATCACCGGCGTGACCCAGGGTTACGTGAAGAAGCTCGAGATCAGCGGTGTCGGTTACCGCGTGACGGCCAAGGGCTCGAACCTCGAGTTCGCGCTCGGCTACAGCCACCCGATCGTCGTCGAGGCGCCCGAGGGCATCACCTTCAAGGTGGAGACCCCGACCCGCTTCCAGGTCGAGGGCATCGACAAGCAGAAGGTCGGCGAGGTTGCGGCCAACATCCGCAAGCTGCGCAAGCCCGACCCGTACAAGGCCAAGGGCGTCAAGTACGAGGGCGAAGTCATCCGCCGCAAGGTCGGAAAGGCGGGTAAGTAAGCCATGGCATACGGGCAGAAGATCCTCAAGGGCGACGCCTACAAGCGCGCCGCGATCAAGCGCCGTCACATCCGGATCCGTAAGAACCTTTCCGGTACGGCGGAGCGTCCCCGTCTGGTCGTTACCCGCTCCAACCGCCACATCGTGGCGCAGGTGATCGACGACCTCAAGGGCCACACCCTGGCGTCCGCGTCCACCCTGGACGCGTCCGTCCGCGGTGGCGAGGGCGACAAGTCCTCGCAGGCCAAGCAGGTCGGCGCCCTGGTCGCCGAGCGCGCCAAGGCCGCCGGTGTCGAGGCTGTCGTGTTCGACCGTGGTGGCAACCAGTACGCCGGGCGCATCGCCGCCCTGGCGGACGCCGCCCGCGAAGCCGGGCTCAAGTTCTGAGCCTGCCGTAGCTAGCGGAAACAGAGAGAGGTAATTCCAATGGCTGGACCCCAGCGCCGCGGTGGCGGTGCCGGTGGCGGCGAGCGGCGGGACCGGAAGGGCCGTGACGGCGGCGCTGCTGCCGCCGAGAAGACCGCGTACGTTGAGCGCGTTGTCGCGATCAACCGCGTCGCCAAGGTTGTGAAGGGTGGTCGTCGCTTCAGCTTCACCGCGCTGGTCGTGGTGGGCGACGGTGACGGCACCGTGGGTGTCGGTTACGGCAAGGCCAAGGAGGTGCCGGCCGCCATCGCCAAGGGCGTTGAGGAGGCCAAGAAGCACTTCTTCAAGGTCCCCCGGATCCAGGGCACCATCCCGCACCCCATCCAGGGTGAGAAGGCTGCCGGCGTCGTGCTGCTCAAGCCCGCGTCCCCCGGTACCGGTGTTATCGCCGGTGGCCCGGTGCGTGCCGTGCTCGAGTGCGCCGGTATCCACGACGTGCTGTCGAAGTCGCTCGGCTCCGACAACGCGATCAACATCGTGCACGCGACCGTGGAGGCCCTCAAGGGCCTGCAGCGTCCCGAGGAGATCGCGGCCCGCCGTGGTCTGCCGCTCGAGGACGTCGCCCCCGCGGCCCTGCTTCGTGCGCGTGCCGGGGCTGGTGCGTAATGGCGCAGCTCAAGATCACGCAGACGAAGTCGTACATCGGTAGCAAGCAGAACCACCGTGACACCCTGCGGTCGCTTGGTCTCAAGGGGATCAACACCGTGGTCGTCAAGGAGGACCGCCCCGAGTTCCGCGGCATGGTGCACACCGTCCGCCACCTCGTGACGGTCGAGGAGGTCGACTGATCATGGCGGAGCAGAACCCGCTCAAGATCCACAACCTCCGTCCCGCCCCGGGCGCCAAGACCGCCAAGACCCGTGTCGGTCGTGGTGAGGCGTCGAAGGGTAAGACGGCCGGTCGTGGTACCAAGGGTACGAAGGCCCGTTACCAGGTTCCGGAGCGCTTCGAGGGTGGCCAGATGCCGCTGCACATGCGCCTCCCGAAGCTGAAGGGCTTCAAGAACCCGTTCAAGACCGAGTTCCAGGTCGTGAACCTCGACAAGCTGGCCGCGCTCTACCCCGAGGGTGGCGAGGTCACGGTCGAGGGTCTGGTGGCCAAGGGTGCCGTTCGCAAGAACAGCCTCGTCAAGGTCCTCGGCCAGGGCGAGATCTCCGTGGCGCTGCAGGTGACGGTCGACGCCGTCTCCGGCTCCGCCAAGGAGAAGATCACCGCCGCCGGCGGTACGGTCACCGAGCTCGTCTGATTTCTTCAGGCTCCTCGATGACGTAGACGATCCCGACCGGGGATACCTCACAATGGGGTATCCCCGGTTGGTCGTTCCGGGGGAGGCAGTGTCGCCGGTAAGGTGGCCTGCACTGTTCTTTTTCTGTATCCGTCGAACCTCAAGACCGTCACCCTTGACGCAGTTGCGCGGGGGTCGCAGGAGGCACCGTGCTCACCGCGTTCGCCCGGGCGTTCAGGACGCCCGACCTGCGCAAGAAGCTGCTCTTCACGCTCGGCATCATCGTGGTGTATCGGGTCGGCACCCACATTCCGATCCCGGGCGTCGACTACAAGAACGTCCAGACGTGCATCGAGGTGGCCAAGGGCAACCAGGGCCTGTTCGGTCTCGTCAACATGTTCAGTGGCGGGGCGCTGCTGCAGATCACGATCTTCGCGCTCGGCATCATGCCGTACATCACGGCGAGCATCATCCTGCAGCTGCTGACCGTGGTGATTCCACGCCTGGAAGCCCTCAAGAAGGAGGGCCAGGCCGGCACCGCGAAGATCACGCAGTACACCCGTTATCTGACCGTGGCGCTGGCCATCCTGCAGGGCACCGGCCTGGTGGCCACGGCCCGCAGTGGCGCGCTGTTCTCCGGTTGCCCGTCCGCGAGCCAGATCGTGCCGGACCAGTCGATCTTCACCACGATCACGATGGTCATCTGCATGACCGCCGGTACGGCCGTCGTCATGTGGCTCGGTGAGCTCATCACCGACCGCGGCATCGGCAACGGCATGTCGATCCTGATGTTCATCTCGATCGCCGCGACCTTCCCGTCCGCGCTGTGGGCCATCAAGAAGCAGGGCACCCTCGCCGGCGGCTGGATCGAATTCGGCACCGTCATCGCCGTGGGTCTGTTCATGGTGGCGCTCGTCGTCTTCGTCGAGCAGGCGCAGCGCCGGATTCCGGTGCAGTACGCGAAGCGCATGATCGGCCGCCGTTCCTACGGTGGTACGTCCACGTACATCCCGCTGAAGGTCAACCAGGCGGGTGTGATTCCCGTCATCTTCGCGTCGTCGCTGCTCTACATTCCGGCGCTGATCGCGCAGTTCTCCAAGGACAACTCGGGCTGGAAGCAGTGGATCCAGTCCAACCTCACCAAGGGTGACCACCCGATTTACATCACCCTGTACTTCTTGCTGATCGTTTTCTTCGCGTTCTTCTACGTGGCGATCTCCTTCAACCCCGAGGAAGTCGCCGACAACATGAAGAAGTATGGTGGCTTCATCCCGGGCATCCGGGCTGGCCGACCGACCGCTGAGTACCTCAGCTACGTGCTCAACCGGATCACCTGGCCGGGTTCGCTGTATCTGGGTCTGATCGCTCTCGTACCGACGATGGCGTTGGTTGGCTTCGGGGCAAGCCAGAACTTCCCGTTCGGCGGGACCAGCATCCTGATCATCGTGGGTGTGGGTCTCGAGACGGTGAAGCAGATCGAGAGCCAGCTCCAGCAGCGCAATTACGAAGGGTTCCTCCGCTGATGCGTATCGTCCTCGTCGGACCGCCGGGTGCCGGTAAGGGAACGCAAGCCGTTCGCCTCGCCGAGAAGCTGCACATCCCGCACATCTCCACGGGCGACCTGTTCCGCGCCAACATCAGCCAGCAGACGGAGCTCGGGAAACTCGCGAAGTCCTTCATGGACGCCGGAAACCTCGTCCCGGACGAGG
This sequence comes from Streptomyces herbicida, assembly GCF_032656585.1. Lineage (NCBI taxonomy): Bacteria > Bacillati > Actinomycetota > Actinomycetes > Kitasatosporales > Streptomycetaceae > Streptomyces > Streptomyces herbicida. Next base: position 77,943 of record NZ_JAUYWJ010000003.1, read on the forward strand.
TGACCATCGCCATGGCCAAGGACCGCATGGAGCAGCCGGACGCCGAGAACGGCTTCCTGCTCGACGGCTTCCCGCGCAACGTCTCGCAGGCGGAGGCACTGGACGAGCTGCTCAAGACCGAGGGCATCAAGCTCGACGCCGTGCTGGACCTCGAGGTTCCCGAGGAAGAGGTGGTCAAGCGCATCGCCGGCCGCCGCATCTGCCGCAAGGACTCCAGCCACGTCTTCCACGTGACGTACAGCCCGCCGAAGAAGGAAGGCGTCTGCGACGTCTGCGGCGGCGAGCTGTACCAGCGCGACGACGACTCCGAGGAGACCGTCCGCAAGCGGCTGGAGGTCTACCACACGCAGACCGAGCCGATCATCGACTACTACAAGGCGCAGGGCCTGGTCGTGACGATCTCCTCCCTGGGCCCGGTGGACGAGGTCACGCGGCGGGCGCTGGAAGCGCTCAAGCGTGACAAGGACGACGAGAAGTAGTTCTCGGGCCGTTCCGGCCGCGGTGCCCCCTCGGGTGCCGCGGCCGTACTGTTGTGTACGTAATCGGTTGACGTGAGTGACGGAGAGCGCAGGCCCCCATGGTGCAGATCAAGAGCCCCGAGCAGATCGCGAAGATGCGTGCGGCGGGGCTGGTGGTCGCCGCGATCCACGCGGCCACGCGGGAGGCGGCGGTTCCCGGGGCCAGCACCAAGGATCTGGACGAGGTCGCCCGCAAGGTGCTCGCCGAGCACGGTGCCAAGTCGAACTTCCTCGGTTACGGCGGCTTCCCGGCGACGATCTGTACCTCGGTGAACGACGTGGTGGTTCACGGCATCCCGTCCGACAAGGTCGTCCTCAAGGACGGCGACGTCATCTCCATCGACTGCGGCGCGATCGTCGACGGCTGGCACGGTGACGCGGCCTACACGGCCTTCGTGGGCTCTGGTCACGCCCCGGAGCTGATCGAGCTCTCGCGGGTGACGGAAGAGTCCATGTGGGCCGGTATCGCCGCGATGAAGCAGGGCAGCCGGCTCGTGGACGTCTCCCGTGCGATCGAGACGTACATCCGCCGCCAGCCGAAGCCGGGCGGCGGCCGCTACGGGATCATCGAGGACTACGGCGGCCACGGCATCGGCACCGAGATGCACATGGACCCGCATCTGCTGAACTACGTCGACCGCCGCCGCGGCAAGGGCCCCAAGCTGGTCCCCGGCTTCTGCCTCGCCATCGAGCCGATGGTCTCCCTCGGCACCCCGAAGACCGAGGTCCTCGAGGACGACTGGACCGTCATCACGACGGACGGCACCTGGTCCTCCCACTGGGAGCACTCGGTGGCCCTGATGGAAGAGGGCCCCCTGGTGCTGACGGCCCCCGACGGCGGCAAGGCGAAGCTCGCGGAGTACGGCATCACGACGGCCCCGGACCCGCTGGCCTGAGCTGGTCGCGTAATGATCTATCCCGTTGGGCAGACTTCCACGATTCGTGTTTCCGGGTGCGCTGACGTAGACTGACTCGTCGGCTCCCGTGCATCCGCATGTCCGCATGCGCCCTTGAGGGAAAGTGTGGGAGTCGATCAAGGTAGTCGATTCGAAGGGCGAAGCGTGGCCAAGAAGCAAGGTGCCATCGAGATCGAGGGCACTGTCGTCGAGTCTCTGCCGAACGCCATGTTCAAGGTCGAGCTCCAGAACGGCCACCAGGTCCTGGCACACATCAGCGGCAAGATGCGTATGCACTACATCCGCATCCTCCCTGACGACCGGGTCGTGGTGGAGTTGTCTCCGTACGACCTGACGCGTGGCCGGATCGTCTACCGCTACAAGTAGATCTTGCCCACGTCCCGTGTGAGCGGGACCGCCGGCAACTGACCCGGAGAACCTCACACCCATGAAGGTCAAGCCGAGCGTCAAGAAGATCTGCGACAAGTGCAGGGTGATCCGCCGTCACGGTCGGGTCATGGTCATCTGCGAGAACCCGCGCCACAAGCAGCGCCAGGGCTGACGCAGGACCGATCCCTCTGCATCCATCGCAGAGATTCGCGCGACGCAAGCTGAATATGTTCATACGCAGAACCCAAGCGAGCGATCGCTTGACACCCCCGGCTCGGAGGCCGGGGACCCAGTTCGTACCTCGTACGGCGGCTGGGAACCGGTTCTGCGGAAGACCTCCGAAGATCACCAGGAGCCATTGAATGGCACGCGTTTCCGGTGTTGACATCCCGCGCGAAAAGCGCGTGGAGGTCGCCCTCACCTACGTGTTCGGCATCGGCCGGACCCTCTCGAAGGAGACGCTGGCTGCGACCGGCGTCGACCCGAACACCCGCGTTCGTGACCTGTCCGAAGAGCAGCTGGTCGCGATCCGCGAGTACGTCGACAACAACATCAAGACCGAGGGTGACCTCCGTCGCGAGATCCAGGCCGACATCCGCCGCAAGGTCGAGATCGGTTGCTACCAGGGTCTCCGTCACCGTCGTGGTCTGCCCGTCCGCGGTCAGCGCACCAGCACCAACGCTCGTACCCGCAAGGGCCCGCGTCGCGCCATCGCCGGCAAGAAGAAGCCGGGCAAGAAGTAGTCCGCAGCGGACACCTGTCCACGGTCTTCGCTGTAGGACCGACCACCTCCCGTAGGAGTTAGTAGATGCCCCCCAAGGGACGTCAGGGCGCTGCCAAGAAGGTGCGCCGCAAGGAAAAGAAGAACGTCGCTCACGGCCACGCGCACATCAAGAGCACGTTCAACAACACGATCGTCTCGATCACGGACCCGTCCGGCAACGTGATCTCCTGGGCCTCCGCCGGCCACGTCGGCTTCAAGGGCTCCCGGAAGTCCACGCCGTTCGCCGCGCAGATGGCCGCCGAGTCGGCTGCCCGCCGCGCCCAGGAGCACGGCATGCGCAAGGTCGACGTGTTCGTGAAGGGCCCGGGTTCCGGTCGTGAGACCGCGATCCGCTCCCTGCAGGCCACGGGCCTCGAGGTCGGCTCCATCCAGGACGTCACCCCGACCCCGCACAACGGCTGCCGTCCGCCGAAGCGTCGTCGCGTCTGACCTCGCTCCGACAGGGCATTTCGGGCGGTACGGCTCCGGCAGGGGCCGTACCGCCCGTACCCTTGCAGTACCCGCACTTTCCATGGGTGCGGTTTCCGTCGGACGTCAAATAGCGGGCGTCCACGAAAGAAGGATCTGATCCACACATGCTGATCGCTCAGCGTCCCTCGTTGACCGAAGAGGTCGTCGACGAGTTCCGCTCCCGGTTCGTGATCGAGCCGCTGGAGCCGGGCTTCGGCTACACCCTCGGCAACTCCCTGCGTCGTACTCTCCTGTCGTCGATCCCGGGTGCGGCGGTCACGTCCATCCGTATCGACGGCGTCCTGCACGAGTTCACCACCGTGCCGGGCGTCAAGGAGGACGTCACCGACCTGATCCTCAACATCAAGCAGCTGGTCGTCTCCTCGGAGCACGACGAGCCGGTCGTGATGTACCTGCGCAAGCAGGGCCCGGGTCTGGTCACCGCCGCCGACATCGCGCCCCCGGCCGGTGTCGAGGTGCACAACCCCGACCTGGTCCTCGCCACGCTCAACGGCAAGGGCAAGCTGGAGATGGAGCTGACCGTCGAGCGCGGTCGCGGCTACGTCTCCGCCGTGCAGAACAAGCAGGTGGGCCAGGAGATCGGCCGTATCCCGGTCGACTCCATCTACAGCCCGGTGCTGAAGGTCACGTACAAGGTCGAGGCGACCCGTGTCGAGCAGCGCACCGACTTCGACAAGCTGATCGTCGACGTCGAGACGAAGCAGGCCATGCGTCCGCGTGACGCCATGGCGTCGGCCGGCAAGACCCTGGTCGAGCTGTTCGGTCTCGCCCGCGAGCTGAACATCGACGCCGAGGGCATCGACATGGGTCCGTCCCCGACGGACGCCGCGCTTGCCGCGGACCTCGCTCTGCCGATCGAGGAGCTGGAGCTCACCGTTCGGTCCTACAACTGCCTCAAGCGTGAGGGCATCCACTCCGTGGGTGAGCTCGTTGCCCGCTCCGAGGCCGACCTCCTCGACATCCGCAACTTCGGTGCGAAGTCGATCGACGAGGTCAAGGCGAAGCTGGCCGGCATGGGCCTGGCCCTGAAGGACAGCCCGCCCGGATTCGACCCGACCGCCGCCGCGGACGCCTTCGGCGCGGACGACGACGCAGACGCCGGGTTCGTCGAGACCGAGCAGTACTGAGAGCTCGGGACCGACTGCCGGTTCTTGGCTGCGGGACCGTTGTGATTGGTCGCGCAGTTTCCCGCGCCCCTGGGGGCGCGGGGACTCCGGGTGTCCGAAAGGGCACCCGGATCTTCGACAGACAACCGTCTGCTCGGATACTGACCCCGGTACCTGACACGGCCGGGGCAGACACACAGGAGAAGAACAATGCCGAAGCCCACCAAGGGTGCCCGTCTGGGCGGCAGCGCCGCGCACGAGAAGCTGCTCCTCGCGAACCTCGCGAAGTCGCTGTTCGAGCACGGCCGTATCACCACCACCGAGGCGAAGGCCCGCCGCCTGCGCCCGTACGCCGAGCGTCTGATCACCAAGGCGAAGAAGGGTGACCTTCACAACCGCCGTCAGGTGCTCCAGGTCATCACGGACAAGGGCATCGTCCACACGCTCTTCACCGAGATCGGCCCGCGTTACGAGAACCGTCCGGGTGGCTACACCCGCATCACCAAGATCGGTAACCGCCGTGGCGACAACGCGCCCATGGCTGTGATCGAGCTGGTCGAGGCGCTGACGGTGCAGCAGAAGGCCGTGGGTGAGGCCGAGGCCGCCACCAAGCGTGCGGTCAAGGAGGCCGACGAGGCCAAGGTCGAGGAGACCAAGGCCGACGAGGTCGTCGAGGACGCGGCTGGTGAAGGCGACAAGGACGCCTGAGGCTCTGCCTGCAGTGAACGGGTCCGCCCTTCGGGGCGGGCCCGTTCCGCGTTTCCTGAGAGGATCCAGGAGTGAGTGACGAAGTACAGCCCGGCCACGTCCGTATCCGCCTCGACCTGTCCTACGACGGCACGGACTTCCACGGCTGGGCCAAGCAGGCCGGCGGCAGGCGGACCGTGCAGGGGGAGATCGAGGACGCCCTGCGCACGGTGACCCGCTCGGGGGGCACGACGTACGAGCTGACCGTCGCCGGGCGGACCGACGCCGGGGTGCACGCCCGGGGTCAGGTCGCGCATGTCGATCTGCCCGAACAGGTCTGGCGTGAGCACCACGAGAAGCTGCTCAAGCGGCTCGCCGGGCGGCTGCCCAAGGACGTACGGGTGTGGGCCCTCAGGGAGGCGCCCAGCGGTTTCAACGCCCGTTTCTCGGCGGTCTGGCGGCGTTATGCGTACCGGGTCACCGACAACCCCGGCGGTGTCGACCCGCTGCTGCGCAACCATGTCCTGTGGCACGACTGGCCGCTCGACGTGGGCGCCATGAACGAGGCCGCCCGGCGGCTCCTCGGGGAGCACGACTTCGCCGCCTACTGCAAGAAGCGCGAGGGCGCGACCACGATCCGTACGCTCCAGGAGCTGAGCCTGGTGCGCGGGGGCGACGGGATCATCACCGCCACCGTCCGGGCCGACGCCTTCTGCCACAACATGGTGCGCTCGCTGATCGGGGCGCTGCTGTTCGTGGGGGACGGGCACCGGGCGCCCGACTGGCCGGGGAAGGTGCTCGCGGCGGGGGTCCGGGACTCGGCGGTGCATGTCGTACGGCCGCACGGGCTGACCCTGGAAGAGGTCGGCTATCCCGCCGACGAACTGCTGGCCGCGCGGAACAAGGAGGCGCGGAACAAGCGGACACTGAGCGTGGCGGGCGGCTGCGAAACCTGTTAGTTGCCTGTATTTCACAAGAATATAACGGTCATGTCAGGACTTACCTGGCGTAAGTCCCTTGTCGCCTCTTACGTCGTTCTTACAGTTCGGTTAGTCTTGCCCGGTGCGGCCCCGTGTTCGATTCGGGGTCGTTTTTGGTGGGGGTAACACGGGTTCTCGGGCCCGGAGGGTAGGAATGTCATCCATTGACTCTGCCCGCATGGCCGAGGCGGCCGGCGCTGGGGGGCGCCGGGCCGCACGGCACGGAGGACGGCGTGGCGGTGCCGAGCGGGCACCGCTCGGGCTGCTGCCCGCGCCTCCCACGCATGCGGAGAAGTACTCGTACGTGAAGCGGCGGCTGTGGGTGCTGACGCTGGCGTCGATCGTCAGCTTCGGCTGTCTGACCGTCAGCCAGATCGCGCTCGCCCAGGCCTCGCCGCTCACCTGGATCTTTGCGCCGCCGTTGTTCTTCACGGTCGTCTACTACCTGATCTCGCTGCGCGTCAACGGCTTCACCAGGGACTTCGACTTCGACCACCACCAGCGGCTGGTGCGCGGCTGGCGGCCCGCGGTCTATCCGAGCGTCGATGTCTTCCTGCCGGTGTGCGGGGAGCCGATCGAGGTGCTGCACAACACCTGGAGCCATGTGCGGCAGCTGGCCGACCGGTACCCGGGGACGTGTGTGCCCTTCGTGCTCGACGACGGTGCCAGCCCCGAGCTGGAGGCGATGGCCCGCGACTTCGGCTTCCGCTACGGGGTCCGGGAGAACCGCGGCTGGTTCAAGAAGGCCGGCAACCTGCACTTCGGGTTCGACCAGTCCGACGGCAAGTACATCCTCATCCTCGACGCCGACTTCACGCCGCGCTCCGACCTCCTGGAGGAGCTGCTGCCGTACATGGAGACGGACGAGCGCATCGGCATCGTGCAGTCCCCGCAGTACTTCCGGGTCCTCGACTCGCAGAACTGGATCGAGCGGGGCGCGGGCGCGGTCCAGGAGCTCTTCTACCGGTCCGTGCAGGTCTCCCGGCAGAACAGCGAGGGGGCGATCTGCGTGGGCTCCTGTGCCATCTACCGGCGGGCGGCCCTGGAGACCAACGGCGGTACGACCCTCATCGAGCACTCCGAGGACGTGCACACCGGGTTCGATCTGCGCGGGCTCGGCTGGGACCTGAAGTACGTGCCGGTCGCGCTGTCGACGGGCGTGTGCCCGGACACCGCCGGTGCCTTCTTCAACCAGCAGTACCGCTGGTGCTCGGGCTCCATGTCGCTGCTCGGCAGCAAGAAGTTCTGGGACGCGCAGATACGTTTCTCCAGCCGTCTCTGCTACATGTCCGGCTTCTTCTACTACATCCACACGGCGCTGTTCACCTTCATCGCGCCGCTCGTGCCCATCGTGCTGCTGCTGACCAGCCCCGAGATGCTCCAGGTCAAGCATCTGGTGTGGGTGCTGCCCAGCATCCTCTACACCACCGTGATCTTCCCGATGTGGCACAAGGCGCCGTACCGGCTGGAGGCCTGGTCGGCGCGGATGATGTACGGCTGGGCGCACGTCTTCGCCATCTGGGACATCCTGCGCAAGCAGCGGATGGGCTGGCAGCCGACCGGCTCCAAGGGCGCCAAGAAGAACAAGACCCGGCGCTTCTGGCTGGGGCTGTGGATCTGGGGCGGCGGCACCGCCGCGGTCTGGGTCGGCGCCGCCGTGTACCGGCTGTTCACCGGCTTCCCGCCGGACTTCGCCCTCGTCCTGTCCTCCGGGCTGTTCTATGCGCTGGTCGTGGCCCGCGCGCTGATCCAGCCCAAGGAACACCGTGCCCTCGCAGGTGACGCAGCATGATCCGAAGATTTCTCCGCCCCCTCGCCGTGGCCCTGCTGACCGCCACGGCAGCCTCCGGCTGCGGCCTGCTCGGGGGCTCCGGCGACCCGGCCGCCGACGCCGCCCGTGAGCCGTCCGCCTCCGCGACGGCCGCGCAGCGGCTGCCGTACGACGTGAAGCCGCTGCTGCACCCGAAGAAGGAGTACTTCGGGGTCGCGGTCGACGGCGCGCCCAGCTCGACGAAGCCCGTGGACGCCTTCGCGAGGACTGTCGGCAAGCAGCCGAACATGGTCGGCTCCTACTCCTCCTGGGGCGACGGCTTCAACGCCCACGGCGCCCAGAACGTGTTCGACGACGGCGGGCTGCTGTATGTGTCCTGGGAGCCGTTCCCCGGGCTCGACAAGATCGCCGACGGGTCTCAGGACACGTACATCAAGAAGTACGCGCAGAGCGTCCGCGAGACGAACGTCCCCGTCGCGATCAGCTTCGGGCACGAGATGAACGGTCACTGGTACCCGTGGGGGACCAAGGACACCACGGCCGTGACCTTCGTGAAGGCCTGGCGGCACATCCACGACCTCTTCCAGGACGTCGGCGCCACCAACGTGATCTGGGTGTGGAGTCCCAACGTCGTCAACCCGGTGCCGTCCGTGAAGCTGAAGCCGTACTGGCCCGGTGACGCCTACGTCGACTGGGTCGGCATCGTCGGCTACTGGACCACGACCGGCGCCCACACCTTCGACACCCTCTACGGGCCGACCCGGCGCCAGGTGGCCGCGTTCACCGACAAGCCGGTGCTGATCAGCGAGACCTCGGCGGAGCCGGGGGAGCGGCGGCGCGCCGATGTGCGCGGACTGCTCCAGGGCGTCGCGCAGGACGACGACGTCATCGGCTTCCTGTGGTTCAACATCCCCAAGCGGGCCGACTGGCGCATCCAGAGCAGCCCGCTCGCCCTGGCCGAGTTCAAGCGCCTCATCGCGGACGACGCCTTCGGATTCGAGGTGCCGCGCTCATGAGCACGCCCCCCTATGGGCAGGGCAGGCAGCAGTACCCGCCGTACTACGGCGCCCAGCCGTACTACGACGAGCACTACTACGGCGGCGGTCAGCAGCAGACGTACGACCCCCGCGTCTCCTACGCCGCCGACCCCGAGGAACCGGACGCCGACTACTACGTCCCGCACTACACCGTCCTCGACCCAGAGCCGGAGCCCGAGCCCGAGCCCGGCTATGTGCTGCCGGAGGTCCCGGTGTCGGCCTGGTCGGTGGACAACAGCCGCTCGGCGTGGATCAGCCGTGGCGCGCTGCTGCTGATCCTGCTGGTGCAGGCCGGGCTGTCCTACCGGCTCGACGGGAGCGCCTTCGCGCAGGAGGCGAAGTTCCTGCTGTCCGACGGGCCCGTGTCGGGCGTGCTGGCCGGCACCGGTCTCGCCGGGGCCCGGGCGCTGAGCCTGGTCTGGGCCCTGGGGGCGACGGCCCTGGTGTTCGGCGCGACCCGGCTGCTGTTCAACCCGCGCGCCGGTCTCGCGGCCGCCGCCATGTACTCCGTACTGGAGTCGACAGCCTTCACCGGCCGCTACGCCTCCCTGCACTCCCTGTCGCTGTTCCTGCTCGCGGCCGCCCTGTGGCTGCTGGCCAAGACCCGGCAGGCCGGCCCGGCGGCCGTGCTGCTCGCGGCTCCCTTCGCCGCGCTGGCGCCGTTCGCCGCGTACTCGGCCGCGCTGTATCTGCCGACGCTGACCGTGCTCGCCGTACTGACCGCCTACCGCTTCCGCGGCGCCGGTGCGCTCGCGCGCGGCGCCCTGTTCGCGGTGGCCACCGGAGCCCTGTGCTTCGCGGGCGTGACCCTGCACGGCATGCCGCGGGGCTGGAACGCACACGGCACACAGGGCGTGGCGGGCCTGCTGACGGACAGCGCCGAGTGGGGCGGGCTCGTCCTGCTGGTCGCCGTGATCGGCGCCGTCGGTTACGCCCGGCGGGCCCGCATGGGCGAGATGCCGTGGGCCGAGGGCGAGGCCCCGGGCACGGTCCGCAGGTCGGCCCTGGGCCTGACGATGTGCGCCACCGCCCTGCTCGCCCCGCTCTACCAGGCCTGGCTCGGCAACGGCAGCTCGCTCCACATCCACCTCGGCTTCGGCCTGCTCTTCGCGGTGCCGATGGCGGGCCTGGGTGTCTCGCGGATGATGGGCGCCCACTTCCGGTACCCGCAGATCGGCATCATGATCTACGTTGCCGCGCTGGTCGTCGGCATGGCGCAGACGCGCGACCTGTACCGGCCGCCGGACTCGGCCGGGATGATCGGCGCCCTGCGCCAAGTGGCCGACGCCAAGGGCAGCTATCTGACCGACGACCCGGAGATCTCCGCGTACTACCTCCGCGCACAGACCGAGCCCGGCCAGTGGCACCCGGCACCGCGGGGCACGGCCCTCGCGGCCGCCGTGAAGAAGGGCTCGTACGACGCGATCGTGCTGCGGGCCGCCGCCGTGCCCGGGCAGCTGCGCGGGGCCGAGCACTACCGGCTGCTGGCCGTGCTCCGGCCGTCCGGCGAGGACGCCGGTCAGGCGCCGTACCGGATCTGGGTGAAGCGATGACGACGGACACACGGACCGCGCCGGCTGCCCCGGAGACCGGCGGCCACCGGGCGCGCAGACGCCGTTCCGGCGGCAAGGGCTCCGCGCTGCTCGTCTTCGCGCTTCCCACACTGGTCGCGCTGGCCTGTGTGCTGCCCGGTCTCGGGCAGCGCCAGCTGTGGCGCGACGAGCACGCCACCTGGTGGGCCTCCACGCTGTCCTGGCACTACCTGGGCCGGCTGATCGACAACATCGACGTCGTCTTCACGCCGTACTACGCGTCCATGCACCTGTGGATCGCGGTGGCCGGCGACTCCCCGGCCGCGCTGCGGCTGCCGCAGGCGCTGGCGATGGGGGTCTCGGCCGGTCTGGTCGGGCTCCTCGGGCGGCGGATGTTCGCGGTGCGCACCGGGCTGCTCGCCGGACTGCTGTTCGCGGTGGTCCCGGCGATCACGCGATACGGGCAGGAGACCCGGCCGTACGCCTTCGCGACGCTCTTCGCCCTGCTGGCCACGCTGCTTCTGCTGCGTGTGCTGGACCGGCCGAGCCTCAAGGGCTGGACGCTGTACGCGCTGGCGATCGCGGCCACCGGCTTCGGCCATCTGGTCGCGATGTCGGTGCTCGCCGGGCACCTGGGGCTGGTGATCCTGGCCAGGCGGCGCGGCGACCGCATCGCGCACTACGCCTTCGCGGGTGCCGCGCTGCTCGGCGTGTCGATCACCTTCCCGATGGTGGCGCAGGGCACCGGGCAGAGCGGCCAGATCGCCTGGAACACCACCACGACTCAGGACCTGCTCGACTTCCCGGAGACCCTGTTCGGGTCGTGGATCACGGGCGGCGCGGTCATGGGCGCCGGCGTGTTCGGGCTGCTGCTGGCCCGCCGGTACGCCCTGCTGCTCGGCGCCTGGGCGGTACTGCCGCCGGTCCTCACCTTCCTGACCGCCGACCAGCTCCACCTCTTCCTGCCGCGCTATCTCCTCTTCACCATCCCGGCGTGGACGCTGCTGGTGGCGGCGGCCGTCACCCGGCTCGCCGGGCGGCTCGACCCACAGGCCCGCAGGGGTGCGGGAGCGCACGTGTTCGGCGGAGCGCTGGTGACCGCGGTCGCGGCGGCGTACGCCTTCGTCGCCTGGCCGGGGATCGGGGACGCGAAGAAGGACCTGCCGATGGAGCCGGACTACCGGGCCGCGGCGAAGGTCGTCGCGGCGGGGGAGAAGCCCGGCGACGGGATGGTCTTCAACGGCGGAATGTCGGAGCGCCGGGCCATGGCGTACGAAATGCGGGACCGCAAGGCGCCCAGGGACGTGCTCATGGAGTGGACCCCGCAGCAGAACGGCTCGTACGGCGCCAGCGAGTGCAAGCGCCCGGCCCGCTGCCTCAAGGGTGTCGACCGGCTCTGGCTGATCTCCACGATCAGCGACGGGCGCCCGCTGCTCACCGGCATGGACGAGAAGACGGCGGCCGTGCTGGAGAAGGACTTCGAGGCCGTGCGCACGGTCAGGCTGAACCACGTCGTGGTGCGGGTGCTGGACCGCACGTAGCGGCAGCGGCACACGAGCGCAAAGAACCAAGGACACGCAGTAAGGAGGCCGCGCGGCATGCGGCTCACTGTCATCGGCACCGGCTACCTCGGTGCCACCCACGCCGCCTGCATGGCGGAACTCGGCCACGAGGTGCTCGGCGTCGACGTCGACCCCGACAAGGTCGCCGCGCTGCGGGCGGGGCGGGTGCCCTTCCACGAGCCGGGGCTGCCCGAGCTGATCGCGAAGCACACGGCGAGCGGCCGACTCCGCTTCACCACTTCCTACGAGGAGGCCGGCGCCTTCGGCGAGGTGCACTTCGTCTGCGTCGGCACCCCCCAGCTCAAGGACTCCGAGGGCGCGGACCTGACCTACGTGGACGCGGCCTTCGCGGCGATCGCGGAGCATACGGCGCCGGACGCCCTGCTGGTCGGCAAGTCGACGGTGCCGGTGGGGACGGCGGGGCGGCTGGCGGCGGCGTACGACGCCGAGGTCGCGTGGAATCCGGAGTTCCTGCGGGAGGGCTTCGCGATCGAGGACACGCTGCGCCCGGACCGGCTGGTGTTCGGCGTGGGGTCGGCCCGTGCCGAAACGATTCTGCGCGCGGTGTACCAACCCGTCCTCGCCGCCGGTACCCCGGCCGTGACCGCCGACTTCCCGACGGCCGAGCTGGTGAAGACGGCCGCGAACGCCTTCCTCGCGACGAAGATCTCCTTCATCAACGCGATGGCGGAGGTCTGCGAGGCCGCGGGCGGCGACGTCACGAAGCTCTCCGAGGCGCTCGGCCACGACGACCGGATCGGCCGCCGTTTCCTGCGCTCCGGTATCGGCTTCGGCGGCGGCTGCCTGCCCAAGGACATCCGCGCCTTCGCCCACCGCGCCGACGAGCTCGGCGTCTCCCTGGCCTTTCTGCGCGAGGTCGACGCGATCAACATGCGGCGCCGGGACCGTGCGGTGGAGCTGGCGCGCGAGCTGTGCGGGGGAGACGTGCTGGGCGCCCGCATCGCGGTCCTGGGCGCGGCCTTCAAGCCCGACTCGGACGACATCCGCGACTCGCCCGCACTGAACGTGGCGGCCCGGCTCAGACTCGACGGGGCCGACGTCACGGTGTACGACCCGGCGGCGATGGACAACGCCCGCAAGGCGTTCCCGCTGCTCGGGTACGCGGTGTCGGCCGAGGAGGCGCTGGGCGGGGCCGACCTGGTCCTGCATCTGACCGAGTGGGCGCAGTTCCGGGCGATCGACCCGGAGCGGGCCCGGTCGCTGGTGCGCCGCCCGCGGATCGTGGACGGCAGGGGAGGGCTCGACGCGGACCGCTGGACCGCGGCGGGCTGGCGGTTCTCGGCGCTGGGTAGACCCGCGCCGAATGGGGAGGGATAAGAAATGGACGAGTCGTACCGGGACGCTCGGGTCACCGTGGTGATGCCGACGTACAACGAGGCGGCGAACCTGCCGCGGATGGCCGAGGCGGTGCTGGGGCTGCCGCTGGAGGCCCTCCATCTGAAGATCGTCGACGACTCCAGCCCGGACGGCACGGGCCGGATCGCCGAGGAACTGGCGGAGAAGTACAACGCCGACGGCCGGCACCGGATGAGCGTGCTGCACCGGACCGAGAAGGACGGACTGGGGAGGGCGTACACGGCCGGCATGAGCGCCGCGCTGGAGGAGGGTGCCGGGTACGTCGTCCAGATGGACGCCGACGGCAGCCATCCCGTGGAGGCGGTGCCGCGGATGCTCGAGGCGGCGGTGACGTCCGGGGCGGGCCTGGCCGTGGGCAGCCGCTATGTCGAGGGCGGCTCACTCGACGAGGATTGGGGAGCGCACCGGGTCCTGCTGTCCCGTTTCGCCAACGCGTACGCGCGCGCCGTGCTGGGCACGCGCATCCACGACATCACGGCGGGCTTCAACCTGTGGTCGGCTAGGACCCTGCGGGACGTGGACCTGTCCTCGCTGGACAGCGCGGGCTACAGCTTCCAGGTCGAGCTCAAGTACAAGGCCGTACGGGCCGGACACGGCGCCGTCGAGATCCCGATCCGCTTCGCGGAGCGGACCGAGGGCGTCTCGAAGATGACCCTGCGGACGCAGCTGGAGTCGGCGGTGGTGCCGATCCGGCTGCGGCTGAAGAAGAAGTAGCAGGGACGGTCGGCGCTATCCGTTGGCGGCGGCCGAGGCCTGGGCCTCACCGCGTCGGCGGATCTGCCGGAAGGTGAACTCGGCCAGGTCGTCGCCGGTGCTGAAGACCTTCGTGTCCTTGGTCGTCACGTCCTTGCCGCTGGTGAAGCCGGCGATCGTGAAGTAGGCATAGCGGCCGTAGGCGTTGGTCGTGGAGCGGCAGATCGCCGAGTCGCAGAAGGACTTGATGCCCTTGCCGGCGAGCGACTTCACGATGCTCTGCTTGTCGGCCTGGCCCTTGGCCTTGGCGGCCTCGGCCTCGGTGTCGAAGACGGCGACGCCGACGGTCACCGCGACTCCGTCCTTGGTGTAGCTGACGCGCAGCAGGCGGGTGCAGCCGTTGCCGCTGAGGACCTTGGGGAGGGTGCCCTGCGCGGCCGAGGCGCAGTTCTTCGTGTCGGCCGTGGCGCCCTTCTTGTAGACCGTCTCGCCCATGGTCAGCTGGGTGCCCGGGAAGAGGGTCTCGGCGCTGAGCGGTGCCGTGTCCTTCTTCGCGCTGGATATGAAGTCCTTCGGGTCCAGCGGCGGCGGGGCGCTCGTGGGTGCGAAGGACGGTGCCGGGGCCGACGAGTCGCTGGGTATGGAGGCGCTCGCGGGCAGGTTGGTCGGCCGGCCCGAGGCGTTGTTGTCGCCGTTCGCCGACACCACGGCCATGGCGACGGCCGCGCCGATCGCCACGGTGGCTATCGCGCCGCCGCCGATGAACAGCACTCTGCGCCGCTTGTTCCGCGTCTCCGAGGCCTCGGCGAGCGCGGCCCAGTCCGGGGTCTGGTCGGCGCCGCTGTTCCAGCGCTGCTGAGACTGCGGTTTCCAGGGATCCCACTGGGACTGGGGTCCCCCCTGCCCATAACTCATGGGGCGCATCTTAGACGGGGGACCGGGGGTGCAGGTGCGCCTCTACGAGAGGCGATAGTGGACCTTTCAGTGCAGGGCGAGACATCTCACCCAGGCGCCTGAGCGGGGCCGATTCCGGCCGGCGGGGGAGCGGGAAGCGGGCGCCTCGGGGCAGACCGGGCGGCAGATGGGACGTCCGGTCGCGATCGCGTCACACGGAGTGGCAGCCGAGGGTGGCGCGAAAATTCGCGGGAGAAGAGCAACGCCGACCCCGGACCCGTGCCCGAGGTCGAGTGGGAGGAATGGGCCAGCCGAATGTCCGTAATGCCATGATTTGCCGGGCCTCGGTGTGGCCCAAACCACCCGAGTCCCGCCGCGGGCCACACGTCGGGGGTGCCCGGAATCCGGCCTGCACTGGTTGTTCGAGTCGGCGGAGCCCGGCGGCAGCGGACCCGTTTTGACCGGGGTGCCGCGCCCCAGGTATTCTGCCTCTTCGTTGTGTATTGGCTTGCTCATTCTCACGGGACGGGCCCTTACACCGGTCCACCGGGCCGATGACCAGCGACCAGCACGCGGTTTGCGTCACCGCAGTGCGGTCAGGGCTGTCGTGATCGTCTTCGGTGACCTTGTCAGGACCATTCACTGAAGAAGCGAAGGCTACGAACCGTGCGTACGTACAGCCCCAAGCCCGGCGATGTGACGCGCCAGTGGCACGTCATTGACGCTCAGGACGTCGTCCTGGGCCGTCTCGCCACCACCGCAGCGACCCTCCTCCGGGGCAAGCACAAGCCGATCTACGCCCCCCACGTCGACGCTGGTGACTTCGTCATCATCATCAACGCCGACAAGGTGCACCTGTCCGGCAACAAGCGGACCCAGAAGATGGCGTACCGCCACTCGGGCTACCCGGGTGGTCTGCGCTCCGTCCGCTACGACGAGCTGCTGGACAAGAACCCCGAGAAGGCCGTCGAGAAGGCCGTCAAGGGCATGCTCCCCAAGAACTCCCTGGGCCGTCAGATGCTCTCCAAGCTGAAGGTCTACTCGGGCGACCAGCACCCGCACGCTGCCCAGCAGCCGGTGCCGTTCGAGATCACCCAGGTCGCGCAGTAAGTCCGGCCACCCCCTAAGACCGAAGAGAATCTGAGGAGAATCGTGGCCGAGACCACTGCCGAGCAGCCGCTCGAAGAGCTTGACATCGACAGCTACACCACCGAGTCCGAGGTTCCGGTGGAGGGTGAGTACACCTCCGAGTCCCTCGCCTCGCGTTTCGGTGAGCCCCAGCCGGCCGCCGGCCTGGGTCGTCGCAAGAACGCCATTGCCCGCGTCCGGATCGTCCCGGGCACCGGCAAGTGGAAGATCAACGGTCGCACCCTCGAGGACTACTTCCCGAACAAGGTGCACCAGCAGGAAGTCAACGAGCCCTTCAAGGTGCTCGAGCTCGAGGGTCGCTACGACATCATCGCCCGCATCGCGGGTGGCGGTGTCTCCGGCCAGGCCGGTGCGCTCCGTCTCGGTGTCGCCCGTGCGCTGAACGAGGCCGACGTCGACAACAACCGCGGCCCGCTCAAGAAGGCCGGCTTCCTCAAGCGCGACGACCGTGCGGTCGAGCGCAAGAAGGCCGGTCTGAAGAAGGCACGCAAGGCCCCGCAGTACAGCAAGCGCTAATCTTCGCTGCCTGCTCGTACTCCGAACGCCCCGGCGGCACGCCACAGTGCCGCCGGGGCGTTCGTTTATCACACAGACTTGGGTCTAATGGCACAAGACGCTCAAAGGCTTGTGTGACCGGATGTTCAGGCATGGAATGCCTGGGATGCGGAGCCGCACCGAGACGGCATCGAACCATCGACTGCCTACGGCTTCCGAAACTGACGCTTCCTCAGGAGGACAAGTGGGACGACTCTTCGGCACGGACGGCGTGCGCGGCGTCGCCAACGCGGACCTGACGGCCGAGATGGCGCTCGGCCTGTCCGTCGCGGCGGCGCACGTGCTGGCCGAGGCGGGCACCTTCGAGGGCCACAGGCCGAAGGCGGTGGTCGGACGGGACCCGCGCGCGTCCGGGGAGTTCCTGGAAGCCGCCATGGTCGCGGGCCTGGCGAGCGCGGGCGTGGACGTGCTGCGCGTCGGTGTGCTCCCGACGCCCGCGGTGGCGTACCTCACCGGCGCGCTCGGCGCGGACCTCGGTGTGATGCTCTCCGCGAGCCACAACGCCATGCCCGACAACGGCATCAAGTTCTTCGCCCGCGGTGGCCACAAGCTCGCCGACGAGCTGGAGGACAAGATCGAGGCCGTCTACGAGTCCCACCGGCACGGTGAGCCCTGGGAGCGGCCCACCGGCGCGGGCGTCGGGCGGGTGCGCTCGTACGACGAGGGCTTCGAGCAGTACGTCGCCCACCTCCTCGGCGTACTCCCCAACCGTCTCGACGGGCTGAAGATCGTCCTCGACGAGGCGCACGGCGCGGCCGCCGGTGTCTCGCCCGAGGCCTTCGCGCGGGCCGGTGCCGAGGTCGTCACCATCGGTGCCGAGCCGGACGGCCTCAACATCAACGCCGGCTGCGGCTCCACCCACCTGGACAAGCTGAAGGCCGCCGTCGTCGAGCACGGCGCCGACCTCGGCATTGCGCACGACGGCGACGCCGACCGGTGCCTCGCCGTGGACCACACCGGCGAAGAGGTGGACGGCGACCAGATCCTGGCCGTGCTCGCGCTGGCGATGCGGGAGCGTTCCGCACTGCGCTCCGACACCGTCGTCGCGACCGTGATGTCGAATCTGGGCTTCAAGCTGGCCATGGAGCGCGAGGGCATCCACCTCGTGCAGACCGCCGTCGGCGACCGCTACGTCCTGGAGGAGATGAAGGAGCACGACTTCGCCCTCGGCGGCGAACAGTCGGGTCACGTCATCATCCTCGATCACGCCACCACCGGCGACGGCACGCTGACCGGCCTGCTGCTGGCGGCGCGGGTCGCGCAGACCGGTCGTACGCTGCGGGACCTCGCGTCGGTCATGGAGCGGCTGCCCCAGGTGCTCATCAACGTCCCGGACGTCGACAAGGCGCGCGTCGGCACCTCCGCCGACCTGGCGGCGGCGATCGCCGAGGCCGAGCACGAACTCGGCGCCACCGGGCGGGTGCTGCTGCGTCCGTCGGGCACCGAGCCGCTGGTGCGCGTGATGGTGGAGGCCGCCGACATCGAACAGGCGCAGTCGGTCGCCGGCCGTCTGGCCGACGCCGTGAAGTCGGCGCTGGGATAGCCGGCCGTACCGGGCAAAGGGGCTGGGTTCTGCCGTCCGCGGGCCGACCGCAGGGTGTCCGCGGCCGGTCGCGCAGTTCCCCGCGCCCCTGGACCGGCTGAAGCCGGGTCGGCTACAGCTTGCGCAGCCGCAGTCGCTGCACCTTGTGGTCCTGGCCCTTGCGGACGACCAGGGTGGCGCGGCCGCGGGTGGGGGCGATGTTCTCCACCAGGTTCGGCTTGTTGATCATCCGCCACTGCGTACGGGCGTAGTCGAGGGCCTCCTCCTCGGACACCTGCGTGTACTTGCGGAAGTACGAGTCCGGCTTCTGGAAGGCCGTCTGGCGCAGCTTCTTGAACCGGTTGAGATACCAGCGCTCGATGTCCTCGGCGCTCGCGTCGACGTACACGCTGAAGTCGAAGTAGTCCGCGAGACCGACCCGGGTGCGGCCGTCCTTGCCGGGCAGGGCGGGCTGGAGGACGTTCAGCCCCTCGACGATGAGGATGTCGGGGCGGCGGACGGTGAGCTTCTTGTCCGGGACGATGTCGTAGATCAGGTGGGAGTAGACGGGGGCCGTCACCTCGTCCTTGCCGGCCTTGATGTCGGCGACGAAGCGGGTCAGCGCGCGCCGGTCGTACGACTCGGGGAACCCTTTCCGGGACATCAGGCCGCGGGCCTCCAGCTCCCTGGTGGGCAGCAGGAAGCCGTCCGTCGTCACCAGCTCCACGCGCGGGTGCTCGGGCCAGCGGGAGAGGAGGGCCTGGAGCAGACGGGCCACGGTGGACTTCCCGACCGCCACCGAGCCGGCGACTCCTATGACGAAGGGGGTGCCCGACTGGGACCCCTGCTCGCCGAGGAACGTGTTCAGCGCCCCTCTGAGTCCGTCGGTGGCACCGACGTAGAGATTGAGCAGCCGGGACAGCGGGAGATAGATGTCCCGCACCTCGTCGAGGTCGATGACATCGCCGAGGCCACGCAGCTTCTCGACCTCTTCAGCGGTGAGCGGCAGCGGCGTCTTGTCGCGCAGCGCGCTCCACTCGGCACGGGTGAGGTCGACGTAGGGAGTCACCTCCGGCCGGGACCGGTGGGCGCTCCGGGGCATCGAGGAGATCGGAGAGATCACAGTCCATTGTTAACGGAGTTTGAACGGGATGGTGGGTGGGGTCGGTCACGCCCGGTCCGGACTCCATCGGGCATCCACGGACACTCGTGCTGGCCGGGAGCGGGGAGCGCAGAAGCTGCTGGACATCCTGGCCCAGTTGCACGGCCTTGGACCGGTTGAACTCGTCGACCGCTCGAGAGCAAAGATGGCTGAATTTCCATTCCCGGTGAGCGAGTGCGCCCACTCGCCGGAAGGGGTCGTACGACGGTGGGAATTTCCGATTTCGGGTACGCGGCGGCTACTTTCACACCGGCGTCGGCCCATAGGCTGCGGCACATGTGCGGAATTGTGGGATACGTGGGGTCGCAGTCGGCGCTCGATGTCGTGATGGCCGGGCTGAAACGGCTCGAATACAGGGGGTACGACTCGGGGGGCGTCGCCGTGCTGGCGGACGGCGGTCTTGCCACCGCGAAGAAGGCGGGGAAGCTGGTCAATCTGGAGAAGGAGCTGGTCGAGCGGCCGCTGCCGAGCGGTACGACTGGTATCGGGCACACCCGTTGGGCCACGCACGGCGGTCCGACCGACGCGAACGCCCACCCGCACTTGGACAACGCGGGCCGGGTCGCGGTCGTGCACAACGGGATCATCGAGAATTTCGCGCTGCTGCGGGCCGAGCTGGCGGAGCGCGGGCATGAGCTGGCCTCCGAGACGGACACCGAGGTGGTCGCCCATCTGCTCGCCGAGGAGTTCTCCGTGACCTCCGACCTCGCGGAGGCGATGCGGCTGGTGTGCCGGCGGCTGGAGGGTGCGTTCACGCTGGTCGCGGCGCATGCCGATGCGCCGGACGTGGTCGTGGGCGCGCGGCGGAACTCACCGCTCGTGGTGGGCGTCGGCGAGGGCGAGGCCTTTCTCGCCTCGGACGTCGCCGCCTTCATCGACCACACGCGGTCGGCGGTCGAGCTGGGCCAGGACCAGGTGGTGGAGCTGCGCCGGGACGGCGTGACGGTGACCGGCTTCGACGGCCGTCCGGCGGAGGTGCGCTCCTATCACATCGACTGGGACGCGTCGGCAGCGGAAAAGGGGGGTTATGACTACTTCATGCTCAAGGAGATCGCCGAGCAGCCCAAGGCGGTCGCCGATACGCTCCTTGGCCGCATCGACGCGGCCGGCTCGCTGACCCTGGACGAGGTCCGCATCAGCGCCGCCGAGCTGCGCGAGGTGGACAAGGTCGTCATCGTCGCGTGCGGCACGGCCTTCCACGCGGGGTTGATCGCCAAGTACGCCATCGAGCACTGGACGCGCATCCCGTGCGAGGTGGAACTGGCCAGCGAGTTCCGTTACCGGGACCCGATCCTCGACTCACGCAGCCTGGTCATCGCCATCTCGCAGTCCGGCGAGACCATGGACACCCTGATGGCCCTGAGGCACGCCCGCGAACAGGGCTCCAAGGTGCTGGCGATCTGCAACACCAACGGCTCGACGATCCCGCGAGAGTCGGACGCGGTCCTGTACACGCACGCCGGGCCGGAGGTCGCGGTCGCCTCGACCAAGGCGTTCCTGACCCAGCTGGTGGCCTGCTACCTGGTCGCGCTGTACCTCGGCCAGGTGCGGGGCACCAAGTGGGGCGACGAGATCGGCGTCGTGATCCGGGACCTGTCGAAGATCTCGTGCGAGGTCGAGCGGGTCCTGGAGACCATGGAGCCGGTACGCGCGCTGGCCCGCACGCTCGCCACCAAGAACACGGTGCTCTTCCTTGGGCGGCACGTGGGCTACCCGGTGGCTCTGGAAGGTGCCCTCAAGCTCAAGGAACTCGCCTATATGCACGCCGAGGGCTTCGCCGCGGGTGAGCTGAAGCACGGGCCGATCGCGCTGATCGAGGAGGACCTCCCGGTGGTGGTCGTCGTCCCCTCACCGCGCGGCCGGTCCGTCCTCCACGACAAGATCGTCTCCAACATCCAGGAGATCCGTGCCCGGGGCGCGCGCACGATCGTGATCGCGGAGGAGGGCGACGAGGCGGTGGTCCCGTACGCGGATCACTTGATCCGGATTCCGGCTACGCCGACGCTGCTCCAGCCGCTGGTGGCGACGGTGCCGTTGCAGGTCTTCGCGTGCGAGTTGGCTACCGCCCGGGGGAACGAGGTGGATCAGCCTCGGAACCTGGCGAAGTCGGTGACGGTGGAGTAGCCGGGGTTTTTCAGGGCTTCCATGAAGTTCCCGCACGGTCGAGCGGGCCGAGGATCTGTTCGCCGAGGACCCCGACGTTCCGGGGACCAGCCCTGCGCAGGCCTGAGCGTTGGCCGATCAGCAGCTGCCTGCGCACCAGGCCGATCCGGTCACAGGGGAGCCGAGCCCGCGGTCGCCTGGCGGATCGTAGAGTGCCCGGATGAGCATCATCGGGGTTGGTATCGACGTGGCCGAGATCGACCGGTTCCGGGCGTCGCTGGACCGTACGCCCGGGCTGGCCGATCGGCTCTTCGTGGAGAGCGAGTTGTATCTGCCCAGCGGTGAGCGGCGTGGCATCGCCTCGCTCGCGGCGCGGTTCGCGGCGAAGGAGGCGCTTGCCAAGGCCCTCGGGGCCCCGCCGGGGCTGCACTGGGTCGACGCCGAGGTGTACGTCGAGGACAGTGGGCAGCCACGGCTGCGGGTGAAGGGGACGGTGGCGGCGCGTGCGGCGGAGCTCGGGGTGCAGTCCTGGCACGTCTCGCTGAGCCATGACGCCGGGGTGGCGTCGGCGGTGGTGGTCGCGGAGGGGTAGCGCTTGGGGTAGGGGTGTAGGGCCAGTACCGGTCCTGCCGCACAACCGAGGGAGACTCACGGCATGCGTACCGCTTACAGCGTCGAGACGGTCAGGGCTGCCGAGCGGGAGCTGATGGCCCGGCTCCCCGAGGGCGCCCTCATGCAACGCGCCGCCGCCGGACTGGCCGCCGCCTGCGCGGACCTGCTCGGGCGGGTGTACGGCACCCGGGTCGTCCTGCTGGTCGGCAGCGGCGACAACGGCGGTGACGCGCTGTACGCCGGGGCCCGGCTCGCCCGGCGCGGGGCCGGGGTGACGGCCGTACTGCTCGTTCCCGACCGGGTGCACAGTGGCGGGCTCGCTGCGCTGCGCCGGGTCGGCGGTAGGGCCGTCCGGGCCGATGCCGCCGAGGGGCTCATCGAGCGGGCCGATCTTGTTGTCGACGGGATCGTCGGGATCGGTGGCAAGGGCGGGTTGCGGCCGGAGGCGGCCGCGCTGGCCGTCGCGGCCGAGCGGTCCCGGGCCGCCGTCGTCGCCGTCGATCTGCCCAGCGGCGTCGAGGCGGACACCGGGGAAGTGCGGGGAGCCGCCGTCCGGGCCGATCTGACGGTGACCTTCGGGACGCACAAGCCGGGGCTGCTCATCGACCCCGCGCGGGAGTACGCCGGGTCCGTGCGGCTCGTCGACATCGGTCTCGAGCTGTCCGCCGAGCCCGAGTTGGAGGCGTTGCAGCACGCGGACCTTGCCCGGATGCTGCCGGTGCCCGCGGCGGAGAGCGACAAGTACCGGCGGGGTGTCGTCGGGGTCGCCGCGGGGTCCGCGCGGTATCCGGGGGCGGCCGTGCTCGCCGTCGCCGGGGCGCTGCGGGGCGGGGCGGGGGCCGTACGGTACGTCGGTCCGGCCGGCGACGCGGTGATCGCCCGCTTCCCCGAGACGCTGGTCTCCGACCGCGGACCCCACAAGGCGGGGCGGGTGCAGGCCTGGGTCGTGGGGCCGGGTGCCGGGGACGACGCGGTGACCGTGGCGGAGGTACTGGGGGAAGACGTGCCCGTGCTGGTCGACGCGGACGGGCTGCGGCTGGCGGACCGTGGCGCGGTGCGCGGACGTACGGCGCCGACGCTGATGACACCGCACGCGGGGGAGGCCGCGGCGCTGCTCGGCGTCTCGCGTGCGGAGGTCGAGGCGGGCCGGCTTGCGGCGGTGCGGGAGTTGGCCTCGCGGTACGGCGCGACCGTGCTGCTGAAGGGGTCGACCACCGCCGTGGCGGACGCGGGCGGCGGCGCCGTACGGGTGAACGCGACCGGGACGTCCTGGCTCGCCACGGCCGGGAGCGGGGATGTGCTGTCCGGACTGACGGGCTCGCTGCTCGCGGCCGGGCTCTCGGCCCTGGACGCGGGGAGCGCGGCGGCGTATCTGCACGGACTGGCCGGCCGGTACGCGGCGGACGGGGCTCCGGCGGGGGCGCATGACGTGGCGGAGGCGATCCCGGAGGCTTGGCGGGACGTGCGGGACTGAGAGGTCTGGAGGGACGTGCCGGACTGAAGCGGGTCCACCCGTCGGGTGACCTGACCGCGCGGCTCCCCGGATCAGGAGCGGCGACACGTTTGTCTGATCGCATGATCTGCAGACGAATCGAGCTCGGCAGGCGCGTCAAACACCGGGGCATGGCCGTGCTGCTCGCGGCGGCGACCGCACTCCCCGTCGCCGGCACCGCCACGGCCGTCCCCTCCGGGTCCCCGGCGGCGGGCGGTCCGGAGACCGGGCTGGTGCCCGGTGTGGCGCCGGGGCCGTCGCAGCCCTGGCAGATCGACACGCCCGACCAGATGCTGCCGCCGAAGGTGTACCGGCCCACCAAGAAGGAGGACTCCGCCGAGCCGCGGGACGCGGCGAAGGGGACGTACGACCTCATCGAGTACGTCCCGCTGGCCGACGCCGTCGCCCGGGTGAGCTGCAGCAAGCAGGCAGGTCCCTACCAGCGCCAGGTCGAGCGGTGGCTGAAGCGCAAGGTGGACGGCAAGCAGTCCGCGGCGGACTGCAAGGCCATCCGGGCCTTTCAGAAGAAGTACAAGATCAAGCCCGCGAGCGGCTTCGCGGGACCCGTCACCTGGTCCCGGATGATGCTCATTTCGGCGCGGAAGAACCCAAATTCGGCCAAGAAATGCCCTGTACGTACGTACCGTGTCGCCTGCGTCGACCTCAGCCGGCAGCTGACCTGGGTGCAGAAGGGCCGCAAAGTGGTCTTCGGACCGGTGCCGATGCGCAGCGGGCGGGCCGGGTACCGGACCAGGAGCGGATGGCACACGGTCTACTGGAAGCACAAGAACCACTGGTCGACGCTCTACAACCAGCCCATGCCCTATGCCCAGTTCTTCAGTGGCGGACAGGCCTTCCACGCCGTCTACGGCAGCATCTACACCACCGTCGGCTCCTGGGGCTGCGTCAATCTCACCCTGCCCGACGCGCGCAAGCTGTGGGACGTGCTGAAGAAGGGCGACCGGGTGTACGTGTGGGGCCGTCGGCCGGGCACGTAGGGCCTGCGAGCCGGGGCCGTCACAGGCCTCTGAGACACTGGGGGCGCGATGAGTAAGACAGCACCTGCGCCGACCGCGCCCCTGCGCGCCCGCGCCGAGATCGACCTGGCCGCCCTGCGGGCCAACGTGCGGACCCTGCGCGCCCTCGCGCCGGGCGCGGCCCTGATGGCCGTGGTGAAGTCCGACGCGTACGGCCACGGGGCGGTGCGCTGTGCCCGCGCGGCCGTCGAGGCGGGGGCCACCTGGGTCGGCACGGCCACGCCCGAGGAGGCGCTCGCGCTGCGCGCCGACGCCGGGCTGCCGCCGCACGTGCGCGTCATGTGCTGGCTGTGGACCCCGGGCGGGCCCTGGCGTGAGGCCATCGAGGCGGACGTGGACGTGTCCCTCAGCGGCATGTGGGCCCTGCGGGAGGTCACGGAGGCGGCCCGCGCCGCCGGTGCGCCCGCGCGCGTGCAGCTCAAGGCCGACACCGGTCTGGGGCGCAACGGCTGCCAGCCCGGCGCGGACTGGGCCGAACTCGTCGGCGCGGCCCTGAGCGCCGAGCGGGAGGGACTCGTCCGGATCACCGGGCTGTGGTCCCACTTCGCCTGCGCGGACGAGCCGGGTCATCCGTCCATCGACGCCCAGCTCACCCTGTTCCGGGAGATGGTGGCGTACGCCGAGGAGCGGGGCGTCCGCCCCGAGGTGCGGCACATCGCCAACTCCCCGGCCACGCTCACCCTTCCCGAGACCCACTTCGACCTCGTGCGCGCCGGGATCGCCCTGTACGGCGTCTCGCCCAGCCCCGAGATCGGCACCCCGGCCGACTTCGGTCTGCGCCCGGTGATGACGCTGTCGGCGTCGCTGGCGCTGGTGAAGCACGTTCCGGGGGGTCACGGCGTCAGTTACGGGCATCACTACATCACCTCGGGCGAGACCACCCTCGGTCTGGTGCCCGTCGGTTACGCGGACGGCATCCCCCGGCATGCCTCCGGGACCGGCCCGGTCCTGGTCGCCGGCAAGTGGCGCACGGTCGCGGGCCGGGTCGCGATGGACCAGTTCGTGGTCGATCTCGGCGGGGACCAGCCCGAGGCCGGCTCCGAGGCGGTCCTGTTCGGGCCCGGCGACCGCGGCGAACCCACCGCCGAGGACTGGGCACAGGCCTCGGGCACGATCGCGTACGAAATCGTCACGCGGATCGGAACGCGCGTTCCTCGCGTCTATGTGAACGGGGAACAAGACGGGCAGGACGGGTAACCCGCACGGGGGGCCGGTACCGGTGCGCACCGGATAAGAGCTACACCCGCATCACCCACCCAGCGAACTGCAGTACGGCGAAGAGGAGCGGTACGTGAGCGAGAGCAGTGCGGAGGCCGTCGCGGACGCCGCTGCGGCGGCCGTCGCCTCCGCCACGGGGGCGGCCGGGAGCTGGCGCAGGGCGACCGGCATCGCCGGTACCGCGATAGGTGTGCTCGCCGCGGGCGCGGCCGCCGGTGTCGCGATCGAGCGGATGACCGTGGGCCGCGGGATGCGCAGGAAGGCCCGGCTGGCACTGGACTCGGCGGGGCCGTACGGCGCGCTGCGGGGCACACCGGGCAAGGCGATCGCGGACGACGGCACCGAGCTGTACTACGAGGTCGACGACGTCGAGCCGGAGGGCGGACCGGCGCCCCGGCGCCGCCGGCTCTTCGGCCGCAAGGCGCCCGCCCCGGTCACGGTGGTCTTCAGCCACGGCTACTGCCTCAGCCAGGACTCCTGGCACTTCCAGCGGGCGGCGCTGCGCGGCGTCGTACGGACCGTGCACTGGGACCAGCGCAGCCACGGGCGGTCCGCGCGGGGTGCGGCCCAGAGCCGGGACGAGGCGCCGGTCACCATCGACCAGCTCGGCCGCGACCTCAAGGCCGTCATCGACGCGGCCGTGCCCGACGGGCCGATCGTGCTGGTCGGGCACTCCATGGGCGGCATGACGGTGATGGCCCTGGCCGCCCAGTACCCGGAGCTCATCCGCGACCGGGTCGTGGCCACCGCCCTGGTCGGCACGTCGTCCGGGCGGCTCGGCGAGGTCAACTTCGGGCTGCCGCTCGCCGGTGTGAACGCGGTGCGCCGGGTGCTGCCCGGAGTGCTGAAGGCGCTCGGCACACAGGCGGCGCTGGTGGAGAAGGGGCGCCGGGCCACGGCCGACCTGTTCGCCGGGGTCATCAAGCGGTACTCGTTCGCGTCCCGGGACATCGACCCGGCGATCGAGCGGTTCGCCGAGCGCATGATCGAGTCCACGCCGATCGACGTGGTCGCCGAGTTCTACCCGGCCTTCAACGACCACGACAAGACCGAGGCCCTGGCCCGGTTCGCGGACATGCCGGTCCTGGTGCTGGCCGGGGTCCAGGATCTCGTCACGCCCAGCGAGCACAGCGAGGTCATCGCCGATCTGCTGCCCGACGCAGAACTCGTCCTCGTCCCGGACGCCGGGCATCTGGTCATGCTCGAACACCCGGAAGTGGTCACCGACCGGCTCGCCGACCTGCTCACCCGCGCGGGTGCCGTGCCCGCAGGGGCTACCGTAAGTGGCTATGGAAGCAGCACCAGCAGCGCCGCACGACCCGGCTGAGACCGAGCTGATCATCAACGCTCCCGAGCAGATGCGGGAGTTGGGCCGTCGCCTGGCCAAGCTGCTGCGCTCGGGCGACCTCGTGATGCTCAGCGGGGAGCTCGGCGCGGGCAAGACGACGCTCACCCGTGGGCTCGGCGAGGGGCTCGGTGTGCGGGGCGCGGTCACCTCCCCGACCTTCGTGATCGCCCGGGTGCACCCGTCCCTGGGCGACGGACCGCCGCTCGTCCACGTCGACGCGTACCGGCTGGCGGGCGGCCTGGACGAGATGGAGGACCTGGACCTCGACGTCTCGCTGCCCGATTCGGTGATCGTCGTGGAGTGGGGCGAGGGCAAGGTCGAGGAGCTGACCGACGACCGGCTGCAGGTGGTGATCCACCGGGCGGTCGGCGACACCACCGACGAGGTTCGGCATGTGACGCTCACCGGGCTCGGCGGGCGGTGGGCCGACGTCGACCTCGGAGTGCTGTCGGCCTGAGCGGCCCGCAGAGATTCCGACAAGCCGTCGGCAAGATATTGCGCCGCACGTCCCGGGCGTGGTCACATGGTATCCAGTCCGTAGTTAGGTGTGCCTAACTACGCCCGCCCCCGCTCGTCAGGAGGCGTCCGTGTCCGCTTCTCAGCCCAGGGTGCAGCCCCCGCCTCATCCGGTCGCCGGGGTGTCCATGCGCGATCTGCTGGCCTCGTGCGCGGCTGCGGACGCGGTCTCCAAGCCGCCGCGCGAGCCCGAGCCGCGCGCGCCGAAGCCGGCGCGGGAAGAGCCCGCGGCCGCTTGACGCCGTACGGCGGCCGAGGGCCGTACTGCTGCCGCGGTGGATCGTACGGCTAACGGATCACGACGACCCGTACCCCGATCGTCGCGAACTTCCACATCTCGTTCCCGTCCGTGCGCCTCTCCCGGATGCCGCCCGTCTTCACGGTCGTGTCGGGATCCGCGGCGGTGCCGTCCACCGCGGCGCTGAAGCCGATGACCACATCGCCCACGCTGGTGAAGCGCACGACGTGCTCGACGGGGACGCCGTCGGTACCGGTGACCTCACGCGAGCGTGACGTCACCGCGTACGAGCCCGGGAGCGGGTCGACGCTGCCCGGGGTCACCTTGAAGGTGTGCCGCACCGTGCCGTTCTCGCCGACCAGCCACACCCGGTCGTCGTCCACCGAGTACACGACACGTTCACCCGTGCCCGACCCGCCGGGCAGGGCGGTGGGGTGCTTGGTGTCCCGGGGCGCCTTGGTGGCGGCCACGGCGGGCGAGGCGCTCGTCGAGGGCTTGCCGCCGAGACCGGCCGGGACAGTGGCCGCTGCCTGGTAGGCGAGGAATCCGACCGTTCCGACGGCCGCGGCGGTGAGCCCGGCCACGATTCCCGAGCTGGTCCCTGCCACGTGCGCCCACCTCTGCCTCGTGTCATATGTCGTACTTCGTGCAGACGGTAGCAGCCGGTGACCGTGTCACCGGGGCGGCCGTGCGAGCGGCGCGGGAGCCGTAGGCTGTTCGCGTGCTCTTGCTCGCTCTGGATACCGCCACCCCCGCCGTCACCGTCGCCCTGCACGACGGTGAGGCCGTCATCGCCTCGTCCAGTCAGGTGGACGCGCGACGGCACGGCGAGCTGCTCCTGCCGGCCGTCGACCGTGTGCTCGCCGAGGCCGGGCTCAAGCTGGACGCCCTCACCGGGATCGTCGTCGGCATCGGACCCGGCCCCTACACCGGACTGCGCGTCGGCCTGATGACCGCCGACACCTTCGGGCTCGCGCTCGGCGTCCCCGTGCACGGTGTGTGCACGCTCGACGGCCTCGCGTACGCCTCCGACATCGAAAAGGGCCCCTTCGTCGTGGCGACCGACGCCCGGCGCAAGGAGGTCTACTGGGCCGAGTACGCCGACTCGCGCACCCGGCTCACCAATCCGTCGGTCGACCGCCCCGCCGACATCGCCGACCGGGTGGCGGGACTGCCCGCCGTCGGCGCGGGTGCGCTGCTCTACCCCGACACCTTCCCGAACGTCCACGAGCCCGAGCATGTCTCCGCCGCGGCACTCGCCTCGCTGGCCGCCGAGAAGCTGGCCGCGGGCGAGGAACTGCCTCAGGCCCGGCCGCTGTATCTGCGCCGGCCCGACGCCCAGGTCCCCAAGAACTACAAGGTGGTCACCCCCAAGTGACCGAGCCCGTAACCTCCCGACTGCGCGAGATGCGCTGGTGGGACATCGATTCCGTCCTCGAGCTGGAGAAGGACCTCTTCCCCGAGGACGCGTGGTCGCGCGGCATGTTCTGGTCCGAGCTGGCGCACGCCCGGGGCCCGGAGGCCAGCCGGCGGTACGTCGTCGCCGTCGAGGGAAGCCGGATCGTCGGCTATGCGGGCCTGGCTGCCCAGGGCGACCTCGGTGACATCCAGACCATCGCCGTGGCCCGTGACCACCAGGGCACCGGTCTCGGCGGGCTGCTGCTGACCGAGCTGATGCGCGCGGCGACCGCCTTCGAGTGCGCCGAGGTGATGCTCGAGTGCCGCGTCGACAACGTCCGGGCGCAGAAGCTCTACGAGCGCCACGGCTTCGAGCCCATCGGCTTCCGGCGTGGCTACTACCAGCCGGGGAACGTCGACGCCCTGGTCATGCGACTGACCACAGCACCCGACGGCGGCTCCGCCACGGGTTCGAGCTCCGTACAAGGAACCGAGATCAATGACTGACGAACCTCTGGTCCTGGGGATCGAGACCTCCTGCGACGAGACCGGCGTCGGCATCGTCCGCGGCACCACCCTGCTGGCGGACGCCGTCGCCTCCAGCGTCGACGAGCACGCCCGCTTCGGCGGGGTGGTGCCGGAGGTGGCGTCCAGAGCGCACCTGGAGGCGATGGTCCCGACCGTCGACCGGGCGCTGAAGGACGCGGGGATCAGCGCGAAGGACCTGGACGGCATCGCCGTGACCGCCGGCCCGGGTCTCGCGGGCGCGCTGCTGGTCGGTGTGTCGGCGGCGAAGGCCTACGCCTACGCCCTCGGCAAGCCCCTCTACGGCGTGAACCACCTCGCCTCCCACATCTGCGTGGACCAGCTGGAGCACGGCGCGCTGCCCGAGCCCACGATGGCGCTGCTGGTGAGCGGCGGCCACTCCTCGCTGCTGCTGTCCACGGACATCACCTCCGACGTCCGCCCGATGGGCTCCACCATCGACGACGCGGCCGGCGAGGCCTTCGACAAGATCGCCCGCGTGCTGAACCTGGGCTTCCCGGGCGGCCCGGTCATCGACCGCTACGCGCGCGAGGGCGACCCGGAGGCGATCACCTTCCCGCGCGGTCTGACGGGCCCGCGCGACCCTGCGTACGACTTCTCCTTCTCGGGCCTGAAGACGGCCGTGGCCCGCTGGATCGAGGCCAGGCGGGCGGCGGGCGAGGAGGTCCCGGTGCGCGATGTGGCGGCGTCCTTCCAGGAGGCGGTCGTCGACGTCCTCACCCGCAAGGCGGTGCGCGCCTGCAAGGACGAGGGCGTGGACCACCTCATGATCGGCGGCGGTGTGGCCGCCAACTCCCGGCTGCGGGCCCTGGCCCAGGAGCGCTGCGAGGCCGCGGGCATCCGGCTGCGCGTGCCGCGCCCCAAGCTGTGCACGGACAACGGCGCGATGGTGGCCGCCCTGGGCGCGGAGATGGTGGCACGCGGGCGCGCGGCGTCCAGCTGGGACCTGTCCGCGGACTCCTCGCTGCCGGTGACGGACCCGCATGTGCCGGGCACCTCCCACGACCACGACCATGTGCACGAGGTCAGCAAGGAGAACCTCTACTCGTGAACGTCGCGCTGATGTGGGAGGCGAGGGCGACGCAGGACCGCGGCGAGGACCTCTTGACCTGGGCCCGGGCCCGGGAACTCCCCGCCTCCCCACTCCGCCGTGAGACCTTCCGCGGCCCCCAGGACCGGGTCCTGGTCATCACATGGTGGGACGCCCCGCTCGACGCCGACCTGCCCGAACTCCCCGAGCCCCCGGCCGACTTGGTCTCGCGACCGGTGCACCGGTGGCGGTTCGAGTCGGTGGGGGAGGGCTAGCCCGCTACCCGGAACGCCATCTGCATCCAGTGCGGCGCGGCGGTCTCGTGCGTGAACGCCTCGTACAACGGATCGGCCCCGGACCGCGGTTCGGTGATGCTCGGGTTCAACGCGTCGTGGAGCGGCAGCAATCCGGTACCCACGGTGACGCCCGGCTGAGCCGAGCCCGGACCGAGCCTGGACTGAACGGGCGCTGAGAAGCGTGAGATTCTCCGAAGAAAACGGCCTCTCGCCACCAGAACCTAACAGTCTCCTAATAATTTCGGACTTACGTTCTTGCCGTGACCGTACACGACGAGAACGGCGACGAGCGCAGGCGGTTGGGGCGGCGATCGAGGGTGCTGAAGGCCGCCGGTTTCACCCTGGCGGGTGTACTGGTGCTCGGCATCGCCACCGGGGGCTGGGCCTACTGGCACCTCAACAACAACATCAAGAGCGTCGACATCAACAGCGCGCTCGGTGACGACCGCCCGGCGAGAGCGGTGGTCACCCCGTCCGCGGCTGCCTCGGCGGCCACGGCCCCGCTCCCCACCGGTGCCGTGAACATCCTGGTCCTGGGCTCCGACTCGCGCAGCGGCAAGGCGAACAAGGAGCTCGGCGGCGGCAACAGCTCGGGCGCCCGCTCCGACACGGCGATGGTCGTGCACATCGACGCGGGCCGTACCGAGGCCACCGTCGTCAGCATCCCGCGCGACACGCTGGTCACCCGCCCGTCGTGCCCGCTGTCCTCCGGGGGCTCCACGGCGGAGGCCTACAACGCCATGTTCAACAGCGCCTATTCGGTGGGCGGACCGGTGTGCGCGGTCAAGACCGTCGAGTCGATAACGAACGTCCGCATGGACCACTACATCGAGATCGACTTCTCGGGCTTCGCGAAGCTGGTGAACGCCCTGGGCGGCGTCACCGTCACCACCGACGAGGACATCGACGACGACAAGAGCCATCTGCATCTCGAGGCGGGCACCCATCACCTGAACGGAAAGCGGGCCCTGGCCCTCGCCCGCACCCGGCACGGCATAGGCGACGGCAGCGACCTCGGCCGGATCGGCCTCCAGCAGAAGCTGGTGAGGGCCATGTTGGAGCAGATGGCGGACACCGACCTGCTCACCGACCCCGCCAGGCTGTACCGGGTCGCCGACGCGGTGACCGCCGGCCTGACCACGGACACCGGCCTCGACTCCCTGACGGAACTGATGCGCCTCGGCCAGAGCCTGAAGGGTCTGTCCGCGGACCACGTGAGAACGGTGATGATGCCGGTGGTCACAGCGCCGTCCGACCCCAACCGCGTGGTCGCGAAGGAACCGGCGGCGACCGAGCTGTGGGAGTCGCTGCGCTGAAGCGGAGACGCCCGGCTCGCCCCCGCCTACGACCTGCGGAAACGCGATGAAGCCGGGCCGTGGAAAAAATCTTCGGAGAATTTTGGGGCGCATGTCGATTCGGGTGTCTCCCGTTCGACGCATGGGTGAGAGGCGGGGAGAGGCCCCGCCCCTTGGACCGAAGGAGTCACCATGCCCCGCTATCTGTCGCTCGTGCGGATCGACGAGGCCGGCGCCCCCGCCGACGGCCCCAGCCCGGAGCTGATGCAGCGGATGGGCGAGCTGATCGAGGAGATCACCAAGGCCGGGGTGATGCTCGACACCGCTGGGCTGACCCCGTCCGCCGAGGGCACCCGCGTGCGCTGGGAGGGCGGCGAGCTCTCCGTCACCGACGGGCCGTTCACCGAGTCCAAGGAGGTCATCGGCGGCTACGCGATCATGCAGTGCAAGGACAAGGCCGAGGCGCTGGAGTGGACCAAGCGGTTCCTGAAGGTGCACGAGGAGCACTGGACGGTGACCTGCGAGGTCCGTGAGATCGCCGAGGGCTGAGATTTCTTGGCGTACGGCCGTCGGCGGTGTTGCATGGTGGGCTGTGGAACAGCAGCCCACCGAGCAGCCTCCGGAGCAGCCCTCCGCCTCCCGGGCGATCGAGACCGTCTTCCGGCTGGAGTACCCGCGCGTCATCGCCGGCGTCACCCGCATCGTCCGGGACGTCGGCATCGCGGAGGAGCTCGCCCAGGACGCTCTGGTCGCCGCCCTGGAGCGGTGGCCCGGGGAGGGCGTGCCGGACAACCCCGGCGCCTGGCTCATGACCACCGCCCGGCACCGCGCCGTGGACCTGGTCCGCCGCCGGGAGCGCTACGCCCGCAAGCTCGCGGAGATCGGCCGCGACCTGGAGACCACGGCCCCGCCGCACGAGCCCGCCGACCCGCAGGACATCGACGACGACCTGCTCCGTCTGGTCTTCACCACCTGCCACCCGGTGCTGTCCGCCGAGGCTCGTATCGCCCTCACCCTGCGCCTGCTGGGCGGCCTGACGACACCCGAGATCGCCCGCGCCTTCCTCGTCCCCGAGCCGACCGTCGCCCAGCGCATCGTGCGCGCGAAGCGCACGCTCGCGACGAAGAACGTCGCCTTCGAGGTGCCGTACGGCCCCGACCGCGAGGCCCGTCTGGGTTCGGTCCTGGACGTCATCTATCTGATCTTCAACGAGGGGTACGCCGCGACGGCCGGAGACGACTGGCTGCGGCCCGCCCTGTGCGAGGACGCCCTGCGCCTGGCCCGTGTCCTGTCCTCCCTCATGCCGAAGGAACCGGAGGTCCACGCCCTGACCTCGCTCCTGGAGTTCCAGGCGTCCCGCGCCGCCGCCCGCACCGGCCCCGACGGCGCACCGGTCCTCCTCAAGGACCAGAACCGCCGCCGCTGGAACCGCATGCTCATCGCCCGCAGTATCAAGGCCCTCAACCGCGCGGACGCCGCGTCCACGGGCGCTCCCGGCCCGTACGTCCTCCAGGCCGCGATCGCCGCCTGCCATGCGCACGCGTTCTCCTACGAGGAGACCGACTGGACGGCCATCGCGACCCTGTACGGCCTGCTCGCCGTCCGCGCCCCGTCCCCGGTCGTCGAACTCAACCGCGCGGTCGCCGTCTCCATGGCCGAGGGCCCGGGCCCGGCCCTGGAGATCGTCGACGGCCTCGCCGCCGAACCCGCTCTGCGCGACTACCACCTGCTGCCCAGTGTCCGCGGCGATCTGCTGGCCCGCCTCGGGCGTACGGCGGAGGCGAGTGCCGAGCTCGCGCGGGCCGCCGGGCTCACCCGCAACGCGCGGGAGCGGGAGCTGCTGGCCGCGCGGGTACGGGAGCTCGGCGGGCAGCCATGAACGTCACACAGGTAACTGCTGCCCCTCCATTCCCTTCCTGATCAGCAAGGTTCCATCCGACAGATCTTCCGCGCGCCGCAGACTCGTCGCGCTCTCCGCCGTCACGGCCCTCGCCGCCGGCGCGGCGGCCGTGCTGGCCCCGGCCGCGTCCGCCGGCACCACCTGGACGGCGGACAACGGCATCCTCACCGGCGACCTGGACGGCGCCGTCTCGCAGCTGTACGAGGACGGCACCGCACCCGTGGTCCGGGCCAAGAACGCGATGAAACCCGCCTGGTCGCCCGACGGCAGCCGCATGGCCTACGTCAACCAGTCGACCGGACGCGTCAACGTCGTCGGGCACGACTTCACCGGTCCCGTGGAGCTCCCGGTCAACACGACCACTCGATCGCTGCGGACCACGGCCG
This sequence comes from Streptomyces herbicida, assembly GCF_032656585.1. Classification (NCBI taxonomy): domain Bacteria; kingdom Bacillati; phylum Actinomycetota; class Actinomycetes; order Kitasatosporales; family Streptomycetaceae; genus Streptomyces; species Streptomyces herbicida. The sequence continues at coordinate 112,444 of NZ_JAUYWJ010000003.1, forward strand.
AGCAGTAGGCACTCAGCCGTTCGCGGGCGCCCCGATCAGCATCGTCGGGGCGCCCGCGACGCGTGTGAGGAACACGGTCGCCGAGTTGGGCCCCTGGGGCTTCACCTTCCGCCGCAACTCCTCGGGCTCCACGGCCGACCCGCGCTTCTTGACGGTCAGCGTGCCGACCTCCCGCTCCCGCAGCAGCGCCTTCAACTTCTTCACGCTGAAGTGGAGTTGATCGGTGATCTCGTAGGCGGACGCGTACGCCGTCGGCCGCAGTTCGTCCGCCGTGACGTACGCGATGGTCTCGTCGACGAGCCCGCCGCCGACCGACTCGGCCACCTCGGAGACCAGATGCGCACGGATGACGGCACCGTCGGGTTCGTACAAGTACCGCCCCACGGGCCGCACTCGGGGATCGGGCAGCCCCCGCCCGAGCAGCGAGCGCGGCCCCGGCAGCAGCGTGGCCCGCACGGCGCCCGGCCGGATCCCGGCCCCGAACCACAGCACCGCCTCCTTCACGTCGCCGCCGTCGGAGATCCACTCGGCCTCGGCGCCGGCCGGGACCGTCTCGTGGGGGATGCCGGGGGCGATCTTCAGCGCGGCGACCCGGGCCGCCGAGGCCGCGCCCACCGCCCAGGACAGTGGCGGGGAGTATGCCTCCGGATCGAAGATCCTCCCGCCCGTCGCCCGGCCACCACCCCTCAACGACGCGCTTCGCGCGGCCCCTCCTGGTCTGCCGCCCCGCCGCGCCGGGTCGACGAAGACGGCGTCGTACGAGGACGTGTCCACCTCCGTGACGTCCGCCTCGCGCACCTCGATCAGCGCACCCAGCCCCAGCACCTCGGCGTTCGCCCGCGCGACCTCCACCGTCAGTGGATCCCGGTCCACGGCGAGCACCCGGATCCCGGCGCGCGCGAGGGCGAGCGCGTCGCCGCCGATGCCGCAGCACAGGTCGGCGACGGAGGTCACCCCCAGGCCGCGGAGGCGTCCCGCCCGGTACGCCGCCACGCTCGTCCGCGTGGACTGCTCGACCCCGTTGGGCGTGAAGAACATCCGCTCGGCGTCCTCGGCCCCGAACTTCGCCGCCGCCCGCTGCCGCAGCCGGGCCTGGCCGAGGGCCGCCGACACCAGGTCCGCCGGGTGCTCGCGGCGCAGCCGGGTGGCGACGGCGAGTTCATCGGCGGGGGCCGTGCCGCGGACCTCGTCGAGGAGGGCACGGCCCTCGGTGGTGAGCAGGGAGCGGAAGGGGAGGAGGTCGTTCACGGGGTCATTGTGGGCCAGTCGGTGGATGGTGCGCTTCCGGCGGCGGTGCCTGCCCCGGTTCGGGGCCGGGGCCTGCGAGGATCCGGCACCATGCGAGCAGTCGTACAAAATGACAAAAATAGGGCCCTGAAGAGGGCAGGTCTCCGTGCGGGCGTCGCCGCGCTCGCCGTCGTCGCCGGTGTCTCCGGCTGTTCGGGGTCGGGCCCGGACGCCGGTGTACGTCCCGCTCCGGGCCAGCAGAGGCTCCAGGCGCCCCCCACACGCGCCCTGGACTCCTACGCCGCCCGTCTGAAGGCCGACCGCGCCGCCCTCGCGGCCGCCGCGCGGCACTGGGGCCTGGACCAGGTCCCCTTGATGCCTCCGCTGCCCCCGGCCCGCAAACCGCGGATCACAGCTCGGGCCGGCTTCGAGGTCGACGGCCAGGAGGAGGAGAAGCTGCCGCCGGTCTTCACCACGATCCCCACCAAGCAGAAGGTCGTCTTCCTCACCATCGACGACGGCGCCGAGAAGGACCCGGCGTTCCTGCGCATGATGAGCGACCTGAAGGTCCCGTACACCGCCTTCCTCAGCAACTACCTGATCAAGGACGACTACGGGTACTTCAGGCAGATGCAGGCCGAGGGCATCACCCTCAACAACCACACCCTTCATCACCCCTATCTGCCGGGTCTGTCCTACGAGGAGCAGAAGAACGAGATCTGCGGCATGCAGGACGTGATGGAGAAGTGGTTCGGCAGGAGCCCCACCGTCTTCCGCCCGCCCTACGGCAACTACAACGGGGACACCCTGCGCGCCGCCAAGGCCTGTGGCATCAAGTACGCGCCGATCTGGGACGAGGAGGTCTTCGTCGACCACTGGGAGTACCGCGAGGACGACGAGAGCCTGCACCCCGGCGACATCGTGCTCACCCACTTCCGGGGCCGTGACGACTGGGACGGCACGATGGTCGACGACATGCGCCGGTTCCTGAACAAGGTCACCCGCGAGGGGTACGCGGTGGCGCGCCTGGAGGACTACCTGTGAAGCGGCCGAGGAGGCGGCGGCGGTGCCGGGCGCTGACGGCGGCCGTGCTCGCCTCGGCCGTCCTGCTTCCCGCGAGCGGCTGCGCCCAGTCCGTCGACCCCATCGAACGGCTGGGCAAGAAGGCGGCCTCGCGGGTACGGCCGCACGGTCGGGACGGAGAGCCGGCGTACCGGCACTGGGGTCTGGGGTCTCCGCTCTCCCCGGCCCCGACGCCCCCGGTACGTCCCGCGGGGCGGCGCACGAAGGGCCGGTCCCTGCCTCCGGTGGTGGACCGCGTCCGCACCCGCGACCGAGTCGTCTTCCTCACCTACGGCGACGGTACGGAGAAGGACGCCCGGTTCGCCGACATGGTCCGTGAACTGCGGCTCCCGGTCAGTGTGTTCCTCACCGACCGCGCCGCCGGACCCGGGTACGCCCGGCTCGCCCGCCTCCAGTCGGCCGGCGCCGGCGTCCAGAACCACACCCTCGGCCACGCCTCGCTGCGCGGGCTGTCGTACGCGGGCCAGCGCGCCGAGATCTGCGGCCAGCAGGACAAACTCAAGTCCCGCTTCGGCCACCGCCCCCGCCTCTTCCGCCCGCCGCACGGCACCTACGACAGGACGACCCTGCGCGCGGCCGGCGACTGCGGCGTCTCGGCGGTGGTCCTCTGGCGTGCTGAGATGACGGCCGACGGCATCACCTACACCCATGGCAGCGAACGCCTCCGCCCGGGCGACATCGTCAACGTGGCCCCGGACGACTCCACCGCCCGCACTCTCTGCGACCGCACGACCCGGCTACTGCGCCGCGCCCAGTCCCGCGGCCTGACGGTCGGCCGCCTGGAGGACTACCTGTGACGCACGGCCGGCGCCCACCCACCCGCTGGCGACGGCGTCACCGAGCCGATTACAGCCCGTCCGGCGTTTGAGGACGAGGCCGTTCAGGCCGATGCGGGGGTCTGGGGGCGGCAGCCTCCCGGGAGCGGTCACCGCCACGCCGGGCACGCTGCTCGGACGTACGCCAACAGCGGAACAACGGCCGACGCGCCGCGGGCATTGGCACTCCGCTTGACCGAGTGCTAATCGCGGTCATAGTCTCGGCTCTGGCACTCCCCCCTGGAGAGTGCCAACAACGCGACGGGCAGGTCCGGCACCCGCGACGACGGATCGACCTGGTCGCCACCTCAGACAGTTAACCCCGTGAGATCTCCGAAGGGGGAGGTCGGATCGTGACGACCGCCAGCTCCAAGGTTGCCATCAAGCCGCTCGAGGACCGCATCGTGGTCCAGCCGCTCGACGCCGAGCAGACCACGGCTTCGGGCCTGGTCATTCCGGACACCGCCAAGGAGAAGCCCCAGGAGGGCGTCGTCCTGGCCGTGGGCCCGGGCCGCTTCGAGGACGGCAAGCGCGTCGAGCTCGACGTCAAGGTCGGCGACGTCGTTCTCTACAGCAAGTACGGCGGCACCGAGGTGAAGTACAACGGCGAGGAGTACCTCGTCCTCTCGGCTCGCGACGTGCTCGCGATCGTCGAGAAGTAATTCACCCGAAAGCACATTTCGTTGCTTTGAGCTGCGCCCTTGGCCCCCGCGACCCATAAGAAGCCGGGCGCCGGGGGCGCAGTTTTCGTTCATCCAAGATTTCCGAGAGGGCTCACGCTGTCATGGCGAAGATCCTGAAGTTCGACGAGGACGCCCGTCGCGCCCTTGAGCGCGGCGTCAACAAGCTTGCCGACACGGTCAAGGTGACGATCGGTCCCAAGGGCCGCAACGTCGTCATCGACAAGAAGTTCGGCGCCCCCACCATCACCAACGACGGCGTCACCATCGCCCGCGAGGTCGAGGTCGAGGACCCCTACGAGAACCTCGGCGCCCAGCTGGTGAAGGAGGTGGCGACCAAGACCAACGACATCGCTGGTGACGGCACCACCACCGCCACCGTGCTGGCCCAGGCGCTCGTCCGCGAGGGCCTGAAGAACGTCGCCGCCGGCGCGTCCCCGGCCGCCCTGAAGAAGGGCATCGACGCCGCCGTCGCCGCCGTCTCCGAGGACCTCCTCGCTTCGGCCCGCCCGATCGACGAGAAGTCCGACATCGCCGCCGTCGCCGCGCTGTCCGCCCAGGACCAGCAGGTCGGCGAGCTCATCGCCGAGGCGATGGACAAGGTCGGCAAGGACGGTGTCATCACCGTCGAGGAGTCCAACACCTTCGGCCTGGAGCTGGACTTCACCGAGGGCATGGCCTTCGACAAGGGCTACCTGTCGCCGTACTTCGTGACGGACCAGGAGCGCATGGAGGCCGTCCTCGACGACCCGTACATCCTCATCCACCAGGGCAAGATCTCCGCCATCGCGGACCTCCTGCCGCTGCTGGAGAAGATCATCCAGGCCAACGCCTCGAAGCCGCTGCTGATCATCGCCGAGGACGTCGAGGGCGAGGCCCTGTCGACCCTGGTCGTCAACAAGATCCGCGGCACCTTCAACGCCACCGCCGTGAAGGCCCCCGGCTTCGGCGACCGCCGCAAGGCGATGCTGCAGGACATGGCCATCCTCACGGGTGCCACCGTCATCTCCGAGGAGGTCGGCCTCAAGCTCGACCAGGTCGGTCCCGACGTGCTCGGCTCCGCCCGCCGCGTCACCGTCACCAAGGACGACACCACGATCGTCGACGGCGCCGGCAAGTCCGAGGACGTGCACGGCCGCGTCGCCCAGATCAAGGCCGAGATCGAGAACACCGACTCCGACTGGGACCGCGAGAAGCTCCAGGAGCGCCTCGCGAAGCTGGCCGGCGGCGTGTGCGTGATCAAGGTCGGCGCCGCCACCGAGGTGGAGCTGAAGGAGAAGAAGCACCGTCTGGAGGACGCCATCTCCGCGACCCGCGCCGCGGTCGAGGAGGGCATCGTCTCCGGTGGCGGCTCCGCGCTGGTCCACGCCGTCAAGGTCCTGGACGACAACCTCGGCAAGTCCGGTGACGAGGCCACGGGTGTCGCGGTCGTCCGCCGCGCCGCAGTCGAGCCGCTGCGCTGGATCGCGGAGAACGCGGGCCTCGAGGGCTACGTCATCGTCTCCAAGGTCGCCGAGCTGGAGAAGGGCAACGGCTACAACGCCGCCACCGGCGAGTACGGCGACCTGGTCAAGGCCGGCGTCATCGACCCGGTGAAGGTCACCCGCTCCGCGCTGGAGAACGCCGCCTCCATCGCCTCCCTCCTCCTCACGACCGAGACCCTGGTCGTCGAGAAGAAGGAAGAGGAGCCGGCCGAGGCCGGTCACGGCCACGGTCACGGCCACGCGCACTGAGTGACACGCTCCTGAGTGAAGGCCCGGCACTCCCGACGGAGTGCCGGGCCTTCGCGCTGCCTACTGCTCCAACTGGTCGAGGGCGCCCAGCTCCTGCATCAGCCCCAGCTGGTCGTGCTGCCACCAGGTCTCGGCGATCTTGCCGTTGTCGCCGAACCGGAACAGCGTCATCCCGGTCATGGTCACCTGCCTGCCGGTGGGCGCGATCCCCAGGAAGTCGCCCTTGTGCGTGGCGTTCCAGGTCCACCGCGCGCAGGCCCGGTCGCCCTGGGCGAGGACGTCCTCGACCGTGAAGGTGAAGTCGAAGGCACCCCGCCACATCCGGTACTCGCTGCGGGCGTTGTCCAGCCCGATCGTGTCCTGCGGATTGATCGGATCGTGGCTGTGGATGTCCTCGTCGAGCAGGTCGTTGAGCGGCGGCAGGTCGTCCGGAGTCGCGAGTGTGTCGAGGAAACGCCGCACGGTGTCCACGTACAACCGCTCGTCCCGTACGACATCCAGATCCGTGAACGTCGGCATCTCGTCGCACAGCGCGACCAACTCCTGGAAGATCCGGTCGGTCTCCGGGAGATTCGAGTTCCGCATCGCATCCTCGTACGACGGGAACTCCACCACTTCGACGATGTGCGACGCGTCCGAACGGTCCTTGCCGACCACCGCGTGCGTCGCCGTCCGCCTGCCCTTGGTCTGCTCGACCCAGTCGTCCATCAGCCGGTTCATCTCGTCCAGCCGGCTGGTCCTGCACTCGATGAGCTGTACGAAGGTCATGACGCCGCCTCCGGCCCCCCTGGTCCGGTTCCATCACGCCCCATTTTCGCACCGGAGCGGCGACGTCACCCGCCCGCTACTGCGGCCCGTACTTGCGTCCCGTCCTGGAGGTGATCCCGCCGAGCAGCGCCCGCGGTGTCACCTTCACCAGACCCATCAGCGTCTTGTAGCGCGGATCCGGGATGGACAACGACTTCCCGCGCGCGAGATCGGCCAGCGCCGCCGCGACCAGCTTGTCCGCGTCCAGCCACATCCAGCCCGGGATGTTGTCCGTGCCCATGCCGGCCCGCTCGTGGAACTCCGTGCGCACAAAGCCGGGGCACAGCGCCATCAGCCGTACGCCGCTGCCCGCCAGGTCCTTGGCCGCACCCTGCGTGAACTGCACGACCCACGCCTTGGACGCGCCGTACGTACCCCGCGGGACGAACGCGGCGACCGACGCGACGTTCACCACCCCGCCGCGCCCGCGCTCGCGCATCGCCTCCGCCGCCGCCGAGGTCAGCCGCAGCACCGCCTCGCAGTGCACCTTGAGCATCCTCAGCTCGTCGGCCATCGGGACATCGAGATAGCGGCCCTTGTTGCCGAAGCCCGCGTTGTTGACCAGCAGGTCGATGGGGTTCCTGCGGTCGGCGAGGCGGGCTGCGACCGCTTCGATGCCGGCGTCCTCGGCCAGGTCGGCCGTCAGTACCTCCGCCTCGATGCCGTGCCGGTCGTGCAGCTCGGTCGCCTGTTCGCGCAGCCGTTTGGTGTCCCGAGCCACCAGGACGAGGTTGTGCCCGTCAGCTGCCAGTCGCCGCGCGAACGCGGCACCGATCCCCGCGGTCGATCCCGTAATCAGAGCCGTTGTCATGGCCCAAGAGTAGTTACCCGGACTGACGGAGTCCGTGTCGTGACGTCGGCTCAGGGCTGATGCCGCGGCCCGTACTTGCCGGGGTACTTCGCCACGTACTTCCGCGCCTCCTCAAGTGCCTCCGGATGCAGGGCCGTACCCGCGGCGAGTACGTGCGGCAACAGCTCCCGCCGGGTGGTCTCGGCACGGAACTGCAGCGCCACCGTCACGTCGTGGTCCGGCCGGTGCACGATCTCCACCCGGTCGCCCGCCCGGATCTCGCCCGGCTCGATCACCCGGAGGTAGGCACCCGGCGCACCCTTCTGCGTGAACCGCTTCACCCACCCCCGTTCGCCCAGATGGGCCTGGAAGGTGCGGCAGGGAATGCGTCCGCAGGTCACCTCCAGCACGAGCGCCGGGCCGATCCGCCAGCGCTCGCCGATCAGGGCGCCGGACACGTCCAGGCCCTCGGTCGTGAGGTTCTCGCCGAAGGCGCCGTCGGCGAGCGTGCGTCCCAGCTCCCGTTCCCAGTCGTCGAGGTCCTCGCGCGCGAACGCGTACACCGCCTGGTCGTTGCCGCCGTGATGGCGCAGGTCGCACACCGAGTCCCCGGCAAGTCCGCTCCCGGCCGTGCCCTTGGGACCGGGTGCCGTCACCCGCACCGGCCCGTCGACAGGCCGCTTGTCGATGCCGGTGAGGCCCTCGGGCTGGTCCGTGTACTCAACTGCCCGCGCGTGGCCCAGGTTCACCGAGAGAAGCCTCATGTCCCCACGGTAAGGGAGCCGGCCTCAAAGCGTCGACGCACTATTGGATGCGGCACCCAAGGGCGACTTATGATCGGAGGGTGATCGAGGCCCGTCATCTCCGCGTCCTGCGCGCCGTCGCCGTCACCGGCTCCTTCTCGGCGGCGGGGCGCGAGCTCGGTTGCACCCAGCCCGCCGTCAGTCAGCAGATGAAGGCCCTGGAGGCCTCGGTCGGCACCCCGCTGCTGGTCCGCAGCGGCCGCGAGATGCGCCTGACCCAGGCGGGCGAGGCGCTCGTCCGGCATGCCTCCGGGATCCTCGCCGGGCTCACGGCCGCGGAGGAGGAGGTCGCCGCGATCGCCGGCCTGCGCGCGGGCCGGGTCCGGCTGGTCTCCTTCCCCAGCGGCAGCTCCACCCTCGTCCCGACCGCCCTCGCCGCCCTGCGCGCCGCGCACCCCGGCACCCGGGTCTCCCTGGAGGAGGCGGAACCCCCCAAGTCCGTGGAGCTGCTGCGCGAGGGTGACTGCGACGTGGCGCTCGCCTTCCGGTACGAGGGTGCGGCGGGCGCCGAGGAGTGGGACGACCTCGTCGTACGGCCGCTGCTGACGGACCGGCTGGTCGGCCTGGTGCCCGAGCGGCATCGCCTCGCGCGCGCGGAGTCCGTCGCGATCGGCGAACTCGCCGGGGAACCCTGGATCGCGGGCTGTCCGCGCTGCCGGGGCCAGCTGGTGGAGGTCTGCGAGAGCGCGGGCTTCACACCCCGTATCGACTTCGCCACCGACGACTACCCGGCGGTGGTCGGCCTGGTGGGCGCGGGTCTCGGCGTCGCCGTCCTGCCTCAGCTCGCGATCGAGTCCGTACGCCCCAGGGGTGCGCGCACGGTGGCGCTGGAGCCGGCGGTGCGGCGGGAGATCGTCGCCCTCACGCTGCCCGATCTGGCCCAGGTGCCGGCGGTCGCGGCGACGCTGGAGCAGCTGGCGGGGGCGGCCCGCAGGCAGTGAAGACGCGGGCACGCGTGCGCGTGCCCTGCGTGCGGTGATGTGCCGTTATCTGAAAAAACGTTCCTTCAGTCGTGCGGGGCGGCGTCCCCGTTGGACGTGGAAGCCGACACCAGCCGGTTCCTTGCCCGCCCCATGAGCTCTTCGCGCTCGTCCTCGGTCAGGCCGCCCCACACTCCGTACGGTTCGCGCACGGCCAACGCGTGCGCCGCGCACTCCGCACGGACCGGGCACCTCATGCAGACCTCCTTCGCCGAGTTCTCTCGAGCGCTCCGAGCCGCCCCGCGCTCACCCTCCGGATGGAAGAAGAGCGAACTGTCGACCCCACGGCAGGCAGCCAGAAGCTGCCAGTCCCACAGGTCCGCGTTCGGTCCGGGAAGGCGGGAGAAATCTGCCATTACGTGACCCCTTGCAGCCGTTCTGGGCGGATACGGTGTCAACGACCGTACATCTCCGGTCTAAGGAGATGAAAATATGACTCATTGCGAATCTAGCCCCAGACACCGTGAAACGGGAAGAAAATGGGCTAAATGGGGCATAGGTTGTGATGAAAAGTTGAGGGTCTGTCGGGCATGTCTGCACCGTGTCCGCCCCCTCACGTAGAGTGCCGAAGATGGCAGGCAGCCCCGTAACTCTTTCGAGTGACCGTCGTTGAGAGTGCGGAGGCGGTTGAAAACACAAGAGCTCGGGCAGGCGTCCGAGACGGTCGACCGCACAGGTGACGATTCCGTACCAGCCTGGAGGCACAAGGTGACGCGCATCAGCTGCGGAGGGCGGCCATGACATCCGTCCTCGTCTGCGACGACTCCCCGCTTGCCCGAGAGGCGCTCCGCCGCGCGGTCGCGACCGTGCCCGGCGTCGAGCGCGTGACGACGGCGGCCAACGGCGAGGAAGTCCTCCGCCGCTGGGGCGCCGACCGCTCGGACCTGATTCTGATGGACGTACGCATGCCCGGACTGGGCGGCGTCGAGACCGTGCGCCGGCTGCTGTCCGCGGACCCCGGCGCACGCATCATCATGCTCACCGTCGCCGAGGACCTCGACGGCGTGGCGCTCGCGGTCGCCGCCGGCGCCCGGGGCTATCTGCACAAGGACGCCTCGCGCGCCGAACTGCGGGCCACGGTGACGCAGGCCCTCGCCGACCCGACCTGGCGGCTCGCCCCGCGCCGGCTGCGCTCGGCCGAGATGGGCGCCGCGCCCACCCTCACCGCGCGCGAGATCCAGGTACTGGAGGGCATGAGTCACGGCCGCTCCAACGCGGAGATCGGCCGGGAGCTGTTCCTCTCCGAGGACACGGTGAAGACCCACGCCCGACGCCTGTTCAAGAAGCTCGGCGCCTCGGACCGTGCGCACGCGGTGGCGCTCGGTTTCCGGTGGGGACTGGTCCGGTAGGAGAGTGAACCGTAGCGGGGGTGCGGACGGTCCGGGGCTCCCCGCCTGCCATGTGGCGGGCGGGGCCGACCGGGCGCCCGCTGCTCGTTTCGCCGCGGATGCCGCATCCTTGAGGTGTGGAGTCTCTCGGGGACGAGTCGTTCGAGCGGAAGGGGAGGGCGCAGGGGATGAGTGCCGGCGCACCTGCTCATAACGCTTCGGTGCACAACCACGGGCACGATGCGACGGACCGGACGGCCGCAAGGCACCATGGACCGATGCGCGACGACGAGGCGGGCACGGCCCACGGGGTGATCGGTGCCCTGGTGCATCGCGCCGTCGACGGGGACGAGCAGGCCACGCACGACCTGCTCGCCCATGTCCACCCCTTGGCCCTGCGCTACTGCCGCACCCGGCTGTCCCGGCTTCCCGGTGACGCCCGGCACTTCGTCGAGGACCTCGCGCAGGAAGTCTGCGTCGCGGTCCTGCTCGCGCTGCCCCGCTACCGGGACACGGGCCGCCCCTTCGAGGCGTTCGTCTTCGCCATCGCCTCGCACAAGGTCGCCGACCTGCAGCGCGCCGCGATGCGCCACCCGGGTTCCACGGCCATTCCCTCGGACGAGATGCCGGAGCGCCCGGACGACTCCCTCGGTCCCGAGGAGCGCGCGCTGCTCAGCAGCGATGCCGAGTGGGCCAAGAAACTGCTGGCCAATCTTCCGGAGAACCAGCGCGAGCTGCTGCTGCTGAGGATCGCGGTGGGGTTGACCGCGGAGGAGACGGGACAGATGTTGGGAATGTCACCCGGAGCGGTACGGGTGGCCCAGCACCGGGCACTGAGCAGGTTGCGGGCGCTTGCCGAGCAGTAATCCCTGTGCAGTAAGCCCCTTCCTTGAACAGGCGGGCCGTCCGTTCCGTACGAACATACGAAGCCCGAAGTCACTCAGAACCGTGGAATGAGTGAGCCACGCTTCCCGTTAGCATGGACATCCGCACCGATCAAGGCCATTTGGGGAAGGTGTCATGACTGCCAACGTCGACGGAGTGCCCGGAAAATTCGCGACACTCGGGCTGACCTACGACGACGTGCTGCTGCTGCCGGGCCCGTCGGACATGGCACCCGACGAGATCGACACCGCCTCGTACGTCTCCAAGAACGTGCGGGTCAACATCCCGCTGCTGTCCGCCGCCATGGACAAGGTCACCGAGTCGCGCATGGCGATCGCGATGGCCCGCCAGGGCGGCGTCGGCGTACTGCACCGCAACCTGTCCATCGAGGACCAGGCCAACCAGGTCGACCTGGTGAAGCGCTCCGAGTCCGGCATGGTGGCCGACCCGATCACGGTGCACCCCGACGCCACGCTCGCCGAGGCCGACGCCCTGTGCGCCAAGTTCCGCATCAGCGGTGTCCCGGTGACGGACGGCAGCAAGAAGCTCCTCGGCATCGTCACCAACCGTGACATGGCCTTCGAGTCCGACCGCAGCCGTCGGGTCCGCGACGTCATGACGCCGATGCCGCTGGTCACCGGCAAGGTCGGCATCTCGGGCGCCGAGGCCATCGAGCTGCTGCGCAAGCACAAGATCGAGAAGCTGCCGCTGGTCGACGACGACGGCATCCTCAAGGGCCTGATCACGGTCAAGGACTTCGTCAAGGCGGAGAAGTACCCCAATGCCGCCAAGGACGCCGAGGGCCGGCTGCTGGTCGGTGCCGCCGTCGGTGTCGCCGGTGACTCCTTCGAGCGCGCCCAGGCCCTGATCGAGGTCGGCGTCGACTTCATCGTCGTCGACACCGCGCACGGCCACTCCCGCCTGGTCGGTGACATGATCGCCAAGATCAAGTCCAACTCCTCCGGCGTCGACGTCATCGGCGGCAACGTCGCCACCCGCGACGGCGCCCAGTCCCTGGTCGACGCCGGCGCCGACGGCATCAAGGTCGGCGTCGGCCCCGGCTCCATCTGCACGACCCGTGTCGTCGCCGGCATCGGCGTCCCGCAGGTCACCGCGATCTACGAGGCGTCCCTCGCCGCCAAGGAGGCCGGTGTCCCGGTCATCGGCGACGGCGGTCTGCAGTACTCCGGCGACATCGCCAAGGCCCTGGTCGCGGGCGCCGACACGGTGATGCTGGGCTCGCTGCTCGCGGGCTGCGAGGAGTCGCCGGGCGAGCTGCTGTTCATCAACGGCAAGCAGTTCAAGTCGTACCGCGGCATGGGCTCGCTGGGCGCCATGCAGTCCCGTGGCGACCGCAAGTCGTTCTCCAAGGACCGCTACTTCCAGGAGGGCGTCGCCTCCGACGAGCAGCTGATCCCCGAGGGCATCGAGGGCCAGGTGCCCTACCGCGGCCCGCTGTCCTCCGTCGTCCACCAGCTGGTCGGCGGTCTGCGCCAGTCGATGTTCTACGTCGGCGGCAGCACCGTGCCCGAGCTGCAGGCCAACGGCCAGTTCGTCCGGATCACCTCCGCGGGTCTGAAGGAGAGCCACCCGCACGACATCCAGATGACGGTCGAGGCGCCCAACTACACGCGGAAGTGACTCACGCGCGCGTGGAGAGGGTTTTCCACGGCTGAGACGTCGACGAGGGCGGTCCCGGAGCTTTTGGGGCCGCCCTCGTCGTACCTGCGCGGGAGCGGTGCCGTACCCGTCGGCGATACTGGAAGACGCTGAAACGCATCAGGGAAAGGCCACAATCGTGACTGAGATCGAGATCGGGCGCGGCAAGCGCGGCCGCCGGGCGTACGCCTTCGACGACATCGCCGTCGTCCCCAGCCGCCGTACGCGGGACCCGAAGGAGGTCTCGATCGCCTGGCAGATCGACGCCTACCGCTTCGAGCTGCCCTTCCTGGCCGCCCCCATGGACTCGGTCGTCTCCCCGGCCACCGCGATCCGCATCGGCGAGCTCGGCGGCCTGGGCGTGCTGAACCTCGAGGGCCTGTGGACGCGGCACGAGGACCCGCAGCCCCTGCTGGACGAGATCGCCGAGCTGCCGGCCGAGGCCGCGACCCGCCGCCTCCAGGAGATCTACGCGGCTCCCATCAAGGAGGAGCTGATCGGCACGCGTATCAAGGAGGTGCGTGACTCCGGCGTGGTCACAGCGGCCGCGCTCTCCCCGCAGCGCACGGCGCAGTTCTCCAAGGCGGTCGTGGACGCGGGCGTCGACATCTTCGTCATCCGCGGTACGACGGTCTCGGCGGAACACGTCTCGTCCTCGCACGAGCCGCTGAACCTGAAGCAGTTCATCTACGAGCTCGACGTCCCGGTGATCGTGGGCGGCTGCGCCACCTACACCGCGGCCCTGCACCTGATGCGCACCGGCGCGGCCGGCGTCCTGGTGGGCTTCGGCGGCGGCGCCGCGCACACCACGCGCAATGTGCTGGGCATCCAGGTCCCGATGGCCACCGCCGTCGCCGATGTGGCCGCGGCCCGCCGCGACTACATGGACGAGTCCGGCGGCCGCTATGTGCACGTGATCGCGGACGGCGGCGTCGGCTGGTCCGGTGACCTCCCGAAGGCGATCGCCTGCGGCGCCGACTCCGTCATGATGGGCTCCCCGCTGGCCCGTGCCACGGATGCGCCCGGCAAGGGACACCACTGGGGCATGGAGGCGGTCAACGAGGAGCTGCCGCGGGGCAAGAAGGTCGACCTGGGCACGGTCGGCACCATCGAGGAGATCCTCACCGGTCCGTCCCACACCCCCGACGGCTCGATGAACTTCTTCGGCGCCCTGCGCCGCGCCATGGCCACCACCGGCTACAGCGAGCTCAAGGAGTTCCAGCGGGTCGAGGTGACGGTGGCGGACTCGCAGCACAAGCGGTAGTCCGTACGACGTGATGGGGGCCGGTCACCTTGCGAGGCGACCGGCCCCTTTTCGCTGTCCGGGCGGCCTTTGGGGCGCGTGGGGTGACGTGGGGGCGCGCGGTTGCCTTCGGGGCGAATACGGGCCGGTGAGCGGGGCCGAGGGCGATAGCGTCCGGGTCGGCGCCCCAGGTTTCTGAAGCGCTTGCGGATTTTCGGATGGTGAGCGGCCGCCCCCACGTTACCTAGGGGCGGACACTCCGTGATCCATCCAGGAGCCTGCCGCAGTACCGGCTGCGGTGGGCTCCACCTTGTGCGTCGGATGGTGAGCGGCCGCCCCCACGTTACCTAGGGGCGGACACTCCGTGATCCATCCAGGAGCCTGCCGCAGTACCCGCTGCGGTGGGCTCCACCTGGTTCCGTACGGTACCGGTGGGGCCAGCCGTACGCCACCAACCCCGGGGCTCGAGCCGCGCCGCGCGCCCCGTGTGCAACCGATGCGCCGCCCCCGTCGACGTCGGCCCCACGGTGAGATGGGTTTCGACCACGTCCACCGAGCCGCGGCCTTGTTCGCCACCTGCTGCGTCCACCGCCGGTCCGTACGGCTCAATACCGCGCGGAAGGGCCCGACCGCTCAAGTGGTCGGGCCCTTCCGCGTGCTGGCCGGGTCCGCTCAGGCAGCCGCCTTCCTGGCGCCCGAGAACGCGGCCCACGCGGCGATCGCGAAGAACACGAAGGTCAGCGGGTCGGCGTCGGCCTTCCAGGCCTCCTGGACGACGTCGAAGTGCTGGAAGAACACCTCGTTGAAGCTCCTGCCGACGGCGTCGGCGCCGATCATGGCCTCGCCGACCAGCTGGCCGATGTAGACGGAGCCCAGCGCGAGGATGGGGCTGACGACGGCCAGGGCGGGGTTGCGGCCGCCGAGCCTGCCGGCCGCCACTCCGATGACGAAGCCGACGCCGACCGCCGCCCAGCCGATCTCGTGCTTGGTGAGACCGATGACGACGCCGTAGATCGCGGCGGCGACCACGGCGGCGCCGAAGGCCGCGGCCAGGCCGAGCGCGATGTTGTCCTTGCGCGGCGCGGGCGGCGCCGGGGGCGGCGGTACGGCGCCCGGCTGCTGGGCGAACGGGTTGCCGTCGGCCGGGCCGGGCTGGGGCTGCGGCTGAGGCGGCGTAGCTGACTGGCTCATGACAGGAATCCCCCCACGGGACACGAAAGGCCGACCGGACATGCCGGTTGGAAAACTGGATGGTAAAGCGGAAAGGCGCACGCACGCGTGTGCGGCGAACGTGGTGGAGATTAACAGGCCCCACCGACAACGCCACCGCGGTTTTCCCCTTCAGAGCCGGTGCGCGGCCCCCGTCGGCGTGGCCCCCCGCGTGTCCAGGAGCAGCTGCGCCTTCACCGTCAGGCCCTGGAGGTCGTACGTCCGGTGCTGCTGGAGCAGGATCGTGAGGTCGGCGTCGGCCGCGGCCTCGTAGAGGGAGTCCGCGCGCGGGACCGGCCGGTCCAGGACGCTCCAGGTCGACACGAGGGGGTCGTGGTAGCTGACGGATGCACCCAGTTCCATCAGCCGCATCGCGATCTCATGGGCGGGTGTGCCCTGCTGGTCGGCGAGATCGGCCTTGTAGGTGACGCCGAGCAGCAGCACGCGCGCGCCGCGGGCCGACTTCCCGTGCTCGTTCAGGAGGGTCGCGGCGCGCTGGACGACGTACCGGGGCATCCGGCTGTTGACCTGCTGGGCCAGCTCCACCATGCGCAGCGTGCGTCCCGCGTGGCCCGTCAGGTCCTGCGGGACGCCGTGGCCGCCCACGCCGGGGCCCGGCCGGAAGGCCTGGAAGCCGAACGGCTTGGTCTCCGCGCAGCGGATGACGTCCCACAGATCGACACCCAAGTCGTGGCACAGGACGGCCATTTCGTTCACGAGCGCGATGTTGACGTGCCGGTAGTTGCTCTCCAGGAGCTGCACCGTCTCCGCCTCGCGCGGTCCACGCGCGCGTACGACCTTGTCGGTGAGCCGTGTGTAGAAGGCGGCCGCCGACTCCGTGCAGGCGGGGGTGAGGCCCCCGATGACCTTGGGGGTGTTGGCCGGGGTGAAGTCGCGGTTGCCGGGGTCGACACGGCTCGGCGCGTAAGCGAGGTGGAAGTCCCGGCCCGCGCGCAGCCCCGAGCCCTCCTCCAGCAGGGGGCGCAGGAATTCCTCGGTCGTGCCCGGATGCACGGGCGACTCCAGGATCACCGTGGTGTGCGGGCGCAGCCGCTCGGCCAGGGTGCGGGCGGCCGCCTCCACCTGACCCAGGTCGAGCCCGCCGTCCGCACCCCGCGGGGTCGGCGCGCAGATCACCGCGGTGCGTACCCGGCCCAGCCCCGCCGGGTCGCTGGCCTGCCGGAAGCCCCGCGACAGCATCCGGCGCAGCTCGGCGGGGCTGAGCGAGCCGGCCTCGGGCCCGGTGGCATATCCGAGCGTGGGGATTCCGGCGGCCACCGCCGCCTGGGCGAGGGGCAGGCCGTAGGGACCGAGTCCGATGACGGCGAGGTCTGCGGGCATGGGTGGGCCGTCCTTCCCAGTAACCGAAGCGGGACAGGTGCGCAAGCCCGGTGGACAGGACGGGCGAGTGCAATGTCAGACTAGGAGTAAATATGACCCTTATGCGGGATTGTTTCCTTGTGTCTTCCGGGGGTTCCGCGCCTGTTGTCCACAGGCTGGGGGCGAGTGGTGGCTGAAGTCGGGCATCCCGGTCAGAATTTGGGCAGGAGGAGACGGACCGGGCTTCGCCCACCGGGTGCGGCCGACGCGACCGATGTGATCGACAGCGGGAGGCAGCGGTGAGGACAGCGACACTGGGGCCGGCACAGCGCGCCGAGTCACTGGCGGCCATGGCCGAGCGTGAGCTGGACGTACTGGTCGTGGGCGGTGGAGTCGTCGGCTCCGGCACCGCGCTGGACGCGGTGACCCGCGGACTGTCCACAGGACTGGTCGAGGCCCGTGACTGGGCGTCGGGCACGTCCAGCAGGTCCAGCAAGCTGATCCACGGCGGCCTGCGCTATCTGGAGATGCTCGACTTCGCCCTCGTCCGCGAGGCACTGAAGGAACGCGGACTTCTGCTGGAGCGGCTCGCCCCCCACCTGGTCAAGCCCGTGCCGTTCCTGTACCCGCTCCAGCACAAGGGCTGGGAGCGCCTGTACGCCGGGTCGGGCGTCGCGCTCTACGACACCATGTCGATGGCCCGCGGCCATGGCCGCGGTCTGCCGGTGCACCGCCACCTGAGCCGCCGTCACGCCCTGCGCGTCGCCCCCGCCCTGCGCAAGGACGCCCTGGTCGGCGCGCTGCAGTACTACGACGCCCAGATGGACGACGCCCGCTATGTGGCGACGCTGGTGCGCACGGCGGTGTCGTACGGCGCGAAGGCCGCCAACCGCGCGCGCGTGACCGGCTTCCTGCGCGAGGGCGAACGGGTCGTCGGCGCCCGGGTGCAGGACGTGGAGGGCGGCGGCGAGTACGAGATCCACGCCAAGCAGATCGTCAACGCCACCGGTGTGTGGACCGACGACACGCAGGCGATGGTGGGCGAGCGGGGACAGTTCCACGTCCGGGCCTCCAAGGGCATCCACCTGGTCGTGCCCAAGGACCGCATCCACTCCACGACCGGCCTGATCCTGCGCACCGAGAAGTCCGTCCTGTTCGTCATCCCATGGGGCCGCCACTGGATCGTCGGTACCACCGACACCGACTGGGACCTCGACAAGGCCCACCCCGCCGCGTCCAGCGCCGACATCGACTACCTGCTGGAACACGTCAACTCGGTCCTCGCGGTGCCGCTCTCGCGCGACGACGTCCAGGGTGTCTACGCGGGACTGCGTCCGCTGCTGGCCGGAGAGTCCGACGCCACCAGCAAGTTGTCGCGCGAGCACACGGTGGCGCATCCGGCGCCGGGGCTGGTGGTTGTCGCGGGCGGCAAGTACACGACGTACCGGGTGATGGCCAAGGACGCGGTCGACGAGGCGGTGCACGGCCTCGACATGCGGGTCGCCGAATGCGTCACCGAGGACATTCCGCTGCTGGGCGCGGAGGGCTACCGGGCGCTGTGGAACGCACGGGCGCGGATCGCCGCACGGACCGGGTTGCACGTCGTGCGGGTGGAACACCTGCTGAACCGGTACGGCTCCATGGCGGAGGAGGTCCTCGACCTCATCGCCGCCGACCCCTCCCTGGGCGAACCGCTGCAGGCGGCCGACGACTATCTGCGCGCCGAGGTCGTCTACGCGGCGTCGCACGAGGGTGCACGGCACCTGGACGACGTGCTGACCCGCCGCACCCGCATCTCCATCGAGACCTTCGACCGGGGCACCCGCAGCGCCCGCGAGGCCGCCCAGCTCATGGCGCCCGTCCTCGGCTGGGACAAGGACCAGATCGAGCGCGAGGTGGAGCACTACGAGAAGCGGGTGGAGGCCGAGCGGGAGTCGCAGCTCCAGCCGGACGACCAGACGGCGGACGCGGCGCGGTTGGGGGCGCCGGACATCGTGCCGCTGTGAGCCGGCCCGGGTGACATCACCCGAACGAGTGGCACGAAGCGGGATCTTCGTTCGGAACCCGCTCGTTCTACTGGATGCGGGGGCAGAACTCGGCCGCGAGCAGCGCGGGTTCGAGGCTCGGGTTCGCCATCGTGTCCGTGTTCACACGGAAGGTGAGGACACGGCGTCCGTCGACGGTGGCCGCGGTGCGCACATAGCTGCCGGATATACGGCCGTTGTGTCCCCACACCGTGGTGCCGCACGGGAGCTTCGTCGGAAATATCCCCAAACCGTACGCGCCTTGTGCGGTACGGGTGTTGAGCATCTCACGCAGCGGGCGCGGCGGCAGCAGCTCGCCGTCCAGCAGGGCCGCGTAGAAGCGGTCCAGGTCGTCGAGCGTGGTCACCAGCTCGCCCGCCGCGCCGGCCACGCGCGGGTCGAGATCGGTGACGTCGGACCCGTTCGCCGAGTAGGCGCGGCCGTGCGGGGAGGGAAGCGTGGTGCGGGATCCGGGAAAGGAGGTGCCCGCCAGACCCAGGGGAGCGATGATGCGCCGCTCGGCCTCGAGGGCATAGGAGTGGCCGGTGACCTGTCGGACGACCATGCCGAGCAGGACGTAGTTGGTGCTGGAGTAGGAGAAGCGGCCCGGGCGGGCCGGAGGGAGGGCGAGCGCGATGGTCACGGCCTGAAGCGGGGTCAGCGGGACGGTGCCCCTGGTGACCGCGGTGAAGTCGGCGAGACCGCTGGTGTGGGTGAGCAGGGCACGCAGGGTGATGTGCCGTCCGTCGACGTGTGCTCCGCGCACCACACCCGGCAGATACCGCTCCACGGTGTCGGACAGGGACAGTCGGTGCTCGGCCGCGAGTTGCAGGACGACCGCGGCGATGAAGGTCTTGGTGATGCTGCCGGCACGGAAATGGTCCGCGCGGGCGACGCCCCGGCCCGCCTGCGCGTAGTGGGAGGCGGTCGCGTTGCCGGAGCCGTCCTCGTCGCGGGTCAGCAGGGCCGCGGCGGGCGCCCTGCCCCGGGTGACGAACAGCGGGAGGGCCGCGTCGGTGGCCTCGGCCCGGGGTGCGGTTGAGACCACGACCGGGCCGACGAGGAGGGCGAGGGAGGTCGATATGGCCGACAGTGTCCGAAGTGGCGGCATCTCGTCCCCTCCCTTGTCCAGGCCATCATCCACCCGGGCGGAACGCGTGCCTCAGGGAGTACCCCGGTGCGCGGGCCGGCCGACGGGGTGTCGGGCACCCTGGGGCATTGACCACTTGTCGGGTGAGGGACAATGGAGGCTCTGTCAGGGCGGGTTGCATGAGGGGACGCATGTCGGAGGCGGAGCGGGCGGGGACATCTCGTCAGGACACTCGTCAGGACAAGAGCGAGCGTCTTCTCGCCGGGCGGTACCGGCTGGGAGATGTGCTCGGCCGCGGCGGCATGGGCACGGTGTGGCGCGCCGAGGACGAGACCCTCGGCCGGACGGTCGCCGTCAAGGAGCTGCGGTTCCCGTCGAACATCGACGAGGAGGAGAAGCGGCGCCTGATCACGCGCACCCTGCGCGAGGCCAAGGCGATCGCCCGGATCCGCAACAACAGCGCGGTGACGGTCTTCGACGTGGTCGACGAGGACGACCGGCCGTGGATCGTGATGGAGCTCGTCGAGGGCAAGTCCCTCGCCGAGGTCATCCGTGAGGACGGCCTCCTGGAGCCCAAGCGTGCGGCCGAGGTCGGGCTCGCGATCCTCGACGTGCTGCGTTCCGCGCACCGCGAGGGCATCCTGCACCGTGATGTGAAGCCGTCCAATGTGCTGATCGCCGAGGACGGCCGGGTCGTGCTCACCGACTTCGGCATCGCGCAGGTCGAGGGCGACCCCTCCATCACCTCCACCGGCATGCTCGTCGGCGCCCCCTCCTACATCTCCCCGGAGCGGGCCCGGGGACACAAGCCGGGACCGGCGGCCGACCTGTGGTCGCTGGGCGGCCTGCTGTACGCGTCGGTCGAGGGCGTGCCGCCCTATGACAAGGGGTCGGCGATCGCGACGCTGACCGCGGTGATGACCGAGCCCCTGGAGGAGCCCAAGAACGCGGGCCCGCTCAGGGACGTCATCTACGGTCTGCTCACCAAGGACCCGGCCAAGCGCCTCGACGACGCGGGCGCGCGGGCCCTGCTCAACACAGTGCTCCACACGCCCGAGCCGGAGTCGATGGACGCGACGAGAGTCGTTCCGCTGCCCGCCCAGCCGGCAGGCTCCGAGGACAAGCGGGGCGAGGAGGCCGGGGAGAAGCTGCGCGGGGCGCTGCGTGCCGTGCGGAAGGCGGCCGGGGCGGCCACCTCGGCGGCCGCGGCACGGACGAAGAACAGCGGCGGGGGCGAAGGCACGAACGCGTCGGCAGCCGAGGGGACTTCGGCGCCCGGGAAGGCGGCGGGTGCCGGTTCCGCCGCAGCGGACACCAAGAGCGCGAGCACCGGCGGTTCGGCCGGGGCTCCTTCTCCGGCGGCGTCGCCTTCGACGCAGGGCGCCAACCTCACCGGCTCCAAGCAGAGTTCGGGGTGGCCTGTGGTGCCGCCGCCGGACCTGCCGACGCGGCCGGTGCCCAGGGCGCCGCTCACCGATGTGGTGCCGAAGCGCACCCTGGTGATCATCGCGGTGGTGGTCGTGCTCGCGATCATCGGCACCGTGCTGGCGATCACGTTCCGCGACGGTGACGACGGCAGTGGCTCCAAGGGGGCCAAGCACAGCGGGGGTTCCAAGGTCACGGCGAGTACCGGTGCCGGCGCCGACACCAAGAAGGACAAGAACGGCGGAACCCGCACGGACGGCGACGATTCAAACTCCGCCACAGCGGGCGCGACGGCGGGGAACGGGAGCACGGCGACGCCGAGCGCGAGCGCGACCGGCAGCGGTGACACCGGGTCGTCGGGCTCCGGCGACGGCGGAAGCGCGCCTGCCGTCTCCACCCACAAGGGCGGCCAGGGGTACTCGATCGGGTTGCCCAAGGGGTGGTCGTACCAGTCCACCGGCCGCGCCGGTGACCGGTACACGGGGCCACACGGGCAGAGGTTGCTTGTCGGATGGACAAGTGCCCCCAAGAACGACCCGGTTGCGGACTGGAGGAACCAAGAGGGCTCCATGGTGCGCGCCCAGTACCGGAGGATCCGCATAGAGAAGGTCGACTACCGCGGCTGGAACACGGCCGACTGGGAGTTCACCTACGTCGAGGGCGGCACCAAGTACCGCTCCATCGACCGGGGTTTTGTGGTGAACGACCACCTCGGTTACGGGCTGATGTACACCGCGCAGGCCGCGGACTGGCACAGCGGCCTGCGCGAAGACACCTGGAAGACGCTTACGAAGTCCTTTCAGCCCAAGAAGTGAGCTGTGTGCTCCTGTTCGGGCCGCACAGGCCGTACGGGTGGGGAGCCGGGGCCGTCCTTTTGCGTCAGATCAGAGAGAACTGCCCAATGCGGCGTCAGGGCCGTTCCCGTGCAGTAGCTCCCCGGTACTCGCGTCGACAAGCACGGAGACAGGGTTGTAGGAGTTACTGGTGTCACCCTGGCGGCTATAAGTGAAGTCCCACACAGTCCGCCAACTGGCGCCTTCCTTGATCAGCCTGAGCTGGGTTGCAGAAAGATGCGAATGGCGAGGGGCATGCGACACAGCGGTCTTCGATGCGTCTGCCTGCGAGACCCTGGCCCGTGGGATCCGATCAGGAGCGCGGGTGTCCTGAGCCTCCAGTTGCATGAGGCGGCCGTCCTTGGAGAACGTGACGGCGAAATGCAGGGGCATGATGACGCCATCCCGCCTCTGTCGGTATGTGACTCGCCATGCTCCGCGGAACTGAGGATCCGGGTCGGCGGACACTTCCGTGGCGGCGGAAGCCCAAGGGAAATTACCGGAAACCAGCTTGGCGGCGAGGGTTTTGGCCCGCGTTCGGTTATCGATTCCTGTGTGGTTCGAGTATCCCTTGAGGGGTATTCCCGTGCTGCTCCAGAGCTGGTGAATCTTCGCGTCCGGCCAGGAAAACTCAGCGTTTCCGTTCTTCCAGGAGGCAACGAGGGTGCGCTGGCCCGCCCCGTAGTCATTGGGGAGATTCGAAATCTGTGTTCTCGTCACATGAATTCTATCGGACAGCGCCTCGAGGGTGTGAGAAACAGATCTCTCCTGACTGGAGCTCGCTTCCGTTATCGGCGTGCTCGAGTCCACGAAAACCATCGTCGTAGTGAAGAGCCCGGCGATCGCCACCACTCCCATGACGCCACCGGTCGCCAACAGTCCCCGGCCGCCGCCCGAAGCATTGGCCCTCTCCCTGGACGGGCTGTTCCGCAGCAGCGAAATCACGATGAGGCACACTGCACCGAGCAGCGCGCCAAGGGTGTTCGCGACGAAATCGTTGCTGTCGCAGGCGCGCCCGATCCCCGGAAGGGCTGCCTGAGTGAACTCGATGGCCATCGAGAGGGTCGAGGACACGACCACGGAGCCGGCGTACGAAGCGCCGGCCAGAGCGAAGAAGAGGCCGACGGGGGCGAACAGGGCGACGTTGAGCAGCCATTGCTCGGTGCCGACGGACCCAAGGAAATCCTTGCTGATCGTACATGTGCCGGAATAGCCCGAAGAGCCCTTCGCCGGCGTGAGCGTCGCAGAGAGGGCTACGCCCACGCCTGCGCCCGCCAATGCCCAAGAGAAGCGCTTTGGACGGTTGATCCGATGGCCGAGCAGAAAACCGGCGAGTGCGAGCACTGAAGAACTCGTCACCAGGAGAACAGCCAGAAGAGGCTGTGCGGAGAATATAGCCCTGATCATGTAAGCACCCTTGTATTGCAGCGGGGCTGAACGAAGTGACTCTTCCGTTCAGCCCCGCGCCGCTTTACCGACAGCCTGTCAGTGCGTCAGCCGTAGTACTCGGAGATCGACTGCGGCGGCGTCGCAAACTGGCCCTGACCCTGCACCTGGATCAGGCCCGTCACGTTGACGGTGCGGTCGAAGGGCACATTGTCGAAGTACTTTCGGTACGTGTGCCCGGAGGAAAGGCTGCTGTAGCTGCCGGCCCACACCGTCCCATTCGGAGTGGAGAAGCCACCCTTGACGTATATGGTGGAACCGGAGAACTTGCTGTAGTCCACCTCGATCTTACGGGTGTTCGTGTAACCGTCGGACGAGTGGTAAATGCGAATGCAAAGGTCGCCGTTGCTGAGCGTGGTGCACTCATAGCCCTTGCCGCCCCAGGCGCTTGCCTCGCCGGCGCTGAACGTCAGAGGGAGAAGCGAGAGAGCGACACCGCTGACCAGCAGTCGCATTGCCTTTTTCATGCGTGCTCCAAATCAAAGAGGCGCAGTTGTTGCGCGGGCCGAACATTACAGGCCAGTGGCTCGAAATTAAAATGGCCTCTTGGCGGCCTTTTGAGAGAGAAGTTCCTCATTGTCCTCGCCGGATCAAGAGAATCGTCGAATGGTCAACGAAAAGCGGAAGCTCTTAATCCGATAAACCCTCGCTCGGCCTCGCGGCGGGCCTGGAGTGGCGGTGAAGCGGGATGCCCGCCGGCTGCGGCGCTGAAGGATGCGGACGAGGCTCGCGAGGTCGGGTCCCCGGAGCCGGGCTACGGTTGAAGCCGCGAGAATCCGTCATCCCCTCAATGCGAGTTGCCTGTGGCACGTATCGTGAGTGGTTGCGGACCGTACGCATCCAGCTGTGTGCGCGGAACGGGCCGCAAGGCGAACGGATTTGACCAACCGGGCGGCCGGGGGAGGCAATGTGGACGACTATGCGGGTCGGGTGCTCGCCGACCGCTACCGCCTGCCGCTGCCGCCCTCCGACGAGTACGAACTCACCGAGACCCGCGCCTTCGACACCTACAGCGGGCAGGAAGTCCTGGTGCGGCAGGTGCTGTTGCCGGAGGTCGTCGAGGCGGAGGTGCTCGACGCGGACGGACTGCCCGACGGTTTCACCGCGCGTGACCGTCGGTCACGGCGCCCGCCGACCGCGCGGACGGCCACGCGCCGGCCCGCCGACCCGGCCGTGCGGCGCGCCCTGGAGGCCGCGCAGGCCGCGGCCGGCATCCCCGACCATCCGCGGCTCGACCAGGTCTTCGACGTGTTCGCCGAGGGCGGTTCGCTGTGGATAGTCAGTGAACTGGTGCCCGCGCGCCCGCTGGCCGCGCTGCTGGCCGAGAAGCCGCTGACGCCCTACCGGGCGGCCGAGGTCGCCTCCGACGTCCTGATGGCGCTGCGGGTCCTGCACGCCCATGGCTGGGTGCACCGCAACATCACCGCCCGCACGGTCCTCGTCTGCGACGACGGCCGCGTGATGCTCACCGGCCTCGCGGTCGGCGCGGCGGAGGAGGCGCTGTGCGGGTACGACCCGGTGCCGGTCCAGGAGGGTTTCCCGGAAGGGCCGACGGGCGGCGCGGCCGGCACTGCCGGGGGCGGCGCCGGGCACGGCGTCGGCGGCCCGGGTGTTTCCGCCGGTGCCCCCGGCCCCGTTGAGGCCGATCCCGAGGCGGCTCGGCGTGCCGCGATCCAGGCGCGGGCGGCCGGAGGGCTGCCCGCGGCCGGGGCGGACGGCTCCGGCGCGGCCGGAGCTTCCGGGGCGCCCACCCGCTGGGCGTTGGAGAGCGGCGGGGACATCCGGGCGGCACGGGCCGGGGCGATCGCCGCGTATCGGGCGGGCGCACGGGCTGCCGCCCGGGTGCAGCAGGCCCAGAACGGGCGAGCCGCGCTCCCCGGGGCGCGTCGGCCCGCCGACGGCGACACCGGCGCCGTCTCGCGGCCGGATGGCCCGGACCAGCCGCCGTACGCCGCCGGGCAGGGCGAGGAGCAAAACCACCGGACCCACACGACGCCGCCCGGCCAGATCGCCGATCCCTACGGCGTCCACGCCGCCCCCTGGCACGGCGCCTCCCCCCGCACCACTCCCGGCGGCACACCCCCGGCGGTGGACAACGGCCGTCGGCCATCGGCCCTTCCGCCGGCCGAAACCGCCCCGGGGAGCACCCCTGCCCCAGGGGCCGAACAGGGCCCGGGCCCTGCCCCCGCCCTGGACGTCGACGGGCTGCTTCCCGCGCCCGCGCTGCCACCGCAACACGGCCGCACCCCCGGTTCCCGCATCGGCGCAGGCGGTGGCGGACCGGCGCCCGCCGCCGACGCGGGCGGACTGCCCCTCCCGGCCCCTGCCCTCCCCCCGGCCGCCACCACCGACACCCCCCGACCCCCGGCCCGCTGGGACGAGCCGGCCGCCGCGGCCCCGCCCCGGCGGGGACCGGCCACCGCGCTCGCCGCCGAGCGGGCCCGGCAGGTGCGGATGACCGTCGTGGGGCCGGTCACCGAGCGATGGGCGCCGGAGCAGGCCGGGCCGGTGCACGAGAACTGGCAACTGGCGGCGCCGATCGGGCCCGCCACCGACCTGTGGGCGCTCGGGGCGCTGCTCTTCCGGGCCGTACAGGGGCATGCGCCGTATCCGGAGGAGTCGACGGCCGAGCTGGTGCAGCTGGTGTGCGCGGAGCCGCCCGCCTTCGCGGAGGAGTGCGGTCCGCTCAGGCCGGTCGTCGAGTCGCTGCTGCGCCAGGACCCCACCGAGCGCTTGGACTTCGAGGAGCTGCGCGGCTGGCTGCGGTCCCTGGTGCGGTCCGCCCCCGAGCCCGAGGCCGGCGCGCATGTCGTCGCCGCCCCGCCCGTCGACCCGAGTCGGCTGCCGATCGTGCGCCGGCGCGGCGAGCTGGTGCGCAGGCGGCGCACCGGGCTGCCCGCAACCGGCCCGCACGGGCGGCACAAGCGGGCCAAGCAGGAGTCCGGGTCCCCGCGCCGACTCGGCCGCACCCTGCTCCTGCTGATCCTGCTCCTG
Source organism: Streptomyces herbicida (assembly GCF_032656585.1). Lineage (NCBI taxonomy): Bacteria > Bacillati > Actinomycetota > Actinomycetes > Kitasatosporales > Streptomycetaceae > Streptomyces > Streptomyces herbicida. Next base: position 138,818 of record NZ_JAUYWJ010000003.1, read on the forward strand.
CTGGCCGGCGCGGTCGCCTACGCCATGCTCTTCTTGCCGAAGGCGGACGGCAGCGGCGCGGCGAGCGGCTCTCGCACGGGTTCCGCCGGCCAGGCGAGCCAGGCGCCCGCGCCCAGCGACAAGCCGACGAACGGACAGAGCACAGGGGCGTCGAGCAGCCCGTCCGCCTCCGAGTCGGCCCCCTCCACCGAGACCCAGACCACCACCGACCCGGACGTCGCCGACGGGTTCACCCTGCGCAAGGACCCCGAGGGCTTCCAGGTCGCCGTGGCCAAGGGCTGGGACCGCACGCCCAAGAACGGGCTCGGACAGGTGGTCTACTCGCACGGGGACTTCGAGCTCATCGTCGTACCGGGCCGGGACAGGGCGTCCAAGTACGGCAGTGATCCGATGACCTACCAGCGGGACAAGGAGAACGAGCTCCAGCCCTACCGCGGCTCCAGCTGGGCCACGGCCACCGGCCTCCGGACCATCCAGGTGGGCGACCGGACCATGGCTGAGGGGCAGTTCACCTGGACCGACGACCAGGGGCGCGACCTGTTCGTCCGCAACATCGCCATTCTCATCGGCGGTCGCTACCACGTGGTGCAGGTACGTGGCCCGGAGGCGCAGCGGGACGAGGTGACGCGGTTGTACGAGCAGGCTTCGGCGACGTACAAGTACACCGGCTGAGCCGTGCCGACCAGTGGTTCCCTCCTTTCACCAGAAGCGAAAACCGTCACAGTGCGGTTTCCTTGGGACCCCGCTTGTTCCATGCAGGCAGGCCGGTCCTTAGTCTGACCCTGTCAAGAGCATTGCGGGGCAACGTGAATCAGATGCAGGGCCTGCTCATCGCGGGCCGCTACCGGCTTGCCGACTCCATCGGCAGCGGCGGCATGGGCCGGGTGTGGCGCGCCCACGACGAGGTGCTGCACCGGGCAGTCGCCATCAAGGAGTTGACCGCTGCGCTCTACGTCTCGGAGAGCGACCAGACCGTTCTGCTTGCCCGTACCCGGGCCGAGGCCCGTGCGGCCGCGCGCATCAACCACTCCGCCGTCGTCACCGTGCACGACGTTCTCGAGCACGACGGCCGTCCGTGGATCGTGATGGAGCTGGTCGAGGGCAACTCGCTGGCCGACGCGGTGAAGGAGCAGGGCCGGCTCGAGCCGCGCGAGGCCGCGCGCATCGGACTGTGGGTGCTGCGGGCGCTGCGCGCCGCGCACTCCGCCGGCGTTCTGCACCGCGACATCAAGCCCGGCAACGTGCTGCTCGGCCAGGACGGCCGGGTGCTGCTCACCGACTTCGGCATCGCCCAGATCGAGGGCGACACCACCATCACCCGTACGGGAGAGGTCGTCGGCTCGGTCGACTACCTCGCCCCGGAGCGGGTGCGGGGCCACGACCCGGGCCCGTCCTCCGACCTGTGGGCGCTGGGCGCCACGCTGTACACGGCGGTGGAGGGCCGCTCGCCGTTCCGCCGCACCTCACCGCTGAGCACGATGCAGGCGGTCGTCGAGGAGGAGGCCGCCGACCTCCAGTACGGCGGCCCGCTCGGGCCCGTCATCACCGCCCTGCTCCGCAAGGATCCGGCCGAACGGCCTGGCGCGGAGGAGACGGAGCAGATGCTCGCCGAGGCGGCGGAGGGCCGGCGGCCGAGCTCGGCGCAGGTGTATGTGCCGACGCAGCACGACGGCTCTCGTCACGGCTCGTGGGGTGAGCACGGGTCCGGCGCGGGGCCCCAGCACGCCCCCGCCTCCGGGACCGGATCGCAGTACGGATCGGGAGCCGGGCAGCCGCAGTACGGACCGGGAGCCGGATCGCAGTACGGGTCCGGCGCGGGATCGCCGTACGGGCCCGGGACCGCACCCCAGTACGGGCCGGGCACGACCCCTCCCGGCCTTCCGCCGACCGGACCGACGGCGATCGACTCGGCTGCCACGCCCGTCCCGGCGTCGGCCCCCGCCCGCCCCCGGCGCCGGCTCCGTACGCTCGCCCTCGTCGTCGCCTTCGCCGCCGTGCTCGGCGGCGGGGCCGCGGTGGTGTACCAGAAGCTCGGCCCGGGGCGGGACACGGGCGCCCACGCGTCCGAGACCACGCCGGCGCCGGCGGACACGGCCACCGGCACCCCGGGCCCCGATGGCGCCATCTGGACGACGCACAAGGACCCGTGGGGCTTCGAGCTCTCCCTGCCCAAGAACTGGAAGCGCACGGTGTACGAGGTCAAGGGCGACCTCAGACAGGTCGACTACTCGCCCGACAACGGCCTGCACTTCCTCCGCGTCGCCATCGACACCTCACCGGACTTCGCCGACCCGTACCGGCACCAGCAGGACCTGGAACAGCAGCTCCAGCGGCTGGTCGGCTACAAGCGGGTGACCCTGGAGGAGACCACCTACCGCGACCGCAAGGCCTCGCTGTGGGAGTACACCTGGGACGCACTGAAGAAGGACCCGCCGCACGTCGCCGGGCCGCGCCGCGCGATCGACGAGGCGTACATCTCCCGCGAGGGAGTGGAGTACGCGCTCTACATGTCCTCGCCCGCGGAGGGCTGGGAGACGGCGAGCAAGCAGTTCAAGTGGGTGCTGCAGAGCTGGCAGCCCGACGCGTCCTGACGGGCTTGGCCGGACGGCGACCCGGAGCGGAGCCGTCCGGTGCGGCATGATGGGGCCCATGGGGACCGAGGGGGACGACTTCCGTGTGATTGCGGGCCGTTACCGTCTGGAGGCCCGCATCGGGCGCGGCGGGATGGGTGTCGTATGGCGGGCGACCGACCAGCTGCTGGGCCGGCAGGTGGCGGTCAAGGAGCTCGCCCAGGACGACTCCCTCTCGGACGACGACGCCCGACGGCGCCGTGACCGCACCCTCCGTGAGGCCCGTGCAGTGGCCCAGCTGCGCCACTCGCACATCATCGTGGTGCACGACGTCGCGGAGCACGACGAGCGGCCGTACATCGTGATGGAGCTGATCGACGGCGGATCGCTCGCCGACCGCATCTCCGCGCACGGTCCGGTCGACGCCGCCGAGGCCGCCCGTATCGGCATCGACCTGCTGAGCGCGCTGCGCACCGCGCACGCGGCCGGTGTTCTGCACCGGGACATCAAGCCCGCGAACGTCCTGGTCGAGTCCGGCACCGACCGGGTCGTCCTCACCGACTTCGGTATCGCGCAGGTCGCGGGCGCCACCACGCTCACCGAGACCGGTTCCTTCGTGGGCTCGCCGGAGTACACCGCGCCCGAGCGGATGTCCGGGGTCAGGACCGGGCCGGAGTCCGACCTGTGGTCGCTCGGCGCGCTGCTGTGCGCGGTGCTGAGCGGCGAGTCGCCGTTCCGGCGCGACTCGCTCGGCGGCATCCTGCACGCCGTCGTCGCCGGCGAGATCCGCCCGCCCGCGCAGGCCGAGCCGCTGCTGCCCGTCGTACGGGGGCTGCTGGAGCGCGATCCGGACCGGCGGCTGGACGCCGCGGAGGCCGAGCGGATGCTGCGGGCGTTCCTGGAGACGGGGCGTACGCCCGCGAGTACGTCCGGCAAGAGCCGTACGCCCGGGCTCGGCTCGGGCCGTACACCGAAACTGCAGGTCCCCTACACGCCGACCCAGCACGATGTGCCCCGCCCGGCGCCGACGCCGCCCGCGACGGATCCGCAGGCCAGGCACTCCACGCGGGGCGTGCTGGTGGCGGCGCTGCTCGTCGCCGCGATGGCGGGGGCGGGGGTGTCCGCGGCGGCCCTGCTGATGAAGGGGGGCGGCGGGGACGGCGGCGGTGTGCCGACGAGTTCGGCGCCGCACACGTCCGCGACCACGCCGACGGCATCGGCGGTCACCCCGACGGTCACCGTGACCCGCTCCCCGTCCGGCAACGCCCCCCTGTCCCCGAGCGCGGCCAACACCCATACGGCGCCATCGGGTTACCGCATCGCCGAGGACCCGGGCGGATTCTCCGTCGCCGTACCCGAGGGGTTCACGCGCAAGCCGCAGGGCGAGCGCATCTTCTACATGTCGCCCGGGGAGACCTTCCGCCTCGGCATCAAGGTGTCCGACCCCGAAACGGGCGGTCCGCTGGCCGTGATGCGCCGCGCGGCCGCCGAGGGCCCGAGCGCCAACCCCGGCTACCACGACGGCCGGGTCACCCGGACCACGCACAACGGACACCCCGCCGCGCTCTGGGAGTTCAGCTGGAACGGCTTCAGCACGGCGGAGGGACCCCGGCACACCTACGACCTGTGCTGGGAGGAGGCCGGGCAGTTGTACGACGTGTGGGTGTCGGCGCCGGTCGGCAAGGTGCGGGAGGCGCGGGAGTACTTCGACGTCGCGGTGGACACGTTCGTACGGTCCTGAAACAGCCGTGAACGGGAGATTCCCGGCAGCCTGGGTCACGGGTCTGTGACCGGTCTGCACTACCTGTGGAAGCGCCGGCGCGTGGCGCGGTATGGATGGACCCATGAGAGGCAACGGGGGAGCCCGTCAAGGGGCCGACGAGCCAACGAGTTTCGGTCTGCAACCGCCGAACCCGCCCGCGCACCTGCCCCATCCGGGCAATCCGTACGCCGAGCGGCTGATCGCCGGTCGCTACCGGCTGCTCGCCAAGCTCGGCCATGGCGGAATGGGCACGGTGTGGCGGGCCAAGGACGAGACGGTGGACCGCGAGGTCGCGGTGAAGGAGCCGCGCGTACCGGACCATCTTCCCGAGCGTGAACGTGCCAACGCCTTCGAGCGAATGCGCCGCGAGGCGCGTGCGGCGGCCAGGCTCGACCACCCGGCGGTGGTGAACGTCCACGACGTGGCGATCGTGGACGGCAAGCCGTGGATCGTCATGGAGCTGGTCCACGGACGGTCGCTCGGCGACGCCCTCCAGGAGGGCACCCTCGACGCGCGCGAGGCGGCCCGGATCGGTCTCCAGGTGCTGGGCGCGCTGGAGGCGGCGCACGCGGCGGGCGTCCTGCACCGCGACGTCAAGCCGGACAACGTCCTGCTCGGCCGGCACGACCGGGTCGTCCTCACCGACTTCGGCATCGCACAGATCGAGGGTGAGACCAACCTGACGGACACGGGCGGCTTCGTGGGCTCGCCCGAGTACATCGCGCCGGAACGGGTGCTCGGGCAGCGGCCCGGCCCGGCGAGCGACCTGTGGTCCCTGGGCGTGGTCCTGTACGCGGCCACGGAGGGTGTCTCGCCCTTCCGCCGCAGCAACACCCCCGCCACCCTCCAGTCCGTCCTCAACGCAACGCCCGCGCCGCCCGCCTCCGCGCAGGGCCCGCTGGCCGAGGCCATCAACGGCCTCCTCCAGAAGGACCCGGTCCACCGCCCGAACGCGGCCCGGGTCCGCGCCCTGCTGGAGACGGCCGCGAACCCGCCCGCCCCGGCGCCCACCCGGGTCGTGCAGGTCACCGGCCCCGTGGCGCCCTCCCGTCGGCTCGGCCGCAAGGCGTGGCTGGGCGTGGGCGCGCTGGTCGTCGCGGCGGCGGTGGCGGGGTACCTGGTGCTTGCCGACCCCTTCGCGGGGCCGCTCCCCGACGGCTGGACGAAGGCTGCGAGCCCCGGGCTCGGCGTGACGGTGGCGTTCCCCGAGACGTACGAACCGGGGCACCCGGCCAAGGACGACTCCGACAAGAACTGGGTCAGCTACACCGACCAGAGCGGTGCCATCCGGATCGCCCTGAACCTGGCCAGGAAGTCAGGCGACTCCCTCCACGAGATCAAGAACTCCGCGCCGGCCCAGATGTACGCCGACAACGAGAAGTTCAAGAGCGACGGCGAGTACACCCTCGGCATGCCCAAGGGGCCGCGGACGAGAGTGGACGGTGATGCCAAGTACCACGGCAGGCAGGCGGCGATGACCACCGTCGTCTACACCACCGACGACAGTCAGAATCCGCGCCCCCGCGAACTGCAGATCTTCTACTACAGGACCAAGTCCGGGGACATGTACAAGCTCACCGTCAGCTACCCGGGCAAGGGCGACTTCACCGCCCGCGGGCGGGAGGTGGCGAAGACGGCGATCGCGAACCTGGGCGTCGACAAGCTCTGACCGCGCCGGGGCTTCATCCGACCCGGACGCGCTCCCGGTACCTCCCCGGAGTGACCCCGAACTCACGGCTGAACGCATGGGAGAGGGCGTAGGGGCTGCCGTAGCCGCTCTCGCGGGCCACGGCGGCCAGGGGTACGTCCGTGTCCCGCAGCCGCCTGGCCGCCAGCGTCAGCCGCCACCAGGTGAGATACGCCATCGGCGGGCGGCCCACCAGTGCCGTGAAGCGGCGGGCCAGCGTCGCGCGGGAGACGCCCGCCTCGGTGGCCAGGCGGGCGTTCGTCCAGGCGGCCGCGGGGGCCGCGTGCAGGGCGCGCAGGGCGGCCGTCGTCACCGGGTCGGTCAGGACCGCCGGCCAGGCTCCCGTCTCCGCCTCCGTCATCCAGGCCCGGACCATGTAGACGAGCAGGAGGTCCAGCAGGCTCGGCAGGGCGAGCGCCGCACCCGGGCGGCTGTCGGTCAGCTCGTGGGCCAACAGGTCCACGGCGGAGCGCAGTTCGGGGTGGGCGCCGACTCGGTTGCGCAGGTGCACCACCTTCGGCAGCTCCGCCATCAGCGGATGCACCCGGCTGCGGTCCAGCCGGTACTTGCCGCACAGCAGCTCCACCTCGGACCTGCGGGCGCCGGTCCCAGGAGGTCCCACGAACGGGCCGCTCACCTGCTCGAACGGCACCGCTCGGGCCAAGTCCCGGGCCTCCACCGGCCCGTCGGCGAGCACATGCCCGGTCCCGTGCGGCAGCAGCACCACGTCCCCCGCGCCCAGCGCCACCGGCTCGCCGCCCCCGTCCGGCAGGAGCCAGCACGCGCCGCCCAGGACGACGTGGAAACCGGCGCCTTCGTAGGGCGCCAGGCGCACGCACCAACGGCCCCGCACCCGCAGGCGGTTGGAGGAAGGCCTGCCCTGGCGGACAGCGGAGATCGCGTCGCTCACCACATCCATGAGACGCAAGCGTATCCGGATGAGCCGGACAGGCATTGGGAAGCTCATGCAGGAGCTCCTAGTGTCCTTGTCATGGCAGATGACAACGTGCAGAGCTTCCTTATCGGTGACGTCGAGGTCCTCCGGATCGTGGAATGGCAGGGGTCCTTCGCGCCGGCCCGGCGACTGGTCCCGGACGCCGGACCCGAGCTGTGGAAGGCGTACGGCGAGCAGCTCGCCCCGGACCACTGGGACCCCGCCGCCGACCGCGCCGTGTCGGCGCTCCAGACCTGGGTGCTGCGCAGCGGCGGGCGGACCGTGCTGGTCGACACGGGAGTGGGGAAGGGGCGGGAGAGGCCCGGCAATCCCCTCTTCCACCAGCGGGACGGCGATCTCCCGGGGCGCCTGGAGCGGGCGGGCATCCGCCCCGAGGACGTCGACGTGGTCGTCAACACGCACATCCACGCGGACCACGTCGGCTGGAACACCCATGACGTGGACGGGGAGTGGGTGCCCACGTTTCCCCGGGCCCAGTACCTTCTCCCGGCCGCCGACGACGTCCACTTCGGGCCGGAGAACGAGTACGCGGGCGGCGTACGGGTGGACGACCGGCTCCTCTACGAGGACAGCGTGGCGCCCGTGCACCGGGCGGGGCTGGCCGTGCGGTGGGAGGGGGAGCACCGCATCGACGAGCACCTCACCCTGGAGCCCGCCCCCGGCCACACCCCCGGTTCCAGCGTCCTGAGGCTGGCCTCGGGCGGCGAACGTGCCGTCTTCGTCGGCGACTTGCTCCACAGCCCGGTGCAGATCCTGCGGCCCGAGTGCAACAGCTGCTTCTGCCTCGATCCGCACAGGGCCGCGCAGAGCAGGCGGCGGGTGCTCGAACGGGCGGCCGAAGAGCGGGAGTTGGTGGTTCCCGCGCACTTCGGCGGGGCCGGTGGCGTGGAGGTACGGCGGGAGGGCGGCGGCTTCTCCCTTCACCGGTGGGCCGCCTGACCGCCCGCTTCGACAAGAGCCCGGGACGCACGGTACTCATGAGGCATGAGCGAAGGCGGCGAACATGCGCCCGACGGACGCGAATCCGACGGGTTTCTGGTCGGCGGGCGCTACCGGCTGACCGAGCGCATCGGCTCCGGCACGACGGGCACCGTGTGGCGGGCGCGCGACGAGGCGGGGGAGCGGGACGTCGCCGTCAAGGAGCTCCGGCTCGCCGGTGACCCGGAGGACGAGGACCACCGCAGGGGCGTCCACCGGCTGCACCACGAGGCGCGGGCCGCCTCCCGCGTCGACCATCCCGCCGCCCTCTCCATCCACGAGGTCGTGGTCGAGGACGGACTTCCCTGGATCGTCATGGAGTTCGTCCACGGGGAGTCGCTCCGCGCGGCCCTCGAACGCGGGCTCCTCGACCCCACCGAGGCCGCGCGGGTCGGGCTCGCCGTCCTCGGTGCCCTGCGCGCCGCGCACTCCGTCGGCATCGTGCACCGTGACGTCAGGCCGGAGAACGTCCTCCTGGAATCCGGCACCGACCGCGTGGTCCTCACCAACTTCGGCATCGGCCACGGCCCCGTCCCCGGCGACACCGCCGGCTTCGTCGCCCCGGAGCAGCTGGCGGGGCGCGGCGCCGGGCCCGCCTCCGACCTCTGGTCCCTGGGCGCCCTGCTGCACGCCGCCGTGGACCACGACCATGAGCACGCCGGATCGCTCTCGGCGCTGCTCGCGCGGCTCCGGGCGGAGGTGCCGGAGGAGCGGCCGGGAGCGGAGGAGGTGGCGGCGGTACTGGAGGACATCGCCGGGGTGCCCTCGCCGCCGCCGGTACTCGAGCCCGTACCCGAGCCGGAGCCCGTGCGGATACCGGCGCCCGTACCCGCGCCCGACATGACACCCCCACCGCGGCGCCCCCTCCTCACCGCTCTCGGCCTGCTCCTCCCGAAAAAACCGGAAGCGCACTGAATCACCGGACGATCGTCGCCGCACAACCCCTGATCAGCGCATTTGCTGCCAGTGGTCACTGGCGGTGTGTGAGCGGTCCGTGAATCCCCGTTACCGGCGGGTACCCAAAGCTCCCGCCCCGGCATACCCTGCGCCTCATGACCGACTCGCAGGCCCCGGAACAGGCCACGGAAATCACTGGCACGAATCCCCTCGCCCCCGCCCCCGCGGGCGCCCGTACCGCCGCCGACGTGGTCACCCCGGAGCTGGTCGCCCAGCTCACCAAGGGCGTGGTCGGCTCCGGCCGTACCGCCAACCACACGCCCTTCACCGGCGAGAAGCTGGCCGATCTGCCCGAGTCCACCCCCGAGGACGTGGCCAAGGCCTTCGAGGCCGCCCGTGCCGCCCAGGCCGTCTGGGCCCAGCGGCCGGTACGCGAGCGCGCGGCCGTCCTCCTGCGCTTCCACGACCTGGTCCTCGAGCGCCAGGCCGAGGTGCTCGACCTCATCCAGCTGGAGACCGGCAAGGCCCGCCTCCACGCCCATGAGGAGGTCCAGGCCGTCGCCGTCGCCTCCCGGCACTACGGCCGCAAGGCGCCCGCCTACCTGGGGCCGAAGCGGCACGCCGGTGCCATGCCGACCCTGACCAGGGTGACCGAGCTGCGCCACCCGCGCGGTGTGGTCGGCCAGATCGCCCCCTGGAACTACCCCCTCGAGCTCTCCGTCGGCGACGCCCTGCCCGCCTTCGTCGCGGGCAACGCCGTGGTCATGAAGCCCGACACCGAGACCTGCCTGACGGCCCTGTGGGCCCGGGACCTGCTGATCGAGGCCGGCCTGCCCGCCGATGTCTTCCAGGTCGTGCTCGGCGAGGGTCCGGTCGTCGGCCCGGAGGTCGTCAAGCACGCCGACTACGTCTCCTTCACCGGCTCCACCCGCACCGGCCGTGAGGTCGCCCAGGGCGCCGCCGCCCGCCTGGTCGGGGTCTCCCTCGAACTCGGCGGCAAGAACGCCATGCTGGTCCTGGAGGACGCCGACATCGAGAAGGCGGCGGCCGGCGCGGTCCGCGCCTGCTTCTCCTCCGCGGGCCAGCTCTGCATCTCCATCGAGCGGCTGTACGTCCACGAGTCGATCGCCGAAGCCTTCCTGGAGCGCTTCGCCGCCCGTACGAAGGCCATGCGGCTCGGCAGGTCCCTGGCCTACGGGGCCGACATGGGCTCGCTGGTCGGCGAGCGGCAGCTGGAGACCGTCAAGCGGCATGTCGAGGAGGCCGTCGCCAAGGGCGCCAGGCTGGTCGCCGGCGGGGTCGCCCGACCCGACGTCGGCCCGTACTTCTTCGAGCCGACCATCCTCGACGGCGTCGAGACCCCGATGGCCGTGTGCGCGGAGGAGACCTTCGGCCCGGTCGTCTCCATCTACCGCTTCAAGACCGACGACGAGGCCGTCGATGCCGCCAACTCCACGCCGTACGGCCTCAATTCCTCGGTCTGGACGAAGGACGGCCGACGCGGACGCGACGTCGCCTCCCGGCTGCGCACCGGCACCGTGAACGTCAACGAGGGCTACGCCCCGGCCTATGGCAGCGTCCAGTCCCCGATGGGCGGGATGAAGGACTCCGGCCTCGGCCGCCGGCACGGCTCCGAGGGCATCCTCAAGTACACCGAGGCCCAGACCGTCGCCCAGCAGCGGCTGCTGCCGATGGCTCCGTCGCTGGGCATGGACGACGAGAAGTACGCGCAGTTCATGAGCCGGAGCCTCCGGCTGATGAAGGCGTTCCGCTTCCGCTAGACAGAACCCCGTTCTCAACGAGGAGAGCAGCACGTGTCGCAGGAGAAGTCTGTCCAGACCCGGGACGAGGACGGGTACGACTACGACGTCATCGTCGTGGGATCGGGGTTCGGCGGGTCCGTGACCGCCCTGCGCCTGACCGAGAAGGGCTACCGCGTCGGCGTCCTGGAGGCCGGCCGCCGCTTCACCCGCGACACCCTCCCGAAGAACTCGTGGGACCTGAAGAACTACCTCTGGGCCCCCAGGCTCGGCATGTACGGCATCCAGCGCATCCATCTGCTGGGCAATGTGATGGTGCTGGCGGGCGCCGGAGTGGGCGGCGGATCGCTCAACTACGCCAACACCCTCTATGTACCGCCGAAGGCCTTCTTCGACGACCCGCAGTGGCGGGACATCACGGACTGGCAGGAGGAGCTGAAGCCGTACTACGACCAGGCGCGCCGCATGCTCGGCGTACGGCTCAACCCGACCATGACGCCGTCCGACGTGCATCTGAAGGCGGCGGCGCAGCGGCTGGGCGTGGGCGACACCTTTCACATGGCGCCGGTCGGCGTGTTCTTCGGGGACGGCGACGACGCCGACGGGAAGTCGAAGACGCGCCCGGGGGAGGAGGTCGCCGACCCGTACTTCGGCGGGGCGGGCCCGTCCCGCAAGGCCTGCACCGAGTGCGGCGAGTGCATGACGGGCTGCCGGCACGGCGCGAAGAACACTCTCAACGAGAACTACCTCCACCTCGCCGAGAAGGCGGGCGCGGTGGTCCACCCCATGACGACGGTCGTGTCCGTCACCGACGACTCCCGGGGCGGATACGCGGTCGCGGCCCTGCCGACGGACGAGAAGAAGAAGGGCAAGGGGCGCACCTTCACCGCGCGGCGGGTCGTCATCGCGGCCGGCACCTACGGCACCCAGACGCTGCTGCACCGCATGAAGGCGAACGGCCGGCTGCCCCACCTCTCCGGCCGGCTGGGCGATCTGACCCGCACCAACTCCGAGGCGCTGGTGGGCGCGCAGACCGACGACCGGCGCTACCGCAAGGCGCACGGCACGAAGGCCGACTTCACCCGGGGTGTGGCGATCACCTCCTCGATCCACCCGGACGAGGACACGCACATCGAACCGGTCCGCTACGGCAAGGGCTCCAACGCGATGGGCGGTATGTCGATCCTCCAGGTCCCGTACGCCGAGGGCTCCTCGCGCGTCCTGGCCTGGCTGGCGAACGCGGCCCGGCACCCGGTCCTGGTGGCCCGTTCCCTGTCCAACCGCCGCTGGTCGGAGCGGACCATCATCGGTCTGGTGATGCAGTCGCTGGACAACTCCCTGACGACGTATCTGAAGCCGAACGGCGTGGGCAAGGGCCTGCTCACCGCCCGCCAGGGCCATGGCGCGCCCAACCCGAAGCAGATCAGGGCGGCCTCGGAGGCGGCCTCGGCGCTGGCCACGGAGATCAACGGCTTCGCGGGCAGCAACGTCGGCGAGTTGATGGGCACCCCGCTGACCGCGCACTTCCTCGGCGGCTGTCCGATCGGCGCCTCACCCGAGACCGGTGTGATCGACCCGTACCACCGGCTGTACGGCCACCCCGGCATCTCGGTGGTCGACGGCGCGGCGGTGTCGGCGAACCTGGGCGTCAACCCGTCGCTGACGATCACCGCGCAGGCCGAGCGGGCGATGTCGTACTGGCCCAACAAGGGCGAGGCGGACCCGCGCCCGGCGCAGGGCGCGGCGTACGAACGCCTGAAGCCGGTGGAGCCGGCGAACCCGGTGGTCCCGGCGGACGCGTTCGGCGCGCTGCGGCTGCCGTTCCTGGGGATGCCGGCGGTACCGCCGAAGAAGTAGCCCGCAGCGGCCGACGGCACGGCGGGGAAAGCCACGGCACGGCAGAGAAGGAGGGACCTGCGCCCCCCTCCGGGCGCAGGTCCCTCTCTTGTCCGTGCGGACCGGTTACGGCCGGCCGACCGGCTGGGCGCCGGTGGACCGGTTGCGCGTCGGTGGACCGGTTACGCGCCGGCCGCGGTCTTCCGGCGGCGCACCACGAACACCGCGCCCGCACCGGCGACGACGGCGACACCGCCGACGAGGCCGAGCACGGGCAGCGCGGAGCTGGAGCCGGTCTCGGCGAGGTTGCCGGTCGGCAGGTCGGAGACGTCACCCTGCGGCTTCTTCGGCGAGTCCTTGCTGCCGTTGTCGCTCGGGGTGGCGTCGCCCGGCGCGGGGTTCGAGGAGCCGGCCTTCAGGACCTCGAAGTCGTACTGGGCCCAGCCCTCGGCGATGCAGTCCTGGCCCTTGACGTTGTCGAGGTAGGCGCCGGAGCCGAAGGAGTAGGCGTCGCCGGCCGGGGCCTTGGCGTCGATGCCGACGCGCAGGTCGATCGACTGGCTCGCACCGGACTTCAGCTTCGCCACGTAGAAGAAGTAGTCGCCGGCCCAGTCGTCGCTGCCGATGCGGTCCCAGGAGCCGTCCTCGGGGTTCTTGAACTCCAGGTCGACGTACGGGCTGAGGAACTTCGACTCGTCGAGCTCGTAGTTCTCGACCTCGGCGTAGAAGGCGACGCCCTCGACGTCGGCCTTGGAGTCGTTTGTGACGACCAGCTTGAAGTTGTGGAAGCCGTCACCCGCGACGATCTTCCCCGGCAGACCCTTGATGTCGGCGGACACCTTGGCGTCGCCGAAGTTCTCGTCGAGGTCCTCGCAGAACGGCACATCCGGGTCCGACGGGTCCTCGCTCGGCTCGGCCGACTCGGAGGGCTCGGGCTCGGTGGACGTGCTCGCGCTGCCGCTCGGGGTCACCGAGGCGGAGGCGTCGACGCCCGGGGTCTCGGTGGCGGGAGGAGGCGTCTCGGTCTCGGGTGCGCTGGTGGAGGCCGTGTCGCTCGGAATCTCGCTCGGCGCCTCGGAGGTCACGGTGTCGGTGGGCGTGGGCGGCGTGGACTCGTCCGCGAAGGCGGCGGGAGCGGACAGGAGGGCGAGCGGGGCTATGACAGCCGTCGCGGCCGCTGCGGCCATGGCACGGCGAAGCTTCATGGAGACCTCGAGGAGTCCGGCGTGCCGCCGTGGGCGGCACGGAGTGGAGGCGGGCTCCGCGTGTGGGGCGCGGGTGTGGCCCTTGGTTCTGCTGTGTGACCGGCTCTTACCGGCTCTTACCGGTTTCTTTGATTCAGCAGGTTTGATCAGTGAGGTGGGTGAAAGGTTGCACGTTCACTCACATGATTCTTATGTGGCCTGGATCACACGTGAGATGAGAGAAAGTCAGGGGCGAAGAGGGCATGCGAAGGGCCCCGCGGGACGGAGCCGCGGGGCCCTTCTCCGTCAGCACCGACGTCAGGGCAGCGTCGGTGCCCGGGGAGCGGCGCCGGGGGGTTGCGCCGCTTGCTCTCTGTTGCCCTATCTGCCCTGTGCGCCTCGGTCGGCGCCCCGGCGCATTCGGGGCGCGCGGATGGTCTCGACCTCTGGCGGTCGGGCAGCGCATTGCAATGCGGTTGTGTGTCCGGGACTTGGGGGGCTTGCTACGCATCGTGCTGGATGGACGCGGCCTCCGCAACCGTTTGACCCAGCCCTTGTGCATTTTTGCATTTTCCGCCGGTCGGCCCCGAGCGTCCCCGGAGCCGACCGTTCTCTTGAATGACCGGGCTGCTGTCCCCTGCCGTCCGGTCACCTTCCTGGAGCGAGGTCCCACGACGCACGGCACGATCCGCACGCCTCATCGCTCCAGCGAGCCACGCGTGGTTCTTTCGGGCCCGCCCCTGGCTGGCACGGACACCGGGACCAACGAAGCGGTGCGCGGGCCGGTCACGCGCCGTACGGGTGAGTGCCGACCCGAACTCAGATACGACCACGGCACAGCTCGAGCAGGGTCATGCCGAGGGACGTCCCCGGCTTGCCCAGCGCCTCCCGGTAGTGGTCGAGGATCTCCATCTCGCGGGAGAGGTTCACCCGGCGCCCGCCGGAGGTGATCCGGGCCTCCTGGATCACGGCGGACACCGCCATCCGTTCCTGGATCAGTCCGATGATCCGGTCGTCGAGCGCGTCGATGCGCTCACGCGCACCGGTGATCACATCGGCTGCCTCGGCGGTACGGGCGCCGGTCTTCTCTGCGGGGGTGACGGTCATGTCTGGGGGGGCTCCTCATCGGATCGGACGCGGTGCCCAGGAACGGCAGGTCCCGGAAAACGACAGACGCCCCGGGCCTTGTCGGCCCGGGGCGCCTGGGAAGTCGCTCGGCGTTTCGCTCAAGCAGCACGACCATGGCAGCCGGCGGGCCGGTTGCCATAGGTAAAGAGGAAGGTGGTCTGCGTGAGCATGCGGTCAGTATGCCACGGCGCATCCCTGATCTGCCGGGGGTCTGGGGGCCAAGCCCCCGGCGCACGGGACGCCCCCCACGCCCGCCCCGTTAGAATCGACATCACAGACCCCCGCCCAAACCGCCGGAAGGCACCCCGTGTCATCAGCGACTTCCGCTGCCGCCACCCCCGACACCGTTCTGGTCGTCGACTTCGGCGCGCAGTACGCCCAGCTCATCGCCCGTCGCGTCCGCGAGGCGCGGGTCTACAGCGAGATCGTGCCGAGCACCATGCCGGTCGCGGAGATGCTCGCCAAGAACCCCGCGGCGATCATCCTCTCCGGCGGCCCCTCGTCCGTGTACGAGGAGGGCGCCCCCCGCCTGGACCGCGAGCTCTTCGAGGCCGGTGTCCCGGTCTTCGGCATGTGCTACGGCTTCCAGCTGATGGCGCAGTCCCTCGGCGGCACGGTCGACAACACCGGCGCCCGCGAGTACGGCCGTACGGACATGTACGTCTCCAGGACGTCCTCCACCCTCTTCGAGGGCACCCCGGCCGAGCAGCACGTGTGGATGTCGCACGGCGACGCCTGTTCCGCCGCCCCCGAGGGCTTCACCGTCACGGCGTCCACGGACGTCGTCCCGGTCGCCGCCTTCGAGAACGACGAGAAGAAGCTGTACGGCGTCCAGTACCACCCCGAGGTCATGCACTCCACGCACGGCCAGCAGGTCCTGGAGCACTTCCTCTACCGCGGTGCGGGCCTGACCCCGTCCTGGACCACGGGCAACGTGATCGAGGAGCAGGTCGCCCTCATCCGTGAGCAGGTCGGCGACAAGCGCGCCATCTGCGGCCTGTCCGGCGGTGTGGACTCCGCGGTCGCCGCCGCCCTGGTCCAGAAGGCCATCGGCTCCCAGCTGACCTGCGTGTACGTCGATCACGGCCTGATGCGCAAGGGCGAGACCGAGCAGGTCGAAAAGGACTTCGTGGCCGCGACCGGCGTGCAGCTGAAGGTCGTGGACGCGGAGGAGCGGTTCCTGACCGCCCTCAAGGGGGTCTCGGACCCCGAGGAGAAGCGGAAGATCATCGGCCGCGAGTTCATCCGCGTCTTCGAGCAGGCGCAGGCCGAGATCATCGCCGACGAGGGCCCGGCCGTCGAGTTCCTCGTCCAGGGCACGCTCTACCCCGACGTGGTCGAGTCCGGTGGCGGCACCGGCACCGCCAACATCAAGTCCCACCACAACGTCGGCGGCCTCCCCGAGGACCTGGAGTTCAAGCTCATCGAGCCGCTCCGCAAGCTCTTCAAGGACGAGGTCCGGATGGTCGGACAGGAGCTCGGCCTGCCCGAGGAGATCGTCCAGCGACAGCCCTTCCCGGGCCCCGGCCTCGGCATCCGCATCGTCGGCGAGGTCACCAAGGAGCGCCTGGACCTGCTCCGCGACGCCGACGCGATCGCCCGCGAGGAGCTGACCGCGGCCGGCCTCGACCGTGACATCTGGCAGTGCCCGGTGGTCCTGCTCGCGGACGTCCGCAGCGTCGGCGTCCAGGGCGACGGCCGCACCTACGGCCACCCGATCGTGCTGCGCCCGGTCTCCTCCGAGGACGCGATGACCGCCGACTGGTCGCGCCTGCCGTACGAGGTCCTCGCGCGCATCTCGACCCGCATCACCAACGAGGTCCGTGACGTCAACCGCGTCGTTCTCGACGTGACCTCGAAGCCCCCGGGCACCATCGAGTGGGAGTAGCCCTCCCGGCCTTGAAGGTCATGTCCGCTTGAGAGTGCGCACCGGCTCTCCGGGCTTCCAGACCTGGGCGACGAGGTACTTGTCGTCCTCGACGTAGGTCCGTACGACCTCCGTCAGCTCGGTGCGGAAGAGGTGGAACGGCTGCGGCGGTTCCACCTCTTTCACGTACGCCCCCTTCACCCCGGGGTCGTCGACCTCGACCGCCCGCCCGGCGATCCGGATGTCCCCGCCGCCCATGGCGGTGTCCGGGCCCGGGTTCGCCTGCAGCGCGAACCTGGGGTCCCGGTGCAGATCGAGGGCCTTCAGCGAGCCCGGCATCATGCCGAGCCACAGCTCGCCGTTCAGGAAGCGGACCTCCAGGCCGGTGGTGCGCGGGGAGCCGTCCTTGCGCAGGGTGGCGAGGACGTGGTGCCGGAACGCGCCGAAGCGCTCCTCGGCGATCTTCGCGAGTTCGGGTGCGGTGGTGCTGAAGTCCGCCCAGTTCATACGGGCCAGTCTCACGCCGATACCCGACATCTTCTGTCGGGTATCCGCAGCCACCGAGGACGTCACACCCCGTAGGGCACCGGCCGCACGTACCGCTCCCGCCCCGTCTGGTCCCGCACCGGTGTGCACCCGGCCGCCGTGAGCTGCCCGGCCAGCTTCGCGCGGCGGACCGTGTTGATACGGAGCGCGCCGAGCAACCACGCCGGCATCAGCACGGCGAGCGGCAGCAGAACGGCGTAGACGCCGGTGATCACCGCCATCAGCAGGAACAGGGCCCCGGAGCCCCAGGCCAGCGTCAGCAGCCGCTTCCGGTTGCCGGCCTCGGCCAGGCCGTCGTACCTGATGAGTGCGCAGATCAGGTCGACGTCCGCCTCGGCCTCGGGGACCGGGGTGAGCGAGTTCAGGTACATGCCCGGCACCGGGCCGCCCGCCCCCACCTGCGTGAACGTGGCCGCGTTCGTCGCCGCGCGCTGCTGTGCCCACGGCTCGGCATCGCGTACGAGATGGACGTGCAGCACCTTGTACCGGCCGACGAGGCGGACGCCGGCGTAGCGGAAGCCGAAGCACTCCGCGACGTACACGAGCGCGCCCAAGGTCTTGAGCTCGGCGAAGGGATGGACCAGTTCGACGTTCTGGCGGGTCGCGAGCTGCCGCACAAGGCTGTTGAGATGGCGTTCGGCTTGGCTCATGGAGGGCTCCGGGTGGCTGAAAACTGCTGCTGAACTTCAGGTTCCGCATCACAGACCCATGAGCCCCCGGAACGGTTGCGGCGTCATCTTTACAGAACAGCTCTGTTCTCCTGCGCTGACCGACGGTAACTTCCGGCACGTAAAGCAAAACCCAGTGCAGGAGGACCTATGCACGGGCCGACCCCGCCCCTGCCGCTGCCCACCGACCGGCTGCAGTTCGCGATGCCGCCGATGCACGAGTCGCTCGAGGACGAACGCCGGCACCGCAAGGAACGGCTCGCGGGCGCGCTCCGGCTCTTCGGCCGGTCCGGATTCGAGGACGGGGTCTCCGGGCACATCACCGCACGCGACCCGGAGTTCTCCGACTGCTTCTGGGTCAACCCGTTCGGGATGCCGTTCAAGCACGTCACCGTCAGCGACCTGGTCCTCGCCAACCAGGACGGGCAGGTGATCGAGGGCCGCTACCACGTCAACCAGGCGGCGTTCACCGTGCACGCCCAGGTGCATGCCGCCCGCCCGGACGTCGTCGCCGTCGCCCACTGCCACTCGGTGCACGGCCGCGCCCTGTCCGCGCTCGGTGACCTGCTCGACCCCCTCAGTCAGGAGAGCTGCGCGTTCTACGAGGACCACGCCCTGTACGACGCCTACACGGGCGTCGCCGTCGACATCGAGGAGGGCCGCAGGATCGCGGCCGCGCTCGGCTCCGGCAAGGCCCTCGTCCTGCGCAACCACGGGTTGCTGACGGTCGGCGACTCGGTGGACGCGGCGGCCTGGTGGTTCATGTCGATGGAGAAGTCCTGCCAGGTGCAGTTGATGGCGAAGGCGGCGGGCCGCCCCCTGCTCATCGAGCACAAACTGGCGGCGGCGACCCGTGAACAGCTCGGCGGCGACCTGGTGGCCTGGATCAACTACCAGCCGCTGTGGCAGGACATCAGCCGCAGCGAGCCCGACCTGCTGAGCTAGGGGGTGTCGTCTGGATCATCCCGCGCAGCCGCCGGCCCCCTAGAACCCGCGCAGGACAACCGCCTTCGTCATCGCGAACTCCTCGTCCGTGAGCACCCCTTCGCGGTGCAGCTCGCCCAGTTCCCGCAGCCGGCGCAGCAGTACGTCGTGGTGGTCGGCCGGCGGCGGCACCGCGCCCGCGGGCCGGTCCCGGTCGGTGTACGGGACGCCGGCCCGGGTGGACGGATGCGGCAGCCGCGCGGTGACCGCGGCCGCGACCAGCGCGGTGAGCAGATCGCGGCGCACGCTGCCCCACAGGTCGAGCGCGTACGGGTCCCGCTCGGGCGGCAGCCTGGAGAACACCGTCTCGCGGGTCACGAAGCGCAGAAGGCCGTCCTCGTAGCCGGAGTTGGGCAGCCACTCGACCTCGGCCAGGTCGAAGACGTTGACGATCCGGGGCCCGGTGGCCCGCTTGACCCGGTCCGAGGTGTCGGCCCAGTCGATACGGACCTGGGTGCCGTCGAAGGAGACCATGCCGTCGGAGGATCGCACCGAGACCGGCACCGGCGGCCCGGGCAGCAGATAGGCCTTGGTGGGCTCCTTGGGAACCTGGTCGAGGAGGAGGGCGTGCCGGATCTCCTCGGCGACGTACTCGGCCACCCCGGACCGGTCCAGGTCCACCATCAGCCGATAGGGATCGGCCGGCTCCGGCAGCCGCCCGCCCGTGGCCTGCAACAGCGGATCCGCACCCTCGCGCAGCCGCATCCGCAGCCGGCCGCGCTTGCGCTCGGGCTCGTAGACCACGCCCGCCACGGCCTCCAGGGGTACGGCGATCTCTCCGTATGTCTGCCGGAACAGCGGTACCGAGCGGTGGAGTCCCGGTGTGATCCGGACCGTGCTGCCGTCGAAGGCCCAGGTCCCGTCCCGCTGGATGATCTCGGCCATACCGAAATTCTCCCAGCCGGGTCAACACGGCAGCGCGCAGTTCACCCGCGGTGACCACCTGCCGGACCGGTGCGACGTGGCGTAGGGCACAATTCGCTGTCGTCGCATGGGAGTTGCGCGGTCACAGTCGGTCTCCGCGGAGGGCGCCGCAGGCCGTGCCCCGGGGCGTGGGTCGGTCGTGGGTCGGGTCGTGGGTCATGGGGAAGGCGGGCGTCGGGCGTGGCGGTGCAGGTTGCGAGGCAGGGCGCGGAGACGGGCGCGCGCGGGGCTGCCCACGGGGGTGGCTGCACCTGCGGGGACTGCCCGCACGGGGCGCGCGAGGGGCATCGGCGGGCCGTCGCCGAATTCTTCCTCAAGCGCGACGAGTTCGCGGCCGGACAGGGTCTCCCCGCGGCGGTGGCCCACTCCGCCTCCGCCTCCCGGCAGTGGGTCTCCGAGGAGTTGACCCAGTCCGCCGAGGCCGTCGCCGAGCGCGGCCGGGCGGAGGGTGATGCCTGGCTGGCGCGGCTGTGGCTGCGCACGCTCTGCGTCCTGTGGGCGGCCGTCGTCCTCCTGCTGCTGGTGGAGTCGCTGACCGCGATCGGCGCGGGCTGGACGAGCGCCCGCACCGCCGGACTGCTCGCCGCGCTGCTGGCGGCCGGTGCCCTGACCGGGGCCTCGTGGTTCCACCGGGCGCGCGGCGGGGCGCTGGCGCCGGTGATCGGCGAGGACAACCGCATGTCCACCTCGCGCACCGTGGCGATGGCCTGGGTGCTGCTGGTGGCGTATGCGGTCCTGGTGTTGGCGAGCCGCCTGGCCGCGGCCTCCGGCCACAGGGAACGCGACGCGCTCATCTCCGGGCTGGAACTCGCCCGCGGGGCGGGCATGGTGACCGTCCTCGCCGTGGTCTGCGGCATCGCGGTCCTCGTACGGCGCGTGGTCGGCCTGCGGATCCACGGCCAGCGGCTGCAGAAGGTACGCGCACCCCGCCCGCGCGCGGCCGACCTGCTCACCGACGACTCCGGCCGGGGCACCTTCGCCGACATCCAGTACGTAGTGATCAGCGCCGTGGCCCTGCTGTTCGCCGCCGTACGGCTGGCCCGCCGTCCCGACCGGCTGCCCGACCTGCCGTGGGGCCTCGCGGTGCTGGTCCTGGTCTCCGCCCTGACCTACCTGGCCGGCAAGTACGCGGAGGGCGGCCGCCCGGTGATCCTCTCCGTCGTCCGTGCCCGCGAGGCCGGCGATCTGGACGGGCCGATCCGCACGGGCGACGACATCGAGATCCGCGGCGCCTGTTTCGTCCCACCGGGCGCCCAGAGCGCCGACCAGCTCTCCCGCATGGTCGTCCGCATCGGCGCGGTCGACGTCCACGTCCCGCTGATCCCCGTCACCGGCGGCTTCAGCAACCCCTCGGACACGGTCCTGACGGTGCCGGTACCCGCGGACGTGGAACCCGGGTGCGTGGAGGTGCAGGTGATCACGGCGGCCGGCGCGGCCACGAACCGGTGCACGGTCGAGGTGACGGACTGAGACCGGCCGATCACCAAACGGGACTACGCTCGCTCGGGTGACTGAAAAACCCCCGCAAGAGGTTGAGCCGGACCCATTGGGCGTACGTATGGTCTGTTAAGGGGTCTCGGCACGCGGCGAGAGGCGGCTAGGAACGATGACTCACAGCATCCGTACGG
The DNA here is from genome assembly GCF_032656585.1 of Streptomyces herbicida. Classification (NCBI taxonomy): domain Bacteria; kingdom Bacillati; phylum Actinomycetota; class Actinomycetes; order Kitasatosporales; family Streptomycetaceae; genus Streptomyces; species Streptomyces herbicida. Next base: position 160,192 of record NZ_JAUYWJ010000003.1, read on the forward strand.
ACACGCAAACCCCCTATCTCGACGGCGACCGGGACTGGCGGGACACCGCCACCCGCTATGCCCTCCTTCCTCTGCGCGTCTTCCTGGGCGTCACCTTCATCTACGCCGGCCTGGACAAGCTGACCGACAGCGCCTTCATGAAGTCGGGCGGCTCGGGGTCGATCGGCGACACCATGCGCGCGGTCCGCGACTCCTCCGCCATCCCGGCCCTGGTCGACCTTGCCCTGAAGAACCCGGTCGGCTTCGGCTACGCCATCGCCTTCGGCGAGCTGGCCGTGGGCATCGGCGTCCTGGTCGGCCTGTTCGGCCGTCTCGCCGCACTCGGCGGCGCGCTGATCTCGCTCAGCCTGTGGCTGACCGTCAGCTGGTCCTCCACCCCCTACTACTACGGCAACGACCTCGCCTACCTGATGGCCTGGCTGCCTCTCGTCCTCGCCGGCACCCCCTACCTCTCCCTGGACTCGATGCTGCGCGCGCGGCGACGGCAGCGGGCGGCGGGCTACCGATAGCCCCTCGCGTGATCGTCAGCCCGGCAGGTCGGGTCCGGTCTTCGCCGCGCTCGTCCGGCCGGGACCGCTCCGTCCGTGAATGAGCCGGGTCAGGGCCGCCGCCGCGCCCGCCAGGCACAGGCCGCCCACGACGAGGGGGACGGCCACGAACCAGGGCGTCTCCCACAGGCCGCCCGCGTCACCGGCGTAGACGACGCCCGTGACGGTGAGGAAGAGACCGGCGACCAGCCTTCCGGGCTGGAACTCATGACGCAGCACGGCTCACCTCCGCCTGTCCCACACCGACTTCGAGATCGACGTCGAGCGTCCCGGCGTTCTTGCCGCCCTGCGCCGGTGTCAGCGTCACGTCCTTGTGCTTGCCCGGTGCCACGTCCACGTCCTGTTTGTCCTCACCCGGCAACTGAATGTCGCCGACTCCCACGTCGATGCTCATCCGTACGGTCACATCCGCCGGCACGATCAACCGCAGCCGCCCCGCACCCACCGCGGCCCCCGTCTGCACCGTCTGGCCCTTGGCGATGTGCACCCGGGTCAGGTCCAGGGTGCCCTCGCCGGTGCCGAGGTCGTACTTCGGCTGCACCTCGGCCACGGAGGCCGGCTTCCAGGACGTGCGTATCCAGTGGGTGGTGATGTCCTTGGGCAGGGCCGACGCCCCGGCGAGCAGCGCCGCCGTGATGATCGCCAGGAACACCGACCCCGCGCCCGTACGTCCCAGGACCGCGCTGACCGCGATGCCGAGGCCGAAGACGAGGAGGGCACAGGCCAGTCCGGCCTGCAGGCTGGTGCCCAGCGGATGCCCTTCCCAGGTCGCGCCGGTGCCCAGGCCGCCGGCCAGCAGGGCGAGCAGGAAGACCCAGCCGCCGATCCAGCGCGGACCGCGCGGCCGCGGGGGCCCGCTGCGCGGGCCGCGTATGTCCCCGCGATGGCTCCGGGAGTTGCCGAGGCCGATGTTGACGGCCGCCGCGATGTCCCGGTCGCGCGAGTCCCCGGGGCCCCACAGATATCCGGTGCCGCCGTCGTGCGTACCGTCCTTGACGATCGGGTCGCGCCACCAGGAGGGGTAGGCGGTGGGGACCGGCGGCGCCTGGGCCTCCGGCGGGGCGTCGGCCACGGCCTGCGCGGCGAGAGGATCGGGGTCGGGCGCGCCGCGCCGCCGCGACCAGTAGCCGGCGCCGGCGAGCAGCAGGGAGAGGACGACGCCGAACGTGAGCACCCCACCGTTCCTCAGCATCGTCAGGAACACTCCACAGCCGACCAGCGCGAACAGCACGGCCGCGAGGGCCTGCCCGTCGACCCGTCCGGTCAGCAGCTTGCGGACCTCGTTCTCCTCCTCGTCCTCGTACGGCACGAAGAGCCAGGCGAAACCGTAGAAGATGAGGCCGATCCCGCCCGCCGCGGCGAGCACCGCGAGGGTGATCCGGAAGATCACGGGATCCATGTCGGTGTGGCGCCCGAGCCCGGCGCACACCCCCGAGATCATCTTGTTCCGCCGGTCGCGGCGGAACCTGCGGGGGGATTCGACGGCACCGCCCTCGCCGGGCGCCGTCCCGTCCGCGGCGGGCACGGCATCCGTCGGCCCGGCGCCCGGGGCGGGGCGCGGGCCGGGGCCGGGTCCCGGACCCGTCGCGGCGTGCTCGTGATCTGTCATGCGTCCATGGTGACTGGCGTGCCGCCGCGACGGGAGTCGGAATGACCCTGGGTGAACCCTGATATCGGCCCTGAGGCGGCGCGGGGGGAGGCGTTCGACGGCCGGACTTTCGAAGATCAGGGGAGTCTCGGGGGTAGACCCTGATGCTCCGCAACTCGGGCCGTGTGACCATCGATGGCATGCCGGAAGCCGCAGCAGCGCCCATCGACGACCCGCGGCCACCGCGCAAGCTCTACCGCAGCAGCGACGGCCGCTGGCTCGGTGGTGTCGCGCGGGGTCTCGCCGGGCACCTCGGGCTGCCCGTGATCTGGGTGCGGCTGGTGTTCGTCGGCCTGCTCATGGCCGACGGCCTCGGCGCGCTGCTGTACGCCGCGTTCTGGTTCTTCGTGCCGCTCGGCGTCGGCGGGGTCGGCGGCCAGAAGCCGCCGTCCCTGGTCGGCACCGAGACCTCGCCGGACGGTCGGCGCAGACTCGTCGCGCGCAAGCCGGACAAGGGCCAGATCGTCGCGCTGCTCCTCATGGTCGTCGTGGCCATGGTCTTCGTCAGCAACGTCAACCTGGGCAACGGAGCCAAGGCGTATCTCCTGCCCGCCGTCCTGGTCGGCGCGGGCGTCGCCCTGGTCTGGCGGCAGGCGGACAACGCCCGCCGGGCCCGCTGGGTCGAGGTCGGCAGCCGCCGCCGCACCCTGACTCTGCTGCGCACCGGCGGAGGCGTTCTGCTCGTCACGGCGGGCGTCTCCGGCATCTTCGTCCTGCAGGGCTCCGCCGCCCACCTCGGCTCGGTCCTCCAGGCCGCCCTCGCGGTCCTCGTCGGCATAACGCTGCTCGCCGGGCCGTACCTCGTCCGGATGACCCAGGACCTCTCCGAGGAGCGTCTGATGCGTATCCGCGCCCAGGAGCGCGCCGAGGTCGCCGCCCACGTCCACGACTCGGTGCTGCACACCCTCACCCTGATCCAGCGCAACGCGGAGAACGCGAACGAGGTGCGCCGCCTCGCCCGCGCCCAGGAGCGCGACCTGCGCACCTGGCTGTACAAACCCGAGGGCACCGGCAAGGACGAGGCCGACGAACCGGACAGCCTCGCCGACGCGGTCCGGCGCAACGCCGCCGAGGTGGAGGACAAGCACGGCGTCCCGATCGAGGTCGTCGTGGTCGGCGACTGCCCCCTCGACGAGCGGATCACCGCACAGATGCAGGCCGCGCGCGAGGCGATGGTGAACGCCGCCAAGTACGGTGGCGAGGGCGGCGCCGTGCAGGTCTACGCCGAAGTCGAGGGCAGGACGGTCTTCGTGTCCGTCCGCGACCGCGGTCCGGGCTTCGATCTGGATTCGATACCCGCCGACCGCATGGGCGTCAGAGAATCGATCATCGGCCGCATGGAACGCAACGGCGGTACCGCCCGGCTGCGGGCGGTGCCGGACGGCGGCACGGAGGTCGAGCTGGAGATGGAGAGGGCGGAGAAGACGTCATGAGCGACGCGACCGAGGCGAACGGCACGGCGGGAGCGGCGGAGGGGGGCGGCGCGACCGGGCGTCGGGTGCGGGTGGTCCTCGTCGACGACCACCGTATGTTCCGTACGGGCGTCCAGGCCGAGATCGGCCAGACCGAGACGACCGGCGTCGAGGTCGTCGGCGAGGCCGCGGACGTCGACCAGGCCGTCACGGTGATCACCGCGACCCGGCCCGAGGTGGTGCTCCTCGACGTCCACCTCCCGGGCGGCGGCGGCGTCGAAGTGCTGCGCCGCTGCGCCTCGTTGATGGCCGACACCGAGCGGCCGGTCCGCTTCCTCGCGCTGTCCGTGTCGGACGCGGCGGAGGACGTGATCGGCGTGATCCGCGGCGGCGCCCGGGGCTATGTCACCAAGACGATCACCGGCACGGACCTGGTCGACTCCATCTTCCGTGTCCAGGAGGGCGACGCCGTCTTCTCCCCGCGGCTGGCCGGCTTCGTCCTCGACGCCTTCGCCTCCACCGACGCCCCGCCGGTCGACGAGGACCTCGACCGCCTCACCCAGCGGGAGCGGGAGGTGCTGCGGCTGATCGCCCGCGGCTACGCGTACAAGGAGATCGCCAAGCAGCTGTTCATCTCGGTGAAGACGGTCGAGTCCCATGTCTCGGCGGTGCTGAGGAAGCTCCAGCTGTCCAACCGGCACGAGCTGACCCGGTGGGCGACGGCACGTCGGCTGGTGTGACCGGGGGCTCGCGCGGCGGGCCTCACACCACCCGCGTCGCCCCGGCGAACGGCATCTCGTCGATCGGGGCCAGACGTACGGGCGCCGACGGGTTCGGGGCGTGGATCATCTGGCCGTTGCCGACATAGATGCCGACGTGGCTGATGCCGGAGTAGAAGAACACCAGGTCACCGGGGAGGAGCTCGGAGCGGGAGACCCGTCGGCCCGCGTTGATCTGGGCGTAGGTGGTGCGGGGGAGGGAGATGCCGGCGGAGCGGTAGGCGGCCTGGGCGAGGCCCGAGCAGTCGAAGGCGTCCGGGCCCGTCGCGCCCCACACATAGGGGCTGCCGAGCTTCTGGTAGGCGTACGCGACGGCCGCCGCGGCACGGGAGTTGGAGGCCGCGGTGGAACCGGAGGCGGTCAGGGCGTCCCGCGCGTCCGAGGCCGACCTCGAGGCGTGGCCCGCGGCAGCCGCGCTGTCCGCGCCGCCGTCCGTCGTGACCCCCGCCCGCTCCTGCGGCGTCAGCCGGGACAGCAGCTGTCTCGCCTCGCCGAGCTTCCCGGTGACCGTCTTCTTCTGCCGCTTCAGCTCGGCCTGCCGTGACCTGAGCGACACCAGCTCGACATGGGCGGCACCGCGCAACTGCTCGATCTCCCGGAGCTGCTTGCGCACCCGGGCCACGGCCTGGGACTGCCGGTCGCCCACCCGCTCGGCGAACGCCGTGCCCTCCAGATAGCGGTCGGGATCGGTGGAGAGCATCAGCTGCACCGTGGGATCGAGCCCACCGGCGCGGTACTGCGCCGCCGCGACGGAACCCAGCGCGTCGCGCGCCGAGTTGAGCTTGTCCTCCTTGCGGGCCGCCTCGTCCCGCAGCGCCTTCAGCCGCTGCTCCGCCGAATCCGCCTTCTCCTTCGCGCCGTTGTACTTCTCGGTGGCGACCTCCGCCTCCTGGTACAGCTTGTCCACCTTCGCCCTGACCTGCGCCGGCGTCAGCTGCGGCTCGGCGTGCCCGATGCCCTCGAAGCCCGTTGCCGTGGCCGCGCCCGCCAGGGCGATGGTCACGGCCGTGCGGGCGGTGTTGCCGCCCAGCGAGCGCTGCCGGGGCTTGCGGTGCACTGCCACCTGGACCGTCACGTCCTTTCGTACGACCTGGCCGGCTACGTGTCCGGCGGCGGCCTGCACAGGGGGAGCCGGCCGCCGCCGGACCTTTCTCGGCGGGGGTGGCCGACTGCCGCCCCTGGCCCGGGCGGCGGTGGGGAGCCGGTCACCTGGTGGAGGACGCTAAACCTGACGGTGTCGGCTCGGTGACGTCATGTATGGAAGTGCCCGCATCGGACTCTGCGGTGACCGTATGTGAGCGTGATCGGGGGCCGGGGCCGCCGTCTTCACGCAGTGCGATGACCGAAGCGGCGGTTCCGTGGTGCACGGGGGCGGTGGGGTGCTATGGGGCGCATATATGCGGGGGATTAGGCTCCGGCCTCATGGACGTACTCATCCATCTCTTCGTCGGCCTGCACATCATCGGCATCGCCGCGCTCCTCGGCGGTTTCCTCACCCAGATGAAGGCGATGGGCCGGGGCACCGCCCGCTTCGTCCCCGCAATGCTGCACGGCGCGCTGACCATGCTGGTCACCGGCGTGATCCTGGTCGGCCTCAACCAGGCCGACGGCCACCACGTCAACACCATCAAGATCGGCGTGAAGCTGGCCCTGCTGATCGTGATCCTCGGGCTCGTCTATGTGAAGCGGGACGAGGAGACGGTGGACAAGCGCCTCTTCGGTCTGGTGGGCCTGCTGACCACGGCGAACATCTTCATCGCCGTGCTGTGGACGTGAGCGGGCTCAGCGCGCGGCCCTGAACCCGGCGCGGGCCGACCGGACCGCGCCGGCGGCGACCGTGAGCCAGACGGCCACGGAGATCCACACCAGCACCCGTCCGGGCCGTTCCAGCCACAGGATGCCGAGGGCGGCCGCGACGGAGAGCGTCGCCGTCGCCGTCATCCCCATCGGGAACACCGTCGCCCAGCGGCGCACGTCGAAGCGCAGCCGAGGGCGCGCCACCTCGGCGGTCAGGAGGACGACGTAACAGGTCAGATCGAGGACGAGCAGCACGATGGTCGTGTCGCGCAGGACGCCGAGGTTGTCGTCGTCCCACAGGTACAGCCGCGCGCTGTCGGCGGAGATCAGCTTGGCACCGGCCAGCGCCGAGATCGCGAGCGCGCCGCCCGCGATCCACTGGTCCCCGGGTCCCTCGATCACCTGCCGCACGTCGAAGTGGGCAAGGGCGAACCCGTAGAGCACGAGCCCCAGCCAGAACAGCACGAGCGCAGCGTGGGCGAGCCATGCCGTCGCCTCGGCCGCGGCGAGCGTGGCGGCGAGCACGGCGAGCCCCTGCGTGGCCACGCAGCACAGGAACACCGCGCCCGGCATGCGCCGGTGCCAGTGCCGTACGACGAGGAACAGCAGCACCGGCCAGAGCACCGCGCACAGCGCGAGCAGCACCTCGGCCAGGCCCTGCCGGCCCAGTGCGGAGAAACGGGTGCCCAGCACCGCGGTCGCGGCGACGGCGGTGAGCGCGCCGGGCGTCCGCGCCTCGGCCACCCAGCGCCTCCGCTGCCGCAGCAGCCCCACGGCGAAGTCCACGGCCAGTGCCAGCCAGGCGACCGAGGCCATCGCGAGGGCGAACAGGGACAGGGCCTCGTAGCCCGCCAGCTGCAGCCCGACCGACACGATGCCGGTCGCCATCACGGCGGCCCCGGCCGTCGGCGGGCGCCGCTTCCACCAGGCGCGAAGGGGTGAGGAGGCGGGCATGGGCCCGATGCTAGGGAGCCGTGCGCACCTTGCGAGCGGGGCACGCGCGCGCGTGCCGGGAAAAACGCGCGGGTGCGGGACAGGGTCGCGTGCGCCTCGGGTTCACATCGGCCGCGGCGCTCGCGCCCCTGCCCCACGGTGGTCTCTCACGCCGGCCGCACCACGCTGTGGATGATCGACTCGCCGCCGTAGTAGATCGACTCCTCGCGGACGTAGGCGCCGGGCTTCGGGGCGTGGATCATCATGCCGTTGCCGATGTAGATGCCGACGTGGCTGATGTCGTCGTAGAAGAAGATCAGGTCGCCGGGCTCGGCGTTGGTGAGCGAGACCGTGGTGCCCACGTTGACCTGGTCGTAGGTGGTGCGCGGGAGGCTGACGCCCGCCGCCCGCCAGGCGGCCGAGGTGAGGCCGGAGCAGTCGTAGGAGCCGGGGCCGGTGGCGCCCCAGACGTACGGCTTACCGATCTGGGCGCGGGCGAAGGCGATCGCCTTCTCGGCCTTGGTGGTGTAGGAGGAGTCCGAGGAGGAGCCGGTCGAGCCCGTCGAACCGGTCGACCCCGTCGAACCCGTCGAACCCGTCGAGGTGGACGAGCCCGAGGAGCCCGAAGAACCGGAGGAGCTCGAGGAACTCGCGGCGGCGGCCTTCTTCGCCGCTTCCGCGGCCGCCTGCTTCTTCGCGAGCTCCGCGGCCTTGCGCGCGGCCTCCTCCTGCTTCTGCTTCTCGATCGCGGCGAGCCGGGCCTTCTCCTGCGCCGTCAGCTTGGACAGCAGCTCGCGAGCCGAGGCGAGCTTCTTCTGGACGGTGGCCTTGGCGGTCTTCAGCTCGTTCTGCGACTCGGTCAGCGTCTGGAGGCTCTTGGCGGCCTCCTGCCGCTTCTTCATGGTCGCCGACTGCTGCGTGATGTAGTCGTCGACCGCGCCCTTCTGCCGCGAGGTCATCCGGCCCATCAGCTGGGTCTGGTCGAAGTAGTCCTGCGGGGAGTCCGAGAGCAGGAAGGTGGCGGTGTCGGGCGCGGCGGCCCCGGTCCGGTACTGGGCGGCGGCGAACGTACCCAGTTCCTCACGTGCCTTGTTGAGCTTGTCCGTGCGCCGGGCCACGTCGTCCAGCAGGGAGTCGACGCTCTTGCGCTGACTGCCGGACTTCTCCTTGGCCGCGTTGTACTTCTCGGTCGCCGACTCCGCCTGGCGGTACAGGTCGTCGACCTTCTTCTCGACCTCCTCGATGCTCGGCTTGTCGCCGTCGGCGGAGGGGGTGGCATTGGCGGTCTGGGACAGCAGAGCCACGGAGGTGAGCGCGGCGGTGGCGATGGCGGGGGTGCGTATGCCTGTTACCAGGGCACTCGCGGGGCGCGACTTGCGGTGCGACGCCAAGGGAGGCGACTCCTTCCACGTTCCGCCTACCGAGTTAGCTGTCGGGTTCGGGCGGGTGGTTCGGAAGGGTTGCCCTACGGCCCTTGCTCCGGAGGGAGGTTGGGCCGATTCACCCCAAGGTCGGTTGGGTCCCCGGCTCCGGCTGCCGTGGCGGCGCACCGGACTCGGCGGAGGCCGCGCGGTCCGGCGACGTTCGCCGGTGGGGGTCGTACGGCCCGCCCGAGACGGTAGCCAACTGGTGTGGCCCGTGTGAAGGTTGATGGGCGATATGCCCGATACATTTTTGTGACCTGAAGGCAGAGTTCCGCCCGTGTGACAGCATGCTTCCGGAGCGTGAGACAGTTGTCCGGCTCATGCATCGGGAAGATCCCCCGCGCGCGGGGCCGGTCCTGTTTTCCGGGGCGGCGGTCGATTGTCGGTGGGGCACCCTAGACTCGGAGAGCGATGAGCAGCCTCTTTGACGACAGCTTCCTGGCGGACCTCCAGGCCCCTCACGGGCGCGAGGAGGAACCCCCGCCGCCGCCCGAGGACGATCACGCTCCGGAGCCGGTTCCGGACGATCTGTTCGGTGGGAAGTTCGACGTGCCTCCGGACCGGGACGCGTACTACCGCGACGGCGCCGCGCGCCCGGTGATCGACGCCGCAGCGCTGCTGGAGGGGCTGAACGAGAACCAGCGCGCGGCCGTCGTGCACGCCGGCTCCCCCCTGCTCATCGTGGCCGGCGCCGGATCCGGCAAGACCCGCGTGCTCACGCACCGCATCGCCCACCTGCTGGCCGAGCGGAACGTGCACCCGGGCCAGATCCTCGCGATCACCTTCACCAACAAGGCCGCGGGCGAGATGAAGGAGCGCGTCGAGCACCTCGTCGGCCCCCGCGCGAACGCGATGTGGGTGATGACCTTCCACAGCGCGTGTGTGCGCATCCTGCGCCGCGAGAGCAAGAAGCTCGGCTTCACGTCGTCGTTCTCGATCTACGACGCCGCCGACAGCAAGCGTCTGATGGCCCTGGTCTGCCGCGACCTGGAGCTCGATCCCAAGCGCTTCCCGCCGAAGTCCTTCAGCGCCAAGATCTCGAACCTGAAGAACGAGCTGATCGACGAGGAGGACTTCGCCGCCCAGGCCACCGACGGCTTCGAGAAGACCCTCGCCCAGGCCTACGCCCTCTACCAGTCGCGGCTGCGCGAGGCGAACGCCCTCGACTTCGACGACCTGATCATGACGACGGTCAACCTGCTGCGCGCCTTCCCGGACGTCGCCGAGCACTACCGCCGCCGCTTCCGCCATGTCCTCGTCGACGAGTACCAGGACACCAACCACGCCCAGTACGCCCTCGTGCGCGAGCTCGTCGGCACCGCCGAGCACCCGGTGGACGTACCGCCCGGCGAGTACGACCTCCAGCCCGCCGAGCTGTGCGTCGTGGGTGACGCCGACCAGTCGATCTACGCCTTCCGCGGCGCGACGATCCGCAACATCCTCCAGTTCGAGGAGGACTACCCGGACGCGACGACGATCCTCCTGGAGCAGAACTACCGCTCCACCCAGACGATCCTCTCCGCCGCCAACGCGGTCATCGAGCGCAACGAGTCCCGCCGCCCCAAGAACCTGTGGACCAACGCGGGCGCGGGCGCGCAGATCACCGGCTATGTCGCCGACACCGAGCACGACGAGGCACAGTTCGTCGCCGACGAGATAGACCGCCTCACGGACGCGGGCGAGGCGAAGTCCGGCGACGTCGCCGTCTTCTACCGCACCAACGCCCAGTCCCGTGTCTTCGAAGAGGTCTTCATCCGCGTCGGCCTGCCCTACAAGGTCGTCGGCGGCGTCCGCTTCTACGAGCGCAAGGAGGTCCGGGACGTCCTGGCCTACCTGCGTGTCCTGGCCAACCCGGAGGACTCCGTCCCGCTGCGCCGGATCCTCAACGTCCCCAAGCGCGGTATCGGCGAGCGCGCCGAGGCGATGATCGACGCCCTCGCCCAGCGCGAGAAGATCAGCTTCCCGCAGGCGCTGCGCCGGGTCGACGAGGCGTACGGCATGGCGGCGCGGTCGACGAACGCCGTCAAGCGGTTCAACGTGCTGATGGAGGACCTCCGCACGATCGTCGAGTCCGGCGCGGGACCGGCCATGGTCCTCGAGGCGATACTGGAGCGCACCGGCTATCTCGCCGAGCTGCAGGCCTCCACCGACCCGCAGGACGAGACCCGTATCGAGAACCTCCAGGAACTCGCCGCCGTGGCCCTGGAGTTCGAGCAGGAGCGCGGGGAGGGTGAGCGGAGTACGCTGGCCGACTTCCTGGAGCAGGTCGCCCTGGTCGCCGACTCGGACCAGATCCCCGACGAGGACGAGGAGGGGTCGGGCGTCATCACCTTGATGACCCTCCACACCGCCAAGGGCCTGGAGTTCCCGGTCGTCTTCCTCACCGGCATGGAGGACGGCGTCTTCCCGCACATGCGCGCCCTCGGCCAGACCAAGGAGCTGGAGGAGGAGCGGCGCCTGGCGTACGTCGGCATCACCCGCGCGCGGGAGCGGCTCTACCTCACCCGCTCGGCGATGCGCAGCGCGTGGGGGCAGCCCTCGTACAACCCGCCCTCCCGCTTCCTGGAGGAGATCCCGCCCGCCCATGTGCAGTGGAAGCGGACGGGAGGGGCGGCGCCGGTCTCCTCCGGGCCGGCCTCCGGTGTGGCAGCCTCGCTGTCCTCGTCCCGCTCCCGCTCGTCGGCGTCGGGCGCTTCCGGGTTCGCCACGCGCCGGACCGCGGAGAAGCCGGTGGTGTCCCTGGCCGTCGGGGACCGGGTCACGCACGACCAGTTCGGACTCGGCACGGTCGTCGCGGTGAAGGGCACAGGAGGGAACGCCGAGGCAACGATCGACTTCGGCGACACGAAGCCGAAGCGGCTGCTGCTGCGCTACGCCCCGGTGGAGAAGCTGTAGGCCCACCGGAGAAGCTGTAGGTCCACGCGATGAGCCCCCGCCGGTCCGGCGGAGGCTCATTCACTCGTGGAGGAGGCTGGGGACCTACGTCGGGTCCAGGCCATGGCTGCGCAGCCACGGCAGCGGGTCTATGGCCGAACCGCCCGCCGGCCGGACCTCGAAGTGCAGGTGCGGGCCGGTCGAGTTGCCCGAGTTGCCGGAGTACGCGATCGGGTCGCCGGCCTTGACGCTCGTACCGGAGGCCACCCGGTAGCTGGAGAGGTGGCAGTACCAGGTCTCCGTGCCGTCTTTGGCCGTCACGATCATCATGTTGCCGTAGGCGCTGTTCCACTGGGTGCGGACCGTGCCGTCGGTCGCGGCCATCACCGTCGTGCCGTACGAGACGGGGAAGTCGATGCCCGTGTGCACGGACATCCAGTTCACGCCCGCCTGGCCGAAATAGGCGCTGAGCCCTTTCTGCAGGACCGGAAGCACATACTTCGGGCGCAGCCGCTCCTTGCGGGCCGCCTCGGCCGCAGCCTTCTTCTGCTGCGCCACCTGCTGCGCCTTGAGGTCGATGCGCTCCTGGGTCCGGCTGGCCCGGTCGGCGAAGTCGTCGGCGCCGGCGGACAGGCTCTCCAGCTGGGTGTCCAGCTGGTTGTTGGCGGCGGACGGTTTCACCGACTTCGTCTCCGCTGCGGAGGCGCTGGTGTCCTTGCCGCCGCCGATCAGGTTCAGATTGCCGACGGAGGCGGCGGCGATCCCGGCCACCCCCATCACACAGACCGAAGGCACGGCCACGGTCAGCAGCGCGGAGCGCTTGGGGGGCGTACGGCGGCGGGAACGTGTCGCGCCGCGTGAGCCCGCACGCGTGGCCGGGACCGGGGTGATCTCTTCCTGATCGTCCAGCAGTGGCGTTACTGCGGGCATTTCGCCCGTGGCAGTCGACTCGTCCTCGTGCGGGACGGCTCCCTCGAAGGCGTCGTCCTCGTAATCCTCGTAGTGCTCGTAGCCGAGCTCCTCGCGGGCGGGATCCTCGTACGAGTGCTGGTCGAAGGTGGCGGTCGCCTGCTGGTCGAAGGGTTCGGCCTGCTGCTCGGGCTCGGTGGTGACGACGCTGCCGTCGGAGTTCCACTGCGTGGCGTCGTACGCACCGGTCTCGAAGGCCTGGGTGCCCCATTCCCACTGCTGGGTCGGGTCGGCGCCGCCGGTGTGCTGCTCGGGCTGGAGCCAGGCGTTCGCGTCCCACTGGCCGCTGATGTCGTTCCCCGTGGCCTGATGGGGGATCGTCCAGGCGGGGTTGTCGTAGGCGCCGCTGTCATAGGTGGCGTGGTGCTGGGCCGGGTACGGGTCGTAGTTCGGCGTGTGGTGGCCGCTGGTCTGCCACTGCGTGGCGTCGTACGCGCCCGTGGCGTGACCTCCGCCAGGGAGGTGGCCGAAGAGCGGGTCGGTCTCGAAGGTCGAGGCGGCGGTGTGGGCACCGGTGGCATAGCCGTCCGCGCCGTATCCCGCGTACGTGGTGAAGTCGCCGTACTGGGCCTCCTGCCCGCCGTACGACGCGTAGGGCGCCGAGGCGGCATCGGAAGCCGGAGCCGGGGTGGTCATGATCCCCGACGGGTGACGGTCGTTCACCAACTTCTCTTTCGCCTCGACAACAGGGGCTGCCAGAGCAGTGCGGCGACTGTACCCGGCGGTATGCGGGCACGACAATCTTCGGAAGGTTTCGCGCCCGAAGGAAACGGGCATTCGGCCGTGTTTCGGGGGACCAAGGACGCGGGTTTGGCTTTGTGTTCGAAGATTGTTCGACGCCCGGCTGTCTGCCGGTCCCGCTAAGTCGGCGAGTCCGGGCGGCTGTTGCGCCGTCCGGACTCGCCCCGTTATGCCCCTGTTACGGCCCTGTTCTCACGCCACGGTCAGCCCGCCGGCCGGCCTGGCGACCTCCACCTCCGGGTGCTCGGAGTCGAGTGCCTGCCGTATCCCGGCCGCTACGGCCGGGTGGACGGGAAGCGCGAGATGCCCGATTCCCATCACTTGTATGTTCTGCACCATAAGGTCGGGATGGTCGATACAGGCGGTCTCCGGCTCGTCCATCAGGGCGTCGAGGTCGCTCCAGAAGCAGAAGAAGCGCGTACGGCAACCGGGCGACGGCCCGGCCAGCTCCTCGAGCACGTCCGAACCGGGGCGTAGCTGGCGCACGATCGGATGCGCGTTCGCCAGCGGGACGACCCGGGTGCCGGAGTGCGGGGTGCCGAGCGTCACCAGCGTGCGGACCCGGAGGTCACCGCCGAGCCGCTGCACGTAGTAGCGGGCGATCAGTCCGCCGAGGCTGTGCCCCACGATGTCGACCTGCGGGCTGCCGGTGCGCTCGCAGATCTCCTCTATGTGCCGGGCGAGCAGCTCGGCCGCGGTGCGGATGTCCCGGGTCAGCGGTGAGTAGTTGAGCGACTCGATGCGCTGCCTGCCGTGCTGCGCGAGGTTGCGGCGCAGCAGGACGAAGACCGAACGGTTGTCGATGAAGCCGTGCAGCAGGACGACTGGAGGGTCCGGTGTGGTCGGCAGCTGCGCGGTGCCGTCCGGCAGGGGCGCTGCATGCGTGGGGGAGTGGCGCTCCTGTGTGATGCCGGTGGGATAGAGGGCGATGTGCCCGGCCAGGATCGCGATCTCCAGCGCGGTCGCCTTGAGGAGGGTCATGGAGAGCCCCTTGAGTCTGCCTGGCAGGAGCTGCTGCCAGATCGGAACCAGGGGCTCGAGCGCCTTGGTGACCTTCATGGCCGACCTCCTGTCGGCACGCAGGAGGACGGCCCGATCCCCCGTGTGCCCTCATGGGTCGCCGCGGTGGGGGCGGCCGCCGGTGCCCGAGCGGCACCCGCGGGATGGATGAGGCGTGCGGCGCATGCGGCGCCGATGACCTGACGAGGCGTCCTGCCGGCGTGGCGACGAGGCTCCCCGCTGTCGTGCCTTACCTGCCCTGTGTGCCTTTCGTGCCCGCGCGGACCACGCTGCGGCTCCCGAACGTGTCCCACCGTGTGATTTCCCCCTCGGTCACCACCGTGAAACTGCCGGTTGAGAGATGCTGGAGATAACGTTCGTTCACTTCGCGGCGGGTGGCGGAACGCGCGGAATGTGCGGTACTTGTCGGTACGGATGGATGTAGTCGCTTCATGGAGGCAGTGATGGGTGTGGCAGCCGGACCGATCCGCGTGGTGGTGGCCAAGCCGGGGCTCGACGGCCACGATCGCGGGGCCAAGGTCATCGCGCGTGCGCTGCGCGACGCCGGTATGGAAGTCATCTACACCGGACTTCACCAGACCCCGGAGCAGATCGTCGACACGGCGATCCAGGAGGACGCCGACGCGATCGGTCTGTCCATCCTCTCCGGTGCCCACAACACCCTCTTCGCGGCGGTCATCGACCTCCTCAAGGAGCGGGACGCCGAGGACATCCTGGTCTTCGGCGGCGGCATCATCCCCGAGGCGGACATCCCGCCGCTCAAGGAGAAGGGCGTCGCCGAGATCTTCACGCCCGGGGCCACCACGGCCTCGATCGTGGACTGGGTGCGGCAGAACGTCCGCCAGCCCGCCGGCGCGTAGTCCCTGCGGCGCCGGGTCGACGAGGATCACCGCGCGGGTGCGGTTGAGCGCACCCGCGGTGCCCCCGGCTCCGGCGTCACCCGCAACTCGTCCGCCATCGCGGCGCGCAGTCGCAAGGTGGTCATGAGCCGCTGGAACGCCTCCGCCCAGTAGCCCCCGGCCCCGGGCGACGCGTCCTCCTTCTCGTCCGGCACCGCCAGCAGCCCGTCCAGTCGCGAAGCCTCCGCGGGATCCAGGCACCGCTCGGCCAGCCCCATCACCCCGCTGAAGCTCCACGGGTAACTCCCCGCTTCCCGGGCGATGTCGAGCGCATCCACCACCGCCCGGCCGAGCGGCGGGGCCCAGGGCACGGCACACACCCCGAGCAGCTGGAACGCCTCGGACAAGCCGTGCGTCGCGATGAAGCCGGCCACCCATTCGGCGCGCTCCCGGGTGTCCAGCGTGCCCAGCAGCTTCGCCCGCTCCGCCAGGGAGACCGCTCCCGGGCCTCCGGCCTCGGGCGCCGAGGGCGCTCCGAGCAGAGCCCGGGCCCACTCGGGGTCCCGCTGCCGCACCGCGGCCCGGCACCACGCCGCATGCAGTTCGCCCTGCCAGCCGTCCGCAACCGGCAGTGCCACGATCTCCTGCGGCGTACGACCGCCGAGCCGCCCCGGCCATGATCCGAGCGGCGCCGACTCCACCAACTGGCCCAACCACCACGATCGCTCCCCTCTACCCGAAGGAGGTTTGGCCACGACACCGTCTCTCTCCATCCTCGTATCGCACTCAAGCGGCGCCTCGACCGCGATCGTCGGAATGTCGCGCGTGTGGTCCACGGCCACGCAGGCTCCGGCCCGCACCGCCATCCGCGCGGCCAGCGCCGAGCCAGGCAGCGCGGACAGCAACTCCGCCGCCGTCGCCCGCACATTGCGGCTGCGATCGCCCAACGCCTGTTCCAGGAAGGGCTCGTCGGCGGCCGACAGCCCCATGCGCAGCGAGTCGAGGAACATCAGGCGGTCCTCCGCCCGCTCCGTGGCCCAGGTCGCGGCCAGCAGTTCGCGCGCGGCCGCGGGTCTGCGTGCCCGTATCGCGGCGAGGAGGGCGACCCGCTCCGCGAACAGCCCTTCCTGCCACTGCCGTTGCACCGCGTCGGCGGCGGAGTCGTCATCGGGGTCCGGCAGTGACGTCCCGCCGCCCGGGGCCGCGCGCAGGGCGAAGCGCCAGTCCGGGTTCAGCCGGGCCAGCCACAGCGCCCGCGGTCCCGCGAACGCCAGCGCCGCCGGCCGCAGGTCCGTGCGCCCCCGGGCCGCGTCCAGCAGTGCGGGCAAGGTCTGCGGGGGTGCGGCGAACCCTCGCGCGTTCGCCGCCGCGAGCCACTGGGGCAGCAACTCCATCAGGTCCGGCGCGGTGCCCCGCCGGCCGCCGCCCGTGCCGGGACGGTCGGCCAGCAGCATCGCGAGCCTGCGGGCCGCCGCGGCGGGCAGCGGGGGGCGCGGGTCCTCGGCGGCCGGTTCGGGCCGCCGGGCGGCTTGTGCCGGACGCAGCCCTGCCCGCCGCCGCACGGTCTCCACGGCCGCCGCGTCCAGCAGCACGACCGGCGCCTCCCGCCCGGGCGCACGGCCGACGGGCGCGCGCCGGTCCGTGCCGAGCAGTGCTGTGGTGACGAGCTCCTCCCAGGTGCTTGGGGCCCTTGGGGCGTCCGTGACGCCCGTGACGCCCTCGATGCCCGTGACGCCCGCGGCACCCGCCGCACCCGCGGACCTCGCGGAAGCCGAGTTCCCGTTCATACAACGCCCCTCTCCATCGGTCGTCCTGTGGTGCCGGGCCCCCTCAGCACAGCGGCACCGCCTCTCCCGCTCCCTGCGGCCATGCCGTGAGCGGGGTGAAGCCGCGGTGGCCGCACTCGCCGAAGACCTTGACCGGTGTGCCGCCGGAGAGGGCGACGAGCCGCCACAGGCCGGGGCGGGAGCGGGCGGCCGGGCTGAGCGGCAGCGCCGAGTCGCCGTCGGCGTCGGCCAGTTGCCAGGAGTCCCCGTCCGGGGTCGGTATGACGCGGTCCAGCGTCACCGGGACCGCGTCCAGCCACGGGTCGTCCCGCAGCGCCTCCCCGTACCGCGCGGCCGCCCCGGCCGGCGTCACCCCCAAGGGCCGTACCGCGGCCGGCGCGGGCGGGGCGAACTGCTCGCCCAGGGCCGCTCGCAGCTGTCCCGCACCGGGATAGGCGGACAGCTCGGCCTCCAGGACCAGCCCGACCGGCAGCGCCGGCTCCGGAGCCCGGCCGGCCGCGCCGTAGGAGAGGAGCAGGCAGACGCGGTCCGACTCGGCGCCGTACAACCAGATCCGGCGCGTGGTCAGTTTCGCGTCCGCCGTGTCGTACTGGGCGAGGACCAGCCAGCGGTCGCGCACCGGCGGGCCGTCCGCCGAAGCGGGCAGGCCGACGCGGGAACGCACCGTCGTCGCGAGGCCGTCCGGAAGCCGCTCACGGCGCAGCCAGCCCTGGTCGAGCAGATGCAGCAGCGCGCACTCCTCCAGCAGCCGCACGGGCCAGCCCGGCCCGGACCCCGCGATGGCCCCCAACTCCCTTACCCGAGCAGCCAGTCCCGGCGCCTGTGCGTCGACCATGCGGGCCGCGGTCTCCTCCCACAGCCCGTACCCCGCCTGCTCCGCCGAGGCGAGGCCGCCGCGCAACAGGTCCGCCAGGCGCTGCTCCAGCTCGGTCGCCCCCGCCGTGACCCGCTCCGCCCGGCGCTCGGCCCGGCGCCGCGCCGCCTCGGGATCGGCGGACCCGGATCCGGAACCCCCACCGCTCGACTCCCTATTCTCCTGCGCGCGTTTCTTCCGGCCCGCGATCCACTGCTCGGCCCAGTCCGGCGCCTCGGCCGCCGGCACCGCACCGTCCCCGCCCGCCCACAGCAGCAACAGCCCGATCGCGTGCTTGCACGGGAACTTGCGGCTGGGACACGAGCACTTGTACGCCGGACCTGCCGCGTCCGCGATGTCGACGACCGTCTGATACGGCTTGCTGCCGCTGCCCTTGCACAGCCCCCACACCGTCCCCTCGTCGGAACTCCCCGCCTCGGACCACGGCCCGGCCGCGCCGAGTTTGCTTCCCGCTTTGCGTGACGCGACGTCAGGCGCCAGTGCCAGCACCTGGTCCGCGGTCCAGCGCACCCCCTGCTGAGTCATGCCATCGAAGGTAGATCCCGCCACTGACAATCGGCCCTGGTGCGGTGATTGCGCAGGTCAGAACCGATTGTCAGTGGCGTGGTGCACGGTTGGTGACAGACCGAACCGGCCGAGCTGGAGGGGGCCTCAGCCATGTCTGTGTCCGTGGAACCGACGTCCGTGCAGGCAGTCGAAGCAGCCGAAGCACTCGTGAAGGAACCGGCCGAGGCGCTGCGGCCGCACGCCGAGGACGCGTTCGCCGCCGAACTCGCCGCGCTGGCGGCCCAGGACGACCACCCGCGCCCGGCCCGCTGGAAGCTGTCGCCGTGGGCGGTGGCGACGTATCTGCTCGGCGGCACGCTGCCGGACGGCACGGTGATCACGCCGAAGTACGTGGGCCCGCGGCGCATCGTCGAGGTCGCGGTCACCACACTCGCCACCGACCGCGCACTGCTTCTGCTCGGTGTGCCCGGCACGGCCAAGACCTGGGTGTCGGAGCACCTGGCCGCCGCCGTCAGCGGCGACTCGACGCTCCTGGTGCAGGGCACGGCCGGCACCCCGGAGGAGGCGATCCGCTACGGCTGGAACTATGCGCAGCTGCTCGCCCACGGCCCCAGCCGCGACGCGCTCGTGCCCAGTCCGGTCATGCGGGCCATGGCCGAGGGCATGACGGCCCGTGTGGAGGAGCTGACCCGCATCCCGGCCGACGTCCAGGACACGCTGATCACGATCCTGTCCGAGAAGACGCTGCCGATCCCGGAGCTGGGCCAGGAGGTGCAGGCGGTCCGCGGCTTCAATCTGATCGCGACGGCCAACGACCGCGACCGCGGGGTCAACGACCTGTCCAGCGCCCTGCGCCGCCGCTTCAACACGGTGGTGCTGCCGCTGCCGGAGAGCGCCGACGCCGAGGTCGACATCGTCTCGCGCCGTGTCGACCAGATCGGCCGCTCCCTCGACCTGCCGGCCGTGCCCGACGGCATGGACGAGATCCGCCGCGTGGTGACCGTCTTCCGCGAGCTGCGCGACGGCGTCACCACCGACGGCCGTACAAAGCTGAAGTCGCCCAGCGGCACGCTGTCCACGGCCGAGGCGATCTCCGTGGTCACCAACGGCCTTGCGCTGGCCGCCCACTTCGGCGACGGCGTGCTTCGGCCGGCCGATGTCGCCGCGGGCATCCTCGGCGCCGTCGTCCGCGACCCGGCGGCCGACCGCGTCGTGTGGCAGGAGTACCTGGAGACGGTCGTGCGCGAGCGGGACGGCTGGAAGGACTTCTACAGGGCCTGCCGGGAGGTGAGCGCGTGAGCGACTCCGAGTGGGGGCGGGCGTTCGGCTCCGGGCCGCTGCTGCTCGGGGTGCGGCACCACGGGCCCGGGTCGGCGCGTGCCGTGCGGGCCGCGCTGGACGCGGCCCGGCCGGGGGTGGTGCTGCTCGAGGGGCCGCCCGAGGCCGACGCGCTGATCCCGCTGGCCGCCGACGAGGACCTGCGCCCTCCGGTCGCGCTTCTCGCACACGCCGTGGAGGAGCCCGGACGGTCGGCCTTCTGGCCGCTGGCCGAGTTCTCCCCCGAGTGGGTGGCGATCCGCTGGGCCCTGGAGCACGGGGTCCCGGCCCGCTTCATCGACCTGCCGGCCGCGCACACGCTGGCGTGGGGGAGTGAGGAGGGAGAGCCTCCCGGAGCCGGGGCCGACGACGAGCCCACGCCCGGTGCCGACATCGGGCCCGCGCCCGGGGCCGACGTCCGCGTCGACCCGATCGCCGTGCTCGCCGAGACCGGAGGCTACGACGATCCCGAACGCTGGTGGGAGGACGTCGTCGAACACCGGGGTGCGGGGACCACCGAGCGCCGCGGCGCGGAGGGCCCTGAACACCGTGGCACTGAACACCGTGGCGCGGAGAACTCCGAGCACCTGGACGCGGCGCTCGCGCCGTTCGCCGCGCTCGAGGAGGCCATGGGGGCGCTGCGGGAGGCGTACGGCGCCGGCGGGCACGCCCGGGACCTCGTGCGAGAGGCCCATATGCGGCTGCAACTGCGTGCCGCCCGGCGTGAGTTCGCCGACTCCGTGGCCGTGGTGTGCGGGGCCTGGCACGTGCCCGCCCTGCGGCAGAAGGCCTCCGTCGCCGCCGACCGGGCACTGCTGAAGGGGCTGCCCAAGGCGAAGGTGGCCATGACCTGGGTGCCGTGGACGCACCGCAGGCTGTCCCGGTCCAGCGGGTACGGGGCGGGCATCGACTCACCGGGCTGGTACGGGCATCTGTTCGGCGCGCCGGACCGTCCGGTCGAGCGGTGGCTGACCAAGGTGGCCCGGCTGCTGCGGGAGGAGGACCGCATCGTGTCCTCGGCGCATGTCATCGAGGCGGTGCGGCTGGCGCAGACGCTCGCCGCGATGCGCGGCCGCCCGCTGGCCGGGCTGAGCGAGACGACCGATGCCGTGCGGGCAGTGATGTGCGACGGCTCCGATGTGCCGCTGGCCCTGGTGCACGACCGGCTGGTGGTGGGAGACCTGCTGGGCGAGGTGCCCGACGCGGCACCCGCGGTGCCGTTGCAGCGGGACCTGGCCCGGCTGCAGCGTCGGCTGCGGCTCAAACCGGAGGCGCTGGAGCGGGAGTTGGAGCTCGACCTGCGCAAGGAGACCGACGCCGGGCGCAGCAGGCTGCTGCACCGGCTGCGGCTGCTGGGCGTCGGGTGGGGCGAGCCGAGGGAGTCGCGGGGCAGTACGGGCACGTTCCGGGAGACCTGGCGGCTGCGCTGGGAGCCGGAGCTGTCGGTGCGGGTCGCCGAAGCCGGGGTCTGGGGCACGACGGTGCTCGGTGCCGCGACCGCCAAGGCTGAGGCAGACGCCGTGGCCGCGCAGTCCCTCGCCGAGGTCACCGCACTGGCCGAACGCTGTCTGCTCGCCGAACTGCCGAACGCGCTCCCCGTGGTGATGCGGGTGCTCGCCGACCGCGCGGCCCTCGACGCCGACGTCGGCCACCTCGCCCAGGCGCTTCCCGCCCTGGTCCGCTCCCTGCGCTACGGCGATGTGCGCGGCACCGACACGGTGGCCCTCGCCGAGGTCGCCGCCGGCCTCGCCGAGCGGATCTTCGTCGGCCTGCCCCCGGCCTGCGCCGCCCTGGACCCGGACGCGGCCGAGGAGATGCGGCGCCATGTGGACGACGTGCACGGGGCGGTGGGCCTGCTGGGGGAGGCCTCCACGACGGGACACGGCCACCTCCGTACCCGCTGGCGCTCCGTGCTCGGTGCCCTGACCGGGCGGGACACCGTGCCCGGTGTCATCCGGGGGCGTGCCGTGCGGCTGCTGCTGGACGAAGGGGAGTTGGGGCAGGACGAGGCGGCCCGGCTGATGGGGCTCGTGCTGTCGCCGGGGACAGCGCCGCCGGTCGCCGCCGCGTGGATCGAGGGGTTCGTCGGAGGCGGCGGGGGCGGGATGCTGCTCGTCCACGACGAGCGGCTGCTCGGGCTGGTGGACACCTGGCTGACCGGGGTGCCGGCGGAGGCGTTCACCGACGTACTGCCGCTGCTGCGGCGGACCTTCTCGGCCTACGAGCCGGGAGTGCGCAGAACGCTCGGCGAGCTGGTGCGGCGCGGGCCGGCGGAACGGGGGAGCACGTTGGACCGGGCGGGTGGCCTGCCCGGCTTCGCCGCGGAACTGGACGCCGTGCGCGCGGACGCCGTTCTGCCACTGGTACGGCTGCTGCTCGGGCTGGACGACGACGCAGCTGACACGGGCGACAACTACTTTGCGGGAGTGGGGACATGACGGCCGAACTGGTGGAGCCGGCCCAGGAGCGGCTGCGGCGCTGGCGCCTGGTGCTCGGGGGCGACGCGGCCGACGGAACCGGCTGCGCGCTGTCCGGGCAGGACGCCGCGATGGACGGCGCGCTCGCCGCGCTCTACGGCAAGGGGGACAAACCGCAGACGGGGCGGGACCGTTCGGCCGGGCTCGGGGCGTCGGCGCCGTCGGTGGCGCGCTGGCTCGGGGACATCCGGACCTACTTCCCCTCCTCCGTCGTCCAGGTCATGCAGCGGGACGCCATCGACCGGCTCGGCCTTGCCTCCCTGCTCCTCGAGCCGGAGATGCTGGAGGCGGTGGAGGCCGATGTGCACCTGGTCGGCACGCTGCTCTCGCTCAACAAGGCGATGCCGGAGACCACCAAGGAGACGGCACGGGCGGTCGTGCGCAAGGTCGTCGAAGACCTGGAGAAGCGGCTCGTCACCCGCACCCGGGCCACCCTGACCGGCGCCCTCGACCGCAGCGCCCGGGTCAACCGGCCGCGCCACCACGACATCGACTGGAACCGCACGGTCGCGGCCAACCTCAAGCACTATCTGCCCGAGTACCGGACGGTCGTGCCGGAGCGGCTGATCGGGTACGGGCGCGCCGCCCAATCCGTGAAGAAGGAGGTCATCCTCTGCATCGACCAGTCGGGGTCGATGGCGGCGTCCGTCGTCTACGCGTCGGTGTTCGGGGCCGTGCTCGCCTCCATGCGGTCGATCAGCACCCGGCTCGTGGTGTTCGACACGGCCGTGGCCGACCTCACCGACCAGCTCGACGACCCCGTCGACGTCCTCTTCGGCACCCAGCTCGGCGGCGGCACGGACATCAACCGGGCGCTGGCGTACTGCCAGTCTCAGATCACCCGGCCCGCCGAGACGGTGGTGGTGCTCATCAGCGACCTCTACGAGGGAGGCATACGGAACGAGATGCTGAAGCGGGTCGCGGCGATGAAGGCGTCCGGGGTGCAGTTCGTCACGCTGCTCGCGCTGTCGGACGAAGGGGCGCCCGCCTACGACCGGGAGCACGCGGCCGCGCTCGCCGCCCTGGGGGCGCCGGCCTTCGCCTGTACGCCCGATCTGTTCCCGGACGTGATGGCGGCGGCGATCGAGAAGCGCCCCCTTCCGATACCGGACACCGTGTGACGCCAGGCGGTAAAAGGGACATGACTACCCATCGGTAACAGGGGGCTTGCGCAACCTCGGGCGTACCGTGCAAGGATCGGGCACGCCCGCGATGTGCCAACTCGTCACGTGTTCCGCCGCACGGGAGGACCCTTCCCCTCTTGACCTCATCTGCAGTCCAGCCCGTCACCGGCGTGCGCGTGTTGCGCACGGCGGCGGGACGGCGTGCGCTGCAACTGGGTCTGCTGGTGGCCGGTCTGTTCGCGCTCGGACTTTTCTGCGGGGAGCAGGCGCACGCCGCGGAGGGCACGCTGTCGGGCACGTCGGCCACTTCCGCCACGTCGGTCGCATCCGTGTCGTCGGCCGTGACGGACGCGGCGCGGGCCACTGCGCCGAAGGCCCCGACGAAGAGTGTCGTGGGGGCGGTTGCCGCCCCGGTCACCGCTCCGGTCGAGCACGTCGGTCGCCGTGCGGCACATGCCGTGCCCGCGGCGGACCACGAAGCCGTCGCGTCCCTGCCCCGTCGTGCCACGCGGCCGGCCGGGGACCTGGTGGGGGCAGTGACACGGCAACTGGACTCGGTGCGCGGCACACTGCCGGCGCTGCCCGCGACACCCCCGCTGCCCGGGCTTCCCGAACTCCCCGGAATGTCCGAGCCGCCCGGCCGGTTGCTGCCGGCGCCGGTCACCTCGGCACCCGGGACGACGCATTACGGCGCGGCCCGGCCGACGGCCGCGTCCGGTGAAGACGTCCGGGGCGCAACGGCCCGTACGCCGAAGTCCGCGAGGAGCGGCGCGTGCGGACCGGACCTCACCGCCGCCACCCCCGCACCGCGTTCCGCGGCGCACGCCGACGGCCGTCGTGCCGCGGCCCCCGTCACCGCCCCGAGCCGGCCCGCGCCCACCGGCGACCAGGGCGACGCACCGGGCAAATCAGCGGTCGACAACGGCTCTCCGAGGCACGGTGACGCGCACGCCGTCACCCTGAACGACCGGGCGCCCGTGCGGCTCGCGCCCGGTGCCGCCGCGCGCGTCGACGTGGCCGGGACCCGGGACAGGCACCGGGACATTCCCGTCTTCCCCGGCTAGGACACCACGGCCACCTCCCCGCCGTGGACCTGTCGCGCGGGGGCGGAACAGGTCTGCCCGACCGTCCGGACACCCCTCCGAAGTCCGGACGGCCCAAGTCCCAGTCGCGCTTCCGGCGTCCTCGCAGCCCTTGTGGCTCCGACGTCCGGGAATCCCTTAAGGATCTGACGCACGCATGAACAAGAACATCCGCCGTTCCATCGTCATAGCCGCCGGAGTGACCGGCGCGTGGGCGCTCGGCTCGACCGTGGCCAGCGCCGACGAACTGCCCGCCTCGTCCCTGTCCGTCTCCGACACGACCTCCGGGCTCACCGGCACGGTCGACGGGGTCGTGTCCGACGCGCAGGACACGGTCACCGGTGTCACCGGCGGCGTGACCTCGACGGCCCAGAACACCACCGCGAACACCACCGCCGGGGCGAAGTCCACCGTGTCCGACACCCGGAGCAGGGCGGCCGAGGCCGGGCAGACGGCCGCCACCGCCGCCCACACCGCCACCGGCACGTCCACCACCGCCGCCGACCAGGCCCGCCGCTACGTCGACGCCAAGGTCCCGGCCGCCGCCAAGGTCAGGGGAGCCCAGGCCGTCAACGGCGCCCGGGCGGCCCGTGCGGCGAAGGCCGCGACCGACCACATGGCCGTCGGGGCGAGGGCGGAGGCGACCGCCACCGTCTCCGACGCGGCCTCCCCGCAGGACGAGATCGACTACCTGTTCGGCCCGCTCTCCTCCTTCGCCCCCGAGGTGGAGGAGGCCCTGGCCGCCGCCCAGACCAAGCTCCAGGCCTTCCAGGCGGCCGCCCGCAGCCAGGCCCAGGGCGTCGACGGAGCCGTACGCACGAAGGCCGCGCAGACGGTCGCCACCGCGGGCCGCACGGGCCAGGGCGCGCTCAACGGCGTCCAGGGCCGGGCCGCCGGGGCCACGGCCGCCGCCCGGGCCTCCGTGTCCTCCGTGCCCGCGCACCTCACCGGCACCGTGACGGCCGTTCCCGGCACGGTCACCCCGGTCGCGTACGAGGCGGCCGCCGAGGCCGTCCCGCCGGTCGCCGCCGGCGCCGTGTACGGAGCCGTCCCGGTCGCCGGTCACGCCGTGGCGGGCGTCCAGCCGGTCGCCGGGGGCGCGGTCGCGGGCGTACGGGACGTGGCCACGGGCGCGGTGCACGGGGTGACGCCGGTGGTCACCGGTGCCGTGCACGGGGTGACGCCCGTCGCCGGTCACGCCGTGGACGCCGCCACCGCGCTTGCGTACGGCGTCGTGGCCGACGTCCAGCCCGTCGCGGGTGGTGCGGTCCACGGCGTCCAGCCGGCCGCCGGGGGTGCCGTCACGGGTGTGCAGGGCGTCGCCACGGGTGCCGTTGCGGACGTGCGGCCGACCGTTGGCGGGGTCGTCGCGGACGCGCAGCCGTACGCCACCGGGGTGGTCGGCCAGGCCGCCCAGGACGGCACGCAGGCCGTGCTGCCGCCCGTCGCCGGCACCGCCGTGCACGGGGTCGCGCCGGTCGCCGGGCAGGCGGTGGCGGACGCCCAGGCGCTCGCGTACGGCGTCGCGGGCGACGTCCACCCCTTCGCGGGCGGCGTCGTCGGTGCCGTACCGCCGCTCGCGTACGGCGTGACCGGGCAGGTGGGCCCCTTCGGGCAGGGCGTGGCGGAAGAGGTCCCGCCGTTCGCGCACGGGGTGACCGGTGCCGTGCAGCCCGTCGCCGACATCGTCACCCGGACGGTGCAGCCGGTCGCGGGCAGCACCACGACGCTGGCGTACGGCGTGACGGGCGACGTCGCCCCGTTCGCGCACGGTGTGACCGGTGAGGTCGACCCGTTCGCCCGCGGTGTCGCCGGGCAGGCCGCGCCCTTCGGGCAGGACCTGGCCGCCGGCACCGTCCACGCCGCCACCCCGCTCGCCGGGCACGCCGTGAACGGCGCGGCGGGTGTCGCCGATTCCGTGGCCCCGGGTCAGGTCCACCACACGGGGTACATCCACAACCTGCACAGCATGCACAACCTGCACGACGAGCGCGCCCAGAGCATCTGATGCAGGACATCTGAGGCGCCCCGTCCCGACCGACTCCGTGGGATGGAGGTATCGGACGGCCGAATACCGTCGGTGCGTCCGACCGACACCTCACGGTTGGGGTCGGTTGGTCCCCATTGGGGTGGGGATCAGCCAGCCCGGGTCCTTGTGGGCCGTTCCAGAGGCCTCACCGGGTCAACCCCAGCCCGGTGAGGCCTCGCCGCTTCGGCACGCCGTGCCAGCAAACCCGGCATCATGTGACAGGTATCACCGCTCAGGTGTGACCCTCGATTTAGGGACCCCCGGCAAGCGGCGATAACCTGCGAGACGGACATGCCGCGCGCTCGGACACCGTGTGCGCCCCCCTAGTGACACATGCGGACGTCACGTTGCCCTTCGCGGCACGCCCACGCATCCAACGAACCGCGAGATCACTGATAGGGACGGAAGCGCGTGGACCTGTTCGAGTACCAGGCGAGGGACCTCTTCGCCAAGCACGATGTACCGGTGCTGGCCGGTGAAGTCATCGACACGCCTGAGGCGGCGCGCGCGATCACCGAGCGGCTGGGCGGCAAGTCGGTCGTCAAGGCGCAGGTGAAGGTCGGTGGTCGCGGCAAGGCCGGTGGCGTCAAGCTGGCCGCCTCCGCGGACGAGGCCGTCGCCCGCGCGACGGACATTCTCGGCATGGACATCAAGGGCCACACGGTCCACAAGGTCATGATCGCCGAGACCGCGCCGGAGATCGTCGAGGAGTACTACGTCTCCTTCCTCCTCGACCGTGCCAACCGCACCTTCCTCTCCATCGCCTCCGTCGAGGGCGGCATGGAGATCGAGGAGGTGGCGGCCACCCGCCCCGAGGCCGTCGCGAAGATCGCGATCGACGCCATCGACGGTGTGGACGAGGCCAAGGCCCAGGAGATCGTGGCCGCGGCCAAGTTCCCGGCCGAGGTCGCCGACAAGGTCGCGAACGTCCTCGTCAGGCTGTGGGACACGTTCATCAAGTCGGACGCCCTCCTGGTCGAGGTCAACCCGCTGGCCAAGGTCGCCTCCGGGGAGGTCATCGCCCTCGACGGCAAGGTGTCGCTCGACGAGAACGCCGAGTTCCGCCACCCCGAGTACGAGGAGCTCCACGACAAGGACGCGGCCAACCCGCTGGAGGCCGCCGCCAAGGCGAAGAACCTCAACTACGTCAAGCTCGAGGGCGAGGTCGGCATCATCGGCAACGGCGCGGGTCTCGTCATGAGCACCCTGGACGTCGTCGCCTACGCCGGCGAGAACCACGGTGGCGTCAAGCCCGCCAACTTCCTGGACATCGGCGGTGGCGCCTCCGCCCAGGTCATGGCGAACGGCCTGGAGATCATCCTCGGCGACCCGGACGTCAAGTCCGTGTTCGTCAACGTCTTCGGCGGCATCACCGCCTGTGACGAGGTCGCCAACGGCATCGTGCAGGCCCTGAAGCTCCTCGAGGACCGGGGCGAGAACGTCACCAAGCCGCTCGTCGTCCGCCTCGACGGCAACAACGCCGAGCTGGGCCGGCAGATCCTCACGGACGCCAACCACCCGCTGGTGCAGCGCGTCGACACCATGGACGGCGCGGCGGACAAGGCCGCCGAGCTGGCCCACGCCGCCAAGTAAGCACTCAGGACGAGGACACCAACACACCATGGCTATCTGGCTCAACAAGGACAGCAAGGTCATCGTCCAGGGCATGACCGGCGCCACGGGCATGAAGCACACCAAGCTCATGCTGGGCGACGGCACCCACGTCGTGGGCGGCGTGAACCCGCGCAAGGCGGGTCAGACCGTTGACTTCGACGGCACCGAGGTACCCGTGTTCGGCACGGTCGCCGAGGCCATCGAGAAGACCGGCGCCAACGTCTCCGTCATCTTCGTGCCGGAGAAGTTCACCAAGGACGCGGTCGTCGAGGCCATCGACGCGGAGATCCCGCTGGCCGTCGTGATCACCGAGGGCATCGCCGTGCACGACACGGCCGCCTTCTGGGCGTACGCCGGCAAGAAGGGCAACAAGACCCGCATCATCGGCCCGAACTGCCCCGGCATCATCACCCCGGGCCAGTCGAACGTCGGCATCATCCCGGGCGACATCACCAAGCCGGGCCGTATCGGCCTGGTCTCGAAGTCCGGCACGCTGACGTACCAGATGATGTACGAGCTCCGTGACATCGGCTTCTCGACGGCCGTCGGCATCGGTGGCGACCCGATCATCGGCACCACGCACATCGACGCCCTGGCCGCTTTCCAGGACGACCCCGACACCGACCTGATCGTCATGATCGGCGAGATCGGCGGCGACGCCGAGGAGCGGGCCGCGGCCTTCATCAAGGAGAACGTGACCAAGCCGGTGGTCGGCTACGTCGCGGGCTTCACCGCCCCCGAGGGCAAGACCATGGGCCACGCCGGCGCCATCGTCTCCGGTTCGTCCGGCACCGCCCAGGCGAAGAAGGAGGCCCTCGAGGCCGCCGGCGTCAAGGTCGGCAAGACGCCGACCGAGACGGCGAAGCTCGCCCGCGCCATTCTCGGCGACTGAGCACGGCCCGGCCGGCCGGCACCCCGGATCACCGGGGAAGGGCCCGCACCCTCACGGGGGTGCGGGCCCTTCCGCATGCCGGGGGCGCACGGGCTCACCGGGGCAGCGGCAGTACCCTCTCCGGTCCGCGCGCCGAGGCCGCCCGCAGCTTCGCCCGCAGCTGCAGTTCGGCGCTGGACAGCGGACCCAGCGCGGCCTTCGGCGGAACCCCGCGAACCGCCTGCGCCGGGGCGAGCGGTGCCTCGTACCGGGTCGGCGCGGTGCGCAGCGTGAGTGAGGTCGCGCCGATGATGGCGACCGTGAAGGCGATGGCGGCCCGGGTCCAGAACCGGGTCCTGCGTTCGCCGAGGGTCCGGACCGTCGTCGGCTGCGGCGCCCGCAGCCGCTCCGTGGAGGCGAGTTCGGCCAGCCGCCGGTGGAGCGCGACGGGGTCCGACAGCTCGGGGAGATGCTCGGCCAGCGCGGCCCGCGCGTGTGTGAGCCGGTTCGCCGCCGCCGGTGTGCTCGCCTCCGTCTCCGCCGCGGTCTCCGGCAGGTTGAGGCCGACGCCGTCGTAGAGCAGCAGCGTGCGGCGGTACGAGGGCGGGAGCTTCAGGAGCGCGTGCAGCAGGGTGCGGTCGGCGGCGTCGGCGGGCGGTGGCTCGGGGTGCCGGTAGCGCGGGCGGAAGGAGTGCCAGGGGGACAGGGCGTACTCGTACGCCGTCGCCCGTACCCAGCCCGCCGGATCGCGGTCCTGGGCCACCTCCGGCCATTGCTGCCAGGCGAGTTGGAAGGCGCGCTCCACGGACTCCCGGGCCAGCTCGCGCCGCCCGGTGAGCAGGTACGTCTGGCGTACGAGGGCGGGGGCGCAGAACGCGTACAGGGCATCGAATGCCTGTGCGGGCGTCAGGGAGGGGGCGGCCGGAGCGGGGATCCTGGGCTGGGGCGCGGTGTCCTCCCCGGCAGGCATGGCCTCCTGACGGCCCGTCGCCTTCGCCTCGTCCATTGGGCCGGCCGGGTTCGCCGCGTCCGCCGCGAGCGACGCCAGGAGGTGGGCGTACGCCTCCCGTCTCTCGCCCCTCGGGGAGGTGCGGCCGGTCTCCCACGCGCGTACGGTCTCGCGGCTGACGCCGATCCGCTCGGCGACCTGAGCCTGCGTCAGCGACCGGGACTCGCGCAGGCGTCGGCGTTCCTTGGGCGGTGGCAGCGGGCTCTCAGGGCTCTGTGTCACCGTGCGCCCCTTCGTGCGAAAAAGTACATAAACATATATTGAGCGACACTTCGGGGGTTCGCCCGTTACGACGGGAAAGCGCGTGTCGTTGGGAGCATGGCGGTCGTGCCCCAGATGACCGTTCGCCGACTGTCGTTGTCCCCCCTGCTCACCCGGATGCGCGACCGGTCCCCCGGACTCGGCGCGAGCGTCCTCGAAGGGGCGCTCGCGGCCGGGCTCGGGCTCGGTTCGTTCGCCGTGCCCGTGATGGTGCTGTGGATCAGCTCGCCCTACCCCGACAGCGGGCCGGGCGGCGCCCTGCACATCGCCGGTGCGCTGTGGCTCCTCGCGCACGGTGTCGAGCTGGTGCGCACCGAGACGCTCTCCGGCGCCCCCGCGCCCATGGGCGTGACCCCGCTGCTGCTCCTGGTGCTGCCGGTGCTGCTGGTGTACCGGGCGGCGCGCGACGCGGTGGACGCGCCCGTCGAACCCGAAGGGCCACCGCCGGTCGACGCGCAGACGGCGTGGGCGGGCGTCGTCCTCGGCTATCTCGCCGTCGGCGGCTGCGCCGCGCTGTACGCCTCCGGCGGTGCGCTGCGGCCCGAGTGGGGGTGGGTGGCGGTGTGCCTGCCGCTCGTCGCGACGGGGGCGGCGGGCGTGGGGGTGTGGACGGCGTACGGCCGTCCGCGCGAGCCGGTGCTGAGCGTGCTGGTGCCGCTGCCGGGGGCGGTGCGCCGACGGCTCCTGGGGCCGGTCGGCCGGGCGGGCCTGATCGCGGCCGTGCGGGCCGCCGGTGCCGGGACCGTGGTGCTCTTCGGGGGCGGGGCGCTGCTGCTCCTGGTGTCGCTGGTGGGGCACGGCGGGCCCGCGCGCGCGTCCTTCGGCCAGCTGACGGAGGGCTGGTCGGGGCAGTTCGCGGTCCTGCTGTTGTGCGCGGCCCTGGCTCCCAACGCGGCGGTGTGGTCGGCGGCCTATGCCCTCGGCCCCGGCTTCGCGCTCGGGACCGGGCACCTGGTGAACCCGCTCGCCTCGAATCCCGCGCCGCTGCTGCCGCCGTTCCCGTTGCTGGCGGCGGTGCCGGAGGCGGGCGCCGGCGGGCCGCTGAACTGGGCGGCCGGGGCGGTGCCGGTGGTGGCGGGGGTGACGGTGGCGTGGTTCACGGTGCGGGTGGCCGTGCGGCGGGGGGAGCCGGGGGGCGGGGCCGGGAAGGCGTGGCGCCGGGTGCCTGGCTGGTCGGCGGCACGGACCGCCGGGGCGGCGGTGATGGCGGCCGGGGTGTGCGCGCTCGTGTTCGCGACGCTCGCCGAGCTCGCGGGCGGGCCGCTGGGGGTCGCCGCGCTCGCCCGGTTCGGTCCGGTGTGGTGGCAGGCGGGGCTCGCCACGGCGGCCTGGATCACGGTCGTCGCCGTTCCGGTGGTGCTGGGGCTGCGGGCCTGGCGGCTGCGGGGCCTTCGCTCCCGGGAGCCGGGAGCCGTACCGGCCGCGATCGTCTCGGCCCGAAAGCTGCCGGCGCAGCCCGCGTCGCCGCCCGCGCGCGAGCCGCACGCCGAAGAGGCGCACGACGCGAAGGACGCGCTCGGCACGAGGGGGGCGCAGTCGTACGGCACGCAAGCCGCGTACGACGCGTACGACTTCCTGCCCGTCGACAACACGGAAGCCGCGTACGGCTTCCTGCCGGCCGGCGACCCGCAGGACCTCACCTGGCACCACGACGACACATCGCGCGCGGCTCGCTGGGCGGCCCTCAAGGAGGCCTCGGCCCAACCGGACGCTCCGGACGCGGACACCGCGTGAGGGGCCCGGCGCCGGGAGGCCGGGTGTCAGCCCTTGCCGGTCCCCAGCAGTCCCCGCAGCTCGTGCGGCAGCAGCTGGTCGCAGGACTGCTTGGCCTGGTTGGTGAGGGCGTCGTTCACACAGGTGTAGTAGTCGCGGTAGACCAGCTGGGCCGTGAAGGTCGCTGCGACCAGGGCGAGCGCCAGGGACGCCGTGACCAGGCCGCTGACGGCCGCCGTGGTCTGGGGGCGGCCGGTCTGCTCAGACGCGGGGGTGTCCGGGTTCGGGGTGCGGGGCTTGGCACGCAGGGCGCTCACGCCCCAGTAGATGGCCAGGGAGCCGAGCAGCAGGGCCACGTAGGGCCAGCTGAAGAGGGCGAAGAAGAAAGCCCACATGCCGCACAGGAGTGCGTAACGGGCCCGGCGCTGGGCGGGGTCCGTGGGGTCCCAGCGCATGCCCGGGCCGGGACCCTGGCCGGGTCCGCCGCCCGGATCCTCGGGACCGCCTCCGGGGCGCTCGCCGAAACCGCCGGGGGAGCGGCCGGGCTGGCGGTCGCTCCACTGGTTGCCCCAGGGGGAGTCGTGCTCGTCGGAGGATCCCGGTGCGGGGCGCCGCGGCTGCCACGGGCGGTCCGGGGTGCCCTCCGGCGGCGGCGCGAACGGGTTGTCGTCCTGCGGTGTGCCGCCCTGCCCGTCGCCGTTGCCGTTCTCCCGGCCCGAGGGCGCCTCGGGCGGCGAGGCCGGCCGCTCGCGCAGCACGGCACCACGCTCCCCTCCCAGCGCCGGCTGCGGGGGGAACGTGAGAAGTCGCAGGCTGCGGTCCGGCATCAAGTGAGCGTCTTCCCCTAGATGTATACGGCTGGTACGACCCGTCTGACGTGAGCTGTCACTGCGTGAACGCGCCGCACGACGACCGCGTTCCCGAGCCCGCTCCCTCCCAGACGCTACCTTCCGGCCACGCACCCGTCCCGTGGGGGCCCGTTCCGTGTGCCGGTATCGTTGCTGGCGGTCGGCCGCTTCGTAGACTTCCCCGTATCCAGGGGCGCGAAGCATTCGTACGAATGCACAAATAATCGTACGGGCCCGGCCGCCGTTAGACGCTCCCCCGAGAAAGGGCCCCACCGTGGCCGCCAAGCCCGTGGCCAAGCGCCTCGTCGTGCTGGTCTCCGGATCCGGCACCAATCTGCAGGCGCTCCTCGACGAGATCGCGCGCACCGGAAGCGAGGCCTACGGCGCCGAGATCGTCGCCGTCGGCGCCGACCGCGACGGCATCGAGGGGCTGGCGCGGGCCGAGCGGGCCGGGCTGCCGACCTTCGTGCGGAAGGTGAAGAACTACGGGACCCGGGAGGAGTGGGACGCCGCGCTCACCGAGGCCGTCTCCTCCTACGAGCCCGACCTGGTCGTCTCCGCCGGGTTCATGAAGATCGTGGGGAAGGAGTTCCTCGCGCACTTCGGCGGGCGGTTCGTCAACACCCACCCGGCTCTCCTCCCCAGTTTTCCGGGGGCCCACGGCGTACGGGACGCGCTCGCGTACGGCGCCAGGGTCACCGGCTGCACCGTCCACTTCGTCGACGACGGCGTCGACACCGGACCGATCATCGCTCAGGGCGTGGTGGAGGTCCGGGACGAGGACGACGAGAGCGCTCTGCACGAGCGCATCAAGGAAGTCGAGCGAAGGCTGCTCGTCGAGGTCGTGGGGCGGATCGCCCGCAACGGCTATCGCATTGAGGGACGAAAGGTAGTTATCCAGTGACCGCCGAGAGCAACAAGCGGGCCATCCGTCGCGCGCTCGTCAGCGTCTATGACAAGACCGGGCTCGAGGAGCTCGCCCGCGGGCTGCACGAGGCCGGCGTGGAGCTCGTCTCCACCGGGTCCACCGCCTCCCGTATCGCCGCCGCCGGGGTCCCCGTCACCAAGGTCGAGGAGCTCACCGGCTTCCCCGAGTGCCTGGACGGCCGGGTCAAGACCCTGCACCCGAAGGTGCACGCGGGCATCCTCGCCGACCTGCGCCTGGAGGACCACCGGCGGCAGCTGGCCGAGCTCGGCGTCGAGCCGTTCGACCTCGTGGTGGTCAACCTCTACCCGTTCCGCGAGACCGTCGCCTCCGGCGCCTCGCCCGACGAGTGCGTCGAGCAGATCGACATCGGCGGGCCGTCGATGGTCCGCGCCGCCGCCAAGAACCACCCGTCCGTGGCCGTCGTCACCAGCCCCGCCCGGTACGCCGACGTCCTCGCCGCGGTCAAGGAGGGCGGCTTCGACCTCGCCACCCGCAAGCGGCTCGCCGCCGAGGCCTTCCAGCACACGGCCGCGTACGACGTGGCGGTCGCCTCCTGGTTCGCCTCCTCCTACGCCCCCGTCGACGAGTCGCAGTTCCCCGACTTCCTCGGCGCCACCTGGGAGCGCGAGAACACCCTGCGCTACGGCGAGAACCCGCACCAGCCCGCCGCGCTCTACGTCGACGGCAGTGGCAGCGGTCTGGCCCAGGCCGAGCAGCTGCACGGCAAGGAGATGTCGTACAACAACTACACGGACACGGACGCCGCGCGCCGTGCCGCGTACGACCACGCCGAGCCGTGCGTCGCGATCATCAAGCACGCCAACCCCTGCGGCATCGCGATCGGCGCGGACGTCGCCGAGGCGCACCGCAAGGCCCACGCGTGCGACCCGCTGTCGGCGTTCGGCGGCGTGATCGCGGTCAACCGCCCGGTGTCGAAGGAGATGGCCGAGCAGGTCGCCGAGATCTTCACCGAGGTCATCGTCGCGCCCGACTACGAGGAGGGGGCCCTGGAGGCCCTCGCCAAGAAGAAGAACATCCGGGTGCTCAAGGCCCCCGGCGCCCCCGCCAACCCGGTCGAGGTCAAGGCCATCGACGGCGGCGTGCTGCTCCAGGAGACCGACCGGCTGCAGGCCGACGGCGACGACCCGGCCAACTGGACGCTCGCGACCGGCGAGGCGCTCTCCGCCGGGGAGCTGGCCGAGCTCGCCTTCGCCTGGAAGGCCTGCCGGGCCGTCAAGTCCAACGCCATCCTGCTCGCCAAGGACGGCGCCTCGGTCGGCGTCGGCATGGGCCAGGTCAACCGGGTCGACTCCGCGAAGCTGGCCGTCGAGCGGGCCGGCGCCGAGCGCGCCCAGGGCTCGTACGCCGCCTCCGACGCGTTCTTCCCGTTCCCGGACGGACTGGAGATCCTGACCGCGGCCGGCGTCAAGGCCGTGGCCCAGCCGGGTGGTTCGGTCCGCGACGAGCTGGTCGTGGAGGCCGCGAAGAAGGCGGGCGTGACGATGTACTTCACGGGCACGCGCCACTTCTTCCACTGAGCACGGCCGGACGACGCAGGCGTCCGGAACGCACAAGGGCCGTGTCCCCCCGTCCGGGGCGGGACACGGCCCTTGGCTGTGTGTGGTTCCGTACCGGCTCAGTACTTCGGGCGGTTGAACCATGTCGAGGCCGCGCCGTTGACCATCGCCGCGAGGACGATGCCACCGATGGCGAGGGAGATGATGCCGCCGAAGGTGGCCGAACCGCCCCCGCCGTTCACGATGTTGGCCAGGCTGCCCAGGATCATCAGCGACGAGTACACGATCGTCGTGATGCGGATGCCGCTGCCGCCGTTCTTGAACTTCACGCCGAGGAAGATCGACAGGCTGCCCAGCGCCAGCATCAGCAGGGCGATCAGGACGACCAGGCCGGTCGCCGTGCTGGTGTCGTCGCCGGAGCCCAGGGCGTTGGAGCCGTCCTGCAGGGCGGCGCCGGCGATGCCGATGATGATGCCGGCCAGGAACTGGAATCCGGCCACGATGAACAGCAGCACGCGGGCGGTCTTGATCAGGCCCGGCATCTCCATCGGCATGCCGTAGCCGTACGGCTGCTGGACCGGCGGGGCGGCGGGGTAGCCGTAGCCGGGCTGGGCGGGGGGAGTGGACGGGTAGCCGTACCCGGGCTGGCCCTGCGGCGGCTGGGGCGGGTAACCGGGCTGCTGGCCCTGCGGCGGGCCGTAGGGGTTGTTCGGGTCGCCGAAGCTCATGGCGGTCTTTCCTCCGTTGTTCAAGTGCGGGGACGACGCGCGGCACGGTGCGGAGGAGAGTTCTACAGATGCGGTCCGTCCCCCCGGTACTGCCCGCGGCACTGTGTGCTCATCGTTCTTTAGCGGGCTCTTACTTGTCCAGCCGCATTCGCTATGTGTTGTGCAAGTGCAACATCATTGATCATGGGGTGTCCATGATCGGGACCCGGATTGGAACCCGGAGCCCGTCATCCGCGAGGATGGGAGCATGACCGCCCAGATTCTCGATGGCAAGGCCACCGCAGCCGCGATCAAGTCCGATCTGACCGCCCGCGTGGCGGCGCTGAAGGAGAAGGGCGTCACGCCCGGCCTCGGCACGATCCTGGTCGGGGACGACCCCGGCAGCCAGAAGTACGTCGCCGGCAAGCACCGCGACTGCGCGGAGGTCGGCATCGCCTCCATCCAGCGCGAGCTGCCGGGCACGGCCACGCAGGAGGAGATCGAGGCGGTCGTACGGGCGCTGAACGAGGACCCGGCCTGCACCGGCTACATCGTCCAGCTGCCGCTCCCCAAGGGCATCGACGAGAACCGGATCCTGGAGCTGATGGACCCGGACAAGGACGCGGACGGCCTGCACCCGATGAACCTCGGCCGTCTCGTGCTCAACGAGCCGGCCCCGCTGCCCTGCACCCCGAACGGCGTGCTGACCCTGCTGCGCCGCTACGGCGTGGAGATCAAGGGCGCCGAGGTCGTGGTCGTCGGCCGCGGTGTCACCATCGGCCGCCCGATGCCGCTGCTGCTCACCCGGCGCAGCGAGAACGCGACCGTGACCCAGTGCCACACCGGCACCCGTGACCTCTCCGCCCACCTCAAGCGCGCGGACATCATCGTCGCGGCCGCCGGCTCCGCCCATCTGATCCGGCCCGAGGACGTCAAGCCGGGCGCGGCCGTCCTCGACGTCGGCGTCTCGCGCAGCGCCGAGGGCAAGATCGTGGGCGACGTCCACCCGGACGTGGCCGAGGTGGCCGGGTGGATCTCCCCGAACCCGGGCGGCGTGGGTCCGATGACCCGTGCGCAGCTGCTCGTCAACGTGGTCGAGGCGGCGGAGCGCAGTGCCGGCTGAGGACGATCTCCATACCCCCAGGACGCCCCGAGACGCGGAGCCGACGGTCCGTGACGCGATCAGCGCGCCGGACGCCGAGGGCCGCCCGAGGCGGACCACGCGCCGCTTCCCGCTGTTCACCCGGGACACCGCACGCCCCGAGGGCGGCGGCCGGGCCGCTCCCGGCGACGCCCCGGCGCCCGCCCGGCAGTGGCCGATGCTCGTCGTGCTGTCGGCGGTCGGCATCGGCCTGCTGCTGACCGCGCTCGACGTGTTCCGCTACGGGACCCTGCTGATCGGCGCCGCCCTGCTGGCCGGTGCGGTGATGCGCTGGGTCCTGCCGAGTGTCGGCATGCTCGCCGTGCGCTCCCG
This sequence comes from Streptomyces herbicida, assembly GCF_032656585.1. Classification (NCBI taxonomy): domain Bacteria; kingdom Bacillati; phylum Actinomycetota; class Actinomycetes; order Kitasatosporales; family Streptomycetaceae; genus Streptomyces; species Streptomyces herbicida. The sequence continues at coordinate 197,315 of NZ_JAUYWJ010000003.1, forward strand.
CTTCACGGACATCGTCACCTACGGCGTCCTGGGCCTGGCGATCGTCCTGCTGGCGATGATGGCCCAGCCCAGGCCCTGGCTGGAGATCCCGTTCCTGAAGGACACCCTGCACTTCACGATGAAGAACTAGGTTCCCCGTTACGACGCGACCGTGGCCCGTACGACGCGACCGTGGCCCGCACCTCCCCCGAGGGGCGCGGGCCACGGTCGTTCTCAGGGCGGGCGGACGCCCGGAAGCGGAGCTCCGCAACGGTGGCCCGTCCCCTCCCCCGAGCAGGGACGGACCACCGCCACGACCCACACTCCTGCACCGGGATCGGCCTGTTCAACGCCTGTCAGTGCGCTGTGGCACGGAGGTGACCGTTCCGCTACGTGACCGGATCCAGGTCACTGCCACGGGAACCGACCGGCCGCCCGGCATCGTCACCCGATCAGAGCGGGCGAACCGAAGAGCCGAAGCATGCCGGGAGGTGCACGATGGGCGGCTGGCAGCCGCTGCCGGACGAGCTCCCGCCGGAAGTACGGCACTTCGTCGAACACCTGCGGCTCCTCAAGGACAGCACCGGCCTCAGCCTGGTCGCGCTGGGCGCGCGCACCGCGTACAGCAAGTCCTCCTGGCAGCGCTACCTCAACGCGGTCCAGCCGCCGCCCCGGCAGGCCGTCGAGGCGCTGTGCCGGGTCGCGGACGTGGCCGGCCCGGACGCCGAACGGCACGCCGTGCGCTGGGAACTCGCGGTCAAGGCCTGGCCCCGCCCGGCGACGGCACCCGAACGCTCCGGGGGACCCGGCGGTGCCGAGGACTACGAGGACGACCCCACGCTTCCCTGGTGGGACCGGCCGGAGGAGGAACGGCCGCCCCGACCGGCCGGAGGCGTGCTGCTGTCCGCGGTCTTACTCCTGCTCGCCCTGCTCCTCGTCGCGGTCGTCGGAGCCCTCGTCTTCGGCTGACCTGAGTGCCCCAAGCCCGCATAATCGGGCTAACGTGTCCAATCGGGACGGTCCGGTGGACCGCGAAGAGGCCGGCGTGCAACGGTGCATGCCCAACGGGCCCTTTGCTCCCGTGCGCCCCCTTCCCGGGAACTGCGATCCTTAGGGGACGCATCCCTGTGGGTAGCCAGAACGGGGACTGGCGGAGGGCGCCACGCGCACGCGGCACAGGGGAAGGCGCGGGGAACAGAACAGCACCAACAGGGGGGAAAGAGGGGGAATCGATGCCTCGTTGGAAAGCCTTGCCGGATGAACTCGATCCGCAGGTCAGGGAGTTCGCAAGCCAACTGCGGCGGCTCGTGGACCGCAGCGGGCTGAGCATCGCGGCGCTGGCCGACCGCACGGGCTACAGCAAGACGTCCTGGGAGCGTTATCTCAACGGCCGACTGCTCGCGCCCAAGGGTGCGATCGTGGCGCTGGCCGAGGTCACCGGCACCAATCCCATTCACCTGACGACCATGTGGGAACTCGCCGAACGTGCCTGGAGCCGTTCGGAGATGCGCCACGACATGACCATGGAGGCGATCAGGATCTCCCAGGCGCGCGCCGCGCTGGGGGAGTTCGGCGGGCCTCCCGCGGGCGCCGGTGGAAGCAAGACGGCCCGCAAGGGCGGCAGTGCGACCGTCAGCCCCGGGATCGCGGGACCGGCGGGTGTGTCCCCGACGATCCCGCCCCAGCCGACGGCACCCGACGCCGACGCCCGGGAGGAGGCCGGGAAGGCTTCCGAGCCGAGTGGCACCAACTCCTGGGGGCTCGCCGGGTACGAGGGCCCGTCGCCGACGAGCCGACGGCCCTCCGGCCAGGCGGCGAAGCCCGAGGCCACGGGGCCGGCTCCGGCGCAGTCCTCCCCGGAGGGCCCCGGCCGGACCACGGCGACTCCGGGCCCGTACGGCGAACCTCCCCGGGCTCCGCGTCCGGGCGGCCCCTCCGGCGCGACGGGCGCGGGCAGGCGGCGGCTGACGATGTTCCTCGCGGGCGTCGTCGGCGCGGCCGTCGTCGTGGCCGCCGTCTTCTTCTTCAACCAGGGCGGTGGCAAGAAGCACGGGAATTCCGCCAAGTCGCCCTCCCCGTCCGCCAGCACCAACGCCAGCCTGCCCGCCGGGGTCAAGTGCAGCGGTGCGGGCTGCACCGGCAAGGACGCCGAGAGCATGGGGTGCAGCGGCGACCTGGTGACCACCGCCAAGTCCGCCGCCGTCGGCGGGGCCGTCCTCGAGGTCCGCTACAGCAAGACCTGTGGCGCGGCCTGGGGGAGGATCACCGGGGCCGCGCAGGGCGACCAGGTCCGCGTCACCGTGGGCAAGGTCAAGGAGAGCGGCGACATCACGACCCCCGGTGACACCATCGCGTACACCCCGATGGTGGCCGTGAAGGACGCGGGTGAGGCGAAGGCGTGCGCCACGCTGGCTTCGGGGCAGACGGGGTGCACCAAGTAGAACGGGGTGCACCGAGTAGAAACGTTCACCTTCGATGGGCGACGGCCGGCACGGCTCCTCGTGCCGGCCGGCGAACCGGCCCGGTGGGACGGTGGGAGAACGATCTTCCGGGACGGCCGGAAAACGATCCCGTGAGACATGCATGGGCGGCCGGATCCTGGGCACGCGAACGGTACCCCCACGGGAGTCCGGAAACCGGTACCCCCAAACGGCGGCCGCCTTCGTCTCACCTCTCCCGGACGGGCGGCCGCCTCCTTTTGTCACTCTGTGGGACGGGCCACACCGACCCGGCCGTGCGGGATGCCGGAGGCGCGATAGCCTGACCGCTGGATCTCTCTTGACGCCAAGAGATCGATCATTCACCCGTGATCGATCATCGCGGCGGGCACCGGCCACAAGCCGGGGCGGGGATCCCGTACCCCAGGGGCAGGGACGCCCCACCGTCAGCTGTCATACGGAGAACGCCATGACCCGCACTCCCGTGAACGTCACCGTCACCGGCGCGGCCGGCCAGATCGGTTACGCCCTGCTCTTCCGCATCGCCTCCGGCCAGCTGCTCGGCGCGGACGTGCCGGTCAAGCTGCGCCTCCTGGAGATCACCCCGGCCCTGAAGGCCGCCGAGGGCACGGCCATGGAGCTGGACGACTGCGCGTTCCCGCTCCTGCAGGGCATCGACATCAGCGACGACCCGAACGTCGCCTTCGACGGCGCCAACGTCGCCCTCCTCGTGGGCGCCCGCCCGCGCACCAAGGGCATGGAGCGCGGTGACCTGCTCTCCGCCAACGGCGGCATCTTCAAGCCGCAGGGCAAGGCCATCAACGACCACGCCGCGGACGACATCAAGGTCCTGGTCGTCGGCAACCCGGCCAACACCAACGCCCTGATCGCCCAGGCCGCCGCCCCGGACGTACCGGCCGAGCGCTTCACCGCGATGACCCGCCTCGACCACAACCGCGCGCTGACCCAGCTCGCGAAGAAGACGGGCTCCACGGTCGCCGACATCAAGCGCCTGACCATCTGGGGCAACCACTCCGCCACCCAGTACCCCGACATCTTCCACGCCTCGGTCGCCGGCAAGAACGCCGCCGAGGTCGTGAACGACGAGAAGTGGCTGGCCGAGGAGTTCATCCCGACCGTCGCCAAGCGCGGTGCCGCGATCATCGAGGCCCGTGGCGCCTCGTCGGCCGCCTCCGCCGCCAACGCCGCCATCGACCACGTGCACACCTGGGTCAACGGCACCGCCGAGGGCGACTGGACCTCCATGGGCATCCCGTCGGACGGCTCCTACGGCGTCCCGGAGGGTCTGATCTCCTCCTTCCCGGTCACCACCAAGGACGGCAAGTACGAGATCGTCCAGGGCCTGGACATCAACGAGTTCTCCCGCGCCCGCATCGACGCCTCCGTCAAGGAGCTCGAGGAGGAGCGCGAGGCGGTCCGCTCCCTCGGCCTCATCTGAGCCGTCCGGCAGTCCGCTTCTGTCACGAGCCCGCACGGGCCCTGTTCCGGTTTTCTTCCGGAACGGGGCCCGCGCCCGTTTTCGCCGCTACCGTCAAGAGCGGTACACAGCAGGGTGATTCGGGGGGTTCGCGATGAGCGAATGGGACGGCAGCGGTCAGGACAGCCACAGCTCGGGTTCGGGGCCGGAGCACGAGCCGAGCGAGGAGAGAGGCCAGGCCGCCTGGTCCGCGCACGGGCCGGACTCTCCGCCCCCGTGGGCGTCGGCCCAGACCCGTACGGACCCGGCACCGCCGCCATGGGCGGGCCCGCGCCCGGACGACGAGGCGGCCCGTGCGGCGGCCGACCCGCCGCCTCCGGCCACCGCACACGGCGCGGGCGAGGGGCCGCCGCCGTGGCCGGCCGGAGGGGTCACCCAGGGGCCCCCGGGGCTCTCGGCCGACCGCCGCCCCGCCGCCACCCCACCCCCGCCGCCACCCCCATGGGCGTCCGCCGAGACCCAGGTCGGCGCGCCGGCACCCCCGTTCCATACGCCGCCCCACATGGCACCGCAGATGCCGCCGCAGGCACAGCCCCACGCACAGCCCTATGTACAGCCCCAGGCACAGCTCCAGCCGCAGCAGCCCCAGGCCTGGGTCCCGGCTGCGTCCTTCCCGGCCCATCCGTACACCCCGCCCGGCGCCCCGCGGCGCGGCCCCGGCCGGGTGCTCCTCGTGGTCACGGTCATCGTCGTCGCCGCAGGCTCCGGTCTCGGCGTCTGGTTCCTCAACCGCGACGACGGCACCGGAACCGGGGCGAGCCCCTCCACGAGCGTCTCCGCCGGAGCCTCGACGCCGGGAACCTCGCTCCCGTCACAGACCCCCGAGAGCCCGCAGGAGACCCCGCAGGAAACCCCGCCGGCCTCGACGCCCGCCTCTTTGCCGGCCGCCGGCTACCGCACCGCTCAGGACCCGGTCGGCTACACGCTCAACGTGCCCGACGGCTGGACCCGTCGGCAGAAGCGGGGCGAGAAGGCCGTGGTGGTCTTCTACGACTCCCCGTCCGACGGCCGCCAGCTGCAGATCTTCGAGCTGTCGGAGTCCACCCCGGCCGAGTCCCTGGACCTGGCCGAGAACGACTCCACCTACGGCTACTCCAACCAGCCCGGCTACCAGGCGGGCAACCGCACCTCGGGCGACACCTGGGTCGAGCTGTCGTACCGCTACGACGACAAGGACAAGGGCGCCCGCCAGGTCATCGACCACCGCTTCCAGGCGGCCGACGGCACGCTCTACGCGATCCGCTCCAGCGGCCCCGGGGAACTGTCCGCCGACCAGGTCCGCGAGCCGCTCGACGCAGCCGTGGCCTCCTTCTGCCCGGCGGACTCCCAGTGCGGACAGTGATCATTCCAGCCCGCGCTTGCCCGGCGCCCAGAACGGCTTGGTGAGCACCGCGCGCCGGTCCCAGCCCGCCTCCCGGACGAGCACCTGCCGTACCGCCTGCACGGTCCGCGCCTCCCCGGCGACGTACGCCACGCCGCCGGGCGCGGGGCCGAGCCGCCGTACCGCCTCCGGCAGTGAACTTCCCCCGCGGACCAGCCAGTCGAGCCGTCCGGCATGGGCGAGAGGCAGCCGGTCCGCCGCCGTCTCCGTCTCGACGCACCCCGAGATCCGCGCCCCGTCCGGCAGCGCAGCAAGCATGGCCCCGAAGGCGACCGAGGCCGTCTCGTCCCCGACGAACACATGGTGCGCGGCCTCGGGACGCAGTACGAACGACCCCTCCGGCCGGCCCAGCCGCACCTCGTCGCCGACCCCGGCGGCCCGTCCCCACCGCGCCCCCGGTCCGTCGCCCGGATGGTCGAGCACGCACAACTCGACGGCGCCGGCGGGATCGTGGCGCCACACAGAGTACGTACGCCGGGTCAGCGCGCCGCCGACCAGGACCCGTACCTGCTGTCCGGGCCGCACGGTCAGCCCGGCGAGCGCGCCGCCCTCGATGCGCAGGCGCCGCATACGGGCGGCGACGGGTTCGGCCTCGGTGACGGTGCCGCGGAGCATCAGCAGGTCGAGGACGGGGTTCAGCAGGGCCGGCACGGACAGTCTCCTTGCGGGGAAATGACGTCAACTCATGGGAATGCGGCGGCGGTTGTGCGTCAGGAGGGCGCCGAGCGCGACAGTACGCGTTCCCCGCCGGACGCGACAGTGCGCGCGTCCGGACGGCCGCCGTACCCCGCGACGACGACGGCCGTCGCGGCCGGCACCACCAGGGCGACCGTGCGCAGGGCCGGGCCCATGCCGTCGATGAGGCCGGTGTGGGAGGCCAGGACCGTTCCGGTGACCGCGACGCCCAGGGCCGCGCCCGTCTCGCGGGCCGTGGTGCCGAGACCGGAACCGAGGCCCGCCTGGTGGGGCGGGAGCGAGGTGATGACGCCGAGGGTCAGGGCGGGCATGGACAGTCCGGTGCCGGCCGAGATGACGAGGAGCCAGCCGGCATAGGCCCGTCGGCACGCGCACCGCCGCTGTTGTCCGTCAGTCTCAGATGGACGGAGTGGGCCGCGAGGAAGGTGCGCGTCGCCTCGTCGGCCGGCTCCCTGGCGCTCGGGCCGCCGTCGTCCGCCGTGGCCGCCGTGACCAGGGCGGGAGACAGGAGCAGGACGGCGCTCAGGGTCGCACAGGCCGGCGTTCTCAGGGCCATCGCGTCGCCTCCGTGATCACACGCCTCTCGGTCAGCCTACTTTTGGACCGTTTTGTCCGCACGTTCCGTGAGGTGGCGCACTTTCCGGCATCGATTGCGCATGCAATCCGGCGGTCGGGGCAGGCGGCCTCCGTCCCCGAGAGTGACACAGATGTGACACAGGGGAACGGAACAGGAACGGAAGGCATCACCGAACATGGCGGACAGAACGGCACGACGGGCGACGGCGACCATCCATGCGGGAGGGGAGTGGCTGGACGCGGTCTCCGGCGCGACGCGCGAGATCATCGACCCCGCGGACGCCCTGCCCTGCGCGGTGGTCGCCGAGGGCGACGAGAAGGACACGGAGTTCGCGGTGGCCGCCGCCCGCCGTGCCTTCGACACCGGGCACTGGCCCCGCACGCCCGTCGCCGAGCGGACCGCGCTGCTGCGCCGGGTGGCCGACCTCCTCGTGCGCGACCGCGAAGAGCTCGGTCTGCTGGAGAGCCGGGACGCGGGCAAGACCCTTGAAGAGGGCCGCGTCGACATCGACTGCGTCGCCGACGCCTTCCGCTACTACGCCGACCTCGTCGCCGCCGAGGCCCCCGGCCGTGTGGTCGACGCGGGCTCGGCCGACGTGCACAGCGTCGTCGTCCACGAACCCGTCGGCGTCTGCGCGCTGATAACGCCCTGGAACTACCCGCTTCTGCAGGCCAGCTGGAAGATCGCCCCGGCGCTCGCCGCCGGGAACACCTTCGTGATCAAGCCGAGCGAGATCACCCCGCTGACGACGATCGCCCTGATCGAACTGCTCGTCGAGGCCGGGCTGCCCGCCGGAGCCGCCAACCTCGTCACCGGGCCCGGCCATTCGGTCGGCGCCCGGCTCGCCGAGCACCCCGACGTCGATCTGGTCTCCTTCACGGGCGGCCTGGTCAGCGGCACCAAGGTCGCCCAGGCCGCCGCCCCGACCGTCAAGAAGGTCGCCCTCGAACTCGGCGGCAAGAACCCCAACGTCGTCTTCGCCGACGCCTGCGCCACCGACGAGGGCTTCGACACCGCCGTCGACCAGGCCCTCAACGCCGCCTTCATCCACAGCGGCCAGGTCTGCTCGGCCGGCGCCCGGCTGATCGTCGAGGAGCCGCTGCGCGAACGCTTCGTCGCCGAACTCGCCCGCAGGGCGGGCCGGATCCGCCTCGGCCGGGGCACCGAGCCGGGCGTGGAGTGCGGCCCGCTGGTCTCCGAGCAGCAGCGCGCCAAGGTGGAGACGTATGTCGCCGCGGCGCTCGCCGAGGGCGCGGTCCTGCGCTCCGGCGGCAAGCGGCCCGAACCCGCCGCGACCAGGCCCGAGGCGGGCTACTTCTACGAGCCGACCGTCCTCGACCGGTGCCACCGCGAGATGAAGGTCGTCCGCGAGGAGGTCTTCGGACCGGTCCTCACCGTCGAGACCTTCCGCACCGAGGACGAGGCCGTGGCCCTCGCCAACGACACCGAGTACGGCCTCGCCGGAGCCGTCTGGACCACCGACGCGGGCCGCGCCCGGCGCGTCGCCGGGCGGCTGCGCCACGGCACCGTCTGGATCAACGACTTCCACCCCTACCTCCCGCAGGCGGAGTGGGGCGGCTTCGGCAAGAGCGGTGTGGGTCGCGAGCTGGGACCCGCCGGTCTCGCCGAGTACCGCGAGACCAAGCACGTCTACCACAACCTCGCGCCGAAGCCCGTGCGCTGGTTCGCCGGCTGAGCCCCCGCCCCCGGCCCCTCTCCCCGATCCCTCCGGAGCAAGAACCCCCATGCCTGAAACGCCCGAAACCCCCCACGTCTACGACTATGTCGTCATCGGCGGCGGCACCGCGGGCTCCGTCATCGCCTCCCGTCTCACCGAGAACCCCGACGTCACCGTCGCCGTCATCGAGGGCGGCCCCAGCGACGTCGGCCGTGACGACGTCCTCACCCTGCGCCGCTGGACGGGTCTGCTCGGCGGCGAGCTCGACTACGACTACCCGACCACCGAGCAGCCGCGCGGCAACTCCCACATCCGGCACAGCCGCGCCCGTGTCCTCGGCGGCTGTTCCTCCCACAACACACTCATCGCCTTCAAGCCGTTGCCGTCCGACTGGGACGAGTGGGAGACGGCCGGCGCCAAGGGCTGGGGCGCGGTGCCGATGGAGGCGTACTACGCCCGTCTGCTCAACAACATCGTCCCGGTCGGCGAGAAGGACCGGAACGCCATCGCCCGCGACTTCGTCGACTCCGCGCAGAAGGCGCTGGGCGTCCCCCGCATCGAGGGCTTCAACCGCAAGCCGTTCACCGAGGGCACCGGCTTCTTCGACCTCGCCTACCACCCCGAGAACAACAAGCGCTCCTCCGCCTCGGTCGCGTATCTGCACCCGGTGATGGACAAGCGCCCCAACCTGACGATCCTGCTGGAGACCTGGGCGTACAAGCTGGAGCTGGACGGCACCCGCGCACGGGGCGTGCATGTGCGCACCGAGGACGGCGCGGAACTCCTGGTCCGGGCCCGCAGCGAGGTCCTGCTGTGCGCCGGCGCGGTCGACTCGCCGCGTCTGCTGCTGCACTCCGGCATCGGCCCGAAGGCGGATCTGGAGAAGCTCGGCATGCCCGTCGCGCTCGATCTGCCCGGCGTCGGCGAGAATCTGCTCGACCACCCCGAGTCGGTGATCGTCTGGGAGACCCACGGCCCCCTTCCGGAGAACTCCGCGATGGACTCCGACGCGGGCCTGTTCGTGCGCCGTGACCCCGAACACGCGGGCCCGGACCTGATGTTCCACTTCTACCAGGTCCCGTTCACCGACAACCCGGAGCGCCTCGGCTACCGGCGGCCGGAGTTCGGCGTCTCGATGACCCCCAACATCCCCAAGCCGAAGAGCCGCGGCCGGCTCTACCTGACCAGCGCGGACCCGGCCGACAAGCCCGCACTGGACTTCCGCTACTTCACCGACGAGGACGACTACGACGGCCGCACCCTCGTCGACGGCATCCGTATCGCCCGCGAGATCGCGAAGACCGAGCCGCTGGCCGGCTGGCTGAAGCGCGAGGTGTGCCCCGGCCCGGAGATCACCGGCGACGAGGAGCTGAGCGAGTACGCCCGCAGGGCCGCGCACACCGTCTACCACCCGGCGGGCACCTGCCGCATGGGCGCGGCCGACGACGAACTGGCCGTGGTGGACCCCGAGTTGCGTATCCGGGGCCTCGACGGCATCCGCATAGCCGACGCGTCCGTCTTCCCGACCATGACCGCCGTGAACCCGATGATCGCGGTGCTCATGGTCGGGGAGAAGGCAGCCGACCTGATCGGAGGTGAGGCCTGATGGCTCTCACGATCCCCACCCGCAAGCCGCCCACCGGCGACTCCACCGAGACCCCCGTCTTCTGCGTCGAGGGCCTGTGGAAGGTCTTCGGCCCCAAGCCGGAGCGCGTCCCCGCCGACGCCGAGCTGGCCGCCCTGCCGCCCGCCGAACTGCGCTCCCGCACCGGCTGCACGGCCGCCGTCCGGGACGTCTCCTTCGACGTGCGCAAGGGCGAGGTCTTCGTCGTCATGGGCCTGTCCGGCTCCGGCAAGTCCACGCTGGTGCGCTGTCTGACCCGGCTCATCGAGCCGACCGCGGGCTCGATCGCCATCGACGGCGAGAGCGTCCGCGCCATGGACCGCGCCCGGCTGCGCGAACTGCGCCGTCACCGCACCGCGATGGTCTTCCAGCACTTCGGTCTGCTCCCGCACCGCACGGTCCTCGACAACGTGGCGTACGGTCTGGAGATCCAGGGCGTCGGCAGGTCCGAGCGCCGGGCGCGGGCCCAGAAGGTCGTCGCCAAGGTCGGCCTGGAAGGCCTGGAGAAGCGCCGGCCCGGCCAGCTGTCGGGCGGTCAGCGCCAGCGCGTCGGGCTGGCCCGCGCACTGGCCGTCGACCCCGAAGTGCTGCTCTTCGACGAGCCGTTCAGCGCCCTCGACCCGCTGATCCGGCGCGACATGCAGGACGAGGTGGTCCGGCTGCACCGGGAGGAGGGCCGCACGATGGTCTTCATCACCCACGACCTGGCCGAGGCCCTCAAACTCGGCGACCGCATCGCCCTCATGCGCGACGGCCGCGTCGTCCAGCTCGGCACCCCGGAGGAGATCGTCGGCTCCCCGGCCGACGACTACGTCCGCGAGTTCGTCCGCGACGTCCCGCGCGAGCAGGTCATGACGGTCCGCACGGCGATGCGGCCCGGCGACTGCGGCGGCCCGGAGCACCCCGGCGCGCTCGCCCCCGACGCCGTCGTCGCCGACGCGATCAAGGCCGTGGCCCGCAGTGGGAAGGCCGCCTGCGTCATGGACGACGGACGGTGCCTGGGGGTGGTGGACCACGAGCGGCTGCTCGATGTGGTCGCCGGAACGGAGCTGCCCAGGGAGGTGGCCTGATGGCCACGGTTACCGCCGCCGCTCCCCGGATCGCGCTGCCCGGATTCCTCCGGCGCCCCGCGGCCCGCAAGCTTGTGCTGCTCGCCCTCGCCGCGGCCGTGCTCGTTCCCCTCGCGGCCGCCCGCTGGGCGAGCGGAACCTGGCCGCACGCCCTCACCGTCGACCTCTCCCGGCCCCTCACCGATGTCGGCGACTGGGTCATCGACCACCGGGACAGCCACCCCCTCTTCCTCTACTTCTTCGGCTACATCAGCAACGCGGTCGTGCTGTCCGTGCGCGCGGTGTACCTAACGCTGCTGGCCGCGGGCTGGGTCGGCGTCACGGCCTTCGGCGCGCTGGTCGCCTGGCGGGTCGCCGGCGTCCGCCTCGCGCTGGGCACGGCCGCCGCGTTCCTGGTCTGCGGTCTGCTCGGCATGTGGGTGCCGACCATGCAGACGCTGGCGCTGATGGTGGTCGCCGTGCTGGCGTCCGTGGCCGTGGGCGTCCTGCTCGGCCTCGCCGCCGGGCTCTCCGACCGCCTCGACCGCGCACTGCGCCCGGTCCTGGACACCATGCAGGTGCTCCCGGCGTTCGCCTACCTGCTCCCCGTCGTCCTGGTCTTCGGCATCGGCGTCCCCGCGGCCGTCCTCGCCACCGTCGTCTACGCCGCCCCGCCGATGGCCCGCCTCACCGCGCTCGGCCTGCGCGGCGCCGACCCCGAGGTCCTGGAGGCCGTGGAGTCGCTGGGCGCCACGGGCCGCCAGCGCCTGCTGACCGCCCGCATCCCGCTGGCCCGCAAGGAACTCCTCCTCGGCCTCAACCAGACGATCATGATGGCGCTGTCGATGGCCGTGATCGCCTCGGTGATCGGCGCCGGCGGCCTCGGCGACCGCGTCTACCAGGCGCTCGCCTCCGTCGACGTGGGCGCGGCACTCGCCGCCGGAATCCCGATCGTGCTGCTCGCCGTCGTCCTGGACCGGGTGACCGGCGCGGCAGGCGAGAAGCTCGGCGAGGGCGTGGGCGAGCGCGACCTGCGCCCCTGGGCCTACGGCGCGCTCGGCATCGTCGCCGCCGCGCCGGCCGCACGTTTCGCGGGCCGCCTCGACTGGCCGTCCGGCTGGGTCTTCAACCTCGCCGAACCGGTCAACCACGTCGTGGACTGGATGACCGCGCACCTCTACTCCGGCGTGCCCTACATCGGTGGCACCGCCGACTGGGCCGGCCACTTCACCACCTGGGTCCTTGACCCGATCCGCGACGGCCTGCAGTGGCTGCCCTGGTGGTCGGTACTGCTGATCGTCGCCGCCCTCGCCTGGGTGATCGGCACCTGGCGCACCGCCCTGACCGCGGTCCTCGCCATGGCCGCGATCGGCGTGCTCGGCGTGTGGAAGCCGTCCCTGGACACCCTGTCCCAGGTGCTCGCGGCCGTCGCCGTCACCCTCGTCCTGGGCTTCGCGGCCGGCATCGCCGGCGCCCGCAGCGACCGCTTCGAGCGGGCCCTGCGCCCCGTCCTGGACGTCTTCCAGACGATGCCGCAGTTCGTGTACCTGATCCCGGTCGTCGCACTGTTCGGCGTCGGCCGCGCCCCGGCCGTCGCCGCGGCCGTGGTCTACGCGCTCCCCGCCGTCGTACGGATCACCGCGCAGGGCCTGCGCCAGGTCGACCCGGCCGCGTTGGAGTCGGCCCGCTCGCTCGGCGCGACCGGCCGCCAGCAGCTCTGGCAGGTCCAGCTCCCGCTGGCCCGCCCGGCGCTGCTCCTCGCCGTCAACCAGGGCGTGGTCCTGGTCCTCGCCGTCGTGGTCATCGGCGGCCTGGTCGGCGGTGGCGCCCTCGGCTACGACGTCACCTTCGGCCTCGCCCAGGGCGACCTGGCCACCGGACTCGTCGCCGGCGCGGCGATCGTCTGCCTCGGCCTGGTGCTCGACCGGGTGACGCAGCCGACGGAACGCCGCGCGAGGAAGGGAGCCTGACATGCGCCGTACGAAGATGACGACGATCGCCGCCGTAGGCGCCCTGACCCTGGCCACCGGCTGCGGCGCGGCCGACATGACCAAGCAGGCGTCGCCCTTCGCCAACGCCCAGGGTGCGAAGACGGTCACCCTGTCCGTGCAGTCCTGGGTGGGCGCGCAGTCCAACGTGGCCGTGGCCCAGTACCTCCTGGAGCACAAGCTCGGCTACCGCGTCGACACCGTGCAGGTGGACGAGATCCCCGCGTGGGACGCGCTCAGCCAGGGCCGGGTGGACGCGATCCTGGAGGACTGGGGCCACCCCGACCAGGAGAAGCGGTACGTCACCGACAAGAAGACGATCGCCAAGGGCGGCGACCTCGGAGTGACCGGCCACATCGGCTGGTTCGTCCCGGCGTACCTGGTGAAACAGCACCCGGACATCACGAACTGGAAGAACCTCAACAGGTATTCGTCCCTCTTCCGCACCCCGGAGAGCGGCGGAAAGGGCCAGCTGCTGGACGGCTCCCCGTCCTACGTCACCAACGACAAGGCGCTGGTGGAGAACCTGAAGCTGGACTACCAGGTGGTCTTCGCCGGCTCCGAGGCGGCCCAGATCACCCAGATCCGCCAGTTCGCCAAGGAGAAGAAGCCCTTCCTGACCTACTGGTACTCACCCCAGTGGCTGTTCAAGAAGGTCCCGATGACCGAGGTGAAGCTGCCCCCGTACAAGGACGGCTGCGACGCGGACCCGAAGAAGATCACCTGCGCCTACCCGCACACCCCGCTTCAGAAGTACCTGAACACGGACTTCGCGAAGTCGGGCGGCAAGGCGGCGTCCTTCCTGAAGAAGTTCAAGTGGACGACGGAGGACCAGAACCAGGTCTCCTTGATGATCGCCGACCAGAAGCTGACTCCGGAGAAGGCGGCGGAGAAGTGGGTGGAGGGCCACGAGTCGGAGTGGAAGGCGTGGATTTCCTGACCTGAGCGGTGAGCCGAAGACGCTCCGCACAAAAGGGGCCCGAAGCCGCCCTGTGCCCCCACGTGGCCAGGCGCGAAGAAACCCCGCCAGGGACTGCCTGGCGGGGTTCGACCTCATCGATCTGTCGAGATCACTCTTCGTTCAAGGCAGCTCGCAGGTAGGCGATCAGATCACCGGTCGGTACCTCGACCCAGTCGGCCCCGGGCACCCCTACGCGCATGACCTCATAGAGTTCCTCGTTCACCTCGTCCACCAGAACCTGACGGCTCCTTGCGTCCATCGCATCCACACGCAGGCGCACGGCACCGTGCGTGATGGTCGGGAACATGTCCCGCAGCACGTCGTCCGCGCGGAGGCGGCGCAGGAGGTTCCATTGGTTCCGGTAGAAGTCGGACGACAGGAGTTCGGTCCACTGCGAGGAGGTGGGCTCTCCGCGTTCGAGCGCCCCGACGAATTCGTCGAGCTCCAAGAACCCGAATCTCTCCGCCAGCTCGTCGAACGGTATGCCCTCCCGCCATGCGGCGAGCGCTTCCACAAGCAGTCCGAGGTCCCCCGTCGAGCCGATCTCCCAGTCGAACCCGGGAATACGGACACTCAACCGGAAAAGACGTTCCTCGGTCGCAGGATCGACCGACAGGAAACCCCTCGCCGTTTGGATGCTGACGACGTCGACGGCCCACGGCGCCAGCCCGGTGTCGCATCCGCGCAGCTGTGCCGCCTCTCGCATGGCCGGCCCAAGGCCACCCGACGCAGTCACGTCCGGGTACAGGGCTTGCCGATTGGTTTCCATGTTCGTCGGATTCCTCAGCAGTGGTGGCAGTAGTTGAATTTGCCCCCGTCTACGGGCTTAAGTTTCCCCAACTTTGACAGATCCGGCATATCTATCGGTTTGAGCTCCACGGCGCCATCGGTACCCTTCGGATAATAGAACTTCACCGAACTCCACGTGCGTTGACCATTGGCGACGGCTCTCGCGATCAAGGACATCTCGTAGTCCGTGGCAGCTGCTCCGGCTTCACCACCCAGCAGGCCGCGCTCGGCAGCGTCCATGAAGCTTCCGTGTAGTTCCAGTCCCGTCATGTTGACGTGCAACTCCACGTTCGGGTCGGCGATGGCCTTCCTCACCAGCGCACCGAAATCTTGCGCGCTCGCGATGGAGAAGGTGGTGAACTTGTTCCCGGGAAGCCGAGCCCACTCGTCGAGCGCCCCCTTTCTCTGCCACCCCAACGCGACCTTGCAGTTGTGGACAAGGATCGGGGTGGCGCCCGCGAGCACGAAGAACGTGTGCAGGTCGTCGACGGTGAGGTCGTAGACCGTTCGGGGAGTCAGGCCCGAGCGGTCGAGGAGGGCGGTCACCGGGTGGACGGAGCCGTCCGGTGTGCGCAGCCGGTCGCCGACGCGCAGGTCGGAAACCAGCGTCCACCCGCGGTCCACCACATAGAACCTGTGGCCGGCGGTGCTGGCCAGCTCCCCTGCGTCGGCAACAGTGATGTCCACCAGCCGCTGGGTGTCGTGCTTGAAGGTGTCGGTCACCTGCCGCGTCTGCAGCCGGCCGGTGGCCGGATCCATGGCCGCGAGACGGTCCCCCACACCCACCTGGCTGATGGGCCGGCGTGAGCCGTCCGCCATGAGCACCTCGGTGGCGGCGGGGAAGCTGTTGGTCTCGCAGGCGACGCGGTACTCCTCGGAGATGCGCGCCGACCGCTCGATACCCGCCAACGCGTCTGCGTCGATGCGCAGCGTGCGCAGCGCCTTCAGCGCGTCGGCGACTCCGATGCCGGTGCGCATGGCGGCATCCACGGCGCGCACCGCGTCCGCGATCGGCCGGACGGCCTTGCCCGCGAACAGGCTGGCGACGTCGAGAGCGGCCCAGCCGCATCCGCCCCAGTTGCCCCCGCCGCCCGAGATCTTGAGCATCGAGCCGATCTTCTTGCCGCAGTCGATCCAGCTGCCGAAGAGGATGTCGATCGGGTCGATGTTCGCGTTGAATTCCGCGATCGTGATGGTGTGTGTGACCTCTTTGGTCATCTCCTCGGACGGCTGCTGGCCGAGGTACACCGCATCAGCGGTGGCGCAGATGTTGTACGCCGGGTTGAGATCTTTCGTGGTGCACAGGTAGAGGTTGAGGATCGCCTTGTAGGTGATCTTCGCGGTGACGGTGCAGTCGCCCGTGTAGACGATCCTGCTCTTCCAGTCGTCGCAGGCCGACGTCTTGGACAGGGTCTTCGGCTCGCCGACGTTCTCGTAGTGGTCGACGACGTAGAACACGTTGCCGATGTGGCCGGCCGAGTCGAGGATGGTGCCCGTCTGGACCTGCTTCCCGTTCTCCTTGTTCTGGGTCTCGGTGGCGGCTTGCTGGGCTTCCTTGGCGTACTTGTCGGCGTCCTTGGCTGCTTGTTCGGCTTCGGTGGCTGCGGCGTCGGCGCGGGTTGCGGCGGCGCGGGCGTCCTTGGCGTCCTGTTCGGCCTGGGAGGCGGCGGCGCGGGCGGCCGATGCGTCGAGTTCGGCCTGGTCGGCGGAGGCGCGGGCGTCCTTGGCGTAGCCTTCGGCGTTTCCGGCTGCCTTGTCGGCTGCTGCGGCGTCTTCGGCGGCCTGTTTGTCGTAGTCGATGGTGCGGGCCAGCGAGGCGGCTGCCTTGGATGCCGCGGCGGCGGCGTCGGCGGCGTAGCCGAGGGCCTCCTTCGAGTAGGTGCGGGCGTCCGCGGCGTACTGGGCGGCGTTGGCCGCGTGCTGGTAGGCCTCCTTGGCGTCGCCCTGTGCCTGGTCGGCGAGGTTCTTGGCGGCCTGGGCCTCGGCGGCGGCGTTCTTGGCGTGGGCGTCGGCGACGGCCTGCTGCTGGTCGGCGATGGACTTGGACGCCTGTCCGGTCAGCACGACCAGGCCGGCGGCGGAGTCGGTGTCGACGTAGGGGGAGCCGAGCTGGATCGCGTCGTTGGCGGGGGCGGCGACCTGTTCGGCTGCCTTGCCGGCGTCGACGGCGGCCTGGGCGGTGACGTGGGCGTAGCCGGCGGCCTTGGCGGCGGCGGCAACGGCCTTGACGGCTTCGGCGTTGGCGGCGTCGGCCTGGGTCTTGGCGTCCTTGGCGTGCTGTTCGGCCTCGTCGGCGAGTTTGACCGCGGTCTTGGCCTCTGCGGCGGCGTCCTGGGACGCCTTGATGGCGTCGGCGACCGCGGCCGTCGCGGTCTTCACCGCGGCATCCGCCTTCAGCTTGTCGGCCTGCGCCGCATCCGATGCGGCGCGGGCACGCTTCGCGGCCGCTTCCGCACGCGTGGCTGCGGCGTCGGCTTCGGCTGCGGCCTGGGTGGCGGCGTCAGCCTCGGCGCGGGCATTGCCCGCCGCGGTCTCCGCGTCATCGGCGGCCTTGTCCGCGTCATTCGCGGCGGCGCGGGCGGCGTCGGCGCCCTCGTGCGAGTCCAGGGAGTCGGCGTAGGCGGTCTTGGCGTCAGCCTTGGCGCGTAGGGCGTCGGACTTCTGCTTGGCGTCCCAGGCGTCGTCGCGCATGTCCCGGGCGTGGTCGCTGGCCTTGACCGCGTCGTCGCGCCGGTCCTCGGCGGTCTTCTCGGCGGTCTCTGCCTTGCCCTTGGCCTCGCTGGCCTTGGTGGCCTCGGACTGCGCGTTGGTCTTGTGCTGAGCGGCCTCGGCCTGCTTGGCCGCCGCGTTCTCCTTCTCGGCCTTGGCCGTCTTCTCCTCGGCCTCCGCGGCGAGTCGCTTGGCGTGCGCGTCGGCGGCGGCCGCCTTCGCGTCACCCTCGGCCGTGAGCGCGACGGTGAGCTTGGCCTCCGCGGTCTCCTTGTCCTTCTTGGCGTTGTCGCGGTGCACCTTGGCCGCGTCCGCCGCCGACTTCGCCTGCCACTCGGCGGTCTTCGCGGCCTCCTTGCGGAACTCGGCCTTGGCCTGCGCGGCCTGTGCGAGAGCGCGCTGCGCGATGGTCGCGCTGTCCCCGGCGGAGGCACGGGTGGCGGCGTCAGCCGTCTCACCGGCCTTCACCAACGCGGTCAGCGCCGCGACCGCACCCTTGGTCACCTGTGCCTTCTGCTGACCCACCAGCAGACCCCGGCCCCTCGGCGCACCGTTGGCGTCCGCGGTGGTGTAGGCGGCCTGCAGCGCGGTGTCGGAGCTGGTCGCGGCCTTCTGCGCGGCGGCCAACTGCGCCTTGATCACGGCCAGCTGGCTCTTCGACCCGGCCTGCGCCGAGCTCACCGCGCTCTTCGCCTTGGTGAACTGCGCCGTGGTCGGGTAGCCGAGCTTGTCATCACCGGTGTGCCCCTTGGGCACGATGCGCAGCTTCTGCGAGGCCGAGCTGTTGCAGCCCAGCAGCGAGGAGTTCTTGCTGTTGTCGAACGAGGGCAGGTTCAGGCACTTGTCCGTCGCGGCGTTACGGAACACGCCTGCCGCCCGTACATCGAAGTCCCACTGCTGCGCCTTGCTGCCGTTGCAGCTCGAGACCTGGATCTTCGTACCGTCGGCGTTCTTGCCGCCGGCCACGTCCAGGCACTTCAGCGACTTGGTGTTCGCCAGGGCGTAGCCGCCGTCGTAGGACCCCCACAACTGCCACTCCTGCGCCGAGCCGCCGTTGCAGGTGTAGACCTGGACCGCGGTGCCGTTGGCCGTGCCGCCGCCCTCCACGTCCAGGCATTTGCCCTTGGCGCCGGGGATCTCGATGGTCAGCGGGGCGTCGCCGATGTAACCGATACCGCCCGCGGACCAGTAGTCCTGCCAGCGGGTGGCGTGGTCGGCGATCCAGGAGTGCCCCAGCATCTCGCCCAGGGCCTTGGTGCCCTTGGTCAGCGCGTCGACCGCGGCCTTGTTGGCGTCGAGGATCTGGTTGCGCTGAGTGGCCTGGGAGGCAATCTCCTGCTGCCACTCGCCGGCCGCGGTGGAGGTGATGTCGCCCAGCACACCGTTCGGATCCAGCGGATCACGCCAACCACAAGCGGCGAAACGGGACTTCACGTCCTCCACCGCGATCCGGTACTCGGGCGTGCCCGGCTGCGGTGCGGTGCGCGGGAAGCCGCCCGAGGCCAGGAAGATCCGCGCGTCGTCCGCACCCGGGTTCGCACTGGGACGGCCGTGCATCCACTCGAACGCGGCATGCTCGGCCAGCGCCCGGTTCCACTCCTGCTGCGTCGTACCCGCCGGGTTCGGGTCCTGCCCGTACAACGGGCCGCCCACCTGGTCGACGGCCTTGAGGGTCTTCTCGTCGGCCGCCGGGGTCTCGTCGTCGTAGAAGTCGGAGTCGGTCTTCCAGTACCGGTCGGAGATCCACGACGTCAGACCGGTCTGCCCGTAGAACGACTGCTGACCGTCGTTACTGGTACCCGGCGGCCAGTGGAACCCGGTCTCCGTGAACCCGCCCGGCGTCGCCAGACCGTCCAGCGGCTTCTTCCAGGAGTCCTGGAGCGCGGACAGCGCCGCGCCCTCCTTGCTCGCCGCGTCCTTGTCCGCCTTGTAGGCGACGGCCAGCGGTGTCTTCTCCCAGTTCTTCCGGTCGGCTGCGACATGCAGCTTCTCCGGAGTCTGGTTCAGGCCGTTCTGCGCGGTCGCGGCCATCGACGTGCCGCCCAGCCGCAGCACGTCGGTCATCAGGCACTGGTCCTGGCGCAACTGCTCGGCAGCCGTGTCCTCGTACCAGGGATAGGAATCACTCGCCGGCTCGGCCCGCAACGGCGACGCACCGGGCTGGACCGCCAGCCCGGCCAGCACCGCCAACGCCACGGCGGAGGTGGTCACAAACCCTGAACTGCGTGATCTGGCCAGGCCGGACCATGGTTTGGAACGCAAAGAAGCATCCTTGTCTTCGTCAAGGGGGATGCGTGCCGGGAGAGCAGCCGAAGAACAGCCGAAGTGCAGCCCAGAAGCCGTACGAACGGGTACGGCGGCATGACGAAGCGAACCATCCCCGTGAGCGACAGTGTTCCCCCGGTCGCTGATAGATGTGCACGGACGCGGGCTGGTCAGGCCCGGTCATACGCGGACACCTTATGCACACGCCATGCACACGTAAAGTCCCACCTGGATGTCAAGTTGGCTCGCCGGGGGCATCCGTGCTGGTCAAGGCTGGGGGCGATGAGCAGAGCCGGTGAGCAGCCGGGTTTTTGTGATTGTCCTGTGCTCTTGCCAAGAGGTACGGGGGAGGCGGATGCAGAGTGCGTTCGTACTGGTCCATGGAGCTTTCGCGAACTCCTTCTGCTTCGCGCCGCTCCAGGCCGAACTGGGCCTGCTGGGGCACCGGTCGGTCGCCGTCGACCTCCCCGGGCACGGCTTCGCGGCCGACTGACCGCGCGCCTACCAGGCGCCGCAGGATCCCGACGGGTTGGCTGCCGCACCCGGTTCGATCAAGGGCGTCACGCCGGCCGGCAACGCGGCGCACCTGATCGGGACCCTGGAACGGGCCAAGGAGAACGGCCCGGTCATCCTCGTCGCGCACAGCCGCGGCGGGATCCCGGCGACCGCCGCGGCCAGCGCGAGGCCGGACCCGATCGACCGCAGCGTGTACGTCTCAGCCCGGTGCCCGGTTGATCTGGACCTCAGCGACTACTGCGCGGAACCGTAGATGGCGACAGTCGACGCGGCCTCTCCGACGGCGGCGCTCACCGGAAATCCCGCCGAACTCGGCCCGCTGCGCGTCGACTTCCGCACCGCGGACCCGGCGGCTCTCGCCGCGTTCAGGCGGCTTTTCTGGCCGACGGCACCGAGGAGCAACTGCTGGTCCTCCTCAAGGGCACCGCCAGCAAGTCCCTCGCCCCCGGCCTGCGGCTGGCCTGGATGGTGCTGCCGCCGTCCCTCGTGGAGGAGTGCGCGGCGGCCAAGGGCCGGGTCGACAGCTGCGGGGTGCTGGACCAGCTGACCCTGGCGGAGTTCATCACCTCAGGGGCGTACGACCGCCATGTGCGCTCCGCCCGCCTGCTCTACCGGCGCCGCCGGGACGCCCTCGTGGCGGCCGTCGGCGCCCGCGCGCCCGACGTCCGGGTCACCGGCATCGCGGCCGGCCTGCACGCCGTCCTGCGGCTGCCGCCCGGCACCGAGCCGTCGGTCGTCCAGGCAGCCGCCTGGCAGCGCCTCGCCCTGCACGGCCTCGCCTTCTACCGCCACCCCCGGGCCACGACCGAGCCGCTGGACGCCCTGGTCGTCGGCTACGGGACACCGCCGGACCATGCGTGGGCTGGGACGCTGGAGGCGTTGTGCCAGGTGCTGCCGTGACGGGCCGGGCGCGGTACGGCAGCCATTGCCGCCGGTCCGCGCCCTGGGCCAGACCCAGGGGCGTCAGGAGCGCGGCCGGGTCGGTTCGGCGACCGGGGCGGGGTTCGCCGTCGGGGCCTCGCCGAAGCGCGCCAGCAGCAGCGCGCCCGCCACCGCCACCACGAAGCCCAGCACCGCCAGCCAGGTCAGCCCCTCCCGCGTGCGGTCCCCGAGCCACACCACGCCCACCGCCGCCGGGCCGATCGTCTCCCCGATCACTATCCCCGCGGTGGCTGTCGTCACCGAACCGCGCTGCAGGGCCGACGTCAGCAGCAGGAACGCGGCGCCGCCGCCGAGGAGCAGGGCGTAGGTGGCGGGGTTGGTGAGCAGATCGGACGGCTTCAGCGAGTCGATCAACCGCACCGCCACCTCCACCACCCCGAATCCGAACCCGGCCCCCAGCCCGAGCAGCAGCGCCCGCCCGCGGCCCGGCAGCCGCCCGCCGACCGTCCCGAGCAGCAGCACGCCCACCGCCGTCCCCAGCATCGCGTACTTCAGCGCCGCCGAACCGCCCCGGTCCCCCTCCGTCCCGGACGCCAGACCGAGCATCGCCAGCCCGGCGCACACCACCGCGACCGCACCCCACTCCACCCCGCTCAGGCGCACCCGCAGCAGCTTCGCCGCGACCACCGCCGTCACGGCGAGACTGGACGCGAGGGCCGCGCCGACCGCATAGATGGGGATCGACCGCAGCGCCGCGATCTGCAGCAGGAAGCCGAGCCCGTCCAGCGCCAGCCCGGCCAGATACCGCCACTGCCGCAGGGCGCGGAGCAGCAGCGCGGCGTCCCCGCCCCCACCCGTGTCAGCGGCCTCCCGCGTGGCCATCGCCTGCAACACCGTCGCCGTACCGAAGCAGACCGCCGCGCCGAGGGCGCACAGCATTCCAAAGAGCACAAAGCGACTGTAGGGGAGCGGGAAAACCCGGGGGGTCCCCGGGGTGCCGCCCGCACCGATCTCTAGGCTGACCGGACAGCAACAAGGAAGCAGCCAACGGGGGACACACGAACATGGCCAGCACGCGCCGGCAACTGCGCTCCGGAACCGTCGTCCTCGGCGGCATGGGCCTCCTCGCGGCGGCCCTCACCGCCTGCTCGTCCGAACCGGACAAGCGCTGTGTGGACCGCGACAGCTACAACCTCGCCAAGGGCTACAAGGTCGTCTCCGACAAGAACTGCAAGTCCACCGGGTCCACCAAGGTCGGCAGGTCCACCAGGGTCACCAAGGTCTCCGTCAACGGCGGCTGGTACTACGGCGGCAAGAAGAAGGACGGCTGGGTGGACGGCGGCTCCTTCACCAGGCCCGGCAAGGGCTCGGGCGGCGGCTCCTCGGACGACGACAGCCACCACAGCGGCGTCCATCGCGGCGGCTTCGGCGGCGGCAAGGGCAGCTCCGGCGGCTGAACGAGGCACGTGACATGGAACGCCGCACGATCGAACCCCGCCCCGGCTGGCAGCGGACCGTCGAGGAAC
This sequence comes from Streptomyces herbicida, assembly GCF_032656585.1. Lineage (NCBI taxonomy): Bacteria > Bacillati > Actinomycetota > Actinomycetes > Kitasatosporales > Streptomycetaceae > Streptomyces > Streptomyces herbicida. The sequence goes on from NZ_JAUYWJ010000003.1 coordinate 219,871, forward strand.
AGGGACTGATCTACCCGCTCACCCGCCAGGCCGACGGCTCGCTGCGCCCGTACTGGGACGAGAGCGCGTACTACGCCTTCACGCTCGACGAGGTCGAGGCGCTGGAGGAGACCGTCGAGGAACTGCACCGCATGTGCCTGGCGGCCGCGGACCACATCGTCACCACCGGCCGCCTCGCCGACCTCGGGATCACCGACCCGCGGGTCGCGCAGGCGGTCGCCGAGGCCTGGCGGCGGCGCGCCGAACTGCCCTCCGTCTACGGCCGCTTCGACCTCCGCTACGACGGCGCGGGCCCGGCGAAGCTCCTGGAGTACAACGCCGACACCCCCACCTCCCTGGTCGAGGCCGCCTCACCCCAGTGGTTCTGGATGGAGGACCGCTTCCCCGGCGCCGACCAGTGGAACTCGCTCCACGAGCGCCTCGTCGCAGCCTGGAAGAAGCAGGCCGCCCTCCTCCCGCCCGGCAGTCCCCTGTACTTCGCGCACTCCTGCGAGGACGAGCTGGGCGAGGACCTGATGACCGTCGCCTATCTGAAGGAGACCGCGGAGCAGGCCGGAGTGGACACCGACTGGATCTCCATGGAGGAGATCGGCTGGGACCCGCTCTCGGGCCGCTTCGTCGACAACCGGCTGCACTTCATCCGCAGTTGCTTCAAGCTCTATCCCTGGGAGTGGCTCACCACCGACGCCTTCGCCGGCCATGTCCTCGACACCCTCGACAACGGCGGCGGCACCGGCAGCACCCTGTGGATCGAGCCCGCCTGGAAGATGCTGCTGAGCAACAAGGCGCTCCTGGCGATCCTCTGGGAGCTGTACCCCGGCCACCCCAACCTCCTGCCCTCCTACCTCGACGGCCCGCGCGAGCTCGCCGCCACCACCGGCTACGTCGCCAAGCCCCTCCTGGGACGGGAGGGCGCCGGCGTGACCGTCCACGAGCCCGGCACGGAGCCCGTCGTACGCGAGGAGGCCTGCTGCTACCAGCAGCTGGCCCCGCTCCCCGCCTTCGACGGCAACCACGTCGTCCTCGGCGCCTGGGTCGTCGAGGACGAGTCCGCCGGACTGGGCATCCGCGAGTCCTCGGGCCTGATCACGGACGAGTACGCCCGCTTCCTGCCCCATGTGATCCTTCAGACGCCCGGCACGTGATCCTCCACACGCCCGGCACGTGATCCCTCAAGCACCCAGCACGCCACGCAACTGGTCGAGGCCCCAGTCCAGGTCCTCCTTGCCGATCACCAGCGGCGGGGCGATCCGGATCGTGGCGCCGTGGGTGTCCTTCACCAGGACACCCCGGTCCATGAGCTGCTCCGACACCTGCCGCCCCGTCCCGGCCCGCCGGGCGATGTCGACCCCGGCCCACAGCCCGCGCCCCCGCACCTGAGTGACCTTTCCGGTGCCGAGCAGCGCGCCGAGCTCGCGGTGCAGATGCGCGCCGAGCTCCGCGGACCGCGCCTGGTACTCGCCCGTCCGCAGCATCGCGATCACCTCCAGCGCCACCGCACAGGCCAGCGGATTCCCGCCGAACGTCGACCCGTGCTCGCCCGGCTGGAACACCCCCAGCACCTCCGCGCTCGACACCACCGCCGACACCGGCAGGATCCCGCCGCCCAGCGCCTTCCCGAGCACATACATGTCCGGTACGACGCCCTCGTGCTCGCAGGCGAAGGTCCGCCCGGTCCGGCCCAGCCCCGACTGGATCTCGTCCGCGATGAACAGGACGTTCCGTTCCCGCGTCAGTTCCCGCACCGCCGGCAGATAGCCCTCCGGCGGCACGATCACCCCCGTCTCGCCCTGGATCGGTTCCAGCAGCACGGCGGCCGTGTTCTCGGTGAGCGCGTCCCGCATCGCGGTCAGGTCCCCGTAGGGCACGATCTCGAAGCCCGGGGTGTACGGCCCGAAGTCCGCCCGTGCCTCCGGGTCCGTGGAGAAGCTGATCACGGTCGTCGTACGGCCGTGGAAGTTGCCGCCGGCGACCACGATCTTCGCCATCTCCGCGGGCACCCCCTTGACCCGGTAGCCCCACTTCCGGGCCGTCTTCACCGCGGTCTCCACGGCCTCCACGCCCGTGTTCATCGGGAGCACCATGTCCATGCCGCACAGCTGCGCCAGCTCGGTGCAGAACGCGGCGAACCGGTCGTGATGGAAGGCCCGGGACGTCAGCGTCACCCGCTCCAGCTGCGCCTTGGCCGCCGCCACCAGCCGCGGGTGCCCGTGCCCGAAGTTCAGCGCCGAATACCCGGCCAGCAGATCGAGATACCGCCTCCCCTCGACATCCGTCATCCAGGCGCCGTCCGCGGTGGCCACGACCACCGGCAGCGGGTGGTAGTTGTGCGCACTGTGGGCGTCGGCGGCGGCGATGAGCGTCTCCGTAGCGTTCACGGGATCTCCAGAGGGCCAGAGAGTCGGTTTCGCCCCCTTCTTATCCTCGCTCGCATGGTGGACGTGGGACCTGCCGAATCCGACGCGCCCGGTAGGCTGACCAGCGGGCCGTAACTGGCGCGCTGGGATGGGACCGACCATCGGGGAGCGGCCCGAGCGGGAAACAGTGCCGTGCGCCTGGGCCGAGCCGAGTACGCCGAATGTCACGTCCGGAGGTCCCCGATGCCCGAGAATTCTGTCAATCCTGCGCCTCTCTCCACCGAGTCGACGGCCTTCCGAGCCGCCCTCGACGTGATCCGCGCCGTCGAGCCGCGCGTCGCCGACGCCATCGGGCAGGAGGTCGCCGACCAGCGCGAGATGCTCAAGCTGATCGCCTCCGAGAACTACGCCTCCCCGGCCACCCTGCTGGCCATGGGCAACTGGTTCAGCGACAAGTACGCCGAGGGCACCGTCGGCCGCCGCTTCTACGCCGGCTGCCGCAATGTCGACACCGTCGAGTCCCTCGCCGCCGAGCACGCCAAGGAGCTCTTCGGCGCCCGCCACGCCTACGTCCAGCCGCACTCCGGCATCGACGCCAACCTCGTCGCCTTCTGGGCCGTCCTCGCCCAGCGTGTCGAGGCCCCCGCCCTGGAGAAGGCCGGCGTCCGCCAGGTCAACGACCTCTCCGAGGCCGACTGGGCCGAGCTCCGCCAGGCCTTCGGCAACCAGCGCATGCTCGGCATGTCCCTGGACGCCGGCGGCCACCTCACCCACGGCTTCCGCCCGAACATCTCCGGCAAGATGTTCGACCAGCGTTCCTACGGCACCGACCCGGCCACGGGCCTGATCGACTACGAGGCGCTGCGCGCGTCGGCCCGCGAGTTCAAGCCCCTGATCATCGTGGCGGGCTATTCGGCCTACCCCCGCCTGGTGAACTTCCGGATCATGCGTGAGATCGCCGACGAGGTCGGCGCGACGCTCATGGTCGACATGGCCCACTTCGCGGGCCTGGTCGCGGGCAAGGTCCTGACCGGCGACTTCGACCCGGTCCCGCACGCCCAGATCGTGACCACGACCACCCACAAGTCGCTGCGCGGCCCGCGCGGCGGCATGGTCCTGTGCGACGACTCCCTCAAGGACCAGGTCGACCGCGGCTGCCCGATGGTCCTCGGCGGCCCGCTCCCGCACGTCATGGCCGCCAAGGCCGTCGCCTTCGCCGAGGCCCGTCAGCCCTCCTTCCAGGACTACGCCCAGCGGATCGTGGACAACTCCCGGGCGCTGGCCGAGGGCCTGATGCGCCGCGGCGCCACCCTGGTCACCGGCGGCACGGACAACCACCTCAACCTGATCGACGTGGCCACGTCCTACGGCCTCACCGGCCGCCAGGCCGAGGCCGCCCTCCTCGAGTCCGGCATCGTCACCAACCGCAACGCGATCCCGGCCGACCCCAACGGTGCCTGGTACACCTCGGGCATCCGCATCGGCACCCCGGCGCTGACCACGCGCGGCCTCGGCACGGCCGAGATGGACGAGGTCGCGGGCCTGATCGACCGCGTCCTGACCACGGCGGAGGCGGGCACCACCAAGTCGGGCGCTCCGTCCAAGGCGGCCCACGTCCTGGACCCGAAGATCGCGGAGGAGATCGCCCAGCGGGCGACGGACCTGGTGGCGGGCTTCCCGCTGTACCCGGAGATCGACCTCGGCTGACACCGGTACCCCGGGCAGCCCCCGCGGCTGCCCGGGACCCGTTCCGGGTGGCGGCCGCGCTCTGAGAGAATGATGAGCATGGCCTCTGATCGTCCCCGCGTGCTCTCCGGAATCCAGCCCACCGCAGGCTCGTTCCACCTCGGCAACTACCTCGGCGCCGTCCGTCAGTGGGTGGCCCTGCAGGAGTCCCACGACGCGTTCTACATGGTCGTCGACCTGCACGCGATCACGATCCCGCAGGACCCCGCGGAGCTGCGCGCGAACACCCGGCTGGCCGCCGCCCAGCTCCTGGCCGCCGGCCTCGACCCGGATCGCTGCACGCTCTTCGTCCAGAGCCACGTGCCCGAGCACGCCCAGCTCGCCTGGATCATGAACTGCCTCACCGGCTTCGGCGAGGCCTCCCGCATGACCCAGTTCAAGGACAAGGCCGCCAGGCAGGGTGCCGACCGCGCCTCCGTCGGCCTGTTCACGTACCCGATCCTGCAGGTCGCGGACATCCTGCTGTACCAGGCCAACGAGGTTCCGGTCGGCGAGGACCAGCGCCAGCACGTCGAGCTCACCCGTGACCTCGCCGAGCGCTTCAACGGCCGCTTCGGCCAGACCTTCACCGTCCCGAAGCCGTACATCCTCAAGGAGACGGCGAAGATCTTCGACCTCCAGGACCCGTCGATCAAGATGAGCAAGTCGGCGTCCACGCCGAAGGGCCTCATCAATCTCCTCGACGAGCCGAAGACCACCGCGAAGAAGGTCAAGAGCGCCGTCACCGACACGGACACCGTGGTCCGCTTCGACGCCGAGAACAAGCCGGGCGTGAGCAATCTGCTCACGATCTATTCGACGCTCACCGGTGCGGGTATCACCGATCTGGAAGAGAAGTACGAGGGCAAGGGCTACGGTGCGCTCAAGACCGACCTCGCCGAGGTGATGGTCGAGTTCGTGACCCCGTTCCGGGAGCGCACCCAGCAGTATCTGGACGACCCCGAGACGCTCGACTCGATCCTGGCCAAGGGCGCGGAGAAGGCGCGGGCCGTCGCCGCGGAGACCCTCTCCCAGGCGTACGACCGCGTGGGCTTCCTGCCGGCCAAGCACTGAGGCGTACGACCGCACATACGTACCACTGGGCAGAGCGCTGCACATCACTCCGGCTGCGCCTGCCCACAGCACAGCCGTGGCCTTACAGTCGATAGCCGGACGGCTGAGTACGAACCAGACACCTCACTCGACAGCGCATCCGGCAGCGCACCGGACACGACGACAGGAGACGACGTGGGGACCGTAACGATCGGCGTGTCGATCGCGGTCCCGGAGCCTCACGGCAGCCTGCTCCAGGAGCGGCGCGCGGGCTTCGGCGACCCCGCGGCTCACGGCATCCCCACTCACGTCACGCTGCTGCCGCCGACGGAGGTCGACGCCACCGAGCTGCCGGTCATCGAGGCGTATCTGACCGAGGTCGCCGCGGCAGGCCGCCCCTTCCCGATGCGGCTGTCCGGCACCGGCACCTTCCGGCCCCTGTCGCCGGTGGTGTACATGAAGGTCGTCCAGGGCGCCGAGGCCTGCGCGCTGCTGCAGAAGCGGGTCCGGGACGCCTCCGGTCCCGTGGCGCGCGAGCTGCAGTTCCCGTACCACCCGCACGTCACGGTGGCGCACGGCATCGACGACGCCGCGATGGACCGCGCCTTCGAGGAACTCGCCGACTACGACGCCGAGTGGCCCTGCACGGGCTTCGCGCTCTACGAACAGGGCCCCGACGGTGTGTGGCGCAAGCTCCGCGAGTTCACCTTCGGCGGCTCCGTGGTGCCGCCGCAGGCCGGACACGCGGACGTGGAACGCGGGACGATCGCCAGCCGCTGAGCGCTCCGCTCGGCGCTCCGCTGTAAGTGCCGACATGTGCCGTCGGTTGTCTGCGGCGCTGTCCTGGCTGGTCGCGCAGTTCCCCGCGCCCCTTTGGGGCGCGTGTCGCAGGGCCGGGATGACAGGGCATGGCGTTGGCGGTGCCCGTATTTGGCCGCTGAGTGGTTTGTTGGGGGTGCCGCGATGGTCGTCGGTTGTCTGCGGCGCTGTGCCGGCTGGTCGCGCAGTTCCCCGCGCTCCTTTGGGGCGCTGCCGGGCTAGATCGGCAGCCGGCGGAACACCGCCCGGGGCGCGTGCCGCAGGGCCGACATGACCAGGCGCAGCATCCCCGGCACCCACACCGTCTCCGTGCGCCGCCGCAGCCCGAGCTCGATGGCCGTGGCGACCTCCTCCGGCGTGGTGGACATCGGCGCCTCCTCGAGACCGGCCGTCATCCTGGAGCGTACGAAGCCGGGGCGTACGACCATGACGTGGACCCCGGTGCCGTGCAGCGCGTCGCCGAGGCCCTGGGTGAAGGCGTCGAGGCCGGCCTTGCTGGAGCCGTAGATGAAGTTCGAGCGGCGGGCGCGCTCACCGGCGACCGAGGACAGCACCACCAGGGAGCCGTGCCCTTGGGACTGGAGGGCCCGCGCGCACACCAGACCCGCCGACACCGCGCCCGTGTAGTTGGTCTGGGCGACGCGCACGGCGCTCATCGGTTCCCGCTCGTCGCGCGCCTGGTCGCCGAGGATCCCGAAGGCGAGCAGCACCATGTCGATGTCGCCCTCGGCGAAGACCTTGCCGAGCACGGTCTCGTGGGACTCGGGGTCGAGCGCGTCGAAGGCGACGGCGCGGACGTTCGCCCCCTGGGAGCGCAGGCCCTCGGCGGCCTCCTCCAGGGCGGTCGAGGGGCGGCCCGCGAGCCACACCGTGCGGGTGCGGCGGGCGACGAGCCGGCGCACGGTGGCCAGGGCGATCTCGGACGTGCCGCCGAGGACGAGCACGGACTGGGGGATGCCGAAGGCGTCCTTCACGACAGCTCCTTGGGGGATCGGAACGGCTGGAGTGGGGCTCAGAGGCCGAGACGCCGGGCGAGGTCCGAGACGAAGAGACCGCCCGGGTCCAGTTCCGCGCGCAGGGCCCGGAAGTCGGCGAGCCGGGGATACATCGCGGCGAGCAGGTCCGGGCGCAGCCGGGAGTCCTTGGCGAGGTAGACGCGTCCGCCGGCCGCGGCGACCTCCTCGTCGAGCTCGTCGAGGAACGCGCCGAGGCCGGGCAGGGCGGCCGGGATGTCCAGGGCGAGAGTCCAACCGGGCACCGGAAAGGAGAGCCAGCCGGGGTCGGCGTCCCCGAAGCGCTTGAGGACGGCCAGGAAGGAGGGGCAGCGGCGCCCGGAGATACGGCGGACGATCCGGCGCAGGGCCTCCTCCTGGCCGTGTCCGACGACGAACTGGTACTGGACGAGGCCGCCGCGGCCGTAGATCCGGTTCCAGTGCGGCACTCCGTCCAGGGGGTGGAAGAAGGCGGAGATCCGCTGGAGTTCACCGCTGCGCGCGCGGGGCGCCTTCCGGTACCAGAGCTCGTTGAACAGTCCCACGGAGGTACGGCCGAGCAGCCCGTCCGGGACGAGGGCGGGGGCGGCCGGGAGCTGCCGGGGGCGGAAGGACAGCGGGCGGCGCCACGCGCGTGTGCCCTTGCGCAGGGCCTGCCGGGGCGCGTGGTCGCCGCGGGTGAGCACCGCGCGCCCGGTCGCCGCGCCGCGGGCCAGCAGGTCGATCCAGGCGACCGAGTAGCGGTAGCGGTGGTCGGTGGCCGTCAGACGGGTCATCAGGTCGTCGAGGTCGGTGGTGCGTTCGGTGTCGACCGCCATGTACGACGTCTCGACCGGCAGCAGCCGCATGGTGGCCGTGAGGATCACCCCGGTCAGGCCCATGCCGCCCGCGGTCGCGTCGAACAGAGGTGTGCCGCGGCCGACCGCGTGGATCTCGCCGTCGGCCGTGAGGAGTTCGAACGACAGCACGTGGCGGGAGAAGGAGCCGGAGACATGGTGGTTCTTGCCGTGGATGTCGGCGCCGATCGCCCCGCCGACCGTGACCTGACGGGTGCCCGGCGTCACCGGCACGAACCAGCCGAGCGGCAGCAGCACCTCCATCAGCCGGTGCAGGGAGACGCCCGCGTCGCACAGCACGGTGCCGCCGTCGGCGTCGATGGCGTGGATGCGGTCGAGACCCGTCATGTCGATGACGGACCCGCCGGCGTTCTGCGCGGCGTCCCCGTACGCCCGCCCCAGTCCCCGCGCGATGCCTCCCCGGGCCCCGCACTCCCGGACGGCGGCCACGGCCTCCTCGTAGCTCCGCGGGCGGATCAGCCGGGCGGCGGTGGGGGCGGTACGGCCCCAACCGGTGACGGACACCGTGTCTTCGGACATGGCGGTGACCGTATCGCCCTTATATGGGCGATTGGTTATGGAACATTACCCCCATCCCCGAAATGGGTGATTAATGGTATGTCGCACAATATGATCGTAGTGATGACGACGGTCGACGTGAACAGTGAGTCCACATGGACGACTTCGACGACCTGGACCACAGAATCCTTTCCGCACTGCATGCCTGCGGCACCCATCCGCGCGTCGCGTCCGCCGCACGCGGCCTGTCCCTCGCCGGCGAGCACGGCGCGCTGTGGCTCGGGACGGGACTCGTCGGAGCCGCCGTGGACGGCAACCGGCGCGGCTCCTGGTTGCGCGGCACGGCGCTCGTCGCGGGCGCGCACCTTGCCAGCATGGGCCTGAAGCGGCTCGTGCGCCGTGCGCGCCCCTCGCACGTCGAGCCCCTGGTGCGCACCGCGGGCCGGCACTCCTTCCCGAGCTCCCACGCCTCCTCCTCCGCTGCCGCCGCCGTCGCCTTCGGGGCGCTGGGGACCTACGGGATCGCGCCGCTCGCCGCCGCCATGTGTCTCTCCCGTCTGGTCGTCGGCGTCCACTACCCGACGGACGTGGCCGCCGGCGCGGCGCTGGGCACGCTCACGGCCCGGCTCGGAGCGCGCTGGATGAGGGGGCGCGCCCATGACTGAGACGGCGCCCCTCACGAACGGTGTGCCCGCCTCCCAGCCCGGGCCCGCCCCGGGTCCCGCGCACACCGGGCAATCCGCGCTCCTGGAGGAGCGCGCCCACCACGAGCCACCCGCACGCGTGCGCACGGTCACCCTCCTCACCGGCCTGCTGAAGACCACCCGCCCCAAGCAGTGGGTGAAGAACACCCTCGTGGTCGCCGCCCCGGCCGCCGCCGGGCAGCTCTTCTCCCGGCATGCCCTCGTCCAGGTCGGCCTGGTCTTCGTCCTGTTCACCGGCTGCGCCGCCGCCGTCTATCTGATCAACGACGCCCGCGACGCCGCGGCCGACCGCGCCCACCCCTCCAAGTGCCGCCGCCCGGTCGCCGCCGGACAGGTCCCGGTGCCCGTCGCGTACGCCGCCGGAGGCGCCCTGGCCGTCCTCGCGCCGGCCGCCGCGGCCTGGCTGACCTCACCCGTCGTCGCGGCCCTCCTGACGGCCTACATCGGCGTACAACTGGCGTACTGCGTCAGCCTCAAGCACGTCCTGGTGGTCGACCTCGTCGTCGTCACCACCGGCTTCCTGATGCGGGCGATGATCGGCGGGGTCGCGCTCGGCATCCCGCTGTCCCGCTGGTTCCTGATCACCACGGGCTTCGGGGCGCTGTTCATGGTGTCGGCCAAGCGCTACTCCGAAGCCCTGCAGATGGCCGGAAAAGCGGGCGCCACGCGTGCGTTGCTCACCGAGTACACCACCGGCTACCTCCGCTTCGTCTGGCAGCTCGCGGCCGGTGTCGCGGTCCTCGCCTACTGCATGTGGGCCCTGGAAGAGGGCGGTGTGCCGCACGCGAGCGTGCTGCCCTGGCGGCAGCTGTCGATGGTCGCCTTCATCCTCGCGATCCTCAGGTACGCCGTCTTCGCCGACCGCGGCACCGCGGGCGAGCCCGAGGACGTGGTCCTGCACGACCGGGCCCTGGCTCTGATCGGGTTGGCCTGGCTGGCGATGTACGGCCTGGCGGTGGCGAATTGGTGACCCGGGCGCAGCGGGCCGAGATGCTGGGTTTCGCCACCGTGGGGCTCCTCGCCTACGTCACCGACCTCGCCCTCTTCACCGGTCTGCGCGGCCCGGTCGCCCTGGACCCGCTCACCGCCAAGTCCCTGTCCTTCGTCGCGGGCTGCACGGTCGCGTACACCGGCAACGCGCTCGGCACGTACCGGCACACACAGCCGCAGGGCGTGCGCCCGTACGCCGTCTTCGTCGCCGTGAACATCGCGGGCGCCCTGGTCCAGCTCCTGTGCCTCGCCATCAGCCACTACGGCCTCGGCCTCACCTCGCAGCGCGCCGACACCGTCTCCGGGGCGGGAATCGGCATGGCGCTCGCCACTGTCCTGCGGTTCTGGGGTACTCGGACATTGGTGTTCCGCAACGAGGGCAGAGTCGGATCATGGACTGGCTGAAGAAACTTCCCGTAATCGGGCCGCTCGTCACGCGCCTGACGGCCACGCACGCGTGGCGGTCGTACGAGCGCCTGGACCGGGTGAAGTGGACCCGGCTGGCCGCCGCGATGACCTTCATCAGCTTCATCGCGCTGTTCCCGCTGCTGACCGTGGCCGCCACGATCGCCGCCGCCACCCTGAGCGAGTCGCAGCAGCGGGATCTCCAGAACAAGATCGCCGATCAGGTGCCGGGCATCTCCGACCAGCTCGACATCCACGCCCTGGTCCAGAACGCCGGCACGGTCGGACTCATCGCCGGCGCCTTTCTGCTGCTGACCGGCATCGGCTGGGTCGGCCAGATGCGCGACTGCCTGCGCGCGGTGTGGGAACTGCCGGACAGCGAGGAGAACCCCTTGCTGCGCAAGGCCAAGGACGCGGGGGTCCTGGTCGGCTTCGGCGGCGCGGTGCTGACCACCCTCGCCGTCTCCACCGTCGCCTCCGCCATGGTGGGCTGGATCAGCGACCAGCTCGGCATCGACCGCGCGAGCTGGGGCAGCGTCCTGCTGCGGACCGCCGCGTTCGCCGTCGCCGTCCTCGCCGACTTCCTGCTGCTGCTCTACGTCCTGACCCTGCTGCCCGGCGTCGAGCCGCCGCGCCGCCGCCTGCTCGTCGCGGCGCTGATCGGCGCGGTCGGCTTCGAGCTCCTGAAACTGCTGCTCAGCGGCTATATCCAGGGCGTCGCCACGAAGAGCATGTACGGCGCTTTCGGTGTCCCCGTGGCCCTGCTGCTGTGGATCAACTTCACCTCGAAGCTGGTCCTGTTCTCCGCCGCCTGGACGGCGACGGAGAGCGAGGAGACGGAGCTCACGGACGAGACGACCGGCGGCGCACCAGATCCGGCAGCGGCCACCGGCGGTTGACCAGGAACACCCCGCCCGCCAGCAGCGCCAGCAGGCCGGCGGTGATCGCCAGCGCGACGCCGACGCCGCTCCCGGAGGAGGCGCTCGCCACCGACTTCGAGGACGAACCGCCGCTCCCGGCACCGCCCGTCTCACCGGAGGAGGCCGTGGCGCCCGGCTTGGCGCTGGACTGCACGGCGCTCTTCGGGGCCACCAGCGCGCCCACCGGCGTGACCTTGCCGGCCGCTTTGAAGCCCCAGTCGAAGAGCTTGGCGGTCTCCTTGTAGACCTCGTTGTGCTCGTTCTTCTCCGGCTTCATGACGGTGACCAGCAGCACCCGGCCGTTGCGCTCGGCGACTCCGGTGAAGGTCGCGCCCGCGTTGGTGGTGTTGCCGTTCTTCACACCGGCGATGCCCTGGTAGACCGGGATGTCACTGTCTCCGCTGAGCAGCCGGTTGGTGTTCTGGATCTCGAAGGACTCGCGGACGGACTTGCCCTTCTTCTTGGTCGTCCCGCCCGGGAACGCCGCCCGCACGGTCGAGCAGTACTCGCGGAAGTCCTTCTTCTGCAGCCCCGAACGGGCGAACAGCGTCAGGTCGTACGCCGACGAGACCTGTCCCTTCGCGTCGTAGCCGTCGGGGCTGATCACGTGCGTGTCGAGCGCCTGCAGTTCCTCGGCGTGCGCCTGCATGTCCTGCACGGTCTGCTCGACGCCGCCGTTCATCGCGGACAGCACGTGCACGGCGTCGTTGCCGGAGCGCAGGAAGACGCCGAGCCACAGGTCGTGGACCGTGTAGGTCTCGTTCTCCTTTATCCCGACCATGCTGGAACCGGCGCCGATGCCCGCCATGTCGGACGGCACCACCTTGTGCTTCGTCGACTTGGGGAACCTCGGCAGGACCGTGTCGGCGAACAGCATCTTCAGGGTGCTCGCCGGGGGCAGTTGCCAGTGCGCGTTGTGCGCGGCGAGCACCTCGCCGGACTCGGCGTCGGCGACGATCCAGGAGCGCGCGGTGAGGTCCTTGGGCAGCACGGGGACGCCGTCGGCCAGGTTGACCTGGGTACCGGCCCGGCCGAGGCGGGCACCGCCGACCGACGACATGTGCGCCGGGGGAGTGGCGGACGGGCTCGTCGACGGGCTCGGGGCCGCGAGGGCGGCGGGCACGGTGAGCGAAAGGGACAGCAAGGTGGCGGAAGCGACCAGCAAGGATCGCTTGCCGGTCTTCTTGGGTGCGGGCACGGTCGAGAACGTACCTGCAGCGAGTCGCGAAGTCCCGCGCGCCCTCCCACCCCGGGCGCGGATCCGGACGGCCGGCGGCGATACTGGTGGCATGAAGCTCAGCCGCCCGGTCTCCTGGTTCCTGCTCGCCTTCGGGGTGTGGAGCTGGGTCATCTGGGTCACTTTCGTCAAGAATCTGATCAAGGACAGCAGCGGACTCGCGTTCGACGACGGCCACCCGACGGCCTACTTCTGGGTGCACCTGCTGCTGGCTGTCGTTTCCTTTGTATTGGGGACGGTCATCGGGGTCATCGGGTTGCGCGGACTGCGCGCACTGCGCCGGACGTCATAGCGGGGGATACGGCAGCTTGGTCATCGTCTTCGTCCTGGTCGCCCTGGCCGTCCTGGCCGTCGTGGCCGGGCTGCACCGGTACCTCTGGCGCCGTCTGGTCCGCGACACGACCCGCGGCGCGGGGCCGGCCCGCCGCGTGGGCACGGGTGTCTTCGTCGCCGGTCCGACGCTGATGATCACAGCGCTGGTGGCCGAGCGCTCCGGCGCCCCCTTCTGGCTCCAGCGCACCCTGGCCTGGCCCGGCTTCCTGTGGATGGCGCTGTGGCTCTACCTGATGCTGGCGGTGGTGGCCGGAGAGGCCGTACGGCCACTGCTGCGACGGCTCATGGAGAAGCGAGCACCCGCACGGGCACCCGCGGCCGAAGCACCGGAGCCCGAGACCGCGAGCGTCGCCGCGTCGGCCGAGGGCACGGCCCTCGGCGAGACGAACGCCCCTTCGGCGACCCCGCCCCAGGCCGCCGGGCCCGCCGCCGGGACCACTCCCGGGAGCTCCGCCCCCGAACCCTCCGACTTCACCCGCCGCCTCTTCGTCTCGCGCGTCGTGGGCGGAGCCGCCGCGACCGCCGCCGTCGCGACCGTCGGATACGGGACGTACGGCGTGCTGCGCGGCCCGAGCGTGAAGCACGTCACGGTCCCGCTGGCCAAACTCCCGCGGTCCGCGCACGGATTCAGGATCGCCGTCGTCAGCGACATCCACCTGGGCCCCGTCCTCGGCCGGGGCTTCGCGCAGAAGGTCGTCGACACGATCAACGCGACCCAGCCCGACCTGATCGCGGTCGTCGGCGATCTCGTCGACGGAAGCGTGAAGGACCTCGGCCCGGCGGCCGCCGAGCTGGCCCGGCTGAGCGCGCGGCACGGGGCGTACTTCGTCACCGGGAACCACGAGTACTTCTCCGGCGCCGAGCAGTGGGTCGAGGAGGTGCGGCGGCTCGGGCTGCACCCGCTGGAGAACGCCCGCACCGAACTGCCCGCCTTCGACCTGGCCGGCGTCAACGACCTGGCGGGGGAGAGCGAGGGCCGGGGCCCCGACTTCGCCAGGGCGCTCGGAGACCGCGACACCTCACGCGCCGTCGTCCTGCTGGCCCATCAGCCGGTCCAGATCCACGAGGCCGTGAAGCACCACGTGGACCTCCAGCTCTCCGGCCACACCCACGGCGGGCAGCTCTGGCCCGGCAACTTCGTCGCGGCCGCCGCCAACCCGACCGTCGCGGGCCTGGACCGCTACGGCGACACGCAGTTGTACGTGTCCCGGGGAGCGGGCGCCTGGGGGCCACCGACCCGGGTCGGCGCGCCGTCGGACATCACTGTGATCGAACTGGCGTCGAGGCAGGCATGACCCGCATGCGCGCGACGTGACTGTGAAGACGCTGTGAAATTCGCAGGAAACAAGCGCCCGGTAAGTTCTTTCTCATCTCGTCAGATTGTTCTTCCCCCGGTTGAAACACGTGTGATTAGGTGAGCCGCGCCACTAAGGGGAGTGGCATTTTGTGCTGGCCTTGGGTAGGGCCGGGCTGGGTCCTGGGGAGGGCACCACCATGCGATCTGTTCGCATGCGGATTCTCGCGACGCTTCTCGTGCTTGCGGCCGTGGGACTGGGCGGCTGGCAGCTGTTGCCGTCGCAGGGGAACGCCGGCAGAACCATCACGGTAGGCACCACGGACGCCGTCACATCGCTCGACCCGGCCGGTGCCTACGACGCCGGTTCCTGGGCCTTGTTCAGCAACGTCTTCCAGTCGTTGCTGACCTTCGAACCGGGCGGCGTCGAGCCGGTGCCCGACGCGGCGCAGAGCTGCGCATTCGTGGGGACCGGACTCCAGACGTATCAGTGCAGGCTGCGCGAGGGGCTCACGTTCCCGAGCGGGCGCGCGGTGACCGGCGAGGACGTGAAGTACTCCTTCGACCGGGTGAAGAAGATCAATTCCGATGTCGGCCCGGCGTCCCTGCTGTCCACGCTCGACTCGGTGAGCGCCGAAGGCAACACGGTCACCTTCCATCTGTCGTCGGCGGACGCCACCTTCCCGTTCAAGGTGGCCACCGGCGCCGGCTCGATCGTCGACCGGACCAGATACCCGGCCGACGCCCTGCGCAGGGGCGCCGAGGCGGACGGCACCGGCCCCTACACGCTGACCGGGTACACCAAGGACCGGCAGGCCGACCTCACGCCGAACACCCACTACAAGGGCGACATCGGCGGCACCGGCCGCCCCGTCCGGCTGCGCTACTACGCCGACTCGGCCAAGCTGAACAGCGCCTGGAAGGCCAAGGAGGTCAATGTCGCCACGCGGACGCTGCCGCCGGAGGTCCTGTCCCGGCTCTCGGCGAGCGACCCCGACCAGCGTGTCACGGAGTCCGACAGCTCCGAGACCCGCAACCTCTACCTCAACACCCGCGCGGGCTCCCCGCTGCACGAGGTGGCCGTCCGCCGGGCCATGGCCTGGCTGATCGACCGCGAGCAGCTGGCCGCCAAGGTGTACGACGGCACGGTAGACCCCCTGTACTCGCTGATCCCGACCGGCATCACCGGCCACACCACCTCGTTCTTCGACGACTACCCGAAGCAGAGCACCGCGAAGGCCAAGGCCCTGCTCATCGAGGCCGGCGTCAAGCTCCCGGTCCGTTTCACCTTCGGCTACGGCAAGGGACGCGGCGCGGGCGCGGAGGAGGCCGCGGAGCTGAAGCAGCAGCTGGAGGCCGGCGGCCTGTTCAAAGTGGACGTCCAGGGTTACGAGTGGACCGGCTTCCAGAAGCGCTGGGCGGCCGGCAAGCTCGACGCGTACGCGGTCGGCTGGGTCGCCGACTACCCGGACCCGGACACCTTCGCAGCCCCGCTGGTCGGCACCGGCTCCACCATGCACACCGGCTACAGCAACAAGCTGGTCGACAACCTCATCGTGAACAGCCAGACGTACGCCGATCGCAGCCTCGTCTCGCAGGACTTCCGCAACCTGCAGGCGGACGTGGCCGCCGACGTGCCGCTGATACCGCTGTGGCAGCGCAAGGAGTACGTCGTCAGCAGCGAGGACGTCGGCGGCGGCCAGTACCTCTCCGACGGCACCGGTGTGTTCCGGCTGTGGCGGCTGACCTGGATCTGACGCGATCCGGTCGCGTGCGCAGCAACATACGGCCGAACGGCGCGGAGCAGACACCTGAGGCGGCACCCTGTGACGGAGGTGCGCATGGGGTGAGGAGCAGATGTGCTGAGACGCAACTCCTTCCGGCTGCCCCGGCATCCGGCTTCCGTCGGACTCGCCCGGCACCGGGTCCGGGACCATCTGGCCGACTGGGGTCACGGTCCCGGTGACCCGGCGGTGCAGGACGCGGTGCTGCTGGTGTCCGAGCTGGCCACCAACGTCGTACGCCACGGCCCTCCCCCAAGCTCTTCGAGCCGGGGGGACCCCCACCTCGAGCGGGAGTTCGAGGTCGCGGTGACGGCGCTCGCGGACGGCTCCTGCCTGATAGAGGTCTCCGACGAGGGCCGCCTCGAGCCCCGGCTGCGGGTGGTGGGCGACCGGGCCGAGACGGGCCGCGGACTGCACCTCGTGGAGAGCATCGCGGCAGCCTGGGGGGTGTGGAGCCGGGGCAGACACGGCAAGACGGTGTGGGCGCTGGTGGTGGCCGACACCTGAAGCCGTGGACCCGGGCCGGGACCTACGGCCTCACGGTTCCCCGGTCACCCGGGTCGGCAGGGTCACCGTCACCGCCAGACCCTGCCCGGGAGCCGTCAGCACCGCGACCTCGCCACCGTGCGCCTGTACGACGCCCTGCACGATCGCCAGGCCCAGCCCGCTGCCCGCGCCGCCGCCCGCACGGAAGAAGCGGTCGAAGACCCGCGCCGCGTCCTCCTCGGCCAGCCCCGGACCCTCGTCCGCGACGCACACCCGGACGACCCCGTCCTCCCGCTCCACGCCCAGCCGCACCGGCACGTCGGCGGGCGTGTGGATGCGCACGTTGGCCACCAGATTGCCCAGCACCTGCCGCAGCCCCGACTCGTCCGCCCGCACCAGCAGGGAACCGTCGGCGGCCACGGTGACCGGACGGTCCGGCTGCTGCACCCGCAGGTCCTCGGCCGCGTCCCGCACCAGGCGGCTCAGGTCCACGTTCCGCAGGCGCAGTTCGGGCCGCTGGTCGAGGCGGGCGAGGGTGAGCAGCTCGTCGACCAGCCGCCCCATGCGGTCCGCCTCGGCGTTCACCCGGTCCCAGGCACGTCTGCGCTCGTCCGGCTCGGTCAGCATGCCCTTGTCGTAGAGCTGGAGGTAGCCGCGTATCGCCGACAGCGGGGTGCGCAGCTCGTGCGAGGCGTCGGCGACGAACCGGCGCAGCTGGGCCGCACTGCGCTCGCGCGTCCGGTACGCCGACTCCACCTGGTGCAGCATGGAGTTGAGCGCGACCCGCAGCTGCTCGACCTCCTGGGTCGGATGGTGGCTGGAGGGCACCCGCCGGGTGAGGTCGCCCTCGGCTATGGCCGACGAAGTTTCCACCATGTCCTCCAGGGGCCGCAGCCGCCGCCGGACGCTGAACATCGTCAGACAGCCCAGCAGCGCGAGCAGCAGGGTGCCGACGGCGAAGTCGAGCTTCAGGGCCTTGGCTATGCCCTTGTGCAGGGCGTCGGTGGAGGTGGCGAGCAGGATGTAGTGACCGTCCGCGAGCCGGATCGCCGTCACACGGTACGCGGCGCCGTGCACCGTGACATCGTGCGGGTCGGGGTCCGCTGCGAGGGCCCGCGGATCGTCCACCGCCTCCGCGAGGCCGCGCTGGGCGAGGGTGGGTTTGATGTCGAAGAGCGTCATGGCCTCGCCCCGGCCGTCGACCGCGGTGAAGATCGAGTCCGGGGCCGGCTGCTCGTCCGACCCGGTGGGCGCGATCCGGTCGCGGACCACGCCGAGCACGCTCAGCGAGTCGATCTGGCGCAGGGTGAGCCGCGAACCGCCCAGCGAGTCACGCATCTTGACCATCTCGGAGTCCACCTGGCCGACCAGATAGTGGCGCATCCCCATCAGGCTGACCGCGGTCGCCGCGATGATGCCGACGGCGAGCAGCGCGACGTTCGCCAGGGTCATCTTGCCGCGCAGGGAGTGGACCCCGTGGGGCCGTTGGAACCGGGGGAGCCTCATGCCAGCCCGTATCCGACACCCCGCCGGGTGGTGATCACCGGGGGCCCCAGGGTGTCCAGCTTGCGCCGCAGATAGCTGATGTAGGTCTCGACGACGGTCGACTCGGCCGGGGTGTGCTCGTACTGCCAGACGTGGCGCAGGAGTTGCTCCTTGGGCACGATCCGGCCGCCGTTGCGCACCAGGAACCGCAGCAGCGCGTACTCGGTGGGGGTCAGCTCGACCGTGCGGCCCGCGCGGTGCACCGAGTACGTCGTCTCGTCCAGCTCCAGGTCGCCGTAGCGCAGCGGCGGCTGCTGCGGGATGACGTCGGCCATGGGGGTGCCCCCTGCCCGGGCGGGGTCGAGAGCTCGGGGGAGGGTGCGGCGCAGCACGGCGGCGATCCGGGCGACGACCACGTCGATGTCGAACGGCTTGGTGATGTAGTCGTCGCCGAAGGCGAGGGCGCCGACTATCTCGGCGGGCGAGTCGCGCGCGGTGAGGAAGACGAGAGCCAGCTCGGGCTGCCGGGCGCGCAGCTCGCGCCCCAGGGCGCGGCCGTCCCCGTCCGGCAGCATGACGTCGAGCAGCGCGGCGTCGGGCCGGGTGCGCTCGGCGAGCGCGAGGGCCTCGCGGACGGTGCCCGCCGTCATCACCTCGAAGCGGTGGTAGCGCAGGGCGATGGCGAGGACGTCCGAGATGCTCGGCTCGTCCTCCACGACCAGCACGGTTCCTGGAGCCGTCATGCCCCAAGTATCCGTACGCCCACCGACAACGGGGGCCGGTCACAGCTTTGGAGTTCCTTGAGAGTCGAGCCGGTCCCATGTCCACACGCGAGTGGCGCCCCCGATCCTGTTGCCCAGGACCTGGGGGACCGACCGAACGAACCGGACGATCAAGGAGCTTTGAACGTGGAGGCATGGGCACGGTGGTGCTATCGGCACCGGCTGGCGGTCCTGTTGGTGTGGGTGGGGGCGCTGTTCGGCCTGGGATACTCGGCGTCGACGGCGGGGACGGACTACGCGAACGTCTTCTCTCTTCCCGACACGGACTCCAAGCGCGCGTACGACCTGATGGAGAAGGCGTTCCCGGACAGCTCGGGCGACACCGACACGGTGGTGTGGAAGGTCGACTCGGGCTCGGTGAAGGACCAGGACGTACGGTCCCGGATCCAGCCGGCGCTGGAGAAGATCGCGGGGATGAAGGGCGTCGGCGACGTCACCGGCCCCTACTCCGGCCCCCGCGGCGCGGCGCAGGTCAGCCGTGACGGACGGATCGCGTACGCACAGATCACGTTCACGGACCGGGCGAACGCCGTACCCAAGGACCTGGTCCAGGACGTCGTCGACACCGCACAGGCCGCCGAACGCGGCGGTCTCCAGGTGGAGCTCGGCGGCCAGGCGATCCAGCGGGTGCAGGAGCCGCCGACGGGCCTGGCGGAGATGGTCGGCATCGTGGCCGCCGCCGTAGTGCTGTTCCTGGCCTTCGGCTCGCTCTTCGCGATGCTGCTGCCGATCGGCGTGGCCGTCTTCGGCGTGGGCACGGGCCTTTTCTCCACCCAACTGCTCAGCCACGCCACCGACATCCCCGATCTGGCCCCGCTGCTCGCCACCCTGATCGGCCTCGGCGTCGGCATCGACTACGCGCTGTTCATCGTCACCCGGCACCGGCGCGGCATCCTGCGCGGCGTGGACCCCGAGCAGTCGGCGGTCACCGCCCTCAACACCTCCGGCCGCGCGGTGCTGTTCGCGGGCGGCACGGTGTGCATAGCGCTCGCCGGAATGCTGGTGACGAATCTGCGCTTCCTGGACGGCGTGGTGATAGGCACCTCCCTCACGGTGGTGCTGAGCGTCCTGGCGGCGACCACGCTCCTGCCGGCCCTGCTCGGCTTCCTCGGGCCCCGGGTGCTCAGCCGCCGTCAGCGCCGCCGGCTCGCCGCACAGGGCCCCGAGCAGGAGCGGGCGAGCGGACTCGCGGCGCGCTGGTCGGCGGGCGTCCAGAAGCGCCCGCGTACGATCGCCGCGCTCGCCGTGGTCCTCATGGCCGCGCTCGCCCTCCCGGTGCTGGCGCTGCGGCTCGGCGCGACGGACCAGGGCAACGACGACGCGTCGACGACCACGAGGAAGGCGTACGACCTGCTCGCGGAGGGCTTCGGCCCCGGCTTCAACGGCCCGCTGCAGGTGGTGACGTCCGGCGGCGACACGACGACCCTGGTGAAGGACCTCGAGGCGACGTCCGGGGTGGCCCGGGTGGCGCCGCTGCCGCCCGCGAAGGGCGTCACGGTCATCCAGGTGGTCCCGACGACCTCGCCCCAGTCGAAGCAGACGGACGAGCTGATCGACGTCCTGCGCGACCAGGTGATCCCGAAGGCGGGCGTGCAGGCGCACGTGGGCGGTGTGACGGCGGTGTCGAAGGACTTCGCGACGGTCACCGGCGACCGCCTCCCGCTCTTCATCGCGACCATCGTCGGCCTGGGCTTCCTGCTCCTCCTGATCGCCTTCCGCTCCCTGGTGGTGCCGCTGACCGCCGCGGTGATGAACCTGATCGCGGCGGCGGCCTCCTTCGGCGTCCTCGTCGCGATCTTCCAGTGGGGCTGGGGCCTGGATCTGCTCGGCCTCGGCAAGGAGGGCCCGATCAACGCCTTCCTGCCGGTCATCATGCTGTCCCTGCTCTTCGGCCTGTCGATGGACTACCAGGTGTTCCTGGTGAGCCGGATGCACGAGGAGTGGGTCCACACGAAGGACAACGCGCGCGCGGTGCGTGTCGGTCTGGCCGAGACCAGCCGCGTCATCAACTCCGCGGCACTGATCATGGTCTGCGTCTTCCTGGCGTTCGTCCTCAGCGGAGACTCGGGCGCGGCGACGGCGGGCGTGGGCCTTGCGGTCGCGGTGGCCCTGGACGCGTTCATCCTGCGTACGGCGCTGGTGCCGGCGGCGATGCATCTGCTGGGCGGCGCGAACTGGTGGCTGCCCGGGTGGCTGGAGAAGCGGCTGCCGCATCTGGCGGTGGAGCCGAAGGAGGAGGTCGGGGAACCGGCTGAACAGGAGAGCGGCCCCGCCTCGGTGGTCCACGGCTTCGTCCGCACGGCGGACGGCGGCCCCGTCGAGAACGCCGTGGTGACCCTGCTCTCGAAGGGCGGCCGCCAACTGGACCGGGTGACGTCCCTGGCCGACGGCTCGTACATCGTGTCGGTACCGGCGCCGGGATCCTATGTGCTGGCGGTGACGGCGGGCTCGCACGGCTCCCGGGCCAGGCATGTGGCGGTGGCGGACGGGCCGGTGGTGTTCGACGTGGAATTGGCGGAGGGGGAGGTGGACGCGGTCAATTAGCCTTCAGCTGACCGGCCTTGAGGATCCGGTCCACGTCGAGGGTGACCTTGGCGCCGACGGAGTCCGGAAGGGTGACGAGCTCGCCGGGGGCGTGTACGCGATGATGGGCGTACTCGTCCCCGGAAGGGCCGGTGCGGACGTGGAAGCACTGATGCTCGCGGTCGACGATGACGTAGGCGGGGATCTTTGCCTCCGCGTATACAGAGTCCTTGATGTGGAGGTCGGTCATCCAGTAGGCGGATGTGACTTCGAGGACGAGTGGCAGTAAGCGGCGTGGCATCGGCGGGCACGAGAAGAACCTTGCAGGTTGGGCCAGTGCCAGGGGTTCCAAACGAGCCGCTTCACCCGAAAGCGATCACTCCGCCCCGCCCCGCCGCCCCTTGCCCGCAGGGTCCGGCAGCGCCCGCGTCATCCCCGGCAGGAAGTCCGTGAACAGCTCGTGCACCTCGTGCACCAGCGGCCGCAGCACCCGGAACCGGGCCAGTGACACCCCTCGCGCGGTGAGCCGTGCCCCCCGCGCCGCCAGGCGGTAGCTGCGCTCGCGGCCCTCCGTGCGGTCGAAGATCCAGTACAGGACGAGCCCCATCTGGGAGAGCCACATCAGCTCGGGCAGGACCTCCCGCAGTTCCTCCGGCACCTTGGTCTTCGCCCCGCGCAGCACCTCCTTGTGGACGCTGATCGCCTCCACGCGCGCGTGCTCGCTCTCCGTGGAGAAGGGGCTGAGCGGGCTGTCCGGATCGGCGGCGTTCTTGAAGAACTGCACCGCGAACTCGTGGTACGGCCGCGCGACGTCCAGCCACGCCTTCAGCACGCCCGCGAGCCGCGCCTCCAGGTCGGTCTCCCGGGCCAGGACCTCCCGGACCGCCACCCGGTGCTCGGCGGCGATCCGGTCGTAGAAGCCCTGGATCAGGTGCTCCTTGCCCTCGAAGTAGTAGTACGCGTTGCCGACGGAGACCCCGGCCTCCTTGGCGATGGCCCGCATCGTCGTCTTGTCGTAGCCGCGCTCCTGGAACAGCCGCATCGCGGTCTCCAGGATCAGCGCGCGGGTCTGCTCGGACTTGCTGGGGGCGTCGGCCTCACCGGGCCGGCCGGACTCGTTCATCGCGGGCACACTCAGAGCCTAACGACTGGCGCAGGCACCGCCGTCGCACCCGGGAGGAGCGTACGTCCACCCCTGGCGGGGGTCGTACGACCAGCCGTCCTCCCGCCGGTAGACCTTCCCGCCCCACTGCGCGCTCCGCCACTTGGCCGCGGCCAGCACCGCGCCCTTGGCGAGACCGGTGCCGACCGTGGTGCTGAGCCGGTGGGCGAGCGGGCGGTACTCGCGCAGGGCCCACAGGACGACGATCCAGGCGGCGGCGCCCCGGTAGACCTGCCCGGCGTCCCCGACGACGGTGACCTCGTCGAGGGTGGCGCGGTGGTCGAGCCCGGGAAAGCGGCGCCGGGCCTCCTGCGACCCCGCGGGGACCAGCTCCAGCGGCACCAACTGCCGCTGCTTCACGAGCCAGTCGCGCACATGGGCGCACAGGGAGCAGTCGGCGTCGTACAGCACGGTGAGCCCGTGGACCGGGACGCGCGCGGCGCCCCGGTCTGCGGTGGCCGTCACGGCGCTCACACCCCGGTGCCCGGGGCGGCCCAGCCCTGCGGCGCGACGGGCGGCACCTGCTCCCGGTCCAGTACTCCGCGCCGCCGGATCCGGCTCAGCACGTACACATTGCCCAGGTGCATCACACCGAGCACGAGCAGCACCACGCCGAGCTTGGTCGACAGGGCCTCGAAGATGCCGCGGGTGTCCTCGATCGTCTCGTCACCGCTCAGGTACAGCGCCACGAACCCGAGGTTGACCAGGTAGAAGCCGACCACCAGGAGGTGGTTGACCGCGTCGGCGAGCTGCTCGTTCCCGTGCAGTACATCGGAGAGGAAGATCCGTCCGTTGCGGCTGAGCGTGCGGGCCACCCAGACGGTCAGCGCGATGCTGACGGCCAGGTAGATGACGTAGGCGATGACGGTGCGGTCCATGCCCCACCCCTTCTTGAACGCGTTCAAAACGCTGACAGGGATGACTGTAGACCTGTTTTTGAACGTGTTCAACTCAATGGCGGCGAGCCCCGCTTCAGGGGCGTCTGCCGAGCTCCGGGCGCTTGGAGTAGTCCGCGAACCCGAGGACGTTGCCCCAGGGGTCGGCGATCTCGACCGTCCATCCGGTCGCCACGGGGAAGGGTTCGTCGAGCAGGGCGACGCCGCGCTCGGTGAGCTTGCGTGCCGCGACACGCGCGTCCGGCACCTCCAGCCAGACACGCGGCGAGGGCCATGTGGGCTGCCGGTACCCCAGCTCCTCCTCGGCCCGCAGCAGAATCCCGGGTGTCTCGCCCCCGACCTTCAGCAGTGCGATCCCGCCCTCGTCGAACCGGAACGCGACACCGAACCCGGCGCGCTCGTAGAAGCCGACGGCCTCCCCGAGGTCCCCGACGGGGAGCAGTACGTTGTCGAACCCGAGCAGCTCGTACGACTCGTCATCTGACATGCCATCAGATTAGGTACGGCGCACCGGGCCCCCACGCGGACAGACCGCGGAGGTCACCCGCCCGGCGGTGTCGGAGAGGGGCGAGCTCGGTCCGGCCGGTGAAGCGACCGCCCACCTGCGCGGCGAGCCGACGCACCCGGTCCAGGGTGCGTTCTCCGCGCAGATGCGCGAGGACGCTGTGGTCGGGGGAGCGCTCGCACTGGTACCGGTCCCGGGAGCTCACCGACAGCGTGAGATACGCGTGCTTCTGGTAGATCTCCCCGAGACCCGCTTCCGGGCCCTCGGGCCAGGCGTTCAGGTCCCACCCACGGCCGCCGCGTCCTCGGCGCGCAGGGCTCGGACGTGTACGCCGTCCAACTGAGGCATCCGTCCCCTTGAAGTCCGAACCCGGGCTCGGCCCGGGAACGCGAGCGGGCCCCGTCCCGGTGTGAAACCGGAGACGGGGCCCACCTCGCCGTAGGGGAGCGGAGCTCAGAAGCGGCGCGTGATGAGCGCCTTCTTCACCTCGGCGATCGCCTTCGTGACCTCGATGCCGCGCGGGCAGGCGTCCGTGCAGTTGAAGGTCGTGCGGCAGCGCCACACGCCGTCACGGTCGTTGAGGATCTCCAGGCGCTGCTCGCCGGCCTCGTCACGCGAGTCGAAGATGAAGCGGTGCGCGTTGACGATGGCCGCCGGGCCGAAGTACTGGCCGTCGTTCCAGAAGACCGGGCAGGAGGACGTGCAGGCGGCGCAGAGGATGCACTTCGTCGTGTCGTCGAAGCGCTCGCGGTCCTCCGCCGACTGCAGCCGCTCGCGCGTCGGCTCGTTCGTGTCCTTCGTGATGAGGAAGGGCATCACGTCCCGGTACGCCTGGAAGAACGGCTCCATGTCCACGACCAGGTCCTTGAGGACCGTGAGGCCCTTGATGGGCTCGATCGTGATCGGCTTCTCGGGGTTGATGTCCTTGATCAGCGTCTTGCAGGCAAGACGGTTCTTGCCATTGATCCGCATCGCGTCCGAGCCGCAGATGCCGTGGGCGCAGGAACGACGGAAGGTCAGGGTGCCGTCGACGTCCCACTTGATCTTGTGCAGACCGTCGAGGACACGCTCCTTCGGGTCGATTTCCAGCTGGAAGTCTTCCCAGGCCGCCTCGGCCGAGACCTCCGGGTTGAACCGGCGGACCCGGAACGTGACCGTGATGTAGGGAGAGACCGGGGCCTCCGCCTCCACCTTGTCCAGAACAGGAGTTGCCATCAGTACTTACGCTCCATCGGCTGGTAGCGGGTCTGGACGACCGGCTTGTAGTCGAGACGGACGGACTCGGTGCCGTCGTCGCCCACCTCGCGGTACGCCATGGTGTGGCGCATGAAGTTGACGTCGTCGCGGTTCGGGTAGTCCTCGCGGTAGTGACCGCCGCGGGACTCCTTGCGGGCCAGGGCCGACACCGCCATGACCTCGGCCAGCTCGAGCAGGTTGCCCAGCTCGATCGCCTCCAGGAGGTCCGTGTTGAACCGCTTGCCCTTGTCCTGGATCGCCACGTTCTTGTAGCGCTCACGCAGCTCGGCGATCTTCTCGACCGCGGTCTTGATCGTCTGCTCGGTGCGGAACACCATGACGTTGGCGTCCATGGTCTCCTGCAGCTCGCGACGGATCTGGGCGACCCGCTCGTTGCCGGTGGAGTTGCGCAGCTGCTCGATCTGCTCGACGACGAAGGCCTCCGGGTTCTCCGGCAGCTCGACGTAGTCCGCCTTCTGGGAGTACTCGGCGGCGGCGATGCCCGCGCGGCGGCCGAACACGTTGATGTCCAGCAGGGAGTTCGTGCCGAGACGGTTGGCGCCGTGCACCGACACACAGGCGACCTCGCCGGCCGCGTACAGGCCCGGGACGACCGTGGTGTTGTCCGACAGGACCTCACCCTCGACGTTCGTCGGGATGCCGCCCATCGCGTAGTGCGCGGTCGGCTGGATCGGGATCGGGTCCGTGTACGGCTCGATGCCGAGGTAGGTGCGCGCGAACTCGGTGATGTCCGGGAGCTTGGCGTCCAGCTGCTCCGGCGGGAGGTGGGTGAGGTCGAGGTAGACGTGGTCGCCCTCGGGACCGCAGCCGCGGCCCTCGCGGATCTCCGTGTAGATGGAGCGGGACACGACGTCACGCGACGCCAGGTCCTTCATCACCGGCGCGTACTTCTCCATGAAGCGCTCACCGTCCTTGTTGCGGAGGATGCCGCCCTCACCACGGGCGCCCTCCGTCAGCAGGATGCCCATGCGCCAGATGCCGGTCGGGTGGAACTGGAAGAACTCCATGTCCTCCAGCGGCAGACCGCGGCGGTAGACGGCGGCCTGGCCGTCACCGGTCAGCGTGTGGGCGTTCGACGTCACCTTGAAGAACTTGCCCGTGCCGCCGGAGGCGTAGATGACCGCCTTCGCCTGGAAGACGTGGATCTCACCGGTGGCGAGCTCGTAGGCCACCACGCCGGCCGACTTCTTGACGCCGTCGACCTCGGTGATCAGCTGGTCCAGGACGTAGAACTCGTTGAAGAACTCCACGCCCTCCTTGACGCAGTTCTGGTACAGCGTCTGGAGGATCATGTGGCCGGTGCGGTCCGCGGCGTAGCAGGACCGGCGGACCGGCGCCTCGCCGTGGTTGCGGGAGTGTCCGCCGAAGCGGCGCTGGTCGATGGTGCCGTTCGGGGTGCGGTTGAACGGCAGGCCCATCTTCTCCAGGTCGAGGACGGCGTCGATGGCCTCCTTCGCCAGGATCTCGGCGGCGTCCTGGTCGACCAGGTAGTCACCGCCCTTGACCGTGTCGAAGGTGTGCCACTCCCAGTTGTCCTCCTCCACGTTGGCCAGCGCGGCGGCCATACCGCCCTGCGCGGCGCCCGTGTGGGAGCGGGTGGGGTAGAGCTTGGTCAGGACCGCGGTGCGGCTGCGCTTCGTCGACTCGATGGCCGCGCGCATGCCGGCGCCGCCGGCGCCGACGATGACGGTGTCGTACTTGTGGATCTTCATGATTCTCGCAGCCCCGTGCCTAGCGGATGTTCGGGTCGAAGGTGAAGATCACCAGCGTGCCCAGCAGGATGGTGAACACCGTGGCGGTGTAGAGCAGGCCCTTGAGCCACAGCCGGGTGTTCGCGCGCTCCGCGTAGTCGTTGATGACCGTGCGCAGGCCGTTGGCACCGTGCAGCATCGCGAGCCAGAGCATCAGGAGGTCCCAGACCTGCCAGAACGGGGACGCCCAGCGGCCGGCCACGAAGGCGAAGCCGATCTTGGAGACACCGCCGTCCAGTACGAGCTGGATCAGCAGGTGGCCGAGGACGAGGACGACCAGCACGATGCCGGACAGACGCATGAACAGCCAGGCGGCCATCTCGAAGTTGCCGCGGGTGGACCGCGGGGTCTTCTTGGTGCGCTTGCGCGGAGCCTCGATGAGCGGGGCCGGGTTGTCGACGTCGTACAGGGCGTCGCCCTCGACGGGGCCGATCCCGGACGCGGTGGTTTCAGTGGTGGACATCGGCGTCAGCTCCCGAACAGAACACGAGCGGCGTGGCCGAGGACCGGGTAGATCGCGCCGGCCATCAGGACGACCCAGACGACGACCACGGACCACAGCATCTGCTTCTGGTAGCGCGGACCCTTCGACCAGAAGTCGACGGCGATGACGCGCAGGCCGTTGAGCGCGTGGAAGAGAATGGCGGCCACCAGGCCGTACTCCAGCAGCGCGACGATCGGCGTCTTGTACGTGGCTACGACCTTGTCGTAGTCCTCGGGGGAGACACGGACGAGAGCGGTGTCCAGCACATGAACGAACAGGAAGAAGAAGATGAGGACGCCGGTGACTCGGTGAGCCACCCAGGACCACATTCCTTCCCGGCCGCGGTACAGCGTTCCAGCCGGCACGGAAGAACCCTCCGGGAGCGGGGACTAGGGCCGCGCCGGCTTCGGTTGTCGGTCGGGCCCGGCCGGGTACGGTCCACCGGCCCCCAGCATCGTAGCCACGTGCCGCCGCTCGTCTGACAGGGGGCCTACCTCGTGTGATCAAACTGGCACCGGACGGGCTATTGGCGGGGCGGCATCTGGGGTGGGGTGTCCTGTTATCTGCCGTGTGCCGAGCCGTCGTGGCTGGTCGTTCCCCCACGTTCTCGGCTTCGCTCGAACAAGGGGGACCCCCATCGTGGCGGAGCCGCAGGTCGATTCGGCGCCGCGCCCCTGAGGTGATGGACCAGACGTCCCCTTCCCAGGCGCCGGAGTTCGTCCGCCGCCACGACCCGCTCCTCCTCCCGATCGTTTGTCAATCGTGATCGGATTCCTTCGAGGATGCGGTCGAGGGTTTCCTCGGGCGGAGTGTCACCCAGATAGATGACGAACGCATGTCCGAATCGCGCCTCGTATGCGGCATGTGCGGCACTCAGTGCCGTATGTGCGGCGGAGTACGTGTCCTCGGGAAGGTCCGGCAACGACTCCCCGGCCAGCGCTTCCGAGAGGTCCGCGGGAGCGAGGTCGTACGCCGCCTCGTCCGCCGCGGCCAGGAGGGAGTCCAGGTCGGGGTAGGGGCGGTGGTCGGCGACCCGCCGTGCCCAGCGCAGGCTGTGCAGGCAGGCGAGGAGGACGGCGTGGGCCTCTTCGACGGGCGCGGTGTTGAAGCCCTCCAGGAGGTCGGCGCAGGTGGGGGTGCGGGTCTGCTCCGGGAGGTACGGGAGACGGTGCGCAGGCAGCGTGGGTCCTCGCGTCACATGTGTTTTGGCAGGGGATGCTGGGAAAGATGTGTCGCCACGTTACCGAGAGCGGTCAGGGTGTGTCCGAAGGATGCCCGAATTTCACTCGGACGGGAGAGTTTCGGAACATGCGGTGGACGCATCGCCATCCGGGGAGTCGTAGGTTGGCAAGGTGAGCCAGCACAGGCGCCGGGCGTCGGCGCAGCAGGTGAGACGGAGGCGGGCGTTGGCCGCCGCCGCCTTCGTCGGCACGGTGGCCCTCGGTACGGGGCTCGGGGTCTGGGCCTCCACGGGCGGGGGCGACGGCGGCGAACCCGCGGGGGCGGCGCGGAAGTCCTCGGGCACCACGGCGACGACCTCGGGCAAGGCCCCGGCCCCGGCCAGCCCGACGCCCACCCGCTCCTATCCCCTGTCCCAGCCGCCCCGCACGATCCCCGCCGTCCGCTCCCACACCCCCGCACACGGCCCCGGCTGGCGACCGGCGCGCGGTGAGCGTGTGGTGGTGGGTGATCCGGCGCTCGCCGACGAGGGGCGGCTCATAGCGGGCGAGCTGGGCCTCTCGTACGCGGGCGAGAAGAACGACGTACGCCCGGGGGACGTACGGCTGGCGCTCGGCGGCGACAAGGGCGGGAACCCGGAGTCGTACACCATGACCGTGCGCGGCGGGGGCGTGAACATAACCGGCCCCGCCGACGCGGGCGTCTTTTACGGCACCCGCACCCTCAAGCAGGAGGTCCACGGCGGCGGTACGGCCCCGGAGGGCGTCGTGCGCGACCAGCCGGCCAAGCCGCAGCGCGGGTTCATGCTGGACATCGCCCGCAAGCCGTACAGCGCGTCCTGGATCGAGGACCGGGTGCGTGAGCTCGGTGACCTGAAGTACAACCAGCTGGGACTGCACTTCTCCGACGACCAGGGGTTCCGGATCGAGTCCACGACCCACCCCGAGATCGTCTCCGCGGACCATCTGACCAAGGCCCAGGTCAAGCGGATAGTCGACCTCGCCGCCGGCCGGCACATCACCGTCGTGCCCGAGATCGACTCGCCGGGGCACCTCGGCGCCGTTCTCGCCGCCCATCCCGATCTGCAACTGCGCAACGCGCAGGGCGTCCCGACGCGCGGGGCGATCGACATATCCAAGGACGCGTCCGCGGCGATCGTCGACGACCTCCTCAAGGAGTACGCCGACGTGTTCCCCGGCGCCTACTGGCACCTCGGCGGCGACGAGTACCAGGCGCTCGTGGTCGCCGACCCGCAGGCCTCCTACCCGCAACTGGCCGCGGCCGCGCGCAAGGCGTACGGCTCCGGCGGGACCGTCGCCGACCTCACCACCGGCTGGCTGGGCGACCGCGCCGACACGGTCCGCGCCCACCGGCGGACGATCCGGGTCTGGAACGACGGCTTCTTCCGGGGCACGTCCGTCCAGCCCGCCAAGGACCTCCAGGTCGCCTACTGGACCGGCAAGGAGATCGGCGCCCGGCAGCCGGTCGAGTACCTGAGCGCGGGACGGCAGGTCCTCAACTACAACGACGAGTTCCTGTACTACGTCCTCGGGGAGCCGCAGACCTTCGTCTATCCCACGGGACAGCGGATCTACGAGCAGTGGAACCCGCGCGTGCTGCGCGGCACCACCGCCGTGCCCGCCCGGTACGACGGGCAGATACTCGGCGGGTCCTTCGCCGTGTGGAGCGACCGCGCGTACGCCCAGACGCAGGACCAGGTGGCCGCCGGCATCCGGATGCCGCTGCGGGCCACCGCCCAGAAGCTGTGGGACCCGGGCACACCCGCCCTGTCCTGGCCGGAGTTCAAGAAGCTGGCGGACCGGCTGGGCTGACGCCCAATCGAGTGGACGTACGAGTCTTTCGAACCGTATCTTCCGCATACCGCGCATGTGCCTCACGGGGAGAGCCGTGCCCGGATTCGCGACCACACCTCGGGGGACCAATGATCTGTTCGCGCTGCCGTCATTTCGCCGCCGTGCCCGGCGGAACCCTCTGCGCCCGGTGCGCGGGCGAGCCGCCCGCGCCGATGCCGCCGTACGCCGGAGCGCCCGGTGCCTGGCTGCGCTCGCCGGTGGTGCTCGGCCGGGCCGCCGCCGTGGCGCTGGGGCTCGTCATCGCCGCCGATCTGTTCGCGATCTGGGCGGACTTCCTGCAGCTCGACGTCGCGAGTGACCTCGTGGGCGGCGCGAGCGGCTCCGACGTGGTCCGGCGGGCCGACCGCGCCGACTCCCTCTACGGCGCGTCGGGCATCGTCCAGGGGGCCGCGCTGATCGGCAGCATCGTCGTCTTCCTGTGCTGGTTCTACCGGGTGCGGGTCAACGCCGAGGTGTTCGACGCGTCCGGGCACACCAAGTCGCGCGGCTGGGCCATCGGCGGCTGGTTCACCCCCGTGGTGAACCTGTGGTACCCGCGCCGGATCACCCTCGACATCTGGGATGCCAGCAGCCCGTGGGGCAAGCCCGCCTCGCATGCGCTGGTCAATGCCTGGTGGACGCTGTGGATCATCTCGCTCTTCGCCGACCGGGCCGCGTTGACCGGGTACCGCAGGGCCGAGGGCGCGGCGGAGCTGCGCGACGCCACCCGCACGATGCTGTTCTCCGACGCGATCGACATGACGGCGGCCGTGCTCGCCATCCTGGTCGTGCTGCGGCTGACCCGGATGCAGCACCACAAGGGGCTCGCGGGACCGGTGCCCGCCGCGGTCTGACATCCCCCGGCGCGCATTACCGCATACGGCTGCGAACCCTTGTACGGCTGTGGTGTATTCGGCGCGAGCCGAACCGTGCAGCGGTGGGGGGACGAGCAATGGGTCACTGGGGTTACTTCGTCGTCGGCCGCGCCGAGCGGCCGCTCGGCGAACTGGACGCGCTGTCCGGAGCCGAGGGCATGACCCGGCGGGCGTCCGCGCCCGGCGGCTGGCAGGTGTGGGAGTACGCGGGGGACGGCGGCGACATCGGGAACATGAACGCGCTGGCCGAAGAGACCTGCGCGCCCGCGCTCTTCGGGTACGTCATGGACAGCGCCTGTGCGGTCGTCGAGGCGGCCGCGCCGGAGAGCGGCGGCTGGACGACCTGTCTGGCACGGGCGGCGATGGCCGGGTACCTGGGCGCCGAGCGCGAGGGCCTCACCCTGGACGACTACTTCCTCGAACCCGCCGACGCCGCCGGACGCGCGGTCGCCTGGGCCGCCGAGGCCGGGCACACGGTCACCCCCGAGGCGCTGATCGAGGTGCTGACGGCCGACCCCGACCCCTTGGCCGAAAACCTTTTCTTCCGCCTTCTAGACCTGCTCGGCGTGGTGCCCCTGTGACACTACCGGCCCGTCGCACGCAGTAAGGGGAAGTGCGGGCTCCGTAAAGGTCGGCGCCCTGGCGAGGGAGGCGTGGATGAGCCTGGTGGAACTGATCGCACAGGCCGACGAACGCGGACTGGCTGCCAGCGGGTTGGCTTGTTTGGATCGGTGCGTCCCCCTGCTGGGCGGCGACGACGAGGTCCTTCGGCCGGTGTGGGCAAGCCTGACGGACGGCGGCGGCGACTGGGGCGAGTGCCTGGACAAGGCACGCGCCGCACTCGACTCGGCCGGCCCGGACGAGCCCGGCGAGGACGAGGCCGCGCTCCTCGCCCGCCGGATGCTGGCCGCCGCCCCGGCCGTGCGCGACGCCGCAGAGATACGGGTCTGGGCCGACGCCTGCTCGGTCGCCTCGCTCCAGATCCACCGCCTCCTCGACCCTGCCGAGGACGGTGCAGGCTCCGTCGACCAGCGCCGCGAGGGCCGTACGGACGGCATGTCGCCGCTGGTCGCCGCCGAACTGCGGCGCCAGGTCACCGTCCTGGAGCTGCTCGCCGAGCACGGCGCGGGCGGGCTGCGCCGGGCGCTGGAGGTGTCGGTCGAGGGACGGCGGGTGCTGCGCGCGGTCGTGTCACGGCGGGCGCGCGGCCGGGCCTGAGGCTCACCGCACCGCCCGCCTCACCGCACCACTCGCCTCACCGGACGAGCCACTTCACCACCGCTTCGCCGTAGTGCGCCGTCTGGGCGTAGAACGCCGTCAGATCCCGGTGCGCCGACTCGAAGGCGGCCCGGATCTGTGACTCCGTGTCGGCATCGGCATCGCGCGGCACGAGATCGTGCCGGGCCAGACGCCACAGCGACTCGAAGTCGATCGAGTCGAGGAATGCGGCGACCCGGTCCGCCTCCGCCGCGGTGAGCAGCAGGAACGGCGGCTGGGCGGGGTCGGGGTGACAGACGCGGTGGCCGCCGAGCACCACGTCGGTCTCCGGACCCTCCATGTCATGGCGCAGTGACGCGCCGACGTAGAGGAGGTCGTGGTCGAGATAGCGCTTGTCCAGCATCTCTTCACGGTGCCGGTCGAGCCGCACCCGCACCGTGTTCCAGTCGTCCTCGAACAGCCTGCGCAGCCAGTTGGCGCTGTTGCGCAGCGCCGGGGCCGGTATCGCGCGGAGATGGAAGTACGTGCTCATCACTGAATGGAGCGCACGGGAGGCCGCAAGCATCACTCCCAGGCAAACCCGAATTCTGAGCGAATCCTGTAGGCGTTGTGCGGGCGTGCTGCGCCGGTCCTGCACCGGTTGCGGAAACGGCCCGGATCCGGGTGACGAAAACACCGCTGACCTCGCTCTACCGAATGTGACTGTCGAGGATGTGAGAACACAGCAGGAGACCAGGCCGCATGCGGCGGCGAAGCCGGCGCGGTGGGCGGCCGACGCGGTGGCGACCATGCGTGAGGGCGCGCGGGTGCGGCTCGACTACTCGGCGCAGAGCCTGTGGCGCGTCGACCGGCTGATCGAGGACATCCGGCGCGAGGACGTGCCCTACGCCGCCGTGGAGAACGTGCTGCGCGGTCTGGGCGCGTACGCCGGTGAGGTGATCGTCCGGCAGACCGGCGCCGAGTGGTGGGCGACCGGCGGCGACCACTGGGTCCGTACGCCCGACGGCCGGCTCTGGGACCCCATCGCCGAGGCCCGCCGCTGCTTCGACGGGCACGGGTCGCTGCGACTGCTGTGCCGGGACGCGACGGCCGCGTCCGCACGGCTTTGAAGAACCGCATCCGCACGGCTCTCGTAAACAGACGGCCGGGGCCCCGCTGAGCGCGGGACCCCGGCCGATCGGTGAACAGCCTTACGGCGTCAGCGTCTGGCCCAGCCGGGCCCCCGCCGGGGTGCCCAGCACCGACCTGCTGAGGACGAGCGTCTGGGTGTAGCCGAGGCCCGTGCTGTTGCTCGGCAGGTACATCAGGATGCCGTCACCGGCGTCCTCGCCCTCCACACCGAACGTCAGATCGGCGCGGCCGTACCCGGACAGGTCCGTCAGGGACACCGACGAGCCGAACCGGTCGTCGGTCTCGGTGCTGCCGGGGACCCCCGAAGTGTCCTGCGAGACGAGGACCGCGCCGGAGCCGGTGAGACCGGAGGCGCTGCCCTTGACCAGGAACGCGGCTCCCGCGTTGGAGCGCTGCACGCCCGCGCGGGTGAGGTCCTCGCCGGGGGCGCCCGCGAGGACGTCCTGGTAGCCGTCGCCGTCGATGTCGCCGACCGAGACGGCGGTACCGAAGGCGTCACCGGACTCGTCCGTCTCCGGGACGCCCGTCGTGTCCTGGTGGACCACGGTCATGCCGGTGGTCGTGAAGCCCGTCGACGTGCCCGGGACCATCGTGACCTGGCCGCCCGCCTTGCCGCCGGACTCGCCCGCGACCGGCTGGCCGATGACGATGTCGTCGTAGCCGTTGCCGTTGACGTCTCCGGCCGCGATCGACCGGCCGCCCTTGACGGAGATGACCCCCGCCTTGGTCAGACCCGTCGCCGAGCCGGCGAACCGGACCACGCGCCCGATGCCGCCCGCGTCACGGTAGTTGAGGGCCACGTCGGCATAGCCGTCCCGGTTGAAGTCACCGGTCGCGGCGTCCAGGTAGGCCACCGAACCCGTGGCGGTGGTCACGGAGCCGGAGGTGGTGGCGCCACCGGTCAGCCGGACGTTCCAGTTGCCGCCCTTGCCGGTGCCGGCCGAGAACACGTCCGCCTTGCCGTCGCCGTTGAAGTCGCCGACCGTGACCGTGGAGCCGAGCTTGGCGCCCGCCGCCGTGACACCCGACGTGGTGTATGTGAAACCGGAGTTGAGACCGGGCCCGTACAGCACCGTCACCGCGCCCCGGTCCGCGTTGCCGCTGGTGTCGTCCTCGCCGGGCGCGCCGATCGCGAGGTCGGCGTAGCCGTCGCCGTTGACGTCGCCCCAGGAGGTCGAGGTGCCGAAGGCGTCGCCGGTCTCGGAGGAGCCGGGGACACCCGGGCTGTTCTGGGTGAGCGTCACCTTCGACGCCTTGACCGGCCCGTCCACGCCGCCCGGTACTACGGTCACCGAGTTCGCCTTGGGAGTGCCGGCGACCAGGTCGGTGATGCCGTCCCGGTTGTAGTCCGAGGTGCGCAGGGCGTGCGAGACACCCGGCGTCTTGGCCAGTGCGGCGATCAGGGGGAGCTTCTTGTAGAGGTTGTCGCCGGGGCAGGCCGTGGAGTTGGTGTCCCGGTGGCCGAAGACGCGGGGCAGGGTGATGGACGTGCCCTTCGCGACCTTGTTGCCGTCGACGCCCGCGGCGCTGCCGGAGGTCAGCGTCACCTTGCCGGTCGGGTCGACCCCGTACATCCCGAACTTCCAGGCCACGATGCGTGCGATCGAGTCGAGCGCGGCTCGGGACGGCTGCGCGCTCATGTAGTTGCCGATGTACGAGATGCCGACCGTGTTCGTGTTGAACCCGATGTCGTGCGCGCCGATCACCGGCAGATCGGCGCCGCCGCTGCGGCCCTCGAAGATCTGGCCGCAGCGGTCCACGACGAAGTTGTAGCCGACGTCGAAGTAGCCGCGGGCGAAGTGCTCCTGCTGGATGGTCCGCATACGGGCGCGGGACTCGGCGCAGGACAGCTTGTTGTCGCTGTCGACGCCCGTGTGGTGGATCACGGCGGCCTTGATCTCGGTGCCGTACTCGGGTGTGCCGTTGTAGTCGGTGGAGGCGCCCCACTCCTCCTGCGTGATGATCGGCGGCTTCGCGACCGTGGAGGGGCGCGGGGCCGGGACCGTGCTGGACGGGGACGGCGAGGCGGACGAAGAGCCGGACGCGGAGGCGGAGTCGGACACGGAGGCCGACGGCGAGTCGGAAGGCGAGCCGGACGGAGAGTCCGTCGGGACCGGCGGGTCGCTCGGCGTGACCGTCTCGGCCGGGGAGTCCGTCGGCAGCGGAGAGTCCGTCGGCGCCGGGGTGTCAGTCGGTGCCGCGGAGTCCGTCGCCGGTGCGGTGGTCTCCTCCGCGAACGCCGCGGGCTCCGTGGCGCCCTTCGGGTCGGTGCCCGGGTCGAGCAGCCTGACGTCCATGCCGGCCGGCTGGCCGCCCGCCTCGGTGCCGTCGGCGTTCACCAGGCGCACCTGGACGCCGTCGGAGTCACCGGTCCACAGCGAGGCCGTACCGCCGCGCACTGCACCGGCGGCCCGCTGTGCCTCCACTCCGTCGGCCTGGAACGGATCGTCCGCCAGCCGCTGCCAGCTGGACCACTTGCCGGTCTCCACGTCCCGGGTGCGCACCTCGGGCCTGCCCTTGGCGTTCGCGTGGGCGTCGTCCCAGGTCAGCAGCAGCGCGCTGAACCGGTCGGTGCCCTGTCGGCCCAGGCCCTTGCGGCCCGCGCCGCGGCTCTCCAGCTTGACCGTGTGCACGGACGCCCTGCGGCCCGCGCCCTTGCCGTCGCTCTGCGCGCCGGGATCCGCGATCGCATAGGTCACGGCTCCCGCGCCGCCCAGGGCCACGGCTCCGAGTGTCAGCCACGCCCTCCGCTTGAGACTGAGCGGTCTGTACGCACGCGTCCTGCGAGGACTCAACTACCCCACCCCTAGAAATGACCACGATGACACCACCTGTCACACAGGCGGTACTTGTAAAGCGCAAAGAAAGGTCCGGACGTCACCCGAGGGGCCGGCCCACGGCGGCGGCCGCCTGTTGCGGCCTCGGTGAGCCGACCTCGGCCTGGCAGGTGGCGCGCCCGAACTTCCCGTAGGCGGAGGCGGTCTGGACGTGCTTGCCGCGTACGGCGAGCGAGCAGCTGGCCCGCCCGCCCTTCTCGCCGAGCGTGATCGAGACCAGCGGCGACCGCCCGAGCGGCACCTCCACGGTCTTCTTCCACGGCAGCGCGACGGCACGGTCGACGGTGGCCGACCCGGCCTCGCTGCGGCCCTGGTAGGCGATGTCGGCAGTGCCGTCGCCGGTCACCTCGTACGTCACGGCGGCGGTCGGGACATGCGGCTCGGCCGGCTTGTCCGCCGTGTCGAGCACGCCGTACAGCACGAGCCCGCCGCAGGCGGCGATCAGGATCCCGGCGACGGTGAGAGAGCGCCAGTCCCTGGTCGATTCCGTATCGGTTGATGCCATGGGCGCGGTTTATAGCTCATGCGGCGAACCGCTTTCCAGTGGGCGGAAGAATCGGGCGAATCGCCGGAGGGAAATCCCGGGATCCGCCCCAACGTGGGGTCAAGTATCCGTTTTGCCTTGGCAATTGACAGCTCGTCATCCGAGTGATTAAAACTCCGCTCGCCACACAGGAAGAGCACAGAGAGGAGTGGTCGAGGGCGCCTGACCGGCGCACTTCCGCGTGGCACGGCTCGACACAGTCTCCGGCCGGAATTCTCCGGACCGGAAGTTCGGCGTGCCCGCATTCGCCCCGCGCATGCGCGCACAAGGGCGTCGGTGAAAACGCGGGTGCGCCACCAAAGAAAGGGCACTGGACGTGAAAGTCCGATATGGGAGATTGCTCTCCTGCCTTGTCGTGTCGGCGGTGGCGACTACCGCGCTGCCGCAGATCGCCTATGCCGTAACCGAGTCCGATTCCGGATCGGGCGGCCACGACAAGGGCATCGTCGACACCGTCAAGGGCTGGTTCGCAGACGACGACCACCACCTCGACAAGCCGCCGTCACACGACGAGCTGGGCATAGCCGACCGGCAGAAGCTGCCGAAGGGCAAGAGGGCCCCGAAGGCCAGGCGGGTCAAGGAGCTGAAGGGCAAGCGGACTTCGACGGCGCGGTTCTGGCAGCTCTCCGACGGCCGCGTCCAGGCGGAACTGTCGGCCGTGCCGACGTCGTACCGCTCCGGCGACGGCAAGAAGGCGGCCTGGAAGCCGATCGACACGGCGGTCCACGCGACGGACGCCAAGGGTTTCGCGTTCGCCAACACGACCAACGAGGGCCGCAGCTGGTTCGGTTCGGACACGGACAAGCTGGTGCGCTTCCGGTCGCCGGACGGCCGTACGGTCACCCTGGGCCTCGAGGGCGCGGGCGGCAGGCTGAAGCCCGTGGCCAAGGGC
This sequence comes from Streptomyces herbicida, assembly GCF_032656585.1. Classification (NCBI taxonomy): domain Bacteria; kingdom Bacillati; phylum Actinomycetota; class Actinomycetes; order Kitasatosporales; family Streptomycetaceae; genus Streptomyces; species Streptomyces herbicida. Next base: position 257,699 of record NZ_JAUYWJ010000003.1, read on the forward strand.
TCGACGGTCACGTACAAGGACACCGCGCACGGCGCGGACCTGGAGTACGGCGTCGGTCCCGGCCGGGTGAAGGAAAACATCACCCTGGCCGAACGCCCCGCCGGTCCGGTGAAGTTCACGTTCACGCTGAACACCGACGGGCTTGTCCCGCGCGCCCGCAAGGACGGCTCGATCGCGCTGTACGGCGCACTGCCGAACACCCCGGCGATGGTCATCCCGGCGCCGTACATGACGGACGCCAGGAAGGCGGACAAGTCCGTCTTCGGCAAGACGTACAGCACGAGGGTCACGCAGAAGCTCACGAAGGACGGCAAGTCCTGGAAGCTGACCGTGACACCGGACGCGAAGTGGCTGGCGGCGAAGGACCGCCAGTACCCGGTGGTGATCGACCCGACGATCACGATCGCGCCGTCGCCGACCGACTCGCAGGACACGATGGTCCTGCAGGAGGCGCCGACGACGAACTACAACACCTCGTGGAAGCTGTCCGTCGGCCGCACGGCCACCGGCACGGCCCGCTCCCTGATCAAGTTCCCGTTGAGCGAGATCCCCTCGGGCACGAAGCTCGACTCGGCGCGTCTGGAGATGTACTTCGACAACGCGCACGACGGCGGCGGCACGAAGGTGCCGGTCGAGGTGCACCGGGCGACCGGAGCCTGGGACGAGACGACGGCGAACTGGAACAACACCAGTTCGTACGTCGGTGAGCTGTCCGGCACCAGCTACACGGTGGACGACGGCGACCCGGGCACCACGGCGGCCACCGGCTCCTGGCCCACGTCCGGGTCGACGCTGACGCAGTACGCGATCGGCAACGACTACCGGTACAACAAGGACACGGTGGCCGGGGACACCTACACCTGGCAGCCGAACATCAAGGACGCGGGCACCTACCAGGTCGACGTGCACTACGTCGCGGCCGCCGACCGGGCCACCAACGCCCCGTATTCGGTGACGTCCAAGACCGGTACCACCACCTACACGGTGAACCAGCAGTCCGGCACCAACGGTGTCTGGGCCCCGCTGGCGGGTGGCGCGCAGATCGACTTCGCGTCCGGTACGGCGGGCAAGGTCGTCCTGGGCGACGGCCCGGCCTCCGCGACCACGGCCGTGCTCGCGGACGCGGTCCGCTTCACCAACCCGGCGGTGATCAACAAGGACATCGGCGAGTACAGCCAGTGGCACAAGTTCCCGGTGACCGACACGGTCCAGCAGTGGCTGGACGGCACCTCGGTCAACAACGGGTTCATCCTCAAGGCCGCCGACGAGTCGGCGACCGGCCCGATGGGCGGCCCGCGCTACGAGGCCGGCGACGGCGACTACGGCGGCGAGACCTCCACGATCCCGCGGCTGACGGTGACCTACGGAAAGGTCGGCACCACCCTCAACTCGCCGACGGTCGTCCACTCCACGGGCCCCGAGCTGAGCTGGAAGGCCTACTCGAACACCACCGGCGACCCGAACCTGGACATCGCCGAGTACCAGCTGCACCGCTCCACGCAGCAGGCGTTCACCCCGTCCGCGGCCACGCTCGTCGCCCCGATCGACAAGTCGGCGACGGCATACACGGACACCACCGCGACTCCGACCCCGGACTCCTCCTCGGTGGAGATCGGAAGGTCGTACTACTACCAGCTCGCGGTGAAGACGAAGGACGGCCAGCTCCTCGGCTCACCCACGCGCATCGTCGGTGTCCCCAAGGCGGGCCGCACGATGCGGCTGGTCCAGGGCACCGCGGGTGGCGTCACGGACACCACCCTGTCCTCCGCGACGCCGACCACCAACCTGGACACCATCAGCCGGGACGGCGTGGGCCAGAAGTGGCTGAGCGTGGGCAACAACACGCCCACGAACACCACCGAGAAGACCCGCGCGGTCATGAAGTTCCCGACCAGCGCGATCCCCACCACCGCCACGGTGCTGGAGTCCCGCATGTTCCTGTGGGGCGCGGAGACCACCACCAAGACCAACGGTGCGATCTACGAACTCCACGGCCTGAACAAGGACTTCACCGAAACGCAGGCCACCTGGAACAACGCGAACTCGACCACGGCGTGGACGACGGCGGGCGGCGACTACTCGGGGACCGTCTCCGACACGGTCGGCACCGTCTCGGACGTCGGCCGCCACTGGTGGGACGCGACCTCCCTCACCCAGGGCTGGACCCGCACCCCGTCCTCCAACCACGGTGCCCTGATCAAGCTGAAGGACGAGACCTCCACGGGCCCGCAGGAACAGACGATGTTCCTGGCCTCGGAGGCCGCCGACCCGCAGATCGGCCCGCTGCTGCGCGTCATCTACGTCGACTCCACCACGGACGACACGTACTACGCGCCGCAGACCCCGGCCCGCATGACCCCCAACTCCACCTACACGGTGGCCTTCACGGTCACCAACACCACGTCGAGCGCGTGGGCGAGCGGCGAGCGGGTGCTGTCGTACACCTGGCAGCTCCCCGACGGCACGGACGCGACGACGGGCGGCAACCAGCTGTCCACCGCGATCCCGCCGCTGTCCCCGGGTCAGTCGACGACGATCCAGGCGCAGGTCAAGACGCCGATCAACTCGGACTCGGGCAGCAAGCGGACCAAGTACGTACTCGGCTGGGACGTCAAGAAGGTCTCCGACGGCAGCTGGCTGTCGGCCGGCACGGGCGGCATTCCGCCGCTGAAGCAGAACGTGGCGGTGGAGGACCCCACCTCCGACGCGCTGGGCCTGGAGAAGTTCTACAGCTACACCGGCAAGAACACGGGCGCCGGTTCCACGGTGATGAACAACCTCGCCTCCGGCAACACCGTGTGGTCGTACAACGCGTTCAGCAACCCGGGCCGTGGCCTGACCACGTTCGCGCGGTTCGCGTACAACTCGCTGGACACCGACAACACGACAGGTGGCGCGGGCGCGGGCTGGTCGGCCCAGGTCGGCGGGCCCATCCGGCTCGGCGCGGCACTGGACTTCCACCCGAACCCGGTGCAGAACGCGACGGAGATCCGCCTCCCCGACGGTGACGGCACCACACACGTCTTCACCAAGCAGGCCGACGGCAGCTGGAAGGCCCCCGCGGGCGTCCACTACCGCATCACGGCCAAGGCGGGCCTGGACTGCACCCCGGACAAGGACCCGGTGCCGGACGCCTGGACGCTGCTGCGCCCGGACGGCACGCGGTTCTACTTCGGCTGCGACGGCTATCTGACGTCTGTCGTCGACAAGAACGGCAACACCCAGACGTACACCTACGAGCAGCACAAGACCCAGGGCAAGGCGGCGAAGTTCCTCGCCTACATCACCGACCCGGCGGGCCGGCAGTCCCTGACGCTCGACTACTACAAGAGGGGCGACGCGTCGTACGACTACATCGACGGCACGGGCGCCAAGGTCACCGGCACCAGCCTGACCGACCCGGACATCTACGACCACGTGAAGTCCATCACGGACATCTCGGGCCGCAAGGTCTCCTTCTACTACACGGTCGAGGGCCTGCTCGGCCGGTTCACCGACGGCGACGGCTCGTCCCAGCCCAAGGTGTTCAAGTTCACCTACGACGCCCTCCAGGGCAACAAGAACGTCAAGCTGGTGACGGCCACGGACCCGCGCGGCCACGACACCAAGCTGGCGTACTACGAGCCGAAGGCGGGTGACGACCCGAAATACCACTGGTGGACGAAGACGATCACCGACCGCCTGAACGGTGACACCGGATTCGCCTACGCGGCCGACACCGTGAACACCAACTTCACGGACACCACGGTCACGGACGCCGAGACGCACGCCACGAAGTACGTGACGGACGACTTCGGCCGGCCGGTCCAGACGACCAACGCCAAGTCCCAGACATCGAAGATGAGCTGGGACGCCGACAACAACGTCACGTACGTGGAGGAGGACAACGGCGCCAAGACCGCGTACTGCTACGACCAGAAGACGGGCTACCCGCTCTGGCAGCGCGACGCGGAGAACAACAAGGCGGGTGTGCCCGACCAGACGGCCACCTGTGTCGCGGACACCACCAAGTGGCCTGCGAACGCCTCGAAGTACGAGTACCAGACCCGTGCCGACGGCTTCTCGGCGGACCTGTTCCGCAAGACGTCACCTGAAGGCCGCGCCTGGCAGTTCGGGTACGACAGCTTCGGAAACGTAAAGACGGTCACGGACCCCAAGGGTGTCGCGACCACGACGGTTCCGGACGACTACACCACCAAGTACGACTACGACGCCTACGGTGAGCTGACCAAGGCGACGGACGCCAACGGCAACCCGACGACGTACAGCGGCTTCGGGCCGACCGGTTACCCGAACACGATCACGGACGCGAAGTCCTTCGCGACGACGTTCGTCTACGACGAGCGGGGCCAGGTAACCCAGGTCACCGACGCCAACAGCAAGGTGACCACGCAGACGTACGACACGTTCGGGCGTCCGCTGGTCAAGACCGTGCCCAAGGACACGGGCGTGGTGATCACGACGCCGGCCCCGGTGTACGACGAGAACGACAACGTCACCAAGTCAACGGCGCCGAGCGGCGCAGTGTCGACGGCGGTGTACGACAACGCGGACCAGGTCTCCTCGGCCACGGTGCCGGCGAACAACCTGATTGACCCGCGCACCACGACGTACACCTACGACAAGGTCGGCAACCTGAAGACGACGACCGAGCCCAAGGGCACGGCGACGACGACGGATTCGACCGACTACGTCACGACGAACAACTACGACGAGATCTACCAGCTCACGTCCGTGGTCAACGCGAACAGTGACAAGGTCTCGTACGAGTACGACAACGTCGGCAACGTCACCAAGGTCATCGATCCCAAAAAGAACGCGACGGCCGACCCGACCGACTACACCACCAGGTCCGAGTACGACCTGGACCACCGGGTAACGGTCGTCACGGACACGGCCGGCAAGACCAAGAAGAAGGGCTACGACAAGGACGGCCTGGTCACCTCGGCCACGGACGCCGAGAACAACACGACCACGATCACCTACGACGAGCGCGGCAAGCAGACCGAGGTCAAGGTCCCGCACGACGGCACGTCGACCATCACGTACCGCACGACGAAGTACGAGTACGACCAGGTCGGCAACACCACCAAGGTGCTCACGCCGCGGGCGACGGCGGCCGGTTCCACCGACGCCCTCACTGTCCGCACGTCGTACGACGAGCTGAACCGCCCGGTCAAGCAGTACCAGCCGTACGACCCGGCGGACTCCCGCTACAACGACCCGAACGTCTACACGGAGACGACGTACGACAAGGTGGGCCAGGTCGCCAAGACCTCCCTGCCGCCGTCGGACGGCGAGACGGTCCGCAACGACACCACCTACAGCTACTTCGACAACGGCTGGGTGAGGTCGTCCACGGACCCGTGGGACATCACGACGGCCTACGAGTACAACGACCTGGGTCAGCAGACCAAGCGGACCCTGACGTCGGCGGGCGGTTCCTCGAACCGCACGATGACGTGGTCGTTCTACCCCGACGGCTCGTTGAAGTCCCGCTCGGACGACGGTGTCCCGGCGGGCAAGTCGGTCGTCCTGGCGGACAACTCCGACACCCAGAACACCTCAAAGACCGGCACCTGGACCAAGGGAGACATCACCGGTCAGCAGGGCTACAACCACGAGACCCACGCAGCCGGCACCGGCACGGACGCCTACACGTGGACGCTCAACATCCCCAAGGACGGCACGTACGCCGCGTACGTGAAGTTCCCGAAGGTGACGGGCGCCGCGACGACGGCGAAGTACACGGTGACCTACGACGGCGGGACGGCCGACAAGACGATCGACCAGAACGCCACCGCCAACCAGGGCACCTGGGTCTCACTGGGCTCCTTCGCCTTCAAGCAGGGCAACGCGGCAAAGCTGCAGCTGTTCCAGAACAGCGGCGGTACGGTCGTGGCGGACGCCGTCAAGCTCGTCCGTGACACCACCGGCGACCCGGCCGACACGGAGAAGGACAACTTCGCCTACTCCTACGACCTCAACGGCAACCTCACCCAGATCGACGACAGCTCGTCGACGGCGAAGATCGACTCGTACGCGATCACCTACACGGGCCTCAACCAGCTCCAGAGGGTGAGCGAGTCGCTGGCCGGCGTGGAGAAGAAGGCCACGTCGTACACATACGACGCGAACGGCCTGACGGACACGATCACGCACCCGGACCAGTTCTCCAAGTACACGTACGACCTGCGTGACTTGGTGAAGACGGTCTCGGTCGGCAAGTCCGCCACGGACGCCTCGCCGAAGGTGACGTCGTACACGTACACCGACCGTGGCCAGAAGCTCCAGGAGACCAAGGCCAACGGCAACACGGTCGACTACACGTACTACCTGGACGCCGCGCTGAAGACGTCGACGGAGAAGAAGCCCAACGGCACCCTCGTCGACTCGCACACCTACGCCTACGACCCCAACGGCAACAAGTCGCAGGACGTGGCGAAGAAGATGAACGCCGACAACCACTCGGCGTACCTCGACTCCACCACGGACTACACCTACGACCCCGCCGACCGGCTGAAGCAGGCGGTGAAGACCGGCAACGGCGCAGGTACGGACACGTACGTCCACGACAACAACGCCAATGTCATCAGCCAGACGGTCAAGGGCACGACGACCACGTACGACTACGACCGGAACCGCTTGCTGAGCGCCACGGTCGGTAGTGCCACCGCCAAGTACAACTACGACCCGTTCGGCCGCCAGGATTCGGTGACGTCAGCGGCGGACGGAAAGATCATCTCCCGCAGCGTGTACGACGGCTTCGACCACGTCGTGGAGTCCCAGAAGATGGACGACACGGGTGCGATGAAGTCGACCACATACACCTTCGACCCGATGGACCGCACCACCTCGGAGACCGCCAACGGCAAGACAACGGACTTCGAGTACCTGGGTCTGTCGAACGAGGTCCTGGACGAGAAGGTCGCCGGCACGCTGACAAAGTCGTACCAGTACAGCCCATGGGGCCAACGCCTGTCGCAGGTCAAGCACAACAGCGACGGCACGACCGAGGACGGCTACTACGGCTACAACGGTCACAGCGATGTCGAGACGCTGACTGACGACAACGGCGACACGAAGGCGACGTACGGCTACACGGCTTACGGCTCCGACGACACGTCCGAGTTCACCGGCATCGACAAGCCCGATGCCGCGGACCCGACCAAGGAGGCGTACAACCCCTACCGGTTCAATGCCAAGCGCTGGGACGCCCAGTCCGGCACGTACGACATGGGCTTCCGTAACTACAGCCCAGGCCTGAACAGGTTCACCTCCCGGGACATGTACAACGGGGCGCTGGCCGACATGCATCTCGGCACCGACCCCTACACCAGCAATCGGTACGCGTTCGGCGGCGGCAATCCGACGAGCTTCATCGAACTCGACGGGCACATGCCCGCCCCAGACCCCGGTGGGACCTGTGCCTCCTGCGGTCAGGACGCTTCGAAGCTCTTCAACCCGAACGACTTCTGTGGGTCGTGCCACTTCGATCAATACGATGGTGGACACGACACCGCGATCATGTTCGTTGCGATGTACCTGGCCGAGTTCCAGCCGATGGGTGGAGGCGAGGTAAGCATGGACCTGAGCGCCTCCGGTGGTCCCCGGGACGACCTGAACACGATCGCCGGAGGTTCGGCCAAAAAGCCGGGCAAGGGAGTCGGTTATGCCGATCTCCTGTACTGGACCGACGACGCGGTCTACGTCTGGGATGCCAAGCATGCCGGCGGAGACGCGGAGCGGCGGGGTAAGAAGGATGTCGAAAACAAGGTCAAGTATCTGCAGGAACAGCTCAAGGCATCCGGTGACAAGCGTGTAGCGAAGGTCGGATTCGACTTCCCGCCGGGAGTAGTTCCGAACTATGCGAAGCCGAATGAAATGGTCAAGGTCTGGCCGTCGCAGATCTCTCCGGGCGTAATTGCCTACGAGACTGATGAAGACGAGCGCAAGCGTACTGGGGACGAGAGCGCAGGGCATTCCTTCGTCGACATCCTGTCAGGCGTGGGCCTTGGCCTCACGGCCACCGCGCTTTCGGTCGGGACCGTGGCGGAGGACGTGGGCACCGGCGGTCTAGGCGTTGCGGACGACGTGCCGAGCTTCGCAGCCGCGGGAGCGATGTTCAAAGAGGCGTATGCCTTGATTGCCTGATCACGGCCGGTCGGCCGGACGTGCCGGGTCCGTCCGTCCGACCGGCCTCCGCAAGGAGTGCGCGGAGGGCCGCACGGTGAAAGGAATTCCATGCTGTGCATGGCTGCCGTGCGGCCCTGCCGTACCCTGGTTTCCTAAGTCGTCAATTCGTGGGCATATGCGGCCAGGCCGTCGAGGATCTCGTCAGCGGTCTTGGTGCACACGAAGGATCTGTTGCGAAATTTCCGTACGGATGGCTACCTGTCCGCATCGGTCGATCTCGACGACACACGGCACGCCGGTGTCGGAGGGGGTCCTGGCAGCGCCGGGCATCCCGCGTTAAGAGACGGGCCGTCTCGTCGTCAGTGCCATCCAGTAAATTCTGTCCGTTCGGCCCGACAGGCGGGCCGTCGAAATGGAGGTCTCGTCGCGGTGAGCATCCACCTACACCTTCGCGCTGTTGCGGAGTCCGAGATCCGGGACGATCACACCTGGCTTGCGGCGTTCATGTCCGAGGCTTGGGACAACCACCCCGACGAGTACGCGGCAGGTATCGCCGACTCGATCGAGAAGGTCTTCAACTCCGTCAATGACCTCTATGCCGCAGCCGATGTCCTCCATGCAGACGTCGACAAGCCCTGGGCGCTGCCGATTTACGGCGGCCGCCCCGTGGCACACAGCGCTGACGCCGACCCCTCCAACCCGCCCCTGATGATTCTGGAGCCGCCTGGGGTGTCGCAGGCCGCAGATTTTCTCGCGACTGTTTCTTTCGACGAGCTTTGGGGCATTGCCGGTGCCAAGTTCGGCGGCTGGATCGGGGAAGAGGCTCAGGTCAGGCAGGAGTTCCTGGACATTCACCGGGACCTCCAAGGGTTCTATGGGCGGGCGGCTTCAGCAGGCCACGCCGTAGTCAAAGCGGTGTGGGCTTGAGACGTGGTCACGTGTCGGTTACAGCCATTCGCTGGTTCGCTGTACATGTGCAGCGAACCAGCGGACGAACTGGATCGCGGGATGGCCGTTCTTGAGGACGGATTTACTGCGAAACTATGGTGAGGTATTCGACCGCAAGATCGAGTCCGGGACGCTCCTCAGCCGCGCCGAGGAATGGCGTCCGTTGAATGTGCTGCAGGAGTGCGCGGCGATGGTCGCCGCCGACTCCGACCTGGAGATGGTTCAGGTGGCCCGGGTTTCTCCGCGAAGCCCGGACGCGGTGCTGGAGTACCGGCATGCCTGGTCAGTTGCGCAGGGCCGGGGTGACGGCGACCGACAGCCAGATCACGCTCAAGAGCTTCACCGAGAAGTGGGAGTTGGACCGAGCGCACGGGTATCGGTTCACGTCACACCGGTACGCATTCACGTTTCGTGTGCCCTTTCGGGGTAGGGACATCACGGTGAGTCAGGAGGTGCGGGCCGACAACCGTGGGGTGTTCGGCGGGAGTGTGGCTTTGCCGTCCGGCGTGAAGTGAAGTGCCTCTCCGCGGCGGCACTGACAGTGGGACCGACTGTCGTACCGGGTGAGCGGTTCGCGTGGAGAGTCCGGTTCGTCTTCTCGGTCGCCTCCGCGATCACCGCTGCTGTATAACCAGCCCTCGTTCCGGCCGGCCGCCGTTTCTCGGCCCGTGCCTTTCCTGCCCGCTGCCCATCGAAGGGTTTCTTCGTGCTGCCCTCTTCGCGTTCCCGTGCCCGTACCTGCTTCGTCGCCGCGCCGGCCGTCGCCGGTGTTCTGCTGATGGCGTCGGCCTGTGGAGGCTCGGGTGGGGAGGGGGGAGACGCGAAGGGCGGCGCCGGGTCCGACAGCGTCGCGGTCGGGGCGTCGGACGGGACGGGGGCGCCGGGCCCCTCCTCGTCGGCATCGGCATCGGCATCGGCATCGGCATCGTCCTCGCCGTCGACGTCCGCGTCGGCTTCCGCGAAGGCCAAGGACAGGGGAAAGGGCAAGGACGACGCCTCGGCCTCGCCGAGTGCAGCCCCGGGTACGGCCTCCACCCCCGGGGCCACCACCCCCCGGGCCACCACCGCGCCGCCCGCCGCCCACGCCGCCCCGAACTTCCCCGTCCCCGCCTCCCCGGGCGACGCCACCCAGCTCATCACGGTGAAGGCGAGCGGCTCCTACGCCACCGTCACCGCCTGGGCCAAGGGGGCCTCGGGCTGGAAGGAGCAGTTCAGCACGAGTGCCGGCCGGGTCGGCTCCAACGGCGTCACCGACGGAGCGACGCGGCGGCAGGGGACGTACACCACGCCCTCCGGGACGTACGCCATCACCGAGGGCTTCGGTGTCGAGGCGGGCGGGACGAGCATGCCGTACCACGTCGTCAACAGCTCCGACTGGTGGGTGGAGGACCCCCAGTCCAAGTTCTACAACTCGATGCACAGTGCGGCGGGCGCCGACTTTCCGCTCACCGAGTCCGGTGACAGGGGCAGCGAGCATCTGATCAACTACCCCACCCAGTACGCCAAGGCGCTCGTCATCAACTACAACCGGTGGCCCGCCACGCCCGGCCGCGGCGCCGGGATCTTCCTGCACGTCAACGGGAGGGGCGCGACGGCCGGCTGTGTGTCCGTGCCGCGCACCACGATGGACCGGATCATGGCCTGGATCCGGCCCGGCGCCCACCCGCGCATCGCCATCGGCTGACCACGGCGCGGCACACCGCGTTCGCGGCCGCGTCACGGCGCCGGGATCCGGCGGCCCGCCCGCGGGTTCGAGCAGCGGCGTGTCTCATTCGACACCCTCCGGGAGCCGAGCCCCGACGGTGGCGAATGCGTTCCGTTCACGGCTTGCGGCGGTGAACGATGAAGCGAAAGGTTGTACTCCCGCTGCGACTTCCTTGTGTGGTGATCGACACGTCCACTGCGCGTGATGTTCCTGACGCTGCTTCCGCTATGTGAAGCGGGGGAATCGGTTCCGTGTTCTCCCTCATCGAGCGAACGGGGAACGGTCTCATGGGCGAAGTGGACATGCGCGTGCCGTGCGCGGACGAATTGCGGGCGTACACGGCGGCCTTCGTCTCGCGCGTGACCGCCCGCAACCGGCTGCCGCTGGACTACTCCGAGCGCAGCCTGCGGGTCGTCGACTTCCTGATCGACGGGCTGCGGAAGGGCGGGGCCGACCGGGAGCAGGCGCAGGAGACGCTCTTCGGGCTCGGGGCGTACGTCGGTGAGGTGCTCGTTCGCCGGGCGGGGGCGGTGTGGGTGGACTTCGACGAGGGCCAGCACGCCTACTTCGGGCAGCCCGTCGGCGTGCGCATGCCGGACGGGCGGGTCTGGAACCCCCTCGGAAAGGTCCTCAACCGCTTCGAGGCGGGCGCTCCCGAGGAGTCCCTCCAGCTCTTCTATCTGAAGCTGCATGGGAGGGCACGGAGAGCGGCGACGGCCTGACAACCTTGTCCCTACGGTTGTGAACGTGCTCGTGGACGCCGTGGTGGTCGTGTCGGTCGCGCTGGGCCTCGTACTCGCTCCGTGTGTCGTGGCCCGGCACGACCGAGCCGACGGCGCGAGGGCCGGCCGATCCGTGTCGCCGTTCGTCGCGTGGACGGTGGTGACCGGAGTCGTCTACGTCAACCAGGTGCTGTTCACCGTGTACGTGCTGCGCGTCCACGGCGGCGACCCGTCCTTCATCTCCCGGTACCTGCCGGCCGGGTGGTTCGACCTGGCCTCCGCGAATCCGGTGCTTCGGCGGCTGGCGTTCGGCTTCCCCGCCCCGTCGCTGCTCGCGCCGTCCGTCCTGCGCGTCCAGGCCTTCCTCGAACTTCCCTTTGTTCTACTGGCGTTCGCGACGGTCGTGCGGTGGCTCGACGCCGATCTGTGGCGGCGGATCGCCCGGTCCGCGCTGCTGCCGCTGGCGTCGGTGTCGTACACCGTCGTGTTCTGCCTGGTGGAGTGGGATCTGCGGAATCCGTACACGGTGGACGACATCGTGGTGCGGGGTGTCTCGGCGATCGTCACGCCGTACGTCCTCGCCCGTCTCGCGGCACGCGACACGGGTGCCTCACGCACCCCGGCCTCCGTGCCCGGACTGCTGGTGTTCATCGGCTCGTTGGGGACACTCGGGGTGCTCGTCCTCGTCGTGTACGACACCGCGCTGCTCTACAACCTGGGGCGGCTGGGCGATCGCTTGACGGTGACGGTGGCGGCGGTCGGCGTGCTGATCGTGCTCCGCCGGGTCGCAGCCCGGCTCGCCGAGCCGTCGGCACCCGGGCCCACGCTGACCTTCGTACGTCATACCCTCGGCCACTGGCTCGCGCTGTTCTTCCTCCCCGCGCTGACGGTGCGTTACGGCGTCATGTTCGGGACACCGCAACTGGCCGCGGCAACTGCTCTGTTGCCGGTCGTGACCGCCGTCGTCCTCGCCCGGCGGGACGCGGCGGTCGAGGCGTGGCGGCTCGGAGCCGCCGTCCTCGGAGCCGCCGCCGGGGCCTGCGCGGCCGCGTGGGCGACCCCCGAGTCGTACTACGAAGCCACCCTCCTGTCGGCGACAGCCGCGTTCCTGGTGACGGGCGTCGTGGTCGGCGGCTTGGTCGACGACAGGACCTAGTCCGCCGTAACTCCCCAGTAGCCGATCTGTGCCGGCTGTCCGTCGACGTAGAGCACCGTGCATCTGCCGTGCACCCGGTCGGGGAAGTCGAGCCGGTCGGAGTCCAGGGCATCCGTCCAATCCTCGTGGGTGGGGCGGCCGTCGGGGGCCCAGGCCCGGACCTCCTCATCCGTCAGCGGGCGCATGAAGGGGCCGTCCTCGGGGTCCTCGGGGTCTATGAGCAGGGGGAAGTCCAGGACCGAGTACGTGCCACCGGTGAAGATGTACTCGTGCCAGGCCGGGTCCCGCCACAGCTCCTCGATCGTCCGGCCGGGGAAGCCGTGGTCGTCCTGCGCCAGTTCCGCGTCCTGGGCCTGCCGGAACGCCGCCGCCAGGTCACGCTGATACGGGCCCGTGTCCCGCCAGCAGTCGCCGCCCATGCCGATGCCTCCCGCTCCAAGATCTTCCGTCAGTGGGGCAGCAGCGTAGGAGACACCACTGACACCGGCCGGGACCAGGGAGACGGCCGGTACCTGTGACAGATCTGTGAGCGTCGGCGCTGAGAAACGTGGGACGTGGGACACGCCTGTCGTGTCCCACGGCACGGATTCGCTGCTGGCGCGAACACGAGCGCGAGCTCGGTACGGACGAGGACGGTTCTTGGGCCAGGGAGGGGAACCCCGCCGCGGTCAGGCGTACGACGGGGAGCTGGGCGCGGCCGTCGCGCGGGCCCAGGAGGGCGACGAGACAGCCTTCACGGTCGTGTACCGGCGGGTGCAGCCCGGTCTGCTCGGCTATCTGCGCGGTCTGGTCGGCGACGACGCCGAGGACGTGGCATCGGACGCCTGGCTGGAGATCGCCCGGGACCTGGGCAGGTTCAAGGGCGACGGGGCCGGCTTCCGCGGCTGGAGCGCGACGATCGCCCGGCACCGGGCGCTCGACCATCTGCGCCGCCAGCGGGTACGGCCCCGGGCGACGGCGCTGGAACAGGACGTACTGGAGCTGCCCGGCCGGCACAGCACTCATGAGCAGGCGCTGGAGGCCATCTCGACCGAGGGCGCGCTGAGCCTGCTGCGCGAACTGCCGCGCGACCAGGCCGAGGCCGTCCTGCTGCGTGTGGTCGTCGGCCTCGACGGCCCGGCGGCGGCACGGGTCCTGGGCAAGCGCCCGGGTGCCGTGCGCACCGCCGCGTACCGGGGGCTGAAGCGGCTGGCCCGGCGGCTCGGCGCCGGGGACGAGGTGGAAGGTGTGACGGAAGACGGCTCTCGAACGCTGGGGGAGTCGACATGAACGGAAGCGGCGGCGGACCGCCGGACAGGGATGGATGCGGACATGGGTGAACGGCAGAACGGCGGCGGGCTCTCCGGCCGTCGGCGCGTGCACCCGGACGGCGCCGCCCCTCGTGGGACGTTCGATTCCGAGAGCCTGGAGGTGCTCCTCGGTGCCGCCCTGCGGGCGGGCGCCGTCGACCCCGAGGCCGAGCAGCGTGCCACGGCCGCCTTCCGGGCCGCCCGCGACGCCGGGGCGCACCGGGCGGAGGCCCGGCGCCGGGACGACTGGCGGCCCCGTGAGCGCGGGCGCGGACGGCGCTCGGTGAAGACCACGGTGGCGATGGCGCTGGCGAGCCTCACCCTGGGCGGTGTCGCGGTCGCGGCCATCGGCACGGTCACCTCCTCCCACCGGGGGAACGTCGACGGGCACCACCCCGCACCGGCGACCGGCACCACGGACGGGCCCGCCGTCCGGCCGTCCCGCACCTCGCCCGCGCCCTCCGGCCCGGCGACGCACGACCGTCCGGACACCGCCAAGGACACCCTTGCCCACTGCCGTGCCTATGAGCAGGTCACGGGGCATGGCAAGGCGCTGGATTCGACGGCCTGGCAGCGGCTCGTGCAGGCCGCGGGCGGCGAGAAGAACGTCGCGGCGTACTGCGCCGGGCAGTTGGCGCGGGCGGACGACAAGAAGGCGAACCAGCCCGACAAGTCCGGCAAGGCCGACAAGAGCGACAAGGGTGACGAGTCGGGCGGTGCCGCGAAAAGCAGCCCGAACCCGAACTCCACCAAGAAGAAGTGATTCCCGTCAGGGAGAAGTGATTCGGCTCACCCCGGATTTGACCGTGAGTGGCCGGATTTGTGCTGCCGAGGCAACGACCGGGGCCGCCACCCCCCACAGGAGAGGCCCCGGCCGTCGCGCGGCACGAGCCGCGCGGCGGCCCGTACTTCCTACAGCGCCATGAGTGCGTTTTCTGTCACACCTCGGTGCGTCACGAGTTAGTTGCATCTTGTACGGACGTGGACGAGGAGCGGTTTCAGGTCGTAACGTGCCTTTCGCGTCGAGCGCAGATGCATGACCAATGCAACGATCGGCGGACTCGAAGCCGCGACCATCTACTGAGGAACCACGGGTGCTGGGGGACGACGCGGAGCTGACCGCCGCGGTGCGTGCGGCACAGGACGGGGACGAGACCGCTTTCCGGACTGTGTACCGCGCGGTGCATCCGCGGCTGCTCGGTTACGTACGGACGCTGGTCGGCGATCCGGACGCCGAGGACGTGACGTCCGAGGCCTGGCTGCAGATAGCCCGTGACCTGGAGCGGTTCAGCGGGGACGCGGACCGGTTCCGCGGCTGGGCGGCCCGTATCGCCCGCAACCGCGCGCTGGACCACATACGGATGCGCGGCCGCCGCCCCGCGATCGGCGGCGACGAGACCGAACTCACCGGCCGGGCAGCGGAGTCCGACACCGCGGGCGAGGCCATCGAGGCCCTGGCCACCGGCAGCACCCTCTCCCTCATCGCGCGGCTCCCGCAGGACCAGGCCGAAGCGGTCGTCCTGCGTGTGGTCGTGGGGCTTGACGCCAAGACCGCGGCCGAGACGCTCGGCAAGCGCGCGGGCGCCGTACGCACGGCCGCACACCGCGGGTTGAAGCGGCTCGCGGAGCTCCTCGGGGAGGATCCGGAATCGGCCGGAGTGCTCGACGCACTGCCCGCCCAGCGAGAACCGCGCCGCCGTGCGGTGACGTCCGCCACTGTGACGCATACGCGAGCGCGGACGCAGAAGGACATGTGATGGCCGACGAGCAGTACAAGTGGCTGAACCGGGAAACGGCGGAACATCTGCTGCGCGGTGAGTCGCTCGAAGCCGTCGACGCCGCCGCCCGCGAGCAGGCCGAAAGACTCGCCAAGGCCCTCGGCGCACTCTCCCCCGACACCACCCCGGCCGACGCCGAACTCCCAGGTGAGGAAGCCGCGTTGGCCGCCTTCCGCAAGGCGCGCGAGGCCACGGCCGCCGAGGAGCTCGCCGTCGGCCACGGCGATGAGTCCGCCGTGCGGCGCACCGGCCGCTCCTCGGACGTCGGACTGGTCCGCATCGGCAGCCCGTCCCGCGCCGCCCGCCGCCCGCGCTGGGCCCGCCCCGCACGCCTGGGGCTCGCCGCCGTGCTGGCCGTGGGCATGGTCGGCGGGGTCGCCGTGGCCGCCGGAACCGGAGCCCTGCCGACGCCCTTCGGTGACGAGAAGCCCGGGCCCGGAGCCTCGGTCTCGGCCGCCGTGACCCCCGACCGCCCGGCCGGCTCCCCCTCGCGGGACAACGTGCAGGGCGGTACGTCGGGTACGCCGACGCCCAGCGACACGGCGGGCGGGTACCCGAGCGCCGGCTCCTCGCGCGACGCGGCGGGCAAGGACGGCGGGGACGGCAGGAGCACGGACGAGCGCGGCACCCCCGGCACCGCCGACGGGACCGGCACCTGGGGGCGCAGTGTGGCCGAGGCCTGCCGCGACATCCGGGACGGCAAGACCCTGGGCTCGGACCGCAGGCGCGCCCTGGAGGGGGCGGCGGGCGGCTCCGCGCGCGTGTGGAAGTACTGCAGGGCCGTCCTGGAGGCCGCCGCCGACGCCGCCGGCCAGGACGACGAGGGCAAGGGCGACGACGGCGACGGCCGTGGCGACCGCGGGGACCAGGGCGACCGGGACGGACGCGACGGGCGCGGCCGCCATCACCACGGCGGCGGCAACGACCACCACCAGGACGGCGGAGTCGGCCTGCCCGCCCCGACGGCCTTCGCCCCGCAGCGGCCCACCGGGCCCGACCGGACACCCCTCCCGTCGCCGAGCCCTACCTACAGCGCCCTCTGACCTTTCCCTGCGTACAGCGCTCCTGACCTCTCCCTGCATCTATGACCTGCGCTTTTATAACTCGCAGAAGTTTTTCCGCGCGGGGTGTGACGTTTTCGGCAACTCGCACGCAGTACTGAGTGAGCCGACTGGTCATCGGCCGTCGCACAGAGCCGGGGTTCCCCCCGTACTCACGGCTCGTGCACCTGGCGCGGGCGGGACACGTTCCCCCGGTCCCGCCCGCGCCCCAAAGCCCCTGGTCTCACCAGTAGACGACGACCTTGTCGCCGGTCCGCACCTGCCCGAAGAGACTTGCGATCGCCGCCTCGTCCCGCACATTGACGCAGCCGTGCGAGCCGCCCGCGTAACCGCGCGCCGCGAAGTCGTACGAGAAGTGCACCGCCTGGCCGCCGCTGAAGAACATCGCGTAGGGCATGGGGGAGTGATAGAGCGTCGACACATGGTGGCGCGACTTCCAGTAGATGTGGAACACGCCCTCGCGGGTCGGGGTGTACTGCGCGCCGAAGCGCACCGACATGGTCGACACCGTCCGGCCGTCCACCATCCAGCGCAATGTGCGGCTCGTCTTGCTGATGCAGAGCACCCGTCCGGTCAGGCAGCGCGGGTCGGGCGCGGCGGCCGGCTGACCGCCCATCAGATACAGCTCCCAGGTGCCCGGCTCGTGCGTCATCCCCATCAGCCGCTGCCAGGTGACGATGTCCGTCCTCCCGGTCTGCGGCAGCCCGCGCTTGCCCTGGAAGCCCCTGACCGCCTTCTCCGTCAGATCGTCGTAGGTCCCCGTCGGCCCGTCGAAGAGCCAGGCGACCTGGCGGAGGCGGGCCTGCAGCTCGCGCACGGCCGTGCCGCTGTCGCCGCGGGACCACAGCACACGGGCGGGCTGCGGGGCGGGCCGGTTCCCGGCCGGAGTGGTGGTCGGACTGGGACTGGAGCGGGGGGTGGGGTCGGCCGGCAGCCGGATGTGCACCGGCGACCGCTGCTTGCCGTCCGCGTCCGGGACCTGCACGGTGCAGCCGCACAGTGCGGCGAGCGCGGCGGCCGAGGTGAGTGCGGCGGTTGTTCTTCCGAGGCTCCCCATGCCGGAAATGCTTCCCAGCGTGACCGCCGACGAACTACGGGGCATCGTAAGGAGTGACGAACGTAATGCGGAGGCACACACCATGGCGCGTGAGTCGGAGTCCGGACTGCCCATCGAACCCGTCTACGGTCCGCGGGACCTCGCGGGCCGGGACCCCGCGGAGACCCTGGGCGAGCCGGGTGCTTACCCCTTCACCCGCGGCGTGTACCCGACGATGTACACGGGCCGCCCCTGGACGATGCGCCAGTACGCCGGTTTCGGCACGGCGACAGAGTCCAACGCCCGCTACAAGCAGCTGATCGCGCACGGCACGACCGGCCTGTCCGTCGCCTTCGACCTGCCCACCCAGATGGGCCACGACTCGGACGCGCCGCTCGCCCACGGCGAGGTCGGCAAGGTCGGTGTGGCCATCGACTCCGTCGACGACATGCGGGTGCTGTTCGGCGGAATCCCGCTGGACAAGGTGTCGACGTCGATGACGATCAACGCCCCGGCCGCTCTGCTGCTGCTCCTGTACCAGCTGGTGGCGGAGGAGCAGGGCGTGCCGGCTGACCGGCTCACGGGCACGATCCAGAACGACGTCCTGAAGGAGTACATCGCGCGCGGGACGTACATCTTCCCGCCCAAGCCGTCCCTGCGGCTGATCGCGGACATCTTCAAGTACTGCCGGGCCGAGATCCCGAAGTGGAACACCATCTCGATCTCCGGCTACCACATGGCGGAGGCGGGCGCGTCCCCCGCGCAGGAGATCGCCTTCACGCTCGCCGACGGCATCGAATACGTCCGTACGGCGGTATCGGCGGGCATGGACGTCGACGACTTCGCCCCCCGGCTGTCGTTCTTCTTCGTCGCCCGGACCACGATCCTGGAGGAGGTCGCCAAGTTCCGCGCGGCCCGCCGGATCTGGGCGCGGGTGATGCGGGAGGAGTTCGGCGCGAAGGACCCGAAGTCCTGGATGCTGCGCTTCCACACCCAGACGGCGGGCGTCCAGCTCACGGCGCAGCAGCCCGAGGTGAACCTGGTGCGGGTGGCGGTCCAGGCCCTGGCCGCGGTGCTCGGCGGCACCCAGTCCCTGCACACCAACTCCTTCGACGAGGCGATCGCGCTGCCCACGGACAAGAGCGCGCGTCTCGCCCTGCGCACCCAGCAGGTCCTGGCCCACGAGACCGACGTGACCGCGACGGTGGACCCGTTCGCCGGTTCGTACGCCGTCGAGCGGATGACGGACGACGTGGAGGCGGCGGCGCTGGACCTGATGCGCAGGGTCGAGGACCTCGGCGGCGCGGTCGCGGCGATCGAGCACGGCTTCCAGAAGGAGGAGATCGAGCGCAACGCGTACCGCATCGCCCAGGAGACCGACGCGGGCGAACGGGTCGTGGTCGGCGTCAACCGCTTCCAGCTGGACGAGGAGGAGCCCTACGAACCCCTCCGCGTGGACCCGGCCATCGAGGCCCAGCAGGCGGAGCGGCTGGCGAGGCTGCGCGCCGAACGGGACCAGGGGGCGGTGGACTCGGCGCTGGTGGCGCTGAAGAAGGCGGCCGAGGGGGAGGACAACGTCCTGTACCCGATGAGGGCGGCGCTGCGGGCGCGGGCCACGGTGGGCGAGGTGTGCAACGCGCTGCGGGAGGTCTGGGGGACTTACGTGCCGTCGGATGCGTTCTGAGCTGGGCGATTACTCCGTATGAGTGATCATGGGCGGAGGTGGCACGTCCCCGGTTACGCTCGTGAAGAGTGGGCCCCGAAAAGGAGGACGCCATGGCCGTACTGCAGCAGGAGCTGACCCTGGGCGAGGCTGCCGACCAGCTTGCCCGTGCACTGCCTGGCCACCGCGTGGAGATTCTCCAGGGGAGGCTCACCGTGACACCGCCGCCGGATGGTTCGCACGCCCTGTCGCTGACGAAACTGGGCAGGGCTTTCGACCGGGCGGGGCTCGTTGAGGCGGGGTACGAGTACGTCCAGGGCGTCGGCCTCTGGTTGCCTACGTTGCCCGAAGACTTCGCGGTCCCTGACTTCTCCGTCGTCGACCCGGACTTCCGCGACGCCCATGTCACGAGGAACTACTACGCACCGAACGTCTTCCGCATGGTCGTGGAAGTGACGTCCTCGAACTGGTCCGACGACCTCGGTCCCAAGGTCGAGTGCTATGCGCAGGCCGGCCTTCCGGTCTACCTCATCGCCGACCGCAAACACGACGAGGTCCTGCTGTACACGGACCCGGCCGACGGCAAGTACCCCGACCCCACCCGCTACAAGCGAGGCCAGACCGTCCCCGTCCCGGAGCCCGTCGGCATCACCCTCGACCTCTCCGTGGACACCCTCCTCGACGGCGACGACTGACGTCCCGCCCCCCGAACCCCGGAATCGGAGTGTCGTACCCCCGTGCGACACTCCTTGCCATGTTCGGCGTCATCCACCTCCCCACCTACCTGGCAGGACTCGTCCTCATCGTGCTCCTCCCCGGGCCCAACTCCCTGTACGTCCTCTCCGTCGCCGCCCGGCGCGGCATCCGGGCGGGCTACACCGCGGCGGCCGGGGTCTGGTGCGGGGACACCGTGCTGATGACGCTGTCGGCCGCCGGGGTCGCCTCGTTGCTCCAGGCGAACGCCGTGCTGTTCGGGATCGTGAAGTACGCGGGGGCCGGCTATCTGACCTGGCTGGCGATCGGCATGCTGCGGGCCGCCCGGCGGATGTGGCGGACCCGGTGGGAGAAGGCCGTGCAGGACAAGGCGCCCTCCGCGGTCACCGATGAGCGGCCCTTCCGGCGTGCGTTCGTCGTCAGCCTCTTCAACCCCAAGGCGATCCTGTTCTTCGTCGCCTTCTTCGTGCAGTTCGTCGATCCGGGCTACGCCTATCCGGCCCTGTCCTTCGTCGTCCTCGGCGCCTTCGCCCAGCTGGCCAGCTTCCTCTATCTCAGCGCGCTGATATTCAGCGGCACGAAGCTGGCGGACGCCTTCCGGCGCCGCAAGCGGCTGTCCGCGACGGCCACGTCGGCGGCGGGGGCGCTGTTCCTCGGGTTCGCGGTGAAGCTGTCGCTGGCGAGCTCATAGGCCGCGGCCTAGAGGGTCGTGCCGTACCGCGCCAGGTATTCCTCCAGCCCCGTCGCCGAGTTGCCCGCCCAGCCGACGTAACCGTCCGGGCGGATGAGGAACAGGCCGGTTCCGTACGGTTCGGGGGCCGGGCCCCGAACCGTACGCACACCGTGGCCCAGCTCGGGTGCGTCCGGGCCGAGCAGTGTCCAGTGGGGTCCGCGGAAGGCGTCGAAAAGCCGTACGGCACCCACCGTTCCGTCCGGGGCGCGGTCACCGGCCCGTACGCCGGTCGCGGCCGCCCGCGTCTCCACCGTCAGTGAAGACGCGCGGTAGCCCAGCCCCAGCTGCCGTGTCGCCTTCCCACGCCGGGCCTCGTCGTGGTGGATGGCGGTCGAAAGGCCGAGTACGTGCGCGGCGATCGGACGGCGCTCCTCCTCGTAGGCGTCGAGGAGGGACTCCGGGGCGCCGCTCCCCAGCACCGCGCCCAGCTTCCAGCCCAGGTTGTAGGCGTCCTGGACGCTGGTGTTCAGGCCCTGGCCGCCGGCCGGGGAGTGGACGTGTGCCGCGTCCCCGGCCAGGAACACCCGGCCCGCGCGGAAGCGGTCCGCGAGTGCCGCCCGGGGGCGGAAGTCCGAGGACCAGCGCACTTCCGTCACGTCCTCGGGGGCGAGGTGGGTGCGCTCGGCGACCACCTTCCGGATGCCCTCCAGGGAGAGGTCCAGATCGGTGCCGTCGGGGAACTGGGCGACCAGCTGGAAGTCCTCCGTACCGGCGAGCGGACAGATCGCCACGAAGCCCGAGCCTTCCGAGCGGGGCGGGAAGACGTGCCAGTGGTCCCTGCTCAGGCCGGTGATCCGTACGTCCGCCACCAGGATCGGATCCGGGTCCACCGTCTCGCCCGTCATGCCGATGCCGAGCGCCCGGCGCACGTCCGAGCGGCCGCCGTCGGCGGCGACGGCGTACCGGGCGCGGACGGCGGGACCGGTCGCGAAGTGCGCGGTCACCCCGGTCCCGTCCTGCTCCAGTGCGACGACCTCCCGGCCGAAGGCCACCGCCCCGCCGAGCTCCGTCAGCCGTGCGAACAGGATCTCCTGGGTGCGCCACTGCGGCACCATCCACGGCGCGGTGAACCGCGAGCCCTCCTCGCCGTCCTCCGCCGGGTCGAACATCCGGTGCTCGCCCCTCTGCGTCCCGTCCTGCCAGATCATCCCGACCGGGTACGCGCCACCCACCGCCAGGAACTCGTCCAGGACGCCGAGGTCCTCGAAGATCTCCAGCGTGCGGGGCTGCAGCCCCTTGCCGCGCGAGCCGGGGGCGAGCCCCTCGCCCCGCTCCACCACCAGGGCGTCCACCCCGCGCCGGGCGAGGTCGATGCCGAGCGCGAGGCCGGTCGGGCCGGCGCCGACGATCAGCACATCCGTCCTGTGCACAGCCGTGCCCATGCGCATGCCCATGTCCACCCATCTCCTTAACGATGTTAAGTGCCGGGACGAGAGTGCCCTTAACACTGTTAAGCTGTCAACCGTGAACACCGAACGCCGGGCCCCCCTCGACCGCAAGCGGGTCGCCGACACCGCCCTGAGGCTGCTGAACGAGGTCGGTCTGGAGGGGCTGACCCTGCGCGCCATCGCCAAGGAGCTGGACGTCAAGGCGCCCGCCCTGTACTGGCACTTCAAGGACAAACAGGCGCTGCTCGACGAGATGGCGACCGAGATGTACCGGCGCATGGTCGAGGACGCGCCGCCCATCGAGGGCAGCACCTGGCAGGAGCGCCTGCGGACGTCCGGCCACGGCCTGCGCACCGCGCTGCTGGGCTACCGGGACGGCGCCAAGGTCTTCAGCGGGTCACGCTTCACCGGCACGCTGCACGCCGTTGAGATGGAGGCGACCCTGCGCCTGTTCACCGAGGCCGGGTTCACCCTCGCCCAGGCGGTCCGCGCGACCGCCACCACGTACATGTACACGCTGGGCTTCGTCACCGAGGAGCAGGGCGTCAAGCCGCTCCCGGACGAGCGGCGCGAGGGCTACGACGTGAACGACCGCGCCCGCCTGCTGGCCGACTTCCCCCTGTCGGCCGCGGCGGGCGCGGAGATCTTCGAGGACCATGACCGGCACTTCGAAGAGGGGCTGGAACTGGTGATCGCGGGCATCGGGTCCCGCTATGGAATCCGGTGAGTCACGGCCGCCCGGCCGGGATCAGAAGACCTCCATCCCGTACCAGGCCAGCGCCTCGTTGACCGGCTGGTAGTAGCTGTAGCAGGCGCTGTCGTTGGACCCGGACAGCAGACCCAGGGCGGCGTCGCCGTCGAACAGCGGTCCGCCGCTGTCACCGTGGTTGCGGCAGATCCCCGCCACGTCCATACCGGTGACCGTCATGCCGTCGCTGTAGTTGATCGTCTGGTTCTTCATGCCCACCAGGTTGCAGTCGAACTTGCTCCGGTATCCGGAGGCGCAGACGCTCTCGTAGAGCCTGCTGTCGCGCGAGTAGGAGATGTCCTGGGCCGCGCCGTCCTTGGCCTCGACGTTCCCGTAGTACGTCACGCTGCCGTTGTACGCCCGAATCAGGCCGAAGTCGTTTCCGTCTGCGACGTTGTGCCCCGTGGTGTACCCGATGTAGGTGCCGTCCGCCTTCCTCCAGTCGGTCCCCGAGGTGTTGGTGCAGTGTCCGGCGGTGAGGATCGCCTTGTAGTTCGGGTCCGACTTCTTCCGCACGGTGAAGCCGTACGAGCACGAGACGACACCGTTCTCGATGTAGTCGCCGCCGTTGATCGCGCCCGCGGTGCGCTCGGTCCTGCCGCTGATGCGGATCACCTCCGCGGCCTTGCCGAAGGGTGCGAGGTACCGCTTCAGCGCCGCGACGTCCCGTCGGCTGACCGTGCTGTCGGCGCGGACCACCACCCGGTTGGAGGGGACGTCGACGCCCCACATCGTTCCCGGCGTTCTGAAGTGGGTGTCGAGGCGGTTCTTGATCGACTCCAGGTGGGCGGTGCCGTAGGTCACCCGTCTCGGTATGGCGCCGGCGTCCTTGACCGCGGCCGCGGACTTCGCGTCGGTCACGGTGACGACGAACCGTCGCTGGACGCGGTCCAGATAGACACCGGCGGTGTGGGACCGGCCCAGGCGGTCGGCGAGCTGCTGCGCCGCCCCGCCGCTCGGACCGCCGGCCACGGCCACGTCGTGCACCGGACGGGCGCTCTGCGCCGGGGAGGGCTCCGGCTGGGCGGCCGCGTTCGGTGCCACGGCCAGTGCGCTGCCGACGAGTGAGACGGTGATCAAGGTCTTCGTGCTGAGCGGGAATTTCCTGAACACGGCTTTCAGGTCCTCCGGTCAGATGTGCGTCGATTTTTTGTTCGACACAGCGGAGGACCGAGTGCATCAGCCGGATACGGCTTTCAGGTGGCGGAACGCTTAATTCACTTTCCGTCTGCAATGTCATGCCGTGTTCACCTGGAAGTCGTCGTGCTGTCGTGTCCGGGCGAAGGAGCCGTCCCAGGATCGCGGAGATATTTCCGAAGCGAGCACGGGTGTGCACACGTGGCCAACGAACCGACCCTGTCCGTCATCGTCCCCTGCTACAACATCGAGACCTATGTCGCCGACACGGTGACCAGCCTCGTCAACAACGCAAGGGACGACTTCGAGTTCCTCTTCGTCGAGGACCGGTCCACCAAGGACCGGACCTATGAGGCACTGCTGGCACTGACGAAGAAACTGAAGAACAGCAGGGTGATACGGCACGAACAAAACGGTGGACTGGCCACCGCGCGCAACACCGGAATCGACGCGGCCGAGGGCCGCTACCTCACCTTCCTCGACGGCGACGACTGGCTCGCCCCGGGCTATCTGGCCGACCTGGTCGACTGCATCGAACGCTTCGACGTCGACTTCGTCCGCACCGACCACGTCCAGGTCACCGGCGTCGAGCGAGCCGTCCACCGGGCCCCGGAGGGGCGCCGGCACACCCGGCTCGACCCGCGGTCCTCGATCCTGCCCGTCGACGACACGACGATGGTCGACTACCCGTACGCCTGGGCCGGCATCTACCACCGTCGGCTGCTCGACCGCGGCATGCTGCGCTTCCACGACGGGCTGCGCACCGCCGAGGACCGCCCCTGGATCTGGGAGCTGCACCGCAGGGCGGACTCCTATGTCGCCGCCAGCCTGCGCGGCGTCTTCTACCGCCGGGGCGTGTCGAGCTCGCTGACCCAGATCGGCGACGTCCGCCAGCTGGACTTCTTCCGCTCCTTCGACCTCGTGCTCAGCGAGCTCGCCGACGACCCCGAGGCGGACCGGCTGCGCAAGAAGGCGCTGCGCAACTACTGCGTGGTCATCGCCCACCAGCTCCTCGACCGGGGCAGGTTCGAGCGCAGTGTCGCCGCCAAGCTGCGGCAGCTGGCCGCAGAGGCCCTGGGCCGGATGACCGAGGAGGAGCTCAACGAGGCCCTCGTCGGCATGGGCGAGGAACGAGTGCACATACTGCGGCGCATCCGCGGCGGCATGAAGGGAGTCGCGGCATGAGCGGCACGCAACTGAGCACGAGCACGACGAAGACCACCGGCGGCACGACCCAGATCTTCTTCTCGGCCACGCAGTACGCGGCCGCCACCGTCACCGCCGCCATCCGCGCCGGGCTCTTCGGCCCCCGCGCCGCCCACCGGCGCATCCTCGTCGTCAGCAACACCGCCGCCGTACCCGAGGTCGGCACGCCGCTGGACCGGATGGCCGGCTTCGAGAAGCTGCGCCCCGAGTTCGACGAGGTGCGCTCGTGGAACGAGTTCATCTCCCCGCACCACCCGGCCGGCTGGTCCCCGCGCGCCCAGGACGCCCTCCTGTGGGAGAAGGCCGTACGCCTCGCCTGGGACCTAGGCGACGAGCCCGTCGAGATCGCCTGCGAGTCCATCCAGGCCAACCCCTCCCGCGCGGTCGCCGAGATCTTCGCCGACAGCCCGATCCACGTCTACGCGGACGGCCTGATGAGCTACGGCCCCACCCGCAACCGGATCCCGCACGGCATGAGCAGCCGCATCGCCCGCGTCCTCCACCTGGACCTGATACCCGGGCTGCGTCCCATGCTCCTGGCCGAGTACGGCGTCGAACCCCAGCCCGTGCCGGGCGAGGCCATCGTCGACGTCCTCGCCCAGATCGGCGAGGAGGGCGCCCAGATCCTCGCCGACCGCATCCCGGACGAGGGGCGCCCCACCGCCGTGCTCCTCGGCCAGTACCTCTCCGCCATCGACCTCATCACGCAGGACGAGGAGGAGGAGCTCCACGTCCGCATGCTGCGTGCCGCCGCGCGGGCGGGGCACCAGAGCGTGCTGTTCAAGCCCCACCCCAGCGCGCCCGCCGTGTACGGCAGGTCGCTGGAGGAGGCGGCCGAGCAGCTCGGGGTACGGCTCAGCGTCCTGAGCGAACCCGTGCTCGCCGAGACCGTCTTCGCGCATCTGAAGCCGGAGCTGGTCATCGGCTGCTTCTCCACCGCGCTGATGACCGCCGCCGCCTTCTACGGCATCCCCGTCGCCCGCGTCGGCACGGAGCTGCTCCTCGAACGCATCACGCCGTACGAGAACAGCAACCGCGTCCCCCTCACCATCATCGACGCGGCCCTCCCCGACGCCGAGCGCGCCACCCTCGGCGCCCCGCTCGAACTCGCGTCCCTGAGCGCCGAGCTGGGCCCGCTGGTGCGCACCGTGGGCTACTGCATGCAGTCCCGCAAGCACCCGGGCCTGCACGAGGAGGCGGCCGCCTGGCTGACCGCCCACCTCGCCGAGCACCCGCAGTACTTCAAGAAGCGCCGCCTGACCCGCCTCCGCCTGCCCGGTGGCAGCCCCATCAGGGCCGAGTCCCTGCGCCGCCACCCGGCGGTGCGGCGGGCCGTACGGCAGATACGGGCACGCCAGAGCTGACGCATGCGGGACCCGGAGGCCGGTGGACATCAACTTCCCACCGGCCTTCGGCCGTTCACCGCACCGCGAGGACCCGCGGCCCGTGCGTCGCCAGCGCCCGCTTCAGCCGGGGCCCGAACGGCCGCTCCACCCAGCGGTGGATCAGCCAGGCCAGGCCCAGCAGTACGGCCAGCGTGACCGCGAGCGTGGGCCACGGACCCAGCCCCAGACCCCGGTGCAGGACGCGGATGACGAACCAGCCCAGGTGCTCGTGGATCAGGTAGAAGGGGTACGTCAGGGCCCCGGCCACCGTCAGCCAGCGCCAGTTCGCCCAGTGCGTCCAGCCCAGTGCCACCGCGGCCACGGCGGCGAAGGCGAGCGTGACGACGAGCAGGATGACGTACGGATCGCGGTGGAAGGCGCCGCCCTGCGCGCCGGGGTGCCACAGCCCGGTCGTCGAGTAGCGCTGGCCCAGCAGCCAGGAGGCGGTGACTATGCCCCACAGGAGCAGATCGCTGCCGTAGCGGTGGATGAGATACAGGGCGAGGCCGCCGATGAAGAAGGGGGCGTGGTCGCGCATCACCAGCTCGTCGGTGAGCGGGTTGTGGGCGACCCGCGCGAACACTCCGGCCAGGGTCCACAGGCAGCAGAAGAGCACCACCCGGCGATAGGTGACCCCGCGCCAGATCACGAACAGGGCGAACAGCGCGTAGAAGCGCACCTCGACCCAGAGCGTCCAGCACACGCCCAGGACCCGCGGCACGCCCATCGGCTGCTGGAGCATGGTCAGATTGACCAGGAACTCGTCGAGCCGCAGGGGGTGGACGACCACCGGCAGCAGCAGGGACGCGCCGGTGATCAGGAACAGCGCGGCCCAGTAGGCCGGGTACAGCCGTGCGACCCGGGAGCGGAAGAACTGCCCCAGGGTGCGGCCCCAGCTGCTCATGCAGATCACGAATCCGCTGATGACGAAGAAGAACTGGACGCCGAGACAGCCGTAGGTGGCCGCCTGGGAGAGCGCGGGGAACAGGCGCGCGGGGGACTCGTGCCAGGAACCGGCGACCGGACCGCCCTTCCCGGCGAAGTGGTAGAGGCAGACCATCAGCGCGGCCATCAGCCGCAGGCCGTCGAGGGAGCGCAGCCGGTTGCCGGGTCTGCGCGGGGTGCGAGGGACAGGGGTCGGGCGGGTCGGGGCCAGGGTGGGGTTGGGCGCGTTCATCCGGGGCTTTCTTACGGGGAGGTGGGGATGTGTCGCGATGTGGGGTCGCGAGGCGTCGGACGTCTACCCGGAGGTGCGCACTTCACGCAGACGCCCCCGGCCCGATGAGAGGCACGGGGGCGGGGCGGCGGTGGGCCGGTTCAGCGCTTGGCACTCTGCCGCAGCGCCCTGGCCCGGCGGGCCAGACGGCGCACGGTCGCGTTGCGCGGGATGAAGGACAGCTGGGCGGGTACGGCGCCCGGCAGGGCCAGCGAGGTGAGCCGGCGGCGCTTGAAGTACCGCCAGGTATGCGGGTTGAGGTGCCGGGACAGATAGCGCTCGGCGTCCTCGCGCAGCCGCGGGTAGATCTTGGGCTGCATGGCGAACCCGACCGCCTTGAGCAGCGCGGCCAGCTCGTCCACCCGCTCCGGCGACGGCATCGACCAGTCGGTCACCGCCTTGCGGTCGCCCAGCTCGGGCAGCAGCGCGTCGACGATGGTGACCGGCACGCGGTTGCTGTTCTGGTACGGCGCCAGACGGGTCAGGACGGCCTCGGTGCCGATGCGGGCGACGGGCAGGCCGTACAGCCCGGCCGCGGTGAACAGGGCGGTGGAGAAGCAGCCGACGACCAGGGCGGGACGCATCAGCTGGAACGCCACCTCGGCGAGCACCGGCCGGTCCAGCACGGTGAGCTCGGCGCCGAGCCGGGCCGCCTCGTCCTCCAGGAGCCGGGTCCAGCGGGCGGGTGCGACGGGATGCGGCTTGAAGACCAGCCTGCGATGACCGAGCGCCACGGCGCCGCGCACCATCTTCAGATGCAGTTCCTCCTCCTCGGCGTCGCCGAGGATCTCCAGCGCCGAGAGGTACTGGCCGAGCAGCAGGGCGGGCCGCGGGTCGCCGGTGCCGGGCAGGGCCGCCTCCCCGTCGGCGAGCTCCTCGAGCACCTTGAGGAACGCCTCCGCCGGCACCAGCTCCGGCCGCACGTCGAACTCGGTGAGCAGCAGCGGGGTCAGCCCGGGGACGAGGTCGAGGTGCAGCAGGCGGCCGATACGGGTGCCGACCAGCGGATCGATCTTGTCGCGGGTGGGGCCATAGCTTATGAGGCCGTCCGCGTAGACATCGACGGGAGCGCCGGTGAACAGCTGGCACAGCGCGAGCGACGGGTTGACCTGCACGGACTCCACGGTCAGCCGGATCTCGTCGTCGCCGAGACCCCACAGCAGCCGTACGTACCGCTCCCACATGGGGATGTCGTCGGCGCGCGGGCTCCAGCCGCTCGGGTGGAACGGGGCGATGGTGTCGTTCCAGGACAGCACCGCGTCGAAGCGCTCACGCACCCGGGCGAAGCCCGGCATCGCGTCGACCGGGGGCGTGGTCTCCGGGTTGGAAGCGTTGTTGGTGACGAGCAGCAGCCGCCGGTCGGCCGGCTCGAACAGTCCGGCGTCCAGGGCCGCGGCCAGGGTCGCGGCTCCGTACAGCGTCGACGCGCAGAAAATGTGGGTGGTACGGCGCATCAGGCGGCCACCGTCCGGGCGGTCGACGGCCGTCGGCGCAGCCGCCGCAGCCTGCTCGCCCGCTGCGGGTCCATCGAGTCCATTACCTCCGCCAGCACGTCCTGCGGCAGTCGTTTCAGGGCTGCTGAGCTGAGAGAACGCAATTTTCGAGCCACGGCGGGTTCGAACCTCTCGATCGATCCGAGATGATGGGCCATGATTGCGCAATAGGTGCGCACTGCTTTCGGCAGCAGCTTATCGGCCTCGGGATCGAGCGAGGTTTCCTCGATTACCTGGTCGAACGCGCGAATGAAATCGAGCTGTCGCACGTCACCGATTTGAGTGAGCGAGGAGGCGACACCGCGACGGTAGTACACGCCGAGCAGGCCCACCGCGGCGAAGGATTCCGCCTCCCGGTGCAGCTTCCAGATCCAGGGCCGGTCCTCCGCCGTGCGCAGCCCGTGGGTGAAGTGCAGCAGTCCGCGGTCGATCAGCCGGCGGTGGTAGATGCCCGCCCAGGCGTACGCGTAGTCGACGGAGGTGGACCGGTCGGCGGGCAGGATCGCCCTGCGCGGGTCCATCACGACACCCCGGCG
Source organism: Streptomyces herbicida (assembly GCF_032656585.1). Lineage (NCBI taxonomy): Bacteria > Bacillati > Actinomycetota > Actinomycetes > Kitasatosporales > Streptomycetaceae > Streptomyces > Streptomyces herbicida. The sequence goes on from NZ_JAUYWJ010000003.1 coordinate 287,749, forward strand.
GCCGTGCGGCACACGGTGGATCGCGCGGGCCCTGGCCGTGCACTGCACATGGTCGGTGCGCACGAAATCGCAGCCCAGCCCCTCGATGGCGGCGACCAGCTGCGGATAGTAGCCCGGGGCGAGCCAGTCGTCGCCGTCCAGGAACGTCAGGTACTCGCCGCGCGCCCGGTCGATCCCGGTGTTGCGCGCGGTGGCCAGCCCTCCGTTCTGCTCATGTCTGACCAGCACGGCGCCGGGCAGCTCCCGCTCCGCGCGTTCGAGGATGTCCGGCGTCCCGTCGCGCGAGCAGTCGTCGACGAGAATGAATTCGAAGTCCTCACGCACGTTCGCACGCAGGCTCTTCAGCGTGTCCGGCGCGTATTGCTGGACGTTGTAGAACGGCACGATGACCGAGAGCTTCACCACCCGGTTGACGTTAGAGGGCGGCCCGTCATTCGTTCTGGCCGTCTCCTTGATGTCAGGTGAACTGCTGGTGGCGAAGCTGTGAACCGGGCTGTTTTGCTGTGCCTTCCTGGCCCGATTCGCCATTCGTCGATGTGCTGTTAACCGTTTGTTGCATTCGGGTTGGGCGGGACCTAGGAATGGCTTCCTAGCGTCTTCGGCGTGCCAGCAAGTGCAACGAACTCCCTGAGGGTCGCCGTTCTCGCGGATTCCGACACCCGGTGGAAATGGGGCGCGCTCACCGCGCAACGCTCCATTCCCGGTGAATCGGACATCCGGCTCGACGGCTATCTCCTGCGGGGCCGTGCCACCCCGACCGCACGCCAGCTGAAGGAAGTAGGCGTCCATGCGGACTCGCTCAGCGAGGTGACCGCCGTGGAATTCCTGCGCGCGATGCGTGAGGAGTCGTACGACGTCCTCGTCCTCGCCCTCGTCGGCGGCGCCGTACAGGCGATGCTGCACGGTCTGCGGCGGGTCTGGGACGGTGCCGCGAAGCGTCCCCTCGTCGTCACCGGCTATGTCGGTGTCGTCTACGAGAAGCTCGCGGACGGGCTGCTCCTGCGCCACGGCGCGGACCTCGTCCTCGCCAACTCCCGCCAGGACGCGGACCGGTTCCGGGCCGTGTACGAGGGAGTGGGCGCCGACGCCTCCTCGGTGACCGAGGTCGCCCTGCCGTTCCTCGGCGGGGAGCCCTACACCGGTGAACACGACCCGTACACCGTCGTGTTCGCGGCCCAGCCCTCGGTCCCCGAGAACCGCAAGGACCGTACGTACCTGCTGAACCGGCTGATCGAGCACGCCCGCAAGCACCCCGAGCGCGAGGTGCTGCTGAAGCTGCGCTCCAAGCCGGGCGAGCACACCACGCACATCGAGGAGCTTCCCTACCAGAAGCTGGCGCAGGGCCAGGACCTGCCCGCCAACTTCCGCCTGGTGTACGGGCACATGGGCGAGGTCCTCGACCGCACCGACCTGCTCGTCACGGTCAGCTCGACGGCCGCGCTGGAGGCCCTGCACCGCCGCATCCCCACCGTGGTCCTCACCGACCTCGGCGTCCGCGAGGTGCTCGGCAACCACCACTTCGTCGGCTCCGGCTGCCTCGCCTCCTGGGACCAGCTCGACGCCGGCCACCGGCCGGCGCCCGACGAGGAGTGGGTCGCCCGGCAGGGCGTCGCCGCAGACGGCTCGTACGGCACCGCCTTCGACCCGGCGCGCGAGCGCATCGCCGGGCTGCTCGGCCGGCCCGGCGGCCTGCCGCCCCTGAACCCCTACTACACGACCGAGACCGCGCCCGGCTATCTGCCGGGGATTCTCGCCCGCCACCACCTCGGCCCCGACGGCTCCCCGCTGCCCGGGGCGCCCGCCGCCGACAAGGCGCCGGGACCGGTCCGCCAGATCGTGCGCCGTGCGGCGCGCGGTGCCTACCGCCACGGCGTCCAGCGGGTGGCACCCGTGATCCGACGAATGGGAGAGCTGTGAGCGACCGGATCCCGCGTCAAGGAGAAGAGCACATGTCCAACCCCGAAGCGGGGCACGGCGCAGACGTATGCCGGGTCCTCGCGGTGATCCCCGCGCGTGGCGGCTCCAAGGGCGTGCCCGCGAAGAACCTCGCCCCCGTCGGCGGCGTCCCGCTGGTCGCCCGCGCCGTGCGCGAGTGCCGGGCCTCCCGCCTGGTGACGGATGTCGTCGTCTCCACCGACGACCAGGCCATCGCCGCCGCGGCCCGCCAGGCCGGTGCCGAGGTCGTGCTGCGCCCCGCCGCCATCGCCGGCGACACCGCCACCTCCGAGGCCGCCGTGCTGCACGCCATGGACGCCCACGAGGCGCTGCACGGCTCGCCGGTGGACGTGGTCCTCCTCGTCCAGTGCACCAGCCCCTTCCTGATCCGCGAGGACGTGGACGGGGTCGCGGCGGCCGTCGTCGAGAACGGTGCGGACACCGCGGTCACCGTGGCGCCCTTCCACGGCTTCATCTGGCGGGACGCGGGCGACGACCCCAAGGTCGTCGAGCCCGACCGCGCCGACGAGCTGGGCGGCGCCACCAAGGTCGCCAACTCCACGGCCACCGACGGCGGCTACGGGGTCAACCACGACAAGTCCTTCCGCCCGCGCCGCCAGGACCGCCCCCAGGACCTGCTGGAGACCGGCGCCGCCTACGCCATGGAGGCCCAGGGCTTCCGTGAGCACAATCACCGCTTCTTCGGCCGCACGGAGCTGGTCCGCACGGACCCGGCCCGGGTGCTGGAGATCGACGACCCGCACGACCTCGCGCGGGCCCGGGCCCTGGCCCCCCTCTTCGACGCGGACCTCCCCGGTTCGCTGCCGACCGCCGACGACATCGACGCGGTCGTACTCGACTTCGACGGCACCCAGACCGACGACAGGGTGCTGATCGACTCCGACGGACGGGAGTTCGTCTCCGTGCACCGCGGGGACGGACTCGGCATCGCGGCGCTGCGCAAGAGCGGCCTGAAGATGCTGATCCTGTCCACGGAACAGAACCCGGTCGTCGCCGCCCGGGCCCGGAAGCTGCAGATCCCGGTGCTCCACGGCATCGACCGGAAGGACCTCGCACTCAAGCAGTGGTGCGAGGAGCAGGGCATCGCGCCCGAGCGCGTGCTCTACGTCGGCAACGACGTCAATGACCTCCCGTGCTTCGCCCTCGTGGGCTGGCCCGTGGCGGTCGCGAGCGCCCACGACGTCGTGCGCGGCGCCGCACGCGCGGTCACCACCGTCCCCGGTGGCGACGGCGCCATCCGAGAGATCGCCAGCTGGATCCTCGGCCCCTCTCTCGATTCCCTCACCAAGTAAGGACACCCCCTGTCATGAGCAACTCCCGCATCCGCCAGTTCGGTTCCCGCACCGCCGGCCCCGGCCACCCCGTCTACGTCTGCGGTGAGATCGGCATCAACCACAACGGTGAGCTGGAGAACGCCTTCAAGCTGATCGACGTGGCCGCCGAGGCCGGCTGCGACGCCGTCAAGTTCCAGAAGCGCACCCCGGAGATCTGCACCCCGCGCGACCAGTGGGACATCGAGCGCGACACCCCCTGGGGCCGGATGACCTACATCGACTACCGCCACCGCGTGGAGTTCGGTGAGGACGAGTACCGTCAGATCGACGAGTACTGCAAGGAGAAGGGCATCGACTGGTTCGCGTCCCCGTGGGACACCGAGGCGGTCGCCTTCCTGGAGAAGTTCGACGTCCCGGCGCACAAGGTGGCCTCCGCCTCCCTGACCGACGACGAGCTGCTGCGCGCCCTGCGCGCCACCGGCCGCACGGTCATCCTCTCCACCGGCATGTCGACCCCGAAGCAGATCCGCCACGCGGTCGAGGTCCTGGGCAGCGAAAACATCCTGCTCTGCCACGCCACCTCCACCTACCCGGCGAAGGCCGAGGAGCTCAACCTCCGCGTGATCAACACGCTGGAGAAGGAGTACCCGAACGTGCCGATCGGCTACTCCGGCCACGAGACCGGCCTGCAGACCACGCTGGCCGCCGTCGCCCTCGGCGCCACCTTCGTCGAGCGCCACATCACCCTTGACCGCGCCATGTGGGGCTCCGACCAGGCCGCCTCCGTGGAGCCGCAGGGCCTCACGCGCCTCGTCCGCGACATCCGCACCATCGAGGCCTCCCTCGGTGACGGCGTCAAGAAGGTCTACGACTCCGAGCTCGGCCCGATGAAGAAGCTGCGCCGTGTCGCCGGCGTCGTCGCCGAGGCGGAGATCGCGGCCGCGGCGGGCGAGCCGGTCGCGGTCTGAGCAACCCGAACACCGACAACGCCATACAACGCCTTACGACGGGACGGTCGTACGTCGATGAGCCCCCGCGCCGGGAACACCGGCACCCCCCATACTCTCGCTTTCGTGGAGAGCCCCGTTCAGCTGCTGAACGTGCTGGAGTGGGCGCACGTCCACGCCCTGCGAGGGGAGGGAGAGTCCGGCGCGGGGTCGCTGCCGTCCGTGCCGTCCCAGGTGAGGCGGTCCGCCGACGGCAGGCCGACGTCGGCGGGCGCGGAGCTCACCGTCGTCGTCCTGTCCCCGACCGACCCCATGACCCGGGGCCAGCTGCGCCGCATGGCCGATCTGGCCCGGGACGAGGGTTACCAGGTCCGCTGGGAGGAGGCGCGGGGCGGTACGACCGCGCCCTTCCACACGATCGGCGGGCTCGCCGGGGCACTGCGCCGGGCGGACCGCATCGTGATGGGAGACCCGTTCTCCCGCTATGTACAGCTGCTGCTGACGATCACCCGGGCCAAGGACCTGGTGGTGGTCGACGACGGCACGGCGACGATGGAGTTCGTCGCCCAGCTCGCCCGTGGCGAGCGTCTGGTCCGCTGGCACCGCAAGGGCGGCCGCCCCGGCCCGCGGGACCTCCTCTTCGCCCCCGTGTCGTCCTCGGCCCGGCGCCGGCTGACCCCCAGCGGCAAGCGCCGGGTGGAGGTCTTCTCCTCCATGCCGATGGAGGAGACCCCCGAGGGGGTCACGGTCACCGCGAACGACTTCGGCTGGACCCGGGCCCGCTTCGGCCCGCCGCGCATCACCAAGGGCGCGGACATGGTCGGCACGTCCCTGGTCGAGACCGGGGTCGTGGACGGGGACCGTTATCTGGAGGCGGTGCGGAGCCTGGCCAAGGCCCACGGGGCCCTGCGGTACTTCGCCCACCGCCGCGAGAGCGCGGAGAAGCTGCACCGGCTCGCCGCCGTTACGGGGCTGGAGATCGTCCGCCCCGACCTCCCGCTGGAGCTGATCGCCCGGCGCGGGCCGATCGGGCGGACGATCCTCAGCTTCCCGTCCACGGTCGTCCACACCCTGCCCCTCGCGCTCGTCGGTACGGGCGTGCGGGTCGCCGTGTGCGACATCGACCCGGCGTGGCTGACGGAGAACGCCTCGCCCCGGGCCCAGGGGTTCCTGTCGGGCGTGACGGGGACGGCCCGGGACGTACATCGACTGGCCGCGGTGAGCGCGGTCTAGCCCCGGTCCAGCTCCTGTCAGGCCCCGGTCCGGCTCCCGTCAGGCCCCAGTCCGGCCCCGGTCAGGCCCGGGGCGGGCCCTGGCGTCCGAGCCGGTCGGCCGGGGCCTTGCGGGCCAGGACGAAGCCGCGGGGGAGTTTCTCCTCGTCCAGCGGTTCGCGCACGGTCCGGGCGATCGGGTGGAGGCCGGCCTCGGCCAGCAGGTCGGCGACCGTGTCCGGAGTGCGCCAGTGGTAGTCGAGGCTGATCTCGTGGCCGAAGCGCTCCGTGAGGCGCAGGCCGTCGCCGTCGCCGTACTGGAAGGCCAGCAGGACGTGGCCGCCGGGGACGAGGGTGCGGTGGAACTCCGCGAAGGTCGCCGGCAGGTGCTCGTCGGGTACATGGATGATCGAGTAGAGGGCGGCGATTCCGCCGAGCGTCCCGTCCGGGAGGTCCAGGGACGTCAGCGAGCCCACGTGGAAACGCAGATGCGGGTGCGCCTCGCGGGCCAGGGCGGTCATCCGGGGGGAGATGTCGACCCCGAAGGTCTGCACCCCGAGGTCGTGCAGACGGGCGGTGACGTGGCCCGGGCCGCTGCCGAGGTCGGCGACGGGCGCGGGGGCGGCGGTCGTGGCCAGCTCGGCGAAGGCGGTGAGCACGGCCCGGTCCACGGGTCGGTCCGCGAGGTGGTCCGGGTAGCGGTCCGAGTACTCCTTGGCGATGGCGTCGTAGGAGGAGCGGGTGGCCTGGATGAAGTCCGGTTCCGTCACGTCGGCGCACGTTACCGGGGCGGCCGCGGGGCCGTCCTGCGCTTCTCCCGGTCCGGTGGGTGGACAGCTCCAGCCGTGCTCGGGCGGGGCGTGGTATCCGTGGAGGAAAGGGACGGGAAGGGTGCCGGGGTGCGGCCGGGGTCGCGCGCCGCGGATTTTCGTGATCGACTTGGCTTGAAGTCGGACGAGTTTACCCATCTCCGTCGATAGCTATGCGTCCGGTGGTCAGATTTTCTTCCCCTAACGGGTTGAACTTTTGTTGATCGAGGGTCAGTTGACCGTCCGGGCGTCCTACCCTTCAGAGGGTGAACCAATTGATGTCCCGAGAGTCCGAGGCCGATCTGCCCGGTGATGTGCTGCCCGGCGTGCTGAGCGAAGCGCTGTACGCCGAACTCGTGGCGTTCCGGCGCGACTTGCACATGCACCCCGAGCTGGGCAACCAGGAGTTCCGCACCACCGCCGCGATCAAGGAGCGGCTGGAGAAGGCCGGGCTCGCGCCCCGCGTCTTCGCCGTCGGAACCGGGCTCGTCTGTGACATCGGCGTGGCGGAGGCGGACGGCGACGACGGAGGCATCTTCGCCCTGCGGGCCGACATCGACGGTCTGCCCATCCCGGACACGAAGAGCGACTGCCCGTACCGCTCCACCGTGCCCGACCGGGCCCACGCCTGCGGACACGACGTGCACACGACCGTGGTGCTGGGGGCCGGGCTCGTCCTCGCCGAACTGCACCGGCAGGGCCGGCTGCCCCGGCCAGTGCGGCTGATCTTCCAGCCCGCCGAGGAGGTGCTGCCCGGCGGTGCCGCCGACATCATCGAGTGCGGGGTGCTGGACGGGGTGCGGCGCATCGTCGCCGTGCACTGCGATCCCCGGGTGGACGTGGGGAAGGTCGGCTTGCGGCACGGCGCCATCACCAGTGCCTGCGACCGGCTGGAGGTCGCGCTGGACGGGCCCGGCGGGCACACCGCCCGGCCGCATCTGAGCACCGACCTGGTCACCGCCGCCGCCCGTGTCGCCATCGACGTGCCCGCGCTCGTGGCCCGGCGCGTGGACAGCAGGAGCGGGCTCGCCGTGACCTGGGGCCGGATCGAGTCGGGGCACGCTCCGAACGTGATCCCGCAGCACGCGGAGCTCTCGGGCACCGTGCGCTGTCTGGACCTCGAGGCCTGGCGGCAGGCGCCCGACATCGTGCACGCGGCGATCGACGAGGTCGCGACCATGCACCGGGCGAAGTCGGAGATCAACTATGTGCGGGGTGTCCCGCCGGTGGTCAATGACCCCGTCGTGACCGAACTGCTGCGGGACGCGATGGTCGCGCGGCGCGGCCCGCAGTCGGTCGAGGGGACCGAGCAGAGCCTCGGCGGGGAGGACTTCTCCTGGTATCTGGAGCATGTGCCCGGAGCCCTGGCGCGGCTCGGTGTGCGCACCCCCGGCGAGCGCGCGGTGCGTGACCTGCACCAGGGCGACTTCGACGCCGACGAGTACGCCATCGTGGTCGGCGTGGAGCTGTTCACGGCCGCCGCCCTGCTCGACGCCGCACAGTAGGGGCCGGAGAGAGAAGGGGTGCCCTATTGGTACCTCTTCGCCCTCTTGTGTCACCCTGTTGTAACTGCCGGATCCCAGCTGTAACCCGGAGTCGGCACGAATCGATAACGGCCCGGAGAAACCCCGTTCCCCTCGCCTTCTACGCGCGTTACTGTGCGCCGAAATCGCCACCAGAGGCGGCACATGGGGAAGCGGGCCGGTGACGGTGCCGTGGGGATGAAGGGTGCTTGCTGTGCGTCTGAACTCTCGGAGGACCAGGTTCTCCCAAGCTGCGGTGACCGTCGCGGTCGTCGCCCTCGCGGCCGCCGGGTGCGGCAAGTCCAGCAGTGATTCCTCGAGCACGGCCGAGAACGGCAAGTACTCGGGCAAGGGCATAGGTCTCGCCTACGACATCGGCGGCAAGGGCGACCAGTCCTTCAACGACGCCGCCTACTCGGGCTTCCAGAAGGCCGAGACCGAGTTCAAGGTCGGCGGCCGGGACGTCGAGCCCAGCGACAACGAGACCGACGCGGACAAGGTGCAGCGCCTGGAGCAGCTGGCCAAGTCGGGCTACAACCCGATCATCGGTGTCGGCTTCGTCTACGCGCCGGCCGTCAAGGAGGTCGCGGCCAAGTACCCGAAGATCACCTTCGGCATCATCGACGACAACAGCAACACGTCGAAGAACGTCGCCGACATGGTGTTCCACGAGGAGCAGTCCTCCTACCTCGCGGGCGTCGCGGCCGCCAAGGCCACCAAGAAGAACCACATCGGCTTCATCGGTGGCGTGGACATCCCGCTGATCCACAAGTTCGAGGCGGGCTTCATCCAGGGTGCGCAGTCGGTCAACCCGAAGATCAAGATCGAGAAGCAGTACCTGACCCAGACGCCGCAGGAGGGTGGCTTCTCCAGCCCCGACAAGGGCGAGAACGCCGCGAACGGCCAGATCGACTCGGGCGCCGACGTGATCTACGCCGCCGCCGGTCTGTCCGGCCAGGGTGTCATCAAGGCCGCCGCCGAGCACAAGATCTGGGCCATCGGCGTGGACTCCGACCAGTACAAGCAGGACGCGCTGGCCAAGTACAAGGACTACATCCTCGGCTCCGCCCTCAAGAACGTCGGCGGTGCGGTGTACGACCTGGTCAAGTCCGTCGTCAACGGCAAGCCCCTGTCGGGCGAGGTCCGTGGCGACCTCAAGTCGGGCGGCGTGGGCTTCGCCGACTCCAACCCGAAGTACCAGGCGATGAAGGACGTCGTCGCCGCCGTGGACAAGGCGAAGCAGGACATCGTCGACGGCAAGGTCACCGTCAAGACGCAGTGAGCGTGACGCCGGTCTCCGACCGCTGATGAGGAAGCCCCGGGCCGTACGGCCCGGGGCTTCCTCATGACGTCCGTGAGCGCGCCGGACAGCGGGTGCTGCCCCACTTGCCGTAGACGCTGAACGTGCTGCCCGGACCGCGCGGTTAGCGGAGGCCCCTACGGGCGTCGCCACGCCCGCCACGGTGGCCGACGGGACGCCGCCGATGCCCGCCGTGGCCGCCGCAGGCTTGTTGAGTCTCATGACCCCCGGACGGCGTCCTCGATGCGGGCGGTCTCGGTTTCGTGGCCGAGGCGGCGCAGCAGGTGGCCGACGGAGGGGACCGTGGCGGAGGGTCGGCGTTGCCCTGGCCGGCGTTGTCCGGGGCCGAGCCGTGAACCGGCTCGAACATGGACGGGAACTCGCCGCCCGGGCCGATGTTGCCGGAGCCTGCGACGCCGCCGGAGACGGCCGCGGCGAGGTCGGCGCCCGCGGCACCTGCGAGAGCGGCGATGTCCTCTCCGGGCGATGCCCTCTCCGTACGAGGAGCACCATGGGAGAGATGCCTCGATGCCGTCGAAAAGATCATGCCTGGAAGGGATCTTGACCGCCGGACAGCGCGGGTACGTGACACCGGCGAAGTTGGCCGGAAAGTTCAAAACGGTCGGATAACACTCTGGCAAGGTGGGGTTCTCTCGCTGGTCTACGCGCGTTACGCTGCGGCGGAACCAGCGCCTGGTATGGGCGCTTGCACAAAGGAGTCACGTTCCATGCGCCGGGTGTCCCGTATCGCGATCGCAGGCGCCGCAACCGCGGCCCTCGCCGTCACCATGTCCGCTTGTGGCAGCAGCTCGACCAGCTCCTCTTCCGCCGAAGGCGCCAAGAGCAAGGGCATCGGTCTGGCCTACGACATCGGCGGCAAGGGCGACCAGTCCTTCAACGACGCCGCCTACGCCGGTTTCGAGAAGGCGCAGACGGAGTTCAAGATCGGCGGCCGGGACGTCGAGCCCAGCGACAACGAGACCGACGCGGACAAGGTGCAGCGCCTGGAGCAGCTGGCCAAGTCGGGCTACAACCCGATCGTCGGTGTCGGCTACGTGTACGCGCCGGCCGTCAAGGAGGTCGCGGCCAAGTATCCGAAGATCACCTTCGGCATCATCGACGACAACAGCATCACGTCGAAGAACGTCGCCGACATGGTGTTCCACGAGGAGCAGTCCTCCTACCTGGCCGGTGTCGCGGCCGCCAAGGCCACCAAGAAGAACCACATCGGCTTCATCGGTGGCGTGGACATCCCGCTGATCCACAAGTTCGAGGCGGGCTTCATCCAGGGTGCGCAGTCGGTCAACCCGAAGATCAAGATCGAGAAGCAGTACCTGACCCAGACGCCGCAGGAGGGTGGCTTCTCCAGCCCCGACAAGGGTGAGAACGCCGCCAAGGGCCAGATCGACTCGGGCGCCGACGTGATCTACGCCGCCGCGGGCCTGTCCGGCCAGGGTGTCATCAAGGCCGCCGCCGAGCACAAGATCTGGGCCATCGGCGTGGACTCCGACCAGTACAAGCAGGACGCGCTGGCGAAGTACAAGAACTACATCCTGACCTCGGCCCTCAAGAACGTCGAGGGTGCGGTGTACGACCTCACCAAGTCCGTCGTCGACAAGAAGCCCCTGTCGGGCGAGGTCCGTGGCGACCTCAAGTCGGGCGGCGTGGGCATCGCCGAGTCCAACCCGGCCTTCAAGAACAACGCGGGCATCCAGGCCGCGATCAAGAAGGCCGAAGCGGGCATCAAGAACGGCACCATCGTGGTGAAGACCTCCTGACGGGAGTGTCGTAGGCCTGTCGTAGGCATGGCCAAAAGAGCGCTGTAATGGCAGCGTTACGGCCACGGAACGGGGCACGGGAAGGATCGGTTCTGGCGTCACCCGCCAAGGCCGCCCGCGCCCCGTTCGCGCGGCAGAATGCTCGGAACGGATCGAGTCGGGTACGAAACGAGATCGGTCAGGTCCGGGCACTATTTAAAGCAGGGGCGCTACGCGCGTAGAGCGGCCCCTTTCCCGAGGAGAGTGCGCCATCGACGCGTCCAGCAGCCCTCCGCTCACCGCAGAGTCGACAGTCGCGGTCGAGCTGGCGGGGATCACCAAGCGATTCCCGGGTGTCGTTGCCAACCACGACATCCACCTGACTGTCCGAAAGGGCACCGTCCACGCCCTCGTCGGCGAGAACGGCGCCGGCAAGTCGACCCTGATGAAGATCCTCTACGGCATGCAGAAGCCGGACGAGGGCACCATCGCGGTCGCCGGCGAGCAGGTCACCTTCTCGTCGCCCGCCGACGCCATCGTCCGTGGCATCGGCATGGTCCACCAGCACTTCATGCTGGCCGACAACCTGACCGTCCTGGAGAACGTCGTGCTGGGCAGCGAGAAGCTGTACGGCATCGGCGGCGGCGCCCGCAAGAAGATCAAGGAGATCTCCGACCGCTACGGCCTCGGTGTCCGCCCCGACGTCCTCGTCGAGGACCTCGGCGTCGCCGACCGCCAGCGCGTCGAGATCCTCAAGGTCCTCTACCGCGGTGCCACGACCCTGATCCTCGACGAGCCGACCGCCGTGCTCGTCCCGCAGGAGGTCGACGCGCTCTTCGACAACCTGCGCGAGCTCAAGGCCGAGGGCCTCTCCGTCATCTTCATCTCGCACAAGCTGGGCGAGGTGCTCTCCGTGGCCGACGACATCACCGTCATCCGCCGCGGTACGACGGTCGGCACGGCGATCCCCTCCGAGACCACCTCGCGCCAGCTCGCCGAGATGATGGTCGGCAGCGAGCTGCCCACGCCGGAGACCGCCGAGTCGACGGTGACCGACCGGGCCGTCATCGAGGTCAGGGGACTCACCGTGTACGCCCGCGGCGGCGCCTCCCTCGGGGAGGCCGGCGCGCAGCCCGAGACCGCTACGGCCGGCTCGGCCGGCGCATCGGCGGGCGCCGACGTCCTCACCGAGGCCACCACCCCCGGCCAGGCCAAGCGCGTCCTCGACGACGTCACCTTCACCATCCACGCCGGTGAGGTCATGGGCATCGCCGGTGTCGAGGGCAACGGCCAGACCGAGCTCATCGACGCGCTGATCGGCCTGAAGCACGCCGACTCCGGCTCCATCCACTTCCTCGGCGAGGACATCACCCCCTGGCCCACCCGCAAGCGCCGTGAGTCGGGCGTCGGCTACATCCCCGAGGACCGCCACCGCCAGGGCCTGCTCCTCGAGGCCCCGCTGTGGGAGAACCGCATCCTCGGCCACGTCACCGAGCGGCCCAACGCCAAGGGCTTCTGGCTGGACCCCAAGGGCGCCCAGGCCGACACCCGCCGGATCGTCGAGGAGTTCGACGTCCGTACCCCCGGCATCGACGTCACCGCGGCCTCCCTCTCCGGCGGCAACCAGCAGAAGCTGATCGTCGGCCGCGAGATGAGCCACGACCCCAAGTTCCTGATCGCCGCCCACCCCACCCGCGGTGTGGACGTCGGCGCCCAGGCGCAGATCTGGGACCGCATCCGGGAGGCCCGCCGCGAGGGCCTGGCCGTGCTGCTGATCTCCGCCGACCTGGACGAGCTGATCGGCCTGTCGGACACCCTGCGCGTGATCTACGACGGCAGGCTGGTCGCGGATGCCGACCCCGCCACCATCACGCCGGAGGAGCTGGGCTCGGCCATGACGGGTGCCGCGTCCGGTCACCTGGAACACGTAGACACCGCCACAGAAGACGAGGCAGACGCCGGTCCGGAGGACGAGGCCCGATGAAGAAGTTCGACAAGGAGCGGATGCTCCTCGCGGTGGCCGGCCCGGTCATCGCGCTCGTCCTGGCGATCGTGCTGACCTCGGTCGTCCTGATCGCCTCGGGCAAGAACCCGGTCGAGCCGTACACGCTGATGCTGGAGCAGCTGCCGTACTCGGACGTCCAGGTTCTGATCATCAACCAGGCGTCGCTGTACTACATCGCAGCCATCGGTGTCGCCCTCGGCTTCCGGATGAACCTGTTCAACATCGGCGTCGACGGCCAGTACCGCCTCGCCGCGGTGATGACCGCCATCGTCGGCGCGCACCTCGCCCTGCCGGGCTTCCTGCAGGTCCCGGTGCTTCTGCTGGTCGCCATGTGCACCGGCGCCTTCTGGGCCGGCATCGCGGGCGTCCTGAAGGTCACCCGGGGTGTCAGCGAGGTCGTCGCGACGATCATGCTGAACGCGATCGCCACCAGTGTGATCGGCTACGTCACCCTCACCAGCGTGTGGGGCGTGCAGGTCGGCAACAACGCGACGACCGGCATCATGCACAAGTCCGGCTGGGTCCCCGGCATCAATCTGGGCTCCGACGTCGGTGAGATCTACGGCCTGGTCTTCCTCGCGGTCCTGCTGGGCGTCCTGTACTGGCTGGTCCTCAACCGCACCCGCTTCGGCTTCGACCTGCGCGCCACCGGCGCCTCCGAGACCGCCGCCGCGGCCTCCGGCGTCAGCGCCAAGCGCATGGTGCTGGTCTCCATGCTGATCTCCGGCGCGGTCGCGGGCCTGGCCGGTCTGCCGCTGCTGCTCGGCGAGAGCCACACCTACAGCCTGAGCTTCCCGACGGGCCTCGGCTTCACCGCCATCGGCATCGCCCTGCTAGGCCGCAACAACCCGGGCGGCATCGCGTTCGCCGCCCTCCTGTGGGCCTTCCTCGACAAGGCCTCGCCCGCCCTCGACTACGCGACTCCGGAGGCGTACCCGAAGGAGATCGCCACGATCATGCAGGGCCTGATCGTCTTCGCGGTCGTCATCTCGTACGAGTTCGTCCGCCAGTGGGGTCTGCGCCGTCAGCAGAGCCGGGTCGGCGCCGAGCTGGCCGCCGCCGCCCAGAACACCAAGAAGGAGGTGGCGGCCTGATGAGCACCGCGACCATCGCCAAGCCGCAGGCGAAGCAGCCCGCCCCGGGAAGCCGCCGTATCTCGCTCCCGGTACTCCTGCTGATCATCGCGGGTGTGCTGGTCCTGACCTCCGCCGTCCGTCTCATCACCGGCGCCGACGGCATCACCTCGACCGGCCAGATGTCCACCGCGCTGCGCCTCGCCGTGCCGATCGGCCTCGCCGGTCTCGGCGGCCTGTGGTCGGAGCGCTCGGGCGTCGTCAACATCGGCCTCGAGGGCATGATGATCCTCGGCACCTGGTTCGGCGCCTGGGCCGGCTACCAGTGGGGCCCGTGGGCCGGTGTCGTCCTCGGTATCGTCGGCGGTGCCCTCGGTGCCGTCCTGCACGCCATCGCCACGGTGACCTTCAACGTCAACCACATCGTCTCCGGTGTGGCCCTGAACATCCTGGCCCTCGGCACCACCCGCTATCTGTCGAAGTTCACCTTCGAGAACGCCCCGCAGGGCTCCTCCAAGCAGTCCCCGCCGATCGACTCGCTGGGCTCCTTCGACATCCCGGGCCTGTCCGACTGGCTGAACACGCTCAACGAGAAGCACTGGTTCGTGATCTCGGACATCGCCGGCCTGGTCGGCGGTCTGGTCACCGACCTGTCGCCGCTCACCGTCATCGCGGTCGCCCTCGTCCCGGTCACCTGGTGGGTGCTCTGGCGCACCGCCTTCGGTCTGCGGCTGCGCTCCTGCGGCGAGAACCCGGTGGCGGCCGAGTCCCTCGGCGTCAACGTCTACAAGTACAAGTACATCGCCGTGATCATCTCGGGCGCCTTCGCCGGCCTCGGCGGTGCGTTCCTGTCCATCGTGGCCTCGAACGTGTACCTGGACGGCCAGACGGCCGGCCGCGGCTACATCGGTCTCGCCGCGATGATCTTCGGTAACTGGATGCCGGGCGGCCTCGCCCTGGGCGCGGGGCTGTTCGGCTACACCGACAGCCTCAACCTGCGCGGCGGTACGGTGAACGTGCACGCACTGATCCTGCTGCTCGCGATCCTGCTGGTGTTCGGCGCGGCGTACCTGGCCTGGAAGAAGAGGTTCGTCCCAGCCGTCATCACCGTCGTGATCTCGGCGCTGATGTTCGTCTGGTACGCCACCACGAACGAGGTGCCGCGTCAGCTCGTCACGGCGACCCCGTACATCGTCACCCTGCTCGTGCTCTCGCTTTCCGCGCAGAGCCTGCGGATGCCGAAGGCGGACGGCCTGCCGTACCGGAAGGGGCAGGGCAAGTGACCACGGCCGCCGACTTCGACTGGGAGGCGCTGCGTGGGGAGGCCCGCGAGGCCATGTCCCACGCGTACGCCCCGTACTCCGGCTTCCCGGTCGGCGTCGCGGCCCTGGTCGACGACGGGCGCATCGTCACCGGCTGCAACGTCGAGAACGCCTCGTACGGCATCGGCCTGTGCGCCGAGTGCGGGCTGGTGTCCCAGCTCATGCGCACGGGCGGCGGCCGCCTGACGCACTTCACCTGCGTGGACGGTACGGGTGTGCTGCTCGTCCCGTGCGGCCGCTGCCGCCAGCTGCTCTACGAGTTCGGCGGGGCCGACCTGCTGGTGGACACCCCGGAGGGCGTCCTGCCGCTCTCCGCGATGCTCCCGCAGGCCTTCGGCCCGGACCATCTCAGCAAGTAACTCCACCGCGGCCCCTCCGAGCAGATCCGATCGGAGGGGCCGCGTGTTTCGCACCTCCCGGAAGGAACGCACGCCATGGCCATGGACGCCATCTCCGTCATCCGCACCAAGCGGGACCGCGGTGAGCTCAGCGACGAGCAGATCGACTGGGTCATCGACGCGTACACGCGCGGCGAGGTCGCCGACGAGCAGATGTCGTCGCTCGCGATGGCCATCCTGCTCAACGGCATGAACCGCCGTGAGATCGCCCGCTGGACGGCGGCCATGATCGCCTCCGGCGAGCGCATGGACTTCTCGTCCCTGTCCCGTCCGACCGCGGACAAGCACTCCACGGGCGGCGTCGGCGACAAGATCACGCTCCCGCTGGCCCCCCTCGTGGCCGCCTGTGGCGCGGCGGTCCCGCAGCTGTCGGGCCGGGGCCTCGGCCACACCGGCGGCACGCTGGACAAGCTGGAGTCGATCCCGGGCTGGCGGGCCCTGCTCTCCAACGAGGAGATGCTGCACGTCCTCGACACCACGGGCGCGGTCATCTGCGCGGCCGGCGATGGCCTCGCGCCCGCCGACAAGAAGCTGTACGCCCTGCGGGACGTCACCGGCACGGTCGAGGCGATCCCGCTGATCGCCTCCTCGATCATGTCGAAGAAGATCGCCGAGGGCACCGGCTCGCTGGTCCTGGACGTGAAGGTCGGCACGGGCGCCTTCATGCGGACGCTCGATGATGCCCGCGAACTGGCGTCCACGATGGTCGGCCTGGGCACCGACCACGGCGTGAAGACGGTCGCGCTCCTCACGGACATGTCCACCCCGCTCGGCCTCACGGCGGGCAACGCCCTGGAGGTCCGCGAGTCGGTCGAGGTCCTGGCGGGCGGCGGCCCGGCGGACGTGGTCGAGCTGACGATCGCGCTCGCCCGCGAGATGCTCGACGCCGCCGGCGTGAAGGACGCGGACCCGGCGAAGGCCCTGGCCGACGGCTCGGCGATGGACGTCTGGCGCCGCATGATCGCGGCCCAGGGCGGCGACCCCGACGCCACGCTGCCCACGTCGAAGGAACAGCACGTGGTCAAGGCCCCGTCCTCGGGCGTTCTCACCCGCCTCGACGCCTACGACATCGGCATCGCCGCCTGGCGCCTGGGCGCGGGCCGCGCCCGCAAGGAGGACCCGGTGCAGGCGGGCGCGGGCGTCGAGATGCACGCCAAGCCCGGCGACACGGTGACGGAGGGCCAGTCCCTCCTGACCCTGCACACCGACACCCCCGAGCGCTTCGACTACGCCCTGCAGGCGGTGGCGGGCTCGTACGACATCGCGGCGCCCGGCACGGAGTTCTCGGCGACCCCGGTGGTGCTGGAACGAATCGCCTGAACAGGGGATTTCCGTTTCGGGTGAACGGGACCGGCGGACCCTCGCCGGTCCCGTTCCACGCGTCCGGGTTCGGCGCCGCCGTCGACCTGCCCGAGCCCTTCGGTCTCACCTTGGACACCGGCGAGTTCCCAGCCAAGTAACCACGGCGGCCGATGAGTCAGCCCCGCCCGCCCGGTCTACAGCACGTGGACGCCAAGACACCCGCCGTACTCGAGCTGCCCGGACCCGTCGCACAGGACGAGGTGAGCGGGCTCTGTGACGACGTGCGGGCACTGCTGGAGGTCACCGGAGGCGGTGTCGTCGTATGTGATGTGGGCGGGCTCGGGCCACCCGGGCTCGGGGCCGTCGATCTGCTCGCCCGGCTGGAGCTGGCCGCGCGGCGGGCCGGGGGGCGGATACGGCTTCGGGATCCCGACCCGGCGCTACACGCCCTCCTCGATCTCGTCGGTCTCCGCTTCGAGGTGGAGGGGCAGGCCGAACAGCGGGAACCACCGCTTCGTGTCGAGGAAGAAGTGGAACCCGGTCAGTCGGCCGTCTGATATTTCCAGGACCTGGATGGACCAGGGGGTGAATCCCCCTGCCTCCGGGTCCGGCTTGTACTGGGCGAAGCCGGGCAGGCCGTTGACCTCGACCGGCAGCAGGCGGGAGCCGACGCAGGCGGAGCCCAGGGTCGTCATGAAGCCCGTGATGTCGTCGTGGCCGGTCAGCCACAGGTCGAACGGCGGCATCGTCATGACGGCGTCCTCGTGCAGCAGCGCCGTCAGCGCCGTCATGTCGTACCCCTCGAACGCCTTCACATAGCGCTCCAGGAGCTTCTGCTGCTCCTCGTCCAGCGGGTCGGACACCGCCGCCCCGGCACCCTTGTCCTCCCGCTCCGCGAGCGTCGCCCGCGCCCGCTGCAGCGCGCTGTTGACCGAGGCCACCGTGGTGCCCAGCAGCTCGGCGACCTCGCTCGCCCTCCAGGCCAGCACCTCGCGCAGGATCAGCACCGCCCGCTGCTTGGGCGGAAGGTGCTGCAGGGCCGCCATGAAGGCGAGCCGGATCGACTCCTTGGCGACGGCGGCCTCCGCCGGGTCGCCGACCGTGGGCAGCACACGCGCGTCCGGCACCGGCTCCAGCCAGGTGTTGTCCGGACGGGGGGAGAGGGCGGCCTGGGCCAGGGGCGTCGAGTCCGACAGATCCACCGGCCGCGCGCGCTTGTTGCCCGCCGTCAGCATGTCCAGGCAGACGTTCGTCGCGATCCGGTACAGCCAGGAGCGGAGGCTGGAGCGGCCCTCGAACTTGTCGTAGCTCCGCCAGGCCCGGACCAGGGTGTCCTGCACCGCGTCCTCGGCCTCGAAGGCGGAGCCGAGCATGCGGTAGCAGTAGCCGGTCAGCTCGGTGCGGTGCTTCTCCAGTGCGACGTCGAGGTCCGTCGTCGCCGTGCCGTTGCCCATCGTCCACCCACCCCTGTGGCCGTTCCTGTGACGCGCCTTTGCGCTCCCAGCACTTCGGAAGCTACCGCAGCCCACTGACAATGGCCCCCGGAGCGAAGGAAGCAGGTGCCCGAGGGCGCGTCGTCCGATCGCCACCGGCCGCAGCGTCGTGGTGAGTGATCCAGTGGGGCGGGGTGGTGAGGGGCTGACCAGTGCTGGGCGCGCCCCACTTCGGGGTGCAGGCCGGTTCGGCCACGACGACGGTGATGTCCTGTTGCGCGGCCATCACCGTCAGCCGGAACGCGGAGCGGACGGTTCAGTGCGCGGCGACGACTTCCCTGCGCGCCGCAACCCGCGCCGCCCGTGAGCCGAGCACCGTGATCGTCACGACGCCGAGCACCGCAAGGACACCGACGCCGACCGTCCCCGCCCAGCCGCTCGCGTGGAAGGCGATCGCGCCCACCGTGCTGCCGGTGCTGGAGCCGATGTAGTACGCGGACTGGTAGAGGGCGGCGGCCTGGGCGCGGCCGCGGGTGGCCGTCCTGCTGACCGCCGAGGACGCCACCGCGTGGCCCGCGAAGAAGCCCGCCGTGATCAGGACCAGGCCCAGCAGGACCAGCGGGAGCGAGTCGGCCAGGGACAGCAGCAGTCCCGTGGCCGTCGTGCCGGCGGCCAGATAGAGCGCGCCCCGGCGGCCCAGGCGGCCGACCAGTCGCCCCGCCGTCGACGCCGAGACCGTGCCGACCAGATACACCAGGAAGACAGAGCCGACGATGCCCTGCGGCAGCCCGAACGGCTCCTCCGTCAGGCGGTAGCCGATCACCGTGTACACACCGCCGAACACCGTCATGAACAGCGCGCCGATCGCATACAGCCGACGCAGCAGCGGGTCGGACAGATGGTCGCGGACCGTGCGGGCGAGGACGCGCGGGCGCAGCGAGCCCGCCTTGAAGTGCCGCGGAGCCGGCAGCAGCAGACGGAAGGCCACCGCGCAGCCGACCGCGATCGCGCCGATCACCGAGACGGCCACCCGCCAGCCCCACTCCTGCGCCACCCAGCCGGTGATGACCCGGCCGCTCATCCCGCCGACGCTGTTGCCCGCGACGAACAGCCCGATCGCCGTGATCAGGGCATTCGGCCGGACCTCCTCGGCCAGGTACGCCGTCGCCGACGCCGGCAGCCCGGCCAGCGCCGCGCCCTGGACCGCCCGCAGCACCACCAGCGCGCCGATCGAGGGCGCGAAGGGGACCAGCAGGCCGACGGACACCGCGACCGCCAGCGAGGCCGTCATGACCGTACGGCGGCCGAAGCGCTCCGACAGCGCGCTCATCGGCAGGACGAACAGCGCCAGACCGCCCGTCGCGGCGGCCACCGTCCAGCTCGCCTCGCTCGCCGCCACCCCGAACTCGCCGGAGATCAGCGGCAGCAGCGCCTGCGTGGAGTAGAGGAGCGCGAAGGTCGCGACACCGGCGAGGAAGAGGGCGAGGCTCATCCGGCGGTAGCCGGGGCCGCCCGGGGCCATACGGGAGTCGGGAGCGGAGACGGACGGGACGGCGCCCACGGCGGTGGACGCCCCGGTACTGGCGGGAGACATGCCTCGAAGCTACGTACGCCCCGACTCATCCGTCCAATGCATGGACTCGTCATAATCGTTCCCATGGTGCATCAGCAGAGGTCACAGCCCCGCCTGTCACCGTCCAGTGACACAGAAGACACGGCCGACATGGCGCGGCTGCTCGCCCCGCGCCTCGCCTACTTCGCCGCGGTCGCCCGCACCGAGCACGTCACCCGGGCCGCGCAGGAGACCCAGGTCCCGCAGTCGACCCTGTCCCGGGCCATGGTCCGCCTGGAGCGCGACCTCGGCGTCGACCTGTTCGCCCGCCGCGGCCGCACGGTCTCCCTCACCCCGGCCGGCCGCACCTTCCTCACCTCCGTCGAACGCGCCCTCGCGGAGATCGAGCGCGCGGCCGACGAGGTGCGCGCCGACGCGGACCCGGCCACCGGCAAGGTCGCCTTCGGCTTTCTGCACACCATGGGCGCCGAGACGGTCCCCGGCCTTCTCCACGCCTTCCGCGCCGACCATCCGCGCGTCCGTTTCAGCCTCGTCCAGAACTACGGCGAGGCGATGCTCGAAGGCCTGCGGGCGGGCGAACTCGACCTCTGTCTGACCTCCCCGGTCCCGGACGCCCCCGACCTGGTGGCCCGCCGCCTCGACGAGCAGAAGCTCCGTCTGGTCGTCCCCGCCGACCACCCCCTGTCCGGCCGCAGACGCATCCGCCTCGCCGAGGCCGCCGACGAAACCTTCGTCACCCTGGAGCCCGGCTACGGTCTGCGCCGCATCACCGACGACCTGTGCCGGGAGGCCGGCTTCAAGCCGAAGGTCGCCTTCGAGGGCGAGGAGGCGGAGACCCTGCGCGGTCTGGTCGCGGCAGGGCTCGGCGTCGCCCTGCTGCCCCCGCCGCCCTTCCCCCGCCCGGGGGTCGTGGAGCTCACGGTCACGGCGCCGCGGGCGGTACGGGAGATCGGCGTGGCATGGCTCGACGGCCATCCGGATACACCGCCGGTCGCCGCGTTCAAGAAGTTCCTGCTATCGAAGCGGGGGAATCTGCTCGCCTGAACGTCACGCCCGGTGCAGCGAACGCCCGAACCCCACCGCCAGCGGCATCCGCAGCCCCAGGGGCGGCGGAGCGGCCAGCGCGTCCTCCACCGGGCGGGAGAGCGGATGCCCGAACAGCGCACCCATCACGAAGTCCGAGGCGAGCGCGTGGACCTCGTCGCGGTACTGGTGCAACGCGTGTCCGTCCGCATGCACCTCGAACCGGCACACCTCCCGGTTCGCCTTCTTCGCCCGCGCCGCCAGCCGGAAGGACAGCTCGGGATCGGTCCGCTCGTCATTGGTGCCGTGCACGATCAGCACCCGGCGTCCCACGAGCTGCTTCACCGGCTCCGGCGCGGCCGCGACATCGTCCTCCGGCAGCCAGGGGGCGATCGCCACCACGGAGTTCACCGCCTCGTGCCCGCTCGCGCGCAGCGCCGCCCGGCCGCCCATCCCCACGCCCACCAGGCACACGGGGACGTCGCCGTAACGCCGCAGGACCTCGTCCACGGCCCAGGCCGCGTCCGCCGCCAGGTGCGCCTCGCTGCCGTTCCAGCC
The DNA here is from genome assembly GCF_032656585.1 of Streptomyces herbicida. Classification (NCBI taxonomy): domain Bacteria; kingdom Bacillati; phylum Actinomycetota; class Actinomycetes; order Kitasatosporales; family Streptomycetaceae; genus Streptomyces; species Streptomyces herbicida. The sequence continues at coordinate 309,213 of NZ_JAUYWJ010000003.1, forward strand.
GCGATAGCGGTAGTGGACGACATGGGTGGCCAGCCCCTCGCCGCGCCCCGCGCGCGCGAGTGTCCTGCCCAGGGAGCGGACGGAGGCCGTCGCCCATACGGAGGACGGCCTTCTGGCCGAGACCTCCTCACCGCCGGGGAGCAGCAGCACCACCCCGCTGACCGCCGTCGGCTCCTGGCCGACTGCCTTTCCCAGCCTGGCCGTTCGCACCGGCGCCGATTGCTGTGCCATGACAGAACAGTGTCAGAAGCACGGGTGTACGCGACCCGTCCGTGGGGTCACCGTTACGTATCGACGAATTCGTACACCGAGCCGTCTACGCGCGTAGGCGTTAGAGTGCGGAAATGACGAGCCAGACTGCCCAGACTGGGACCATCCCGACGCCGGACCAGATCCGCCGGGCGCCCAAGGTTGTGCTGCACGATCATCTCGACGGCGGTCTCCGTCCCGGGACCATCGTCGAACTGGCCCGGGAAACGGGCTACTCCCAGCTCCCCGAGACCGATCCCGACAAGCTCGGCGTCTGGTTCCGAGACGCGGCCGACTCCGGCTCCCTGGAGCGGTACCTGGAGACCTTCTCGCACACCGTCGGTGTGATGCAGACCCGCGACGCGCTGATCCGGGTCGCCCGCGAGTGCGCCGAGGACCTCGCCGAGGACGGGGTCGTCTACGCCGAGGTGCGCTACGCGCCCGAACAGCACCTGGAGGGCGGGCTCGGCCTCGAAGAGGTCGTCGAGGCCGTCAACGAGGGCTTCCGGCAGGGCGAGCGGCTCGCCCGGGAGAGCGGCCACCGCATCCGGGTCGGCGCCCTGCTCACCGCCATGCGGCACGCGGCCCGCGCCCTGGAGATCGCGGAACTCGCCAACCGCTACCGCGACCTGGGCGTCGTCGGCTTCGACATCGCGGGAGCCGAGGCCGGCTACCCGCCCACCCGGCACCTCGACGCGTTCGAGTACCTCAAGCGCGAGAACAACCACTTCACCATCCACGCCGGTGAGGCCTTCGGACTGCCGTCCATCTGGCAGGCCCTCCAGTGGTGCGGCGCCGACCGGCTGGGGCACGGGGTGCGCATCATCGACGACATCCAGGTCCACGAGGACGGCTCGGTGAAGCTCGGGCGGCTCGCCTCGTACGTACGGGACAAGCGCATCCCGCTGGAGATGTGCCCGAGCTCCAACCTGCAGACCGGGGCCGCGGCCTCGTACGCCGAACACCCGATCGGGCTGCTGCGCCGGCTGCACTTCCGGGCCACCGTGAACACGGACAACCGTCTGATGTCCCACACCAGCATGAGCCGGGAATTCGAGCACCTCGTCGAAGCATTCGGTTACACGCTCGACGACATGCAGTGGTTCTCCGTCAATGCGATGAAATCAGCGTTCATTCCTTTCGATGAACGGCTGGCCATGATCAATGACGTCATCAAGCCCGGATATGCCGAGCTGAAATCCGAATGGCTGTTCCGGCAGACCGCTTCCACCAGCGGTTCTGTCGATTCCGAGGGCTGATCGAAGGCGGACGGGGTGCACGGAATGCGGACGGGCTTCACAATCCGTCCGCATTTCGGTGTTTGCGGCGGGCGGCCCGGCCTGTTTACGGTCGTGGACCGCTCAGAACGTTATTGATTCCCCGTCATCGCATTCAAGGACGCATTCACCATGAAGCAGTCTGCTGCCAAGACCCTCGGTGTCGCCGCCCTCGGTGCCGCCTTCGCTGCCGTAGGCGCCGGCGCGGCCAACGCGGCCCCGGCCGTCCCGGACGCCACCCAGGCCCTGGACGGCGTCACCAAGACGCTGCCGGCCGAGAACGTCGGCAAGGCACTGCCCGGTGCCGGTGAGGCGCTCACCCAGGGGCAGGCCGTGGTCGGCACGGGCCTGGCCGCCGCCCAGCCGGCCGCCGAGAAGGTGCTCGCCCAGGGCCCCACCGCGCCGGTCAAGGGTCTCCTCGGCGGTCTGCCGCTGCAGGGACTGCCCACGCACGGCCTGCCGGTGAACGGGATCCCGCTCGGCTGACCCGAATCCCCACACGCCGTTGGGGCGCCCCGGAGCTCCGGGGCGCCCCAACGGCGTGTGCGGGGCAGAAGGGGGCTCACCAGGCCGTCCGTGCCTTCTCCTCCGACGGGAACAGGATCCACAGCGCTATGTAGAGCAGGAACTGCGGGCCCGGCAGCAGGCAGGACACCAGGAAGATCACCCGCATCGTCGTCGCGGAGGTACCGAAGCGCCGTGCCAGCGCGGCGCAGACTCCGCCGATCATGCGGCCTTGGGTGGGGCGGGCGAGTGCAGACATGTCGCGCTCCTTTGATGGCTCGGTCGCCTGCGGGCGCCTTGTGCCGGTGTCGAGAGCCCGGTCGTGCTCGGCCCTTCGGGCCTCCGCGCTCCCCCAAGCTCTCAACTTCGTTCGAGCAGGGGGGACGCCCACGCCCTCTCGACACCGGCGCACCCCTTCGGTTCCCTCGCGGCCGGCGCGTTGGGAAAGGGGGCGTTGGTGGGCCCTGGCTGTTGGTCGGTGTGGGCCGGTTGGCTGCCCATCTGTCTGCAACGTTACGGAGCCCGAGCGGAATCGGCGTCGCTCTAGGGTGCGATGCCGACCCTGGGAATCGTCGGGGTGCGACCCTGAGGTGCCTCCTCCTGGGGGGCTGCCGTGTGGCTCGTCCGCTTGTCCCTGCGGCGGAGCCAGGAGCGGCCCGCCGGGACGACGGCGAGGTGGGCCAGTGCCACGCCCGCCGTGTTCAGCAGGAGCGAGTCGACGTCCACGACCCGGCCCGGCACGCCGGTCTGCAGCAGGGCGATGCCCAGGGAGATCAGGGCGCCCGCGGCCGCCGTACGGATCAGGGAGGCGAGCGGGGAGACGGTGAGCCTGCCGTGGGCCATCGGCAGCAGCACGCCCAGCGGCGCCAGCAGCCCCAGGCCCTCGCCGATCCGTCTGGCCGCCTCCGGCCAGCCCAGCGCCAGGTCGGCCCGGATGCCGGCGAGCGGGCGCAGATTGGCGGGCATCACCCAGGGGACGTCCAGCGGCCGCAACATGAGCCAGGCGACGAATGCGAGGTGTGCGACGAGGAGGACACCTCCCGTCGTACGGATGCGGATCGCGGCACTGCCGCCGATGGAGCCTTGACGCTGCACGCCCCCCAAGACGCGCCCGTGTGCACGATCGGTTCCGGATCCGTCACGCGTGCGTGCATGAGGCCTCCCACACACCAGGGGTTCGGCCGGCCGTCAGCCCGCCGTCACCTCGCTGGAGGGCGGCTCCGTGCTGCCCGGCCGGGACCGGACGTCGTCGGTGCACTCGTACCGTCGCAGCGGCTCGTTGCCCGGCCCGCCCAGGATCACCGAGCCGTCGCCCTCGGCCGCCGCCGAGTCCGAGAACGTGCAGACGATCTGGGCGAGGGCGTACGAAGTGAGCTCCTGCGGTGCCGTGCTCAGCCGCAGCGTGTCCTCGGGGTCCCTGGGGCGCGGGCCGCTCACGCTCATCCCGCCGTGGACGTACGTCGTGTACCCCGCGTCCCGCTCACTGGGCGAGGGCGACTCGGCGAGCTGGTCCAGCAGGCCCTGTGCCACGATCACCCGCCGCTTGGCGTCGGGCGTACCGTCCGGGACGCGCACCGACCGGTCCACGGTCACCAGCGACGCCCGGCACAGCAGGAAGACCTGCACGGGCACGCCCCGGGAGGACTGGGCCGACAGATCCGGCTCGGCCAGCGAGCACGGCACCCGCGAGGGCGCCGCGCCGAAGTCGGTCGGCACCTCGGTGGCCCGGATGCCGCACCCGGTGAGCACGGCGGCGAGGAGCGGGAGCGCCAGCAGGCGTCGAGCGTTCATGACGCCCCTTCCTTGGAACCGTCGGACGGGCCGCCCTTGTCGTCGTTCTCCTCGGTGAGCCGCGAGGCGTCCCTGGGCAGCCGCAGCGTGAACACCGCGCCGCCCTCGGGCGAGTTGGCGGCGGTGATCTCGCCGCCGTGGATATGGGCGTTCTCCAGGGCGATGGACAGGCCGAGGCCGCTGCCCTCGGAGCGCGGACGGGAGGCACTCGCCTTGTAGAAGCGGTCGAAGACGTGCGGCAGGACGTCCTCGGGGATGCCGGGGCCGTGGTCCCGTACGGCGATGACCAGCTCGTCGTCGGCGATGCGCACCGACACCCGCACGGGCGACCCGCCGTGCTTGAGCGCGTTGCCGATCAGGTTGGCGAGGATGACGTCCAGGCGCCGTGGGTCGAGGCGGGCGTGGATGCCGCGCTCGGCGTCCAGTTCCACCGCGTCCAGCCAGGCACGGGCGTCGATGCAGGCGGTGATCTGGTCGGCGATGTCGACGTCGTCCAGGACCAGCCGGGCGGTGCCCGCGTCGAAGCGGGTGACCTCCATCAGGTTCTCGACGAGGTCGTTCAGCCGCCGGGTCTCGCTCACCACCAGCCGTACGGCGGGCTCGATCATCGGGTCCATGCTCCCGGCCTCCGAGTCCAGCTCCTCCTCCAGCACCTCCGTGACGGCGGTGATGGCGGTGAGCGGCGTACGGAGTTCGTGGCTCATGTCGGCGACGAAGCGCCGGGACGCCTCGTCCCGAGCGGCCATGTCGTCGACCCGCTTCTCCAGCGCCTCGGCCGCGTTGTTGAACGTCCGCGACAGATCCGCGAGTTCGTCGGTGCCCGACACCCTGAGCCGGGTGTCGAGCTTGCCCTCGCCGAGCCGCCGGGCGGCCACCCCGAGCCGGTGGACCGGCTTGAGCACGGTCGTCGCGGCGGCCTGCGCGAGCAGCGCCGAGCCGATCAGCGCGAGCCCGGTGGCGATACCGAGCGACCAGGCGAGGGAGTTGAGGTCCTTCGCCTCCGGCTCCAGGGACTTCACCATGTAGCCGGTGGGACCGCCGCCGATCACCTTCGTGCCGGCCACCAGATACGGGGTGCCGCGCTCGACGATCCGCTGCCAGTACAGGTGGTACGGCGACTTGTTGCTGCCGGTCACCTCCTGCTGCTTGTTCACCGCGGCGCGCAGCGACTTGGGCACCTCCTCCAGCGCGAACCCGTTCAGGCCGCCGGAGTTGCCGTACACCGTGTTGCCGTTCGCGTCCTCGCCGACCAGCAGCACGCTGAAGCGCTGGCTGCTGTTGGCCATCTGGCCCGCGGTGCGCTGCAGTTCGTCCTGGGTGGGGTGCACGGGCAGCGCGCCCGCGCGGTTCTGCATCTCCTGCTGGAAGTCGCGCAGCACCGCGTCCTGGGTGCGGGTGAGCACGGCCTCCCGGTTGAGCCAGTAGGCGATGCCCGACGCCGACACGGCGGCCGTCAGCGCCACCAGCCCGAAGACCACGACCAGACGCAGCCGCAGACTGGTGAAGCGCAGCCGTGACACGGTTCCCTTGCGACCCGCGGCCCAGCCGCGGATACCCCCTTGCGCGTCCGTCACTGAGGAGTGTCCAGGCGGTAGCCGACACCACGCACGGTACGGATCAGCGTCGGGGACGACGGCACGTCCTCCACCTTGGCGCGCAGCCGCTGCACGCACGCGTCCACCAGCCGGGAGTCACCCAGGTAGTCGTGCTCCCACACCAGCCGCAGCAACTGCTGCCGGGACAGCGCCTGTCCGGGCCGCCGGCTCAGCTCCAGGAGCAGCCGCAGCTCGGTCGGTGTGAGCTGCAGGTCCTCGCCGTTCTTGGTCACGGTCATCGCCGAGCGGTCGATGACGAGGCTGCCGAAGGTCGCCGAGTCGCTCGACTCCCGTTCCCCGCGCCGCAGCACGGCCCGGATGCGGGCGTCCAGCACACGGCCCTGCACGGGCTTGACGACATAGTCGTCGGCGCCGGACTCCAGCCCGACCACCACGTCGATGTCGTCGCTGCGCGCGGTCAGCAGAATGATCGGCAGCTGGTCCGTGCGCCGGATACGCCGGCACACCTCGAACCCGTCGATGCCGGGCAGCATCACGTCCAGCACGATCAGATCCGGTCGCTGCTCACGCAGCAGTTTCAGTCCGTCCTCACCGGTGGCAGCGGTGGCCACACGGTGTCCCTGGCGCGTCAGTGAGAGCTCCAGGGCCGTGCGGATGGCGTCGTCGTCCTCGATCAGCAACAGGGAAGGCACGGGGCTCATTCTGGCCCATGGAGGGGCTTTCGTACGAGCTGTGGGGCCGGGAGCTGCCCGGAATCGCGCTACCGCCACCACCTGTGCACATTCCGTGATTCCCCTGTGGCCGACCCCTGTGACAGGTCTGTGACAGTCGGCGGACACGGCCATGAAGGTCCCCGGGCAAGCTTTTCGGCACAGGCAAGGAAGCAAGCCGAAGCAAGACCGAACACCGGAAGTCCACGACGGGGGGCGCGAGATGAACACGCTGCACAGCATGAGCACCAGCGCAGTGATCACGCGGCTGCACGACGTGAACCGGGGTTCCGAGAAGTCCGGTGCCGTGAGCGGGCGGGGGTGCGCTCGCGGCACCGGGCGTCAGCACACCACGTACATGTCGGTGGTTGACGCTCGCACGGGGGGAAGCAACACGGGGGTCACGGGGGCCCACGGGGGAACCGCGTACAGGGAGGACACGGGGGAGCGCCGCTCGCTGACGGAGGCGGAGTTCACCGCCTACGTCCAGGAGCGCCGCGCCTCCCTGTACGCGACCGCCTACCACCTGACCGGTGACCGCTTCGAGGCCGAGGACCTGCTGCAGAGCGCGCTGTTCTCGACCTACAAGGCGTGGGACCGGATCAGTGACAAGGCGGCGGTCGGCGGATACCTCCGCCGCACCATGACGAACCTGCACATCAGCGCCTGGCGGCGCCGCAAGCTCAACGAGTACCCGACCGAGGAACTGCCGGAGACGCCCGGTGACACGGACGCGATGCGCGGCACGGAACTGCGCGCGGTCCTGTGGCAGGCGCTGGCCCGGCTGCCCGAACTCCAGCGCACCATGCTGGTCCTCCGTTACTACGAGGGCCGCACGGACCCGGAGATCGCGGAGATCCTCGACATCAGTGTCGGCACGGTGAAGTCCAGCATCTGGCGGTCGCTCCGCCGGCTGCGCGAGGACGAGGTCCTCAGCTTCGGCCGCGACGAGGAGAACGCCTTCGGCGAGCTGGTCGCCTGAAGGTCGGAGCCCGCGGCCGGAGGCCGCTCATGGGCTCGACGGGGGAAACGGGGGTCCGGGGGGACTCACGGGGGAAGTACGGGGGAGCTCCACCACGGGGGACGCGGGGGAGCGCAGGAAAGCGGGACTGGAGGGCCGGGGGGTCCGTCCAGTCCCGTTTCCGTGTGTACGGCTCCTGCGCTCGGCTAGGCCGCCGTCTGCGCCGCCCGTACCTGACGGCCCGCCGCCGCGGCCGCCAGCCTGCCCAGTGCCTCGTCACGGTCGCAGGAGTGGGCGCCCAGCGACACCTGGCGGGCGACGATCGACCGCTCCGCGCGCATCAGCCGCCAGCCACGGCGCAGCAGGAACGGCACCGACTTGCGGCCCTCCTTCAGGTCCCGCAGGAAGCGGCGCCGGAAGGTGGTGAACGGCCCGCGGTTCAGACACAGGGCGTCGGCCAGGATGCCCAGCTCACCACAGCGCGCCACGATCTCGGCGGCGAAGATGCCCTCCGCGATGAACAGCGGGGTGCGGTCGATGCACAGCGACTCCTCGCCGGTCCGCGCGCTCAGCGAGATGTCGTACACCGGTACGGTCGTCGACCCCGTCGCGCACAGCCGGGCGATGGCCTCGACCGCGACGTCCGCGTCCCATGACAGCGGGTGGTCCCAGTCGATGTCCGAACTCCCCTCCACCAGCGGCAGCGTCGGGTCGTCGCCCTCCTTGTAGAAGTCGTCGAGGCGCAGCACGGGGAGCCCGGAACGGGCGGCGACGAGTGACTTGCCCGAGCCCGAGGGGCCGCACAGCAGCACGACACGGGCGGGAGACGGGGGATGAATGCTCACGGAACACCAGTTTGACGTATGGCGAGCCTCCTGCCGACCCCACGGGTCGGCTTTGGCGCGTGCGTCACACAACACTTCCCCTCGTGCCCGTGAGATCACCGTGCGCAGGGGGCGGATTCGGCAGCCGCGGTCGTGGCGCGTACGGCTCTGCTGCGGGTCGGCTTCGGGGAGTTCGTTGCGCCTCAATTGCTGCCGGTGTGGCGTGAATCGGCATGGGTCGGCTTTTGAGTGTGCCTCGCACCTCAACTACCCTTTGTGTCGACTCGATTACCTTGTGCACCGGAAGGCGGCACCAGAAATGGCCCGACACGCGTCCACCCACAACCCGACCGCGCGGCGCGCCCTGATCGCGCTCGCGACCGCCGGAGCGGCCCTGGGGGCGGGCGCGGCGACGGCGTCCGCCGCCGGCCCGCTCGTCGACATGCCGTCGCGGTCCACCTCGCTCGGCAGCGTCGACCCGGCGGCGGGCACGCAGAGCCTGACCGGCACGCTGGGCTACGCCCTCGGTCCGGTCGCCGGCCTCAAGCCGAACCCCCTCGCGGGCACCGGAGCCGACCCGCTCGACAACGGAGTCGGCACCCAGCTCGCCGACTTCAGGCCCATCACCTCCAAGGCCCTGACCGGGCCGGTGGCGCAGGCGCAGTCCCTCGGTGCGGTGCCCGTGGTGGGGCAGGCGGCGAAGCTGCTGGGCGGACTGGGCTGACGCCCGCCGTCACGAGGAGAGCCGCGCCGCCCCCGGACGGAGGGGCGGCGCGGCTCTCGGTCTGTGTCCGGGCTCAGTACGACGAGCCCGAGGCGCCCAGCGACCCGGTCGGGTGCCAGACGGTCTTCGTCTCCAGGAACGCCGTCATACGGTCGATGCCCGGCGTCGCCGAATAATCCACAGGCTGTGGACGAAGAACGCGCTTCAGGTTGTCGGCCGCCGCGATCTCCAGCTCCTTCGCCAGCACCTCGTCGGCGCCCGCGAGGTCGATCGCGTTGACGTCCTGGTGCGCGGCGAGGGGCGCCGCGATCTCCGCCGTACGGCCGGAGAGCACGTTGACGACACCGCCGGGCAGGTCGGAGGTGGCCAGCACCTCGCCCAGGGACAGCGCCGGAAGCGGGGACTTCTCGCTCGCGATCACGACCGCCGTGTTGCCGGTCGCGATCACCGGGGCGGTCACCGAGACCAGACCGAGGAAGGACGACTCCTGCGGCGCAAGTACGGCGACCACACCCGTCGGCTCGGGAGAGGAGAGGTTGAAGAACGGGCCCGCGACCGGGTTGCCGCCGCCCACGACCTGGGCGATCTTGTCGGTCCAGCCCGCGTACCAGACCCAGCGGTCGATCGCGGCGTCCACCTGGGCCGCGGCCTTGGACTTGGACAGACCCTCGCCGTCGGCGACCTCCCGGACGAACTGCTCCTTGCGGCCCTCCAGCATCTCCGCGACGCGGTAGAGGATCTGACCCCGGTTGTACGCCGTCGCGCCCGACCACGCCCCGAACGCCTTGCGCGCGGTGACCACCGCGTCACGGGCGTCCTTGCGCGACGCAAGCGGCGCGTTCGCCAGCCAGTTGCCCTTCGAGTCCGTCACCTCGTACACCCGGCCGCTCTCGGAACGCGGGAACTTCCCGCCGACGTACAGCTTGTAGGTCTTGAAGACGGAGAGTCGCTCAGTCTTTTCGGTCTTGTCAGACATCGAGGTACGCCTCCAGGCCGTGGCGGCCGCCCTCGCGGCCGAAGCCCGACTCCTTGTAGCCGCCGAAGGGCGAGGTCGGGTCGAACTTGTTGAACGTGTTGGACCAGACGACGCCCGCACGGAGCTTGCCGGCCACGGCGAGGATCCGCGAACCCTTCTCCGTCCAGATGCCCGCCGACAGGCCGTACTGCGTGTTGTTGGCCTTGGCCACGGCCTCGTCGGGCGTACGGAAGGTGAGGACCGACAGCACCGGGCCGAAGATCTCGTCGCGGGCGATGGTGTGCGCCTGGGTGACGTTCGTGAACAGCGTCGGGGCGAACCAGTAGCCGGAGGTCGGCAGTTCACAGGCTGGGGACCAGCGCTCGGCGCCCTCCGCCTCGCCCTGCTCGGCGAGCGAGGTGATGCGGGAGAGCTGCTCGGCGGAGTTGATCGCGCCGATGTCGGTGTTCTTGTCCAGCGGGTCGCCGAGGCGCAGCGTGGACAGGCGGCGCTTCAGGGACTCCAGCAGCTCGTCGTGGACCGACTCCTGGACGAGGAGACGGCTGCCCGCGCAGCACACCTGGCCCTGGTTGAAGAAGATGCCGGTCACGATGCCCTCGACGGCCTGGTCGATCGGGGCGTCGTCGAAGACGATGTTGGCGCCCTTGCCGCCCAGTTCGAGGGTGAGCTTCTTGCGGGTGCCGGCGACCGTGCGGGCGATCTCCTTGCCGACGGCCGTGGAGCCGGTGAAGGCGACCTTGTTGACGTCCGGGTGCGCGACGAGCGCGGCACCCGCGTCGCCGTAGCCCGGAAGGATGTTGACGACGCCCTTGGGCAGGCCCGCCTGGCGGCAGATGTCCGCGAAGAACAGCGCCGAGAGGGGGGTGGTCTCGGCCGGCTTGAGGACGACCGTGTTGCCGGTCGCCAGCGCCGGGGCGATCTTCCACGCCAGCATCAGGAGCGGGAAGTTCCAGGGGATGACCTGGCCGGCCACGCCCAGCGGCCGCGGGTTCGCCCCGCTGTGCCCATTTGTCGTCCTCCGGCCGAACCCGGCGTAGTCGAGCTTGTCCGCCCAGCCCGCGTAGTAGAAGAAGTGCGCGGCGACCAGGGGGAGGTCGGCGTCGCGGGTCTCCTTGATCGGCTTGCCGTTGTCCAGCGTCTCCAGGACGGCCAGCTCGCGGCTGCGCTCCTGGATGATCCGCGCGATGCGGAACAGGTACTTGGCGCGCTCGGAGCCGGGCAGCGCGGACCACTTCTCGAACGCCTTGCGGGCGGCCCTGACCGCGCGGTCGACGTCGGCCTCGCCGGCCTGGGCGACCTCGGAGAGAACCTCCTCGGTCGACGGGCTGACCGTCTTGAAGACCTTGCCGTCGGCGGCCTCGGTGAACTCGCCGTCGATGAACAGGCCGTACGAGGGCGCGATGTCGACGACCGAGCGGGACTCGGGTGCGGGTGCGTAATCGAAAGCCATGGGGGATCAGTCCACCGTCACGTAGTCGGGGCCGGAGTAGCGGCCGGTGGCCAGCTTCTGGCGCTGCATCAGCAGGTCGTTCAGCAGCGAGGAGGCGCCGAACCGGAACCAGTGGTTGTCCAGCCAGTCCTCGCCCGCGGTCTCGTTGACCAGGACCAGGAACTTGATGGCGTCCTTGGACGTGCGGATGCCGCCGGCGGGCTTCACGCCGACCTGGATGCCGGTCTGGGCGCGGAAGTCGCGGACGGCCTCCAGCATGAGGAGGGTGTTCGCGGGGGTCGCGTTGACGCCGACCTTGCCGGTCGAGGTCTTGATGAAGTCGGCCCCGGCCAGCATCCCGAGCCAGCTCGCCCGCCGGATGTTGTCGTACGTGGACAGCTCGCCGGTCTCGAAGATGACCTTCAGACGGGCGGACGTCCCGCAGGTCTCCTTCACGGCGACGATCTCGTCGTACACCTTCATGTAGTGGCCCGCGAGGAACGCCCCGCGGTCGATGACCATGTCGATCTCGTCGGCGCCCGCGGCGACGGCGTCTCGCACGTCGGCCAGCTTCACGTCCAGGGCGGCGCGGCCGGCCGGGAAGGCGGTGGCGACCGAGGCGACCTTGACGCCGGAACCGGCGACGGCCTCCTTGGCGACTGCCACCATGTCGGGGTAGACGCACACGGCCGCCGTCGTCGGGGTCGTACGGTCCGTCGGGTCGGGGTGGACCGCCTTGGCGCCGAGCGCCCGGACCTTGCCCGGGGTGTCCGCGCCTTCCAGCGTCGTCAGGTCGACCATCGAGATGGCGAGGTCGATGGCGTACGCCTTCGCGGTGGTTTTGATGGAGCGGGTGCCGAGGGAGGCGGCGCGCGCCTCCAGGCCCACCGCGTCGACGCCGGGCAGCCCATGGAGGAAGCGGCGCAGCGTGCTGTCGGACGCGGTGACGTCAGCGAGGGCAGCGGGTGCAGTAATGGGCATGGTCACCAGACGAGCATATCTACGCGCGTAGCGGCTGTATACCCCCGGATGCTCATCGCGTGCTCCGCGACCACGTATGAGCACCGTCGGCGGCGTCGGGCAGAATCGGGACCATGACGACCCCGGACCACCAGTCACCCGCGCCACAGCCTCCGGTGCCCGCCGCGAGGGACCGGATCTACCGCTCCCCCACGGGGATCGCGGGCGGTGTGATGCTGCTCGCCATCGTCCTGTGGCTCGGCATCGACGCGCTGACCAGGGGGCACGGCCACGCGCCCTGGCTGGCGCTGGCCACCCTGATCCTGCTGGTCCCGCTGGTGGTCGCCTTCACCCTGCGCCCGGCCGTGTTCGCCAACGAGGACCGGCTGCGCATCCGCAACCCCTTCCGCGTGATCACCCTGCCCTGGGGCGAGGTCGCCTCCCTGCGCTCCGGTTACTCCAACGAGGTCGTCGCCAAGTCCGGCACCAAGTACCAGCTCTGGGCCATCCCCGTCTCCCTCCGGGCCCGCAAGAAGGCCACGCGGCGCCAGGACCGGGCCGCCGCGGAGACACGTGGCGGCGGCAGACCGGGGGCGTCGGCGCGCGGCGGCCTCGGCTTCGGCGGGGCGCGGGACACCGCCGCACCGGGCGGGCAGACCCGCGCGCAGACCGACCAGGTCATGGACGACCTCCGTCAGCTCCTGGAGAGCCACGAGCAGGCGGAGACGGCACAGGGCGAGGTCACGGTCCGCTGGGCCTACGAGATCGCCGCGCCCGCGGTGGCCGGGGCGGTGCTGCTGGCGATCCTGCTGGCGGTGTGGTGAGCCGACCACCGGCTTGACGGTCTGGGACGGGGTACGGGACGGCCGCCGCCCGCTGTCGCCGCCGGGTGTCCTCTTCACGGTCGTCCGGACGGCCGCGCTCGTCCCGCTGCCGTATTCGGGAGGTGCCTGCCGTGAGCGCGGGTCCGGATCAGGGCGCGCTCGGCCACACCAGCAGCATGTATGCGCCGCAGTACGCCGAGACCGCCACCGCCGCCGTCAGCACCAGCGCACGGTGCCGCCGGGAGGCGCGGGACAGGTGCAGGGCGAGCGGCAGCAGCAGCGGGAAGGCGGGGAGCAGAAAGCGGGCGCGCGGGAAGTAGACACCGCCGCTGCCCAGGGCGATCGTCAGCAGGACACCGGTGAACACCAGCAGCGGCAACGGCTGCCGGTCCCACACCGACAGCGCGAACAACACGGCGGACACGAGCAGGGTCACGGTCACCATGATCAGGAACAGCTCGGGTGTGGAGTCCCGGCCGAACAGCTCCCGCAGCCGGCGCAGGGTCTCCCGGCCGCCGTCCAGCTCGTTGTGCCACAGCCGCTGTACGGCGAAATAACCGCCCCAGCGGCCCAGGCGCAGGCCCACCCAGCCGACGTACGCGCACCAGCCGAGCGGGGCGAGGAGGGCGCCCGCCAGCGCCCGGGCCGAGAAGCCGCGGCGCAGGGCGAGCAGCGCGGCGACGGCGACCGCGGCCGCCACCGCGATACCGGTCGGCCGGGTCAGTCCGGCCAGACAGGCACCCGCACCGGCCCACAGCCAGCGCCGGCCGAGCACCGCGTACAGCGTCCAGGCCGCGAACGCCGTGAACGGCGACTCGGTGTACCCCATCCACTGCACCAGTCCGACCGGAAACGCGGCCCACAGCGTGGTGAGCAGGATCCCTGCGTGGCGGCCGTGCAACCGCTCGCCCACCGCGAACACGCCCCAGGCCGCGAGGAAGGAGGCGGCGACGGCGATGCCCAGCCCGGTGCCGGCCCGGCTGCCGGGCGTGACGGCGGCGACGGCCTTCACCAGCAGCGGGTAGAGCGGGAAGAACGCGAGGTTGTTCGAGTCGTACGTGGTGCCCAGCACCCGTGTATACCCGTGGTCCGCGATCCCGAGGTACCAGCGGGCGTCCCACTGCGTCGCCAGCATGGGCCAGATGCCGTGGTGCCGGCGGTGCGCCCACAGGGCGAGGAACAGCATCCCCGTGAGCCGTACGGCGAGAAAGGCGCCGAGGGCGGGAGCCGCGAGCCGGAGACTGCGCACCACCCGCGGCGGGCCGGCGGTCGGGGTGGGGGGGCGCCGGCTGCCCGGGATGTGCCCGCGGGGGGCGGTGTCGGGGGCGGTGGAGGACACGGCGGCGGCTCCGGTGCTCGGCGGGCGGTACCGGTTCACCGTCCCCCGGGGGCGCGGCCGGGCGCGGAGCGCGCGTCAGCTGTCGCCGCTAAATCACCCGATGGGGTGCCCCCGGGCAGGGGCCCCTCATCGGGTGGAACGGGCGTGGCGTCAACGACCGCGGCTCAGATGCCGGCGGCCGCGGACAGGTCCCGCTTGATGGCGTCGAGCAGATCGGTCGCCCGGGCACGGGCGGCCGGCAGGTCCGCGGGCGCGGCGACCGGCACGACGACCTCCAGGTAGCACTTCAGCTTGGGCTCGGTGCCGCTGGGCCGGACGATGACGCGGGCGCCGTCGAGGGTGTAGCGCAGCCCGTCGGTGGGCGGCAGCGTCTCCGTGCCCTTGGTGAGGTCCTCGGCCCTGGTGATGACCAGACCGGCGAGCTCGGTCGGCGGCCGCTCACGGAGCCGGCGCATCGCGTCGGCGATGACCGACAGGTCCTGCACCCGGACCGAGAGCTGGTCGGTGGCGTGCAGGCCGTGCTCCACGGCGAGGTCGTCGAGCAGGTCGAGGAGCGTACGGCCCTCTTCCTTCAGCTCGGAGGCCAGTTCGGTGATCAGGAGCGCCGCGGTGATGCCGTCCTTGTCGCGGACGCCGTCCGGGTCGACGCAGTAGCCGAGGGCCTCCTCGTACCCGTAGCGCAGGCCCTCCGCCCGGGCGATCCACTTGAACCCGGTGAGCGTCTCCTCGTACGGCAGCCCGGCCTTCTCGGCGATCCGCCCGAGCAGCGAGGAGGAGACGATCGACTCGGCGAAGGTGCCGCGGGCGCCGCGCCGGACGAGGTGGGCACCGAGGAGGGAGCCGACCTCGTCGCCACGGAGCATGCGCCACTCGCCCGCGTCCCGGACGGCGACGGCGCAGCGGTCGGCGTCGGGGTCGTTGGCGATGACGAGGTCGGGCCCGGCCTCGCGGGCCCTGGCGAAGGAGAGGTCCATCGCCCCCGGCTCCTCCGGGTTGGGGAAGGCGACGGTCGGGAAGTCCGGGTCCGGCTCGGCCTGTTCGGCGACGAGGACGGGCGCGGGGAATCCGGCGCGGGCGAAGGCGGCGAGGAGCACGTCCTTGCCGACGCCGTGCATCGCCGTGTAGACGGTGCGGGCGGTGCGCGGGGAGCCCTCGGCGAGTACGGCGTCGGTGCGGGCGAGATAGGCCTCGAGGACCGAGTCGTCGAGGGTCTCCCAGCCGGCGTCCGGACGGGGGACGTCGTCCAGCGAGACGATCGCGTCGATCTCGGCGGCGATCCCGGCGTCGGCGGGCGGGACGATCTGCGATCCGTCGCCGAGGTAGACCTTGTAGCCGTTGTCGCGGGGCGGGTTGTGGCTGGCGGTGACCTCCACGCCGGCGACCGCGCCGAGGTGCCTTGTCGCGAAGGCGAGGACGGGTGTGGGGAGCGGGCGGGGGAGTACGGCGGCGCGCAGCCCGGCGCCCGTCATGACGGCGGCGGTGTCGCGGGCGAAGTCGGCGGACTTGTGCCGGGCGTCGTAGCCGATGACGACGAGGCCGTCGCCCTGGCCCTGCTTCTTCAGGTACGCGGCGAGACCCGCGGCCGCCCTGATGACGACGGACCGGTTCATCCGCATGGGCCCGGCGCCCAGTTCGCCTCTCAGGCCCGCGGTACCGAACTGGAGGGTGCCGCTGAAGCGCGCGGCGAGCTCGGTGACGTTCCCACCGCCGATCAGCTCGGCGAGTTCGTCACGGGTCTCCGCGTCGGGGTCCTCGGCAAGCCACGCCTTGGCCCGGGCGATGAGATCGTCGTGCACGTCGGGTCAACCTCTCATGTGTGTCGATGTCACGCCTGGGGCTCCGCCCCGAGACTCCCTTTGCCTGATCAACCGTCCGACCGGGTGGGCCGGGAGGCGAGGCGCAGGGGTGCAGGGACGGAGTCCCCGGCGGGGCCCAGGGCGGTGCTCCGGGGGAGGGGCACCTCTTGGCCTGCCGAGTCGGGTGGGTGGGCCAAGCCGGGGCTACAGCCGCCCGAGCACCTGTGCCAGCAGCGAGCCCATCCGCGCGGCGCTGTCCCGCCCGGCCTGCAGAACCTCCTCGTGGTTCAGCGGCTCGCCGGTCATCCCGGCCGCGAGGTTGGTGACCAGGGAGATGCCCAGGACCTCGGCCCCGGCCTCACGCGCCGCGATGGCCTCCAGCACGGTGGACATGCCCACCAGGTCCGCGCCGATCACCCGGGCCATTCGGATCTCGGCCGGCGTCTCGTAGTGCGGCCCGGGGAACTGCGCGTAGACGCCCTCCTCCAGGGTGGGGTCCACCTCCTTGCACAGCGCCCGCAGCCGCGGCGAGTACAGGTCCGTCAGGTCGACGAAGTTCGCCCCGACGATCGGCGAGGTCGCCGTGAGGTTGATGTGGTCGCTGATCAGCACGGGCTGACCGGGCCGCATGCCCTCGCGCAGACCGCCGCACCCGTTGGTCAGCACCACGGTCTTGCAGCCGGCGGCCACGGCCGTGCGCACGCCGTGCGCCACGGCGGCCACGCCCCGGCCCTCGTAGTAGTGCGTGCGGCCGAGGAAGACCAGCGCGCGCTTGTCACCGATGGAGTACGAGCGGACCTTGCCCCCGTGTCCCTCCACCGCCGGCGGCGGGAAGCCGGGCAGCTCGGTGACCTGGAACTCGGCGTCGGGAGCGCCCAGGGCGTCGACGGCCGGAGCCCAGCCGGAGCCCATCACGAGGGCGACGTCGTGGGTCTCGGCGCCCGTGAGCTCGCGCAGGCGCGCGGCGGCCGCGTCGGCGGCGGCATAGGGGTCGCCCTGGATGTCGTCCGGAAGAAGAGATGCGTTCACGCGGACGAGGGTAGCCGGTTCCGGCCTACGCGCGTAGATGACAGAGCTCACGGGATGGCGATCGTTGTCTTGTCGTTTCCAACAAAGGTTGGGACAAATGAGGCCCAAGGGGTGCTGGAGCCCCGACAGTCCCTAACAGGGGCGCTTGCGAAGCTCCATCACATAGTCGTGCGGCGCGCCGGCCGACTCCGCCGCGTCGGCGATCTCACCGAGGTAGCGGGCGGACGGCAGACCGCCCTCGTACCCGTTCAGGGCATACGCCCACGCCGACTCCTCCCCGTCCAGCGTGTGAACGCGCACCCGCACGCGACGGTAGATGCCGAGGCCCACGCCCTCCCAGCGGTCCAGGGACTCCTCGTCCATCTCGGCGATGTCGTACAGCCCGACGAAGACCTGGGACCCGGGCTCCTCGACGATCGTCGCGAGCGCGCCCTCCCAGCCGAGCTGCTCGCCCCCGAAGGTCAGCCGCCATCCGTTCAGCCAACCGGTGGCGCGCAGCGGTGAGTGCGGGGCGCGGCGGGTCATCAGCCGCGCGTCGAGATTGCCGGCGTACGCGGCGTAGAGCGACATGGATCGAGGGTACGGCAGCGGAAACTCCAGCCTCCCTTGCCCCGGACGTAACAGAACGCGCACCACTCACGCCCCCGGGGCAGTAGCACCTTGAAGCGTGCGGGACAATGGGGTACGTGACTCGGATCGTGATCATCGGTGGCGGACCCGGCGGATACGAAGCGGCGCTGGTGGCCGCGCAGCTCGGCGCGGAGGTGACCGTCGTCGACTGCGACGGTCTGGGCGGAGCGTCGGTACTGACCGACTGCGTGCCGTCGAAGACCCTTATCGCTACGGCCGAGGTGATGACCACCTTCGACTCGTCGTACGAGGAACTCGGCATCATCGTCGCCGACGACACCCCGCCGCTGGAGCAGGCGGCCCGGGTGGTCGGCGTGGACCTCGGCAAGGTCAACCGCCGTGTGAAGCGGCTCGCCCTCGCCCAGTCCCACGACATCACCGCCTCCGTCACCCGGGCCGGCGCCCGGGTGATGCGCGGCCGCGGCCGTCTGGAGGGCATGCAGGCCCTCGACGGCTCCCGCAAGGTCGTCGTCACCGCCGCCGACGGCACCGAGGAGACCCTCACCGCCGACGCCGTGCTCATCGCCACCGGCGGTCACCCGCGCGAGCTGCCCGACGCCCAGCCCGACGGCGAGCGCATCCTCAACTGGACCCAGGTCTACGACCTCACCGAGCTCCCCGAGGAGCTCATCGTGGTCGGCTCCGGTGTCACCGGCGCCGAGTTCGCGGGCGCCTACCAGGCACTCGGCTCCAAGGTCACCCTGGTCTCCTCCCGCGACCGCGTGCTGCCCGGCGAGGACCCGGACGCCGCCGCCGTCCTGGAGGACGTCTTCCGCCGCCGCGGCATGAACGTCATGGCTCGCTCCCGTGCCCAGTCCGCCAAGCGTGTCGGCGACAAGGTGGAGGTCACCCTCGCCGACGGCCGCGTGATCACCGGCTCGCACTGCCTCATGGCCGTCGGCGCCATCCCCAACAGCGCCGGGCTGGGACTGGAGGAGGCGGGCGTCAAGCTCCGCGACTCCGGCCACATCTGGACCGACAAGGTCTCCCGCACCACCGCCCCCGGCGTGTACGCGGCCGGTGACGTGACGGGCGTCTTCGCCCTCGCCTCCGTCGCCGCCATGCAGGGACGTATCGCCATGTACCACTTCCTGGGCGACGCGGTGACCCCGCTCAACCTCAAGACCGTCTCCTCCAACGTCTTCACCGACCCGGAGATCGCCACCGTCGGTTACACCCAGGCCGACGTCGACGGAGGCAAGATCGACGCGCGTGTCGTGAAACTTCCGCTGCTGCGCAACCCGCGCGCCAAGATGCAGGGCATCCGCGACGGCTTCGTGAAGATCTTCTGCCGTCCTGGCACCGGCATCGTGGTCGGCGGTGTCGTGGTCTCCCCGCGCGCCTCGGAACTGATCCACCCGATCTCGATCGCCGTCGACAACAATCTGACGGTCGAACAGATCGCGAACGCCTTCACCGTGTACCCCTCCCTTTCGGGGTCGATCGCCGAGGTGGCCCGCCAGCTCCACACCCGGAAGGCGACGGGCGAGGCCTGACGGCCGGAACCGACTCCCCGCTGTTCACGTGGAGTTGTCGAGCATGCGTACGGCATAGTCGGGGTGGGTAGGCCCTATACCACTTCCTACCCTGCCTTGCGAACAACTTCTGTTATTCGGCGCAAACTGCTGAAAGCAGACGGTCGTTGGGGTTACTGTCAGTTTCGTGTTCGCTGCAGAACGTCGCCAATTGATCCTCGAAATGGTGCGAGCGAATGGGGCCGTGTCGCTCCGTGAGCTCGCCCGCGTCGTCCAGACCTCCGAAGTGACCGTACGGCGGGACGTGCGCGCACTGGAGGCAGAAGGACTCCTCGACCGCCGGCACGGCGGTGCGGTATTGCCGGGCGGGTTCACGCGGGAGTCCGGCTTTCCGCAGAAGTCTCATCTCGCGACCGCCGAGAAGACGGCCATCGCCGATCTCGCCGCGGGTCTCGTCGAAGAGGGCGAGGCCATCGTGGTCGGGGCGGGGACCACCACCCAGGAACTGGCCCGCCGGCTCGCCCGGGTGCCCGGTCTGACCGTCGTCACCAACTCCCTGCTGGTGGCCCAGGCGCTGGCGCACGCCAACCGCGTGGAGGTCGTGATGACCGGCGGCACCCTGCGCGGCTCCAACTACGCCCTCGTCGGCTCCGGTGCCGAGCAGTCCCTCCAGGGACTCAGGGTCTCCAAGGCCTTCCTCTCCGGGAGCGGTCTGACCGCCGAGCGCGGGCTGTCCACGTCCAACATGCTGTCGGCGTCCGTCGACCGTGCGCTCGTCCAGGCCGCGGCGGAGGTCGTGGTCCTCGCCGACCACACCAAGCTCGGCACGGACACCATGTTCCAGACGGTGCCCACGGATGTGATCACCCGGCTGGTGACCGACGAGCCGCCCACCCATGACGACCGCGCGGCCACCGAACTCCAGGCCCTTGCCGACCAGGGGGTGCAGATCGCCGTGGCCGGGGCGTCGGGGAGCCCGGGGGGTGATCAGGTCCCGGCGCGTCACCAGCGTCGGGACGTGGCCCTGCCGGGGCCTCGGCGGGCCGCTGCGCTGCGTTCGGCCGCGGTGTTGGGGGAGCAGGCGGCGGGGGCCGAGCGTGCCCGTGTTGCGGATCTGCGGCGGCGTTGAGGGGCGCCTCTTCGCCGTGGGGTGCCTCTTGTTGCGCGGGTGCGGGTTGTCTGGGGCTGGTCGCGCCCACGCGGCGGAGCCGCACAATGTCACAGCCCCGCGCCCCTTGGGTCGGCTGCCCTTGCGGTGTTGAAAAGGGCGGCTGTATCCCTTCAGGCCCCGAGGCCCCGTAGCGTCAGCCTCAGCAAGCGGTCTGCCAAGTTCGGGTCTCCCGGCGACTCCTCCGCCGCCAGCGCTATGGCGTGGGTCAGTTGGAGGAGGTCGCCGATCGAGACGTCGGGGCGTACGGTGCCCGACTGCTGGGCGCGCGCCAGCAGTGCGCCACCTGCCTCGTGGATCGGGGTGCTGCAACGGGCCAGCGCGGAACCGGAGTCGGTGGACACCGACAGCAGGGCCCGTGCCAGGCCGCGGTACTCACCCGCGTGCGTGACCATCTCGCGCAGCCAGGTCACCAGCGCCGAGCACGGCTCGGGGGCGCTGAGCAGTTCGCGTGAGCGGGCGAGGAGCTCGCTCACCGCGTCCTCGAAGACCGCGCTCATCAACGCCTGCCGGTTCGGGAAGTGCCGGTACAGCGTGCCGATTCCCACGCCCGCCCGGCGGGCCACGTCCTCCAGCGACGCGTCCGTGCCGTGCTCGGCGAACGCGTCACGGGCCTCGGTGAGCAGCCGCTCGTAGTTGCGGCGGGCGTCGGCGCGCATGGCGCGCGGGGCCACGGGCGGCACCGCCGTGTCCCGGGCCCCTGCGGCCTCCCCCGCGGTCGTGCCCCCCATGCCTTCCACCTGCTTCCCTCGCGCCCCCCGACTGCTTCCAGAATGCCATCGAGGACATGCGAGCAGCCTCCCGCAAAGGTGTCGAAGCCGTACCTTCTTCACAAGGCGAGAGCGGCGCCGGGGCGTGTGATGGAGATCAGCGGTACGGACGCGCGGCGCGTGCTGACACTCGTACGAGACCTGGAAGAAGCAGGCTCCCTTGCGGAGTTGCAGGAGCGGGCGCTGCCCGGACTGCTTGAGCTGATCCCGGCGGACGCCGTCCGGTGATGGCGGGTCAGCGATGTCGCCGGGGAACGGCAGTGGCAGCGGACCCACTGCTGCAACCTGGACTTCCGCCCTTCCGGCATGCGGCGCCATCTGGTGGCCTCGGCGGGATGGGACCTGGCCGCGGTCGAGGTATCCATGCCGCTCAACGCCGTCGGCTACGCGGGCAGCCTGATGCCGATCACCGTCGGGTCGTTCCTGCTGATGGCCGTGGCCTTCGGCGGGCCGGGCCGGTGATCGTCCGGCACGGCACCGGCTAGACCCGAACGGGGTGGACCACCGTCTCGGGGGACGGGGAAAGCGAGACGCCCGGCGGACCGACCGCTTCGGTCCGCCGGGCGCCTCGACGCACGTACCCGGAGATCAGTCCTTGATCTCGCAGATCGCCGCGCCCGAGGTGATGGACGCGCCGACCTCGGCGCTCAGGCCCTTGATGGTGCCGGCCTTGTGCGCGTTCAGCGGCTGCTCCATCTTCATGGCCTCGAGGACGACGACCAGGTCGCCCTCCTTGACCTCCTGGCCCTCCTCGACCGCGATCTTGACGATCGTGCCCTGCATCGGGGAGGCGAGGGTGTCGCCGGAGGCGACCGGGCCCGACTTCTTGGCCGCGCGGCGCTTCGGCTTGGCGCCCGCCGCCAGACCCGTGCGGGCCAGGGTCATGCCGAGCGACGCGGGCAGCGAGACCTCGAGACGCTTGCCGCCGACCTCGACGACGACCGTCTCACGGCCGGTGTCCTCGTCCCCCTCGGTGTCGGCGGGGGCCGCGAACGGCTTGATCTCGTTGACGAACTCGGTCTCGATCCAGCGCGTGTGGACCTTGAACGGCTCCTGCGAGCCCTCCAGCTCCGGCGCGAACGCCGGGTCCCTGACCACCGCACGGTGGAACGGGATCGCCGTGGCCATGCCCTCGACCTGGAACTCCTCCAGCGCACGGGCGGCCCGCTCCAGAGCCTCCCCGCGGGTACGGCCGGTGACGATCAGCTTGGCGAGCAGCGAGTCCCAGGCCGGGCCGATCACCGCGCCGGACTCCACGCCCGCGTCCAGCCGCACCCCCGGACCCGACGGCGCGTCGAACCGGGTCACCGTGCCGGGCGCCGGCAGGAAGTTGCGCCCCGGGTCCTCGCCGTTGATCCGGAACTCGAACGAGTGCCCGCGCAGCTGCGGGTCGTCGTAGCCCAGCGCCTCACCGTCGGCGATGCGGAACATCTCGCGCACCAGGTCGATGCCGGCGACCTCCTCGGTCACCGGGTGCTCGACCTGCAGACGGGTGTTGACCTCCAGGAAGGAGATCGTGCCGTCGTTGCCGACCAGGAACTCCACCGTGCCGGCACCGACGTAGCCGGCCTCCTTCAGGATGGCCTTCGAGGACGAGTACAGCTCGGCGACCTGGGCCTCGGACAGGAACGGCGCCGGGGCCTCCTCGACCAGCTTCTGGTGGCGGCGCTGGAGCGAGCAGTCACGCGTCGACACGACGACCACGTTGCCGTGCTGGTCGGCCAGGCACTGGGTCTCCACGTGCCGCGGCTTGTCCAGGTAGCGCTCCACGAAGCACTCGCCGCGACCGAAGGCGGCGACCGCCTCGCGCACCGCGGACTCGTACAGCTCCGGCACCTCTTCGAGGGTCCGGGCGACCTTCAGACCACGGCCACCGCCACCGAAGGCGGCCTTGATGGCGATCGGCAGCCCGTGCTCCTCGGCGAAGGCGACGACCTCGTCGGCGCCGCTCACCGGGTCGGGCGTACCGGCGACCAGCGGGGCGCCGGCGCGCTGCGCGATGTGACGGGCCGCCACCTTGTCACCCAGATCGCGGATGGCCTGCGGCGGCGGGCCGATCCAGATCAGACCCGCGTCCAGGACCGCCTGCGCGAACTCCGCGTTCTCGGAGAGGAAGCCGTATCCGGGATGGATGGCGTCCGCGCCGGACTCACGGGCGGCGTTCAGGACCTTCGCGATGTCCAGGTAGCTGGTGGCCGGAGTGTCACCGCCCAGGGCGAACGCCTCATCCGCGGCGCGGACATGCAGAGCGTCCCGGTCCGGGTCGGCGTAGACGGCCACGCTCGCGATCCCGGCGTCCCGGCAGGCCCGGGCCACGCGGACAGCGATTTCGCCACGGTTGGCGATGAGCACCTTGCGCACGATTGAGGCTCCCTCCTTGAAACAAGCCGAGTTTAGGGACTGCCGACACGGCACTTCGACCCGTCCCCAATGGTGAGCTTGCCCACACGGAGCGTGATTCGAGGCTCGCTCGACCCGCGAAAGCCCTTGTCGCACCTCGGTACGCAGGACCCTTCCGGGAAACCCTAGCCCCGCCGTGTGGTCAAGGTCTCTGTGAGAGCGTGCCGCGGCCCACTCGGTTTCTTTGTCGAGTCCCTACGAATGGCCCAATGATTCTTTGCCCGTGACAGAACCCTTGTCCCCGGGTTTACCCGTTAGTAGCGTTCGCGATGTCTCGAACGTACTTCAGGTAACAGCAGCCGGACTCGGGCTGCGGTCGAAAGTGGGTGGGACCGGTGGTGCGCAGACCGGTGGCGTGGGTCGTGGCGGTCGTCCTCTTCGCCGAAGGGCTCGGCATCGCGGCACTCAACTGGTTCCTGGGGGTGGTCGTCGACCGGCAGGAGATGTCGCTGGCCGGCCTCGACCCGGACATGATGGCGAGTTCCTCGAAGATCGGCGGGGTGGTCTTCGGCCTCTACTTCGCGCTGTGCGCCCTGGTCGCCCTGCTCGTGGCGATACGCAACCGCGCCCCGGCCGGCTTCGGCCGCGTGCTGCTCATCAGCATCGCCGTGGTGCACGGGCTGCTGGGCGCGTTCACCTGGGGGCTGGTGGGCTGGAGCGCGTTCGTGTTCATGATGGTCGTCCTGGGGCTGATCGTGCTGCTCCTGATGACGTACGACCGTCAGGACGGCGCGGCGGAGACGGCGCCCGGCGGCGCTCCCCGGGGCGGCGACACGCCGGAGGCCAAGGGGGCCCCGGAGGGCGTGGAAGGCCCGCAGGAGCCGAAGGGCGAGCTCGAGGGGCCGAAGGGCGGGGGCGAGGCGGAGGAGCCGCAGGACGACGTCCCGGCCCTGGCCGCCCCCGGCACCCCCGCCGCTGAGGTCACTCCGCCGGCGCCCACAACTCCGTGATGCCGATGCCCAGTTCGGCCAGCAGCTGCCGGACGAGGGGCAGGCTGATCCCGATCACGTTGCCGTGGTCGCCGTCGATGCCCCTGATGAACGGGGCCGAGCGGCCGTCCAGGGTGAACGCCCCGGCGACGTAGAGCGGCTCTCCGGAGGCGACGTAGGCGGCGATCTCCGCGTCCGTCGGCTCGCCGAAGTGCACGACGGTGGACGCGGTCCCGGACGCGTACCGCTTGTTCGCCGTGTCCCAGATGCAGTGCCCCGTCTGGAGCGTCCCCGCGCGCCCCCGCATCGCCTTCCAGCGGGCGGTGGCCTCCTCGGCGTCCGCGGGCTTGCCCAGCGCCTGGCCGTCCAGCTCCAGCACCGAGTCGCAGCCGATCACCAGGGCGCCCAGCACCTCCGGCTTCGCCGCGACCACGGAGGCCTTCGCCTCGGCGAGGGCGAGCGCCAGCTCGGCGGGCGTGGGCGCGGTGATCGCGTCCTCGTCGACCCCACTGACGATCACCTCGGGTTCGAGCCCGGCCTGCCTGAGCAGTCCGAGCCGGGCGGGCGACTGAGAGGCGAGCACGACTCGCCTGCGCGGGTTGGCAGTCATGCGGTCAGGTTAGCGGGGTCGCTGCGCTAGGTCCTTTCCGGCGGATCATGCCGCAGACGCGGGGTCTGGCACGCCCTCCCCCAAGCTCTGCGAGCAGGGGGGACCCCCAGGCGTTGTCGTCAGTCGCCGACGCCCCCAAGCTCTCGGCTTCGCTCGAGCAGGGGGACCCCCATCGCGTCGACTCCTTCCTCCGCCTTGCAGCTGGACGCGCCAGACCCCACTCACCTGCGCCGATCGGATGCCGCTTCCTTGCTGCGACCTGATCCGCCGGACAGGCCCTAGCTCAGACCGATCACGATCATCCCGAGCAGCATGGCCAGGGCGAGGAGAAGGCCGAGCCGCCGCAGCATTTCCTGCATGTCGCGCAGTTCTTTGGGCGGCTCGTTCTCCGGATCTGACCACAGCATGCCACCAGCGTGGGGCTTGGCGGGGTCGGTCGGCCTGAGTACGGGTACTCAAATCGCCACCCCGCATTGCACCGACGTGCGCGGGGGCCGCGCCTACCCCGGCCAGTAGGTGCGGGTCCAGGACGCCGGGCCCGGCCGCGGGACGCGGTGGGCCGCGATGCGGGCGGGGTCCGACCAGGAGTCCCTCGGGCCGGGCGCGCCGGGCGGCGTTGCTGCTGCCGCCGCGGCGCGGGCGCGGACCACCGCCAGGGCGGCGGCCAGCTCCTCCGGGGTGGGGTTGCCTCGTACGACCTTGATGTTCATGACCGCTCCAAAGGTCAGCGGGGCCTAGAGGGGGATGTTGCCGTGCTTCTTCGGAGGCAGGGATTCCCGCTTGGTGCGCAGCTGACGCAGGCCGCGTACGACGTGGCGGCGGGTGTCCGACGGCATGATCACCGAGTCGACGTAGCCGCGCTCGGCCGCGATGTAGGGGTTGAGGAGGGTGTCCTCGTACTCCTGGATCAGCTGGGCACGGGTCGCCTCGCCGTTTCCGGAGGTCTCCGCCTCGGCGATGGTCCGCCGGTGCAGGATGTTGACCGCGCCCTGCGCGCCCATGACGGCGATCTGCGCGGTCGGCCAGGCCAGATTGATGTCGGCACCCAGGTGCTTGGAGCCCATGACGTCGTAGGCGCCGCCGAAGGCCTTGCGGGTGATGACCGTGATCAGCGGGACGGTCGCCTCCGCGTACGCGTAGATCAGCTTGGCGCCGCGCCGGATGATGCCGTCGTGCTCCTGGTCGACGCCGGGCAGGAAGCCGGGCACGTCCACGAACGTGAGGACCGGGATGTTGAAGGCGTCGCAGGTCCGCACGAAGCGGGCCGCCTTCTCGCTCGCCTGGATGTCCAGGCAGCCGGCGAACTGCATCGGCTGGTTGGCGACGATGCCGACGGGGTGCCCCTCCACCCGGCCGAAGCCGGTGAGGATGTTCGGTGCGAACAGCGGCTGCGTCTCGAAGAACTCGGCGTCGTCCAGGATGTGCTCGATCACCGTGTGCATGTCGTACGGCTGGTTCGCGCTGTCCGGGACGATGGTGTCCAGCTCACGGTCCTCGTCGGTGACGGCGAGGTCCGCCTCCTCCGGGAACACCGGGGGCTCGCTGAGGTTGTTGGACGGCAGGTACGACAGCAGCTGCTTGACGTACTCGATGGCGTCCTTCTCGTCGCCCGCCATGTGATGCGCCACGCCGGAGACCGAGTTGTGGGTGCGGGCGCCGCCCAGCTCCTCGAAGCCGACGTCCTCGCCGGTGACCGTCTTGATGACGTCCGGGCCGGTGATGAACATGTGCGAGGTCTGGTCGACCATGACCGTGAAGTCGGTGATGGCGGGGGAGTAGACCGCGCCGCCCGCGCAGGGGCCCACGACGAGGCTGATCTGCGGGATGACGCCCGAGGCGTGGGTGTTGCGGCGGAAGATCTCGCCGTAGGCGCCGAGTGAAGCCACGCCCTCCTGGATCCGGGCGCCGCCGGAGTCGTTGATGCCGATGACCGGGCAGCCGGTCTTCAGCGCGAAGTCCATGACCTTGACGATCTTCTGGCCGTACACCTCGCCGAGCGCGCCGCCGAAGACGGTGAAGTCCTGCGAGAAGACGGCGACGGGACGGCCGTCGACGGTCCCGTACCCGGTGACGACACCGTCGCCGTACGGGCGGTTCTTCTCCAGGCCGAAGTTGGTGGACCGGTGGCGCGCGAACTCGTCGAGCTCGACGAATGACCCTTCGTCAAGCAGCAGGTCGATCCGCTCACGGGCCGTCAACTTGCCCTTGGCGTGCTGCTTCTCGACGGCGCGTTCCGAGCCGGCGTGCGTCGCTTCCTGGATACGGCGCTGGAGGTCCGCCAGCTTGCCCGCGGTCGTGTGAATGTCGATCTCTTCCGGCTCGGACATCGGGATGCGGCTCCCTGCCTGCTCAAAAGGGGGGACGGTTACTCATCCGTAGCGTAGTGGGGTGCCTATCAATCGGCAGTGCGGCGTTTACCACACCTAGGGTGGCTTGCATGACGCCGCAAGATGCTTCAGACGCGAACGACAACCGGTGGTCCGACCTGGACCGCCCGCCCCTCAACACGGCCGCGCTGCTGCGAGGTCTGGTGCGGGAGGGCGGACTGTGGACCGGCGTGGAGGTGGTGCAGCGCATCGGCTCCACCAACAGCGAGCTGGTCGCCCGCGCGGAGGCCGGGAAGGCCACCGAGGGCGCGGTGCTCGTCGCCGAGGAGCAGACGGCGGGCCGGGGCCGCCTGGACCGCCAGTGGACGGCACCGCCCCGCTCCGGCCTGTTCTTCTCGGTGCTGCTCAACCCCGCCGAGGTGCCGGTGGCCCGCTGGGGCTGGCTGCCGCTGCTCACCGGCGTGGCCGTGGCGACGGGGCTTGCCCAGTCGGCGGGGGTGGACACCTCACTCAAATGGCCCAATGACCTCCTGGTGACCGTGGGTGACGAGGAGCGCAAGACCGGCGGGATCCTGGCGGAGCGGGCCGGGGACGCCGGCGTGGTCGTCGGCGTCGGCATCAACGTCTCGCTCCGCGCCGAGGAGCTCCCGGTGCCGCAGGCCGGTTCGCTGGCGCTGGCAGGGGCCGTGAGCACGGACCGGGATCCGCTGCTGCGGGCCGTGCTGCGGTCCCTGGAGGACTGGTACGGCCGCTGGCGCGAGGCGGGGGGTGACCCGGTCTCCAGCGGTCTCCAGGAGACGTACGCGGCGGGCTGCGCGACGCTGGGAAGGGTCGTGCGGGCCGAGCTCCCGGGCGACCGGTCGATCGTCGGCGAGGCCGTGGCGATCGACGGCGACGGCAGGCTGATCCTGGCCACGGAGAACGGCGTCCAGGAGCCGGTCGGGGCAGGAGACATCGTGCACCTGCGACCTGCGTGAGCACGGTGCGGCCCCCAGGGCGGCCCGGCACGGACGCCGGGTGGCACACCTGCGCCGGACACCTCACCGTCGGCCCCACCTGACGGAGTGAGCTGGCGCACACCTGCCGTAGAGTTGAGGCCGGTCGATACGTGACCGCGGCAGATCGGAAGGGCAGCAGGCGTGACCGTCGACGATTCGGGCTCCGGCGCGGGCGCGGACGGCCGGGTGGACCCTCCCCCGCACTCGACACCGCTCGAGCGGGAGGAACCCCACGCCGCCGACGCCGGCGAAGACCCGCTCGCCCTGCGCCTCGAAACGCTCATCCTGGGCGCGGAGCGCCGTTACACACCGTTCCAGGCGGCCCGCAGCGCCGGTGTCTCCATGGAGCTGGCCTCCCGCTTCTGGCGGGCCATGGGCTTCGCCGACATCGGGCAGGCCAAGGCCCTGACCGAGGCCGACGTGCTCGCCCTGCGCCGCCTCGCCGGTCTCGTCGAGGCGGGGCTGCTCAGCGAGGCGATGGCGGTGCAGGTGGCCCGGTCCACCGGGCAGACCACCGCCCGGCTGGCCGAGTGGCAGATCGACTCCTTCCTGGAGGGGCTGACCGAGCCGCCCGAGCCGGGCATGACGCGCACCGAGGTGACGTACCCGATCGTCGAGCTGCTGCTGCCCGAGCTGGAGGAGTTCCTGGTCTACGTCTGGCGCCGCCAGCTCGCCGCCTCGGCCGGCCGGGTCGTACAGGGGGCCGACGACGAGGAGATGGTCGACCGGCGGCTCGCCGTCGGCTTCGCCGACCTCGTCGGGTTCACACGGCTGACCCGCCGCATGGAGGAGGAGGAACTCGGCGAGCTCGTCGAGGCCTTCGAGACCACCGCCGCCGACCTGGTGGCCGCGCGCGGCGGCCGGCTCATCAAGACGCTGGGCGACGAAGTCCTCTACGCCGCCGACGACGCGGGCACCGCCGCCGACATCGCCCTGCGCCTGGTGGAGACCATGGCCAACGACGAGACGATGCCCGAGCTGCGCGTCGGCATGGCGTTCGGCACGGTGACGACCCGGATGGGCGATGTCTTCGGTACGACGGTGAACCTCGCCTCGCGGCTGACGTCGATAGCGCCACGCGACGCGGTCCTCGTCGACAGCGCCTTCGCCGAGGAGATCATCCGCACCGGCGAGGCCCCCGCCTCGGAGGCGGAGGCGGCCGAGGCCGCCGCCGCGGCGGAGAAGGAGGGCGAAGAGCCCCCCACCTACCGCTTCGCCCTCCAGCCGATGTGGCAACGCCCGGTCCGCGGCCTGGGCGTGGTCGAGCCGTGGCTGCTCACCCGTCGGGACGTTCCGCCGGCATCCGCGTGACCGCGGCGGGGCGCTCCGCGACCGCCCCCGCCCTCATCGCTCGTTCCGCGCCTCCTCGACGGGCCCCGGGTCGTGGCGCAGCAGCTCGGGCGAGACGTCGAAGGGGGCGCTCCACCAGTCGGGGACACAGCCGTCGGGACAGTGCTCGAACGTCCGGCATGTCGAGCACCACTCCCACAGCCGTCCGCGGCCCCTGAAGGACACCCCGCGGAAGACCTTCGCGCCGGTGTCCTCCAGCAAGTACGAGCGGTGCAGCGCACGGACACCACACACCGGACACGGGGTGTTGAGGTCCGGGCCGGTCCAGTCCTCGTTGAAGACGACCCGCCAGGCCCGGTGCTCCTCGGAGTCCGTCTCCCCGCCAGTCGCCCGGCTCGCTCATCTGCTGTGCAAGGCCGCTTCGATGTCCTCGAAGACGGCGACGTAATCATCCGCGACCTCTCGCACATCGGGCGATGAGTGTGTCGACGCCCGTCGCACCAGCGCCGCCAGCACGGCCCATGCCCGCATCGCCTCGAGCGCTTCGGCGAGCCGGCGGGAGGTGTCGTAGGCATCCTCGTCCGCGTCGTCGGCGTCGAGCAGGTCACGGACGAGGTCCGCGAGATGCTCGACGACGACTTCCTTCGGAGCCTGCATCGCCACGTCGCGGCCTGACCGCACCAGCGGTGGGACAGGCTCAGCGCCATGACCTCGCGCAGGATCGCGCCGTCGATGTAGTACGGGTCGCCGCGGAGAATCTCCAGCGCCTCCGCCCAGTGGTCACTGGTGCGGCCCAGTCCTTCCAGCAACAGCTGCTGCGGCGAGGCCGCGCCGGCGAGCAGGTCGACCTGCTCGCGGCGGAGCGCGGAAGCAGCTTCGCGGACTCGCTCCCAGCCGGCTGTCGTAGTACGTCCACTGCTGAGTGGTGGTAACACCCGGCACGCACCGGTGTCGATCCCGGCGGCCGGCGCCGCCCGGAAGGCCCAGCAGCAGGCCGCGGCACTGCGCGCCGCCCACCACCTGCCCAACCGGCCACCACTCCACCGACGTCAGACCGGCAGGGGGCATGGCCGGCCGGCGAAGAGATCATGAACGGATTGCGTGGTGGTTGCGTGCGGGCGGGGTCTGGTGCGCGCTGGGCTCCAGGCCGTCCACGCACAGCCCGATGACCGGCACGCACAGACCTCCGCCGTGACTCGGCTGCGGGGCCGGGGCGGTCGTGGGGTGGCTGGGTTCCGGTGTCGGTGTGGGGTCGGGACGCGGGGCGGCCGGGGGTGTCGTGGCCGGTGCCGGGGTGGTGTGCGCAGGCGTCGGGCCGTGCGTAGGGCCGTGCGTCGTCCGTGTGACGGCGGTCGGGATCGTCGTGGGGACGTCCGTCGGAAGGGGTGAGGCGGTGGGCGTGGCGCTCACCCCGCCCATGACGGAGGTCGCCGAGGGCGGAGCCGTCGGTGCGGTCCCCGCGGAGGCGGCCGGGTCCGCCGGCGACCGGTCGGTGCCGCCGCCCGGATCCAGCCGGGGTTCCGCCTCGGCGGTGCCCGGGCCGCCGACCCCGGAATCCGGAGATATGCGTACGAGGCTGATGACACCGGCGGCCAGGACGAGCCCTCCGGCAGCGAGCAGGGCCTTGCGCGGGCGGGGCCGGCGGTGGCGGCCGCGGCGGGGGACGGACACGGCGGTGGTCGCATCCGCGTCCCTGAACGTTTCCGCACACGCTCCCGCCGCTTCGGTGCGCTGTGTTCCCGTGCCGGTTGTTCCCGTGTCGGCTGTTCCTGTGCCGGTTGTTGCCATACCCGTTGTCCCTGTGTCCGCCATCGCGATCCCTCCCCGCTGCGCGCCCCCCGATGCGCCGTGGCGGAGCGCACGCTATGCGCTCCCGCGGGCGGTACGGCGGTAGTCGGCCGGGAAGTCACTCGAACGGGGACAACCGGGCCGGCTCTTTTCCCGGCCGGGGCCGGCTGCGATGATCGGGGCACAGGAAGTTAACCCGCGTTAACACGTCGACCGGAGGGTGTCATGAGCGAGGAGCGGTTCGGGGAGTTCGTGCTGGTGCGGCGACACGGGCAGGTCGCGGAGCTCGTGCTGGACCGGCCCAAGGCGATGAACGCCGTCTCCACCGAGATGGCCCGGTCCATCGGGAGCGCGTGCGCGGCGCTCGCCGCCGACAAGGACGCGCGGGTGGTCGTCCTGACGTCGACGCACGAGCGGGCGTTCTGCGTCGGGGCCGACCTGAAGGAGCGGAACTCCTTCACCGATGCGGACCTGGTGCGGCAGCGGCCGCTGACGCGGGGCGCGTACACCGGAGTGCTGGAGCTGCCGATGCCGGCGATCGCCGCGGTGCACGGCTTCGCGCTGGGCGGCGGCTTCGAGCTGGCGCTGTCCTGTGACCTGATCGTGGCCGACCGTACCGCCGTGGTGGGGCTGCCCGAGGTGTCCGTCGGGGTGATTCCGGGCGGCGGCGGTACGCAGCTGCTGCCGCGGCGGGTCGGGGCCGCGCGGGCGGCCGAGCTGATCTTCTCGGCGCGGCGTGTGGAGGCGGCCGAGGCGCACGAGCTCGGGCTGGTGGACCAGTTGGTCGACGAGGGCCGCGACCGGGAGGAGGCGCTGGCCCTGGCCGACCGGATCGCCGGCAACTCCCCGGTCGGTCTGCGCGCGGCAAAGCGGGCGCTGCGCCTCGGGCACGGGCTGGATCTGCGCACCGGCCTGGAGGTCGAGGACGCGGCCTGGCGTGCGGTGGCGTTCTCGGGCGACCGGGCGGAGGGCGTGGCGGCGTTCAACGAGAAGCGGAAGCCGCAGTGGCCGGGGGAGTGACCCTGCCCAGGCAGGGCTCGGGCGAGGTCAGGTCCTCCACCTGATCGCCTCACCGATGTCCCTGTTCGTCCAGAAAATCCCTAACCTGGAGTGATGGGTGAGGACGAGCGGCTCACGGCGGTCGTGGCGCTGGCGCAGGGGATGGCGGCGGCGCACACCCCGCGCGAGTCATGGCGCGCAGCGGCGCTCGGCGCGTGCCGTGCGCTCGACGGGAGCTTTGCCGCGTTGTCGGTGTGGGAGCGTGATCTCGGACGGCTGAAGGTCCTCGTGAACGTGGGGGAGCGGGCCTCGGACGAGGAGGAGTTCCCGGAGGCCGAGTCCTACCCGGTGCACCAGTTCCCCGAGATCACCGAGTTTCTGCACGAGCGGTGGGCGGGCGGCGGCGGGCCGAACGCCTGGGTGGAGACGGCCGAGGGTCCCGCCGCCGGGCGCCCCGGCTACTTCCACCAGCGCGTCGCCGCCCTGCGCCGCCGCGGCCGGGGCTGCTGTGTGGTCGCCCCGGTCGTGCTGCACGGCCGCGCCTGGGGCGAGCTGTATGTGGCCCGCCAGGTCGGTGTCCCCGTCTTCGGCCGGGGCGACGCCGACTTCGCCACCGTGCTGGCGGCCGTGGTCGCGGCCGGCATCGCACAGACCGAGCGGCTGGAGGAGGCCCGGCGGCTGGCGTACACGGATTCGCTCACCGGTCTCGCCAACCGGCGCGCCGTCGACGTACGCCTCGACGAGGCCATCGAACTGCACCGCAGGGAGGGGGTCGTGGTGAGCCTCGTCGTCTGCGATCTGAACGGGCTCAAACGTGTCAACGACACGCAGGGGCACGCGGTCGGGGACCGCCTCCTGGAGCGCTTCGGCTCGGTGCTGTCGCTGTGCGGCGCGATGCTGCCCGGGACTCTCGCGGCGCGCCTGGGCGGCGACGAGTTCTGTCTCCTCGCGATCGGCCCGCCCGCGGACGACGTGGTCAAGGCGGCGGACGAACTGTGCCGTCGCGCCGCGGAGTTGGAACTGGGCGAGGGGGTCGCGTGCGGGGTCGCCTCGACGGACGAGCCCATCGGGCCGGTCCGCTCCGCGCGCCGTCTCTTCCGGCTCGCGGACGCGGCCCAGTACCGGGCCAAGGCGGTCCGTGCCGAGAAGCCGGTCGTGGCCGGCCGCGAGGGCCCGGACGACCCGGTCGTACGGCTCGCGGACACCCCGCCCCCGGAGCGGGCCGAGCGGCGCGCCTTCCGTGGGCGCCGGCCGTGACGTGAACCGGGTAAGGGGCAACCCCGTTCCCCACTAGTGACATCGTCGCATTCAATGCGTACGCTCCTGAATATGGATATGCACACTGTGGTGGTGGGGACGTCCGGTCTCACGGCGTCCGACGTTCTCGCCGTGGCGCGCGGCGGCGCCCGGGTCGAGCTCTCCCCGGAGGCGGTGGCGGCCCTCGCGGCGGCCCGGGAGATCGTGGACGCGCTGGCGGCCAAGCCGGAACCGGTCTACGGCGTAAGCACCGGCTTCGGCGCCCTGGCGACCCGGCACATCAGCCAGGAACTGCGCGCCCAGCTGCAGCGCAACATCGTCCGCTCGCACGCCGCCGGCATGGGTCCGCGCGTCGAGCGGGAGGTCGTCCGAGCCCTGATGTTCCTGCGGCTCAAGACCGTCTGCTCGGGACACACGGGCGTGCGGCCCGAGGTCGCCCAGACCATGGCCGACGTGCTGAACGCGGGCATCACCCCGGTCGTGCACGAGTACGGCTCCCTCGGCTGCTCCGGCGACCTGGCCCCCCTCTCCCACTGCGCCCTCACGCTCATGGGCGAGGGCGACGCCGAGGGACCCGACGGGACCGTCCGCCCCGCCGGTGAACTCCTGGCCGAGCACGGCATCGCCCCCGTCGAGCTGCGCGAGAAGGAGGGCCTCGCCCTCCTCAACGGCACCGACGGCATGCTCGGCATGCTGTTCATGGCCCTCGACGACCTCGAGATGCTCTACAAGTCCGCCGACA
Organism: Streptomyces herbicida; assembly: GCF_032656585.1. NCBI lineage: Bacteria > Bacillati > Actinomycetota > Actinomycetes > Kitasatosporales > Streptomycetaceae > Streptomyces > Streptomyces herbicida. The sequence goes on from NZ_JAUYWJ010000003.1 coordinate 343,545, forward strand.
TCACCGCCGCCCTCAGCCTGGAGGCGCTGCTCGGCACGGACAAGGTGCTCGCCCCCGAGCTGCACGCCATCCGCCCGCACCCGGGCCAGGGCGCCTCCGCCGCCAACATGCTGGCCGTGCTCAAGGGTTCACAGCTCACCGGCCACCACCAGGACGACGCGCCCCGCGTCCAGGACGCGTACTCCGTGCGCTGCGCCCCGCAGGTCGCCGGCGCCGGCCGTGACACCCTCGCGCACGCCCGGCTGGTCGCCGAGCGCGAGCTGGCCTCCGCCGTCGACAACCCGGTCGTGCTGCCCGACGGCCGCGTCGAGTCCAACGGCAACTTCCACGGCGCCCCGGTCGCCTACGTCCTGGACTTCCTCGCCATCGCCGCCGCCGACCTCGGCTCCATCGCCGAGCGCCGCACCGACCGGCTGCTCGACAAGAACCGCAGCCACGGCCTGCCGCCGTTCCTCGCGGACGACGCGGGCGTCGACTCCGGGCTCATGATCGCCCAGTACACCCAGGCCGCCCTGGTCAGCGAGATGAAGCGGCTCGCCGTACCGGCCTCCGCGGACTCGATCCCGTCCTCCGCCATGCAGGAGGACCACGTCTCCATGGGCTGGTCGGCCGCGCGCAAGCTGCGCACCGCCGTCGACAACCTGACCCGGATCATCGCCGTCGAGCTCTACGCCGCCACCCGCGCCATCGAGCTGCGCGAGGGCCTCGCCCCGGCCCCGGCGTCGCAGTCCGTCATCGAGGCCGTACGGGCGGCCGGTGTCGAGGGCCCCGGTCCGGACCGGTTCCTGGCGCCCGACCTCGCGGCCGCCGACGCGTTCGTGCGGGGCGGCGGGCTCGTCGCCGCCGCGGAGAAGGTCACCGGACCGCTCCTGTAGGCACGGAACGAAGAGGGGCCCTGTCTTCGGACGGGCCCCTCTTGCGTCTCCTACGTCACTTGAGCTTGGCCGCCTGGGCCTTGATGACCACGGGCGGCACCGCGTAGGCCTTCTTGGACATCATCGCGCCGATGTTCATCGTGTAGTAGGTCACGAGGGTGTTCTTGTGGCGCACGACCTCGACGTGGACCGGAGCGGCGTCCCCGTCCTCCATGTCGGCGGTCGCGGCGAACGCCACCGACTCGTCGCCCGTGCCCGAGGACTTCTCCTCGGCGATCTTGGTGTACTTCTGCTTGTCGCTGCCCACGGTCGCGGTGAAGCCGCCCGAGCAGCCCTTGACCGCGTCGGAGACCGACTTCAGCGCCTTCTCGGCCCCGTCCCCGTCGTACGAGGCCAGGCCGAGGATGGTGACGTCCCGGTCCAGGGACTTGTTGATCGCGTCCTCGAACTTGCCGTCGGCCAGGTCGCCCATGGACGTCGCGTCGTCCGTGGGGTCCTTCTTGTCCTCCATGACCGTGCGGCCGGTCTGCGTCACCGCGCCGCCCGGCCCGCGGCCGCTCAGGGAGTCGAGAAGCGGCTCGCACTGGGCGGCGTCGGCCTTGGCCGTCTTCCTGACCGAGTCCGTCTTCGCGGGGGTGACCTTGTACCCGTCCACCTCGCCCTGAGCGAGGATCAGCTTCTTCAACTCCGCGGCGCTCAGCGCCTTCGTGGCCGGTTCCGACCCCTTGGCGTCCCCGGAGCCTCCGGAGTCCTTGGAACCCCCGTCGGAACAGCCCGTGACAAGGGCGAGCGACAGCACGCTCACTGCGGCGGTGGCGCACAGCCGCACGCCCGATGATCTCTTCATGATCGGACTATGAGACTTGAGTCAAAGAATCGTCAAGTAATTTAAAAACCCAAGCGTTCCCGGCGCACCGAATACACCACAAAACCCGCACCCACGGCGAGGAAGAGCGTTCCGCCGACGACATAGGGCGTGGTGTCCGGGCTTCCCGTGTCGGCCAGTTGGGTGCCGTCCGCCGCGTCCGCCGCGGTCTCCGTGGTCGCCTCCGACATCGCCCTGGCCTGCTGGGTGACCTGCGTCGCCGAAGTCTCCGCTCTCGCCGGGGCGTCCTGCGACGCATTGGCGGACGGGACGAACCACAGGGCGCCCAGCAGGGTCCCCGCGGCGGTGGCGGTCAGCAACGAGCGGCGAGCGGATGACACGGAATATCGATCCCCCTTGTGACGCTGGCGAATTGGCCGTGTGGGGCGATGTTAGTGAAAATCGCGGGTCACGGGAAAGTCACGGGAGGTTTCGGTCGTACGCTCCGGGCATGAGCACTCCAGAGACATCACGTTTTGTACGCCTTCGGGTGGAGCTGGTCCTCGAGATCGAGGACGCGGACGCCGTGACGAAGCGGGCGCTGCAGCGCCTCGCCGGTGACACCGAGATGCCGGACGAGGAGCGGACGCACGCCGAAGGGGCTGTGACGGAAGACACCGCCGAGGCCATCGCGTATCTCGTGGATCCGTTCGACCTGGTCAGTGAGGTGCCCGGGGTCGAGCTCCAGCAGGCCTCCTGGTCCAGCGAGCGGATCGAGTACGACCCCGACTCGCCGGACTGGGACCTCGACGACGATGATGTCGAGGAGGACGAGGAAGAGGGCATCGGCTGAGCGTTCTGGGGAATTCGTGACCCCGGGCGGCAACCGCCGTCCGGGGTTTCGTCGTCTCAGGGGGCGCACGAGCGGACTCCGCACCACCCCCGCCCCGGCGGACGTGGTGTGGCCCACACATCCGGTGTATGTGGAACGGGGCGAGTCGGCCGTAGCGTTGAAGGTTCTTGAGCCGGGGGCTCGGTGTTTCGCGGATTCGGCAACGATGGAGAAGCGTGTGATGACGGACAGTAAGCGGCGCAAGGGCCTGATGGCCGCGTCCGCACTGCTCGGCGGTGTTCTGGTGCTCACGGCCTGTTCCGGCGGCGACGACAAGGCCTCCGGCACCGGCGGCGACACCTCGCAGGCGAAGGCGGACGAGGCGGCAGCCAAGAAGTCCTCCGAGGCCCAGATCACGATCACGCCCAAGGACGGCTCGAACAACGCCTCCATCAACAACTCCGCCGCCGTCACGGTCAGCAAGGGCACGCTGACCAGCGTCAGCATGACCACCACCGACGGCAAGACCGTCGCCGGCGCGCTGTCCGCCGACAAGAAGAGCTGGAAGCCGACCGGTCAGCTGGAGCGTTCCACCAGCTACAAGGTCGCCGCCGAGGCCAAGGACGCCGCGGGCCTCGTCGCCCACGAGAACGCCTCGTTCACCACGGTCTCCCCGGCCAACAGCTTCATAGGCAACTTCACGCCGGAGGACGGCTCCACCGTCGGCGTGGGCATGCCCGTGTCGATCAACTTCGACAAGGCGATCACCAACAAGGCCGCGGTCCAGAAGGGCATCACGGTCACCTCCAGCAGCGGCCAGGAGGTCGTCGGCCACTGGTTCAACGCCAACCGCATCGACTTCCGCCCCGAGACGTACTGGAAGGAGAACTCCACCGTCACGCTGAAGCTCGCGCTCGACGGCGTCCAGGGTGCGAACGGCGTCTACGGCGTGCAGCAGAAGACGGTCACCTTCCACATCGGCCGCAACCAGGTCTCCTACGTCGACGCGCAGACCAAGCAGATGAAGGTCACGCAGGACGGCAAGACCATCAAGACCATCCCGATCTCCGCCGGTTCGCCCGAGAACAAGACGTATCAGGGCATCATGGTCATGTCGGAGAAGTTCAAGGAGACGCGCATGAACGGCGCGACCGTGGGCTTCACCGACGACGACGGCAAGGGCGAGTACGACATCAAGGACGTGCCGCACGCCATCCGCCTGACCAGCTCCGGCACCTTCCTGCACGGCAACTACTGGGGTGCGAAGTCCATCTTCGGCAGCGTCAACACCAGCCACGGCTGTGTGGGTCTGTCGGACACCAAGGGCGCGAACGACCCGAACACGCCCGCCGCGTGGATGTACAACAACTCGATCCTCGGTGACGTGGTCGTCGTCAAGAACACCGGCGACAAGACCGTGGCGCCGGACAACGGCTTCAACGGCTGGAACATGGACTGGGCGCAGTGGAAGGCCGGTTCGGCCGCCTGAGCACAGCCATCCCGCAGCTTGACCGATGCCGCCCCCGCCGAGGGGCGGCATCGGCGTTTCCGGGCCCTTCCTGGGCCTTTCCGGGCCCCTTCTGGGGTCGGCCACAGCCTTCTCATCGTTCTCTTATTGCGGCCTTATCGAGTCATCACGGTGCGTCCCTAGCTTGCGGGCCATGTTCTTCACCTACCTGAGGCGCGAACTGCGCCGCCGCAGAAAGGCGGCCCTCGTCGTCGCCTCCGGTCTCGCGCTGGGCATAGCGCTGGTCATCGTGGTCAACTCCGTGTCCAACGGCATGGGGAAGGCACAGGACAAGGTCCTCCAGTCGCTCTACGGCCTCGGTACGGACATGACCGTCACCAAGGCGGCGTCGGTGTCCACCGGGAACGCGCAGCGGCCGCGTTTCCAGTTCGACGCGCAGAACAACGGCGACTCCAAGTCGCAGAGCAGCGACCGGGTCATGGTGCAGGGCTTCACCACGCTCGCCTCCTCGACCGTCACCGAGGTCGCGGACCAGAAGGGCGTCTCCACCGCCGTCGGCGGACTGAGCCTCAACGTGGTGAAGGTCAGCGGACAGTTCACCCGCGGCCAGTTCCGGCAGAACCCGAACGCGGGCGGCAACCGGCAGGGCGGACCCGGCGGGGGCAACGGCCAGCCGCAGGGTGAGGTCCGGGGCGGCGGCGCCGACTTCGACATCAACCAGTACACGGTCTACGGCACCGACGTCACCAAGACGGTGCTCGGCCCGCTCACCTCGTCGAAGATCACCAGCGGCCGCACCTTCAGGACGACCGAGACGAACGCCAAGGTCGTCGTCGCCGACTCGGCCTACGCCAGGACGAAGAAGTACAAGGTCGGCTCCACGGTCACCATCAAGGGCGTCAAGTACAAGGTGATCGGCATCGCCACCGCCGACAGCGGTGACTCGGCGGCCAACCTCTACATCCCGCTCAAGCAGGCGCAGGCGCTGGCCGGCGAGAAGAACAAGATCACCACGGTCTACGTCAAGGCGACCGACTCGCAGCAGATCGACACCGTCAAGAGCGCCATCCAGAAGAACGTCTCCGGCACGACGGTCACCACCTCCGCCGACCTCGCCAAGACCGTATCCGGCTCGCTGTCCACCGCCTCCAGCCTGGCCGCCAACGTCGGCAAGTGGCTGTCCATCGCGGTGCTGGTCGCGGCCTTCCTGGTCGCCGGTCTGCTCACCTCCTCCGCGGTCTCCCGGCGCGTCCGTGAGTTCGGCACACTGAAGGCGCTGGGCTGGAAGTCGGGCCGGGTGACCCGGCAGGTGGTCGGCGAGGCCGTCGTCAACGGTCTGGCCGGCGGCGCCCTCGGCATCGCGCTCGGCCTGGCGGGCGCGTATGTCGTCACCGCGATCAGCCCCAGCCTGCAGGCCCAACTCGGTGGCGGCACGGGCGGCGGCTTCGGCGGCCCCGGCGGTGGCGGTCCCGGCGGCGGCTTCGCGGGCCCCGGCCGCCAGGCGGCAAAGACCCTGGAGGTCGCGCTCACGGCACCGGTCAGCGTGACGACGATCCTCCTCGCGGTGGGCCTGGCGGTGGCCGGCGGCCTGATCGCGGGAGCGTTCGGGGGCTGGCGGGCGTCGAGGCTGCGCCCGGCAGATGCATTGCGGCGCGTGGAGTAGCGGCCACTTGAAGGCACGGCTGAGCGATCCCACTCACGGGCGCGGGGCCGTATCGACATGCGGCTTCACCGCGCGGGCGCGAACGACCCCCACTCAGCCGCACCGAACGATGACGCGCACCACCCCAGGACCCTCCCAGGAGCCACCATGTACGACCTCAGAAACGTCAGCAAGCGCTACACCCGGGGCAAAGACACCATCCACGCCCTGGACGGCATAGACCTCACGATCGGCGACGGAGACAGACTCGTCATCCAGGGCCCCACCGGCGGCGGCAAGTCCACTCTCCTCCAGATGCTCGGCGGTCTCGACCGCCCCACTTCCGGCGAAGTCGTCCTCGACGGCACCGACCTGGCCAAGCTCCCCGAGGCCCGGCTGACCAAGGTCCGCAGCGAGAGCATCGGCTTCGTCTTCCAGTCCTTCAACCTGATCCCGACCCTCACCGCCCAGGAGAACGTCGAGACCGCCCTCGTACCGCTCGGCGTGAAGGTGAAGGACCGCCGCGAACAAGCAGCGGAGGCGCTGAAGTCGGTCGGACTCGGCGAACGCCTTGGCCACCTGCCCTCGGAGATGTCCGGAGGGCAGCAGCAACGCGTCGCCATCGCCCGCGCCCTGGTGAAGCAGCCCAAGGTGCTGCTCGCCGACGAACCGACCGGCAACCTCGACGAAGGCATGCGTGACGAGATCATGGAGGTTCTCGAGCGCATGTGGAAGGAGCTCGGGCTGACCTTCATCATGGTCACCCACGACTCCGCGATCGCGAAGAGGGCCCCGCGCCTGGCGACCATCCGCAAGGGGAAGATCACCGTGAAGGAGAACGCGGGCGCGTAGTCGACCGGACACGAGGCGTATAACACCGATCGCACGCGCTCAACTTCCCGATTTTGTAACGGTGTTCCACCCGGCGCGTAACAGTTCCGGGTAGCGCTTTCTCACCCTCCCCTCATCTATTGAGCCGTCAGATCACCCCCCGGCATACTGCGTTGTCCGGGGGGTTGACGTGCATGCGTACGGGACTGCCCCCGGCCGGGTGAACGGGGACTTCGCCAGCCCGGTACTCCATCTCCAGGGGGAGTTTTGCGCAGACAAGTGAAAAGAGCGGCTGCCGCAGGCGTGGCCACCGCAGCAGCCGTCGCCCTCGCCGCAGGCATGACCAGCCCGGCGTCGGCGAAGCCCGAGCAGCGCGCATCGGCCGCTGCCTCGTCGCTCACGTCCAAGCACCGCATCACCCTGATCACCGGCGACCGGGTCGCCGTCGACAGCAAGGGCCGGGTCGTCGGCCTGGAGAAGGCCAAGGGACGCGAACACATACCCTTCCAGCTCCGCAAGGTCGACGGACACACCCTCGTCATCCCCGCCGACGCGGCCAATCTGGTCGCCTCCGGCAAGCTGGACCAGCGGCTGTTCGACGTCACCGAACTGAACAAGGCCGCCACCCGCAAGTCCCTCAAGCACGGTCTGAAGGTCATCGTCGGCTACCGTGGCGCCGCCACCGCCGCCAAGGCCGATGTCCGTGACGCGGGCACGCTGCGTCGCAGCCTGAAGACCCTGAACGCGGACGCGGTGCAGACGCCGGCCAAGGAGACGCCCGAGCTCTGGGACGCGGTCACCAACGGCAGCAAGACCGCCTCCGGCATCGCGCACGTCTGGCTCGACGGGGTCCGCAAGGCCAGCCTCGACAAGTCCGTGCCGCAGATCGGCGCCCCCAAGGCATGGGCGGCCGGCTACACCGGCAAGGGCGTCAAGATCGCCGTCCTGGACACGGGTGTCGACACGACCCACCCGGACCTCAAGGACCAGGTGATCGAGTCCAAGAACTTCTCGGCCGCCGCGGACGCCACCGACCACTTCGGCCACGGCACGCACGTCGCGTCCATCGCGGCGGGCACCGGCGCCAAGTCGGGCGGCAAGTACAAGGGTGTCGCGCCCGACGCGAAGATCCTCAACGGCAAGGTCCTGGACGACACCGGCTCCGGTGACGACTCCGGCATCCTCGCCGGCATGGAGTGGGCGGCCCAGCAGGGCGCCTCCGTCATCAACCTCAGCCTGGGCGGCTATGACACGCCCGAGATCGACCCGCTCGAGGCCGAGGTCAACAAGCTCTCCACCGAGAAGGGTGTCCTGTTCGCGATCGCCGCGGGCAACGAGGGCCCCGAGTCGATCGGTTCGCCGGGCAGCGCGGACGCCGCGCTCACCGTCGGTGCCGTCGACAAGAGCGACAAGCTGGCCGACTTCTCCTCGACCGGCCCGCGCACCGGCGACGGCGCCATCAAGCCGGACGTGACCGCGCCCGGTGTCGACATCACCGCCGCCGCGGCCAAGGGCAGCGTCATCGACCAGGAGGTCGGTGAGAAGCCCGAGGGCTACCTGACCATCTCCGGTACGTCGATGGCCACCCCGCATGTCGCGGGCGCCGCCGCGATCCTGAAGCAGGAGCACCCCGACTGGGGCTACGCCGAGCTGAAGGGCGCCCTGACCGGCTCCGCCAAGGGCGGCAAGTACACGCCGTTCCAGCAGGGTTCGGGCCGCATCGCGGTCGACAAGGCGATCAAGCAGTCCGTGGTCGCCGACCCGGTCTCGGTGAGCTTCGGTGTGCAGCAGTGGCCGCACACCGACGACAAGCCGGTCACCAAGCAGCTGACGTACCGCAACCTGAGCACCAAGGACGTCACGCTCGACCTGGCCGCCACCGCCACCAACCCCAAGGGCCAGGCGGCTCCCGCGGGCTTCTTCAAGCTCGCCAAGACCAAGGTGACCGTCCCGGCGGGCGGCAAGGCCTCGGTCGACCTCACCGTCAACACCAAGCTGGGCGGCACCCTCGACGGCGCCTACTCCGCGTATGTGACCGCGACCGGCGGCGGCCAGACCGTCCGCACGGCCGCCGCGGTGCAGCGCGAGGTGGAGTCGTACGACGTCACGCTGAAGTTCATCGGGCGCGACGGCAACCCGGCCAAGTACTACGACGTCGACCTGGCGGGTGTCGCGGGCCTGGCAGGCGGCCGCGACCTCACGCCGTACGACCCCTCCGGCACGGTGAAGGTGCGCGCGCCCAAGGGCACGTACATCCTGAACTCGGCGCTGTTCGTGGACCCGGAGGACGGCACCAAGGGCATCGACTGGATCGCGCAGCCGAAGCTGACCGTCGGCAAGAGCCAGACGATCACCATCGACGCGCGCAAGGCCAAGCCGGTGGACATCACCGTCCCCGACGCGGCCGCCAAGTCGGCGTTCGCCTCCCCGGAGTTCGACGTCACGGTGGGCGACGGCTCGTACGGCTACGGCTGGTTCCTCGACACGTACGAGAACTTCCGCACCGCGGGTCTCGGCCCGCAGATCACCGACGGTTCCCTGTACCAGCAGTGGGACGGGCACTGGATCAAGGGTGACAACGAGCAGTACGACACCGTCGCCGGTACCCACGTCAAGCAGCTCGCCACCGGTTACACCAAGCACTACAAGGCGGGCGACCTGGCCACGGTGAAGGCCAACCTCGGTGCCGCCGCCAGCGGCAAGAAGGGCTCGGTCAACGCGGTCGGCTGGCTGCCGGAGAGCTCCGGTGGCTCCTCCATCGGCGTCCCGCAGGCGATCCCCAGCACCCGTACGCTGCACCTGTCCACTCAGAGCGGTGTGAAGTGGGGCATGGACTTCGAGCAGACCGCCGGGGTCGACTCGGACGGCTTCCCGATCACCGACGCGTACTACACGCTGGGTGCGGCGCAGACCTTCGCGGCCGGCAAGACCTACGAGAAGACCTTCAACACGGCGGTCTTCGGCCCGCACCTCAACGCGGACTACGGTCTGTTCCGGGACGGCAACGACATCTACGGCATGCTGCCGCTGTTCGCCGACGGCAACAAGCACGCCGGTTCGTCGGACTTCACCTCGGTGACCACCACCCTGTACCGCAACGGCACCAAGGTGGGCTCCACCAAGGACCCGATGTTCGGCGAGGAGCCCTTCAAGGTTCCCTCCGGCGACGCCGAGTACAAGCTGACCACCTCGGTCAAGCGCACGGTCAAGGTCGCGGCCGCCTCCACGCGGATCGACGCGAGCTGGACCTTCCACTCCAAGAAGCCGACCGGCAGCAGCATCGCCAAGCTCCCGGCCTCCACCCTCCGCTTCAACGCCAAGACCGGTCTGGACAGCCGCGTCGAGGCCGACAAGACGGTCACCTTCCCGGTCACCGTGGAGGGCGCGGCCGCGGGCAGCAACCTGAAGTCGCTGTCGGTGTACGTGTCGTACGACTACGGCCAGACCTGGAAGAAGGTCGAGGTCCGAGGCGGCAAGATCACCGTCAAGAACCCGGCCAAGGGCAAGGCCATCTCGTTCCACGCGAAGATCGCCGACAAGAAGGGCAACAAGTCGACGATCTCGATCTACAACGCCTACTACGGCAAGTGAGCCGTAATGGCTGAGTAGGCCGTGAGCGAACGGCCCGCCGGAAGTGCAGCTTCCGGTGGGCCGTCCGTGTTTGTGTGCACCCATGACGGCTCACACGGTCGAATACATCCGGTACCGCATTCCCGAGCAGCAGTCGGCGGAGTTCCTGGCCGCCTACACCCGCGCCGCGACGCACCTCGCGGCGGCACCGCAGTGCGTGGACTACGAGCTCACCCGCTGCGAGGAGGACCTGGAGCACTACGTCCTCCGGATCACCTGGAAGTCCACCGAGGACCATCTGGAGGGCTTCCGCAAGTCGGCCTCGTTCCCGCCGTTCTTCGCGGAGATCCGCCCGTACGTGGAGAACATCGAGGAGATGCGCCACTACGGGCCCACGCCGGTGCGGGGCACGGGCGCGGCGACCCCGACCCTCTACGACTGGGCGGGCGGCGAGGAGGCATTCTCCCGCCTGACCGAGGCCTTCTACGACAAGGTCCTCAAGGACGACCTCCTGGCACCGCTCTTCGCGGACCTGCCGGCCGAGCACGCCGCCCACGTCGCCCTCTGGCTCGGCGAGGTCTTCGGCGGGCCCGCCCGCTACTCCCAGACCCAGGGCGGCCACGGCCACATGGTCGCCAAACACTTCGGCCGCGACATCACCGAGGCCCAGCGCCGCCGCTGGGTCAACCTCATCCAGGACGCGGCGGACGAGGCGGGCCTGCCCACGGACGCGGAGTTCCGCTCGGCCTTCCTGGCCTACGTGGAGTGGGGCACACGACTGGCCCTCTACTTCTCCGGCCCCGACGCGAAGCCGCCGGCGGAGCAGCCGGTACCGAAGTGGAACTGGGGGGCCGCACCGCCGTACCAGGGGTGAGGGGATCCGTCAGGGGTTCAGACCGACGGTACGACCCTCGCCGCGTCCGTGCCCCAGCTGGCGAGCAGCCGCAGGGCCTCCGCCGACGGTGAGCCCGGGTCCGCGTGGTAGGTGATCAGGGACTGGTCACTGCCGTCCGTCATGCGGAACGACTCGAAGTTCAGCGACAGCTCGCCGACCAGTGGATGGTGCAGCCGCTTGACGCCATGGCTCTTCTCCTTGACGTCATGCGTCGCCCACAGGCGCCGGAAGTCCGGGCTCTTCACGGACAGCTCGCCGACCAGCGCCGACAGCCGGGGGTCGTCGGGATAGCAGCCGGCGTCCATCCGCAGCGCGCAGACGATGTCGATCGCCTTCTGCTCCCAGTCGACGAACAGCTCGTGGTACTCCGGCTTCAGGAACACCAGCCGAGCCCAGTTCCGCTCCGCCGCGGGCAGCTCTCCCCAGTCGCCGAAGAGGGCGGCGGCCATCCGGTTCCACGCCAGGATCTCCGAGCGCCTCCCGACGACATACGCCGGCACTCCGTCCAGCGCGTCCAGCAGCTGCCGCAGCGGCACCCGCACCTGCTGGGCGCGTGCCGACGCCTTCTTCTTGTGCTGCTTGCCCTTGGCGAGGTGGGTCAGATGCGCATGCTCGGCGTCGGACAGGCGCAGCGCCCGGGCGATCGAGTCCAACACCTCCACCGACACATTCCGCCCGTTGCCCTGCTCCAGCCGCGTGTAGTACGCCACGGACACCCCGGCCAGCTGCGCCAGCTCCTCGCGGCGCAGCCCGGGCACCCGGCGGTGCCGCCCGAAGTCCGGCAGCCCCACGTCCTCCGGCTTCAGCCGGGCCCGCCGGGTGCGCAGAAACTCGCTGAGCTCGGCGCGCCGGTCCAGGGAGTGGCCGGGGGCGGCAGTCTCGGGCTGTTGGTCCATACAGCCAGTATCGGACGCATTCCGTGGTCGTACGCCCAGGAACCTGACCCCGCCAGTGGTAGGCACGGCAGACGTACGCAAAGGTGTGGTCTGGGTGACCGCCGGGACGTGAGGCAGGCTGGAGCAGTGCCCGGCGGGAAGGCAGCCGGGCGCGTCACCCCTGCTAGGAGAACCACGCCATGACCACTGTTGCTGCGTACGCCGCGCCCGCCGCGAAGGCCCCGCTGGAGCGGACCACGATCGAGCGGCGCCCGGTCGGCGAGTTCGACGTCCTGATCGACATCAAGTTCGCCGGCATCTGTCACTCCGACATCCACCAGGCCCGTGAGGGCTGGGGCACGGCGATCTTCCCGATGGTGCCCGGCCACGAGATCGCCGGTGTCGTCTCCGAGGTCGGTTCCGGTGTCACGAAGTACCAGGTCGGCGACCGTGTGGGTGTCGGCTGCATGGTCGACTCCTGCCGCGAGTGCGACAACTGCAGGGCCGGTCTGCAGCAGTACTGCTCCAAGGGCGGCCCCGTCTGGACGTACAACGCCGTCGGCAAGGACGGCGAGCCCACCTACGGCGGCTACGCCGAGAAGATCGTCGTCGACGAGAGCTTTGTCGTCCGCATCCCCGACGGTCTCTCCCTGGACGTGGCCGCGCCGCTGCTCTGCGCCGGCATCACCACGTACTCCCCGCTGAGGCACTGGAACGCCGGCCCCGGCAAGAAGGTCGCCGTCGTGGGCCTCGGCGGCCTCGGCCACATGGGCGTCAAGATCGCGCACGCGCTCGGTGCGGAGGTCACCGTCCTGTCGCAGTCCCTGCGCAAGAAGGACGACGGCCTGAAGCTGGGCGCCGACCACTACTACGCCACCAGCGACCCGAAGACCTTCGAGGAGCTGAAGGGCACCTTCGACATCATCCTGAACACGGTCTCGGCGCCGCTCGACTTCGACGCCTACCTCTCGCTGCTGCGCACGGACGGCGCGATGGTGAACGTCGGCATCCCTGAGGAGCCGGTCCAGATCCTGCTGTCCTCGGTGTTCGGCAACCGCCGCAGCCTGAGCAGCTCCGGCATCGGCGGCATCCCGGAGACCCAGGAGATGCTCGACTTCTGCGCCGAGCACCACCTGGGCGCCGAGATCGAACTGATCGGCGCCGACAAGATCAATGAGGCGTACGAGCGGGTGGTGGCGAGCGACGTCCGCTACCGGTTCGTGATCGACACCGCGACGATCTGACGCGCCCTGCCCGGCCGCCGCCAGGGCCGGCCCCGACAGCGGGGCGGGCCCTGGCGCCGGCGTCGGCCGCCGCAGTCCCGTACGCCGTGGGTCACTAAGGTAAGGCTTGCCTTGGTTTGTTGCGGAGTATGTTGGCAGGAGGAGGTGGACACGATGACTGTGCAGCTGAACCACACCATCGTCGCCGCGCACGACAGCCACGCCTCGGCCGAGTTCCTCGCCGGCCTTCTGGGGCTCGAAGTGGGCCCGGACTACGGCCCGTTCGTGCCCGTCGGGATACCCAACGGCGTGACGCTGGACTACATGGACACCGCCGGCGCCATCACCCCGCAGCACTACGCCTTCCTGGTCTCCGAGGGCGACTTCGACGCGATCTTCGCCCGCATCGGGGAGGCGGGCCTCACCTACTGGGCGGACCCGTTCCACAGCCGTGCCGGCGAGATCAACACCAACGACGGCGGCCGCGGGGTGTACTTCGACGACCCCTCCGGCCACCGCATGGAGATCCTCACCCGGCCCTACGGAAGCGGGAGTTGAGTCAGCGCACGGGGAACGCCCCGCCGTCGCCGTAGGACCGTACGAGCACGTCCTCGCCGCCGCTGCCGTCCGCCGGCCGCACCACGTGGGCGCGCCCGAGCCCCGAGACCCGGGCGGCCCCGTCGTCGCCCACCTCGACGAGCGTGTTCTCGTCGATGGCGACTCCGTACGGGACGTACCCGCGGGCGACCGCCGCGACGAGCCTCGGCAGCGTCCCCCACTGCGCGGCGTGCACGTCCACCCCGAACGGCACGAGCCCGAGCCCCGGCCGTACACCGATCTCCTCCAGGTCCTCCGCGGAGTCCTCCGGACACACCGGAACCCCGTCCAGGAGCCACCCGCCGACCACGGTGTGCCGCGCGGCGACGGCGGCGCCCGCCGAGAACCCGGCGTACGGGACACCGCGCTCGGCGAGCGCGCGCGGCAGCGCTTCGAGACACCCCGCGAACGCCTCCTGATACGCGGGCGTCAGCCCGCCGCACACCAGCACCCCGTCGAGATCCGCCACTGCCTCCGGCCCGAACCGCCCGCCCAGAGGCACGAGCAGCGGTACGGGCGTGCAGTCCCCGGCCTTGCGCAACGCCCCCTCGTAACGGGCGAACTGCGCGTTGCCGTCGCCCTCGTCCAGGATCACGCACCCGATGCGCGGGGCGTCCCCGGCCGCCCCCAGGAACGGCTCGTAGACCTCCACGGTGTCCCATCCGCCGCCCATCAGAAACGTACGGCTGCCCATCCCTGTCCCTCCCGTGTGGTGAGGGCGAATGTACGAGGAGGGAGCGGCGGCCGTCGACCGGATAAAAGGGCGAGTCGTCAGCGGGGGAGCGCCTGTTCGGCCCAGATGGTCTTGCCCCGTTCGTTGTAGCGGGTTCCCCAGCCCTGCGTCAGCTGGGTGATCAGGTAGAGGCCGCGTCCGCCCTCGTCCGTCTCCTGGGCCCGCCTGACATGGGGAGAGGTGCTGCTGCCGTCCGACACCTCGCAGATCAGGTTGCGGTCGCGGATGAGCCGCAGGGTGATCGGCCCGCCGCCGTAGCGGATCGCGTTCGTCACCAGCTCACTGACGATCAGTTCGGTGGTGAACGCCTCCTCCTCCAGCCCCCACCGCGCCATCTGCCGCGCCGCCAGCTCCCTCGCCCGGCCGACCTGCTCGCCCCGCGCCTCTATCTCCCAGGCGACATGACGGTCCGCGGACAGCCCGACCGTCCGGGCCGCGAGGACGGCCACGTCGTCCTGATGGCGCGTCGGCAGCAGCTCGCGGATCAGCGTGTCGCAGACCTCCTGCGGGGTTGCCGACGACGGCGTACGGGAGAGGACGTCGCGCATGCGGCGCAGCCCGGTGTCGAGATCCCGCACCCGCGATTCCAGCAGGCCGTCGGTGTAGAGCACCAGCAGGTCACCGTCGCCCAGGGTGATCTCGCGCTGCTCGAACACGACACCGCCCAGCCCCAGCGACGGGCCGCCGGGCAGCTCGACGAAGTCGACGGCGCCCTCCGCCGACACCACCGCGGGCGGCGGATGACCCGCGCGGGCCAGCAGACAGCGGCGCGACACGGGGTCGTACACCACGTACAGGCAGGTCGCTCCCGCCGCCTGGGCCGCCTCGTCGCCGCGCTCGTCCAGGAAGCGGTTCATCTGGTCGTCCAGATGGGTGAGGAGCTCGGCGGGGGACAGATCGAGATCCGCGAGCGTGCGTACGGCGCTGCGCAGTCGTCCCATGGTCACGGCGGACTGCAGATCGTGTCCGACCACGTCGCCCACCACGAGCGCCACCCGGGCGCCGGACAGGGGGATCACGTCGAACCAGTCGCCACCCAGTCCCGTGTGCCCGCTCGCCGGCAGATAGCGGGACGCCGTCCGCAGGGAAGTCGGCGAGGGCAGCCGCTGGGGGAGCAGGCTGCGCTGGAGGGTCAGCGCCGTCGTCCGTTCCCGGTGGTACCGGCTGGCGTTGTCGGCGCACACCGCCGTGCGGGTCACGATCTCCTCGGCCAGCAGCACGTCGTCCGGTTCGAACGAGAGGGGGCTGCGGGAGCGCATGAAGACGGCGGCGCCCAGGGCGACACCGCGGGCGAACATGGGGACGAGCAGCCAGCAGTGGATCCCCGGCCCGCCGTCCGGCGACCGGCCGGGGCCGACGGCGGAGGGAACGGTGTGCAGCTGCTCCTGCGTCAGGAGGACGGATTCGCCTTTCGCCAGGGCGTCCAGGAACGGCGAGCCGGGGTCCGTCGCCCGCACGTCGGGGTCACCCACCTGCACCGTCCCGGCACCGTCCGGGCCCATGTCCTCGGCCGCGCCGATGCACGCGGCCCGGCGGAGCAACGGGGGATACGGCTGCCGGCCGCCGGCCGGCTCCCTGCCCGGGAAGAGTGAGTCCAGCAGGTCGACGTAGCAGATGTCGGCGAAGTCCGGCACCGCGACATCGGCCAGCTCCCGGGCGGTGCGCCACAGGTCCATGGTGGTGCCGATCCGGGTGGCGGCCTCGTTCGCCAGCACCAGCCGCTCGCGCGCTCTGACTCGCTGGGTCACGTCGGACACCACATGCGCCAGCGCGATCACCGTCCCCGACGCGTCCCTGAGGGGCAGGATCGACTCGGACCACACGTACTCGCCCGGCGAATTGGGCACGGGGCGGCCGATCACCTCGGTGTCGAGGAGCGCCTTGCCCGTCTTCAGCACCTGGCGCTGGCGGGCCTCCAGGGCGTCGAAGTCGATCAGACCGGGCGGAGCCATCTCCCGCATGGTGTGCCCGGCGTACTCGGTCCGCCGGAACACTCCGGCGCGTTGCTCCGTGAGGTTCTGGGCGACGAAACGCAGCTGTGTGTCGAAGACGTCAATGTGGAACGGGGAGTCGGTGAACAGCCCCTTCAGCAGGGCGCGCCCGAACTCGTAGGTGCGCAGCGCCTCCGGGCCGGCCGCCTGCACGAGCCACTGGCGTTCACCGTTCGCGGAGGTGAGGGGGCGGGCCCAGACCTCGGCCTCCACCGGCGTTCCGTCGCGCCGTCGCAGCACCAGGGTCCGCCGACGGTCGCCCATGTCCCAGTGCAGCATGATGTCCGCGACGTCGGCGGGGTCGTGGAGGAGCTCGTCCGCGCGACGGCCCAGCACCTCCTCCGCCGCGTGTCCCAGTATCGCGCGGGCTCCCGGCCCCCAGGCCGTCACCCGGCCGCGGGCGTCCAGCAGGGCGTCCGCCTCGCCTCCGGGCTCCGGGAACTCCCCGCCTCCGCGGAAGGTGATGTCACGCATCCCGCACCTCGTCGAGCACATCCGTGCCGGTGTGCCGGAAGAACGGATGTGAGTGTTTTGTGGATGTAAGCGTTTTACGGCACTTGCCCACATAGGTATTCCCGACGCCACGCGCGGCAACCGCCCCGATCGCTCGGCGTCGTGGGCCGATTCCGCTGCGCGACTGCGCGACTGTGCGGTGAGGACCTCAAAGGCGGCTGTACGTCTCGATGTCCTCGGTGAACTCCTCGATCGCCCGTGCGGTGAGCGTCGGCCGGGTGTCCGCGATGGCGGTCATGTAGTCCTCGGTGGTGGCCGGAGCGCCCCGGCGATGCGTGACCTCGCGTTCGAATGCCGTCTGCGCGCCCTTGCGGGCGGCGTATTCGATGTCGGCCGGGGTGAACAACTCGCTGGCCTCGACCAGCCGGGTGAGATCCACGGAGTCGGCGGCGGTCCGGAGATAGCGGGCCCAGATCGCGGCCCGGGCGGTGGGGTCCGGAGGGCCGATGGGGATGACGTAGTCGAACCGGCCCGGCCGCAGAAAAGCCGCGTCGAGGGACCGTACCGAGTTGGTGGCGCACGTCAGCATGCGTGTGTCGTGCTCACGGAAGACGGGGATCAGTTTGAGCAGCTCATTGGTCACCCCGTGGCCCGGATCGACGGCCTTGCCGGACCGGGCGCCGGCGATCTCCTCGACCTCGTCGATGAAGAGCAGCACCGAGTCCAGTTCCGCCAGGTCCGCGAACGCCTGGCGCAACGCCACGGCCAGTCCCTCGCTCGTGTCGGCGGCGAGCCGGGACGGGAAGAGTTCCACGAACGGCCAGCCGAGCCGGGAGGCCACCGCTTTGGCGAAGCTGGTCTTCCCCGTGCCGGGCGGACCGAACAGGATGACCGCCTTCGGCGGGGCGACGCCGAAGCGGTCGGCCAGCGCCGGCTCCGTCAGCGGAAGCACCACACGGCGTTCGACGACCTGCTTCTCCCGCTCCATGCCGGCCATGGCGTCCCAGAGCCCGTCGGGCAGCATCCGGCCGCCCAGCGCGGCCAGGACCTCGGCGTTGGCGGTGTCATCCGGCTCGATCTTCTCGTAGTAGGTCAGGTCGTCGCGGAACCGGTACCCGGAGTTCTCCAGCGCCTTCGTCCCGGCGGCCCCGGCGGGCAGCAGGGCGCTGATCCGCCGTACGCCGAGTGCCCGCAGGCGTCGTTCCAGCTCGGCGAGGAGGGCACTGCCGATGCCGCGCTCGCGCCAGCGGGAGGCGAGCGCCACCAGCAGGACCCAGCCTCGCGTACCGCCCGTCTGCGCCACGGCCATGCCGACCAGCTCGTCGCCGACCACCGCGACCACGGCCGTCTGACCGCTCTGTGCCGCGGCCATCACCTCGGAGACCGGAAACACGGGGTCCTCGTCGGCCGGCCGGCTCTGTTCCCAGATCCGGATCGCCTGGTCGAGATCGCTGTCGTGATAGTCACGCAGATGCCATGCGGGCATGGCCGTCACCTCACCCGGCCCGGGAGTGCCATTGTCTCCCTGAGGGCGTCACGCGACGAGCGGAGCGGGCGGCTCGTTCTCGGCGGTCCTCAGACGAGGTAGAGGTACTGCCGACCTGCGCGATGGAACCGTCGCGCGACCTGGATACCACCCGGGCCCACGCGAGCCCAGTTCGCCGGATGGCATTGCTGCAGTCCCACAGGTCGTACGGGCCGGCGGGGGATTTTGATTCGCATTGACGATGACGATGAATTGCCCCGCAGCGCCGTCCCAGTTGCAGTTCCAGCTCATGACGTTGGCATTGCGTGGGTCGGTGCCGGGCGCGACGAGACGGACGGCTGTGTCGTAGTAGTCCGGATCATGGAGATCCTGCACCTGCTGGGCCCTGATGTAGTTCGGGTTGCCGGCGTCACGCATGCGGTCTCTCCTTACCCCGGAATCAGCTCCGCGGTCCGCTCCCCGTTTCCGGAGATTCTGAGCACTTCCTGATGGAATTTCGAGTAGACCTGCGCCGCGCGGTCGAGGGCTCGCTCGATGTCCGTCGGCTCCATGTGCATGGCGTTCAACTGCCCCCGGTACAGGTACAGGAAGGTGTTGCACCCGATCTTCCCGAGGTCGACGCCGATTGGGCAGGGCACCCCTGTTCCGCCAAGAGCGGGGCGGAGCCGGACTCGGGGTTCTTTTCTGCGTCCATTGAGGCGATCACTCGACCGGTCTGCCGTCCTGATTCTCCAGTCTGCCTGTATAAGGGAGCGGTTCCCGCTGCAGTACACAGGAGATCCTGATGGTAGCCACCGCGCCGCTGCCCCCACCACGCGCAGAGATGCAGAGTGCGGAGGCGGTCGCGCCAGGAAGACACCGGATGCAGCCGCTGCTGTGGCCATTCGTTCTCACCTTCGGCGTGACCAGCTACGGTCTGACGGCTCCCGTGCTGGGGCGCGACGAACTGATCACCTGGGACGTGGTGACCCGCGACGCAGGACACATCCTTGTCACGCTGCACAATGTCGACGTCGTGCACGGCGCGTATTACCTGCTGATGCACCTGTGGGTGAGTCTCTTCGGTGACTCCGTCGTTTCCATGCGGCTTCCCTCGGTTTTGACCGCGTCCGGAGCCGCGTCCGTCCTGAGCCTGATCGGGAACCGGCTCTTCGGGTTGCGAGCCGGAATTCTCGCGGGAACTCTCTTCGCGCTCGTTCCGGCCGTGAGTCGCTACGCTCAGGAGGCACGCAGCTATGCCCTGGTGATCCTCCTCGCAGCACTCGCGACCCTCCTGCTGCTCAAGGTGCTCGACCACCCTCGCAGCCCCGGGCACTGGATCGCATACGCACTCACGCTGGTCGGCCTCGGACTGCTCCACGTGATCGCGTTGTCCCTCGTAGCAGCCCACGCCTGCCTGCTCGGGGCCCATGCGCGGCGTGACCGCTCCTTGTGGTGGAAGTCTGCCCTCGTCCTCCTGGCTGTCGTCGCCTTGCTCGCCCCGGTCGTCCTGCTCAGCCGGTCCCAGGCCGACATCCAGCTGGGCTGGATTCCGGTGCCCGACGGGTGGGCGCTCCTCTCCATCTGGCAGGACATCTTCGCCTCCGGGGCATGCGCCGGAGTGGTGATCGCGCTGGCCCTACTGGCTCGCTCGCCGCGCACGGCTGCGCTGCTCATGTGCGCCGTCTGGGGCGTCCTGCCCCCCGTGCTCGTGTGGCTCGCCTCCCAGGGCGACGTCTCCTACTTCCGCCCCGTGTACTTGCTGTTCACCGTCCCTGCCTGGGTCCTTCTCGCCGGCGCCGGCCTCAGCACCGCCTGTCGCTCCTGGAATGCAGCAGCGGCTCTCCTCGCGGTGCTGGCCGTCCTGAGCCTGTTCGACCAGAGACAAGTGCGACAGCCGTTCGACCACGACGGCCCCATCTTCCAGCTCCCCCTCGACTACAGGTCCGCGGCGGACCTGATCAGGAAGAACTACCGGCCCGGGGACGCCGTCGTCTACGACCGTGAGCACGCGTGGAAGGTCGACACCGGAGTCCAGTACTACCTGCCCCGCGGCCTCGAGATGCGCGACGTGTTCCTGCGGAGTGCTCCGCGGCAGATCAACCAGCTCTACGCGATCGACTGCTTCGTGCCGGACAGGTGCCTGAGGGGCGAGCAGCGCATCTGGCTCCTGGCCCACGGTGCCGACCAGAACCCGTTCAACGCCATCAACCAGGGCCAGGCCTCCGCGCTGCGGAACTGGTACGAGCCGTCCTGGAGCCGATCGTTGCCGGGGATGACCGTCACCCTGCTCGTACGCAACGACAAGCACTGGCCTTCTCCCCGGACCCGTGAAGGGGGCTGACCAGCCCACAGCGCGGCGCATCACGGGTGCCGCCAGGTACGCCACGGTCGGGTGATGGTCTCGCGGAAGGTGTCGGCTCCGCATCCGGCTCACGGTCCGGCGTCAGCGTCCGCGTCGCGTGACGGATCACGGATCGCACCGTCACAGACCCCGCACCGCCCGCAAGTTGGCCTGGTACTCCCCGACCCTGCGCCTTACCGGGTCGTGGACCGGCTCTCCGTACCGGGCACTCCAGGTGTCGGTGTTCGGCTCGACCGTGAGCAGCTCCTCGCGGCCCACGACCTGTACCGGCAGAAGGCGCTGTCAGACCGCGACGACAGCCTGGCCATGCAGTACCTCGTCAAGGACTGGACCTTCGACGGCAGACGCCGCTGCCTGGTACGGCCGTGGACCGGCCTCGGTCCGAGCGGCGGCGCCCCTTGGCCCGTCCGGGTGGACAACGGCGGGCGGGCGGACCGGGATCGAACGGATGATGCCCCCTCCAGCCGATCATGAGAGCCGGCGGGGCGAACAAGTCTCGGCCCTCTCATATCGCTTTCCGGGGTTGGTATATGAACCGCACGCGCAGACCGGTGACTCGCCTCCGGCTGACGGGCCGTCGGCTGCCGGGGTTCCTGACCGCATTGCTGACGGCCTGTCTGTTGCCCGTGGTGTCAGGAGCGTTGCCGCTGCTGTCGGCCTCGCCGGCCCACGCCGACGTGACGACCGTCTCGACCGACACGTTCCGTACCGGCTGGGACTCCAACGAGCCCGGTCTGTCGCCCTCCCAGGTGTCCAGCTCCGACTTCGGCCGGCAGTTCTCCACCGCCGTGGACGGCCAGGTCTACGCCCAGCCCCTGGTGGCCGGAAAGACCGTCGTCGCCGCCACCGAGAACGACAAGGCATACGGACTGGACTCGGCGACCGGAAAGATCAACTGGACGCGGGACTTCGGTGCGCCATGGCCGGCTTCGGCCATCGGCTGTGGTGACCTGACGCCCAACATCGGGGTGACCTCGACCCCCGTGTACGACCCGGCCACCAAGACCGTCTACCTCACCGCGAAGGTCAATGACGGTCCCGACACCAAGCATCCCAACTGGTACGTCCACGCCCTCGACGCGGCCACCGGCGCCGAGCGCAGCGGCTGGCCGGTGAAGGTGCAGGGCGCTCCGGTGAACGACCCCGGCCACCCGTTCAACGCGTACAGCGCCGCCCAGCGCCCCGGCCTGCTCCTGATGAACGGATCGGTCTACGCGGCCTTCGCCTCGTACTGCGACCTCGGCACCTACGTCGGCTATGTGCTGGGCGTCAACACCACGACCCGCGCGACCACGCTGTGGGCCACCGAGGACTCCGCCGCCAACGGCCAGGCCGGCATCTGGATGAGCGGCGGCGGCCTGGTCTCCGACGGGCCCGGCCGGATCCTCTTCACCACCGGCAACGGAGTCTCCCCGGCGCCCGGCCCCGGCTCCAAGCCTCCGGGCCAGCTCGCCGAGTCGGTGGTGCGGCTGGGCGTCAACAGCGACGGCACGATGTCCGCCCAGGACTTCTTCAGCCCCACCAACGCTCCGCAGCTCGACCAGAACGACACCGACCTCGGCTCGGGAGGCCCGGTCGCGCTGCCCGGCTCGCCCTTCGGCACCAGCCAGCATCCCCACCTCCTGGTGCAGATCGGCAAGGACGGCCGGCTCTTCCTGCTCGACCGGGACAGCCTCGGCGGCCGCAGCCAGGGGCCCGGCGGTACCGACGCGGTGCTCGGCAACTTCGGTCCGTACGAGGGCGTCTGGGGGCACCCGGCCGCGTACGGGGGCGAGGGCGGCTATGTGTACACGATCGGCAGCCACGGCCCGCTGCGGGCCTTCGCCTACGGGGTCACGGGCTCGGGACTGCCCGCGCTGTCCAGTGCGGGCGCGAGTACCGGCACCTTCGACTACACCACGGGCTCGCCGGTGGTCACCTCCACCGGCACCACACCCGGTTCCGCCCTCGTCTGGGCCGTCTACCCGGACGGCGGCAACAGCCAGCTGCGCGCCTATGATGCCGTGCCGGTGAACGGAACGATGAAGCTGCGCTGGTCCGGCCCGATCGGCGTCGCGTCCAAGTTCACCGTGCCCGCCACCGACGGCGGACGGGTCTACGTCGGCACGAAGGACGGCCATGTGCTCGCCTTCGGCCGCCCGTCGAACACCGCGCTGACCGGCAACCCGGTCGACTTCGGGAAGGTACAGGTGGGCAGTACCGGCAAGGCCACGGCCACCGTCACCGCGACGCGTGACGTGACCGTCACAGCGGTGTCCACGCCGTCGGGCAGCAGGTTCTCCGCCGCACCCACCGGCCTTCCGGCAACGCTGCACACCGGCGACACGTACTCGGTGCCGGTCTCGTTCTCACCGGCGACGTCCGGGGCGGACAGTTCGGTACTGAACTTCACCACCGATACCGGCACGACCGGACTCGGCCTGACCGGATACGGCGTCCAACCCGGCCTCAAGGCCGTCCCGGCCACGCTGGCCTTCGGCACGGTGGCCACCGGCACGTCCAAGACACTGGGTGTGAGCTTCACCAACACCGGTACCCAGGCCGAGACGATCTCGGCCACCAGTGCCCCGAGCGCCCCCTTCAGCGTCACCGGTCTGCCCGCGGCCGGCACCGTCGTCCAGCCCCAGCAGTCCGTCACCGTCCAGGTGAAGTACACCCCGACGGCCGCCGGGGACAACGCCGGGACACTTTCGGTCACCGGGCAGAACGGCACGGCGACCGTGAGCCTGACCGGCACGGCGGTGACCGGCCAGGCGCGGCTGACGGTCACGCCCACCTCCACCGACTTCGGGCAGGTACCGGTCGGGCAGTCGGTCACCAAGACCTTCGACATCAGCAACACGGGCAACATCCCGCTCACCATCACCAAGGCGGCACCGCCCACGGCTCCGTTCCAGGTCAGCAATCCGATCAGCGAGGGTCAGGTCATCGGCCCGGAGGACGTGGTGCACCAGTCCGTCACCTTCTCCCCGACGTCCGCCGGTGCCGTCACCGGCACCTACCTGCTCACCTCGGACGACGGCCGGGGCCCGCAGAACGAGACGCTCACCGGCACGGGAACCGTGGCCGGCACCGGGGTCACCGTCCCGGCGCCCGCGGCCGGCGGCTGGAAACTCAACGGATCCGCGCAGCTCTCCGGCAACGACCTCCAGCTCACCCAGGCCGCAAGCGACCAGGCGGGCTCCGCGGTCTTCCCCGTCCCGGTGGTGACCGACGGCCTCAAGGCGAAGTTCACGACCGTCATCGGCGGCGGGGGCGGCGCCGACGGCCTGACCTTCAGCCTCTTCGACCCGGCCAGGACCACCCCGAGCGCGCTCGGCGGCAAGGGCGGGGGCCTCGGCTGGTCGGGACAACCGGGCGTGGCGGTCACCTTCGACACGTACCGCAACGGGTCCGACCCGTCGTCGAACTTCGTCGGCATCGCCACCGCGGCGAGCGGCGACGACCTCACCTACGCGGCGACCACGTCCGCCGTGCCCAACCTGCGCTCGGGCACCCACGCCGTTTCCGTCTCCGTCACAGGAACCACCCTCACGGTCACCATGGACGGCACCCAACTGCTCCGGACCGCGGTGCCCTCGCTCGGCCCCACGGCGCTGCTGGGCTTCACCGGCGGCACCGGCGGGCTCACCGACATCCACACGGTGCGGGACGTGGGCATCACCGCCCCCTCGTACGCGGTGCCGCCGCCCGGCCCCAACGGCTGGACCTTCAATGGCTCGGCCGGGCTGTCCGGCACCGACCTGGTGCTCACCAAGACGGCCATGAACACCAAGGGGTCCGCCATCCAGGCCACCGCCGTACCGTCGGCGCGACTGCAGGCGCACTTCACCGCTTCGATCGGCGGCGGGAGCGGTGCCGACGGCCTGGCCTTCCTCCTGCTCGACGCCGCCAAGGCGCCCCCCACGGCGCTGGGCGCGGGTGGCGGCGGCCTCGGCTATGCGGGACTGCCGGGCATCGCCGTCGCCCTGGACACCTATCGCAACGGCAACGACCCTTCGGGCAACTTCGTCGGAGTGGCCGTCGGCGGAACCGGCGACAGCCTGCAGTACGCGGCCACCTCGACCGCGATTCCCGCCCTGCGGTCCGGTACCCACGCGGTCGACGTGAGCGTGACGGCCGCCGGGCACCTGCTGGTCAGCCTGGACGGCAAGCAGATCATCGACACCGCGGTGACCCTGCCCCAGAACGTACGGGTCGGGTTCAGCGGGGCCACCGGTGGATACACGGACAATCACACGGTCCTCAGCGGCGTCAAGATCGCCTACTGAGGCTCCGGTGGGCTGAGGAGAACACCATGCAGAGACCGATGACTCCCTTTCTGGCCGCCCTGGCCGTCGCGTCCTGCATGGCCGCGGCCCCGCAGCGGCACCCCGCGGCAGCGCCCACGCCCCCGCCGTTGACCGTCATGGTCGAGTACACGGGCACCCTGGGCCGCGTCCTCACGGCCCCGGACGGACGCACGCTCTACCGCTACGACCGTGAGGACGGCGGGACCGTCGCCTGTGTCGCGACCTGCACGGACACCCGTAGGCCATTTCTCACCCGACCCGGCACCGAACTCCGGCTGCCGCCCGGCATCGCCGGCAGGCTCGGCACGGTCTCCCGCCCCGACGGCGGCGATCAGGTCACGTACGACGGTTCGCCTCTCTACACCTACACCGCGGACGAGCAGCCGGTCGACACCAACGGAGAGACCCTCCACTGGCATGTGATCCAGCCGCGCAATGCCCGGGCGGCCTAGGTGTGTTGACCTTCGGGGGAGGGCGCGGCCCTCCCCCCGGCGGGACGTCACCGGTGAGCGAGCAGATTGCTGTTGATTTGCTCGAGGCTACCGGAGAGCAGTGATAGCAGGTCGCAGAAAATCTGTAGCCGGATTCGAGCGCATGAGTGCCCTGCCTGCTTCTGCCCTGTTCCGCCGCTCATCATCACGCTGGATGTAATGGCGGCAGGTATCGGCGATCTTGGCGTAGTCAGTGAAGGCCAGACCTGAGGCGAGCCGCGCTTCCTCTTCGGTGTCACAGCCGTGCTCGGACACCACGAACCTGCCGTTGGCCAACAAGTAGGAAACTCTTACGATCTCGAAGACCTTGGCCTCGTAGAAGTGAATGTTCAACACGATCTTCGCTCTGGCCAGCAGAGCATCGCGGGCTTCGCCATACACGCCAAACCGGGCAACGGCGTTGAACCCCTCCGAGGCGAGCTGCCGGATCGGAGCGAGGCGACGTTCGTTCAGCGAGCCGATGAACAGCACATCAATGTCCTCCTCGGCCATTGGTCGCATCCGCTCCAACTCGGCAACATGGCCAATGGGTACATGGCTGACGCCGTCCACACCCATGCGCTCGAGTTCGGCGACGTTACGCGCGCTGTAGTCCCAGATTGTGTGTTTTCGGAACAAGTCCAGCATCCCTTGTGTGATCCAAGGGGAACGATCGGAGACCTGCTCCAAGTTATATAGGATGGAATTCTCTGGCAGGATATCGGTTGGATTCGGGTGACGCCCTAGAAGGTTGGATCCAAAAATGATGTGCCTGCGACCGGGCAGTCGAAGATCGTGGGTCAGTACACTGTCATGGCCGAGCTGCAGCAATGCCAAATGAACGGTCGTGGCGACCTCTTTGAACGCTTCCCAATGCTGATACCCCGGTGGGCGAAGGACAGTTACCGCGAACCGCACAAACCTCTCCTTCAATCTTTGGCGTTGAGCAGGCATTGTCAACTCGGGTGAGCGCTGAAGATCCATTGATAGGCGGCCAGGCCCATCAGTTCGGCCTGATTCAGGTCTTCGAAGGTGAGCCTCCCGAGCTTGATTCTTTTGTTGGCCGGATTGGTGAAATCGACCATCGGTGCGTGCTGGGAGAGCATAGTGAATCCGCAACTGGCAATTGTGAAGTCGGCACGGATGAGGGCTTCTTCGATTGTCGACCGGGTGAAGAAGCGCAAGTGGGTGCGGTCCAGAATGCCCGCGTCGAGGTAATCCCACCGGCCATTGACCAGAGCCTGAACAATGTCCACGTTCTGAATGTTGGGTACGCTGACCACAATGGTGCCGCCAGGCTGGATGATGCGCCTGAGCTCCCGCAGCATCCGCCAGGGATCGGCGAGGTGCTCGAGGACGTCGGCGCAGACGATGCAGTCCACCGACTGGTCAGGCAAGGGGAGCGGGCCGGTTTCGACGTCCCCGACCAGCACAGCGTCCAACGAGCGGGCGGCCACGGCTGCCGCGTCGGAGTTCATCTCGATGCCGATGTAGTTGCAGTTCTGGCGTTGTTTGATGGCTGATCCCATGGCGCCGGCGGCGCAGCCGAGCTCGAGCACGTTGCGGGCGCTCTCCGGGACGACTTGGACGATCTCAGGGCGAGGGTGGGAGAAGTACTGCGAAGTGTCGGTACTGTCAACGGGAAGCGGTTCCGCCGGCCGCCACCGTTCCTCCGACGGTCCCAGTCGTGTAAGTAGCTCCGTTGTGGTCGGCATGGGCCGGTTTCACCTCGAGACGACGGTCAGTTGCATCGTCCGGTCCAGCTCGAGTTCCAAGGGAACTGGTGTCTTGTGATCCGGGCGGCCTGACTACAGTAATTGGAGCCCCACACTCGACCGTGAACCGTGCACGCGGTGTGTCGCCGCCCCAGGAGGCGAGAAAGTACTAAATAACCGCCGCATGCCTCTTCATTCTGCGATGAAATTATCATCGCAGACGCTGGCAGTAGCGACGGCACGCAGGGAATCGCCGCAGCGGTCGGCGCAAAGGTCATTCATGTGCCATGGGGAGATGGATTTTGCCGCTGCGCGTCATGCGAGCCTTGAAGCGTGTAAGGGCGTCAGCTGAGCAGTGTTGCCGGGCTGCCCCCGTTCGCCTCGTAGCCCGCCACCGCCAGGGCGCGGTAGACGGCGAACTCCGCGGCCGGGTCGGGGGAGAGGGACCAGGGGAGGGCGCCCACATGGCCGTCGACGTGTATCAGCTGGTTCATGGCCTCTGCCCAGCGCTCGGCGCGGACCAGGAAGAAGACCAGCAGATGGCGGACGTGCGCCGTCATCGGGTCGTCGGGGCGGGCGGCGTGCACCGCGTGGAGCGCGCCGTGGATGGCCTTGGTCACGACCTCGCTCTGGTAGAAGCTGCTGACCAGGTTCACCTCGGGGAGGTGCTCGAAGACCGCGAAGAGCGGCATCGCGGCGAGCAGGGAGCCCTGGGGTGCGCGCGCCGCGGCCGCCTCCGCGAAGGAGTACGCCAGCTCGCGCGAGCCGTGCCACTTCTCGCACCAGTAGTGCAGGGCCGCGAGATGGGCGCCCATGTGGGCCGGGTCCCGGTCCAGGATCTTCAGCCACAGCTTCTCGAACTCCGGCTGTGGGTACGCCAGTCCGCGTGCCACCGCCAGTTCGACGATGTGCGGAACCGGGTCGCCGGGAGCCAGCAGCGCGGCCTGTCCGCACGCGTCCCTGGCCTCCTCCATGATGATCCGGAATTCGTCCGTGCCCGGGGTCGAGGTGCGCCACGCCTGCTGTACCAGGAACTCCGCGTGCACGGCCGCGCCGCCCGCGTCCTTGGGCTGCTCGGCCCGCCACACCCGCAGCCACTGCCCGCCCGGAGTCTCATGGACCCCGCCGGGCCGCTGCTGCAGCTCCAGCGCCGCCGCGCCCGCGAAGGCCTGCACCCGCTGCCAGCGCAGCTCGCCCTCCGTCTCGGTGCCGGCCAGCAGCTGCGCGGCGGCCCGGTAGTCCTGGGTGCGTTGCACCAGGTCCAGGACGTCGAGCAGGTCCTGGTCGGGGCCGGGCATCCGGATGTCCAGCTCCTCCTCGCGTGCGAAGCCGTAGGTCGCCGGGTCCGCGGCGTCCGGGTGGTCCGGGTGGACACGCTCGATCATCCCGCGCCTGCGCCGCAGGACCGGGAGCAGTGCGAAGCTCAGCATGAGCAGCGCCATCAGGACCCAGAGAATCTCCATGGCTCAAGCGAACCAGACGCCGCCGACAATTGGCCAACCCGTCCGGCTCCGCCTGTGGAAAACCGTCCGGCCGGGCCGCCGCATGCACCGTCGCGTATGGGGAAAACCCTTGCTTCCAGCCGTGTGCGACCCGCTGTCCGGCAGCAGTGCCGCGGGCGCACTACCCTCGGTGCACATGAGCGACAGGCACATCAGTCAGCACTTCGAGACCCTCGCGATCCACGCGGGCAACACCGCCGATCCCCTCACCGGCGCGGTCGTCCCGCCGATCTACCAGGTCTCGACCTACAAGCAGGACGGCGTCGGCGGCCTGCGCGGTGGCTACGAGTACAGCCGTAGCGCCAACCCGACCAGGACCGCCCTGGAAGAGAACCTCGCCGCGCTGGAGGGCGGCCGTCGCGGCCTCGCGTTCGCGTCCGGTCTGGCGGCCGAGGACACCCTGTTGCGTACGCTGCTCAGCCCCGGCGACCACGTGGTCATCCCGAACGACGCGTACGGGGGAACGTTCCGCCTCTTCGCGAAGGTCGTGTCCCGGTGGGGCGTGGAATGGTCCGTCGCCGACACCAGCGATCCGGCAGCCGTACGGGCCGCCATCACCCCGAAGACCAAGGCCGTGTGGGTGGAGACGCCCTCCAACCCGCTGCTCGGCATCACCGACATCGCTGCCGTCGCTCAGATCGCCCATGACGCGGGGGCGAAGCTCGTCGTCGACAACACCTTCGCCACGCCCTACCTCCAGCAGCCGCTCTCGCTCGGCGCGGACGTCGTCGTGCACTCGCTCACCAAGTACATGGGCGGCCACTCGGACGTGGTCGGCGGTGCGCTGATCGTGTCCGACCAGGCGCTGGGCGAGGAACTGGCGTACCACCAGAACGCGATGGGCGCGGTCGCCGGGCCCTTCGACTCCTGGCTGGTGCTGCGCGGCACGAAGACGCTCGCGGTGCGCATGGACCGGCACAGCCAGAACGCCACGAAGATCGCCGACATGCTGAGCCGGCACGCGCGCGTGACGCGGGTCCTGTACCCCGGCATGCCGGAGCACCCCGGTCACGAGATCGCCGCCAAGCAGATGAAGGCGTTCGGCGGCATGGTCTCCTTCCAGGTCGAGGGTGGCGAGCAGGCGGCCGTCGAGGTGTGCAACCGCGCCAAGGTCTTCACCCTCGGGGAGTCCCTCGGCGGCGTCGAGTCCCTCATCGAGCACCCCGGCCGCATGACGCACGCGTCCGTGGCCGGTTCGGCCCTGGAGGTCCCGGCCGACCTCGTCCGCCTCTCCGTGGGCATCGAGAACGTCGACGACCTGCTCGAGGACCTGCAGCGGGCGCTGGGCTAGGGCCTGTCCCAGCAGCGGCGCCGGTTCACCAGCCGGTGATCGGTGGAGTCGTCTGGGAGGGCGGCTCCACCCAGGGCCGGGCCGTCACGGCCCACACGGTGAAGGCCACGGCCGCGGCGAACAGCATCAGCCACATGAGACGCCGGGCCACGGTCCTGCGGCGCAGCATGCGGCTCCCGCGCCGCACGACCTCCGCGTACAGCTCCGGCGGCACCGGGGGCGGCACCTGCTCCATGATCCGCCGCGCGGCGGCTTCGCGCTCTGGCCGGTTCACCTGTGCCTCCCGTCGTCCCGCCGCCTCACGACGGTGCCACCTTCGCGCCCATCACGGCCGGTGGCTGCCCCCGGCGCGGATGCAGCAGAGTGGCCGTCGCCCGGTCGCAGATCGCATGGACCCGTTCCGGCGGGAGTCCGAGCAGCGCCGCCACCTGCTCCTCGGCAACCCCCTCGTACAGCCGCAGGACGAGGATCAGGCGTTCCTGGGGGCTGAGGACGGCCAGTGCGCTTCTGGGATGCGGGCGGCCGCGGCCGAGCCCGCCGTACTGGTGCCAGGCCCCGCGTGCGAAGCGCGTGGCGAGGTACTGGCGGGCGCGGTCGTACGGGTCCTCGCCGCGCAGCCGGTCCCAGCACGCGTACGTGTGCGCGAGGGCCAGGGTGAGCAGCCGCCGCGCGCGCGGGTTGCCGTCCGGCGCCTCCGCGGTCAGCAGCGTGGCGGCATGCAGCAGCCGCCCTGCCGCGCCCGCGACGAATGCTTCGAACTCCCGGGCCCGGCGGGCGCTTTGGGACGCCTGCCGTTCTCGCACCGCGCCTCCCGCCTGAGGGGGCCCTGCCGGTACGGAATGCGGAACCGTGTACGACCAGGACCCGGTCTCATATGAGGCCAGCGGCGGCCCGGGGTCAAGAGCCCGGCGCTCAGGAGGCCGGCGGAGTCTCCGGTGCGGGCACGCCCGGGACGGCCATCCGCGTGGAGAGGGCGGTGTTGAAGCGCGTGAGGAGCGTGCAGAACGCCTCGCGCTCCTCCGGCGCCCAGTCGTGTGTCAGCTCGGCCATCAACTGACGCCTGGACGAACGAACTTCCTCCAGCCGGGACAGCCCGCGCGGGGACAGCTGGAGCACCACCGCCCGCCCGTCCTCGGGGTGCGAGGTGCGCTTGACGAGCCCGGTGTCGACCAGGGGGGCCACCTGCCGGGTGACGGTCGACGAGTCGATCCCCATGCTCGCGGCGAGCGCCTTGACGCCCATCGGTCCTTCCTTGTCGAGGCGGTTCAGCAGCAGGTACGCGGCGCGGTCCATGGAGTTGCGCACCTGTCCGACGCCACCGAGCCGGGTCTGTTCGGCACGGCGGGCGAAGACCGCCACCTCGTGCTGCAGCGTGTCGAGGAGACCGGTGTCACCGACGGTCGTCATGTCCATCGACATTTCAGGTGTTGTGGGCATGGCCGGGGGCTCGCTTCATGAAGAGTGCTGGGTTGGGGGACAGGGTACGCGGCCGGGGGGCGGGCCGTACCAGGGCTGCGCAATCCGGTCTCGGAGCTTGGTCACACCAGCTGTGCGCGACTGTGAACTGCGAGACTTGTGTCATGAGCTACAGCACGGCTGACTCCTTGCGGCCCGTCACCCTCGACGACGTGCGCGGCGCCCAGAAGATGCTCACGGGTGTGGCGCGGGTGACCGCGATGGAGGGCAGCAGGCATCTGTCGCAGCTGGTGGGCGCGCCGGTCCACCTCAAGTGCGAGAACCTCCAGCGGACGGGGTCCTTCAAGTTGAGGGGCGCCTACGTCCGTATCGCCGGCCTGCTGCCCGAGGAGCGCGCCGCCGGTGTTGTCGCCGCGAGCGCCGGGAACCATGCGCAGGGCGTGGCGCTGGCCTCCGCGCTGCTCGGCGTGCACGCCACCGTGTTCATGCCGCGGAGCGCCCCGCTGCCGAAGATCAGCGCGACCGGGGACTACGGCGCCGAGGTGCGGCTGCACGGTCAGGTGGTCGACGAGACGCTGGCCGCGGCACGGGAGTACGCGGAGGAGACGGGCGCCGTCTTCATCCATCCCTTCGACCATCCCGACATCATCGCGGGGCAGGGCACGGTCGGCCTGGAGATCCTGGAGCAGTGCCCGGAGGTGGGCACGATCGTCGTCGGTATCGGTGGCGGCGGGCTCGCGGCCGGTATCGCGGTCGCGGTGAAGACGCTGCGGCCGGACGTGCGGATCGTCGGCGTGCAGGCGGCGGGCGCGGCCGCGTACCCGCCCTCGCTCGCGGCGGGGCGGCCGGTGGTGATCGAGAACCCGGCGACGATGGCCGACGGCATCAAGGTGGGGTGTCCGGGCGACGTGCCGTTCGGGATCATCGCCGACCTGGTGGACGAGGTCCGCACGGTCACCGAGGACCAGCTGTCGGCCGCGCTGCTGCTGTGCCTGGAGCGGGCCAAGCTGGTCGTCGAACCGGCCGGCGCGAGTCCGGTCGCGGCGCTGCTGGCCGAACCCGGAGGCTTCCCCGGGCCCGTGGTCGCGGTGCTCTCCGGCGGGAACGTCGATCCGGTGCTGCTCCAGCGGGTGCTTCGCCACGGCATGGCCGCGCAGGGCCGCTACCTGGCCGTCCGGCTGCGGCTGACGGACCGGCCGGGCGCCCTCGCCACGCTTCTCGGGGTGTTGTCAGTGGTGGACGCTAACGTCCTCGACGTGAGCCATGTACGGACCGATCCACGGCTCGGGCTCACCGAGGCGGAGGTGGAGCTGCACCTGGAGACAAAGGGCCCGGCGCACTGCGCCGAGGTCGGCCAGGCCCTGCGCGAGGCGGGATACACGGTCATCGATTGAGGTCGGAGACCTCGCCGACACTTTTCCGTCACCTTGCTCGGGCAACGTCGAGCCCGTCACTCGTTCGGGCCATGACGAGAAAATTCCATTGAGTGACGCGATACATCGCGTTATGGTCTGTTGCGCAGCCACCCCCAGCCTTTTCGCCCCATCCCCAAAGACGTGGAGATTCATATGCCAGGCGCCATCTACGCCGAAGGCCTGGTGAAAACCTTCGGCGACGTAAGGGCACTGGACGGCGTCGACCTCGATGTCCCCGAGGGCACGGTCCTCGGCCTGCTCGGGCCGAACGGCGCCGGCAAGACGACGACCGTCCGATGCCTGACGACCCTGCTCCGCCCCGACAGCGGCAAGGCCGTGGTCGCGGGCGTGGACGTCCTCAAGCACCCCGACACCGTCCGCCGCTCCATAGGCCTGTCCGGTCAGTTCGCGGCGGTCGACGAATACCTCACCGGCCGCGAGAACCTGCAGATGGTCGGCCGGCTCTACCAGATGGGCGCGAAGGCGGCGAAGGCCCGCGCGGTGGAGCTGCTGGAGCAGTTCAACCTCACGGACGCCGCCGACCGCCCCACCAAGACCTACTCCGGAGGCATGCGCCGCCGGCTCGACCTCGCGGCCGCACTCGTGGTGTCGCCGCCCGTGATGTTCATGGACGAGCCGACGACGGGCCTCGACCCGCGCAACCGCCAGCAACTGTGGGACGTCATCAAGCAGCTGGTCTCCGGCGGTACGACCCTGCTGCTCACCACGCAGTACCTGGAAGAGGCCGACCACCTGGCCCACGACATTGCCGTCGTCGACCACGGCCGTGTCATCGCCCAGGGCACCTCCGACCAGCTCAAGGCCCGCACCGGCGGCGAGCGCGTCGAGGTCGTCGTGCACGACCGCGAGGACATCCCGACCGCCGCCGAGGTGCTGAGCGGCTTCGGCAAGGGCGACACCACGGTCGAGGAGCACACGCGCAAGCTGACCGTCCCCGTCACCGGCGGTGCCAAGCTGCTCGCCGAGGTCATCCGGGAACTGGACACGCGCGGCATCGAGATAGACGACATCGGACTGCGCCGCCCCACCCTCGACGACGTCTTCCTGTCCCTGACGGGACATGTGGCGGAGGAGAACGACGAGGGCAACGGTGCCTCGAAGAAGACCGGTGACCGGAAGAAGAACAAGGAGACCGCGAAGTGAGTGCCGTAACCGACGCGACGCCGGTCGCGGCCCCCCGCAACCCGTTCAGCCGGTCCCTCCGCGACTCGCTGATCGTCGCCCAGCGCAATCTGATCCGTATGTCCAGGATCCCGGAGATGGTCATCTTCGGGCTCATACAGCCGATCATGTTCGTGGTGCTGTTCACCTATGTGTTCGGCGGATCCATGAAGATCGGCACCAGCACCAACGCGGTCGACTACAAGAACTTCCTGATGGCGGGCATCTTCGCGCAGACCGTCACGTTCGCCACCGCCAGCTCCGGTGCCGGCATCGCCGACGACATGCACAAGGGCCTCATCGACCGTTTCCGCTCCCTGCCCATGGCACGCGGCGCGGTGCTGACCGGGCGCACGCTCGCCGACCTGGTCCAGACGGCGCTGACCCTGCTCGTCCTCGCCGTCGTCGCCCTGCTGGTCGGCTGGCGCACGAGCACGTTCGGGGACACCAATGCCGCGAGGATCTTCGGTGCCTTCGGCCTGCTGCTCCTGCTCGGATACGCGTTCACCTGGATCGGCGCACTGATCGGTCTGACCGTCCGCACCCCGGAGGCGGCCACCTCCGGCGGGCTGATCTGGCTCTTCCCGGTGACCTTCATATCCAACGCGTTCGTGGACACCAGCAATATGACCCCGTGGCTGCGCCACGTCGCGGAGTGGAACCCGTTCAGCGCCACGGTCCAGGCGTGCCGTGTGCTGTTCGCCAACCCCGGCCAGTCCCACTCGGACGCCTGGCCCATGCAGCACCCGGTCTGGGCCTCGCTGATCTACTCGATCCTGATCGTCGTCGTCTTCCGCACGCTGGCAGTCCGGAAGTACCGCTCGGCCACCGCATGACGAGGCCCCCGGCGTCTCGCGGACGCCGGGGGCTCGCCGGGAAACCGGCAGCCGGGATCAGCCCGAGTAGGGCTCGGCCTTGAGGATCCGCACCGAGGCCTTCTTGCCGTTCGGCAGTTCGTACTCCGCGTCCTCGCCGACCTTGTGGCCGATCACGCCGGAACCCAGCGGGGACTGCGGCGAGTACGTCTCGACATCGGCGCTCGCGTACTCGCGCGACGCGAGCAGGAACGTCATCGTGTCGTCCTCGTCGCCGTCGAAGGCGATCGTCACGACCATGCCGGGCGCCACGGCACCGTCCGCGGAGGTCGGAGCCTCGCCGACCTTGGCGTTCTCCAGAAGCTGGGTCAGCTGGCGCACACGGAGCTCCTGCTTGCCCTGCTCCTCCTTGGCCGCGTGGTACCCGCCGTTCTCGCGCAGGTCGCCCTCCTCGCGCGCGGCCGCGATCTTGGCGGCGATCTCCGTGCGCGCAGGACCAGACAGGTACTCCAGCTCGGCCTTGAGCTGGCTGTACGCCTCCTGGGTCAGCCAGGTGACGTTCTCGCTGGTCTGGGTCACAGGTGCTCCTCGTAGGTACTGGGAATACAAAGCATCGCCCTACCCAGAAGAATGTTCCTTCACGGATGGGCGAAACCACGAGCCTAACAATTCAACGGCTGAAGGGGGAGGACATAAGCCATCAGAATTACATCAACGCAGGTCAGCGCGGACGCGCCGGGGCGATGTCAGCCGGCGTGGCAGCCGAGCAGCTCGGCCGTCGTGCCCCGGGCCGTTGTACGGAGCGTCACGACCTTGTCGATGCGTGTGGCCGAACCGGTGAAGCGGAAGTCCGCCCGGCCGACCTCCGTGCCGTCCGCGCTCTGGGAGCGCAGTGTGCAGTAGCCGTCGACGCCGGCGTCCTTGTGGACCTCCAGATGCACCTCGACCGCACTGTCCGAAGCCTTGAAGGCGATCACCTGCGCGCTGATCTCGTTCTTTGCGACGTAGTGGTAGGCGAAATAGCCGACCAGTGCCAGCAGGACCGCGCCGAGCGCGATCCCGGTGATCTTGAGTCGGCGGTCGGAGCGCTCGTCCGAGGAACGGCCGTAGCGGCCCTCGGGCAGCCGCGTGCTCGCCGTACTCATGATCGTCCTCTCGGCAGGTCGGGACATACGCCCCGAAAAGGGACTCCGAGGCCGGACCCCGGAATTATTCGCCCCCCGATTCGGTCACTATAGAAGCGCCGATCGCACCCGAAGACACCCGGGCGCCGACTTACTGAGGATTGAGTCTTGACTGATCAGTTGCGACTGATGGCCGTTCATGCGCACCCCGACGACGAGTCGAGCAAGGGCGCGGCCACCATGGCGAAGTACGTGTCCGAGGGGGTGGACGTGCTGGTGGTGACCTGCACGGGCGGGGAGCGCGGCTCCATCCTCAATCCCAAGCTGCAGGGCGACAAGTACATCGAGGAGCACATCCACGAGGTACGCAAGAAGGAGATGGACGAGGCCCGCGAGATCCTCGGCGTCGGGCAGGAGTGGCTCGGCTTCGTGGACTCCGGCCTGCCCGAGGGAGACCCGCTGCCCCCGCTGCCCGAGGGCTGCTTCGCCCTGGAGGACGTCGACAAGGCGGCCGGCGAGCTGGTCAAGCAGATCCGCTCGTTCCGTCCCCAGGTGGTCACCACCTACGACGAGAACGGCGGCTACCCGCACCCCGACCACATCATGACCCACAAGATCTCCATGGTGGCGTTCGAGGGCGCGGCGGACACCGAGAAGTACCCGGAGTCCGAGTACGGCCCCGCCTACCAGCCGCTCAAGCTCTACTACAACCAGGGCTTCAACCGCCCCCGCACCGAGGCGCTGCACAAGGCGATGCTCGACCACGGCCTGGAGTCGCCCTACGGGGAGTGGCTCAAGCGCTGGAAGGAGTTCGAGCGCAAGGAGCGCACGCTCACCACGCACGTGCCCTGCGCCGACTTCTTCGAGATCCGCGACAAGGCGCTGATCGCCCACGCCACGCAGATCGACCCCGACGGCGGCTGGTTCCGGGTTCCGCTGGAGCTCCAGAAGGAGGTCTGGCCGACCGAGGAGTACGAGCTCGCGAAGTCTCTCGTCGATACCTCCCTCCCCGAGGCCGACCTCTTTGCGGGCATCCGCGACAATGCCTGACATGAGCGCGAGCCTGGCACTGACGCACCTCGTCCCCCTGGCCAAGGAGGTCGACGAGAACAAGGTCACCCCCGGCGTCCTCGGCTTCATCGTCTTCGCGGTGATGGCCCTGGCCGTGTGGGGCCTGATGAAGTCCATGAACAAGCACATGGGGAAGGTCGACTTCAAGGAGGCCCCGGACCCGAAGGCGGAGTCCGGGACCTCCGTGGCCGACCCGAAGGCGCAGCGGGGCTGACCCAGGGCGCGGGGCCGACCCAAGGCGCAGGGCCGACCGGTGTCACTGCCTGGCCGGCACCGGGACCCCCATGACCTCCCGGGCGTGCCGGTCCGGCACCATGCCGAGCCGCCACGCCTGCCAGCCCGCCTCGAGGTTCACGCCGCGCTCCAGCAGCAGCGCGTACGCCGCGGTGTACTCGTCCAGCTTCCTGTCGCGGGCCCGGTGCGCGGTGCGGGAGAGCTGGGCCAGCTCCTCCTGGGCGACGGCCGTGCCGACCTCCACGCCGCCGGGCGCGGCGTAGGGGAGCATGGTGCAGCGCAGGAAGCGGGCCCAGTCCTCGCCGCGGCGGTCGCCGTACCCGGTGAACAGGCCGATCGCCTCGTCGCACAGGGCGAGGGCCTGCTGGGTGCGGGCGTTGCCCGCGTCCACGACCGCCAGCTCCAGGCAGGTCCAGGCCTCGCCGTGGGCCACGCCGATGCGCTGGAAGTCGGCGCGGGCGTCGACGAGCAGCTGCCTGGCGAAACCCGAGTTCCGCAGCGAGCCCGTCTGCGCGGCGCGCTGGTCCCGGGTCACCCGGGCCGAGTGGTGGCGGGCGCAGGCCAGGCCGTAGACGTCGCGCATACGGGAGAACATCGTGCGGGAACGTTCCAGCTCGCGGACCGACAGATCCAGGTCGCCCGTCTCCTCCAGCGCCTGGCCCAGGTAGTAGACCGTCCAGGCCTCGCCGCGCACGTCCTCGTTGTCGCGGTGCCGGGCGGCCGCCCCACGCAGTCCGTCCACCGCCGGGGACGGGTCGCCGGCCACCAGCCGGGCACGGGCCAGCTGGGTCAGCGCCCAGGCCTCGCCGCGGGCGTCGCGGGTACGGCCGTAGCGTTCCAGGGCTGCCCGCAGCTCTTCCTCCGCACGCGGCACGTCCCCCGTCCGCAGCCCCAGCTGGCCCAGCTGGAAGTGGGCCCACGCCTCGCCGTGCACGGATCCGCCCTCGCGGTGCAGGACCAGGGACCTGCCGAGCAGGTCCAGCGCCTCCGGCAGCCGGCCGCGGTCGCGCTGGACCGCGGCCAGCGCGTGCATCGTCCAGGCGCGGTCCGTCGCCAGTTCGGGCGCCGCCTGCAGATCCAGGGCCTCCTGCAGCTTCGCCGCCGCCTCCGTGAGATTGCCCTGGTGGTGCAGCGTGATGCCGAGCGAGCACAGGGCACGGGCGGCGCCCGCGTCGTGATGCGCCTCCATGTAGAGATCGACGACGGAGGTCAGGGTGGTACGGGCCTTGTCCAGCTCGCCCAGCTGGCGGGCCGCGATGCCGGTGCGCCACTGCACCGAGCGCACCAGCAGGCCCTGGTCGACGGCCTGTGCCAGTTCGCTGATCTCGCCGAGGCGGTAGAGGTCGCCGCGCAGCAGGCAGTAGTCGCACAGCGCGCCGAGCAGGTTCAGTACGGCCGCCTGGTTCACGCCCTCCGCGTGGCGCAGGGCCGCCGTGATGAAGCTCGACTCGTCGTCCAGCCAGCGCAGCGCCTCGTCGAGGGAGGTGAAGCCGTGCGGGCTGAAGCGGTCCGAGCGGGTGGACACATTGCCGTCGACCAGACGCAGCACGGAGTCGGCGAGTTCCGCGTAGTTCACGATCAGGCGCTCCTGCGCGGCCGTACGCTCGGCAGGCTCCTCCTCGTCCAGGAGACGGGCCTGGGCGAAGGCGCGGACCAGATCGTGCAACCGGTAGCGGCTGCCGCGGACATGGTCGATCAGCCCCGCCTGCGCGAGCGCCACCAGATGGCGGGTCGCCTCCGCCTCGTCCGTGGCGAGCAGGGCGGCGGCCGCCGCCGCGCCGAGCGAGGCGCGGCCGGCGATGGCGAGTCTTCTCAGCAGCCGGCGCCCGGACTCGGACTGGTCGCTGTAGCGCAGCCACAGCGCGCGCTCGACCGGTTCCACCGGTCCGTACGCCGCCAGGTCCGTGGCCAGCCGGCGCGGTGAGCGCGGGCCCAGGGCCGAGCCGGCGATGCGCAGCGCCAGCGGCAGCCCGCCGCACAACTCCCTGATCCGGTCGGCCGATTCGGCGTCGTAGGGCCCGGACATCTCCTGCGCGGCCGCACCCAGCAGTTCCTCGGAGCCGGCCGCGTCCAGCGACTCGACCGGGAGGTGGTGCACCCAGGCCGAAAGGTCCGCGGGCAGGTCGAGAGCTTCCCGGGCGGTGACCAGGACCAGGCTGTCGGAGCGCTCGGGGACGAGCGTGCACACCTGCTCGGGGTCCGAGGCGTCGTCCAGCA
The DNA here is from genome assembly GCF_032656585.1 of Streptomyces herbicida. Classification (NCBI taxonomy): domain Bacteria; kingdom Bacillati; phylum Actinomycetota; class Actinomycetes; order Kitasatosporales; family Streptomycetaceae; genus Streptomyces; species Streptomyces herbicida. The sequence goes on from NZ_JAUYWJ010000003.1 coordinate 382,909, forward strand.
CGATCGTCACCGGAAGGCCCGTCAGATGCTGGTGGTACAGCTCGCTCAGTCGCTTGACCTGCTGGTCCGGGGAGGAGCGCTCGCGGAACAGGAGCTGTTCGCGGGGCGCGCCGAACCGGTTGAGCAGATGCAGCAGGGCGTCGCGGGTGGGCAGCGGCGGTTCGTCCCGGCTGTCACCGCGCAGATCGACGACGACGGCGCCGCGGAAGTGGTCCTTGAGGTCGTGTGTGGCGCGGACGGCGAGCGTGGTGCGGCCGGAGCCGGGCGTCCCGTGCAGTACGACCACGGTCGGCCGGGTCTCCGTGGCCGCCCTGGCCGCCTGCACCCACTGCCGGATCCGGGCCAGCTCCTGCCGCCGCCCCGCGAACGGCCCTTGCGGCTCCGGAAGTTGGCCGAACGACTGCTCCAGCACCGTACGCCTGCGAGCCGCCGCGCTCTTGTCCGAGCCGCGCAGCCGAGGGCCGGTCTTCTTCGGGCCGGTGGAGGCGCTGAGCACCCGCTGCTGGTCGAGGAACGGGCGGATGCCGCGCACCTCCAGTGCCGTCAGCCACTGCAGGCGCAACTGCTCGGGGCCGCCCGGCTGTCCGACGGCTCCGGCGCGGTGGTGGGCGGCGGGCAGATGGGAGCCCGCCACCTTCACGACGGTGGCGGCCGCGCCCACGACGCCCACGGCCACGCCCGCGCCCACCGCAGTGCCCGCGCCGGTGCCGAGGGAGAGGTCGGCCACGGTGGCGGCGACCGCGGCAACGGCCGCTATCAGCAGGGGAGTTCCGGCACCTTCGCGTGCGTAGCGCTGTCCGAAGGTCTGCCGTCCCGCATCGGCCTCGTCCAGGCGGCGTGTATAGGCCTCGTACTCCTCCGCCGCGGTCTGGGCCATGGCGTCCAGTGCGCCGCGCGCCCGTGACAGCAGTACCTGTCCGTCCACGCGCCCGCCCGAGCGCCGTACCTCCTCCTCCACGGCCCGGACCACCAGCCGCTCGGCCTCCGCCCGATGGCTGTCCCGCATGTCACGTCCCCCTCCGGCGGCAACTCCTTTGACTACGAGTGTCCTTCGGGGGAGGCGGGAGCGCGAGGGGGCGACGATCACTGACTCCACTTCCGTGACCCTGAGTCCACTCGATCGTTCTTGTTGGAGTCGCTCTGGTTGTCGAACGGGGGTCTTGTGGACGATCTTGTGGCGCACTGTGGGCCTGGGCTGAATCGCGTGACGTCCTATGCCCGTACGTCGGAGGATTTCCGCCAGCGGGACGGGCACGGGGTCCGTCATCAGTTGCGGATCAATGAACGAATCGCTCATGAGCACGGCTGTCAGGTGGTCGCCGTGTACACCGACAACGGATGCACCGCATCGAAGCCGGGAGTGGCGAGACCTGGGTTCGACCGTCTCCTCGGCGACCTGAAGCGTGGCGATGTGGCGGACGGGCGGGCGCTCGACGGGGTCGTCTGCGTCGCGACGACCGCCTGTATCGGCGCCCTGAGGATCTCGCCCGATTCTTCGCCGCGCTGACCAGTCGGCCTGGCCGTGTCTACGTCGATCAGCGAGGCGTCCGGGATCCCTACTCGCAGGACCGCGCCCGTTCGGCTGGCTCGGGGACAGGATCACGCTGCATCCCGAAGAGTCCACGCTGGTCGAGCAGACGATCAATGAACGCATCGGTGGAAAGGCTGCCCGCGCCATCGCTGGGACTACTCGCGGGTAGAGCCCCTGTGGCGTCTCCCGGATCACAGCCCATCGACCGCGGCGGTCGGCTGATGGGCGGCCTTTCTTGCGACGGTCTGGACCATGTGGGGCAGGATGGGGGTATGCCGAACCGATTGGCTCATGAGACGTCCCCGTACCTGCTCCAGCACGCTGACAATCCGGTCGACTGGTGGCCTTGGTCGGAAGAGGCATTCGAGGAAGCACGGCGGCGCGAGGTACCAGTGCTGCTCAGTGTCGGCTATTCGAGTTGTCACTGGTGCCATGTCCTCGCCAGTGAAAGCTTCGAGGACGATGTCACCGCCGCCTTCATGAATGAGCACTTCGTCAGCGTCAAGGTCGACCGCGAGGAACGCCCCGACGTCGACGCCGTCTACATGGAGGCCGTCCAGGCCGCGACCGGGCAGGGCGGCTGGCCCATGACCGTGTTTCTCACGCCGGACGCCGAACCCTTCTACTTCGGCACCTACTTCCCGCCCGCCCCCCGCCACGGCATGCCCTCCTTCCGGCAGGTGCTGGAAGGGGTCCGGCAGGCCTGGAGTGAGCGGCGCGACGAGGTCACCGAGGTCGCCGGGAAGATCGTGCGGGACCTGGCCGGACGCGAGATCGACTACCAGACCGCGCAGGTCCCCGGCGAGGAGGAGCTCGCCCGGGCACTCCTCGGGCTCACCCGCGAGTACGACCCGCAGCGCGGCGGATTCGGCGGCGCGCCGAAGTTCCCACCGTCCATGGTCGTCGAGTTCCTGCTGCGCCACCACGCGCGGACCGGCTCCGAGGGCGCGTTGCAGATGGCGCGGGACACCTGTGAGCGCATGGCGCGCGGCGGCATCTACGACCAGCTCGGCGGCGGCTTCGCCCGGTACTCCGTCGACCGCGACTGGGTCGTGCCGCACTTCGAGAAGATGCTCTACGACAACGCGCTCCTGTGCCGCGTGTACGCCCATCTGTGGCGGTCCACCGGCTCCGACCTCGCCCGCCGTGTCGCCCTGGAGACCGCCGACTTCATGGTCCGTGAACTCCGCACGAGCGAGGGCGGTTTCGCCTCGGCGCTCGACGCCGACAGCGACGACGGCACGGGCAGGCACGTCGAGGGCGCGTACTACGCCTGGACGCCCGACCAGCTCCGCGAGGCCCTCGGGGACGACGCCGAACTCGCCGCCCACTACTTCGGGGTGACGGAGGAGGGCACCTTCGAGGACGGGCAGTCGGTGCTGCAACTCCGGCAGGACGAGGGAGTGTTCGACGCCGCGAGGATCGCGTCCATCAGGGGGCGGCTGCTCGCCACGCGTGCCGAGCGTCCGGCCCCCGGCCGTGACGACAAGATCGTGGCGGCCTGGAACGGGCTGGCCGTCGCGGCGCTCGCCGAGACCGGCGCCTATTTCGACCGCCCCGACCTGGTCGAGGCCGCGGTCGGCGCCGCCGATCTCCTCGTACGGCTGCACCTGGACGACCACGCACACCTGGCCCGCACCAGCAAGGACGGCCGGATCGGTGCCAACTCCGGTGTGCTGGAGGACTACGCCGACGTCGCCGAGGGCTTCCTCGCGCTGGCATCCGTGACCGGGGAAGGCGTGTGGCTGGAGTTCGCCGGACTGCTCCTCGACCATGTGCTCACCCGCTTCACCGACCCGGACAGCGGCGCCCTGTTCGACACCGCCGCCGACGCCGAACGGCTCATCCGCCGGCCGCAGGACCCCACCGACAACGCCACCCCCTCCGGCTGGACCGCCGCCGCGGGAGCCCTGCTGAGCTACGCCGCCCAGACGGGTTCCGAGCCGCATCGCGCCGCGGCCGAAAGGGCGTTGGGCGCGGTGAAGGCGCTCGGGCCGCGCGTGCCGCGGTTCATCGGCTGGGGGCTCGCCGTCGCCGAGGCACTGCTCGACGGCCCGCGTGAGATCGCGGTCGTGGGTCCCGCGCTCGACGACCGGGCGACAAGGGCCCTGCACCGTACCGCACTCCTGGGTACCGCGCCCGGTGCGGTGGTCGCGTTCGGTTCACCGGAAAGCGACGAGTTCCCCCTCCTCGCCGACCGTCCGCTGATTGGCGGCGAGCCGGCCGCTTATGTCTGCCGTAACTTCGCCTGCGACGCCCCGACGACCGATCCGGAACGGCTGCGCACGGCGCTGAACAGCTGAAACGACATAGGCCCAACTGTCGTAAACGTGACTAGCGTTCGAATTGCTCACCGAGGGCGTGATTGTGAGGAAACACGCTCTTCACTGAAAAGGCCTGCGCGCTTCACAGAACACTCATAATCTCTCCATCGTGACGCGACGGGCGGGATGCCACGTCGCGCCGGGGGGATATGGGGATCTGGGGGGATCTTTTTGCTCACGTCTGTCTTCATTGCTGCCGTCTCGCTTGCGTTGTTCTGGATGGCGGCCTTCACCTTGTGGTGGCAGATGCACGCGTGGCGCACGCCCGAAGTGCTCGCCTCCACCCGGTTCAGCAGACCGGACGGGGACGAACATCTGTCGTTCTCGCTGTTGCTGCCGGCGCGGCACGAACAGGCCGTGCTCGACCACACCATCCAGCGGCTGCTGGAATCCACGCACACCGACTTCGAGATCATCGTGATCGTGGGGCACGACGACCCCGAGACCACGGCGGTGGCCAACGCGGCCGCCGAGCGCGACCCGCGTGTCCGTGTCGTCGTCGACACGCACGAGAAGAAGAACAAGCCCAAGGCCATGAACACGGCGCTGCCGCACTGCCGCGGCGACGTCGTCGGGGTCTTCGACGCCGAGGACCAGGTCCACCCGGAACTCCTGGCCCACGTCGACCACGCCTTCCGGACGACGGGGGCCGACGTGGTCCAGGGCGGCGTCCAGCTCATCAACTTCCACTCCAGCTGGTACAGCCTGCGCAACTGCCTGGAGTACTTCTTCTGGTTCCGCTCCCGGCTGCACCTGCACGCGCAGAAGGGGTTCATCCCGCTCGGCGGCAACACCGTCTTCGTCCGCACGGACGTGCTCAGGGAAGCCGACGGCTGGGACCCCAACTGCCTCGCCGAGGACTGCGACCTGGGCGTTCGCCTGTCCAGCGTCGGCAAGAAGGTCGTCGTCGCCTACGACTCCGACATGGTCACCCGCGAGGAGACGCCCGGCTCGCTGATGTCGCTGCTGAAGCAGCGCACCCGCTGGAACCAGGGCTTCCTGCAGGTCTACCGGAAGAAGGACTGGAAGCAGCTCCCGGGATTCGGGCAGCGGCTGCTCGCCCGGTACACGCTGATGACGCCGTTCCTGCAGGCCTTCTCCGGAGTCGTCATACCGCTCAACGCCGCCGTGGCGCTCTTCCTGGACGTCCCCGTCGGGGTCGCCTTCCTGACCTTCCTGCCCCTGGTCACCGCCGCCGTCACCTTCGTCTTCGAGGTGGTCGGGCTGCACGACTTCGGCAAGCAGTACGGCCTCCGTGTCCGCCTCGTCCACTACGTGAAGCTGATCGTGGGCGGCCCTTTCTACCAGGTCCTCCTCGCAGGGGCCGCGATCCGCGCCGTATGGCGTGAGCAGCGCGGCCGTAACGACTGGGAGTTGACCACCCACGTCGGCGCGCACCTCACCGCGGCCGAGACGACCCGAGAGGACGTTCCTGCGTGACCTCCACCCTTCCCGTGGTGACCGCTCCGAAGGTCCCCGCGCAGCGCCGACCTGTACCCAAGGAGCGTTCGACCGGTCGAACAACGCCGCCGAGCCGACTCCGCTCCTCCCGTTCCGACCTGCTCCTGTGCGGAGTGCTCCTCGTGGCGATCCTCGTCGTCCAGGGCTGGAACATCGCCGACTACCCGACCCTCAGCGACGACGAGGGCACCTATCTCGCCCAGGCCTGGGCCGTGCAGCAGGGCAAGGGCCTGGCCCACTACACCTACTGGTACGACCACCCGCCGCTGGGCTGGATCCAGATAGCACTGCTCACCTGGATCCCGTCCGCGGTCAGCCCGGGTTCGATGACCGTCGGCAGCATGCGCATCGCGATGCTGGTGATCAGCGCCGTCAGCGCGGTCCTCGTCTATGTCCTCGGGCGTCGCCTGTCGCTGCCCCGCTGGGCGGCCGGGCTCGGCATGGTGCTCTTCGGGCTGTCGCCGCTCGCCGTCGTGCTCCAGCGCGAGATCTTCCTCGACAACATCGCCGTGATGTGGCTGCTGCTGGCGTTCTGTCTCGCCGCCTCGCCCAGCCGGCACCTGTGGCACCACTTCGGTGCGGGACTCGCGGCCGCCGCGGGTGTGCTCACCAAGGAAACGATGCTCGTCGTCCTGCCCGCCCTGCTGCTCACCATGTGGCGCCACAGCCACCGCGACACCCGTAAGTTCGCCCTCACCGGAGCGATCACCGCCTGTGTCCTGGCCGGCTTCTCCTACCCCCTCTTCGCCCTCCTGAAGGGCGAGCTGCTGCCGGGCAGCGGCCACGTGTCACTCTGGGACGGCATCAAGTACCAGATGTCCAGGCCGGGTTCGGGCTTCATCCTCGACACGTCGTCCGGCTCGTACGGAGTGCTCCACTCCTGGCTGTACTACGACCGTGTGCTGCCCCTCGGCGGCCTGGCCGGGGCGCTGCTGCTCCTCGTCACCTGGCGCTGGTCGGTCACCGCCCGCGCCCTCGCCGGACCGGCGCTGACCGTGGCGATCCTGGCCCTGGTGGCGATGCGGCCCAACGGCTACCTGCCCGCCATGTACGTCATCGGTGCCCTGCCCTTCCTCGCGCTGGTGCTCGCCGGGGGCACCGCCTCCGTGGCCCACGCCGTGCTGCGCAGACGGCGGTCCGCGAACGAGAACCGGTATGTCACCGCGGGCCGGTACGCGCTCGCCGCCGTCCTCGCCGTCGCCGCCGGCGTCTATGTCGTACCGCACTGGTACGACGGCGACCGCACCGCCGTCACCGCCGACGCCAACGCCTCCTACCGGCAGGCCTCGAAGTGGCTCGGCAGCAAGGTGGGCGACCCGGGGCACACCCGGGTCCTCGTCGACGACGCGCTGTGGCTGGACCTGGTCCATCACGGCTACCAGCCCGGCCTTGGCGCCATCTGGTTCTACAAGGCCGACCTCGACCCGGCCGTGACGAAGACCATGCCGCACGGCTGGAAGGACATCGACTACGTGGTCGCCTCGCCGACGGTCCGGCGGGACGCCCGCGACCTGCCCAACGTCAAGGCCGCCATCCAGCACTCCACCCCGGTCGCCACCTTCGGAAGAGGACCCGACCGCATCGAGATCCGGAAGATCCAGACGGCAGCCGCGGGAGGCGAGCGATGAGCAGCCACGAGTACACGGTCCCCGGTGAGCTGGGCGATCCGGCCGTCCAGGGCGCCGAGGTGGCCGAGCCCGGTGCCGTCACCATCGTCGTACCGACCTTCAACGAGTCCGCGAACATCCGGCAGTTGCTGCACCAGATCACCGAGTCGGTGCCCGCCCGGCTGCCCTGCGAGGTCGTCTTCGTGGACGACTCCACCGACGACACGCCCGAGGTCATCCGGCAGGCCGCGCAGGACTGCCCGTTCCCGGTGACCGTGCTGCACCGCGAGGAGGCGGTCGGCGGACTCGGCGGGGCGGTGGTCGAGGGCCTGAAGGCGGCCGCCTCGGAGTGGATCGTCGTGATGGACGGCGACTGCCAGCATCCGCCGTCCCTGGTACCGGAGCTGATCGCCACCGGCGAGCGATCGAACGCCGGGCTCGTCGTCGCCTCCCGGTACATCAAGGGCGGCAGCCGGGCCGGGCTCGCCGGCAGCTACCGGGTGGCCGTCTCGCGCGGGGCGACCTGGCTGACCAAGTCCCTCTTCCCGCGCAAGCTGCACGGCATCAGCGACCCGATGAGCGGCTTCTTCGCCATCCGGCGCAGCGCGGTCACGGCGGAGGTACTCAAGCCCCTCGGCTACAAGATCCTGCTGGAGCTCGCCGTGCGGAGCCGGCCGCGTGCGGTCGCCGAGGTGCCGTTCGTCTTCCAGGACCGGTTCGCCGGCGAGTCCAAGTCGACCGCCCAGGAGGGCTTCCGCTTCCTGCGTCATCTGGTCGGCCTGCGCACCGCCTCACCGGTCGCCCGCATGGTCGCCTTCGGCCTGATCGGCGCCACCGGCTTCGTGCCCAACCTGGCCGGCCTGTGGGCACTGACCGTGCTGGGCATGCACTACGTCCCCGCCGAGATCCTCGCCAATCAGTTCGGCGTCGCCTGGAACTTCCTGCTCATCGAGCACCTCCTGTTCCGCGACCGGCGCGCGCACCGCCGCTGGTGGGACCGCGTCGGCCGGTTCGCGCTGCTCGCCAACGCCGACCTGGTGCTGCGTATCCCGTTGATCGCGCTGCTCGTCGACCGGTTCGGGATGGGCGCGCTGCCCGCCACCGCGCTCGCGCTGGTGACGACCTTCGTCCTGCGCTTCGTCGGTACCGAAGCGCTGGTCTACCTCCCGCGTCGCGGGAGGGCCCGCACCGCAGCAAGGAGAGCCGTGTGAACCTGCACCGAAGAAGGACGGCACTGGTCGGGGTCGGGGCCCTGACCGCCGGTCTTCTCCTCACCTCACCGCAGTCCGCCGAGGCCGCCAACCTCGTCAAGAACCCGGGCTTCGAGTCCGCCGGTACGGACGACATGCCGTACTGCTGGGAGAAGTCCGGCTGGGGCAACAACGACTTCAGCTTCGCCACCGTCTCCGACGCCCACTCCGGTTCCAAGGCCATGAAGGTCACGCTCACCCGGCGGGTGGACGGGGACCGCAAGGCGCTGATCACCGAGTCGACCCAGTGCGCGCCGGTGGTGACGGCCGGCAAGCAGTACGACCTGTCCCTCTGGTACAAGTCGACGACACCCGACACCGCCATCACGCTTTTCCGGCACGACACGACGGCGGGCTGGCAGTACTGGACCGACCTGAAGACCCTCGACATGGCGTCGGGCTACACCCAGGCCACCGTCCGCACCCCCGAGGTCCCGGCGGGCACCGACCGCATCACCTGGGGTGTGTCGGTGTACGGCACCGGCTCGGTGACCACCGACGACTACACCATGGAGCAGGTCCCCGACACGCTCCCGCCTCCGCAGTGCACGGGCACGAGCGACCAGTGCGCCAACGGAAGCTGGTCGGTGCTCCCGACGCAGAACCCGGTCCGCTCGATGCACTCCGTCGTCCTGAACAACGGCAAGGTGCTGCTCATCGCCGGCTCGGGCAACAACGAGGAGAACTTCAACGCGGGCTCGTTCACCAGCGCGGTGTACGACCCCGCGAACGGCACCTACAAGGTCATCCCCACGCCGAAGGACATGTTCTGCGCGGGGCACATCCAGCTCCAGGACGGGCGCGTGCTCGTCATGAGCGGCAACAAGGCGTACCCGGTCGCGGGCGGGCACGGCTACGAGGGCTTCAAGGACTCGTACATCTTCGACCCGAAGACCGAGACCTACAGCAAGACCAACGACCTCAACGACGGCCACTGGTACCCCTCGGCGACCGAGCTGGGCAATGGTGACGTCATCTCCTTCGGCGGTCTGCGCGAGGACTCGTCCGGTTCGGTGACCGCCGAGTACTGGTCGGACAAGGACCAGGCGTGGCAGCCGTTGTGGAAGGTCAACCAGACCTGGTCGTTCTGGGGCCTGTACCCGTCGATGGTCCTGATGCAGGACGGCCGCCTCTTCTACTCGGGCAGCCATGTCTTCGGCAACAACATCCCGGGCACCGGGTCGGCGATCTACGACTACAACGCCAACACGGTCACGCAGATCCCGGGCCTGCAGAAGAAGGACGAGCGCGACCAGTCGGCGAGCGTGCTGCTGCCCCCGGCGCAGGACCAGCGGGTGCTGACCATCGGCGGCGGCAACATCGACACCAACCCGGACGGCAACCGGCTCACCGACCTCATCGACCTCAAGCAGGCCAACCCGTCGTACGTCGCCGGGCCGCCGCTCCCGCAGGGCACGGTCGACCTCGGCAACGGCAAGGTCCCCGAGACCGGCGCCCAGGGCAAGATGTACGTCTCCGCGGTCCTGCTGCCCGACGGCAAGGTCCTGGAGACGGGCGGCGCCCTGCACAACCGGGCCAATCCGGTGTACGAGTCGTCGATCTACGACCCGGACGCCAACACCTTCGACCCGGTGGCCGCCGACCCCGAGGCCCGTGGCTACCACTCGTCGGCGTTCCTGCTGCCCGACGGCCGGGTGATGGCCACCGGTGACAACCCGGGCAACGGCAGCTGGAACCACAACGTGTCGATCTACACCCCGCCCTACCTCTACAAGGGCACCCGGCCCACGATCACCTCGGTGATCAACCAGGAGTGGAAGTACGGCGACACCCAGCGGATCACGGTGGACAGGCCCATCGCCAAGGCGGAGCTGATCCGCCCGGCCGCGGTCACCCACTCCTCCGACCCGAACCAGCGGTTCGTCGACCTGCCCCTCTCGGTGGACGGCAACAACGTCGACCTGAACGTGACGAGCAACCCCAACCTGGCACCGCCCGGCTGGTACATGCTGTTCGCGGTGGACGCCAACGGAGTGCCGTCGGTGGCCAAGTGGGTGCATCTGCAGGGCCCGGCCGCGCTCAGCGCCACCGCCGCCTCGGCGCACGTCCACTCCTTCGCCGACTCCCTCGAGGGCAAGGTCGCAGGGCCCGGCAAGAAGCGGTCGTCGCAGAAGGTCAGCACCACGATCTCCGGCTGCGACCGGCACTACGGGTCGGTCAACGTCTGTGTGCCGACCGTCTTCCCGCCGACGGTGAAGAGGACGACGGCCGCGCGCTGCAACTGGCTGAAGCAGAACCACTACGGCCGGCTCAAGGTCAACGGCAGGGACGATCCGCTCGGTCTCGACCGCAACCGGGACGGGGTCGCCTGCGGAAAGGCGGACGTCAGCGGCCGTAGCTGAGGATCACCAGGGCCAGCAGCGACTGGGCGCTCCACTGGAGCACCACGGCCGCGGCGCGTCCCTTGGTCCCGCGGCGTCGCGGCCACGCCAGGGCGAGCAGGCCCGCCGCGACGGCCGTGAGGAAAGTGCCGTACACGAGTGCCCCCGGGACCTGGGGGCACTCGTTGTACGTGATGCAGCGGGTGCCTCGCTCGGTGGCGGCCACGCCGATCGCGGAGAGGAAGACGGTGGGGATGAGCAGAGCCAGTCCCCACACCGACCACCGGGTGGTTAACCGGCCGGGAGCCGGTGCCTGCGGGCGCTTCGCTGTCGTCATGACCTCAGCCAACCGGTCCGGGCGGTCCCGGGTGATCGGCTCGCGTACTCAGCCCCGCTGGGTACGCATGCTCAGCGCCTGCTCCACGACTGCCTCCAGCTGGTCGTGGTGCGCGCCCTTCCAGTACGCGCGCCCGCATTCCCGGCACTGCGCGAAGACGTCGTACGACCGCTGCGTCCCGCCCTTCAACTGGTGCGCCACCTCGTCCTTGGTGGCCTCCTTCAGCAGCCCGTTGCACGCCGTGCAGCGCGTCCAGGGACGCAGTTCGGGCGCGAACCGGTCGAGGACGTCACGGAGTTGGTCTTCGGGGCGGGTGCTGTAGACATAGGCGCCCGCCCACAGTTCGCGGCGGCGCAGCAGGCCGCGGTCGCGGCTGAGCATGACCCGCTTCTCGGCGGCGGAGCGGGTGGCCAGCGCCGGGTCGCCGATGTCCGTGGACTCGTACGCCGTGTCCACGCCGAGCAGGCGCAGCCGGCGGGCGAGGGTGCCGAGGTGGACGTCGAGGAGGAAGCGCAGGGGAGCGCCGGGGACTCGCTGGGGCCGCTCGACCGCCCGTACGCTCACGGACTCGCCGGCCGTCGGAATGTGCGACACCGGCACCGGCCGGCCGTCCACGACCAGCGCGCCGACCTCGGTGAGCGGGACCCCGAGGGACTCGATGACATGGCCGAGGGTCGAGACGCCGTCGGTGGCGAGGGCGGTGCTGCCATGGCGGCGGCTGTTCGGGACGAACAGCCGGAGCTCGGGAGCTACTTCGACGTGGATCTCGGGTCCGTTCACCCCGTCAGGATGTCATGGGCGAGCGGCGTGGGCTCAGGGGTTTTCCCTGGGCAGGCCGTGCTCCAGGACGTCCAGGGTGCGGTCGACGAGGGCCGCGAAATCGTCCCGGTGACCGTTCGCGGCCCAGTACAGGGAGGTCTCCATCAGGCCGCCGACCAGGGACATCGCGTAGACCCGCACCTCCAGGCTCTCCGGGTCCCGGCCGGTGCGCTCGCCGATGGCCTGGCAGAGCATCCGGCCGGTGACCGACATGCTCTCCATCATCCGCGAGCGCACCGCGGGGACCTCGACCATCAGCCGGGTCCGCAGCCGGGTCACCCGGGCATCCTCCTCGACGCCGAGCTGGACGGCCCGGCGCATCACATACCGGACGGACTCCGTCCAGGGTTCCTCCGCGGGCCGCGCCCTCAGTTCGTCCAGGACGATCGGGTCGTACTCGTCCGTGAGGACGATGTCCTCCTTGGTCGGGAAGTACCGGAAGACGGTCGACGGCGACACCTCGGCGCGCTCGGCGATCTGATCGATCGTGGTGGCGTCGTACCCCTGCTCCTCGATCAGTTCATAGGTCGCGGTGCGGATCGCCTCGCGGGTCTTGATCTTCTTCCGCTCGCGGAGTCCCAGTCGGGAGCGGTCGGTGGGAGGAGAGGTACGTGCGGCCGTCATGGTGGTCATTCTCCGGCATCCGTGCCGGAGGCGGCCATGGCCCGGGCCTCCTCCCGCGGTGTGGCGCGCCTGCCCGGCGCGCTCGGCAGGAACGCGGCCGCCAGCAGTGCGGAGACCAGCGAGGCGATACCGCACACCAGCAGGACCAGGGTCATGCCGTGCACATATGCGGCGTTGGCGGAGGCGGCGAGATGGGCCGCGCTGTCGGGGCCCGCCTTCTCGGCGATCAGGTGCGCGGCGACCACGGAGTCGCCGGCGGTGTCGGCGGCCCGCGCGGGCAGCCCGGTGACGTCGAGCCGGTCGCGGAAGGCGCCCGCGAGCAGGCTGCCGAGCAGGGCGATGCCGATCGCGGAGCCGACCTGGCGCAGCGTCATCAGCAGGCCGGAGCCGCTGCCGGCGCGGTCGGCGGGCAGCGCGGCCAGGGCGCCGTCCATCGCCGGGACCACCGAGAAGCCGAAGCCGACACCCGCGACGGAAAGCCACAGCGCGGTGAAGCCGTAGCCCGAGTCGACCGTCGTACGGCTGCCGAGGAGCGCGGCGAAGGCGAGGACGACCAGGCCCGCGCTCACCACGGCGCGCGCGCCGAACCGCTCGACGACCGGCTGCGCGGCCTTCGCGGCGACCATCAGACCGCCCATCATCGGCAGCAGACGCACACCCGTGCCCAGGGCGTCATGGCCGAGGACGGCCTGGAGGTACGGCGGCAGGACGAACATCAGGCCGGAGAGCACGAACATCACCAGGGTCGCTGCGACCGTGTTGAGCAGAAAGCCGCGCTGGGCGAGCAGGGACATGTCGAGCATGGGTCGCACGGCCCGGCGCTCGCGCAGGACGAGTCCGGTGAGCAGCAGGACGGCTGCTGCGAAGAGACAGAGGACCAGTGTCCGGCCCCAGCCGCGGTCGGGAGCCTCGATGATCGCGTAGATGAGGGCGGCGAGCCCGGACGCGGTGAGCGCGGTGGAGACGGCGTCGACCTTGGGCGAGGCAGGGTCGCTGGTCTCGGGCAGCAGGAGGACGCAGGCCGCGACGCCGATGGCGACCATCGGGACGTTGACCAGGAACACCGAGCCCCACCAGAAGTGGTTCAGCAGGAAGCCGCCGATGATCGGGCCGAGGGGCAGACCGAGCGCCGAGGCGGCCGAGATGATCCCGACGGCCTTGGTGCGCTCGTCCGGCCCGAAGAGCGAGGGCAGCACGGACAGGGCGAGCGGCATGACCAGCGCCCCGCCGACGCCCATCACCGCGCGGGCGGTGACGACCCAGTTCACATCGCCGGCCAGGGTGCCGACGAGCGAGCCGGCCAGGAACACCAGGAGCCCGGCGATCAGCATCCGCCGCCGCCCGAACCGGTCGCCGAGCAGCCCCGCCGGGAGCATCAGCGCCGCGAAGACGACGACGTACGAGTCCGCCATCCACTGTTGTTCACCGGTGGTGGCGCCGAGCTGTTCCGCCATGGTCGGCAGCGCGACATTGAGGATCGTCATGTCGAAGCCGAGCACCAGCATGCTCGCGACCAGGGCCCCGAGGGCCCACCAGCGGCGGGGGTCGCGCCGCGCTTCCTCTGTGTGGATGACAGTAGCCATGAAATGAGAGTAGCTTTCAAAAATTAGTCACTGTCAATGGGGTGTCGGTGTCAGGCAATAGAAAATGGCCACGGCTCGCAAGCCGTGGCCACTGGAGAGGGGGTGCGGGGGTCTATGCGTGCTGGTACGCCACCAGGGAGATGCCGACGTAGTGGACGACGAAGGCGGCCAGCGTGAAGGAGTGGAACACCTCGTGGAAGCCGAACCAGCGCGGTGACGGGTTGGGGCGCTTGATCCCGTAGATCACGCCGCCCGCGCTGTACAGGAGGCCGCCCACGATCACCAGGACCAGGACGGCGATGCCGCCGGTGCGCATGAAGTCCGGCAGGAAGAAGACCGCCGCCCAGCCCATGGCGAGATAGCAGGGGGTGTAGAGCCAGCGCGGGGCGCCGACCCAGAAGACACGGAAGAAGATCCCGGCCGCGGCGGCCGCCCAGATGCCCCACAGCAGCCACTGCCCCTTGGCGCCCGGCAGCAGCAGCATCGTCAGCGGGGTGTAGGTGCCCGCGATGATCAGGAAGATATTGGCGTGATCGAGCCTGCGCAGGATGCCGTCCATCCGCGGGCTCCAGTTGCCCCGGTGGTACAGCGCGCTCACGCCGAACAGCAGACATGCCGTCAGGGCATAGATGCCGCAGGCCACGCGGCCGCGGGGGGAGTCGGCGAGGGCGGTGAGCACCAGCCCCGCGACGAGTACGGCAGGGAACATGCCGAGATGGAGCCAGCCCCGGAGCTTGGGCTTGACCGGGTGCGGCAGGGAGAGCGCGACGGGACCGCGGCCGGCGGCGGGCGGGTCCGTGGGCGCGTCGGGGGCGGACGCAGTCATGACCGGAATCGTACCTACGGAACCGTAAGTTACGGCCCACTCCGGCTCGATGGCGGGTCGATAGTGGCCATCCTCTCACGGGGTCGCGCCCTCGCGCCGCTGTCGCGTCCGGCCGCGACCGGCAAACCCGCGGTAACGCAAAAAGACCTTCAGGCGAACCCATCGTGCACGCAAAGAAACGCGGTAACCGTGGCCTTCCTCACGTCGCTCACCTGTGATGCGCTCTGGACATATGCGCACTACCATCGGATGATCAAATGAGTGCGGTCGGCACCGGATGAGCGGCTACGAAGCGTCCGGGCCGCGGCCCCCACGGGGCAGACAAGGACAAAATCCCTCATTTAGGAGCAATCGTGGCGCGCGACATCGCGGCTCCCCCCGTCATCCCCACCAACCACCAGGAACTGATCTCGTGGGTCAACGAGATCGCTGAACTGACCCAGCCGGACAACGTGGTCTGGTGTGACGGATCCGAGGCCGAGTACGAGCGACTCTGCGACGAGCTCGTCACCAGGGGCACCTTCAAGAAGCTGGACCCGGTCAAGCGCCCCCACTCCTACTACGCGGCCTCCGACCCGACCGACGTCGCACGCGTCGAGGACCGCACCTTCATCTGCTCCGAGAAGGAGGAGGACGCCGGCCCCACCAACCACTGGAAGGCGCCCGCGGAGATGCGGGAGATCTTCCAGGGGGAAAATGGCCTGTTCCGTGGCTCCATGCGGGGCCGCACGATGTACGTGGTCCCGTTCTGCATGGGCCCGCTGGGCTCGCCGCTCTCCGCGCTCGGCGTGGAGATCACGGACTCGGCGTACGTCGCCGTGTCGATGCGGACGATGACCCGCATGGGACAGCCGGTCCTGGAGGAACTCGGCGACGAGGGCTTCTTCGTCAAGGCCGTGCACACCCTCGGTGCCCCGCTGGAGCCGGGCCAGGAGGACGTCCCCTGGCCGTGCAACCAGACCAAGTACATCTCGCACTTCCCCGAGAGCCGCGAGATCTGGTCCTACGGCTCCGGCTACGGCGGCAACGCCCTGCTCGGCAAGAAGTGCTACGCGCTGCGCATCGCCTCCGTCATGGCCCGTGACGAGGGCTGGCTCGCCGAGCACATGCTGATCCTCAAGCTCACCCCGCCGCAGGGCGAGTCGAAGTACGTCGCCGCGGCCTTCCCGAGCGCCTGCGGCAAGACGAACCTCGCCATGCTGGAGCCGACGATCTCCGGCTGGACGGTCGAGACCATCGGCGACGACATCGCCTGGATGCGCTTCGGCCAGGACGGCCGCCTGTACGCGATCAACCCCGAGGCCGGTTTCTTCGGCGTCGCGCCCGGCACCGGTGAGCACACCAACGCCAACGCGATGAAGACCCTCTGGGGCAACGCCGTCTTCACCAACGTCGCCCTCACCGACGACAACGACATCTGGTGGGAGGGTATGACGGAGGAACTCCCGGCCCACCTGACCGACTGGAAGGGCAACGCCTGGACGCCGGCGTCCGAGACCCCGGCCGCCCACCCCAACGCCCGCTTCACGGTCCCCGCCTCCCAGTGCCCGATCATCGCGCCGGAGTGGGAGGACCCGAAGGGCGTGCCGATCTCGGCGATCCTGTTCGGCGGCCGCCGGGCCAGCGCGGTGCCGCTGGTGACGGAGTCCTTCGACTGGAACCACGGCGTGTTCCTGGGCGCCAACGTCGCCTCCGAGAAGACCGCCGCCGCCGAGGGCAAGGTCGGCGAGCTGCGCCGCGACCCCTTCGCGATGCTGCCCTTCTGCGGCTACAACATGGGCGACTACATGGCCCACTGGATCGACGTGGCCAAGGACAAGGACCAGTCCAAGCTGCCGAAGATCTACTACGTCAACTGGTTCCGCAAGAACGACGCGGGCAAGTTCGTCTGGCCGGGCTTCGGTGAGAACAGCCGCGTCCTGAAGTGGATCGTGGAGCGCCTCGACGGCAAGGCCGAGGGCGTGGAGAGCCCCATCGGCATCCTGCCGACCAAGGCGGCCCTCGACACCAACGGGCTCGAACTGGCCGACTCCGACCTGGACTTCCTCCTCACCGTGGACAAGGAGGTCTGGCGCGAGGAGGCGGCGCTGGTCCCCGAGCACCTCAACACCTTCGGCGACCACACCCCGAAGGAGCTGTGGGACGAGTACCGGGCGCTGGTGGAGCGCCTGGGCTGAGGCCCGCGCGAAAAGACTCCGCGGCCGGTCCTCGGATGCCCTGACCAGCGATCGTCACGGCCGGCCGCGGTGACAGCACCATGAAGAAGGGCCCCGGGGCCCGCACCGTACAACGGCGTACGGCGCGGGCCCCGGACCCGTTTTCGGGAGTCGGGGTCCTCTGGAGGCAGGGCGAGTCAGGGTCCTCTGAAGACCCACAGCCGCAGCAGCACGAAGCGGAGCGCCGTCGCTGCGGCATTGGCCACGATCAGTGCGCCGACCTCCACCTGCGTCTCGTCGGGCAGGGTCCGGTGCACCACGGCGAGGGCCCCGCTGCTCAGCGCGAGCCCGGCGAAGAAGGCCACCAGCCCCTGGAGTTGATGCCGGGCGGCGCCGTCCGTGCCGCGTACCCGGAAGGTGAACCGGCGGTTGGCGGCGGTGTTCGCCACGGCCGTGACCAGCAGCGCGACCAGGTTGGCGGACTGGGCGTCGAGCACCGGCCGCAGCGCCGTGTACAGGCCCAGATACGCGGCGGTGGACAGCACGCCGATGATCGCGAAAACCGGCAACTGCCGGGCGATCCCGGCCTCGGTCACATCGGCGGCGGTCTCGGTGGAGTTCGGCATCGATTACGGCACCCGGGGTTCGAGAACGTGTGTCTGACGCGCTGAAACAACCCCAGACAGTACCGTATGCGAGCAAATCGGGCGCATTTTTGCGCCGACCCGCTCGAGGATGGGCTGGCATCTCCGAATGATTGATGTGCTCCACGACCCCGCTGACCGGCTCGAGTCGGCCGTCGAGTTGTCGGTCGTGATTCCGATGTTCAACGAGGAAGAGGCATTGCCGGCGCTGGCGGGGCGGCTGCGGCCGGTGCTGGACGCCACGGGCGAGCTGTACGAGGTCGTCGCGGTGGACGACGGCTCCACGGACCGGACGGTGGAACTGCTGGAGGAGCTGCGGGCCGGCTGGCCGCAGCTGCGGATGGTACGGCTGCGCCGCAACAGTGGACACCAGGCCGCGCTCACCGCCGGCCTGCACCACGCCCGCGGCCGCTACGCCGCGAGCCTCGACGCCGATCTCCAGGACCCCCCGGAGAAGATCCCGGAGATGCTGGACCTGGCCCGCGCCCGGCACTTGGACATCGTCTACGGAGTACGCGCCAACCGCTCCACCGACACCGGTTTCAAGCGCAACACGGCCGGGGCGTACTACTGGCTCATGCGCCGCATGGTCGGCAACCACGTCCCCGCCCAGGCTGGCGACTTCCGCCTGCTGTCGCGCAACGTCCTCGACGCCCTGAAGGCCCTGCCCGACCAGCCGCAGGTGTACCGGCTCCTGGTGCCCTGGTTCGGCTTCCCCAGCGGAGAGGTCACCTACCACCGCGACGAACGCGTCGCCGGGCACACCAAGTACCCGCTTCGCAAGATGATCCTGCTGGCGGTCGACAGCATCATCAGCTTCTCCGTCGCCCCGCTGCGCCTGGCCACCTGGCTCGGCGCCCTCGCCTTCTTCGTCTGCCTGGGCACGCTCGTGTACACGCTGGCGGTGTACTCGGCGGGCAACACCGCCCCCGGCTGGGCCTCCCTGATCATCGCCGTGCTCTTCATCGGCGCCGTCCAGCTCATCTGCCTGGGCGTGCTCGGCGAGTACATCGGCCGTGTGTACTCCGCCGTCCAGCGGCGCCCGACCTACTTCGTCGCCGACGACACCGGTGCGGCGATCGCCTCCGCGCAGGGCATCTCCTGGCCGGGCCCGCGACGCGGCCACGGGACCCGACAGGACTTCCTCGGCGGCTAGGGCCTGCGGGAAAACCGTCCATAAGACTCGGTCCCCCCAAGGCGAGGGCCCGGCACGCTGACGAAGCGTGCCGGGCCCTCGCCTTGGAGGGACCTTCGAGTCCGCTATGTCCGGGCCGGCTCGGCCGTGGTGCTGTCGGCGACCGGCTGGCTGGGCACGGCCGGCGCTTCGGGCGCGCGGCGGAACTCCTGGACCGTCGTCCGGAGCACGATCACCAAGGCCAGCAGCATCAGCGCGCCGTGCGCGGGCATCGACAGATACGGAGCCACCTCCGGGGACATGATCGTCAGGTAGCTGCCGTACGAGGCGAGCTGCACCAGCACCGGTAGACACCAAAGCTGCCGGGGCAGTCGGAACGCGGCCATCACGGTGAGCACGTCCGCGGCGTAGAAATACCGCTCGTGCATCGAGGGCAGCAGGAACGGCACCACGATCGCGGAGCAGGTGGCCAGCAACATGATCCGGGTGTCCGTGAGTTCCGGCACGCGAAGGCCGGAGTCCGGCATGCCGTGCCGGCGGCGCCGCAGGGACCAGACCGCCAGCCCCATCAGGAGCGACACAAGCACCCCCGCGACCACAACGCCTGCGCTGCGCACGGGGTCGGTGTCACCGGGCACCGACACGAACTGGTACACGGACGGCGCGTTGACGGTCAGGAAGTGGTACCTGTCCGTCTGCTGGGCGTAGACCGTCAGCAGCCGCCCCGGGTCGGCGCCGATCATGAGGGCCGGGACGTCGAGTGCGAGGTACGCCGCGGGGACGGCGAGCAGGCACCGCCACGGCACCCGCCCCACCAGCACCAGTACGAGCAGGAAGGGGAAGAGGAAAACCGCCTGGAACTTGAACGCCAACGCGATCCCGAAGAACGTGTATGCCCACCACGGCCGGTGGCGCAGCGTGTGGTAGAGCCCACCGACCAGAAAGGCCGTGTAGACGGCGTCGCACTGCCCCCACCATGCGCTGTTGATGACGACGGTGGGCAGGAAGAGTACGATCGCGCCCGCGCCGAGGGCCGCCCAGCGGTGCGTGGGCCGGAACAGGCACACAATCCGGAAGGTGTAGTACGCCAGCGCCAGGTCGAACAGCATCGAGATCCACTTGATGCCCACCAGTGACGACAGCGGCAGGTACGTCAGCGCGGCCATCAGATAGAGGTAGGGGACGTTGTAGTCCGAGAAGCTGGGGTCGGCGAGGGCGTGGAACCCTCCGTGGCTCACGATGTGCCAGTACCAGGGTGCGAGAAAGGTGACGTAGTCGCCCGACTCGCGGGGCAACAGAAGCATACGGACCAAGAGGGCTACCGCCACCGTGGTGTATGCAGCCAGCGCCAGCATCGTCGAATCAGCGGTGTGCCGGCGGGGGGTCTCGGCGGCTGTGTCGAGCATTCCGGACTCCGTTCAGGTCGCGCTCGATCGCGCCGTGCGGACGGCATCCGGGCGCGACGGCGATCAGTATGTCCGAAACATTCCTTGTTGACGCGTAACAAACCGGCATTTATGGGCAATTCGCATAGGGTGCTGCCATGCGCGGAATTCTCCTGGCCGGGGGTACCGGCTCGCGACTGTGGCCACTGACCCGCTCGGTGTCGAAGCAACTGCTGCCGGTTTTCGACAAGCCGATGGTCTATTACCCGCTTTCCACACTGGTGATGGCCGGTGTGCGCGAGATCCTGATCATCACCACCCCCGAAGACCAGTACCAGTTCCGCCGCTTGCTCGGCGACGGCCGTCAACTCGGCCTGCGGCTGGAGTACATGGCGCAGGAGCGCCCGGAGGGAATCGCCCAGGCATTCCTCCTCGGGGCGGACTTCATCGGCGACGAGTCGGTGGCCCTGATCCTGGGCGACAACATCTTCTACGGGAGTGGCCTCGGCACGCGGCTGGCCCGCCACGACGACCTCAAGGGCGGGAGGGTATTCGCCTACCAGGTCGCCAACCCCTCGGCCTACGGCGTGGTGGAGTTCGACGAGTCGGGCCGGGCGCTGTCCATCGAGGAGAAACCGGCAAGGCCGAAGTCCCGTTACGCCGTGCCCGGTCTCTACTTCTACGACCATCACGTCGTGGAGATCGCCCGCGGTCTGCGGCCCAGCGCCCGGGGCGAGTTGGAGATCTCCGACCTCAACCGGGTCTATCTGGAGGCCGGGACGCTGCAGGTCACCCGGCTGGACCGCGGCACCGCGTGGCTGGACACCGGGACCTTCACTTCGATGATGCAGGCGTCGGAATTCGTCCGGGTGATCGAGGAGCGCCAGGGCTTCAAGGTCGGGTGCGTGGAGGAAGCGGTGTGGCGGGCCGGCCTGATCGACGACGACCGGCTCCGGGAACTGGCCCGGCCCCTGCTCAAGAGCGGATACGGCCACTACCTGCTGGGGCTGCTGGAGGACTACCGGCATGTCGTCGTGCCGCAAAGAGGCGGCGGAGCGCGCCACGAAGAACCGATGGGCCGTCCCTGAACGGAATGCGCGACGGAAAGGAGCATTCACTTGGAGCCACTGGGTATCGAAGGGGCCTGGGTGGACACGCCCAAGGTGTTCACGGACATCAGGGGCAGATTCCATGAGTGGTTCAAGGGGAAACAGTTCCGTGATTCCACGGGCCAAGCACTCCGACTCGAGCAGGCCAACTGCTCCCGTTCCGTTCTCGGCACTCTGCGCGGTGTCCACTACGCATCGGTCCCACCGGGCCAGGCCAAGTTCGTCACCTGTGTCAGCGGCGCCGTCCTCGATGTGGTGGTCGACATTCGCACCGGCTCTCCGAGCTTCGGGAAGTGGGAAGCGGTCAGGCTCGACGACACGACACACAGCTGCGTCTACATCTCGGAGGGGCTGGGCCACGCCTTCATGGCGCTGGAGGACAATTCCACCGTCGTCTACCTCTGTTCCGAGGGTTATGCACCGCAGCGCGAGTACGGGATCAACCCGCTCGACCCCGAGTTGGCCATCGCCTGGCCCGGGGAACTCGCCCCCCGCCTTTCCGGCAAGGACGCCGCCGCGCCGACGTTGGAGGAAGCCGGGCGACAAGGTCTGCTGCCTTCCTTCGAGGACTGCACCGGGTATCGCAGAGGGCTCGCCAAGGCAATCCGAGAGGAATGAACGCAGAAAGCAGGTCCATTGAGGCCGCACGGGTGATCCTCGCGCAAGTCGCGGGCGTGACCCGTGACCTTTCAATTGCCGCGAGTTTAAGAATGGATTTGTCCGTAGCCAGAGGCGACGTGACGCGCATGCGAAAAATGCGCACCGGGTGCGCGCGCTTGCGGTCTGACTCTCTCCCAGTTACTGAGGAAGGTTCTCTTGAACCGTAGAACGATCCGAAGTTCACGCCTGAGGTCCGCCACGCTGGTGTCCGCGGGCGCTCTCGCGGTGGCGCTCAACGTTGTGCCGAGCACGGTGGCCATCGCCGACGCCATCCAGAGGTCGGGCGTCGACACGACCGTCTCCCATGCGGTGCCCGCCGGCGGCAAGGGCCACAGCAGGGGTGACCGGGGCCCCCAGGGCCCCCAGGGCAAGCCCGGCAAGCCCGGCAAGCCGGGTCATGACGGCAAGCCCGGCAAGCGGGGTCCGCAGGGTGCGCAGGGTGCGCAGGGCGCTCAGGGTGCGCAGGGCGCGCAGGGTGCTCGGGGTCCGCAGGGTCCGCAGGGTCCGCAGGGTCCGCAGGGTGCGCAGGGTGCTCGGGGTGCCCAAGGTGCCCAGGGCGCGCAGGGTGCTCAGGGCGCGCAGGGTGCTCAGGGCGCGCAGGGCGCTCAGGGCGCGCAGGGCGCTCGGGGTCCGCAGGGACCGCAGGGACCGCAGGGTGCGCAGGGTGCGCAGGGTGCGCAGGGTGCGCAGGGCGCTCGGGGTCCGCAGGGACCGCAGGGACCGCAGGGTCCGCAGGGACCGCAGGGTCCGCAGGGCGCTCAGGGAGCCCAGGGTGCCCAGGGAGCGCAGGGTGCCCAGGGTGCTCGCGGTGCACAGGGCGCGCAGGGTGCTCAGGGTGCTCAGGGAGCCCAGGGAGCTCAGGGTGCTCAGGGTGCCCAGGGTGCTCGCGGTGCACAGGGCGCGCAGGGTGCTCAGGGAGCCCAGGGCGCTCAGGGTGCTCAGGGAGCCCAGGGTGCTCAGGGTGCCCAGGGTGCTCGGGGTCCGCAGGGTCCGCAGGGTGCTCAGGGTGCTCAGGGCGCGCAGGGTGCCCAGGGTGCCCAGGGTGCCCAGGGTGCTCAGGGCGCACAGGGTGCTCAGGGCGCACAGGGTGCTCAGGGTCCCGCGGGTATCAAGACGTACGTCCGGAGCAACTCCTTCAATCCCCCGGACCAGTCGGCGATTGCCACGTGCGACACCGGCGACATCGCCACCGGCGGCGGATACTTCTCGGAGGCCGGCGCCAACGTCTCGCTCAACAGGCCCATTCCCTTCACTTCAGGGAGCACCCCCATCGGATGGCAGGCCGGCAGCGCGCCTACCCCACCCGGTGCGCCGGAGCCCGCCCCGCCGAACGACACCTTCGTCTACGTGGTCTGCGCCGACATCACCCCGTAACTCCCACGCGAACGGCGGCAGTGCGCCAACAGCCGTCCGCTTCACCTGGGAACGAACGACGGTGCCCCGAGGCTTCGGCCTCGCGGGCACCGTCCGCGTTGTGTCCGCGCCCGCGACCGGCGTCTGAAGCCTTGGTGCCGGACCCCGGACAGCAAGAAAGACTCGGAGAACTATGCACATCCTTGTGACCGGCGGCGCTGGATTCATTGGCTCGGAATACGTCCGCCGGCATCTGAATTCGGACCCGACGGCGCGGATTACCGTCCTCGACAAACTCACCTATTCGGGGGTCGAGGCCAATCTGGCACCGGTGGCGGAACACTCGGGCTACACCTTCGTCCGGGGCGACATCTGCGACCCGGACGTGGTCGACCAGGTGATGGCGGGCCAGGACGCGGTGGTCCATTTCGCCGCCGAGTCGCACGTGGACCGCTCGATCGACGGGGCCGGTCCGTTCGTCCGCACCAACGTGATGGGCACGCAGGTGCTCCTGGACGCGGCCCACCGGCACGGTGTCGGCCGCTTCGTCCACGTCTCCACCGATGAGGTCTACGGCTCGATCAGCGAAGGCGCATGGACCGAGCGGTGGCCCCTGGCGCCGAACTCCCCGTACTCCGCGTCGAAAGCCGGCTCCGACCTGCTGGCTCTCGCCTACCACCGCACCCACGGCCTGGACGTCGTGATCACCCGGTGCTCCAACAACTACGGGCCGTACCAGTTCCCCGAGAAGGTCATCCCGCTCTTCATCACCAACCTCATCGACGGGAGGACGGTCCCCCTCTACGGAGACGGCCGCAACATCCGCGACTGGGTGCACGTCTTTGACCACTGCCGGGGCATCGACCTGGTCCTGCACGGCGGCAGGGCCGGGGAGGTCTACAACATCGGCGGCGGGACCGAGCTGAGCAACCACAAGCTCACCGGCCTGCTGCTGGACGCGGTCGGCGCGGGCTGGGACCGCGTCGAGTACGTGGCCGACCGCAAGGGCCACGACCTGCGCTACTCGCTGGACGACAGCAAGATCCGAGAACACCTCGGCTATGCCCCGCAGGTGTCCTTCACGGAGGGCCTGGCCACCACGGTCGCCTGGTACCGCGCACACCGCTCCTGGTGGGAGCCGCTCAAGGAGAGGGCCGCGCTGCGATGACCACGAGCTGGCTGGTGACCGGCGCACACGGGCTCCTCGGCCAGGACATGCTGGCCGAGCTCGCCGCCGATCCGGCCGCCACGGTGACGGGACTGGGCCGGGACAGGCTCGACATCACGGACCTGGCAGCCGTCCGCGCCGCCGTCGCCGGTCACCGAGTGGTCGTCAACTGCGCCGCGTGGACGGATGTCGACGGCGCCGAGCGGTCCGAGGCGGCGGCCACGGCCGTGAACGGCACGGGCGTCCGCCACCTCGCACGCGCCTGCGCGGACAGCGGCGCGCGCCTGCTCCACATTTCCACCGACTACGTGTTCCCGGGCGACGCCCGTCATCCGTACCCCGAAGACGCTCCGACGGGGCCCGTCAACGCGTACGGGCGAAGCAAACTGGCGGGGGAGCGGGCAGTCGTCGAACTGCTGCCCCGCGCCGGCTACGTCGTGCGCACCGCCTGGCTCTACGGCGCGCACGGCCCGAACTTCGTGGCCACCATGCTCGAACTCGCGGCCCGGCACGACACTTTGGACGTGGTGGCCGACCAGCACGGCCAGCCGACCTGGTCCCGGGCGCTCGCCCGCCGACTGGCCGCCCTCGGCCGTGCCGCGCTGACCGGACAGGCACCGGCCGGCATCTACCACGGCACGGCGGCCGACCGCACCACATGGTGCGGTCTGGCGCGTGAGACCTTCCGGCTCAGCGGCCTCGATCCCGAGCGGATCCGCCCGGTCGGGTCGGACAAGTTTCCGCGTCCGGCCGCCCGCCCGGTCTTCGGCGTGCTCGGCCACGGCAACTGGCTGCGGGCCGGCCTCGCCCCCCTCCCCCCGTGGGACGAGCAGTTGACGGCCGCCCTGAAGGAACCCGCGTTCGCCGACCTGGCCGCGGCGGCGCGCGCGAGCGTCCGCCACACGTAGAAGGCGCCCTGCGGAACCGGACGGTCCGCAGGGCGCCTTCCGGGGCGCCGGTCACTCACCGACCCACGGACCCCCGGAACCATTGCGGCACTTGGGAAAGAACCCCGGGATCGACCGCCACCGCATGACGGAACGCATCCTCGGCCTCGCCGTTGCGCTTCTGCTCCGCCAGGAGATAACCCAGTTGCAGATAGAGCGACGTGGCCTTCGGATCGGCGTTCGCGCCACGCTTCAAGATCTCGATGGCCCGGTCGGGATCGCTCGACTTCAGCAGATTCGCCTCGCTGGAGAGAGCGGACATGAATGACGGATCGGTCTCCAGAGCCTTCTCATAGGCTGCGAGGGCATCCGCCTTCCTGCCGCGCTGCTGCCCGAGGAGGCCGAGGCCGTACCAGGCGAACTTGTTTGTGGGGTCAATTTCCAGTACCTGCCGGTAGTCCCGGGCAGCCCCCACGGAATCCCGTTTGGTCATGCGCTCAAGTGCCGACCGCAACAGTGCGCCCGCCTGCGGGCTGTTCCGGGCCACGGACGCGGCCTTGGATTCCGACAGCACGGTCGACGGGGAGGGAAGCGCCCAGACGGTCACCCCGGTGGCGACCGTCGCCGTCACGGCGAGCCCTGCCCACAATCTCGTACGGTTCACGTGGTCACTTTTCGTGGAAGGTGGCGGACGGATGGAGTTGGCGTGTCTCAGGTCGTCGGCACCGACGTTACGAGGCGCCCCCGACGGTGCCGTCGTACGGCAGGCGCAGGGGGCATTCAGACCACTCGAATGCACGAGTCCTGAGAATGGTTGCGGCCCCGCCTCTTTGCTTGGCTTTCACCGGCTGGATTGGATGGGACCCGTGAAGTCAACGGTCTGTCTCAACATGATCGTCAAGGACGAGGCTCCGGTGATCCGGCGTTGTCTCGAATCCGTACGGCCCCTGATCGACACCTGGGTCATCGTGGACACCGGCTCGACCGACGGCACGCAGGACGTCATCCGCGACGTCTACAGCGACCTGCCCGGCGAACTGTACGAACGGCCCTGGAAAGGGTTCGACGGCAGCCGTACCGAGGCGATCGAACTCGCCCGTGCCCGCGCGGATTACCTGCTCTTCATGGACGCCGACGACATGATGGAGGCGGCGCCCGGCTCTCGCATGCCCGAGCTGACTCTCGACGCCTACCGGCTCAGCATCAGAAGCGGGCGCTACATGCACCGGCGCCGCGCCCTGGTCTCGACCCGGCTGCCGTGGCGGTACGTAGGTGTCCTGCACGAGTACCTCGACTGCGGTTCGCGGTACAGCCTCGGGAACCTGGAGGGCGCCACCATCGTCGTCATGGGCGGCGGGGGACGCAGCAGGGGGAAAAGCCTGCGGGAGAAGTACCTGGGCGATGTCGAGATCCTCCAGCAGGGTCTGATCAAGGAGCCCGGCAACGAGCGCTATGTGTTCTACCTGGCCCAGAGCTGGAGCAACGTGGGTGAGATCGAGAAGGCGATCGAAGCCTACGACCGCCGGGCGGGCATGGGCGGCTGGGACGAGGAGGTCTTCTGGGCCCGCCTGTTCGCCGCACAGTTGGCCGAGAAGCTGGAGCGGCCGCCGGCCGAGGTGATGGACCGCTACCTCGGTGCGCACGAGAGCCGTCCCACCCGCGCCGAAGCACTCGGTGAGCTCGCGCGCTGGTGCCGCCTCAACGGGCAGCGGTGGCCGCTCGCCCACCTGTTCGCGCGGCAGGCGGCACGCCTCCCGTATCCGAGGAACGACCACCTGTTCGTGGAGTCCGACTGGTACCACTGGCGCGCACTCGACGAACTGGGTGTGTCCGCCTACTGGGTGGGGGAGTACGAGGAATCGGAGGACTGCTGTGAACGCCTGCTGACAGGCGGCAAGTTGCCCGCCGAACATCGTGACCGCGTGCTCCAGAATCTGGAGCTCTCACGACGCCACCTGCGCTCGAAGCAACTCGCCGGGGCGAAGCAACGCGTCGGAGTCTGAAACGGTGTGAGTCCGGCCCACACGCGTCAAAGGCGCCCGGTGGACCCCCACGGTCCACCGGGCGCCTGCCGTTTCGCGCGACCTAGACCAGCAGCTTCCCGCCGCACCGCGCGGCGCCTTCCTTCATCGCGATGAGGTTGGCGACCACGTACGAGATGTCGTTCTTGGAGTGCCAGTCGCTCGGGAAGTAGGTGACCAGCCGTGAAGACTGGAACCTGGCCTCGAGGTCCGGCACGAAGGTGCGGTACTGGTTGTCGGTGTAGTACCAGAACGAGTTCTCGTTGTAGTAGGCGACGTGCGTCGGGTCCTGGTACGCGCCGCGGCCGTCGGAGCTGGGCGTCATGGTGAGGAGCATGCCGCCGGGCGCGAGCAGCCGGTACAGCTCGTTGATCAGCGGCACCTTGTTGGGCACGTACTCGAGGAAGTCCACTGCCCGCACCACCCCGACGGAGTCGTCGGGCAGGTCCAGCTTCTCGGGCAGGGTCGCGACGATGTCGACGCCATCGGCATTCCGCCGGTCCACGCCGACGTAGCCCGGCGGCTTCCGGTGGGCCGCGCCGAGGTCCAGCGCGAGCAGTCCGCGCCGGTAGGTCCACGCAAGGGCGTTGGCCTCGATGTATTTGTCGTACAGGGCCACCGTCTCGCGCTGGATGTGCGCGTTGATCTCCGGGTCGCTCTGGGTGTTCCCGGGGTGAACCCGCTGGAGGTAGAGGCAGCTGTTGATGTGATGGAAGTCGCCGAGGTGGAAGAGGCGGCACATCAGGTCCTGGTCGTCCAGAACCGTACGCTCGGCGTCGTACCCGCCGACCTTCTCGTAGCTCTTCCTGCGGAACGCGCGCACGTGGTTGGGCGCGTACCAGATGTAGGCGACGTTGTGCGGCGTCGGCGCCAGGGAGACGACCTGCAGCACCTTGCGGCCGTCGACGTCCACCTCCTCGTACTGCCAGCCGAACGTCTCGTCGAAGCGGCTGTCGTCCCGCTTCCCGTCCTCCGTGATCTGCGCGGTGTTGCTGTAGACGAAGACGGCCTCGGGGTTTTCGTCGAACACCTTGCCGAGCTCCGCCAGGCACGCCTTCGCCAGCAGGTCGTCGTGGTCGAGTTCCACGAGGATCTCGCCGCGCGCCAGTTCACAGGCCCTGCGCTTGGCGGCCCCCACCCCGTTGACGTCGTCCGCGATTTCGACGCGGACCCGGTCGTCGGGTCGTTCCGGCCGCCAGCGGGCGCCGTTGTTGAGCAGGACGATCCACTCCCAGTCCGGACAGGTCTGCGCCTGCAGGGACGCCAGGCACTCATCGAGGAAACGGGGCCGGTGGCTGGGGGTGAAGACGGAGAACCTCGGTGTCGCGGTCGACGTCATCTGTTGCTCCCTGCTTGGCTCGATCTCGGTGAGGGGGTTGAGGAATCAGGAATCACCGGAATTCCTCCGGTACTTCGGAACGCAGTGTGGGATCACTTGCGACCGCACGACGGAACTCGTCCGCTGCGTCTTTGTCACGTTTCTTCTGCGCCCAGATGCGACCGAGGTGCAGATGTGCCGTGGCTGCCTTGGGATTGCCGGCAATGACACGCTTCAGTAGTTTGCCGGCCTGGTCGGGATCGCTCGGCTCCAGCAGCAGCGCCTCGTTGAAGAGAGCCGACTCGAAGGCCGGATCGATCTTCAGGGCCTTGTCGTAGTCCGCACGGGCATCGGCCACCCTGTCGGCCTCATGCGCCATGACTCCCAGGTTGTACCAGGCGAACTTGTTCTGCGGGTCGAGCTCCAGGACGCGCCGGTAGGTACGGTCGGCCCTCTCGAGGTCGTGGTTCTCCTGCTGCGCAATGCCGGCCTGCAAGAGCATATCGGCGTCCTGGAGGTTCTGGTCCGCTGATGACGGCGCCTTGGAATCCGGCGGCGCCGCTGCCGAGTAGGAATGAATCGCCCACGACGTCACTCCGGTGGCAACTGCAGCCACACCGAAGAGCCCTGCCAACAATTGCCTATGTTTCACTTTGTCACATCTCGTGGAATAGTGAGGGACGATGGGGTCTCGGAATCCGAACCACCGTCATTTCCACCGACGTTACGAGGCAATGGTGTTGCGGCCGCCGTTTGGCGGGCACTTGGGGTGTGCAGTCCACCCGAATGTACGCGTCGCGCGCACAAAAAATGGCGCCCGGTCCGCGCGTCGCTGCGGGTGCACGCGGACCGGGGCCGTCGAGGGAACCCCGGGGGAGGGGTCAGTGGGCCGCGCTGAGTTCCTTCGGGTCGGCCAGTGCGGCGGTGTGCGCGTCCATGCGTTCAGCGGACAGGATCGCCGCCGCCGTATCGGCGCGGGAGGCCGCGACGACGAGGGCGCGACCGGCGAGGGTGTGGGCCCGCTCGTGCAGGGCCGTCGGCCGGGGGCCGGGCGCGGTGCCGGTTGCGCGAACCGGTGTACGCCCGCTCCGCAGCCGGGCCACCTGCTCGGCGAGCCGTTCGGCGGCCGTGTCCAAGTCGGCGGAGGGCGCGAGCGCCCGCAGTTCGTCCGTGACGGCGAGCAGGGCCGCGAGGTGTCCCGCGAGCTGGATGTCCAGCTCCTCCTCGCGCGACCGGTGGGGGAAGTCCGAGGTGGTGCCGGCCATCGTGCTGTGCACGGACCTGCGGGAAGGCCCGGTGCGGATCGGTTCGTACATGGGATGGCCTCCTGTGCTCTGACAGGAAGCCATCCTAGCTTAGATTTCGTCTAAAGTTGAGTCCGGTCACGGATTGCGGTCCAGCGGCTACGGCCGGCTGTATCCGTCTACGGCTGGCTGTATCCGTCCAGGAAGTTGCCGATCCGGGTCACCGCGTCGCGCAGGTCCCCGGTCGACGGCAGTGTCACCACGCGGAAGTGGTCCGGCTCCGGCCAGTTGAACCCGGTGCCCTGGACGACCATGATCTTCTCCCGGCGGAGGAGGTCGAGGACCATCCGGCGGTCGTCCTTGATCTTGAAGACCTGGGGGTCCAGGCGCGGGAAGAGGTACAGCGCGCCCTTCGGCCGTACGCACGTCACGCCCGGGATCTGGGTGAGCAGTTCGTAGGCGGTGTCCACCTGCTCCTTCAGTCGCCCGCCCGGCAGCACCAGGTCGTTGATCGACTGGCGGCCGCTCAGCGCGGCCACGACCCCGTGCTGACCCGGCATGTTCGCGCACAGACGCATGTTCGCCAGGATCGTCAGGCCCTCGATGTAGGAGTCGGCGTGCGCGCGCGGGCCGGAGATCGACATCCAGCCGACCCGGTAGCCGGCCACCCGGTACGCCTTCGACATGCCGTTGAAGGTCAGCGTCAGCAGGTCGGGGGCCACGGCCGCGGTCGGGGTGTGCGTCGCGCCGTCGTAGAGGATCTTGTCGTAGATCTCGTCCGAGCAGACCAGCAGGTTGTGGCGGCGGGCGATGTCCGTCAGGCCCTTGAGTACCGACTCGTCGTACACCGCGCCCGTCGGGTTGTTCGGGTTGATGATGACGATCGCCTTGGTGCGGTCGGTGACCTTGCGCTCGATGTCGGCGAGGTCGGGCATCCAGTCGGACTGCTCGTCGCAGCGGTAGTGGACCGCCGTACCGCCGGAGAGGGAGACGGCCGCCGTCCACAGGGGGTAGTCCGGGGCCGGTACGAGGACCTCGTCGCCGTCGTCCAGCAGGCCCTGCATCGCCATCACGATCAGCTCGGAGACGCCGTTGCCGATGAAGACGTGCTCGACGTCCGTCTCGATGCCGAGGGTCTGGTTGTGCATGACGACCGCGCGGCGGGCGGCCAGCAGGCCCTTCGCGTCGCCGTAGCCGTGTGCCGTGGAGACGTTGCGGAGGATGTCCTCCAGGATCTCGGGCGGGCACTCGAAGCCGAAGGCGGCGGGGTTGCCGGTGTTGAGCTTCAGGATGCGGTGACCGGCTGCCTCGAGGCGCATCGCCTCCTCGAGAACCGGCCCCCGGATCTCGTAACAGACGTTGGCGAGCTTCGTCGACTGGATCACCTGCATGTCCGTGAGCTTACGGCCCGGTAACGCCCCATGGGCCGTGTTTTCCACCACGTGAGACAGAGCGTTTTGGACTGTTATCGCCGGTAGCTGTCCCAGCTGCCCCTCGGGTACCTAGAATTCCCGGCCATGTCCAGCCATCCCCAGCACGGAAACGGGGCCGAGGGCGTGAACGACGCGAACGACGCGAACGGCACGCCCGAGGTGCACGGCGCCCACCCGGCGGGTCCCGCGGGCGGGGGGCCCGCAGTGGCGCCGAACGTCTACCACCCGCAGGCCGCGGCGGCGCCCGCGTACGACGCGTACGCCGATCCGGCGACCGCGCACGGCTGGCAGAACGCGTACGACGAGACACGCGAGCTGCCCCGGCTGACGGACGAGACGGCGCTCCTGCCGGCTCCCGTGCCGGCCGCCCCGGCGGTCGTGCCGACGGGCGCGCCGGAGGGCGTGCCGACGGGGCAGGGCCGTGCCGCTGCGCGGCGTGCGCGGAGCAGGCGGGGCGCCGCGTCGCGGCGCCGGATCGCGATGGCCGCCGGTGCCGTGGGTGCCGTCTCCCTCGCCGTGATCGCGGGGATGGCCGCCTTCTCGGGGTCCTCGTCGGGCGGGCCGCAGGGCCAGGGCGAGCGCAGCGGTTCGAGCACCAAGGAGGACTCCGGGACGCCCGCCGACCCGAAGTCGTCCGTCGCACCGTCCGCCACGGGCCCCTCGGACGGCGCGGCGCAGGCGCCCGCCGCCTCCGCGAGCGCGACCCCGAAGGTCTCGGCGAGCGACTCCGCGACCGGGGCGGCGAGCGGCGGCCCCTCGCCCGCGTCGTCCGCCTCCGCCCCGGTCACCGGCCGTCCGTCGGCGACCGCCTCTTCGGGTGGCGGCCAGGATGACCAGGGCGGCCAGGGTGACCGTCCCGGGCGCGGCCGGGGCCGAACCAAGTACCCCAAGTAGACGTCTTTTGAGGTGAGTTGAGTATGTGGTCCGCTCCCTGCGGACCGCATACAACTTCTTGCCGCCGTGTCGAGCGCCCCTCACAATGCACATGACAAGACGATAGGTGGCCGGAAGATCTCCGGTCGCTCACGTCTGCAGAGGGGACCCCCACATGAACAAGCCTCTCCTTGCCACGCTCGCCACCCTGGTGATCACCGGGGCGGGCATGGCCCCCGCGGCGGCCGCCACGGCGACGCAGAAGACGGCCACGGAGACGAAGAGCGCGGCACCCACGCTCAAGGCCGTCAACTTCGCCGGCACCGTCTCGCTCAGCAACTGCTCCGGCTCCGTCATCCGCTTCCCGGCCTCCGCGGACAGCGACCCGGCGCTGGTGATGACCAACGGCCACTGCCTGGAGACCGGCTTCCCGGAGCCCGGCGAGGTCATCGTCGACCAGGCCTCCAGCCGCAGCTTCGGTCTGCTCAACGCGTCGGCCACACGGGTCGGGACACTGCGCGCCAGCAAGGTCGCGTACTCGACGATGACCGACACGGACGTCACGATCTACCAGCTGACCCGGACGTACGCGCAGATCAAGAGCTCGTACGGGATCAACGCGCTGACGGTGCAGGACACGCACCCGACCGCCGGTACCGCCATCACCGTCGTCTCCGGCTACTGGAAGCGGACCTACGCCTGCAACGTCGACGGGTTCGTCTACCGCCTCAAGGAGGGCAGCTGGACCTGGAAGGACTCGGTCCGCTACACCTCCGCATGCAAGACCATCGGCGGCACCTCGGGGTCCCCGGTCATCGACAACGCCACCGGCAAGGTCGTCGCCGTCAACAACACCGGCAACGAGGACGGCGAGCGCTGCACCGACAACAACCCGTGCGAGGTCGACGCCGGCGGCAACGTGACCGTCCACTACGGCATCAACTACGCCCAGGAGACCTACAACATCCCGGCCTGCTTCACCACCGGCAACAAGCTGGACCTGAACGCCGGCGGCTGCACCCTGCCCAAGCCGTAGCGGGGAGCGGGGCGCGGGCGGTCACACCGGAGCCCGGCGGACCGCCCGCCCCGCCAGTACGTCCGTCCGGCGCCCGTCCTCGATCACGAACCGGCCGTCGACCAGGACGTGGAGGATGCCGGAGGGCAGCGCGCGCGGCTGCTCGAAGGTGGACCCCGCCGCGACCGTCTCCGGGTCGAACAGGACCAGGTCGGCGCGGTATCCCTCGCGGACCAGCCCGCGGTCCGGCAGGCGCAGCCGGGCCGCGGGCCGTGCGGTGAGACGGGCGACGCACTCCTCAAGGGACAGCACGCCCAGCTCCCGCACATACCGGCCGAGGTAGTGCGGGAAGGTGCCGTAGGCCCGGGGATGCGGCTTGGCCCCCTGGAGGATGCCGTCCGAGCCGCCGGTGTGCGTGCGGTGCCGCATGATCGCCCGGACGTTCTCCTCGTGGCCGACGTGGTGCAGGATCGTCGGACCCAGCCGGTCCTGGACCAGCAGCCGGCGCGCGGTCGTCCAGGGGGCCTCGCCGCGCAGCTGCGCCGACTCCTCGACCGTACGGCCGACGTACTCCCCGAGCGCCGGGTCGGCCACGCCCGAGATCTCGATCGTGTCCCAGTCCACGGGCACGCCGTGGCAGCCGTCCGCGCCGACGACCTCCAGGTGGTGCCGGATCCGCTCGGCGGCCGCCTCGTCGGTGAGCCGCCCGAGGACCGCCTCCGGGCCGCCCTCGCCCGCCCAGCTCGGCAGCAGCGCGGCGAGCGTCGTGCAGCCGGGGGTGTAGGGGTAGGTGTCGAGGCTGATGTCCGCCCCGGCCGCCAGGGCGTCGTCGAGCAGCGCGAGGAGCTCGGGCGCCCGGCCCTCGTTGACGCCGAAGTTCATGGTGGCGTGGGCCAGATGCAGCGGGCAGCCCGCCTGCCGGGCCAGCTCCACCATCTCCGCGTACGCCTCCAGGGCGCCCGCACCGTACGAGCGGTGGTGCGGGCAGTAGTAGCCGCCGTACGACGCCACCACCCGGCACAGCTCGGTCAGTTCGGTGTCCTTGGCGTACATGCCCGGCGTGTAGGTGAGCCCGGACGACATGCCGACCGCGCCCTGTTCCATGCCCTCCGCGACCAGCTGCCGCATCCGGTCGAGCTCCTCGGGCGTTGCCTCCCGGTCCTCCCAGCCGACAGCGAGCGCGCGGACCGTGCCCTGGGGGATGAGATAGGCCGCGTTCACGGCGATTCCGCGGTCGAGCCGGTCCAGGTACCCGCCCACCGACCGCCAGTCGAAGTCGACGTCCTCGCCGTACCCGTTCCAGCCGGTCACCGCCCGGCGTACCTCGTCGAGCGTACGGTCGTCGACCGGCGCGTACGACAGCCCGTCCTGACCGAGGACCTCCAGCGTCACGCCCTGCGCCGCCTTGGCGCTGTGGTCGGGATCGCGCAGCAGGGCGAGGTCGCTGTGGGCGTGCATGTCGATGAAGCCGGGGGAGAGGACCAGGCCCTCGGCTTCCAGCTCCCGCACCGCCCGGGGACGCTGACAGCCTGCGGCCGCCGCCTCCTTGACGATCGAGACGATACGGCCGCCGTCGATCACCACGTCGGCGCGGTACGAGGGCTCCCCGCTGCCGTCCACCACGTCCGCGTCCCGGACGACGAGCTGCTCCACGGGCAGTGACCTCCTAGAAGAACGTACGGATGTAGTCGACGACCGTCCCGTCCGCCTCGGCCACCGGGATCAGCTGCCACTTGTCGAAGGACGTGCAGGGGTGGGACAGGCCGATGCCCAGCCAGTCGCCGACCTCGACGTCCGCCTCCGGACCGGTGCGCAGCCACAGGTGCTGGTCGGACAGGGCGGTCACCTCGATCCCGGCCGCCGGGCGCTCGACGCCTTCCCTGCGTACCACCTGGGCGACGGGCAGGTCGAGGTCGTGGGCGGCATCCCGCTTGCCCGCGTTGACGAACGCCTCGGCCGCCGACGGGCGGGACACCACCTGCGCCCACAGCCGGAACGCCGGCTCCAGGGCACCCTCCTCGGGTACCCGGTTGAACGGGGTCTGCTTGCGGTAGTGCACGTCGTCGTGCGAAACATAGGCGCCCGAGCGCAGCAACTTCAGTACCGGCAGGGAGAGTTCGGGGATCCCGGCGAACACCTCGGCCACCGCGTCGAACCACTCGCTGCCGCCCGCGCTCACCACGATCTCGTCCGCCTCCGCGAACCGCCCCGCCCCGTCGAACTCCACGGCGATGCCGGTCAGCCGGCGCAGCCAGGCCCCCACCGACTCAACGGAGGCGCCGGGGACCTGGGCCTCGTATCCCGCCACGCCCACCAGGCGCAGCGCCCGCGCGTCCGCCACCGCGTCCGCGACCGCCGCGCACTCCGCGTCCGTGCGCACGCCGGTGCGGGCCCCCTCGCCCGCGCCCAGTTCGACGACGACGTCCACCGGGCGGGCGGCGTCGCGCAGCGCCGCGTCCATCAGTTCCACCCCGCGCACGGAGTCGACGTAGCAGATGAAGCGGAAGGACGGGTCGGCGTCGAGCTCGGCCGAGATCCAGCGCAGCGCCGCCGCGTCCACCAGCTCGTTGGCGAGGAACACCCGCTCGACGCCGAACGCCCGCGCTACCCGCACCTGGTGCGGCAGCGCGAGGGTGATGCCCCAGGCGCCGTGCTCGATCTGGCGCCGGAAGAGCTGCGGGGCCATGGAGGTCTTGCCGTGCGGGGCGAAGGCGAGACGGTGGCGGGCCGCGTACGTCTCCATGAGCCCCAGGTTGTGTTCCAGGCGCTCGGCGGACAGCGCGAGGACGGGCGTGGTGAAACCGTCGGTGAAGAGGTTGCGCCGCTCGGCCGCCAGCTCGCCGACGGTCAGGCCGTCCGCGTCCGGGGGAAGGCCTTTGAAGCGGTGGTCGACGCGTTCCTCGGCCAGGCGGGCGAGCGCTTCGGCGCTCATGGAGCCTCCCTCTCAGGATAGTTGCAACATATGCAACGTTCATTGCGTATGTCGCTCATCGGTGTCTAGCATCTCGCCGACAACCGGGTCAACGGAACCGCCGTCGCCCGTCCATCGACAGGAGTCGGGAGTCAGGAGTCATCATCCTGGACGCTACTGACGAGTCGGCCGTCGCCCCCGCCGTCGTGGACGTCGTCGCGCTCGGCGAGTCCATGGTCACGTTCCTGCCCACCCGCCCCGGCCGCCTCGCCGACGTCCCCGCCTTCGACCGCGCCATTGGCGGCGCCGAGTCCAACGTGGCCTGCGTCCTGGCCGCCGCCGGACATCCGGCGCGCTGGGTGAGCCGGGTCGGGGCGGACGGCTTCGGCGACCATCTCGTCGAGACGATCGCGGCCTACGGCGTCGATGTCGCGTCCGTACGGCGCGACCCAAAGCGGCCCACCGGCATCTACTTCCGCACGGCCGGCGACCGGGCGGCCGGCGACCACGAGGTGGCGTACTACCGCGCCGGATCGGCGGCCTCGGCGATGGCTCCGGGGAACGTGGACCTGGCGGCGGTGCGCGCGGCCCGCGTGCTGCACCTGACCGGCATCACGGCCGCCCTCTCCGCGGACTGCCTGGACCTGGTGCGGGCGCTGACCGCCCCCGCGGCCGGGCGGCCGCTGGTCTCCTTCGACGTCAACCACCGGCCGGGACTGTGGCGGGACGGTTCCGGGGCGCGGGTCCTCCTCGAACTGGCGCGCGAGGCCGACATCGTGTTCGTCGGCGAGGACGAGGCGGCTCAGCTGTGGGGCCTCCACGGCCCCGACGCCATCCGCACGGCCTTCCCCGACCCCACGGTGCTGGTCGTCAAACAGGGCGGTGCCGGAGCGACCGTCCACGACAAGGACACCGTTGCCTTCGTCCCCGCCCCCGGCGTCGACGTCGTGGCCGCCGTCGGCGCCGGCGACGCCTTCGCCGGGGGCTTCCTGTCCGCCACCCTGCGCGGCCTCCCCGTACGCGACCGCCTCCGGCACGGCCACCTCATGGCCGCCGCCGCGCTCACCGTCCCCGGCGACCTCGCCGTGCCCCCCTCCCGCGACCACGCCGACCGGCTCGCCGCCCTGGACGAGGGGTCGTGGGGGAGACTTCGACTCGGCCCCGGCTGGACGCAGGCCGATCGGGCCCCGGAGGAGGCAACAACCCCATGAGTCAGACCGTCGACCGCGCACTGAGCATCCTGCCGCTGCTCGCCGAGGGCCCCGCCGACCTCGGTCAGGTCGCCGACCGGCTCGGCGTGCACAAGTCCACCGCGCTGCGCCTGCTGCGCACCCTGCACGAGCACGGCCTCGTCTACCGCCAGTCCGACCAGCGCTACCGGCTCGGCGCCCGTCTCTTCGCCCTCGCCCAGGAGGCGATGGAGAACCTCGACATCCGCGAGATCGCCCACCCCCACCTCGTCCGCCTCAACGAGCAGTGCGGACACACCGTCCATCTCGCGGTGTACGAGGAGAACGAGGTGCTCTACATCGACAAGGTGGAGAGCCGCTACCCCGTGCGCATGTACTCGCGGATCGGCAAGACCGTCGCCGTCACCGTCGCGGCCGTGGCCAAGCTGCTGCTCGCCGATCTGCCCGAACCCGAGCGCCGCGCCGTCGCGGAGAGGCTCGAATACCCCCTCTACACGGCCCGTTCGACACCCAACGCCCCGGCCTACCTGCGGGAGTTGGAGAAGGTACGCGAACAGGGCTGGGCCACCGACCTCGGTGGCCACGAGGAGTCCGTCAACTGTGTCGCGGCCCCCGTCCGGGGCGCCGACGGCCGGGTGGTCGCCGCGATGTCGGTCTCCGCGCCGAACGTCGTCGTCACCGCCGACGAACTCCTCACGCTGCTCCCGCTGGTGCGCCGTACCGCGGACGCGATCAGCGGCGAGTACTCCGGTCGAACTCCGGCAAAGGGCCCCGTTTGACATCGTCCCCCGCCTGAAGCTGATGGCGGGGGGTTCCAGCGGTCGCCCGCCGGGTTCCTGTTTCACCGACGACCGCCCCGTCCGGGAGGACTCCCGTTGAGGTCCCACGCCGTTTCCACAGGCAGACGCCGCCGGCCAGGCGGCCAGGATGTTGCGTGCCGCGTTCACATCACGGTCAGGCACCGTGCCGCACTCGCACGTCCACACCGGTGCGCCCCGGCGGCGAACGGGCCTTCCCTGCCCTGCTCCGCCGGAGCTTCGTTTCCTCCCCGGCCCGAAGGCC
Source organism: Streptomyces herbicida (assembly GCF_032656585.1). Classification (NCBI taxonomy): domain Bacteria; kingdom Bacillati; phylum Actinomycetota; class Actinomycetes; order Kitasatosporales; family Streptomycetaceae; genus Streptomyces; species Streptomyces herbicida. The sequence continues at coordinate 421,177 of NZ_JAUYWJ010000003.1, forward strand.
GGGGTGCCCACGAAGGAGAGTCCCGATGACGGACAAGATCGCACTCACCCCGAAGACGCACAGCACCCCTCCGGCCAAGTTCTCGTTCGGTGTGCGCAAGGGCAACATCCTCCAGGTGGCCGGCCAGGTCGGTTTCCTCCCGGCCGAGGAGGGCAGGCCCCCGACGCCCGCCGGTCCCACCCTGCGCGAGCAGACCCTCCAGACCTTCGCCAACGTCAAGGCGGTCCTTCAGGAGGGCGGCGCGAGCTGGGACGACGTGATGATGATCCGCGTCTATCTGACGGACACGGCGCACTTCGCGGAGATGAACGAGATCTACAACTCCTATTTCGAGGAGCAGGGGCTCACGCAGGCTCCGGCTGCTCGTACGACGGTGTACGTCGGTCTCCCCGAGGGCCTGCTGATCGAGATCGACGCCCTGGCCGTACTGGGCTGATCGACCGGGACGCGAACCCGACGGCAGGGGCGGCCGGCGTCTTCGTACAGGCGTGGTCCGGGCAGTATGGGCCCTGTGACCGACGACCTCCTCGAAGAGCTGGCCGCCGAGCGAGATCAAGTGCTCGACGCGCTGTCCCAGTTGTCCTCGGACGACCCGGACGCGCCCGCCCTGTGCGGGTACGCGGGCGAGTTGAGCCACCGGCTGTACCTGCTGCGCGCCCGGGGCGACGACGGCGAGGAATTCGCCCTGGCCGTCGAGGCGTTCGAGCACGCCTTCCGCAAGCCCGGCACGGAGCCGGAGTGGTCGGCCTGGCGGATCCGGTTCGGGCATCTGCGGGCCGTGCAGTACGAGGAGCAGGGGGAGCGCCGGCTCCTCGACGAGGCCTGGGAGTCGCTGCGCGACGGGGTCGACGGGCTGCCGTCCGGCGACCCCGACTTCGGCAACGAGCGTGTGTGGGGCCGGTATCTGCTCGCCGTCTGCGCCAAGACGCGCTACCTCGCCGCCCCGGACCCGGACGCCCTCGACGAAGCCCTGCGCCGCCACGCCGACGCACTGGACGACGCGGAACCGGGCGGCGAGGAGGAGGCCGACCTGCGGGCCGCACTGGGCTTCCTCCATCTGCAACGAGCCCGGCGGTACGGCGACTTGGAGGCCGCCGCCGAGTCGGCCGCACACTACCGCGCCGTACTCGGCAGGGCCGCGCCCGCCGACCTCCCGCACATCCGCTACAGCATGGGCCTCGCCACGATGCTGCACGGCCGGGCCACCGTGGACCAGGAGGAATTGGAGACGGCCCGGGACGCCTTCGACACGGCCCTCACCGAGGCCCGCAGGGCGGGCGGCCCGGAGCCCGACTGGGCCTTCGAGGCCGAGGTCAACGCCATCTTCGTACGAGCCATGATCTGGTCCACCTGGAAGGACGTCGGGCACGCCCTCGCCGCCGAGGTCGAACTGCGCCGGTTGCTAGGCCGTCCTGGCGCCGAGGCCGAGTTGCTGCCCCAGTACCTCGACGCGTTCGGGCGGCTGCTGTACGAACGGGCCGCCGAGCGCGACGACGCCGAGGGCCGGGACCGCGGGATCGCGCTGGTACGGCGGGCCGTGACCGAGTGGGACCAGGACCGCGACGGTGAGATCGCGCCGGCCGCCATGTTCCTCGCTCTCTTCCAGCAGGCCCGCTACCAGGACGACCCGGACCCGCGCCGGGCCCAGGACGTCCTGGAGGCGGCCGGACGGCTCCTGAACGGACAGCACGGCAACCATGAACTGACGCAGTCGGCCCGCATGCTGGACGGCTGGGCCCGCTTCACCCTCGCCGAGCACGGTCTCCTCGGCCAGACCGGCGACGGCCTCCCGGAGGGCCTCGACGCCGACGCGTTCCGCGGGACCATCGACACGATGTTCGACGACCTGCGCGAGGGACGTGCCTTCCTCGACTTCGGCGAGGAGGAGTTCCTGCGCGGCATGGAACGGGACGTGACCGGCCGCAAACGCCGTATCGAGGGCTTCGAGAAGGCCCTCGCCCATCTGCGCGCCGCCGAGCCGGGCAGCGCGGGCAGGGCCCAGCTCGCCGCGATGATGCTGTGCAACCTCACCGTCGTCGACCCGGAGGGCACCTACATCACCGCCGAACACCGGCGGGAGCTGACCGAGGCGGTGCTCGAGCGCGCCGAACGGGACCCGGCCTGGCGCGGCCAGGCACACGTCGTCGCGGGCATGGCCCGGCTGCACGAGGAGACGACCGTCGGCTCCGGCGCGGGCCTCGACGAGGTGCTGGCCCACTTCGACCGGGCCCAGGAGGCCGGCGTCCCGGAGGCGGACGGCCACGGCGGCTACGGCCTCGCCATGGCCCGGCTCATGGCACAGACCCAGCGCGGCCAGACCGGCGGCGCCGCCGACGACATGGAGGCGGGCGCGCGGACCTGGCGCCGCCTGCGCGACAATCCCGCCCTGCCCGCGCACCTGCGCCGCATGATGGACCTGCAGCAGGCCGGCTTCGACGCGCACACCGCCGTCCAGCGCGGCGACCTGGCCGCCGCAGACCGGCACATCGCCGCGCTCACCGAGGGCCAGGCCGCCATGAGCGACGAGGACCCCTCCCGCATCGAGATCTACACCGCCCTGGAGAACGCCCGCGCCGCCCGCGACAACCTCGCCCGCACCCTCGGCGCCCCGCCCCTGCCGCCCCTCCCCGGCCGCCCCGGCGCGGCCGAACTGCGCCGCCAGGCCCGCCGGCTGCCCCGCGACCACCGCGCCTGGGTACTCGGCGACGCCGGCATCACCCGCTTCACCCGGGCCGGGGCCGCCCAGGACGGGCCCGGCATCGTGGAGGCGATCGGCCTGCTCAAGGAGGCCCACGAGCTGTCCGAGCCGGGCAGCGACAGCCGGCTGCGGTACGGCCACTGTCTCGGCATCGCCCACTGCGCCCTGTCCGGCCTGGAGTTCGACCGCGTCCGCCGCCGCGAACGGCTGGCCCGGGGCATCGAGTTCCTGGAGCACGGGTTCGCCGAGGCGGGCGGGCCCGAACACCGCCTGTACGCCGAGATCGGCCTCGCGCTCGCCCGTGCCCACCGCACCCGCGACGACCTCCACCGCCGCGACCGCGCCGGCGCCCGCACCCTCGGCCTGAAGTCGCTGCGCGGCCACGCCTGGGCCGCTCTGCTCCAGTCCGGCACCGACCACGCCGCCCTCGCGGCCGCGCACGCCACCCGCTCGGCGCTGGAGGTGGCCGGCTGGTGCCTCAAGGACGACCGCCCCGAGGAGGCGCTCCAGGCCCTCGACGCCTGCCGCGGCCTGGTCCTGCACGCCGCGCTGACCTCCACCGGCGTGCCCGGCCTCCTCACCACGGCGGGCCGGGCCGACCTCGCCGAGGAATGGCGGGCCACGGGCGCGGACGCCGCCGACCGGGCGACCGACCCGCTGACGGCCGTACGCGCACCCCTCGCCGTCCCCAGCACGCTGCGCCGCCGCGTCCTCACCGCGCTCACCGACACCGGGGCGGACGCCCCCCTGGCGGCCCGGCTCCTCGACCCGCCCGCCCCCGACGAGATCGCCGAGGCCCTGCGCGCCCTCGCCAAGGACGCTCTGGTCTACCTGGTCCCGTCTTCCGACGACGCGCCCGGCACCGCCCTGGTCGTCACCTCGAACGGCACCGTGCATGCCCTACCCCTGCCGACGCTCTCGGAGAACGCGGCGCCGCTGAAGGAGTACGCCCCCGCGGGCGCCCTCACCCGCGACCTGGGCCCGGTCCCCGGCTCCGCGTTCGCCGCGGCCCCGCCCTCCCTGCGGGTGCAGCTCGACCGCCTGTGCGGCTGGGCCTGGTACGCCGCCATGCGCCCGCTGCTGGAGGCCTTCGAGATGCCGCAGGGCCGGCTGCCCCGGCTCGTCCTCGTCCCCATGGGGACGCTCGGCCTGGTCCCCTGGCACGCCGCGTGGGAGGCGGGCGGGCCGCGCGGGCGCCAGTACGCCCTCCAGGCCGCGGAGATCTCGTACGCCGCCTCCGCCCGGCTCCTGTGCCAGGTCGCCGCCCGCCCCGCCACCGATCGCACCGGCGGGGCGCTGGTCGTCGGCAACCCCACCGGCGACCTCCACTACGCGGGCGAGGAGGCCGACGCCGTCCAGCGCGTCTTCTATCCCCGGGGCCGCTTCCTCGGGCGCCGCGGGACCGGCCCGGCGGACGGCACGGGCACCCCGGGCGAGGTGCTGGACTGGCTGCGCGAGGGCGCCGACGGGGGAGTGCTGCACCTCGCCTGCCACGCCTCCGTGGCCGCGAACGCCCGCCGCAGCTCGTATCTTTCCCTCAGCGACGGCCGGCTGGCGGCCGAGGAGATCACCGGCGCGGGTGCCGGGGACGGCGGCGGCCCGGCCCTCGTCCTCCTGGCGGCCTGCCGCAGTCATGTCTCCGGCCGGGGTCACAACGAGGCCTACAGCCTCGCCACCGCCTTCCTCGTCGCAGGCGCCCGCTCGGTCGTCGGCTCGCTGTGGCCGGTCCCCGACGAGGCGACCTCGGTGCTGATGTTCCTCACCCACCACTTCCTGCGCACCCACGCGGAACCCCCGGCGAAGGCGCTGCGCCGGGCCCAGCTGTGGATGCTCAACCCCGACCGCGAACTGCCCGCCGAACTCCCTGCGGTCCTGGCCGACCGCGCCCGCCGGATCGACCCGCACGACCTGAGTGCGTGGGCGGGGTTCACTCACCTGGGCCGCTGACCGGCCACGGCACCACTGTGCGCAGCGGGAGGGTGACGGCGGTCCAGCGGCCGGGTCCGCCCCCGGGGACCGGTCCCAGGTCGCGGACGCCGGAGGGGGTCCAGGGATCCCAGGCGGGCAGTTGGAACGGCAGCGTGTTCAACTCCCCTTCCGCGACGATCAGCTTGAGCCAGTCCCGTCCCTCGGCCCCGGGCACGGCCGGACGGCCGCGCGGCAGCGACAGCTGCACGGGCTCGCCGTCCAGCGCGTACCCCGTACGTCCGGGGCCTATGAAGTGCCCGGGATAGAGAAGGGAATGGCAGGCGTAGCTGTCGGTCAGGTCCAGGAGCAGACACCACAGCGTGCGGTCGGGGGAGCTGTTGTGCAGCCGGATCGAGACCCAGGGCGCCTGCCCGCCCGCGTAGGGACAGGTGATCTCCCCGGCGGCGTCCCGTGACAGTGGCTCAGGGGAGCCCCAGGGCGTGATCTCCACCCGCACCAGCCCGTCGAGCAGCGAGGGCCGCGGAGTCAGGTCGCGCAGCAGGTGCCAGCGGGTGAGGTGCGTCAGACAGTCCACGACCCGCCTCGCGTCCGCACCGCCGCCGTACGGCAGAGGCTCGCTGAACGCCGTGCCGTCGCGGCGCAGCACCCCGGCCGCACCGTCCCGTACCCGCACCCGGAAGTGCAGATCACCGGCAGCTTCCGGCCCGTCCACCAACCGCACCAAAGGCGCACCCGAGAGGGCCTCGGCCACCTCCCGTACGGCCGCGGCGGACCCGTCGACCGCCACCGTCCCCGGTGGCGACGCGACCGCCGCGAGCTCCACCGCATAGACCCGCTCCTGCTCCGGGACCCACCCGACGGGCGTGACGAGCGTCCGGGCCGCCCCCACCTCCCAGGCCCGCACGAGGGATCGGCCCGGCTCCTCGCCCACCAGCGCGAACTCAGTCCCCAGTGCCCCCGCACCGTGCACGCTGCCGCAGTCCACCTCCCAGCCGTCCGGCCCGTGGCTCAGCAGATGCGGACTCGGTGCCCTGCCCGCCCCGCCTGCCAGGAACGGCCGGTCCGCCGTGCCGCCCGGCAGATCCGGGTACAGCACCGGCCGCTGCCCGCTCCCGAGACGCTGCACACCCACCGCGGCCGTCGCCAGCAGTTCCCGGCAGGTGGCGTCGTCCCCGGCCGCGCGGGCCGCGCCGACCAGCGCACGCGTGAACGCACCCTGCCGCACCCCGTCGAACCAGCCCTCGAACGACTGCTGGTCGAGCCGGCACGCGGCCAGCAGCAGATGCCGGGGAGGCGTGCGGGAACCCTGCGTGTCACGCGCCCCCAAGTCCCAGGCGGGCAACGGCGGTGCATACCGCGCCGTCAGCTCCGCGTCCCGAGTGGCGCCCCCGGAATGGCAGCAGTCCAGCACCGCCACCACGTGCGCGCCCCCGGCCGCAACCATGTCGAGCAGCGCGCCCAGCCGCTTGTCCAGCAGCGGGCCGTCCACGCACACCAGGGCCTGATTGAGCCCCGTCGCCTCGATCAGCAGGTCGTGGCCGGTGGCCTCCTGCTGGGTGCCGTGCCCGGAGAACCACAGCAGCGCGGTGTCCCCGTCGCCCGCCGCGCCCAGGTGCCGTACGACCGCATCCGTCACCGCATCGACCGTCGCCTCGGCGTCCAACAGGACCATGACGTCGGCCCGTTCGTCCACGATGTCGGTCAACAGCCGGTGTGCCGCGGCAACGTCGTTGGCACAGCCGCCCAGCGGTGTCGCCACGGATTCCGGATAGTCGTCGACCCCGACCAGGAGCGCCTTGATCCTTCCCATGGGGCCGAGTGTGTCAATTACGCTTCGAACTCGCACTATTGACGTGACGTCACTAAACTTTGCTCCTGGTAACACCACCCATGACATCGGGGGACACATGGGGTACACCGAACGTCCGCGACGTATCGTGCGGCCCGCACTGGGCACGGAACAGTCGCACACGCCCGCCGCTCCGGCGCCCGGGATCACGCGCCGCGAGCTCTACCGGTCGCGCTCCGCACCACTGCTCGAGGCCGTGCGCCGGCTCGACGCGGGGCTCGACGAGCAGGCGAGCCGCTCGCTCACGGACTGGGTCCGGGAGCAGTACACGACGTCGTACGGCTCGGTGCCGCTCGGCTTCGTCGCCCGCTGCTATCTGGGCCCGCCGTACGTCGACCACCAGCTCGATCTGTTCCATGTCATCGTGCGGCACTTCGCCCCGGCCGAGCAGATGCCGGAGCCGTTCTCGGCGGCCCGGATGCTCGCCCGCTCGGGCGGCTACGCCTACGTCGAGGTGTACGCCGACGGCCTGATCCTGCCCGTACTGGACGACGGCACGGTCGTACGGCCCTGAGCCACCGCCGCCCGCACGGTCCACACCCCCAGACGCAGCACGCGAACGGAGTTCCCGCATGTCCGAGGTCGACCTCACCCTGCACCGCAAGGTGCAGGAAGTCAGCAACCTCGTCATCAGGCTCAGCGAACAGGTCGGTTCGGTGTCCGGCCAGGTCTCCACGGTCGAGTCCAACCAGCAGCAGACGCGTACCGAGCTCCAGCAGCTGCGGGACGAGTTCCTGGCCTTCGTGAGACAGGCCGAGTCCACGGCGAACGTGCAGCGCGCCGAGACCCGGATCGGGGTCATCGAGGACAAGATCGACCACGAGTTCGGCCATCACAAGACGGTCCGGCGCACCGCGGTCGGCATGCTCCAGGCCTTCGACGTCGGACTGGTCTCCGAGGAGAACGTCCGGATGGTCAGCGACCAACTGATGATCCAGACGCCCCGCTACTGGCTTGCGCCCGCCCTGGTCGCGCTCGCCTCCTGGTCGGCCGACGACCGGCAGCTGTGCGAGCGCGCCGTCGACGAGGCGTTCCGCCGCTCGCCCGACCGCACCTCGCTGTTCTTCGCGCTCGTCCTGCGCCGGCAGGGCCGGTCCCAGTCGGCGGTGCGCTGGCTGCGGCACTATCTGCTCGCCCAGGACCCGGCCGCCCTCGGGCGTGAGTTCGCCGTCATCCTGGAGGCCATTGCGCAGGGCGCCTTCGGACTCGTCGGCCGTGACCTGCTCGACCGCACCCTCGGCGAGTGGCGCGCCCAGCTGATGGACAGCGCGGACGCGCAGGCCCGGCAGATCAAGCGGTGGCGCGACGAGATCGACACGCTGCGCGCGCCGTCCGGCCCGGGCGAGTTCCCGCGGCTGGCAGCCGTCTCACCGCAGTGGGTCACGCTCGACGGCGTGCTGTCCGCCGCGCGCGGGCAGACGGCCCTCCTGGACAAGTACAAGGCCATCCTCGAGCGGGAGTTCGAGCCGTCCGAGCGCATCGAGGACGCCGTCGACGACATCCTCGACCGGCTGGTCTCCGAGTACGACAACGAGGAGCTGCCGCTCCGCCGCGACCTCGCCTTCAACCAGGCGGTCGTGGACCACGACGGCGACCTCGGCGCCGCCCGGAAGACGGCCGACGCGGACGCCGCCTCGTACGAGGAGACCCTCGACTACCTCACCGTGCAGACCACCGCGGCCCTCAACCCGCAGGCCATCGGCACCTCCCCGGCCACCCAGCGGCTCGCCGTGGCCGCCTGCCACGAGTGGTTCCAACAGGCGCACGCCGGTCACACCCGCGACTACCGGGCGGCCGTGCCGCAGGATGTGCAGGCCCAGTTCGGCACCGCGCACAGCATCGGCGCGCAGACCTTCCAGCTGCCGCCGTGGATCGGCTCGTTCACCCAGCCACTGGCCACCCTCGAGAAGGCGCTGAGCGACCACTGGGACCATTACACGGGCCCGTTCGTCGACGCGCTCGCCTACCCCTGGCTCAAGAAGGCCGCGCCGTTGATCGCGGTGGTCGCGGGCATCCTGCTGGTCTTCGCCGGTAAATTCCCCGGCTTCGCGTTCGGCGCCGCCGCGATCGTCGGCATCGTATGGGGCCTGGTCCTCCACAACGGCTCCCGGACCGCCAAGCGCAACCAGGACGCGGCTCGTGAGCTGCTGGCCCGCGCCAAGACCGAGTCGCTGCACCACCTGCGGGCCGCGTCCGCCGAGCTGACGGACTGGTACGAGAAGTTCCGGGCCGCCGACCAGGTCGAGTCCCGGGTCCGCGAGCTGATCGCCACACTGCCGACGGCGGGCGGCGGCGCCTCGCCGTTCGAGGGCCGCACCGTACGCAAGGAGTCCGACGCCAAGGAGTCCGTGGAGCCCGAGGAGGACACCGTCCGATGAGCAAGCCGCCCACCGCCCAGCCCGACCCCACCCCCCCGCCGCCGCAGGGACCGCCGGCCGACGCGCCGTGGGCGGCGACCGCCCCGCAGGGGGCGGCTCCGCCCTCACCGTGGGGTGCGGCCGCCGGGCAACCCGGCCGGACCCCCGCGGCCTCCCCGTGGGCCGCCTCCGCCGACGCCGCACGCGCCCAGAGCTCTCCCTGGGCCGCCCAGCGCCGTCCGCAGCAGGAGCGGGTCACCAGCAGGCTCCGGCGGGTCGTCGAGGAACTGCCCGACTGGGAGCCGCTGCCGCCCGGCGAGACCGTCGTGCGCCGGCCGGGCAGCACGTCGTGAGCGGCCTGTGGGGCGACGGCGGCGCCTACCAGGCCTGGGTCGGCTTCCTGCGCCGCTGGGCGGCCCTGGAACCCGCCGATCCGGCCGCCCTGCCCGCGCTCGTCCAGGAGCAGTACGACGCCGACACCTGGGTACGCCTCACCGAGCACCTCACGACCGCCCTGGACACCCGGCTCGTCAGCTGGGCCGAGTCCCTCGTCCGGGCCCTGGACCAGGCTCGGGACGAGTTCTCGTACGGCCGTGAACTCGCCCAGGCCCGCACCGGTCTGCACACGATCCGCGCCCTGGCGGCCCACCCGGGCCTGCCCGAGTCCCTGCGCACCCGGCTCACCGAGCTCGTCGACCGCCAGATCCCGCAGGTCCAGGCCCAGTTGGAGCAGAACCTGGACAACGAGACCCGGCGTGGAGCGGACCCCAGGACCGTCGAGCGCCGCCGCCGCACCCTGCGGGACAACGCGCTGACCGGAGCCCTCACCGTGCGGACGACCCAGGACGGCTGGGCGTACGACCCGGCGGCACCGCCCCGGCGGCGCATCGTCCCCGGGTGAGCGGCTCCGCCCTGCAGCCGCCCGCAATCCACCCTTCGAGAAGGCCCGAATGTCGAACTACGCCGAGAGCCTCAGCCACCTCGACAGCTATATCTCCGCCCGCGTCCCGGTCATCGCGATGCGCACCATCGAGCAGCAGCGCGCCCTGAGGCTGCTGCGGGAGGCGGCGACCCAGTCCCGGCGCAGCAGCATGCCGTTCTGGATCTACACCCGGGCCACCGGCCTGCGCGACCTGCGCACCAACGCGCCCGTGCAGGACGACCGTTCGCTCACCGGCGCCATGGACTTCGCCGCGGCCCAGTTCGGCAGCCGCGCCAATGCCACCGTCGTCTTCGTCGACCCCGACGAGCTGGAGTCGGACACCCCGGTCACCCGGCACTTCGCCGAGCTGGCGAGGCTCGCCGACAGCAACATGGGCAGCATCGTGCTGATCACGGACACGCCGATCTGGAGCGGCCTGCAGCGCCTCGGCATGAGCCTGCGTCTCGACCTGCCCGACTCCGAGGAGATGTACGGCATCCTCAGCGGCTTCCTCGGCGACCACCATGGCCACATCCCCATCGAGTGGACCGAGGAGGACGCCCGCCGTGCCGCGGAGTTCCTGAGCGGCGTCACCGAGGCGGAGTGCGTCAACCTGATGGCCACCATCGCCGCCAAGGGCTCCATCCGGCGCGACGACGTCCTCGGCCTCGCCCAGGCAAAGGACCGCATCTTCAGCGACCTCACCGGCCTGGAGCGGGTGCAGCTCAAGCAGAGCGACTACGCCATCGGCGGCCTGAGCGGTCTGCGCACCTGGCTGGAGCGCAAGCACGACATGATCTCCCGGGACCTCAGACACACCGCCCTGCGCCCGCCGCGCGGAGTGCTGCTGGTCGGCGTCCCGGGCTGCGGCAAGTCCCTGTCCGCCAAGGCCATCGCCCACGACTGGAAACTCCCCCTGTACCGGCTCGACATGGCCAGCATCCACGGCAAGTACCTCGGTGAGTCCGAGGGCCGCTTCCGGGAGGCGCTCGCCATGGCCGACCGGGTCGCGCCCTGTGTCCTGTGGATCGACGAGATCGAGAAGGGCCTGGCGGGCCGCGACGACATGTCCGGGGTGCCGCAGCGCATCATCGGCCAGTTCCTGTACTGGCTCCAGGAGTCCCAGTCCCGCGCCTTCGTCGTGGCCACCGCCAACGACATCCGCAGCCTGCCGCCCGAACTGCTGCGCAAGGGCCGCTTCGACGAGCTGTTCTTCGTCGACCTGCCCGACGCCCAGGACCGCAAGGAGATCATCCGCATCTACCACCAGCGCTATCTCCAGGCCGACCTCGACGACGACCGGCTGGACCGGCTCGTCGACCTCTCCGAGGGCTTCGCCGGCTCCGACATCGAGGCCGCGCTGCACGACGTGGGCGAGGAGGCGGTGCGCCGAGGGGGAGTGGGCCGGCTGAAGGACTCCTATGTGATGGACACCTTCGCCCAGGTGCGCCCGCTCAGCGTCAGCAATCCCGAGCAGATCGAGGAGATCCGTGCCTGGGGCCGCGAGCGTGCGGTGCCGGCCGGCCGGGCCGCGGTGACACCGGTGCCCGGCGACGGGGGACGGACGCGGCGGATCGTGTTCATGGACGAGTAGGGCCGAGGACGAGCAATCGGGGTGAACCCGGGTGAAGGGTGGGCTGGCTGGTTCCGGCACAGGTATGTCGTCCATACTGCCGCCGTGGAGCAGCGCATAGGATCGAGCAGCAAGCCCCTGGAGGGCGCCGGATTCGACCCGGCCTTCATTCCCGGGCTCACCTCACCCGAGTCAGCGGATCCGGAGGACGCCCCGCCGGAGACGTACGAGGCGAAAGCGGCCGGGGCGGCGGCGTCGGACGAGGACGTGGCACCGGCGGAGGCCGCCGCCGAGGAGGCCGCGGGCGCCGAGGCAGCGGACGACGCCGAGGCATCGGAGGAGTCCGAGGAGTCCGAGGAATCGGAGACCTCGGAGCGTCCCGTCTTCGAGGCCGCCGACCGTCGCGCCAAGATAGTGGCCGACCACAAGGGCGTCCGCCTCAGCCTCGACGAGGAGTCCTGCGAGTTCCGCTGGGACGAGATCGGCGCGGTCGAGACGGAGGCCCCCCGCTTCGGCAAGCGGTTCACCGTCACGGTGCACACTCCTGACCGCCGCTGGTACCCGATCGAGATCGAGGCGACGGCCAGGAGCCGCTTCAAGGAGTGGGAAGAGCAGTTGGACGCGGTGCTGGACGCCTACTTCGAGGACTGACCGGCTAACTGCAGTACTGGGCTTCCTTCCCGATCGACCGGTACATGCAGTCCGCGTTCTCCAGCAGCTGGAACACCGCGTCCCGGTTCCGGGAGGTCTCCCGCTCGATCACCTCGTCGGGCGGGTAGAACCCCCCGTTCCAGGCGGACGTCGGATACATCTCGAAGGTGTAGTCGAAGATCTTGTGCACACCCCAGAGGTAGTCGTCGATCGACCCGTCGGTGATGTACAGGTCGCTCGCCTGCTCCGGCGTGTACCCGTTGCTGGCGGCCATCTTCTGTCCCACGGCCTTGAACGCGGCGGCGTCGTCCGCGGTCATCCCGGTGTCCGTGTCGGAGTAGGTGTAGCCGTACGGCCACAGCACCAGCTCGCTGTACGTGTGGAAGTCGATGCCCGCCTTGATCTGCTGCTTCCCGCCGACGACCCGGCTGCGCACGAAGTCGGAGACGACCTTCACCTCGGGCGCCGACTCCGCCGCCGAGCCCCGGTAGGTCTCGGAGGACTTGGAGCCCGAGGACCCGCCGCAGCAGCCCCACTTGTAGTTCCAGTTGCGGTTGAGGTCGGTGCCGACGTACGACGAACCGCTGTTGGGCTGCCGGTTCTTGCGCCACGACCGGTAGGACCCGGTGGCGATGTCGTACTCGCCGCCGTCCGGGTTCAGGTCCGGCACGATCCAGATCTCGCGGCTGTTGACGATGTTGGTGACCCGTGAGTCGGTCCCGTACCCGGCTCCCAGTTCGCGCAGCAGGTACAGGGCCATCTCGACGGTCAGGTGCTCGCGGGCGTGCTGGTGGAAGGTGAAGAGCACCTCGGGTTCGTTCTCGTCCGTGGCCACGTTGTCGCTGACCTTGACGGCGACGATGTCCCGGCCCTGGTGCGACTTGCCGATCACCCGCTTGCTCATGATGCCGGGGTAGGCGGCGAGCCGCTGGTCGATCTCCGTGTTCATCTCGGCGTAGTTGTGGTACTTCGAGTCGGCCGAGGGGAAGTCGAACAGCCGCAGCTCGTCGGCGGGGCTCGACCGGTCGGGCGCGGCCCCCAACGGCGTGACGTCGTAGCCGAGTTGCGTCAGCTTGCGGATCTGGGCGGCGCGTCCGGAGACGACCACGGTCTCCTCGTCGGCCTCGTCCACGGTGACGCCGGTCTGCTGGATGGCCGTGCGGGTCACGGGGGTGGTGCCCTGGTGGATCTCGTACTGCCGGACGTCGTCGGCGGAGGGCGCCGCTTTGCGGGCGCTGTCGGCGACGGCGTGCGTGGCCGTCGCCGACACGGGCGCCGCGAGTGCGAGGGCCAGCAGGGCGCCGAGGGCGGCTGTCCTTCTGCTGCCGCGGGCGCCTGAGCCGCGTGTGCGAAGTCGCATGAATTCTCCTTGGATCTCCAGGAATTCCGGGGTCGCCGGATGTGGGGTGGAGCGGAGCGGGGGGTGCTTCAGTGCGACGTGCAAGGTGCGGATGCTGTGCGTGGGCTGTGCGGGTGGCGCTCATGGTGAAGCGTTGGCATGGCCAGGTCAAGGGCAGTTCAAGCGGAATCGGCCCAAAACCGGCCGGGCAGTGTACGCGCGCGAGGATTCCGCGGAGTGTCCCCGGCCAAAGAGCACTCGTTGGCGTGATGAGGGCGTGCGGACCCGTGCACCCCCGGGGAAGAGTGGGGAGTCCGGCCAAGAGGAGGGCTGGCTGATCATGGGCGGATCAGCGCCACGACGGGACTCTCGTCTGCCGGTCGAGACGACCAGCTTCGTCGACCGGCGGGACGAGCAGGCGCAGGGCCGTGAACTGCTGGCCAGGGCACGCCTGGTCACGCTCACCGGTCCCGGCGGCGTCGGCAAGACCCGCCTCGCCGGACGTATGGCGGCCCGCGTCGAACGCGCCTTCCCGGACGGTGTGCGCTACGTCCAGCTCTCCGGCCTGCACGACCCGGCGCTCGTCCCGCTCGCCGCCGCCGACGCGCTCGATCTGCACGACCACTCCCGCCGGCCCCCGCTGGACGCCCTGGTGGAACAGCTCCGCGACCGCCGGCTGCTCCTGGTCGTCGACAACTGCGAACACCTGTCGGCCGCCTGCGCCGAACTCGCCGCCGCCCTCCTGCACGGCACCACCGGCATCCGCATCCTCGCCACCAGCCGCCACCGCCTCGGCCTCACCGAGGAACACCTCATGGAGGTTCGGCCCCTGCCGGTCCCCGACCCCGACGGCGACCTGTCCGCCGCCGAGGCCCACCCGGCCCTGGCCCTGTTCGCCGACCGCGCCGCCGCCGTCGTCCCCGGCTTCCGCCTCACCCCCGGCAACCGCGCCGCCGTCGCCCGCCTCTGCGCCCGCCTCGACGGCCTCCCGCTCGCCATCGAACTCGCCGCCGTCCGTATGCGCGTCCTCGGCATCGAACAGCTCCTGGCCCGGCTCGACGACCGCTACCGCCTGCTCTCCGCCGGCAGCCCCGCCGTCCCGCCCCGCCACCAGACCCTGCGTGCCGCGGTCGACTGGAGCCACGAACTGTGCGACGCGCTCGAGCAGTTGGTGTGGGCGCGGCTGTCGGTGCTGGCCGGGAGCTTCGACCTGGAGACGGCGGAGGCGGTCTGTGCGGACGGCGAGCGGATCGTGTCGTACGACGTCCTCGAAGCCGTCGCCGGGCTCGTCGACAAGTCCGTGCTGGGCCGGGAGAGCGGGCCCGGCGGGGTGCGCTACCGGCTGCTGGACACCCTGCGCCACTACGGCCTCGACCAGCTGCGCGAGCACCCCGGCGAGGAGGCGGCCGCCCGGTGCCGCCAGCGGGACTGGATGCAGGAGCGGGCCGGCGGATACGAGCGACGCTGGTTCGGACCCGGCCAGCGGGAGATCGTGGCCCGGCTCCGCGCCGACCAGGACAATCTGCGCGCTGCCCTCGACTTCAGCCTCACCACACCGGGCGAGGAGCTCGCCGGGCTGCGCCTCGCGGGCACCCTGTGGTTCTACTGGCACGCCTGCGGAGCACCCCGCGAGGGCCGCTACTGGCTCGACCGCGCCCTCGACGCCGACCCCGGGCCGAGCCGGGAACGCGCCCGGGGCCTGTGGATCTCCGGTCTGCTGGCGGGCTGCCCCGAGGACCTCACCCGCGGACTGCGCCGCGCCGAGGAGGCCCGCGCCCTGGCCCAGGACCTCGGCGACCCGGCCGAGGTGGCCCACGCCGACTACGTCATCGGCGTCGTCCAGCTCTTCGCCGACGATCTGCACACCGCCCTGAGCCACTACGAGTCCACCGTCGCCCGCGGCCCGGTCCCCGGCCAGCACCTCAGCCTGCACGGCCTCGACCAGGTCGAACTCGCCTGTGCCCTGGCCCTGCTGGGGGAGGCGGACCGCGCAGTCGCCGTCTGCGAGGACGCCCTGCGACTGTGCGAGCGGCACGACGAGGAGTGGGTGCGCTCGTACGTGCTGCGCATCCTCGCCCTGGCGCACGCCGTGCGGAAGGACTGGCGGCGCGCCGAGCCGTACGCCTGCCAGGCCCTGCGCCTCAAGCTCGATGTGCACGACGTCATCGGCATCGGACTCACCCTCGACCTGCTGGCGCTTCTCGCGGCCGGGTCCGGGGCCGCCGAGCGCGCCGCCGTGCTGCTCGGCGGCGCCGACCGGGTCTGGTCCGACATCGACCGCGACCGCTGGGGCTCCGAGGCCCTCAATTCCGCCCGGCGCGACTGTGAGACACGGGTGCGCGCGGCGGTGGGGCAGCGGACGTACGAGCGGGCGTACGGCAGGGGCGCCGCGCTCGGCCTCGGCGAGATCGTGGCCTACGCGCTCCACGACCCCCAGGACGCCGGCGCGGGGCGGGAGCCGGCTCCGGCCCCGCGGCTGACCCGCCGGGAGGCCGAGGTCGCCCGGCTGGTCGCCGAGGGGCTGGCCAACCAGCAGATCGCCGACCGCCTGGTCATCGCCCGCCGCACGGCCGAGGGCCATGTGGAGCGCATCCTCAGCAAGCTCGGCTTCAGCAACCGCAGCCAGATCGCCGCCTGGGTGACGGCCCAGCGCTGATGACTCCCACCGTGAGGGACGTACAACAGATGGGGAACCCATGAGTGCAGATACGCATGCGCAAACCGGTCCGGGCCAGGGGGACTTCGACCACCGCATGGCCGTGTTCGGCTCGGACGACGAGTTCGTGGCGGCGGCGCTGCCCTTCCTCGCCGAGGGCCTGGCCGCCCCCGGCGAACCACCGCCCGTGGCCATCGTCGCCCCCGCCGGACTGGACCTCCTGCGGGACGCCCTGGGGTCCGACGCCGGGAAGGTCGGCTTCATCCCGCACACCGACTGGTACACCGGCTCCGCCGCCAATGCCGTGGCCCGGAGCGCCGGCTACCTCGCGGCGCACGCCGGGCCCGGCGGCCGCATCCACCTCCTGATGGAGCCGGACTGGGCGGGCCGCGCGGGCAGTTCGCCCCGGGAGACCGCCGAGTGGATCCGCTACGAGTCCCTGGCGAACCTCCTCTTCGCCCCCTTCTCCACGACGGCGATGTGCGCCTACGACACCCGTACCGCCGGCCTCGCCCTCGTCGAAGCGGCCCGCCGGGCCCACCCCGCCACCGGTGTCTACGAGGCCCCGCCCGCCCTGGTGCGTGAACTGGACGCCGTACCCCTGGCACCGCCCCCCGACGACGCGACCCCGCTGCCCGCCCCGACCGCCGAGGCCGTACGCGCGTGGTCGGCGAGGCGCGGACTCCCGGCCCCCGACGCCGAGTTGTTCGGCGCGGCGGTGACCGAGGCGGCGGCCGCGCTCGGCCCCGTCACCGGCACCGTGCTGTGGGGCCGCGCCCCGTCCTGCGTCTGCGAGCTGCGCCTGCCCCACCGCGTCGCCGACCCGCTCGCCGGCTTCGTACCGCCGCCCACCGGAGAGCTGGAGCCGGGGCAGGGCCTGTGGTTCACCCGCCAGGTCTGCGCCTACGTGGATGTGCGCGACCACGCCGAGGGCTCGACCGTCCGCATCCAGTACGCGTAGCGGTGGCGGATCCGGATACGCACGCATGTCCGCAACCATGCATACGCGGGTGCCGAGCGAACCGACGCAGGTACGGATTCGGGTATTCCTCCCCGTGTGAGCGGGTATGCGGGGAGGGCACCCTGGGAGCATGCTGCAACCTTCCGGAAGGAGCCTTCCGGACCCCGGCCCTCAGTACGCCGCGTATCCGCAGCCGCCCATACGGGCCGGCCATCTGAGCGTCGAGTACGACCCCGTGCCCTCGGCGGCCCGCGAGGCGCGCGCGGTGGTGCGCAGGCAGCTGGAGGAATGGGGGCTCGCGGAGCGGGACGAGGTCGGCGACGTGGCCGAGCTCCTGGTCAGCGAGCTGGCCACCAACGCCCTGCGGCACGCGGCGAGCCGTTTCCGGCTGACCCTCCTGGCCTCCCACGGCGTCCTGCGCTGCGAGGTCGCCGACACCGACCGCCGCGCGCCCGAGGTGCTCGACGCGGGCATCACGGAGAGCGGCCGGGGCATGACCCTGGTGGACGCCCTCGCCCGCCGCTGGGGCTGCCACCTCGACGGCGCGGGCAAAACGGTCTGGTTCGAACTCGGCACCTGCGACTGCGAAGGCTGCGACCGGCGACTGCCTTAGCCCCGGAAGAGCCCGGAGCCCCGGAGAGCCCGGAGCCCCGGCGGCTCGAGTGGCCGCCGGGGGTCCTTGTCCCACCGTCTTCGGGTCGCTGCTACGGAAGTGCGTGCACGTGCGGGGCCACCGAGTTCGACCACGCGTTGCCCGCGGACGCGTCCCAGTTCGTCGACCAGGTCATTGCGCCCCGCAGGTCGGGGTAGGTCTTCGACGGCTTGAAGCCGCCGCAGGCGGTGGCCTTGGTCAGGCAGTCCAGGGCGTTGTTCACCACGGTGGGGGAGACGTAGCCGCTGCCCGCCGCGCTCGTCGAAGCCGGGAGGCCGAGGCCGACCTGGGACGGGGACAGGCCGCCCTCCAGCTGGATGCAGGCCAGGGCGGTGAGGAAGTCCACGGAGCCCTGGGAGTAGACCTTGCCGTCGCAGCCGAGCATCGAACCGCTGTTGTAGTACTGCATGTTGACGACCGTGAGGATGTCCTTGAGGTTCAGGGCCGTCTGGAAGTAGGAGTTCGAGGTCGACTGCATGTCGATCGTCTGCGGGGCCATCGTCAGGATCAGGGACGAGCCCGCCTTCCCCGACAGCGCGCGCAGGGCCTGCGTCATGTACGTCGCGTTGAGGCCGTTCTCCAGGTCGATGTCGACGCCGTCGAAGCCGTACGTCTGCATCAGCGAATACACGGAGTTCGCGAAGTTCGCCGCCGACGTCGGGTCGTTCACCGACACCGTGCCGTTCTGGCCGCCGACCGAGACGATGACCTTCTTCCCGGCGGCCTGCTTCGCCCTGATGTCGGCCTTGAACTGGTCGACGGTGTAGCCGCCCAGCCCGGCCGAGTCCAGGTTGAAGGTCACGGCGCCCGGCGTCGACGTGGCGTCCGCGAAGGCAACCGCGATGATGTCGTACGACGAGGGCACGTCGGAGATCTTCTGGACCCTCGCTCCGTTGTTGAAGTTCTGCCAGTAGCCGGTCACCGCGTGCTTGGGCAGGGCGCCGCCGCCTCCGCCCCCGGTCGCCGCCGTCGTCCCCGTCACCGCCGCCGACTTCGGCGACTCACCCGCCGAGTTGGTCGCGGTGACCTGGAAGGAGTACGCCGTCGAGGCGGCCAGGCCCGTCACCGTCGCCGACGTGCCGGTCACCGCGGTCACCTTCGTACCGTCGCGGTAGACGTTGTAGCCCGTCGCGCCCGACACCGCGTTCCAGGACAGCGACACCGACGAGGAGGTCGTACCGGACACGGCCAGGCCGGCCGGTGCGCCCGGCACCGTCGGGGCCGGGTCGCCGCCTCCGCCGCCGTCGGGGCCGTACACCGACACGTCGTCGGCGTAGTACGCGGGCTGGCCGTACCAGCCGTGCGTGTACACCGTGACCGAGGTCGTCGACGCGCCCGTCGTGAACGAGGTCGACAGCTGTTTCCACGAGGTGGAGTCGGGGGTCCACGTCGACACGTCCGTCGTACCCGTACCGGTCACGCCCAGGTACGCATAGCCGCCCTGCAGCCAGGCGCTCAGCGTGTACGACGAGTTCGGCTTCACCGCCACCGTCTGGGAGCACTGGGCGTAGTCCTGCCCGGCCGGTGTCGCCTTCAGCGCGGCCGTGCCGGAGCGGACGGGGGAGGAGACCGTCGTACCGCTGCTCGCGGAGCAGGTCCAGTTGCTCAGGGCCGACTCGAAGCCGGCGTTCTTGACGTTGTTCACATCCGCTGCGGATGCCGGACCGCCGGACATCCCCGCCAGTGCCACGGCCGTGGCGAATGCTGCGACGGCCGACCAGGTTCGTGTGCGTCGTCTCTGTCTGGGCATGACAATAAGTTGGTCCAGACCAATCCAGCTGTCAATAGGTCCAGACCAAATGAGGCAACTGTCGAATGCTCAACCTGTCCTGGTTTGACGGGACTTGCGCACACACAGATCCCGGCCAGCTACCCAAACGCTGTTCTCCGGTCACGGAGGCGTGGATACAGTGCTGAGGTAGTCACGCAATGAAGTCGTCCCGGCGCATTGGAGTAACACCGGTGGGCCGACGGGTGTGAAGAGCGGGGAGCTGCGCGTGCCAACTGCCATTGCCGTGACCAGCGCCGACATGGCGCTGCCGCCGCAGGACGAACGGACCGTGCCCGCCGTCGTGCTGCGGGATCTCGACAAGCGGCCGCTGGAGCATGCGCTCGCCGAACTCCAGGGGCTCGTCGAGCAGCACGGGCATCTGATCGTCCTGTGCTCGCGGGCCGTACCGGCCACCGTGACACAGCGGCTGCACACCCTGCGGTCCCTGATGGAGAGCGACCGCATAGCCCTGTTCCGGCCCGAGCTGCCACCGCTCGGGATCGCCGTTCTGGCCCGTCAGTTGAGACAGCTCGCCTCCTGCGACCTCAGCCCCGGAGTCCTCGCCTCCGCGGGACGGCTGCTCACCCACTACCTCCACTCCGGCGCGGTCCTCGGCTCCGTGGCCAGGCTGGACCACGTTCCCGTGAGCCTGAAGGCGCACGCCAAGTCCTGGGTGCCCGGCAGCCAGTTCGCCGTCCTCGCCCATCCCGAGCCGCAGCTCGTCCGGATCGGACCCGGCGCCACCCTGGCCGGTCCCGAGTTCGCCACCTGGATGCTGGTCGCCAAGGGCCAGTTGCAGTCCGAGTGGACCGGCACCCTCGCCAAGGCCTGGAGCGCGCACGGGCTGCGCGAGACCCCGCTGCCCGCCGAGTCCGCCCACTGGTGGGGCACGGGCCGGGTCATCGAGTTCTGCAGCTACCTCGCCGACCTCTCCGTCCTCTACCAACTGGTCACCTCGGTGCGGCAGAACACCTGCCACTGGTGCGGCATCGACGTCATCGGGGACCGCTGTGTCTTCTGCTCGGCCACCCCGCCAGGCCATGAACCACCCGCTCCACGGGCCCTGGAGCAAAGAACGCCCGCCTGACCGGTCCGGCCCGCTCAGTCCCCTTCGATCCCGCTCGACCGATTCCCCCAATGAGGTTGCACGGTTCATGAACTCCCGTCAGCGCCGCGGCGTGATACTCCTGATCCTGTCGGTGCTCTGCGCGCTCGGCGCGTTCGCCGGCGTGCTCTCCGTCATCGACGACGTGAAGTCCAAGGTCGGCCCCGAGGTCACCGCGTACCGGCTGAGGTCCGACGTGGCGCCGTACACGACGCTGGACACGGGCCAGTTCGAGAAGATCAAGATGCCCAAGCGGTGGCTGTCGGCCAACGCGGTCACGAGCCTGCGCGAGATCGAGGGCAAGATCGCCGTGACCACCCTGCGCAAGGGCTCCCTGCTCCAGACGGACATGATCGTCGAACAGCCCGCGCTGCAGGCGGGCCAGCAGGAGGTCGCCATCATGATCGACGCGGCCACCGGAGTCGCCGGCAAGATCACCCCGGGCTCCCGGGTCAACGTCTACGCCACCTTCGAGGGCAAGAAGCAGGGCGACCCCGACCAGTCCAAGATCATCGTGACGAACGCCCGGGTACTCGACGTCGGCAAGCTCACCTCCCTGGAGCCCGACAACAAGAACCAGCAGCCCACCGACGCCGTCCCGATCACTTTCGCGCTGTCCACCATCGACGCCCAGCGCATCACCTACGCCGAGTCCTTCGCCCAGCGGGTCAGGCTCGCGCTGGTGGCACCCGGCAGCGAGACCACCGTCCCGGACAAGGACCGCACGTACGAACTCGCGACGGACAAGTGAGAGGCGGCCCGCATGCCCATCAGGATCCTCCCGGCCGTCTCGGACCCGGACGCGGTCCGCTCGCTCACCACCCTGCTCAGCCAGCTGCCCGACGCCGAACCGATCGCCCCGGTGGTGGACTCCACCCAGCTGATCGACACCCTCGCCCGCCTCGCCGCCGAGTCCGTCGACGAACTGCCCGAGGTCGTCGTGGTGCACGAGCGCATCGGCCCGGTCCCCGCACTGGAGCTGATCCGCGAAGTCGCCCTGCGCTTCCCGGCCGTCGGCGTCATCCTCGTCACCACGGACGTCAGTTCCGGGCTCTTCTCCGCGGCCATGGACTCCGGCGCCCGCGGCCTGGTCGGCCTCCCGCTCAGCTACGAGGAGCTGGCCAGCCGCGTCCAGGCCGTCGCCCAGTGGTCCAACGGCGTACGACGCCATCTCGGACACGGCGCCGACGTGTTCTCCGGCGTCGGCGGTACGGTCGTCACGGTCAGCGGGGCCAAGGGCGGCGTCGGTGCCACCCTCACGGCCATCCAGCTGGCCCTGGCCGCCCAGGCGTCCGGCCGGGCCACCGCCCTGATCGACATGGACCTCCAGGCCGGCGACGTCGCCTCCTTCCTCGACGTCCAGTTCCGCCGCTCGGTCGTCGACCTCGCAGCCATCACCGACATCTCGCCGCGCGTCCTCGCCGACGCCGTCTTCCGCCACGACACGGGCCTCGCCCTGCTGCTCGCCCCCGGCGACGGCGAACGAGGCGAGGAGGTCACCGACCGCGCCGCCCGCCAGATCGTCAGCGCCGTGCGCTCCCGCTACGAGGTCGTCGTCGTCGACTGCGGCGCCCAGCTCAGCGGGGCCAGCGCGGCCGCCGTCGAGATGGCCGACACGGCGCTTTTGGTGACCACCCCGGACGTGGTCGCGGTACGGGCCGCCAAGCGCACCGTGCGCATGTGGGACCGGCTGCAGATCCGCAAGGCCGAGGAGACCACGGTCGTCGTCAACCGCCACACCCGCGGTACGGAGATCCAGCCGCCGCTGGTGCAGCGCATCACCGGCACCGCGCTGGCCGGCACGGCCGTTCCCGCCAACTTCAAGGAACTCCAGAGCGCCGTGGACGCCGGACGCATCCACGAGCTCGACAGCAGGAGCACGGTGAAACAGGCCCTGTGGAGGCTCGCCGGGGAGCTGGGACTCGCGCGCGTGCCCGAAGGCTCCCACCGGGGCGGCCGGATGCGCGGGGACCGGGGGTCGGTGAGTCTGCGGCGCCGGAAGGAGTGAGGGGATGAGACGGCCACGCGGGGACGAGGGGCAGGTCAGCATCGAGTTCCTCGGCATGACGCCGCTGATCGTGCTGACATTGGTGCTGGTGTGGCAGTGCGTGTTGGTGGGGTACACCTTCACGCTCGCCGGGAATGCTGCGGACGAGGCGGTGCGGGCGGGGACGGCGGCGCCGCGGGGCGAACGCGCCGGCGCCTGCCGGGCCGCGGGGATGAAGCACCTGTCGGCGGCATGGAAGGGGGATGCCACGGTGAACTGCGGCGGGGTCGGCTATGTGACCGCCGACGTGTACCTCAAGGTCCCTGTCCTCTTCCCGGGCGCGATCGGTTTCCCGGTCACGGTGCACGGCCACGCCGGTGCCGTGGAGGAGGTGAAGGACTGAGATGCCGTACCTCCCCAGGCGGCGCGACAGCGGGCAGGTCGCCATCGAGTACCTCGGCTTCGTCCCGGTCCTGCTGATCGTCGGCCTGGCCGGCATCCAGATCGGGGCCGTCGCCTACGCGGCCGAGCAGGCGGGAACGGCGGCCCATGCGGGGGCGCGTGCCGCCTCCTTGCGGCAGGGCGTCGCGCAGGCCTGTGCGGACGCGGTCAGCGGTGGCCTCGACGTGCAGTGCGCCTCTTCGGAGGGGGGCGACACCGTCACCGTCACCGCCACGGTCCGCATCCCCAGGATCGTCTGGGACTTCGGCTCCGCCAGCAGGACCGCCACGATGCCGCTCGACCACTGACCCAGGAACGAGGAGCACCCCACCCATGAGCCTGCGGGCACGCATCAACTCCCCCGAGGAGCACGGCAGCCGGGGCGAGGACGGCCATCTGGTCGCCTCCTACCGGGCCAAGCTCCTGGAGGAGATCGACCTCGCGGAGATGAGCTCGCTGGCCGCCGCCGAGCGCCGGGCCAGGCTGGAGCGGGTGCTCGGGCACATCATCAGCCGCGAGGGCCCGGTCCTGTCGACGGTGGAGCGCGCGCAGCTGATCCGGCGGGTGGTCGACGAGGCGCTGGGCCTCGGCATCCTGGAACCGCTGCTCGAGGACGCGTCCATCACGGAGATCATGGTGAACGGCCCCGACGCGATCTTCGTCGAGCGCGGCGGCCGGGTCGAGCAGCTGCCGCTGCGCTTTGCTTCCCAGGACCAGCTGATGCAGACGATCGAGCGCATCGTCTCCACGGTCAACCGCCGCGTGGACGAGTCGAACCCGATGGTCGACGCCCGCCTCCCTTCGGGCGAGCGCGTCAACGTCATCATCCCGCCGCTGTCGCTCACCGGACCCACCCTCACCATCCGGCGCTTCCCGCGCTCCTACACCCTCCCGGAGCTGATCGAGTTCGGCTCCCTGGACGAGCACATGCTGTTCCTGCTCGCGGGCCTGGTGCAGGCGAAGTTCAACATCATCGTGTCCGGAGCCACCGGCACCGGGAAGACGACCCTGCTCAACGCCCTCTCCGGACTCATCCCGGCACACGAACGCATCATCACGATCGAGGACTCGGCCGAACTCCAGCTCCAGCAGTCGCACGTCGTCCGCCTGGAGTCACGGCCCCCGAACGTGGAGGGCAAGGGCCAGGTCACCATCCGCGACCTGGTCCGCAACTCCCTGCGCATGCGCCCCGACCGCATCGTCGTCGGCGAGGTCCGCGGTGGCGAGTCCCTGGACATGCTGCAGGCGATGTCGACCGGTCACGACGGCTCCCTCGCCACCGTGCACGCCAACAGCGCCGAGGACGCGCTGACCCGGCTGCAGACCCTGGCGTCCATGTCCGACGTCGAGGTCCCCTTCGTGGCGCTGCACGACCAGATCAACAGCGCCGTCGACGTCATCGTCCAGCTCACCCGCTTCGCCGACGGCGCCCGCCGCATCACCGAGATCGCACTGCTCGACAGCCACGGCGGCGAGCCCTACCGGCTGGCGACGGTGGCCCACTTCAACGCACAGCCCATGACCCCCGACGGCCGTGTCCACGGCGTCTTCCAGTACTTCCCCCTTCCGCGCCGCACCGCCGACCGCCTCTACATGGCGAGCCAGCCCATACCCCAGGCCTTCGGCGTCGCCCGGCACGCGGACCAGCTCGCCACCCGAGAAGCCAGGTAGGCAGGCCCTCATGGATCTCCACGACCTCGTCACCCTCACCACCGGTGTCACTCTGCTGACCTGCGTCCTGGCCGTGGTCGGCGTCCACACCTACGCCTCGGGCCGGGCACAGCGCGCCGCGCTCATCGACCGCCTCTCCTACACCGGCCGCGCCCCGGAGACCGGCCGCAGGCGCCGCTTCCGCAACCTCGACCGCCGGCTGCGGCGCACCGGGCCCGGCCGGAAGCTGGAACTGCGGCTGGCGGCCACCGGCCTGGACGTCACCCCGGGCGAGTTCTTCGCCTACATGCTCGCGACGGTCGCCGCCCTCTGGCTCATCGGCCAGGCCGCCCTGGCCCCCTTCTTCGGCCCGCTCGCCGGTCTGCTCGGCATCGGGGCGGCGTTCCAGTTCCTCAACTGGCAGCGGCAGAAGCGCATCGAGCGCTTCATCAACCAGCTCCCCGAACTGGCCCGCATCCTGGCCAACGCCACCCAGGCGGGCCTCGCCCTGCGCACCGCGATCGGCATGGCGGCGGAGGAGCTGGAGGCACCGGCGGGCGAGGAACTTGCCAAGGTCGCCAACCAGTTGTCGATCGGCCACTCCATGGACGACGCGCTCGGCGAACTCGCGGACCGCCTCCCGTCCCGCGAACTGGTGGTCCTGGTCACCACCCTCGTCCTGTCCAACAAGGCGGGCGGCCAGGTGGTCTCCGCCCTCCGCAACCTCACCGAGACGCTGGAGGAGCGCAAGGAGACCCGGCGCGAGATCCGCACCCAGCTCTCCCAGGTGACCATGACCTCCTACGCCGTACCCGTCCTCGGCATCGGCGCCCTGTTCCTCATGGACGGCGTCAAGGACGGCGCCCTGGAGCGCATGACCGGCTCACCGGTCGGCCAGGCCTGCGTGATCATCGCGTTCGGGCTGTACGCGATCGGCTTCGTCCTCATCCGCCGTATGAGCCGGATCGACGTCTGAGGGGGCTGACGGCATGGGAATCGGACTCCTTCTCGCACTGGCCATGGGCCTCAGCGTCTGGGGCGTCTTCGCCGGGATCCGCATGTACCGCGCGGACACCAAACTGCCCGGGGACCTGGCGGTGGCCCTGGAGGTGGGTGCCACCCGCACCGGCGCGGTGGACTCCCTCATCGACCGCATGGGCATGCGCTACGCGCCCACGGTCCTGCGCCTGATGGGCCCCAAACAGGTGGCCAAGTACCGCCGCAGGATCGACCTCGCGGGCAACCCCGGCGGCCTGACCATCGACCGCTACGCGGCCCGCAGGGCGGTGTACGGCGCACTCGGCGGCGTCGGCTTCCTGGTGATGCTGATGCGCGGCAACTACCTCGTCGCCCTGATCCTGCTCGCCTTCGGAGCGTTCTGGACGGAGGTCGGCATCTGGTCGGCGATCCGCATCCGCAGGGACGTGATCGAGCGGACGCTGCCCGACTTCCTGGACGTGCTCGCGGTGGTCGTCAGCGCGGGTCTCGGCTTCCGCCAGGCGCTGGACCGCGTGGCATCCCGGTACGAGGGCCCCTGGGCGGACGAACTCCGCATCACGCTGCGCCAGATGGACCTGGGCATGAGCCGCCGCCAGGCCTTCGCCGAACTGCGCCGCCGCAACGACTCCGAGCAGGTCGCGATGTTCGTGACGGCGTTGCAGCAGGGCGAGGAACTGGGCGCGCCGATCGTCGACACCCTCGTCGCCCTGGCCAAGGACATGCGCCGCACGGACGCCCAGAACGCCCGCCGCAAGGCCGCCCGGGCGGTCCCCAGGGCCACGCTGATGATCACCACGTTCATGGTCCCGGCCACCATGCTCCTCCTCGGCGCGGGCCTGCTGCTGGGCTCCGGCGTGGACTTCGGCTCGATCACCGGAAAGTAGGCGGGGCGGGTGACCGGCACGGCGATGGCGAGGGTGAGGGCGAGGGAACGCACGCGGCTGCGGTGGCGCCGCGCACGGCCGCCTGCGACCGTGATCGACGCTTCGTCCGCCGTGCGGCAGGCGCCGCTGGAGGTGTCGCTGGGGGCGCCGCTGGGGGCGTCACCGGAGGCGCAGGCCACGGCCGACGGGGCGCGCGGTCCTCTCCCCGACCCCGAGAAGATCCAGATCCGCGCACTCCAGGCGATGTGCCGTCAGGTCTTCGGCTTCCGCCTGGCGATGATCGCCCTGGCCGCCCCCGCCGCCCTCGTCAACGCCGCGCCCGGCCTGGGCGTCCGCCTGGTGGGTGCGGCCGTGGTCGTCACCTTCATGGTCTCGTACGTCCTGTTCCGCGACTGGGAGCGCTTCGGCCCGCTCCTCCTGCGCCACCCCTCGCTCCTCGCGGCGGACACCCTCTTCGGCTCCCTGCTCCTCGTCTCGGCGGGCCCGGACACCACCCTCGCCTACGTCAGCGTCTGCACCCCCCTGCTCGCCGGACTGGTCTACAGCTGGCGGGGCGCGGCCTGCTTCGCCTCGCTCCAGTCGCTGATCCTGCTGCTGGTCCACGCGACGCTGAAGGAGGCCCACCGGGCGGACGTCGCCGAGTCCCTCCTCCTGCCCGGCCTCTGCGTCATCGCGGGCGCGGTGGGCTCGACCCTGCGCGGTCTGATGCTCCGCTTCGGCGCCGCGACCCAGGCCCTGACCACGGTCCAGGCCCGGCTGGCGGTGGCGGAGGCGGTGAGCGCGGAACGGGCCCGCCTGGCCCGGGAGATGCACGACTCGGTGGCGAAGACCCTGTACGGCGTGGCACTGGCCGCCGACGGCCTGGCGGGCTCCGCGGCCGCGGGTGCGCGTATGGACCCGGCCCTGATCAGACAGCAGGCGGAACTGGTGTCCCGCTCGGCCCGCAGGGCGGCGGCCGAGGCCCGTGAACTCCTCACCGACCTGCGCCGCGAACACGACCCCGCGCACGGCGTGGACGTCCTCGCGGAACTGGCCGCCCGCACCGAGGACTTCGCGGCCCGCACGGGCCTGCCGGCCGCGTACCGCCGGACGGGCGACCACCCGCTGCCTCCGGTCCCGCCCGCGGTGGCCCGCCAGCTCCTGGCCATCGCCTCGGAAGCACTGGAGAACGCGAGTCGTCACGCTTCGCCTACGCGGGTGGAGGTGGAAGCGGGAGTCCACGAGGACGTGTTGCGCATGAGCATCCACGACGACGGCCGGGGCCTCCCAACCGGCACCACCCTCGAACAGCTCCGCCGCTCCGGCCACTTCGGCCTGACCGGCATGACCGAACGAGCGGCGTCCGTGGGCGCCCGCGTCCGGATAGGCACGGGCAAGGACGCCCGGGGCACGGAGGTCCTTCTGGAACTCCCCCTGGCCGCGCTGACGTTCCCGCCCCCCACCCCCCGACAGTCCCAAGACGCATGAGAGGAGGCACCCGATGCCAGGCAACTCCTTCGAGCACCTCCCACCGGCCACCCCGGCCGCACCGCTTCGGCTCGTGGTCGCCGACGACAACCCCGTGGTCCGCGCGGGCCTCACGGCCCTCCTCTCCGGCCGGGAGGACATCACCGTGGTCGCGGAGGCGGCGAACGGCCGGGAGGCGTGCGAGGCGGCCCTGCAACACCGCCCCGACGTCATCCTCCTGGACGTCCGGATGCCCGACGTGGACGGCATCTCGGCGCTTCCGTACCTCGTGCGGCTGGCGCCGGTCATGATGCTCACGTACAGCCACGAGCCGGAGATCGTCCAGGAGGCCGTACGCCTGGGAGCCGGGGGCTATTTGGTCCACGGCGAGTTCGGCGTGGAGCAACTGGTCAGGGCGGTGCGGGACATCGGCGAGGGCAGGCCGCACTTCACTCCGACGGCTGCCGGGGCGTTACTGGAGCAGCTTGGAGTGCGTGCAACTGCACATGCGGTGCGTGAAGTTCCGGACTTTCCAAGGGCTATTTCTTCCCGAAACCTTTCGCAACTGCAACCCGATATGGGACAGTCATTGAGGTCGCGGTTCCGGCTGAGTTCCAGGGAGGCGGAGATCATGGACCTCATCGCGTCCGGCATGAACAACCAGCAGATCGCCGCGACCTGCTTCATCAGCGAGAAGACGGTCAAGAACCACATCAACCGAATCTTCGCCAAGCTCCACAGCACCAGCCGCTCGCAGGCGGCGGCGAAGTGGTTGGGGGTGGCGTGAAGTGGGGATTTCTGATTGGGCCCGGGATTGGGTCCTGGGACCCTCCGGGGGGCGGGGGGACAGGGCGTACGGTGCCCGCGTCGGAAGCGAATCCGGAGGGGAACACCATGAGCAACTGGTTCAACACCACCGTCGCATACCTGCAGGCCCGCGCCGCCCGCAGCGACAGGGGCCAGACCGCGGTGGAGTACCTCGGCATCATCGCGGTGGTTGTGGCGATTGTGTTGGCGATCACGGGTACGAGCATCGGGCAGACGATCTACAACGCCATCACCGACAAGATCAGCGAGGTCACCGGCGGCTGACGCGTTCGCGCATAAACTGCGACGCAGGGCAGGCCTTCCCCATCTACATCACGGTGGTGGCGGGTCTGCTCTTTCTCGCGTTCGCCTACCTCGCGGTCGGCCAGGCCGCCGCGAATCGGAACGGCGCCCAGACGGCTGCGGACGCCTCCGCCTTGGCGGCGGCCCAGAACACGCGTGACCAACTCGCCGACCAGTGGAAGCTGAACGTGCTCGACCCGACCAAGTGGCAGGACATCTTCGAAGGCGTTGTGAACGTCGATCCCTCCTGCTGGCGGGCCTATCGACTGGCCGCCCAGAACGACGCCACGGTTGAGGACTGCACTCCCACGGGGCCACTGGGCTACAGCGTCCACGTCAAGACCTCCAAGGCCGTCGGCGACTCCGTGGTCCCCGGCACGGAGAACGTGCACTCGACTGCAACCGCCAAGGCCGTGATTGAACCGCTGTGCACGTTCCAACTGCCCGGAGAGAACGCGGGGGGCGACGCGCTGCCACAGCTCACCTGCAAGCACCGGAACTGGGACCTGAACCCGGACGACCTCACAGACCTCCCAGGACCGGAAGACCTCTTCGATGTCCACCTGGCCGACTGACAAGCGAACGACGAGTCAAGAAGGAATCAGTCATGAGCATTCGGTTCACTGCGAAGGCCCGCGGGGGGCTGGTCGCGCTGACGGTGGCGACCGGTCTGGCCCTCGGCGTGGCCGGATGCGGCGGCGGTGGCGGCGATGACAAGAAGCCGGAGCGTTCGGCGTCGGCCTCGAAAGCGGGAAGCTCCCGGCCGAGTGCTCAGGAAGGGCAATCGGACAAACCCCTGGCCGAGCTGAACGGACCGAAGGGCCTGATGCTCGACATTACATCGGCGGTTCGGGACGCCGGTGGCTTTGTCACGGTAAGCGGCAATCTGAAGAACGACAGCGCCAAGGCGCTCAACATCCCGGCACAGTTGAGCGGCAATGAGACTGAGATCATCAGGAATGGCCCCTCATTCGGTGGTGCCACGCTCGTGGACACGAAGGGGAAGAAGCGCTACTACGTCCTTCGCGACACCGACGGCCGCCCTCTCACCACAACAGGGGTTTCCAGCATCAAGTCCGGTGAGACCGTGCCGGTGTTCATGCAGTTCCCGGCGCCGCCCGCCGATACAGGGCAGGTGTCCTTTCAGCTGCCTATGTTCTCTCCTGCCGACATCACGATCTCTGGGTGAGGCCCCGTGACCACAAAACGCAGCCTCGTCCTCACCACCCTCGTCCTCGCCGCCAACCTCTGCGGGACCGCAACGGCCCACGCCGACGACACCACCCCCAGCGTCCCCCCAGGCACCGAGGCCTCCGCCTCCGCCCCCGTGAAAATCGACCCCACCGACCCCGATCTGAAGCTCCCCGAGGGCGCCACCCTCGCCGAGCCCAAGGTGCTGGACATCAAGTCGGTCGTCGAGGACCAGAGCGGGGACGAGCGCCGCGAAGACACCAACGCGGACGTGAAATTCGCGCTCCAGGCAGAGGTGCTGTTCAGCAAGGACAGCGCCAGGCTGAGCGGGGAGTCCAAGGCCCGCATCGACGCGATCGCCGAGGAGATCAAGAAGCAGAACGCGACCCAGGTCAGGGTGTTCGGCTTCACGGACAACCTCGGTTCCTCCGCCCACGGCGACGTACTGTCCCGGCAGCGCGCCAACGCCGTCCAAGCGGTCCTGGACGCCGACCTGAACGACTCGAACATCACCTTCGAGGTACGGGGTTACGGCGAGCAGTACCCCATCGCGGACAACTCCACGGAGGCCGGCCGGAAGAAGAACCGACGAGTGGAGGTCTCCTTCCCGCGCTCGGCGAGCTGACCCACTGGACCTACTTGACCCACTCGGCCTCCACGGCCACCCGCACTCCGACCCGCAACCCCCACCCGGCCATGACCCCCGCCTCCGCCTCCAGCACATGCCGCGACCGCAGGCGGGGCAGGCCGAGCCGGCCCGGCGGCATCGTGCGTACGGCGATCACCGTGAGGTGGCGGTCGAGATGGGCGACGTCGATGGGGATGCGCATCCGGAAGGTGTGCACGCCGTTGGCGGGGGACAGCAGCATCGCCCCGTCGACGGAGTCCCGGCCCAGCAATCCCTTCGTACGGGCGCGATACGACGTGGCGATCTCCAGCGGTACCGACACCTCCGCCGTGCCCTCGCCGTGCACGACCAGCCTTCCGTGCCCGTCCCGCCAGCGCGCCATGCCCGGACCACCCTCCGTCAACCCAACCGCACTGTAAACAAGTTGTCCCACCCGCAACGGCAGGTTAGGAAGGCTCCATGACCGGACTCGGCGCCGTTTTCCGCCCTCAACTGCCCCCCGAGAGGCTCAGGGCGGTGGCCCGGGTCGCGGACGAGGCGGGGCTCGAAGAGCTGTGGCTGTGGGAGGACTGCTTCCGGGAGGGCGGGCTCTCAACCGCGGCCGCCGCCCTCGCCTGGACCGAGCGGGTGCGGGTAGGCGTCGGTCTGCTGCCCGTGCCGCTGCGCAACGTCGCCGTCGCCGCGATGGAGGCCGCCGCGCTGCACCGGATGTTCCCGGGGCGCGCGATCCTCGGCGTCGGGCACGGCGTGCAGGACTGGATGGGGCAGGTCGGCGCGCGGGCCGCGTCCCCGCTGACCCTGCTCAGGGAGCATCTCGACGCGCTACGGGCCCTGTTGCGGGGCGAGCGGCTCACCGTGGACGGGCGGTACGTCAAGCTGGAGGACGTCGGGCTCGACTGGCCGCCGGAGGGCCCCGTCGCGGTGTTCGCCGGTGCCACCGGGCCACGCACGCTGCGCCTCGCCGGGGAGGCGGCCGACGGCACGATCCTCACCGCCGCCACCTCGCCGGACGGCGTACGGCGGGCGCGGCGGCTCATCGACGAGGGGCGCGGGTCCGCCGGCCGTACCGGCCGGCACGAGGTCGTCGTGCACCTCCTCACCGCCACCGGCGTCGGCGCCGCCGACCGCCTCCGTGCCGAACTGGTCGCCGAGGGGGTGGAGTCGGTCCCGGAACTGGGGGTCGCCGGAGACGCGGGAACCGTGGCCGAGGCCGTGCGGCGGCTCGCGGAGGCGGGAGCCGACACGGTGATCCTCCAGCCGACGGGAGACGAGCCGGACCCCGAGGGATTCGTACGGTTCACGGCCGGGGAGGTCCGGCCCCTCGTGCCGTGACGGAGCCGTGGAGGGGCCGTTGTCAGTGCCCCCTGCCAGACTCGGTCGGCATGAAGGAGACGGAGAAGACCGAGAAGACCGAGGCGGCCGAGAAGCCCCAGGTGCTCCTGCGTGAGGTGACGGAGGACGACCTCGAGGTGTTCCTCGCCCACGAGCACGATCCGGAGGCCGTCCGGCGGTCGAGATTCACGCCCCGGCCGCGGGCCGCCTTCCTGAAGCACTGGAGGGAGAGGGTCCTCGGCGATCCCACCGGCCTCGTGCGGACGGTTACCGTGGACGGGGAGGTCGCGGGGAACATCGTCGCCTGGTGGGAGGGCGAGGACCGCTACGTCGGCTACTGGCTCGGCCGCCCGTACTGGGCTCGCGGCATCGGCACCGAGGCCCTGGCCGCCTTCCTCCGGGAGGAGCGCACCCGGCCGCTGTACGCCGACCCGTTCTCCGGCAACACCGCCTCCGTCCGCCTCCTGGAGAAACACGGCTTCGAACACACCGGCACGATCCGGCACGGAGACGACGAACACCACCTGCTCGTGCTGCGGACGGCGGAGCAGACAAAGGGGACTGCTTCGGCGAACTCCTCATGAACCGCCGGGCAGACCTGGTCAGGCCGTACCCGTGACCCGTGGACGGTCTCCGGTGGTCCCGTCGATCAGCTCCCGCAGGATGTCCATGTGGCCCGCGTGCCGCGCCGTCTCCTCGATCATGTGGACGAGGACCCAGCGCAGGGACACCGAGTGGTCCCGCCATGCGGGCCGGCCGAGGTCGTCCAGGGACAGTTCGGCGACGACACGGTCGGCGGCGGCGCGGGCACGGCCGTAGAAGTCGGTGATCCGATCCGTCGTCTCGCCGGGGCCCACGGTCATGTCCTCGTCGGCGTACGGGTCGAACCACAGCGGTTCGACCTCGCCGCCGAACGTCTCCACGAACCAGCCGTACTCCACCGACGCCAGATGCTTCACCAGGCCGAGCAGATTGGTCCCGGACGGGGTCATCGGCCGACGCAGCTGTTCGTCGTCGAGTCCGTCGAGCTTCCACAGGACGGCGTCCCGGTGCCGTTGGAGACTCGCGTGCAGGGTGTCCTTCTCGCCGCCCGAGTAGGGCATGCCCGGAGTGTCTTTCTCAGGTGTCGTCATGCCGCGGGAAGCTAGCAGCGGGCGCTGACAACGCCCCGCGGACGGAGCGGTTGCAGAAATGGCCGGGAAACACCGTTCGAGACTTAGAGCAAATGGGGTGATCTGCGCATAAGTGAACGTGTTGATCTTGCTGCTCCCCGGAATGTCCACGGGGTTTCCACATTGTTATCGCGAGCAGGTCGCATCTACCTGACTCCTCACGTAAGTTCAGACCAAGGTAATTCGCGTGAGCAAAGCTGCGCGGGCGGCACCGCGCAGTGGAGGGGGCTGCGCGGTGCCGAAATGCACCCGCGGACACGTCAAGCGGTCGTTCGCGACCGGGGTAGCCCTTCGGGGGGACCGTGGACGACATGCCGAACAGCCCCTCAAGAGGCCTCAAGCCCTTTTGATCTCTGTGTACGTGCCCCGTTCGCCTGAGAATCCGCCGTGAATCGGCCAAGCGCGACCCCCGAACAACGGCTTCCATGCCCACCTGGGCGTCGCTGTGCGACTCCGGAGAGTAGTTGTGGCACGCCGATGCACGCATTAGCCCTTACAAAGGGTTATGGTGGAGACCCCCCCTCGGGCCGGTCCGTCTCCCCCCCACGGACCGGCCCGTTTTTCGTTCGGCTGCCGTGCGCCGCTCCAGGGACGGCAACTGTCCCGCCCGCCCGGGAAACCGCCCCCGTCCACAACCCTCGCCTACGGCCAAAGCCCCGCAGGGGTAGGCTTCGCCGGCAAGGGGACCGCACCAATGGAGGGGCTGACAATCACGTGAACCTGCGCGACAAACTGCGCGGCCTTCTGGTCAGGCTCTACGCACGCCGGGTGGAAGGCCACCTGGACCACGCTCAGGTGCCCAAGCACATCGGCGTCATCATGGACGGCAACCGCCGCTGGGCGAAGGCTGCGGGCTCCACCACGGTCCACGGTCACCGGGCCGGTGCCGAGAAGATCGAGGAGTTCCTCGGCTGGTGCAGCGAGACGGATGTCGAGGTCGTCACCCTGTGGCTGCTGTCCACGGACAACTTCGACCGCGCCAAGGAAGAACTCGTCCCGCTGCTGGGCATCATCGAAGACGTCGTCCGCACCCTCGCCGCCGATGGCCGCTGGCGTGTGCACCACGTGGGTACCCCGGACCTGCTGCCCTCGCAGATGCAGACCGCGCTGAAGGAGGCCGAGGAGGCCACCGCCAACGTCGACGGGATACTGGTCAACGTCGCCATCGGCTACGGCGGCCGCCAGGAGATCGCCGACGCCGTGCGCTCGATGATCACGGACGCCGCCGACAAGGGCACCTCCATGGAGGAGCTCGCCGAGTCCGTCGACGTCGACATGATCGGCCGCCACCTCTACACCGGCGACCAGCCGGACCCCGACCTGGTGATCCGTACCAGCGGTGAGCAGAGACTGTCCGGATTCATGCTGTGGCAGACGGCCCACTCCGAGTACTACTTCTGCGAGGTCTTCTGGCCGGCCTTCCGCAAGGTCGACTTCCTGCGCGCCCTGCGTGACTACGCGGCACGCCACCGCCGCTACGGCGGCTGACGTACACCACCCGGACGGTACACGTCCGGAGAGTCGCCCCCTGTACACCTGTTGGGGCGGAAGTTACGAGGAGTTCACCGGTGCGCTGTCCTATGCATTTGCATGGCAGTGCATGTTCGAGGGCATAAGCCAAGCAGGTCGACACCCGAACCACGGGTGTCGGATCTCAGCGGGCGGCGCGGAGCCGTCCGCCCGGGAGGCCCTTTGCACCAGCCCGACCGTGCGGTCTCAGCACGGAAGCAGCCACGGAGGGCCGGTTCTCGGCCCGCCGTGCGCGGGGGCCGTCGACCGGTCCAGCTCCATCTCGTCGCTCCCCGACCTCATCCGAGGGGGTACGTCCTTCCGTGGTGACCAGCACAAAGCGCCACAAGTCAGACCGGCGCACGTATGTTCTCGACACCAGCGTCCTGCTGGCCGACCCCAACGCCCTGACCCGTTTCGACGAGCACGAGGTCGTGCTCCCCATCGTCGTGGTCACGGAGCTGGAGGCCAAGCGGCACCATCCCGAACTCGGCTACTTCGCCCGGCAGGCCCTGCGCCTGCTCGACGACTACCGGGTGCGGTACGGCCGACTGGATGCCCCCATCCCGATCGGGGACCTCGGCGGAACGGTCCGTGTCGAGCTCAACCACTCGGACCCCAGCGTGCTGCCCACCGGCTACCGCCTGGGGGACAACGACTCCCGCATCCTCGCGGTGGCCCGCAATCTGCAGGCCGAGGGGTACGACGTCACCGTGGTGTCGAAGGACCTGCCGCTCAGGATCAAGGCGTCGTCCGTGGGGCTCCTCGCGGAGGAGTACCGCGCCGAACTCGCCATCACGGACTCCTCCGGCTGGACCGGAATGTCCGAACTGACCCTGTCCGGCGAGCAGGTGGACATCCTCTTCGAGGAAGGACACGTATATGTATCGGAGGCATCCGGTCTCCCGGTGCACACGGGTCTGACCATCCAGTCCGAGCGCGGTAAGGCGCTGGGCCGGGTGACGTCGGAGGGCAACGTCCGGCTGGTGCGCGGTGACCGGGAGGCGTTCGGTATCAAGGGCCGCAGCGCCGAGCAGCGGATCGCCCTCGATCTGCTCCTCGATCCGGACGTCGGCATCGTGTCGATGGGCGGCCGGGCCGGCACCGGAAAGTCGGCGCTGGCGCTGTGCGCGGGTCTGGAGGCGGTCCTGGAGCGCCGTCAGCACCAGAAGGTGATGGTCTTCCGTCCGCTGTACGCGGTCGGCGGGCAGGAGCTCGGCTATCTGCCGGGCTCCGAGGCCGAGAAGATGAGCCCCTGGGCGCAGGCGGTCTTCGACACCCTTTCGGCGGTCACCAGCCGCGAGGTCATCGAGGAGGTCACCGCACGCGGGATGCTGGAGGTCCTGCCGCTGACCCACATCCGTGGCCGCTCGCTGCACGACGCGTTTGTGATCGTGGACGAGGCGCAGTCGCTCGAACGGAATGTCCTTCTGACCGTTCTGTCCCGAATCGGCGCGAATTCACGAGTGGTTCTGACCCATGACGTGGCGCAGCGGGACAATCTGCGGGTCGGCCGATATGACGGTGTGGTCGCCGTCGTGGAGAAACTGAAGGGGCATCCGCTCTTCGCCCACGTCACTCTGACACGGTCCGAGAGGTCCCAGATCGCCGCACTTGTGACCGAAATGCTGGAGGACGGTCACATCTGACCCGACTGTCCAACTTGGACGGTTTACTCGGCAGTTGGCGCCGCCCGGCAAAGGCCCTGAGCCTAGCCGGGCGGCGCCGTCGTATGTGGCGGTTTCTTAAAATCCCCTGGGTCAAACGGGATGTGAGCTTTCACACGCACCTCGGAATTGCCACCCGGCGTTGTGTTACGGCAGAGTCTCACTCCTGTCAGGCCCCGCATACGACACATCTGTACCCCCAGCGGTACGGCACCACAGAAGCACCACAGCTAACTCCACAGCGACGTCGTATGCCGCCCGAGCACCACGCGGCGCTCCCGTGCAGGGAGTTCCCACCGGGCCCGCGCCTCCCGTGACCCCGCAGTTGGGAGGCCAGCGCCAGGGGCACGATTGCGTCCGCCAGGGTCACCGAAGCGGGCGATGCTGGAAGGAAACCGTGTGAGCCGGATTTCGGTCCGGGGATTCGCAGTGGCCTCCGCCACCGCGGTCACCGCAGTCGGAAGCGTCGTCGGAGTTGCCTCGGGCAGCGTCGCGCAGAACAGCAACGACGCCGAGCCGACGGCTGCCGACGCCACGCTCCTCGCGGACATACCCGCGGGTCAGCAGGCCCAGGTGCAGACCGCGTCCCTGACGCAGCAGGCCGACGCCCAGGCCATCCAGGCGGACGCGAGCGCCAAGAAGGACGCCGAGGAGGCGGCCCGCAAGGCAGCCGCCGAGACCGCCGTCGCCAAGAAGGTCGCCGCCGAGAAGGCCGAGAAGGAAGCCAAGGCCCGCGCGGAGGCGAAGAAGGCGGCCACCCGGTCGACCCGCGACTCCTCCAGCTTCCCCGTGCAGAGCTCGTACACCGTCGCGCAGATCCAGGCGATGGCGCGCCAGATGGTGGCGAGCGGCCAGTTCCAGTGCTTCAGCAACATCGTGGACCACGAGTCCAGCTGGAACTACCGTGCCGTCAACGCGTCCTCCGGTGCGTACGGCCTCTTCCAGGCACTGCCCGGCTCCAAGATGTCGTCCGTCGGCGCCGACTGGCAGACCAACCCGGCCACCCAGATCAAGTGGGGCCTCAACTACATGAACAGCCGGTACGGCAGCCCCTGTGAGGCGTGGTCGTTCTGGCAGGCGAACCACTGGTACTGAGCCGGTCGGTTCCCTCTCAACCTTGCGCAGCCCCTCCCCGTCCTAGGGGGAGGGGCTTTTGCCCTGTACGGTCGGACGCGAACGACTCCAGGGGGGAGTGGTGGCGAGCACCCGGGGACGCGGGGGAAAAGGACGGATCATGTCGCGAGTACCAGGGTGGCTCGGCCGACTCGGTGCCGGACTGACCGAAATGGGCGAGCGGTTGGACGAGCGGCGGGCCGAGGTGGAGAAGGAGAGCGCCGAGCCCGACCCGGTCGTCGCCGACACCGTGGTCGAACCGGCGCAGTCCGCCCCTCACCCGCCGGTGCCGGCCGGTCCCCGTCCCGACCCGGCCCAGGCCGTGCCGTGGGGCGTCAGGGTGGCCGCCGAGGCGGGCTGGCGGCTGCTCGTGCTCGCGGGCACGGTGTGGGTGCTGATGCGGGTCATCAGCGCCGTACAACTGGTCGTCTTCGCCTTCGTCATCGCGCTGCTGATCACCGCGCTGCTGCAGCCGACGGTGGCCCGGCTGCGGCGCCACGGGGTGCCGCGGGGTCCGGCCACCGCGCTCACCGCGATCCTCGGCTTCGTCGTGATGGGCCTGATCGGGTGGTTCGTGACCTGGCAGGTCATGGAGAACATCGACACCCTCTCCAACCAGATCCAGAACGGCATCGACGATCTGCGCAACTGGCTGCTGAAGAGCCCCTTCCACGTCACGGACAAGCAGATCAACCAGATCGCCAAGAACCTCCGTGAGGCGATCGGCGCCAACGCCGACCAGATAACGTCCGCGGGTCTGGAGGGCGTACAGGTCATCGTCGAGGCCCTGACCGGCATCCTGCTGGTGTTCTTCTCGACGCTGTTCCTGCTCTACGACGGCGAGCGGATCTGGGAGTGGACGCTGAAGCTGGTGCCCGCGGCGGCCCGCCCGGGCGTGGCCGGCGCCGGACCGCGCGCCTGGCGCACGCTGACCGCCTACGTCCGCGGCACGGTGCTGGTGGCCCTGATAGACGCCATCTTCATCGGCCTCGGCATCTACTTCCTGGACGTGCCCATGGCCGTCCCGCTGGCCGTGTTCATCTTCCTGTTCTCGTTCATCCCGCTGGTGGGCGCGGTGGCGTCCGGCGCGCTGGCGGTCGTCGTCGCGCTGGTGACGCAGGGCGTCTTCACGGCGGTCATGACCCTGCTGGTGGTCCTGGCGGTCCAGCAGATCGAGGGCCATGTCCTGCAGCCGTTCATCCTGGGCCGCGCGGTGCGGGTGCATCCGCTGGCGGTGGTGCTGTCGGTCGCGGCCGGCGGCATGGTCGCGGGCATCGGCGGCGCGGTGGTGGCCGTACCGCTGGTGGCGGTGACGAACACGGTGGTGGGCTATCTGCGGGCCTACGCACAGGAACAGGCACTTCTCGGCGCGGGTCAAGAGGATCCGGCGCGTCCGGAGGTCCAGGACGAGGCCGTCCGGGCCGGGGCGGGGTCTGCGGTCGCGGCCCCCAGGGACGCGCAGGAAAACACCGGGGGCCTCGCCCACCAGGAGTGAGCGAGGCCCCGGCGCGGCACGGCCGAATTACTCGGAGAGCACCGCTTCCGCCTCCAGAGTCACCCCGACCGCCTGGACGACCGAGGCGATCTTGAAGGACTCCTGGATGACCTCACGGTCGACGCCCGCCTTGCGCAGCACCTGCTCGTGCGAGTCGAGGCACAGGCCGCAGCCGTTGATCGCGGAGACCGCGAACGACCACAGCTCGAAGTCGACCTTGTCGACACCGGGATTGCCGATGACGTTCATCCGCAGACCCGCGCGCAGGCTGCCGTACTCGTGGTCGGACAGCAGGTGGCGGGTGCGGTAGAAGACGTTGTTCATCGCCATGACGGCGGCCGCTGCCTTCGCCGCGGTGTACGCCTCCGGCGACAGGTTCGCCTTTGCCTCGGGCTCCAGCTCGCGCAGGACGATGGGGGAGCGGGAGGCGATGGCGGTCGCCAGCACCGTGCCCCACAGCTGCTGTGCCGGCAGGTCCGAGTTGCCGATGACCGAGCCCAGGTTGAGCTTCAGGTCCTTGGCGTAGTCCGGTATGCGGGACTTGAGCGAGTCGAGGGACAACTCACTCACCGGCCAGCAGCGCGACCGGGTCCAGCGTCTCGTCGCCCTTGCTCCAGTTGCACGGGCAGAGCTCGTCCGTCTGGAGAGCGTCCAGGACCCGCAGGACCTCCTTGGGGTTACGGCCGACGGAACCGGCGGTCACCATGGAGAACTGGATCTCGTTGTTCTGGTCGACGATGAAGACGGCGCGCTTGGCGAAGCCGTCCTCGCCCTCGATGCCGAGGTCGCGCATGAGCTCGTGCTTCGAGTCCGCCATCATCGGGAACGGCAGGTCGCGCAGGTCGTCGTGGTCCTTGCGCCAGGCGTGGTGCACGAACTCGGAGTCACCGGAGAAGCCGAGCACCTGGGCGTCACGGTCGGCGAACTCGTCGTTCAGCTTGCCGAAGGCGGCGATCTCGGTCGGGCACACGAAGGTGAAGTCCTTGGGCCAGGCGAAGACGATCTTCCACTTGCCCTCGTAGGTCTTGTGGTTGATCGTCTCGAACTCCTGGCCCTTCTCCAGCGAGACGCAGGCGGTCAGTTCGAACTCGGGGAACTTGTCACCGACAGTGAGCACACGCTCTCCTTGCAGCGAGGAAACCCCCGGATCGCGGGTGTTTCCCATGGGTTGGACGTTGTCGATGTTGACACAGGGGTGATTGATACGGGAAATAGCTACACTCGGTCGTGTTGATCGGAGGTATCTATCAGTGACCGTGAGTAGCGGGAGGCGGCGCCAGCCCAGCCTGTCCCAGCTGCGGGCCTTTGCCGCCGTGGCCGAGCATCTGCACTTCCGGGACGCGGCCGCCGCCATCGGGATGAGCCAGCCCGCCCTGTCGGGCGCCGTCTCGGCCCTGGAGGAGACCCTCGGGGTCACCCTGCTCGAGCGTACGACCCGGAAGGTGCTGCTCTCGCCCGCCGGCGAGCGTCTCGCGGTACGGGCGAAGGCGGTGCTGGAGGAGGTCGGAGCGCTGCTGGAGGAGGCCGAGGCGGTCCGTGCGCCCTTCACGGGGGCGCTGCGGCTCGGGGTCATTCCGACCGTCGCCCCCTATCTGCTGCCGACCGTCCTGCGGCTCGTGCACGACCGGTACCCGGATCTCGATCTCCAGGTGCACGAGGAGCAGACCGCCAGCCTGCTCGACGGGCTGGCCGGCGGGCGCCTCGACCTGCTGCTGCTCGCCGTGCCCCTCGGCATGCCCGGCGTCGTCGAACTTCCGCTCTTCGACGAGGACTTCGTGCTCGTCACGCCGCTGGACCACTGGCTCGGCGGCCGTGAGGGGATCCCGCGCGAGGCCCTCAAGGAGCTCAATCTGCTGCTCCTGGACGAGGGGCACTGCCTGCGTGACCAGGCCCTCGACATCTGCCGCGAGGCGGGGCGGGAGGACGCTCCGGTCACCACCACCGCCGCGGGCCTGTCGACCCTCGTCCAGCTCGTCGCCGGCGGGCTCGGCTGCACCCTGCTCCCCCGTACCGCCCTCAAGGTCGAGACCACCCGCAGCAATCAGCTCCTGACCGGATACTTCGCCGAACCCGCCCCGAGCCGCCGTATCGCCCTCGTCATGCGCACCGGATCGGCCCGCGGCGCCGAGTACAAGGAGCTGACGGCAGCACTGCGCGAGGCCCTGCGGCCGCTGCCCGTACGGGTGCTCGACAACATCAACTGAGTTCGCTTCGCATTCGATCAAATGAGTGTCGAACAAGGCGTTTTGAGCAGCCGGACATGCCAACTTCCGTCAGCTGTAGACAGGTAGGAAATCCCCGGCAGAAATATGCCGCTGAACTGATACACATACTCCCTCGGTGCGACGCGTCAAGCGTCAGTGCGAAATGCCGATACGCCAAGGGGAGTGATGTCGGACGTTCGGGATTCCCTTGACCGGGCCGGCTACGGACGGCTCGCGCACGCCCTCACCGTGTGCGGGCGCGAGGGATTCACGGGAGAGCTGCGGGTACCGGGCAGCCCGGGTGGCGCGTTCCATCTGAGGGACGGACTCGTGGTCGCGGCCGAGAGCCCCGGCGCCCCCGCCCCCGAGGCGCTCCTGCTGCGCTCCGACCGCATCGACGGCGCGCAGTGGGCGGAACTGGTGCGCGAGTCCGGCGGGGCCCGCTGGCCGGCCGCCGGGCTGATCGCACACGGCTACGCGGGAGCCGCCCAGCTCAGGGTGGTCTGTGTCATGGCCCTGCACGACGCGGCCTTCGCCATCGTCGCCGGGCAGGTGGACGGCTGCGAGACCGCCACCGACACCGAGCCGCACGCCCCGGTCGCCGTCGGCGAGACACCCGCCCGGCTGCTCCAGGAGGCGGTGCGCAAACTGGCCGCCGTGGCCGCGCTGCCGTACCCCGTGCGGCCCGACCGGGAACGACCCCTGGCCGTGGCCCCGGCGGACCGCGCCCGCACCCCGCTGCAACAGGAGCTGCTCGTCCACGCCGACGGCCGCCGCACCGCCCGCGACCTGGCCTTCCGTACCGGTCGCGGGGTCTACACCGTCACGGTGGAGGTGGCGCGCATGCTCGGCGAAGGGCTGCTGGAGTGCGCCGCCCCGGCCGACCGGACACCCGTCCGGATGCCGATGGAGGCTCCGGTCGTACGACACCGGGAGCCGCCCCCACGCGCCCCGGACCCGGAGCCGCCCCCCGCCCCCATCGAACTGCCGCGCCGCGAGCCGGGCGCCAGCGGCATCACCGAAGCCCTCGCCCCGACCAAGAGCGGGACGAGCTGGAAAGGGTTCTTCCGGCTGCGGCACGGAACCGCCAAATGAAAAGGGCGTGTTGATGGCAGCAATGGTCGAATCCAGTCAGGAACGAGGGAGTTGAGCACATGAATCACGAAGCCCTGGCGCGGGAAATGCGCGGGCTGCGCGAAAGGGTCACCGGAATCACCGACACAGCACTGGCCGCCGCCGACGGAATGCTCATCGCGGCTGACACGGCGGACTCGATCGACCCGGAGGGCCTCGCCGCACTCGCGGCCGCCGGCCTCGGCCTGGCGCGCCGCACGGCCGAGGCCACCTCACGCGGAGTGCTGCGGCAGACGGTGACGTACGGCAGTCACGGCTGCGTCGCCTTCTACGCCGTGGGCGACACGGCCCTGATGGTCGTGCTGGGCGACGAGGGGATGGATGTGGACCGCCTGCACCGGGCGACCCACCCGGCCCTCGACCGGATCGGTTCGATCCTCATGGACAAGACACCAGAAGGAGTGTGAAGGGATGGCGACGAAGCGTATGACTCCGGGTTTCTCCGACCAGGTGATGAGTCTGGTCAAATCGCTCCGCAGTGATTCACCGGACTGCGTCGCGGCAGGTGTGGTCGACATGTCGACCGGGATGCTGCTCTCCTACGAGACGGTCGACAATCACCCGCCCGAGGTCCTGGACCTCCTGGCGGGCGCGACGCTCGACCTGTTCCAGGGACGGACGGTCGTGATGATCGAGGACATCTTCAAGGAGCGCCGCGGCCTCACCAATGACAGCCACTTCTTCCAGGAGATCCTGGTCAACAGCGAGAACCTCACCCACCTGTTCATCCGCATGAACGAGCAGCAGGACGTCGTGGCCGTGATCGTCTGCCGCAAGTCGGTCAACGTCGGCATGCTGTTCGCCCAGGCCCGGAGGGTGGTGCGGGAGCACAGCCTGTGACCGCACGGGGCGTGGGCCCCTCCCACCGGGAAGGGGCCCACGCGAAGAGGTGCGGCTACTCCGTGCGCAGCCCGTCCGGCCGCATCAGCCGCAGC
Organism: Streptomyces herbicida; assembly: GCF_032656585.1. Lineage (NCBI taxonomy): Bacteria > Bacillati > Actinomycetota > Actinomycetes > Kitasatosporales > Streptomycetaceae > Streptomyces > Streptomyces herbicida. The sequence continues at coordinate 464,537 of NZ_JAUYWJ010000003.1, forward strand.
AGCGGCGGCAGGCTGAGCAGCGTCACGGCGATGACGACGCCGGCACCCACGCCGGTCATCGACAGGACGCTCATCCAGTCCACGCGGACCGTGGTGCTCGTCATCTTCAGCAGGACCGCGCCCAGCGTCAGACCCACCGTGGACGCCAGCAGCAGGCCCAGCGCGATCGGGATCGCCGTCTGCCACAGCACCGACAGACCCAGGGTGCGGCGCCGGGTGCCGAAGGCGATCAGCGACGACAGCAGCTTCTTGCGCTCGCGCAGCTGCTCCAGCTGGGAGACCAGCAGGCTCGCGCCGATCAGCACCAGGACGCAGCTGGCTCCGACGAACAGGCCGGTACGGATGGACCGGAACTGCAACGACTGCTCACTGGACGCCAGGCTGAACACGTTCGCCAGCGGATCCAGCCGTGCGGCCGTGTTGCGCGCGTTCTCACGCGCGTCCGGCACCGACGGGTCCAGCATCACGAACACCTTCTGGTACAGACTGGGCGCCGCACCCTTGGGCAGCGCGCCCGAGGTGATCAGCAGGCCGCCGCGCGCGTAGCCGGTCGGATCCTCGCGCTGCTCCGCCGCCTTGATGCCGGAGGGCACCTTCCAGGCCATCGGGTGGCCCGGCGCGCCCTCGTACGACGGGTCGAAGTACACGGTGCTGCCCGTCTCGGCGAGCTTCTTCGTCTTGCTGTCGTAGTCGCTGCCGAGGATCCGGAAGATGTCGCCGTTCCGGCAGGACGCCAGCCGGGCCACCTCGCGCAGCTCCGCGCAGCTGCCGACGGCGACCTCCAGCTCGGCCTCGGGCTCCTTGGCCCGGTCCCCGACCGAGGTCAGCGAGATGGCCGACGCGCGGCGCACGCCCTTGGTCTGCGCCAGCTGCCGGCCGGCCTCGGCAGGCGAGGCGACGTGGCTCGTGGAGACCTCCATCTGAGCCCGGGTCAGGTCGTTGGCGGTCTGCTTGGTGTAGTCGCCCTCGACCCCGGAGAACAGCATCTGCAGCGCGATCGCCCCGGCCACCGCGACGGCGATGCCGTTGACCATGCGGGCGGCCGTACCGCTGCTCAACTGAAGCCTGCGGATGGCCAGTTGCCAGGAGACCGAGCCGGAGTTCAGCCGGGCCACCACGGCCTCGACGACCCACGGCAGCAGGGCGGTGATACCGACGAGGAGCAGTACCGTGCCGCCGATCACCAGCCACTCGTTGAAGTTCCCGTTGTCGTTGCCCTGGCCGATCATCGGGTAGAGCATCGCCAGACCGCCCAGCGGCAGCAGCAGCCGCCACCACAGCCGGCGCCGCGGCGGCTGCGCCGTACGGACCACGCCGAGCGGTTCGATGACCACCCCGCGCAGGGCGAACAGCGTCACCAGGACGGCCGCCGCGGGCACGGCGACGGCGACGAGCGCGACGAGCCCGGGCGACGGGTTGAGGTCGCTCGGGAACACGCTGATGTCCCGCACCCTCATCAGGGCCGCCAGCTGACGCCCGGCCAGGAAGAAGCCGGTGCCGAGGACGAGCCCGAGCAGTGCCCCGGCGAGCGCCTCGCCGGCGGCGATCCGGCGCGCCATCCGGCCGTCCGCGCCGACCAGCCTGAGCGCCGCGAGCCGGCGGTCCCGGCGCTCGCCGCCGAAGCGCACGGCCGCCGCGATGAACACGCCGACCGGCAGCAGCAGCACGGTGAAGACGATCAGGATGAGCAGCAGCAGGACCGGGTCCAGGGGCTCCTGAGTGTTCCCGGGGGAGGGCCCGAAGCGGTCGATGCGTTCGGCGTTGCCGCCGGACAGGTGGTTCTCGAGCCCCTGGGCGCCCGCGTAGTAGGCGAGTTCGCCGGGTCCGATCAGGCCGGACTGCCCGATGGTGCCGGTGATGCGGTAGGGGATGCGTTCGCGCAGCAGCTTGCCGGAGCCGGACTCGAGCAGTTTCTTCAGCGCGGGCGAGACGACCATCTCGCCCTTCGCCGGGAACTTCGCGAGGCCCGGCGGCAGCGGGGCCCGTGCGCCCTCGGGCTCCAGGAGCCTGCCGCGCACGTCGTCGCTGCGGAACGTCGTGTCGGTGCGGCCGACGACGAGCGTGTCGTCCGCCTTCGGTATCACCTTCCCGCTGTAGGTGAAGTCGTCCCGGGCGCTGCCGCGCCGGTCACGCTCGTTCAGCGCGTTCGGCACCGCCGTCGTGAGCAGCAGCAGCGCCACCCCGAGTCCGACGCCGACCGCGGTCAGCAGCGCCCGGACCCAGCCCTCACGTCCGCCGGTGAAGGCGAACCGGGCCCCCATGGCCAGATCCCTGGACCTCCCCCAGGCTCTCGGCTCCGCTCGAGCGGTCAGGTGCCCCCTCCGCGCACTCATATGGCGCGCTCCATGTCCCGGGACTTGCCGTCCCGCACCACGATCTCGCGGTCGGAGTAGGCGGCCACCCGCGCCTCGTGCGTGACCAGGACGACGGCGGCGTTGGTGGAGCGGGCCGCGTCCGTGAGCAGTTCCATCACGCGCTCGCCGTTGAGGGAGTCGAGCGCGCCGGTCGGCTCGTCGGCGAACAGCACCCGCGGCCCGGTCACCAGCGCCCGCGCCACCGCGACGCGCTGGCCCTGACCGCCGGACACCTCGCCGGGCCGCTTGCCCTTCAGGTCGTCGACCTCGAGCCGCTCCATCCAGCTCAGTGCCGCCCGCTCGGCCTCCTTGCGGGAGGTGCCGTTCAGCCGCAGTGGCAGGGCCACGTTCTCCACACAGGTCAACTCCGGTACGAGCTGTCCGAACTGGAACACGAACCCGAACTCGGACCGCCGAAGTGCGCTGCGCCGGGCGTCGTTCATCGTCGCGAGCTCCTGCCCGTTGTACGTGATCGAGCCCGAGTCCGGCGGCACGATCCCCGCGAGACAGTGCAGCAGCGTCGACTTGCCGGACCCGGAGGGGCCCATCACGGCGACGACCTCACCGGGGTGGATGGAGAACTCGGCGCCGTCGAGCGCGACGGTCGGCCCGTACGCCTTGCGCAGGTCCTGGGCGGTGAGCAGGGAACCGGGAGGAGGAGTCACTTGGCCACCGCCGCACGGAGCTTGTCGAGGCGCGCCGCGGTCAGTTCCAGCCAGCGCAGGTCCGCCTCCAGGTGGAACAGCGCGTGGTCGCAGATCAGCTGGTCCGCGAGGTCGCCCTTGCGCTTGCGGTCGGTCAGGATCCGCATGCTGCGCAGGTGCTCGGAGCGCTGGGTGTCGAGGATGCCGGCCGCGTTCCGGTGCGTGAGCAGCGCGAGGACGACCTTGGTGTAGAGGGTCGACTGGAGGTACTCCTCCGGCTTCTCCGGCGTCGCCAGCCACCGCTCGACGTCGGTGACCCCGGCGTCCGTGATCGCGTAGCGCTTGCGCTCGGGGCCTCCGCCCGCCTCGATCCCGTCGACTTCGACGAGTCCGTTCTTCAGCAGGCGGGACATCGTCGAGTAGACCTGGCCGTAGTGCAGCGGCCGGTCGTGACCGAACTTCTCGTCGAAGGCCCGCTTCAAGTCGTAGCCGTGGCGCGGGCCGGACTCCAGGAGCCCCAGAAGGGTGTGACCGATGGACATGGCAGCACTCTACATAGGGTGTATACGCAGTATGTATACGCGGAGTGTGTAGATCATGGCGGGGGGTACGGCCCCGCAGGTGGGGGCCGATTGTCACAGTTCTGCTACACGGCGGTCAGTCCGGCCCGGGGGGCCGTCCACGGCGGGGAATCGGGCCCGCGCCCTTCGGCAGCCGCCCGGCGTCCGCCAGGGCCTTGCGCAGCAGGAACTCGATCTGTGCGTTGGCCGACCGCAGCTCGTCCCCGGCCCACCGCGCCAGCGCCTCGTACACCGACGGGTCCAGCCGCAGCAGCACCTGCTTGCGCTGCTGCGGCCGACGCTGGGGGGCCGAACCCCCGGAGGGATCCGTCACTGGTAGAGGGTCCCCGTGTTCAGGACGGGCTGCGGCGCCCGGTCCCCGCACAGCACCACCATCAGATTGGAAACCATCGCCGCCTTACGCTCCTCGTCCAGCTCCACGATGTCCCGCTCGGCGATCCGGGCGAGCGCCGCCTCCACCATCCCGACCGCTCCGTCGACGATCTGCCGCCGGGCCGCGACCACCGCACCCGCCTGCTGCCGCTGGAGCATCGCGGAGGCGATCTCGGGAGCGTACGCGAGATGCGTGAAGCGCGACTCGATGATCCGCACGCCGGCCGCCTCCACGCGCGCGTGCAGCTCGGCCGCGAGCTTCTCGGTGATTTCCTCGGCGTTGCCGCGCAGTGAGAGCCCGTCCTCGTCGTGGGCGTCGTACGGGTACTCAATGGCTATGTGCCGCACCGCCGTCTCCGTTTGCGTGGCGACGAACTCGGTGTAGTCGTCCACCTCGAAGACGGCCTGGGCGGTGTCCTGGACCTTCCAGACCACGACCGCGGCGAGCTCGATCGGGTTGCCGTAGGCGTCGTTCACCTTGAGGACGGCGGTCTCGTGGTTGCGCACCCGGGTGGAGATCCGGGTCCGCGAGGTGAAGGGGTTCACCCAGCGCAGGCCGTCCTGCCGGATCGTCCCCCGGTACCGCCCGAAGAGCTGGACCACCCGCGCCTCGCCTGGCGCCACCGTGTTCAGTCCGCGCATCGCGATGACGGAGGCGAGGAAGACGAGCACGCCCGCTACGAGCAGTCCGGCCTTGGCGCCGGCCGCGGTGACCGTCGAGGAGGCGGTGATGAGGCCGAAGGTGACCAGCAGCCCGGTCAGCCCGAGCAGCAGCGCGAGCCCGCCGCCGATGCTGTGCGCGGTGAACTCCCGCACACGGGGGGCAGGCATCTCGGGTGCGTCGCGCAGGTCGTGCGTGTCGTGCGTGTCGTGTGTGGACATGGGTGGGTCCCCCGTTCGCGTGGCGCTGCCGTTCGTCTAGCACCGCTCTATCCAAGTGATATCACTTTATCGCGTCCTGGCAACCTCGAGCCCCGTTCGTACGTCGGTTCCCTTGGGATGGGGTGCTGATTGTCACGTCCGTAAAAGAGCGGATCGGGCGCCCTTTGTCATATAGAGCGGTGTTAGTTTTCTGAGCTGACCTGAGCCAAACACCTGTGTGACAGCCGAGACGGGGAGCAGACGTACTCATGGGACGAGCGGAAGAACGAAGAGCGCGTCAGCGCGGTGGCGGTGGCCACCGAGCGGCGCCCAAGCGCCGCTCGTCGGGTCACGCGGCCGGGTCCACCGGGCCGGGCAAGCCCGCCAAGGGCCGCATACGCAGATTGTTCACCTGGAAGAAGATCCTCGGCACGGTCTTCGGTTTCTGCCTCCTCGGCATCACCGGCTTCATCGTCCTGTACCTGATGGTGGACGTCCCCAGCGGCAATCCGCTCGCGCAGCAGCAGAGCAATGTCTACAAGTACAGCGACGGCACGATCCTGGCCCGGGACGGCAAGGTCAACCGTGAGATCGTCGATCTGACCAAGGTGCCCCGGAAGGTCCAGCTGACCTTCGTGGCCGCCGAGAACAAGAACTTCTACAACGACCCCGGCGTCGACCTGAAGGGCACCGCCCGCGGTCTGATCAACACCCTCTCCGGCAAGGGGAAGCAGGGTGGTTCGACGATCACTCAGCAGTATGTCAAGAACTACTACCTCAACCAGGACCAGACCGTCACGCGCAAGCTGAAGGAACTGGTCATCTCGTTGAAGGTGGAACGCCAGAAGACCAAGGACGACATCCTCGCGGGCTACATCAACACCAGCTACTACGGCCGTGGCGCCTACGGCATCCAGGCCGCCGCGCAGGCCTACTACCGGGTCGACGCCGAGAAGCTGAAGGTCGAGCAGGGCGCATATCTCGCCGCGCTGCTGCAGGCGCCGAGCCAGTACGACTGGGCGGCCGCGTCCGACACCGGCAAGCGGCTGGTGAAGGAGCGCTGGAACTACGTCCTGAACAACATGGTCGAGGAGGGCTGGCTGGACTCGGCCGAGCGCCAGTCCCTGAAGTTCCCCGTACCCAAGGACCCGAAGGGCACCCCGGGCCGGGAGGGCCAGAAGGGCTATCTGATCGACCTCGCCAACAAGCAGCTGGAACAGCAGCTGATGGAGGAAGAGGGCCTCACCCCGTCCCAGGCGGAGGCGAAGGTCGAGAACCAGGGCTGGACCATCACCCTGAACATCGACAAGAAGAAGCAGCAGGCGCTGGAGGATGCGGTCAAGACCCAGCTGACCGGCAAGCTCGACAAGAAGAAGCGCAAGGTGGACGGGAACGTCCAGGCGGGTGCCGTCTCGGTCGACCCCAGGACGGGCAAGATCGTCGCGTTGTACGGCGGTCAGGACTACTTCAAGCACTACTTCAGCAACGCGACCCGCCGGGACTACCAGCCCGCGTCGACGTTCAAGCCGGTGATCCTCGCCGCCGCGCTGGAGGACAAGGCCAAGACGCAGGACGGCAACGAGATCGCCGCGAACACGAAGTACGACGGCACCAGCCGCCGCCCGGTCGTGGACAACGGCGCCAAGGTCGGCTTCGCGCCGCCCAACGAGGACGACCAGAACTACGGCCCCATCACGGTCCAGAAGGCCATGAACCAGTCCGTCAACTCGGTCTTCGCGCAGATGGGCGTCGACGTGGGCATGGACAACGTGATGAGCACAGCCAAGGAGCTGGGCATGGACACCAAGGGCATGCAGGCGGTGCCCGCGCAGACGCTGGGCTCCATGGGCGCCAGCCCGCTGGAAATGGCCGGTATCTACGCCACCCTCGACAACCACGGCCAGAAGGTGACGCCGTCGATCGTCAAGTCGGCGGAGAAGAAGAACCGTTCAGTGAAGATGCCGAACCCGATCGGCAGCTCGGTGATCAGCCGCACCGCCGCCGACACGGTGACCTCGGTGCTGACCGGCGTGGTCGACGACGGTACGGCCAGCAAGTCGGTGGCGCGCAACTCGCTGCGCAACGGCCAGCAGGTGGCGGGCAAGACGGGTACCTCCGACGAGAACCGTTCCGCGTGGTTCACCGGCTACACCCCCGACCTGGTCACCTCGGTGGGCCTGTTCGGCGAGGACAAGAAGACCGGGAACCATGTCTCGCTGAGGGGCGCGACCGGGCTCCCGGTCCCTGGCCTCCGGGTCAACGGCGGCGGCTACCCGGCCCAGATCTGGGCCACATACACCTTCGGCGTCACGGAAAAGTCCAAGTTCGACCTGAACGCCACCCAGGGCGCCGCCGTCGAGCCGACCGACACGCCGACCTGGTCGTCGTCGCCGACCCAGACCCCGTCCCAGTCGCCGACCTCCCAGTCGCCGAGCCCGTCCGGCACGCCGACGCAGTCACCGACCCAGACCCCGACCACCCAGGCGCCGACCCAGACCCCGACGACCAGGCCGCCGACGACGACTCCGCCGGCCACACCGACGGGTGACGTCACGGACGACCCGCTCAACCCGGCCGACCAGCAGTGACGCCAGAGGGCGCCCGGACAGTCCGGGCGCCCTCTGCGCCGTGATGGCCTGAGGAGCTCGGTGACGGCCGCGAACCGGGCCTAACTCCGGTTCAGTTCGAACCAGACGACCTTTCCGGTGCTCAGCCGGGTCGCGCCCCACCGCCTGGCCAGTTTGTTGACCAGGTACAGTCCGCGCCCGCCCTCGTCCGTCGCCCGTGCCTGCCGCAGCCGCGGCAGCTGCGGCACGTCGTCGCCGACCTCGCAGCGCAGCACGTCGGTGCGCAGCAGCCGGAGGGTGACCGGACGGGACGCGTAGCGCACGGCGTTGGTGACGACCTCGCTGACCAGGAGTTCCACCGAGTCGCTGAGGTCCTCCAGACCCCAGCGGGCGAGCGCGCGCCGGGCCAGCCGGCGGGCCCGGCCGGGGGCCGCGTCCTCCGGCTCCAGGAACCAGTACGCCACGTCGCTCGGCGCGATCCCGTCGAAGCGGGCGGCGAGCAGCGCGATGTCGTCGTCCCGGTCGCCCGGACCGAGCATGTCGAGCACCTCGTCGCACAGGGCCTCGAGGGGCGGAGGGTGGTCGGGACCGGTCAGCTGGGCGGTCGCCGCCAGCTTCTCGCGCAGTTGCTCTATGCCGGTCCACACGTCCCGCAGCCGGGACTCGACGAGGCCGTCGGTGTACAGGAGCAGCGTGGCCCCGGCGGGCGCGTCCAGCTCCACGGCCTCGAAGTCGACCCCGCCCACGCCGATCGGCGCGCCCGGCGGCACCCGCAGCACCTCGGCCCTTCCGCCCAGGTGCAGCAGCACCGGCGGAGGATGGCCGGCGTTGGCGATGGTGATCCGGTGCGAGACCGGGTCGTACACCGCGTACAGGCAGGTCGCCATCCGGTCGCTGCCCAGGCGCTGGGCCTGTTCGTCGAGGTGGTGCAGCACCTCCTGCGGCGGCAGGTCGAGCCCGGCCAGGGTCTGCGCGGTGGTGCGCAGCTGGCCCATGATCGCGGCGGAGGTCATGGAGTGGCCCATGACGTCCCCGACGACCAGCGCGACCCGGCTGCCGGGCAGCGGGATGGCGTCGTACCAGTCGCCGCCGACCCGGGCGGTCTCGGCCGCGGGGAGGTAGCGGGAGGCCAGCCGGACGCCCGTCGGGCGCGGCAGGGTCTCCGGGAGCATGGTGCGCTGGAGCTCGTCGGCGATGTAGGCCTCACGGCCGTACAGCACCGCCTTGTCGATGCCCAGGGCGCTGTGCGTGGCCAGCTGGGCGGCGACCAGCAGGTCGTCGGCCTCGAAGGCCAGGCGCTCCGGGCGGCGCAGGAAGAGCGCGGCACCGATGACCCGGCGGCGGCCGCGCAGCGGGGCGAGGATCGCGTGCTGTCCGTCGGGGACGACCGACTCGCCGCTCTCGCCCAGGAGTTCGGGCAGCGCGGCGCGCGCGGCCGGCGCGTCCGCGAACACGGGACGTACCCCGCGCAGCACCTCGTTCAGCGCGCCGCCGGGCCGCACCTCGCACAGCTCGGCGGTCAGCGAGGACAGCTCCGACAGTCCTGTCGGCTCCGCCGGCTCGGGCTCCGGGGCCTGCACGGGCAGGAAGCCGCCCTCGGTGTCACGTTCCTCCGGAATCCGGTCCGTGCGGCGCAGCCGCAGCACGACCGGCCCGGTGGGCCGTTCGTCGCCCACCGGCAGCGGGTCGCGCAGATAGACGAGGATGGCGTCCGAGAAGGTCGGTACGGTCGCCCGGCACAGGCCCATCACGATCTCGTCGAGGTCGATGCCACGGGCGATCCGCCGGGTCGCGGCGCCCACGAACCGCAGCCGGTCCCCGTCCCGCCGCATCGGCATCGGCCGCCCGGGCGGCAGCCCCCGCCCGCTACGGCGGTCCTGGCCACCGGTGGCCCGCTCCTGCTCGGCGCCGGGCTGGGGCGGAATGCCCTCCGGCGTGGGACGCGGGCGGTGCGTGTCGGTCTCGGCGGCGGCCGGCTGCGAGTGCTCGGGACGATTGACTGGGGGCTCCTTCCCCTTGCCGCAGGGCGCGGTCGTACCGGGCGAAGAGGGCGTCTCGCCGGTGCGGGCCTGTGCGGGTAAGGCGGTGGCGCCGAGCGGCTTCGGGGAACGCAGGAGCGCCCCGCGGGGCTCCGCGGGGTCGACGCCCGGCTGGGGGCGGTCGTAGGAGGAGGTGGGGTGCTCCGTCACGCGTGTCGAATCCATCCGTCCGGGGCTGCGCGCCGCGCGCGCAGTTCGTCCCGCAGAAATCCCGATACCCGGAATACGTGCCCCGGGAACGGAATTCCCGCGTGGTCAGAGGTTGTTCCTGTGCAACCGGCGAACCTTCTGCGGCCCGTGCCGGTGTTGCCCTCGTACCCCTCGCTCACGTCCTGCCGCCCCTCGGTGACGTTCGGTCAAGCCCGGTGCATGTTCCGGGAGTTGCTGCTGCGCACCCTTGCGGAGGACGATCCTACGGTTGTGGACCGGGGGCGCATCAAGGGTCTCATGAGGACACATGCGCTGGCGTACGGTCCCAGTCCTCCGGAAGTGAAGGTACAGCCCAGGACGGATCCGGGCGCCAGTGCTGCCAGCCTTCCGAGAACGGCGGCCCCCAGGCGCGGATCACCTCCACCACGGTCCGCCCCGCCTCCCGCACCTGCCCGGCCAGCCGGGCGTCCATCAGTCCGTCCCGCTGGGCCTGCGCGAACTCGTCCTCGTCGCGCCAGTGCCAACTGCGGTCCGGGTGAACGGAGATGTCCAGAAAATGGTCCTCGGAGTCCACTCCGCCGTCCCAACGGGCCAGCGGCTGCTCAAGATTGACGTACCAGTTCTTGAAACGCCAGCCCGGCTCCCAGAACAGCCACACCGACCAGGGCTCACCGGGCCGGGCCAGCTTCAGCACCCCGGTGCCGAACCAGCGGCCGACCTCCACCGTGCGCGGCTTGGTGTACCGGGACTCCAGCGGCTCCACGTGCACCGGCGTACCGTCGGCGAGCACCGGCTTCATGCACTCGGTGCCTGGCGCCATCCACACGGCGAGCAGGTCCGCGTCGTCCCGGACGACGGTGACGGGGCGTGCGATGTGGAAGCGCCGGCCGGCATTCTCCCGGTACCGCCACAGGATGTGACTTCCGGGCGCCCAGTAGCCCGCCGAACCGCCCGCTTCCTCGCGCTCCATGCGTCTCACCGCTCCGCCGTCTGCCATGCACAGATATTAGGTGCCGTAGGCATACGACGCTGCGGTGCGCGTCACGGTTCTGGCCCGGCGGGGCGAATGGTCCGCCGGCGGTTACGCACGCGTCATACGCAGGACATCCAGCGCCTCGTCGAGCTGCTCCAGGGTGAGGTCGCCGCGCTCCACGTACCCGCCCTCCAGCACCACTTGGCGGATCGTCTTCCGGTCCGCCAGGGCCTTCTTGGCGACCTTCGCGGCTTCCTCGTACCCGATGTACTTGTTGAGCGGGGTGACCACGGAGAGTGACGACTCGGCGTACTCGCGGGCCCGTTCCCGGTTGGCGGTGATCCCGTCGACGGTCCGGTCGGCAAGCAGCCGCGAGACGTTGGCGAGCAGCCGGATCGACTCCAGCACGTTCTTCGCGATGACCGGAAGCATCACATTGAGCTCGAAGTTCCCGGAGGCGCCGGCCGTGGCGATGGTCACGTCGTTGCCGACGACCTGCGCGCAGACCATGAGCACGGCCTCCGGGATGACCGGGTTGACCTTGCCGGGCATGATCGAGGAGCCCGGCTGGAGGTCCGGGAGCTGGATCTCGGCGAGCCCGGTCCGCGGCCCCGACGCCATCCACCGCAGATCATTGGCGATCTTCGTGAGCCCGACGGCGATGGTCCGCAGCTGCCCGCTGGTCTCCACGATCCCGTCGCGTGCACCCTGCGCCTCGAAATGGTCGCGTGCCTCGGTGAGGGGCAGCCCGGTGGTGCGGGCCACCTCCTCGATCACGGCGGCGGAGAACCCGGGCGGGGTGTTGATCCCGGTCCCCACGGCCGTGCCGCCCAGCGGCAGCTCGGCCAGCCGCGGCAGGGAGGCGTTCAGCCGCTCGATCCCGTACCGCACCTGGGCGGCGTACCCGCCGAACTCCTGGCCCAGTGTCACGGGCGTCGCGTCCATCAGATGGGTCCGCCCCGACTTCACCACGTCACCGAACTCCTCGGCCTTGCGCTCCAGGGAGCCGGCGAGGTGCTCCAGGGCCGGGATCAGATCGCGGGTGACGGCGGCGGTGGCGGCGATGTGCAGGGAGGAGGGGAAGACGTCGTTGGACGACTGCGAGGCGTTGACGTGGTCGTTCGGATGCACGTCCCGGCCGAGCCGCTCGCTCGCCAGCGTGGCGATCACCTCGTTGGTGTTCATGTTGGACGAGGTGCCGGACCCCGTCTGGAACACGTCCACCGGGAAGTGCTCGTCCCACTTCCCCTCGGCCACCTCCGCGGCCGCGTCCTGGATCGCCTCGGCGACGTCCTTGTCGAGCACCCCGAGCCCGGCGTTCACCTTCGCCGCGGCCCCCTTGATCCGGGCGAGCGCCTCGATGTGGGCGCGCTCGATGCGGTGACCGGAGACGGGAAAGTTCTCGACGGCACGCTGGGTCTGCGCCCGCCACTTGGCGTCGAGGGGGACGCGGACCTCGCCCATGGAATCGTGCTCGATGCGGTATTCGCTCATGCCGCTTATAGCGACCGGGACGGCGCGGATGTTCCGACCTCTGGGCCACCCGGGTGGGCCAACTTCGACGGCTTCGGGGCCGGTCGGTACGCGAACTGCGGCAACTGCCCGTGCGGAGGCGCACGGTCGTTCAACTTGTTCGGCCTGCGGCACCGCTCGGCCCGTCGGGCGTTTGAGGACGAGGTCCGTCGGATCGCTGGGGCCGGGGCCCCGGAAGGGTTGAAGGGGTGGAGCCCCTGGGGATGGGTCGGGTAGGGGCGGCGGGGGCGAGAAGTGCCCCCGCCGCGCCCGGGGAACTACGCCAGCCCGGGGCCCCGCACCGGGATCGAAGTGAACGTCGGCGCCGGGGCGGGGTCCTGGAAGAAGTCGTTGCCCTTGTCGTCGACGACGATGAACGCCGGGAAGTCCTCGACCTCGATCTTCCAGACGGCCTCCATGCCGAGCTCCTCGTACTCGACGACCTCGACCTTCTTGATGCAGTCCTGGGCGAGCCGCGCGGCCGGGCCGCCGATCGAGCCGAGGTAGAAGCCGCCGTGCGTGCCGCACGCGTCCGTGACCTGCCTGCTGCGGTTGCCCTTGGCGAGCATCACCTTGGAGCCCCCCGCCGCCTGGAACTGCGCGACGTAGGAGTCCATGCGCCCGGCCGTGGTCGGACCGAAGGAGCCGGAGGCGTAGCCCTCGGGGGTCTTCGCCGGGCCGGCGTAGTACACCGGGTGGTCCTTCAGGTACTGCGGCATCTCCTCACCCGCGTCCAGCCGCTCCTTGATCTTGGCGTGCGCGATGTCACGCGCTACGACCAGCGGGCCGCTGAGGGACAGCCGGGTCTTGACCGGGTACTTGGTCAGCTCGGCCAGAATGTCGTCCATCGGCTGGTTGAGGTCGATGCGGACGACGTCACCGTCGGACTCGAGGTGCTCGTCCGTCGTCTCCGGCAGGAATCGCGCCGGGTCCGTTTCCAGCTGCTCCAGGAAGACACCCTCGGCGGTGATCTTCGCGATGGCCTGGCGGTCCGCCGAGCAGGACACGGCGATCGCCACCGGGCAGGACGCCCCGTGGCGGGGGAGACGCACCACACGGACGTCGTGGCAGAAGTACTTGCCGCCGAACTGCGCGCCGATACCGATCTTCTGCGTCAGCTCGAAGACCTTCTCCTCCAGCTCCTTGTCCCGGAAACCGTGGCCGAGCGGCGAACCCTCGGCCGGGATCTCGTCCAGGTAGTGCGCGGAGGCGTACTTCGCGGTCTTCAGGGCGTACTCGGCGGACGTACCGCCGACGACGATCGCCAGGTGGTACGGCGGACAGGCGGCCGTACCGAGCGAACGGATCTTCTCCTCCAGGAACTTCATCATGGAGGCCTCGTTCAGGACGGCCTTCGTCTCCTGGTACAGGAACGACTTGTTGGCGGAGCCGCCGCCCTTCGCCATGAACAGGAACTTGTACGCGCCGCCGTCGGTCGCGTACAGCTCGATCTGCGCCGGGAGGTTGGAGCCGGTGTTCTTCTCCTCCCACATGGTGAGCGGAGCCATCTGCGAGTAGCGCAGGTTCAGCTTGGTGTAGGCGTCGTAGATGCCGTGGGACAGTGCCTTCTCGTCCTCACCTTCGGTGAGGACGTTCTGGCCGCGCTTGCCCATGACGATCGCCGTGCCGGTGTCCTGGCACATGGGCAGCACACCGGCCGCCGCGATGTTCGCGTTCTTCAGCAGGTCCAGCGCGACGAACTTGTCGTTCGCCGACGCCTCAGGGTCGTCGATGATGCGGCGCAGCTGCGCGAGGTGGGCCGGGCGCAGATAGTGCTGGATGTCGTGGATGGCCTCCTCGGCCAGCTTGCGCAGCGCCTCCGGCTCCACCTTGAGGAACGTCCGCCCGTCGGCCTCGAAGGTGGAGACACCTTCGGAGGTCACCAGCCGGTACGGGGTGGCGTCCTCTCCCATGGGGAGCAGATCGGTGTACGCGAACTCAGGCATCTTCGCCCATTCCTCACTCGACAGGCAGCTTTTCCAGGCGGCTCGTCTCCGGGGCGCGCCTGTGGCCCGTCGGCGTCGACGGGCCTCACCAGCGTAGAACCTGCGGCAGACACGGAACCTGTGAGGTAAGGCTCAGTTCGCGACGCGCGGGGTTGTCCACACCCCTAGTCGCGATCTATCGCGTTTCGGTACGCTGCTGCCGTGGACCTTCAGAAGCACCCTCAGCAGGAGCGCACGGCGCCTCCCGTCGCCGAGCTGCGCGCCTCGGACGCCGACCGTGACCGCATCGCCGACATCCTGCGCGACGCCCTCGCCGAGGGGCGCCTGACCGCCGACGAGCACGCAGAGCGCGTGGAGGGGGTGCTGAACGCCAAGACGGTGGGCGAGCTGGAGGTCTTCATCCGGGACCTGCCCGCCGCCCACGAGCGTCCGGCGGCCCCGGCCTACACGCCCGTGCCGCCCCGCCCCGCGCCGGGCGCGATACCGGCCGAGGCGGACGCCAACGTTGTCGCCGTGTTCAGCAGTGCCATGCGCCGGGGGCGTTGGCGTGCCGGGCGCCGCTTGCACGCGTACGCGATCTTCGGCACCGTCGAGATCGACCTCAGCGAGGCGATCTTCGAGTACCAGCACGTCGTGATCAAGGCGGTCTCGGTCTTCGGCGACGTCCAGATCCGCGTGCCGGAGAATGTGTCGCTGCGTGGCACCGGCGGCGGCGTCCTCGGCAACTTCGAGGTCTCCCCGCTGGATTCGGTCGAGTCCGAGGCGCCTGTCGTCTACGTGGACGGGTGGGCCGTACTGGGCAATGTCGAGGCGCGGCCGAAGCGCGGCAAGCTCGTCGCGGACATCCTCGACCGTGTTCAGGACAAGGCCGACAGGACTTTGCGCAAACACCTCGATCGTTGACGGTTGTGAATCGGGCCGGAAACGGAACGAATCGGTCCTCCCGCGGACGGCGCACAGGGTCGTGAACAAGCCGCCGCGCGCCTGCGGTTCGGAACGCAGTGCATAGGCTCGCGTACAGCGGGTAGGGCTTGCAGCATCGTCTCTCGCTCGCGAAGCCGTCGTCAGGAGTAGACCGTGCTGCAACCGCCGCATTCGTCCCTGCAGGTAGCTGCCGTTCCGGCCCAGCGGGGGCCGGCGCAGGACAGGGACCAAGACGCACCCTGGCACACCGAGGCGGTGTGCCGGCGCGACGAGGCCGGCTTGTTCTTCGCACCTTCCAAGGAGCCCACGGCGGCGAGGCTGTCGCGAGAGGAGGCGGCCAAGCGGGTCTGCGCGCGCTGTCCGGTGATGGTCGAATGCCGTGAGCACGCACTGCTGCAGCCCGAGCCGTACGGCGTCTGGGGCGGCCTCACCGCGGCCGAACGCCGGGTGGTTCTGGCCCGGCGGCGCCGCCGCGACATGGAACTGAAGAAGGCCTCGCGGACGACGACCCGCATAGCGCAGGCGGGCTGAAACATGCAGAGGCGCCCCCTCCGCACCAGGGGGCGCCCCGTGTAAGCCTCGAGCGCGGTCTACTTCGCCCTGTCGAAGTTGATCGCGCTGTACGCACGCAGCTTGCTCAGCCGGTGCTCCGAGTCGATCCGGCGGACCGTGCCGGACTTCGACCGCATCACGATCGAGTCGGTCGTCGCGGTCTCCGACCGGTACCGCACACCCCGCAGCAGCTCACCGTCGGTGATGCCGGTGGCGACGAAGAAGACGTTGTCGCCGGAGACCAGGTCGTTCGTGGTGAGCACCCGGTCGAGGTCGTGTCCGGCGTCGATGGCCCGCTGCCGCTCCTCGTCGTCCTTCGGCCACAGCTTGCCCTGGATGGTGCCGCCGAGGCACTTCACGGCGCAGGCCGAGATGATGCCCTCGGGGGTGCCACCGATGCCCAGCAGCAGGTCCACGCCGGTGCCCTCGCGCAGCGCGTAGATCGAGCCGGCGACGTCGCCGTCCGAGATCAGCTTGATGCGCGCGCCGGCCTCCCGGACCTCCTTGATGATGCCCTCGTGCCGCGGCCGGTCGAGGATGACGACGGTGACGTCCTCGGGCGTGGACCGTTTGGCCTTGGCGATCCGGCGGATGTTGACGGACACGGGCGCGTCGATGTCGACGAAGTCGGCGGCCTCGGGCCCGGTGACGAGCTTGTCCATGTAGAAGACGGCGGACGGGTCGAACATCGTGCCGCGGTCGGCGGCGGCCAGCACCGCGATGGCGTTCGGCATGCCCTTGGCGGTCAGCGTGGTGCCGTCGATCGGGTCGACGGCGATGTCGCACTCGGGGCCGGTCCCGTCGCCGACGCGCTCTCCGTTGAAGAGCATCGGCGCTTCGTCCTTCTCGCCCTCGCCGATGACGACGACGCCGTTCATCGAGACGGTGGAGACGAGGGTCCGCATGGCGCGCACCGCAGCACCGTCGGCGCCGTTCTTGTCACCGCGCCCGACCCAGCGGCCGGCGGCCATGGCGGCGGCTTCGGTCACCCGGACGAGTTCCAGGGCGAGGTTGCGGTCGGGGGCCTCGGAGGGTACTTCCAGCTCGGAGGGCAGATGATGATTCTCGGTCATCGGAGCGCACCTTTCTGATACGACGACGGCCGGATGAGGGTTGCCCCACGACTCTATCGTTAGGCAGACAAAATGAGCAGGGCCCCCCACGGATGAGCGCGCCGGACACCTGCGACGATAGGGGGCGTGGCAGGTTCGAACGGCAAGCAGAAGACGGTCCGGGACATGATTCTCTCCCTGGGCCTCATCGGGATCGCGGCGGGCGTGATCTATCTCTTCATCCCGCACGACGACCACGCTCCCGACCTCAAGCGGGTGGACTACAGCGTGGAGCTCCTGACGGCGCGCCGCGCCGCGACCTACCCGGTGGCCGCGCCCGAGGGTCTGCCGGACGCCTGGAAGGCGACTTCCGTGCGCTTCCAGGGGGAGAACTTCGACCGCTGGCACCTCGGCTTCCAGAACCCCGACGGTGAGTACGTGCAGGTCGAGCAGTCGACTCAGAAGCGAGCCGACTTCATCGACGCGGCCAGCCAGGGGGCGAGCGCGACCAAGGTCACCGAGCGGATCGGCGACCGCACCTGGACGCGCTACACCGGCGGCCGCTACGACGCCCTCGTACTGGAGGGCACGCACGGCTCCACGACGGTGGTGGCGGGTACGGCGTCGTTTGCGCAGCTGACGAAGATGGCGCAGGCGCTGAAGATGGCGTGAGCGCCCGCGCGCACGACAGGGGCCCCGGTACCGCCGGGGGCCCCTGTCGTGCGCGGGATGCTCAGACCGTCGTGATGACGTCGTCGTACGCCAGTCGCGGCGAGCGCGGGAACCAGGCGTCCTCGCCCGGCCTGCCGATGTTGACGACCATCAGCGGAGTGTGGTCGGCGTCCAGGAACTCCTTCTGGACGCTGGCGAAGTCGAGACCGGTCATCGGGCCGGCGGCCAGGCCCGCGGCGCGGATGCCGATGATGAAGTACGCGGCCTGCAGGGCGGCGTTCATCGCGGCGGAACCCTCACGGGCCGGGCGCTCGCCGAAGAACACGTCCTTGGCCTGCGGGAAGTGCGGGAAGAGGGCCGGCAGCTCCTCGTGGAACTCGTTGTCCGCGGAGAGGATCGCGACCAGCGGGGCGGTGGCCGTCTTGGCCTGGTTGCCCTCGGCCATGTGCTGGACCAGGCGCTCGCGGGCCTCGGGGGAGCGGACCAGGGTGATGCGCAGCGGGCTCTGGTTGAAGGCGGTCGGGCCGAACTTCACGAGGTCGTAGATCGCCTGGACCTGCTCCTCGGTCACCGGCTCGTCGGTGAAGGTGTTCGCGGTGCGGGCCTCGCGGAACAGCAGGTCCTGGGCGGCGGGGTCAAGAACGAGAGACATGCGTGAACTTCCTCGAATGCGTGTCCGGTCCCGGAATGCCGGACCGGCTTACGCATCCGAACGTACGCCAATGAAGTTCAAGCTTCAACCAAAACCGGGGTGTGGTGATCCGCTTCACAGCTGACCAGCACAAACGGCTACTCGTCGGCCTCTTCCGCCGCGGCCGCCTCCTCCTCGGCAAGCGCCGCGTCCAGCCGCGCCCGCGCCCCCTCCAGCCAGCGCCGGCATACCTTGGCCAGCTCCTCGCCGCGCTCCCACAGGGCCAGGGACTCCTCCAGGGTCGTCCCTCCGGCCTCCAGTCGCCGTACGACCTCGATCAGCTCGTCGCGCGCCTGCTCGTAGCCGAGCGCCTCATCCACCTTGCCGGTCATCCACTCACCCTAAGAATCGACTCGTACGGAGAACTCACCCTCGGCGACCCGCGCCCGCAGCGCCTCGCCCCCGGCCACCTCGTCCGGGTCCCGCACCACATGACCGTCGGACTTCTGCAGCACCGCGTAACCGCGCTTCAGCGTCGCCGCGGGGGAGAGGGCCACCACGCGCGCGTGCGTGTGCGTCAGCTCGGAGTCGGCGCGGTCCAGGAGGTGCCCGAGGCAGCGCCGGGAGCGCTCGGTCAGCGACGCGATCTGGTCCGCCCGCTCGTCGACCATGCGGTGCGGATCCTCCATCGAGGGCCGGGCCAGCGCATGGGCCAGCCCGCGCTCCTCCCGCTCGATGAACGCCCCCACACACCGCCGCGCCCGGTCCCGCAGCAGGCGCACGCGCTCGAACTCCTCGCCCACGTCCGGCACGACCTTCTTGGCGGCGTCCGTCGGGGTCGAGGCGCGCAGGTCGGCGACATGGTCGAGCAGCGGGTTGTCCGGCTCGTGCCCGATGGCGGACACCACCGGCGTACGGCAGGCGGCCACCGCGCGGACGAGCTGCTCGTCGGAGAAGGGCAGCAGATCCTCGACGCTGCCGCCGCCGCGCGCGACGATGATCACGTCGACGTCCTCGAGCTCGTCGAGCTCCTTCACCGCCTGCACGACCTGCGGCACCGCGTGCACGCCCTGCACGGGAACGTTGCGCACCTCGAATCGCACGGCGGGCCAGCGGTGCCGGGCGTTCTCCAGCACGTCCCGCTCCGCGGCCGAGGCACGGCCGCAGACCAGGCCGATGAGCTGGGGGAGGAAGGGCAACGGCTTCTTGCGCTCGGGCGCGAAGAGCCCCTCCGCCGCGAGCGTCTTCTTCAGCTGCTCCAGCCGGGCCAGCAGCTCCCCGACCCCGACCGGTCTTATCTCGGCGGCCCGCAGCGACAGCTGCCCGCGCGGCGCGTACCACTCGGGCTTCGCGTGCACGACGACCCGGGCGCCCTCGCCCACGACGTCGGCGACGGCGTCGAACACCTGCCGATAGCAGGTGACGCTCACCGAGATGTCGTACGACGGATCGCGCAGCGTCAGGAACACCACGCCGGCACCCGGCCGCCGCGACAGCTGCGTGATCTGCCCCTCGACCCACACCGCCCCGAGCCGGTCGATCCAGCTCCCGATGAGCCGCGACACCTCACCGACGGGCAGCGGTGCGTCCGCGGACGTGTTGACAGCCATGCGCCCGAGGTTAACGGCCGCCACCGACATCCCGGCCCGATCTTCGGCCTCCGCATGCGGCCTTACGATGGTTCCCATGACTGCTTCGCCTGGCCGCCGTGTCCTGCTCGCCGCCCCACGTGGCTACTGCGCGGGTGTGGACCGCGCCGTGATCGCCGTCGAGAAGGCCCTGGAGCAGTACGGGGCCCCGATCTATGTCCGGCACGAGATCGTCCACAACAAGTACGTCGTGCAGACCCTCGAGAAGAAGGGCGCGATCTTCGTCGAGCAGACGGAGGAGGTCCCGCCCGGGAACATCGTCATGTTCTCCGCGCACGGGGTCGCCCCCGTGGTGCACGAGGAGGCCGAGCGCGGCCGCCTCGCCACCATCGACGCCACCTGCCCCCTGGTCACCAAGGTCCACAAGGAAGCCGTCCGCTTCGCCGACGAGGACTACGACATCCTCCTGATCGGGCACGAGGGCCACGAGGAGGTCATCGGCACCTCCGGCGAGGCCCCCGACCACATCCAGCTCGTCGACGGCCCCGGGGACGTCGCCAAGGTGGAGGTCCGCGACCCCTCCAAGGTCGTCTGGCTGTCGCAGACCACGCTCTCCGTCGACGAGACCATGGAGACCGTCGACGCCCTGAAGGACAAGTTCCCGCAGCTCATCTCCCCGCCGAGCGACGACATCTGCTACGCCACGCAGAACCGCCAGCTCGCCGTGAAGCAGATGGGCGCCGAGGCGGAGCTCGTGATCGTGGTCGGCTCCCGCAACTCCTCCAACTCCAAGAGGCTCGTGGAGGTCGCCAAGCTCGCCGGCGCCCGCGAGGCCTATCTGGTGGACTTCGCCGACGAGATCGACGAGGCCTGGCTGGAGGGCGTGACCACGGTCGGCGTCACCTCCGGCGCCTCCGTCCCGGAGGTCCTGGTGGAGCAGGTCCTGGAGTGGCTCGCCGAGCGCGGCTACGGGGACGTCGAGCTCGTCAGGGCGGCCGAGGAGTCCATCACCTTCTCGCTGCCCAAGGAACTCCGCCGCGACCTGCGCGAGGAGGCGGCGGCCCTGGTCGCCGAGCGCGGCGGATCGGGTACGTCGGACGTGTGACCGGCGGTCCGCCCGGGGCGTGACTGTCAGTCGTACGACGTAACGTAGAGCCATGCAGATCTTCGGCGTGGACATCGGCGGATCCGGGATCAAGGGCGCCCCTGTGGACCTGGAGCGGGGCGACCTCGCGGAGGAGCGCTTCAAGGTGCTCACTCCGCACCCGGCGACGCCCGACGGGGTGGCCGACGGAGTGAAGGAGGTCGTCGAGCACTTCGGCTGGACGGGCCCGGTCGGGCTCACCTTCCCGGGCGTGGTCACCGGCGGCGCCATGATCCGTACGGCCGCCAATGTGGACAGGAGCTGGATCGACACGGACGCGCGCGCCCTGTTCAGCGACCGCCTGGGCGGCCATGACGTCACGGTCGTCAACGACGCGGACGCGGCGGGCATCGCGGAGATGAACTTCGGCGCCGGCCGCGACCGCCGGGGCACGGTCATCCTGCTGACCTTCGGCACCGGCATCGGAAGCGCCGTGTTCGTCGACGGCGCCCTCGTCCCGAACACCGAACTGGGCCATCTCGAGCTGAACGGCCACGACGCGGAGAAGCGGGCCTCCAGCAAGGTCAAGGAGGACCACGACATGACGTGGGAGCACTGGGCCCGCCGGGTCCAGAAGTACCTCGCCCACGTCGAGATGCTGTTCTCCCCCGAGCTGTTCATCATCGGCGGCGGCGTCAGCCGCAAGTCCGACAAGTTCCTGCACCTCATCGAGGGCATCAAGGCGGAGATGGTCCCGGCGCAGCTGCAGAACAACGCGGGGATCGTGGGGGCGGCGATGCGGGCGGTCAAGCAGGGCTAGCGGGGGTTGCGCTCACGCCCGTCGCCGACGCCTGACCAGCCGGATCCTCCGTACGATCACGATGACACCGGCGACGAGCGTCCCCCCGTACAGCCACCCGGCCTGCGTGGCCAGTGCGGTCACCACGCCCATCAGTTCCCCGGCCGTCCCCCCGCTGCTGTTCGCGACGGGCAGCAGCCCCGCGGCGAAGGCGATCGGCACGACGACGGGCGCGATCATCAGATCGCTCCCGCGCACCCACAGCGCGGTCAGTACGCACACCGGCAGGAACAGCACGCCGTACACCGTCAGGGACGCCCCGAACAGCAGCTGGTCGAGGTAGCCCAGCAGGAACATCACCGCCCCGCAGAACAGCCCGCCCCCCAGCCCGGTGAGCCGGGGGTTCGACATTCGCCGCGAGGGCCGGGCCGGTCGTGCCGGACCGGGAGAGGGCCGTCGTACGCCCTCCGGACGGCGTCTCGCCTGGGGCGGCAATGGCGCTCGCGGGGTGCCGCGTCGCGGTCCGTGCTGCGGGGGTCGCGTCCTGTGTTGCTCCACTGGACCAACTTAGGTCTGTTTATGTGTCGAATCGCCCCTCAGACACGCCGATGGGCAGACCTTGGCCAACCGTTCGACGCGGCCGCCGGGGCCCCGCCGGGTACGCCGTAGACTGGTGGATCGGCCGGACTCCTGGCCCCCTGGCCCTCTCCACATACGGGAAGTCGCAACGTGTCGCTCACGATCGGAATCGTCGGTCTGCCGAATGTCGGCAAGTCGACCCTGTTCAACGCCCTGACCAAGAACGACGTGCTCGCGGCCAACTACCCGTTCGCCACGATCGAGCCCAACGTGGGTGTGGTCGGCGTCCCCGATGCGCGCCTCACCAAGTTGGCCGAGATCTTCGGCTCGCAGCGGATCCTCCCGGCCACCGTCGACTTCGTCGACATCGCCGGCATCGTGCGCGGCGCCTCGGAGGGCGAGGGCCTGGGCAACAAGTTCCTCGCGAACATCCGTGAGTCCGACGCGATCTGCCAGGTCATCCGCGCCTTCAAGGACGAGAACGTCGTCCACGTCGACGGCAAGGTCTCGCCGAAGGACGACATCGAGACGATCAACACCGAGCTGATCCTCGCGGACCTCCAGACGATCGAGAAGGTCCTGCCGCGCCTCCAGAAGGAGTCGCGCATCAAGAAGGACGTCGCGCCCAAGGTCAAGGCCGTCGAGGAGGCCAAGGAGATCCTGGAGAAGGGCGACACGCTCTTCGCCCACGGCATCGTCCAGGGCACCGAGCGCAATGAGCTCCTGCACGACCTGCACCTGCTGACCACCAAGCCGTTCCTGTACGTCTTCAACGTCGACGAGGACGAGCTGGTCGACGAGGACTTCAAGAACGAGCAGCGCGCCCTGGTCGCCCCCGCCGAGGCGATCTTCCTCAACGCCAAGCTGGAGGCGGACCTCGCCGAGCTCGACGAGGAGGACGCGCTGGAACTCCTGGAGTCGGTCGGCGCCGAGGAGCCCGGCCTCGCCACCCTCGCCCGCGTCGGCTTCAACACCCTCGGCCTGCAGACCTACCTCACGGCCGGCCCGAAGGAATCCCGCGCCTGGACCATCAAGAGGGGCGCCACCGCCCCCGAGGCCGCCGGTGTCATCCACACCGACTTCCAGAAGGGCTTCATCAAGGCCGAGGTCATCTCCTTCGCCGACCTGGTCGAAACCGGTTCGGTCGCCGAGGCCCGCGCCAAGGGCAGGGCGCGGATGGAGGGCAAGGAGTACGTGATGCAGGACGGGGATGTGGTGGAGTTCCGCTTCAACGTCTAGTCGATCCGGCAAAGGGCCGTCCGACCTGCGGTGGAGCGGGTCGGGCGGCCTTTGTGCGGCCGGCCGCCAGGAGAGAGGGGCAGGTCCGTCGAGGCGGTAGGGGCGGCCGCGGCCGGTCGATCAATGAACCGCCCAAGCCGTCGTACACCGCCAGCCTCCGCCCCCGTACCTGCTCGTCGGCCACGGGCGTGAAGTACTTCTTCAGCACGGCGGTCTTGATCCTGTCCCGATCGGCCGTCACCGGTTTCGCCGCCCGAGCCGCGTCCGTCACCAACAGGATCCGTTGCTGGGCAAGCATCGCAGCACGTATGTGCTCCGGGCTTGCCTCCACACCCTTCAGCGTCCCGGACTTCTCCCCGGCTCTGGGTGAGCCCCGTCGCATGACCGGGTGAGCCCGCGCCCGCCGAATGGCCCACCCCGCGTGGCTTCGCGCGGACGTGGGCCGCTCTTGCCGCTTACCGTCACCCGGGGAGCAACTCCCGATCTTGTTGCCGGGCGCCAAGGAGGCGGCAATGGTGTCGCGAGAGTCGTGGGCTCGCCGGTCAGGGCGAGGGTGCCGTCGCGCCGTCGGGGCCTGGGCGCTCGCGGTGGGGTGCGTCGCGGCAAGCTGCGTGCCCGCGGCGGCCGTGGCGGGTCCGGAAGGGGACGCGGCCCGGCAGTGCGCCACGACTCCCTTCCCTCCGTCGGAACCCACACCTCCGCCGATCCTGTCGGGCAGCGACGTGTGGAGCTTCGTCTCCGAGCCCGGTCTTCACCCGATGCGGGTCAGTGTCACCGCGCACCGGCCGGGGACGGCTCCCGGCGGGATCTTCGTCGGCCCGTTCAGCGCGGATCAGATGGTCGGCCAGACCGGGGCGCTCATCAACGACAACTCCGGTGATCCGGTCTGGTTCCGTCCGCTGCCCTCCACGAATCTGCAGAACGCCGACTTCAGGGTGCAGACCTATTACGACGGCCGCGGGGGCCGGGGGCGGCCGGTGTTGACCTGGTGGCAGGGCACCCTCGCGCTTCCCCCGGCGTATACGAACCTGCCGGCCGGTGCGCCGGAACCGGGCGGGTGCTACTACATCTACGACACCCACTACCGCCTGCTCAGGACGGTCCTCGCCCATCACGGCTACTACCCGGACGAGCACGAATTCACCCTGACCCGCAGGGGCACCGCACTGTTCATCGCCTCCAAGCCGGTGCCCATGGATCTCACGCCCTATGGCGGTCCGGAGAACGGGGCCATCGAGAACAGCGAGATCCAGGAGGTCGACCTCGCCACCGGCAGACTCCTCTACTCGTGGAACGCACTGGACCACCTCGACCCCGCCGATTCCGAGGAGGCGGCCTCGACCGCGTCGTCGTCCGGCGGAGTGTGGGACGCCTTCCACATCAACTCGGTCGACGAGGGTCCCGACGGCCGGCTGCTGATCTCGGCCCGGAACATGTGGGCGGTCTACGACGTCGCCAAGAAGTCCGGGAAGGTCCGCTATCAGATCGGGGGCAAGAAGAGCGACTTCACCTTCGGCCCCGACGCCGACTTCTACTGGCAGCACGACGCCCGGTTCCGGCCGGGAAACCGGATCAGCATGTTCGACGACGGCTGCTGCGATCTGCCCGACGGCTCCCCCGAGCAGCGGTCGCACGGCCTGATCCTCAACCTGGACTTCCGCGGCCGGACGGCGACCGTGGACCGGGCCTACTACCACCAGCCGCCGCTGGAGTCACCGACCCAGGGGAACACCCAGGCCCTCGCCAACGGCAACGAGTTCATCGGGTGGGGCCAGAGCCCGTACTACTCGGAGTACGCGGGCGCGGGGAACACCGAGGGCAGCGCCGCACGGAACCTGCTGTACGACGCGAAGCTGCCCGGCTCCGACATCTCCTACCGGGCGTTCCGGAACGAGTGGATCGGCACGCCGTACTACCCGCCGAGCGCCGCGGCACGCACCGACGGCGGGCACGGCGTCGTCTACGCCTCCTGGAACGGCTCGACCGAGACCAGGGCCTGGCAGGTGCTGGCCGGGCCTGCCGCCGACCGGTTGTCGGTCGTCGCCGGACATGTTCCTCGAGCCGGGTTCGAGACCGCCGTCAGCACGAACAGCCCCGGGCCGTACTTCCAGGTGAAGGCGCTGAACGCGCAGGGCAAGGTCCTTCGCGCCTCCCGCGTCGTGACTCTCTCGGGCGGGTGAGATGAGCAGGGTGTGGCTGATCACCGGCGCCAGCAGCGGGTTCGGGCGCGCCATCGCCGACGCGGCGCTCGCCGCGGGCGACACCGTGGTCGGTGCCGCCCGCAGGACGGAGGCGCTGGACGAGCCGGCCGCCGCGCACCCCGGCCGGCTGGAGCCGCTGCGCCTGGATGTGACCGACATCGCCGCGATCGGACCGGCCGTGCGGGACCTGGTGTCCCGGCACGGCCGGATCGACGTCCTCGTGAACAACGCGGGCCGCACCCATGTCGGCGCCCTCGAGGAGACCACCGACGCCGAGCTCCGTGCCCTCTTCGACCTGCATGTCTTCGGCCCGGCCGCGCTGGTGCGGGCGGTCCTGCCGCACATACGCGAGCGGCGGTCGGGCGCGATCGTGCAGATGAGCAGCATGGGCGGGCAGATGTCCTTCGCCGGCTTCTCGGCGTACAGCGGGACGAAGTTCGCCCTGGAGGGCATGTCCGAGGCGCTCGCGGACGAGGTGCGGGAGTTCGGCATCAAGGTGCTGATCGTGGAGCCGGGCGTCTTCCGGACCTCGATCTTCGGCAGGGGCAGGGCCGGCGCCAGCGCCGACAGCGGTGTCTACGCCAAGGTGACCGAGGCCCGTCGCTTCATCGAGGGCGGCGACGACACCCGGCCCGGCGACCCCGCCAAGGCCGCGGCGCTGATCATCGCCGCGCTCGATGCGGACGAGACCCCCCTGCATCTGCCCCTGGGCGCCGACTCGGTGACCGCCGTGCTCGGTCAGCTCGACACGGTACGCAGCGACATCGCCGCCTGGGAGCAGCGCACCCGGGCCACCGCCTTCGACGACTGACCGTCAGATTCCCCGCACGGACGCCACGGTGAACGGCGACTCGGGCACCCCGGGTCCCATCGGCCCGCCCTTGTCGAACTGCGAGCGCACGACCAGCAGCCGTCCCCGGTCGCGGACCAGTGTGGTCGGGATCTGCAGCGCGGGGTCGGTGAACCGCCGCTCCAGACGGGCCGAGGAGCCGTCCGGAGACAGCCGCCACCTGGTGATCGTGTCGACGGCGTTGTGCGCGGCCCACAGCGTGCCGTGCGCCAGCTCCAGACCGTCGCCGTGCGTCAGATCGCCGCCGTGCAGGGCGACTTGGCGTACGGCCCCGGTGGCGACGTCCACCCGGTAGAGCCCGCCGCCGGTCATGTCGACGGCGAACAGCCGGCGCCCGGCCGGGTCGGCCACGATGCCGTTGAGAGTGAAGGCGTCCGGGGAACCCGGGTCCTTGACGTAGCTCAGGTCGTAGGCCGGGGTCAGCGTCCCGCGCGGGCCGCGGGCCAGGTCGGCGGGGCTGACGCGGTAGATCACCGCACGGGTGCTGTCGGTGAGGTAGACCGTGCCGTCCGCGGTGACGGCCAGGTCGTTGACGAAGCGGGGCGCGTCGCCGGGCACCTCGAAGCGGGCGATCAGGGACCGGTCGCGCAGGTCGTAGACGTCGACCCCGGCGGTCGAGTCGGTGACCCACAGCCGTCCGGCCCGGTCGGCCTTGAGTCCGTTGGCGGTGGCGCGGCCGTCGGCGCCCGCGGGCAGGAACACCTCTGCGGTGCGCTCACCGCGAGCGGCGCGGTAGACGGCGCCGGTCGTGTACGAGCCGACGTATATGTCCCCGGTGCGAGGGTCGAGGGCGATCCCCTCGGGGTAGACGCGGTCGCCGGGCAGCGCGAAGGCGGCCGAGACACGGGGCGTGGTGGCCGCGTGTGCCGTGGGGGCGGCCGCGGCGACGGCCAGGGCGGCGGCGGTGGTGGTGAGGAATGTGCGGCGGTGCATCGAACGGGACACAGCGGTGCCTCTCGGTTCGGCTTCTCATAGAACAACGAACATGAACGTAGATTAGAACCCTAATTATCGTCAATGCATTAACGTCCCGCAGAGGGTGAATCGATGCATGGGGCGACTAGCATGCGCAGATGACGTCCATGCCCGCCTCCGAGCGCCTCGGCTCCCACCTCAAGCGGGCCGAACAGGCCCTCGCCGCGACCAAGGCCGCGGTCCTGAAACCGGCGGGCCTGACCGTCGCTCAGTACTCGGCGCTGCTCCACCTCGCCGGCAATCCCGGCATCAGCGCGGCGGCCCTCGCCCGGCTGTGCGGGGTCACCCCGCCGACCATGAACACGGTCCTGAAGAACCTCCAGGACCGTGCGCTGATCGAACGCACGCCGCACGAGTGGCACAGGAACGTGCTGGAGACGAGGCTCACGGACGAGGGCCGCGCCGTCATGAACGACGCGGACGCACGGGCCGTACGGGTGGAGCGGGCGCTGGCCGCGGAGTTCACCGACGAGGAGCGGACGGCGCTGACCGCTCTCCTCGCCCGTTGTGTCAGCGTCCTGGAGCGGGAACGCCCCTGATGCCCGGGGTGTTGAACGGCGCCGGATCCGTGACCCAGCCGGCCGCGAGCACGAGACGCGTCTCCCGGTGCACGGCGAGGAAGCCGAAGGGCCGGTCGAACGCCACCCGGACGACGGTGGTCTCGTAGCGGTACCGGGGAGGGCCGCTGCCCGCCACGGGCATCACGGCCGTCACCGCGGCGGCGCGGAACCCGAGGGCACCGAACTGGGCGACCGCCGACTGCCGGGCCGCCCCGACGGCCAGCGGAGAGCCGCTGATCCCCGGGAAGTGCCCCTGCCGGGTGTCCCGCGCCGCCGTGAGCCCGAACAGGCGGTGCAGGGCCAGCAGATCGTGGTCCGCCCGCACCTCGTACGCCACCGTCCTGATGTCCAGTGTCGTCGGCTCCGGGGTGAGGGAGGGCTGCCGCTCGACGCGGAGGCCCGGTCCCGCGTCCCCGTACGGGAGTCGGCCGCCCCCGACGGCCGGCAGCGCGCGCTCCAGGATGCCGACGCCCGCCCTCAGCACCTGCCCGGGGGCCATCCGCTCCTCGCCGAGCAGCAGATGGACGTCGATGCCGTTGTCGCCGGGCACCTTCAGGGAGGTGACGAAGCCTTCGGGTGTGCTCGTCAGGCCGACCCGGTCGGGCCGCACACTCCTGCGGTAGAGCCCGAGCAGCGTGCGGCCCTGCCACGGCCCGGCGCCCGGTCGCAGCGGCAGTTCCCTGAACGGGTGCGGCCAGTCCGTGCGCAGGGCGAGCGCGCCGGCGAGCACCATCCTGGCGTCCTGCGACAGCTCGACCGGCATCCGCTCGATCAGCCCGCCCGTCCGCTTGGCCGCCCAGGCGTCCAGCGCCTCCTGGGAGGCGGCGAGGTCGTGCGTGAGCACGCCGTGCGTCTGTGCGGGCAGCCCCGCACGCCATTCCTCCCGCAGCTCCAGCGTGCGGTCCGTCCACAGGCCGAGCGCGGAGTCCAGGCCGGGCATGGCGTCCATCGCGGCCAGCAACTCCCTTGCGGCGTAGGCCGCCTGCTCCGCCGGCATCCCGAGCGCCGCCGCGAGCTCGGACCGCGCCGGACCCGCCGCGCCGTCGGCGAGAAAGGCCAGCAGCGGCCACACCCCGGCGGCCGAGAACACCGTGCCCTTGTCCGAGGCCCCCGCCCACCGTGCGGTCAGTCCGTTCACCGCCCGCACGGTCGCATCCGTGACCCGCATTCCACCCCCGTCGGCAGCGCGCTTACCATGCGCCCAGTCGTACGTCAGTTCAGCGTCGCCGCTGCCCGACCCAGGAGCACGGTACCCGTGTCCATACCCCCGCCTCCCGGCCCCCACCAGCCCGAAGGGCAGTACCCGTCGTATCCGCAGGAGCCTTACGCGCGGGACCCGTACGCGCAGGGCCCGTACGCCCAGGGCCCGTACGGCGGACTGCCGTACCAGCCCTGGTCCCAGGGCTACAGCCCCTTCAACCAGCCGGCGCCCGTCAACGGGCTCGCCATCGCCGCCCTCGTGCTCGGCATCCTCTGTTTCCTGCCGGGCGTGGGACTGGTCCTCGGGATCGTCGCGCTGGTCCAGATCAGGAAGCGGGGCGAGCGCGGCAAGGGGCTGGCCATCGGTGGCTCCGTGCTGTCCGGGATCGGGCTCGCGCTGTGGGTGCTGGCGCTCGCCACCGGCGGGGCCTTTGACTTCTGGGAGGGCTTCAAGGAGGGCGCGCGGGGCGGCGCGAGCCTGTCGCTGGCCAAGGGCGAGTGCTTCAACGCGCCCGGCGGCTCGCTGTCCGGCGAGACGGAGGACGTCGACAAGGTGTCCTGCGACCGCGAGCACGACGGCGAGGTGTTCGCCTCCTTCAAGCTGAAGGGCCGCTCCTACCCGGGCGACGGCCCGGTCACCAAGGCCGCCGACGAGCGCTGCTACGGACTCCAGGACAGCTACGCGATGGACGGCTGGGCGGTCCCCTCCGACGTCGACGTCTACTACCTCACGCCCACCCGGGACAGCTGGAGCCTGGGCGACCGCGAGGTCACCTGTGTGTTCGGCAACACCACCGAGGGCAAGCACCTGACCGGCTCGCTGCGCAACGACGAGACCGTCCTCGACCCGGACCAGGTCGCCTATCTGAAGGCGGCTCACGTGCTCAACGCCGCGATGGAGAGCGCACCCGAAGCGGAGTACGTCGAGGACGACCTGCCCGGGCACAGGGCGTGGGCGGGCCGGGTCGAGGTCGCACTCGCCGCGCAGGCCGGGATGCTGCGCGGTCACCAGTGGCCGGCGGGCGCGAAGAAGCCGGTCGCCACGTTGGTCGTGGAGCTCGACAAGTCCCGCGCCGAGTGGGCGAAGGCCGCCGTGGCCGACGACGCCGACTCCTTCTACGCGCACTACGACAAGGGCTTCAAGCTGCTCGACCGGAACAGGACGGTCACCGCCCGCAAGGCTCTGGGCCTGGCCACGACCCCGCCGTCCTACGAAGACGACAGCGGCGGCTCCGACAGCGGGGGAGACGGCACGGGCATGGAGGTGTGATCGCGGCTATAGCGGGGAGAAAGTGCCTGCGTAAAGCCCTCCCGGGCCACAAGTCATCACATCGAGTGATTCTCTGGCCTTTGCTTGCATGGCACAACCCACGGTTGCCACGCTGTTGCTGTCTGTACAATCTGATGGGAGCGGCCAGTGACTTTCGGTGAGCAGCCGGCGTATCTGCGTGTCGCGGGTGATCTCCGCAAGAAGATCGTCGACGGTTCGCTGCCGCCCCACACCCGGCTCCCCTCCCAGGCGAGGATCCGCGAGGAGTACGGCGTCTCGGACACGGTCGCCCTCGAGGCCCGCAAGGTGCTGATGGCCGAGGGGCTGGTCGAGGGCCGTTCCGGCTCGGGGACGTATGTGCGCGAGCGGCCCGTGCCCCGGCGGGTGGCCCGCTCGGGGTTCCGCCCGGCCGGCGGCGCCACGCCGTTCCGGCAGGAGCAGTCCGACGCCGCCGCGCGCGGCACCTGGGAGTCCAGCAGCGAGCAGACCGAGGCGAGCGGCGCCATCGCAGACCGGCTCGGCATCCGGCCCGGCGACCGCGTGATGTGCACCAAGTACCTCTTCCGCGACGGTGGAGAGCCGATGATGCTCTCCACCTCCTGGGAGCCCCTCGCCGTCACCGGGCGCACGCCCGTGATGCTGCCCGAGGAGGGCCCGCTCGGCGGCATGGGCGTCGTGGAGCGGATGCGGGCCATCGACGTCGTCGTCGACAACGTCACCGAGGAGGTCGGCGCCCGTCCTGGCCTCGCCGAGGAACTGCACATCCTGGGCGGCGTGCCCGGTCATGTCGTCCTCGTCATCCAGCGCACGTACTACGCCTCCGGCCGCCCGGTGGAGACGGCGGACGTGGTCATCCCCGCCGACCGCTACCGGGCCGCGTACCACCTACCGGTGAAGTAGCGCACACCCTCGGGGCAGTTGCCCCCGTCACCCCATCGATCCGCGGGCTGTGCCGGGCCGTTGGAATCCGGCCGTTTTCGCAGGTGACCCCCGCTGTCCCCGGTATGCCGCCGACCGGACGCACCGGGGCGCCCGGACGGCGCATTCGTCATCGTGCGCCCCCGGGGTTCTGGCTGGTTGCGTACCTCTTTGTGAAAAGCCGTGTTCGCTGCGTAAAGGTTAGGCGTACGCTCGGGCATATGCGGATTGCGGTTTCCTTAGAGCGCGGGTCCATGGGGAGCGGAGGGGTGGGGCGCCATGAGTGAAGGGACGGTCGCTCTTCCCTGGCTCGTGATACGGCAGGACGACAACGGCAATCGCTACCGCGTGGGCAGGTACGCGACGCGGGCCGAGGCGCAGAAGATCGCCGACAGCCTCGACGACCGCGGACACAAGCAGCTCTACTGGGTCGAGCGCATCGCCCACAACGGAGACGGCGGCACGCGCAACTGACCCCGTCCGCGCTCCCGTAGGCTCCCGGCCATGACGGAACGGATCGTGGTGGTGGGAGCCGCCCTGTTCGACGACGCCCGCCTGCTCGCCGCGCGCCGCAGCGCACCCCCCGAGCTGGCCGGCCGCTGGGAGCTGCCCGGCGGCAAGGTCGAACCCGGCGAGAGTCCCGAGGCCGCCCTGGTGCGCGAGCTGCGCGAGGAACTCGGCGTCGAGGCCGAGGCCGTCGAGCGCGTCCCGGGGGAGTGGCCCCTGAAACCCCCGTACGTGCTGCAGGTGTGGACCGCCCGCCTGCGCCCCGGCTCCGCCGACCCCAAGCCCCTCGAGGGCCACGACGAACTGCGCTGGCTCGCCCCCGGTGAGATCTGGGCCGTGGACTGGCTCGACCAGGACGTCGCCGCCGTCCGGCAGCTCGAGAACCGCCTGGAACCGGGAGCGGGCTGAGAATCCCTACGCCGTTCGTGCCACACTGCGCCCCTCCGGGCGGTACTGCCCCCTGGATATCGGGTATGTGCCCATTAACCCCACGAAACCGGACATGGGTGGGCTCGCTTGCCTGGGAAGTGATCGGGCGTGATCGACACCGAAGGCGACTGTGCCGAATGGACCTTCCCCGCGGATCCCGGTGCCGTGCGCACCGCCCGCACGGCGGTCCGGGCCCAGTTGCTCGGCTGGGGGCTGGAAGCCCTTGCGGACATGACGGCGCTGCTGGTCAGCGAGTTGGTGACAAACTCGCTCCGGCACGCCACCGGCCCCATCGGCGTACGCCTCGTGCGCCCCTGCGGCCTCGGAGACACCCTCCTGGTGGAGGTCTCGGACCCGCTGCCGGATCCGCCGCACGAACGGGTCGCCCATCTCGAGGACGAGAGCGGCCGTGGCATCCAACTGGTCGCCAGTTCCTCGCGCCGCTGGGGAACACGGCCCGGCGACAACGGCAAGACGGTCTGGTTCGAGCTCGCGGTTCCGGGATGAACCGCGCGCCGCAGGCGTGGTGAACCGCGCGGCGCAGGCGTGGTGAACCGCGAGCCGCGGACGTGGTGAACCGGGCGCCAGGGGGGGCGAACCGGGCGCCCCGGGGGTGGTGAACCGGGCGCCCGGGGTGTACAGCTTCCCCTTCCGCCGTCCATGGAACGGCACAGGCCGGTGACCATTGCCGGAGTCTGTGATTCGAGGGTGTGTTCCCTGGTTAGAAGACTGGGAGTGTTGTCGCGGTCCGGTCCGAAAACCGCTTGGACCGACCTGTGATCGTGAACACCGTGTCGTGCGGCGCCGTAGTGCTGGATACTGCGGGCAGCCGCCTCCGGTGACCGGTGCCGGACGCGGTGAGCTGGAGGGGACGGTTCGCGTGAGCGAGATACCAGCGAAGGCCACGGAGTCCGAGGACCCGTCGGACGGCGCAAGGGCGGGGGGCGTGGATTCTGCCGCGGCTCCCGGGGACGCCATGTGGCAGGTCAGTCCGCCCGGCTCCATGTACGACTACATCAAGGTCGCGTCCTTCTCCATCGGACCCGGCGGGCTCGTCGACCAGTGGAGCCTGCGAGCCGAGCAGCTCTTCGGCATCACCGCCGAGCGTGCCGTCGGCATGGACCCCATCGAGGCCTTCATCGACCCCGATCTGCGCGCGCGGGGCCAGCGCAAGATGGCCGAGATCCTCGACGGGCGGGAGTGGACCGGGGTGGTCCCTTTCCGGCTGCCCGACACGGTGGACGGCGAGCGCGGGGAGGAAGGCCTCGCCGAGGTCTATGTCATGCCGACCCGGACCGCCGAGGGCGACCGGGCCGCCGTGTGCATCGTGGTCGACGTCCGCACTCTGCGCAGCATCGAAACCGACCTCGCCGCCTCGCAGGCCATTTTCGGTCAATCTCCCTTTGGCTTCCTGCTGATCGACACCGACCTGCGGGTCCGCCGCGCCAACATGCGGTTCGCCTCGATCTTCGGCGGTACGCCGGACGACCACCGGGGCAAGGGAGTTCACGACTACCTGCCGCGGGGCGAGGCCGAGCGGGTCGCCGCCACCCTGCGCCGGGTCCTGGAGAGCGGGAACTCCATCACGGACATGCACGTCACGGGCTTCGTGCCCGGTTCCGAGGAGCGCCGGCACTGGTCCATCAACCTCTATCGCGTGCACAGCGGCAGCGGCCGGCCCATCGGCATCGCCTGGCTGGGCACCGACATCACGGCTCGTCGTGCGGCGGCCCGCGAGGCGGCGGCCGCACGGCGAAATCTCGCCCTTCTCAACGAGGCGGGCGCCCGCATAGGCAACTCGCTGGACCTGGAGACGACGGCCCGCGAACTCCTCGACGTCGTCGTGCCCGGCTTCTGCGACCTCGCCACCGTCGACCTCTATCAGGGTCTCCTGGCCGGCGACGAGACCCCGCCAGGCCTGGCCGACGGCAGCGCGGAACTGCGCCGGGTCGCCTTCGCCAGCGCGGT
The DNA here is from genome assembly GCF_032656585.1 of Streptomyces herbicida. Taxonomy (NCBI): domain Bacteria; kingdom Bacillati; phylum Actinomycetota; class Actinomycetes; order Kitasatosporales; family Streptomycetaceae; genus Streptomyces; species Streptomyces herbicida. Next base: position 498,535 of record NZ_JAUYWJ010000003.1, read on the forward strand.
CTCGGACGCGCCGTTCGTCGGCGGCGGCTCACCGGTCGCGGTCGGCGCGGTCCACCACTTCCCCTTCAACTCGCCCTGCGCGGACGCCCTGCGCACCGCCCGCCCACAGAACGTCCCCGCCGAGGAGGGCGGGCTCGTCCAGTCCACGCTGGCCGTCCCGATGGTCGCCCACGACACGGTCGTGGGGCTCGCCCAGTTCTCCCGGACGAAGGGCAGCGAGCCGTTCGGCGACCGTGACCGGGACCTCGCCGTGGAACTGGCCGCGCGGGCCGCCGTCTGTATCGACAACGCCCGCCTGTACCGCCGCGAGCACGAACGCGCGCTGATACTGCAACGGTCCCTGCTGCCCCCGGGCGACCCCGAGGCGTCCGGCCTGGAGATCGCCTGCCGCTACCTGCCCGGCAATGCGGCGACCGAGGTCGGCGGCGACTGGTTCGACGTGATCGAACTCCCCGGTCATCGCACCGCGTTGGTGGTGGGCGACGTCATGGGCCGCGGACTGCGCGCGGCGGTGGCGATGGGCGAACTCCGCACGGCCGTCCGCACGCTGGCGCTGCTCGACCTGGAACCTGCAGAGGTCCTCTCGGCGTTGGACGAGATCGCCCGCGGCCTCGGCACCCCCGGCGGCGTCCAGCAGGCGACCCGCGCGGCCCGCCAGCCCCGGGACGCGGACCTCTCCGAGGTCTATCTGGCGACCTGCGTGTACGCGGTGTACGACTCGGTGACCAGACGCTGCACGTTCGCCAACGCGGGCCATCTGCCGCCGGTGCTCGTGGAGCCGGGCGAGGCGGCGCTGATGCTGGACGTGCCGCCGGGCATGCCGCTCGGCGTGGGCGGCGAGCCGTTCGAGGAAGTGGAGGTCGAACTCCCCGAGGGCGCGCTGCTCGCCCTCTACACCGACGGACTGGTCGAATCCCGGGACCACCCCCTCGACGAGGGCCTCCAGGCCTTCGTGGGCGCGCTCACGGACCCGACCAGCCCGCTGGAGGACGTCTGCGACCACGTCCTCAACACCCTCGACACCCACCACGGCGAGGACGACATCGCCCTGCTGATGGCCCGCGTCCAGGGGCTGCCGGCCGACTCGGTCGGCGACTGGGCACTGCCGCGCGAGCCGCGCAGCGTGGGCCGCGCCCGTGAGTACGCCCGCGGCCAGCTCGTCAGCTGGGATCTGGGGCCCCTGGTCGACACCACGGAGCTGCTGGTCAGCGAGCTGGTGACCAACGCGCTGCGGTACGGCGAGGGCGAGATCAGACTCAGGCTCCTGCTGGACCGCACCCTGGTCTGCGAGGTCTGGGACTCCGGCCTGGTCCAGCCCCGCCGCCGACGTGCCCGCGACACCGACGAGGGCGGCCGCGGCCTCCAGCTCGTCGGTCTGCTGAGCGCCGCCTGGGGGTCCCGGCGCACACCTCGTGGCAAGACGGTCTGGTTCGAACTCCCGCTGCCCGACGGCGAGAACACCCTGACGGACCCCGCGGAGGCGTTGCTGAGCCTGTTCTGAGGACGGGCGGCGGCCGGGGCCCGCGAAAGTCCCAACCGGCAGTCCCAACAGGCCCTACTCCCGCGGGAGCCTGCGCCGGTCACGCGTGTCCGGGCCGCCGAAGCTCGCCGGCGGCCCTCCGTCGGGTTCCTCGCCGAGCAGGATGCCGCCGAGGACCGCCCCGGCCAGCCCGCTCGCTCGGTCGGCGGCGCCGTCGTACGGGTTGCCGTGTGCCCGTACGTCCCGCTCCGCCAGCTCACGGGCCTCCCGGGCGAGGCCGTCGGCGACGGCGTACTCGCCGGCCTCCGCGGCGAGCAGCCGCTCCGCCTCCGCCAGGCGCGTGCGGGCCTCGGCGCCCACCGCGGCGCGGTGCGTGGCGATGAAGTCCCCCGCGGCGGACGTGGCACTGCGGGCGGCCAGCAGGCCGGCCACGGGCACGACACCGGCGCGTCCCACCCCGAGCAGTCCGACGGCCCGCGTGATCCGCCGCAGGGCGTCCAGCGGGTCGTACGGGCCGCGGATCAGCTCCTCCCGTACGGCGGCCAGGGCCGCGTCGGCGTGGGCCAGGCGGGCCCGGAGCTCACCCTCGGGAAGGAGCGGGGGCCGCCTGCGCGCCTCGGCGACCTCCGCCTCCCCGCCGGTCAGCACGGCCGGCACCAGCCCCGCCGCCTCCGCCAGCTCCGCGGCCAGCCGCTCCACTCCGGACACGAGGATCTCCGCCTGGGCCACGGCCCCCTCGGCCGCGCGCAGTTCACGGGCGGCGCGCTCGCCCTCCCCGGAATCGGCCAGCTGACGGGCCCGGTTGAGGTGGGTCGTGGCGAACACGAGGCGGTCCTTGGCCTGTTCGACGTACCCGGTGACGGGCGCGGCGGCCGAGGGCGCATATCGCTCGCCCAGCTCGGCCGGCACGGCACCGGCGCCCTTCGTCCGTCCGGCCAGTGCCCGGAACCGACCCTCCGCGACCCCCAGCGCCTCATCCATCCCCCCTTCCAGTGACCGCAGTTGATCGAACCCGGCCGCCTCCGTGTCCAGCCGCCGTCCGGCCTCCGCGCACCGCCCCACGATCCCGACCAGCGCCTGCCGCCGGGCGGTCTGGTCCTCCGGAACCCCCTGCTCGTACCGCCGCCGTATCGCGAACGCGGCCGCCAGCTCGGTCTCCGCCGCCCGCAGGGCCGCCGCGAAGGGCTCCACCGCATCCACCGCCTCCGGCCCGAACCGCGCCTCGGCAAAGCCCAGTTCCTCCCGGCTCGTGCGCACGCTGTCGTCCGCCGCGACCAGCGAGGCCCGTGCCTGCCGCTCGAAGTCGCGGGTCGACGGCTCGGGCGGGTGCGCGGACACCAGGCCGGGCGTCGTACGGCTGCGGGCCCGCCGGGTGCGGCGCAGGTACCCGTACGCCGCCAGCACCACCGCCGCGGCCACGACGACGAGCGGCAGGACCAGGTCGGCGGGAGAGGTGCCGCCCTGCTCCGCGGCGGCGGTCACCCCGGCCACGGGAACCGGCTCTTCGGCTCTGATCGTCATCCCCGGCAACACCAGCCACACGACCCCGACCACACACCCCAGCAGGGCGTGCGCCACCCGCACGGCTATGTGCGACTTGGCATGCCTGGGCCGGCCACGGATCGAGGATGACGTCACATTTCGGAGCGTATGGGCAGGTAAGCGCCTCCGCGACCGCTGTGGATGCGCGTGGGGGACGACGGACAGGGGGTACGGGATGGACACGGCACCGATACGGCCCGCGGAAGGCGAGGTGCCGACGGCGGAAGGCCAGGACGCCGGTACGGGGGCCGGTCCCCGCGTCCGGCGTCGGGGGTGGGTCACGTGGGCACGGCGAGCCGTGCTCGGGGTGGTCCTCGCCGTCCTCGTGCCCCTTCTCGCCGTCGAGACCGCCCTGCGCGTGAACTACGCCGGTGACCCGGCCGACGGCACGTACACCAGGAACAAGGACGCCATCTGGCTGGGCCACGCCTGGGTCGACGGGCGCAAGGGCGACGCCGACGTCGAGGCCCTCGCCCGCCGGCTGCGCGACACCGGCATCCGGGATCTGTACGTCCACTCGGGTCCCCTGGAGCACGACGGGACCCTTCCCGAGTCCGACCATCCGAAGGCCCGTTGGCTGATCGCCGCCGTGCACCGGGAGCTTCCCGGCGTACGCGTCCAGGCCTGGCTCGGCGACAAGCTGGCCAGTGAGTCCCCGGACGGCCTGCGCCTGGAGCGAGCCGGCACCCGCGCGGCCGTCGTCCGCTCCACCCGGCAGATCCTCGCCACCGGCTTCGAGGGCGCCCACTTCGACCTGGAGCCCCTCCACTCCGGCGACCGCGACTACCTGTCCCTCCTGGACGACCTGCGCCGCGTCACCCGCGACAACAACGCCCTGCTCTCGGTCGCCGCCCACCAGATCGACCCGCTGCCCGCCTTCCACTCCTTCTGGGGCACGACCACCGGCCACCCCAAGTGGTGGTCGCAGGCGTACTTCGGCCAGGTGGCCCGCCGCGTCGACCAGATCGCCGTCATGTCGTACGACACCATGCAGCCGCTGCAGAGCCTGTACGGCGGCTATGTCGCCGAGCAGACCAGTCTCGCCCTCGAGGTCACCCCGGCCTCCACCGACCTCCTTATGGGCCTGCCCTTCTACCACGAGAACCGCTTCGGCCACTGGGCGCACGCCGAGACGGTCCCGGCCGCCGTACGCGGCGTACGTCTGGGCCTGTCCCGTACGGACGCGGACCGCTCGCGCTTCGGCGTCGCCCTGTACGTGGACTTCGCGGCCACGGAGGCCGACTGGAGCGCCTACAAGGAAGACTGGGTGCGGTGACCCGCGCACGACAGCAACCGACCGTTACCGCACTCGCCCCGCTCGCCCGGGCCGCCGTAGGCCCGGACCGTACCCTCGTGGCCGTCACCCGGCTGCGCGGCGGCTCCAGGAAGGGTGCTTACCGTCTCGCCTTCGACGACGCCACGACGGTGGTCGCCTACGTCTGGTCCCCGGACGAGGACTACTGGGACCAGCCGGACGGCGACCCCCGCGACCCGTTCTCGCACGCCTCCGCCCTCGACCTGTTCACCGCGTCGCACGCCCGTCTGTCAGCCCTCGGCGTCCGTACTCCCCGCCTGCTGCACACCGACCCGGAGGCGGACGCGGCCGTCGTCGAGGACATCCGGGGCGGCAGCCTGGAGGAGGCGCTCCGGCGCGACCCGGAGGCGGCCCGCCCGGTCCTGGAGCGGCTGGCCGGGGCGCTGGCGGCCATGGGCGACTGCACGGCGGCCGGCTTCGGCAAGGTGAACCTCGTCGACAACGGCGGCTCCTCGCACGGCGGTTCCTGCGAGCGGCTCGTCACCGACCGCGCGCTGGGCGACATCGCCGAGGCCGCCGTACGCGACCCGCGGATCGCCGCCGCCCGCCAGGCGCTGGAGGACTCCGTGCGCTCCCTGGCCGCCGAGGTCCGCCCGCGCGCCCGTCACTGCCTGATCCACGGCGAACTCGGCCCGGACCACGTCCTGGTGGACGCCGGCGGGAACCCGGTGCTCATCGACATCGAGGGCCTGATGTACTTCGACGCCGAGTGGGAGCACGTGTTCCTGCGGCTCCGCTTCGGCCCCGCGTACGACGTCCTCCGCGCCCCCGGTCTCGACGAGGCCCGCCTGCGCCTTTACCGGCTGGCCATGCACCTGAACCTCGTCGCGGGCCCGCTGCGCCTGCTCGACGGGGACTTCCCCGATACGGAATCCATACGCGGTATCGCGGAGTACAACGTGGTCCAGGCGCTGGCTCTGGTGGCACCATGACCGTCATGCACATGTACTTGGTCGTCGCGGCAGCGCTGGTCGTGACGCTGATGGCGGTGTTCGGCATCGCAGGCATCACGACCGGCTGGGTGGTGCCGTTCGGTCGGCGCCGCATCCTGCGGCCGAAGCTGTGGGGGTACAGCCAGCTGCTCGGGGCGGTCGGGATGTCCCTGTGGATGTTCCTGGGCGTGTTCCCCGAGAAAATGGATGTGATCCCGCTCATCGGCTGGTTCATGTTCATGGGGAGCCTGGGCATTCAGGTACTGGCCCAGCGCCCCGGCCGTACACCGCGACTGCCCCCTACGAAGTCCGCCTCCTGATCTTCGACCCCAGCCACACCAGCGGGTCGTACTTCCGGTCGACGGCCCGTTCCTTCAAGGGGATCAGCGCATTGTCCGTGATCTTGATCCCCTCGGGACACACCTCCGTGCAGCACTTGGTGATGTTGCAGTAGCCGAGGCCGTGTTCGTCCTGGGCCGTGCTCTTGCGGTCCAGGCCGGTCTCGGCCGCCGCGTCCAGCGGGTGCATGTCCAGTTCGGCCACCCGCATCAGGAAGCGCGGCCCGGCGAACGCCTTCTTGTTCTCCTCGTGGTCGCGCACCACATGGCAGGTGTTCTGGCACAGGAAGCACTCGATGCACTTGCGGAACTCCTGTGACCGGTCCACGTCCTCCTGCATCATCCGGTACTCGCCCGGACCGACGCCGGCCGGCGGCACGAACGACGGAACCTCCCTGGCCTTCTCGTAGTTGAAGCCGACGTCCGTCACCAGGTCGCGGATCACCGGGAAGGCGCGCAGGGGAGCGACCGTGATCGTCTCCTCGCGGGTGAAGACCGACATGCGCGTCATGCACATCAGCCGCGGCCGCCCGTTGATCTCCGCGGAGCACGAACCGCACTTGCCCGCCTTGCAGTTCCAGCGCACGGCCAGGTCCGGCGCCTGGGTGGCCTGGAGGCGGTGGATGATGTCGAGCACCACCTCGCCGTCGTTGACCTCGACCTCGAAGTCCTCCAGGCCGCCGCCCTCGACGTCGCCCCGCCACACCTTGAAGCGGGCCTCGTAGCTGCTCACTCGTAGAGCTCCTCTTCGGCGAGGTACTTGACCAGCTCCTCCTTCTCGAAGAGGGCGAGCAGGTCCGGGCGGATGGGTTCGGTGGTCTCGCGGGTGAGCTCGATCTGGCCCTGGACCGGGTCGGTCGCGGCCAGGCCGCCGGTCGGGTCTGCGAGCCCGCACAGCAGGTTGATACGGCGCCACCTGCGGTCCATCGTCGGGTGGTCCTCGCGGGTGTGCCCGCCGCGCGACTCCGTGCGCTCCAGGGCGGCCCGCGCCACGCACTCGCTGACCAGCAGCATGTTGCGCAGATCGAGGGAGAGGTGCCAGCCCGGGTTGAACTGGCGGTGACCCTCGACACCGGCCCGGCGGGCCCGTACCCGCAGGTCCGCGAGTTTCTCCAGGGCCTGGGCCATCTCGCCCTCGCGGCGGATGATGCCGACGAGGTCGTTCATGGTCTGCTGGAGTTCCTGGTGGAGGGTGTACGGGTTCTCCGGCGGGCGGCCCCGTTCGGGCTCCTCGCCCGGTACCGGTCCCTCCGCCGAGAACGGGCGCAGCGCCTCCGCGGCCGCCGCGTCGACCTGGACGTCGTCCACCGGGGGCCGTCCGTCCGCGAGCCCCGCCACGTACTCGGCCGCGTGCCAGCCCGCCCGGCGCCCGAACACCAGCAGGTCGGACAGCGAGTTGCCGCCGAGCCGGTTGGAGCCGTGCATACCGCCCGCGACCTCGCCGGCCGCGAACAGACCGGGCACCCCGCGCGCCGCCGCCGTGTCGGACTCGACCGCGATGCCGCCCATCACGTAGTGGCAGGTCGGCCCGACCTCCATCGCCTCCGCCGTGATGTCGACGTCGGCCAGCTCCTTGAACTGGTGGTACATCGACGGCAGCCGGCGCCGGATGACCTCGGCGGGCATACGCGTCGACACGTCGAGGAAGACCCCGCCGTGCGGGGAGCCGCGGCCCGCCTTCACCTCGGAGTTGATGGCACGGGCCACCTCGTCGCGGGGGAGCAGCTCAGGGGGACGCCGGTTGTTGTCCGGGTCGTCGTACCAGCGGTCGCCCTCCTCCTCGGACTCCGCGTACTTCTCCTTGAAGACGTCCGGGATGTAGTCGAACATGAACCGCTTGCCCTCGGAGTTCCTGAGCACCCCGCCGTCGCCGCGCACGGACTCCGTGACGAGGATGCCCTTCACCGACGGGGGCCAGACCATGCCCGTCGGGTGGAACTGCACGAACTCCATGTTCAGCAGCGGCGCCCCGGCGAGCAGCGCGAGGGCGTGCCCGTCGCCCGTGTACTCCCACGAGTTCGACGTGACCTTGAAGGACTTGCCGATGCCGCCCGTCGCGATCACCACGGCGGGCGCTTCGAGGACGAAGAAACGGCCGGATTCCCGCTCGTACGCGAAGACCCCGGACACGCGCCCGGCGGCGGAGCCGCTGATGGATGCGTCGTCCTTGAGGACCCGGGTGACCGTGCACTCCTGGAAGACCTTCAGCCGCGACTCGTAGTCGCCCGTCTCGCGATGGTCCTCCTGCTGGAGGGAGACGATCTTCTGCTGGAGGGTGCGGATCAGCTCCAGGCCCGTGCGGTCGCCGACGTGCGCGAGGCGCGGGTACTCGTGGCCGCCGAAGTTGCGCTGGGAGATCTTCCCGTCCTTCGTGCGGTCGAACAGCGCGCCCCAGGTCTCCAGCTCCCACACCCGGTCCGGGGCCTCCTGCGCATGCAGCTCGGCCATCCGCCACTGGTTGAGGAACTTTCCGCCGCGCATGGTGTCGCGGAAGTGGACCTGCCAGTTGTCGTGCACGTTGACGTTGGCCATCGCCGCGGCGATGCCGCCCTCGGCCATCACTGTGTGCGCCTTGCCGAACAGCGACTTGCAGATCACCGCCGTACGGGCGCCCCGCTCCCGGGCCTCGATCGCGGCGCGCAGCCCGGCACCGCCGGCACCGACCACGACGACGTCCCACTCCTGCCGGTCGACCACGGACATCAGAAGGCCCCACCCAATCTAGAAGAAGCGCGGATCGTCGAAGACACCGGACGCGATCAGATAGACGTAGAAGTCGGCGAGCGCCACGCTCACCAGCGACGCCCAGGCCAGCAGCATGTGGCGGGCGTTCAGCCGCCCGACGAACTGCCACGCCTTGTAGCGCACGGGATGCTTCGAGAAGTGCTTGAGCTTCCCGCCGACGATGTGCCGACAGGAGTGGCAGGAGATGGTGTACGCCCAGATCAGGGCGATGTTGACCAGGAAGACCAGGGTGCCCAGGCCCATGTGGCCCCAGCGGTAGTGCTCGTCGCGGAAGGACAGCACCGTGTCGTAGGTGAGCACTCCGGCGACCAGGAGGGCGGCGTAGAAGAAGTACCGGTGGATGTTCTGCAGGATCAGCGGGAAGCGGGTCTCACCGGTGTACTTCTTGTGCGGCTCGGCCACCGCGCAGGCCGGCGGGGAGGCCCAGAAGCTGCGGTAGTAGGCCTTGCGGTAGTAGTAGCAGGTCAGGCGGAAGCCCAGCGGAAAGATCAGGATGATGATCGCCGGGGAGATCGCCCACCAGCTGCCGAACAGATCGGCGTTCGGGCCCGCGTGCATGGTCCGGCAGTTCTCCGCCAGGCACGGCGAGTAGAAGGGTGAGACGTACGGCGCCGCGTAGTAGCGCGCATTGGCGAAGGCTCGCCAGGTCGAGTAGACGACAAAGGCGAACAGACCGGCCGCGGTGACGGCCGGGGCCAGCCACCAGCGGTCGGTCCGCAGATGCGGGGCGGCGATCGCGGCGCGCGTATCGGTGTGTACGCCGCCGCTGTTCATATGGGGTTCCGTACCAGTGGCCAACTCATGACTCCGGTCGGGTTCGGGTTGTGGGAGTGCCTGCGGGCACGCCCTGGGCGGCCTGCGGGCAGCGCTCCTAGGGGGCGTGCCGGTCGCGGGCGCCGAGACCCTCGTCGTCCGAGTCCGTCCACAGGCTGATGTCGTACGGCGTGTCGGAGATGGTCACGAGATCGGGGCGACGCGGCTGGCCGAGGCCGGGGGCGGCCTCGCGCAGCAGTGCCACGCTCTCGCGCAGGTGATCGGCGTCGGCGCGGACGCGGCGCATCTCCAGTCCGCCGCTCCCGAGCTGTTGCTCCAGGCGTCCGACGGACCGGAACAGGTCGTCGAGACAACGCTGGACTGACGTCAGGTCGTCGTGCACGGACATGACGTGACCTCACTTCCCGCGGACCTCGTGGTCCTAGGTGGCAACGTTCATGCGCCTGCGAGTGTTGCGCGTCACACCTGCAGATGTGAAGGCATGTGCAGCGATTGGCGGATTGCGCGCCTCCACCGCACGCCCGCATGCGCGCTCTGTATGCGCCGGGAGCGCGTGTTGCGCCGCACGGGTGGGCTTACGAGCCCCCGCCGCCGTGTCGCCCCCGACAGGCGAACCCTTTCCTCTTCAGTGGGGTCCGTACATCTGATCAGCACCAAAATACCGCCAAATGTGAACAGACCACACCCGTGTCACCGGGCTCCCCGGAGGTAGCAGATGTCCCACGACGGCGTCGCACTGCGCGCGGTCATGCGCTCGGTCGCCTTCCTCACCGCCGGCGCGCTCGCGGTAACCCTCCTCGTCGGCTGCAGCTCCGGGGACGACGAGGCGGGCCGTCCGCTGGCCGGGCAGGACATCGCACCCGCCGCCCGGAACCTGGTCGCCGAGGGCGGCACCCTGCGCTGGGCGGTGGACGCCGTCCCGGAGACCCTGAACACCTTCCAGGCCGACGCCGACGGGGGCACCACCCGGGTCGCGCAGGCCGTCCTGCCCTCGATGTTCCGTACCGACCAGAACGGGCGCCCGGTCCGCAACCCGGACTATCTGGAGTCCGCCAAGGTCATCGAGACCGAGCCGCGCCAGGTCGTCCTGTACAAGCTCAACCAGCAGGCCGTCTGGAGCGACGGCCGGGAGATCGGCGCGGCCGACTTCGCCGCCCAGTGGCGCGCGCTGTCCGGCAAGGACGCCGCCTACTGGACCGCCCACAACGCCGGCTACGACCGCATCGCCAAGATCGAACGCGGCGCCAACGACCTGGAGGTCCGGGTCACCTTCAGCCGCCCCTACGCCGACTGGAAGTCACTGTTCTCCCCGCTGTACCCGAAGGACGTCATGGGTACCCCGGACGCCTTCAACGACGGGGCGCGCCGCAAGCTGCAGATCAGCGCCGGGCCGTTCAAGGTCGCCAAGGTCGACACCGCCAAGAAGGACGTCGTCCTCACCCGCAGTCCGCGCTGGTGGGGTCGCCCCACCAAGCTGTCCGAGATCGTGCTGCACGCCGTGCCCCGCGACAAGCGGGCCGCCGCGCTGGCCGACGGCACCGTGGACCTGGCCGAGATCGACCCCGCCGAGGTCGAGCGCATCACCATCGCCGGCCGCGACGGGGGCACCGGCACGCCCCTGCAGGGCGCCGGGCGCATCTCCGCCAAGAAGCTGCGCTCCTGGGCTCTCGCCCACGGCCTCGACCCCGAGCAGGTCAAGGGCAGCCGGGAGAAGGTGAGCGAAGCCATCACGACGTACCGCCGCGAGCAGGACCAGCTGCGTGGCGTCGAGGTGCGCAAGTCGCTGGAACCGGCCTACACCCAGCTCGCCCTCAACGGCTCCGGGGGACCCCTTGCCGACGAGCGGGTCCGCCGTGCCGTCGCCCGCTCCCTGGACCGCACGGCGCTCGCCAAGATCGTCCTGACGCCGCTCGGCCTGCCCGCCGTCCCCGTCGGCAGCCACCTGGCCCTCGCCGGGCAGACCGACTACGCCGACAGCAGCGGCGCCCTGGGCGGCCAGGACACCAAGGAGGCGCAGGCGCTGCTCGCCAAGGCCGGATGGGTGCTCGGCGGGCCGGTCAAGGAGCAGAAGAAGTCCGAGAAGGCGGCCGGACCGAAGGGCAACCCCGCCGACCAGTCCAACGGCGGCGACGACGGCGTGTACATCGTCGGCGAGGACGACAAGGACCCCAGGGACCACAAGAACAAACACCGCGAGCCGACCGGTGACGAAGGCGGCAGACACCTCGCACAGGACGGCAGGCAGTACACGGACCGGCATCTGCAGCAGGGCGGCGCACCCGGTGCGTACGCCCCCAAGGGCACCGCAGCCCCGGCCGGAGCCGCCGCCGGGACGCTGGCCAAGGACGGCAAGGCGCTCACCCTCCGCTTCGTGATCCCCTCGGGTCCCGGCTCGGACGGCCTGCGCTCGGTCGCCGACCGGATCACGCAGATGCTGGAGAAGGTCGGCATCCGCACGGAGATCACCAGGGTCTCGGACGAGAGCTACTTCAGGGACCACATCGCCTCGGGCCAGTACGACCTGGCCCTCTACTCCTGGCCGTCCTCCGCCTACCCCGCCACCGACGCCCGCCCCGTCTACGCCAAGCCGGTCCCGGCCGCCGACGGCTCCCTGAGCGTCGAGCAGAACTACACCCGCGTCGGCACCGACCAGATCGACCAGCTCTTCGACGAGGCCGCCGCCACCCTCGACGAGGACGAGGCCAAGGACCTGATCCGCAAGGCCGACTCCCGCATCTGGGCGGCGGCCGGCTCGCTGCCCCTCTATCAGCGTCCCCAGCTCATCGGAGCCAGGAAGGGCCTGGTCAACGCGGGTGCCTTCGGTTTCCAGACACCGATCTACGAGGACATGGGCTTCCTGAAGAAGGGTGCGAAGGCATCCCCGAGCCCGTCGGCGAAGTAGGCCCTGTGCGGCCCTGCGGAAGCCGCCTCCCGCTGGGCCACGTAACATGGGGTGAGGCCGTGGCATGTCAAGCCCGGCAGGGCCCGCGTCACACGGACGTACACAGAGGGCCTTCCTCACACTCCGGGAGTACGTCGCAATATGGCCACGCGCCACGACATCCGCAACGTCGCCATCGTCGCCCACGTCGACCACGGCAAGACGACCATCGTCGACGGCATGCTGAAGCAGGCCGGTGCCTTCGCCGCCCACCAGCTCGAGCAGGTCGACGACCGAGTCATGGACTCGAACGACCTGGAGCGTGAGAAGGGCATCACGATCCTCGCCAAGAACACGGCGGTGAAGTACCACCCCAAGGACGGCGGCGAGCCGATCACCATCAACATCATCGACACCCCCGGCCACGCCGACTTCGGCGGCGAGGTCGAGCGCGGTCTGTCGATGGTCGACGGTGTCGTGCTGCTCGTCGACGCCTCCGAGGGTCCGCTGCCGCAGACCCGCTTCGTGCTGCGCAAGGCCCTCCAGCAGCGGCTGCCCGTCATCCTGTGCATCAACAAGACGGACCGCCCGGACTCCCGCATCGACGAGGTCGTCAACGAGACCTACGACCTCTTCCTCGACCTGGACGCGGACGAGGAGCAGATCGAGTTCCCGATCGTGTACGCGTGCGGCCGTGACGGCATCGCCTCGCTGACCAAGCCGGACAACGGTACGGTGCCGGCCGACTCCACCAGCCTGGAGCCGTTCTTCTCCACGATCCTGGAGCACATCCCGGCCCCGACCTACGACGAGGAAGCGCCGCTCCAGGCCCACGTCACCAACCTGGACGCCGACAACTTCCTCGGCCGTATCGCGCTGCTCCGCGTCGAGCAGGGCGAGCTGCGCAAGGGCCAGACCGTGGCCTGGATCAAGCGCGACGGCTCGATCAGCAACGTGCGCATCAGCGAGCTGATGATGACCGAGGCCCTCACCCGCAAGCCCGCCGAGAAGGCCGGCCCGGGTGACATCTGCGCCGTCGCCGGTATCCCGGACATCATGATCGGCGAGACTCTCGCGGACCCCGAGAACCCGGTCCCGCTCCCGCTGATCACGGTCGACGAGCCCGCGATCTCCATGACCATCGGCACCAACACCTCCCCGCTGGTCGGCCGCGGCGGCACCGGCAAGGGCGCCGACGCGAAGGCGGCCGTCAAGGACCGCAAGGTCACCGCCCGCCAGGTCAAGGACCGCCTCGACCGCGAGCTGATCGGTAACGTCTCCCTCCGTGTCCTGGAGACCGAGCGTCCGGACGCCTGGGAGGTCCAGGGCCGTGGTGAGCTGGCGCTCGCCATCCTGGTCGAGACCATGCGCCGGGAGGGCTACGAGCTCACCGTCGGCAAGCCCCAGGTCGTCACCAAGGACGTCGACGGCAAGGTCTATGAGCCGGTCGAGCGCATGACGATCGACGTGCCCGAGGAGCACATGGGTGCGGTCACGCAGCTCATGGGCGTCCGCAAGGGCCGTATGGACAACATGTCCAACCACGGCTCCGGCTGGGTGCGCATGGAGTTCGTGGTCCCCTCCCGCGGTCTGATCGGCTTCCGTACCGAGTTCCTGACCCAGACCCGCGGCACGGGCATCGGCCACTCCATCCACGAGGGCTTCGAGCCCTGGTTCGGCGCCCTGCAGACCCGTAACAACGGCTCCCTGGTCGCCGACCGCGCCGGTGCCGTCACCGCCTTCGCGATGACGAACCTGCAGGAGCGCGGTGTGCTCTTCGTCGAGCCGGGCACCGAGGTGTACGAGGGCATGATCGTCGGCGAGAACTCCCGTTCCGACGACATGGACGTCAACATCACCAAGGAGAAGAAGCTCACCAACATGCGGTCCTCGACGGCCGACGTGGCCGAGTCGATCGTGCCGCCGCGGAAGCTGTCGCTGGAGCAGTCGCTGGAGTTCTGCCGCGACGACGAGTGCGTCGAGGTCACCCCGGAGGCGGTCCGCATCCGCAAGGTGAACCTGGACGCCCGCGAGCGCGCACGCGCCGCGAGCCGCGCCAAGCACGGCTGACGCACAACGGACCCTCAGCCCGGCCCGGGTGTCCCCATGATGGGGACACCCGGGCTTTTTGCAACCCGTTTTCTGGTGGCTGATGTCCGTATTGCGGAGATCGCTGCCCGATACCCATGTAACACGTCCGTTTCGCGCCCTTCTTCGGTCGAACAGTTTGTCCAGATTTTGGAAGGTCTACGCGTGAGCTGTGACTGAATTGAGATTTAAGAACGGTGGTCGGTGGTCGGCCCATGGCAGATAGTTAGCCGCGTAGCGCTCGGGTCAATGGGTCTCGCGCTGTGGGGACAGCGCCGACTCACGAGCACCAGGGGGTGTCTGACCCTCCGTCAGGGGTGTCGGAGGACGAGGACGGTTACCCCCTCCCGTTGGTGAACACGTGATGTCATGAGGAGGAACCCCCATGCGTGGTCATTCCGGCCGTTCGTCCGGCGACCAGGTCTGAGAATCCCGCGACCGCTCAGTGCGGCCGCTCAACTACGCGCGTCCCACTGCGGATTCGCGTGGCTCGGAGTACCTGGACGCCTCTCACACCCACACTTGTGAAACGGACGAACAGTGACAAGTCCTATCGACATTGAGGGCGGCGGGACAACGGTGGCCGTCGGTGGCGACCCGGGGCCGCAGGCGCAGCCCGAAGCCGCCAAACTCGAAGGCCGGTCCCCCGGCCAGCTGATGTGGATCCGCTTCAAGCGCGATCGTACGGGCGTGATCTCGGCCTACGTCGTGGGTTTCTTCTTCCTGGTCGGGCTGCTCGCGCCGCTGATCGCCAAGCTGTACGGCAAGGATCCGTACACGGTGTACGCGGACGAACGCCCCGAACTCTTCGACAGCGCGGGTGTGCCCGTGCAGCCCAACGGCGGCATCAGCAGCGAGTTCTGGTTCGGCCTCGAACCCGGCAACGGCTACGACGTCTTCACCAAGCTCATCTACGGCATCCGCACCTCGCTGATGATCTCGGTCGCCGTCACGATCGCGGTCGTGCTGACCGGCATCGTGCTGGGCGTCGCGGCCGGCTATCTCGGCGGCAGGACCGACTTCTTCATCGGCCGGGTCATCGACTTCCTGCTCGCCTTCCCGGCGCAGCTGTTCTTCATCGCCAGCATGCCCGTCGTGGTCTCACTGTTCGTCAGCCCGCGCGACGAGACACCGACGTACGTGCGCGTGGTCGCGCTCATCCTCGTCCAGTGGTTCCTCGGCTGGATGAGCCTGGCCCGTATTCTGCGTGGCACCTCACTCGCCCTGCGTGAACGGGAGTTCATCGAAGCGGCCAAGGTGAGCGGGGCCTCGCCCTGGCGGATCATCCGCAAGGAGATCCTGCCTAACGTCGTCACACCGCTCCTGGTGCAGTCGACGTATCTGCTGCCCAGCTTTGTGACCGCCGAGGCCGGTCTCTCCTTCCTGGGCGTGGGCATCGTCGAACCGACGCCCGATTGGGGGCAGATGTTCTCCAAGGCGTCCACCGAACTGGTGATGCAGAACGACATCACCTACATGTTCTTCCCCGGCATCTCGATGATCATCTTCATCGTCGCGTTCAACCTGCTCGGGGATTCGGTCAGGGACGCCTTCGACCCCAAGACCGCTCGCTGACCGGGCACTTGCACATCTTCTCCACGGCAGTTCTTCCGCACTGGTGGCAGACGGGGCACCGGTGACACACAAGATGGGTGGGAAACTGAGTGATGAGTAGGGGCGGACGCCACGTCTACGGCGCACTCTCCGTGCTCGCGGCCGGAGCTCTTGTGCTCACCGGTTGCAGCAAGGGCGGCAGCGACAGCGGTGGCAACGACAAGAAGGACCAGGAGAACGCCAAGCGCCAGCAGGCGTCGATCAAGTTCGGCGGCACGGCGGACTCCACCGGCCCGGCGGCCGACGTACCCGGCGCCAAGCCCGGCGGCACCATGGAAGTACTGCAGCGCGACAGCTACGCACACCTCGACCCGGGCCAGATCTATGTGTCCGACGAGGGCTCCCTGGCCACGCTGCTCCACAGAGGCCTCACCGGCTACAAAGCGACCAGCAACGACGGCTCGAAGCACGAGGTCGTCGGTGACCTCGCCACCGACTCCGGTACCACCACGGACGGCGGCAAGACCTGGAAGTACACGCTGAAGGACGGCATCAAGTTCCAGGACGGCTCCCCGATCACCTCCAAGGACATCCGGCACACCATCGAGCGGCTCTTCGCGCCGTTCATCAACCAGGGCCCGACCTACCTCCAGCAGTGGCTCGCCGACTCCCCGGGCGCCGCCTACCGCAAGCTCCTCAAGGACGGCCCGTACAAGGGCAAGCACCTGCCCAGCAGCGTCCTCGAGACGCCGGACGACAAGACGATCGTCTTCCACTTCAAGACGCCCCACCCCGACCTGCCGTACGCGCTGGCCATGGCGGGCTACGCGGCGGTCTCCGAGAAGGGCGACACCAAGGAGAAGTACGACAAGGCACCGGTGGTCACCGGCCCGTACAAGATCCAGTCCTTCAAGTCCGGCAAGTCCATGGTCCTGGTCAAGAACACCAACTGGGACCCGAAGACGGACCCGATCCGCCACCAGTACGTGGACCAGTTCAACATCACCTTCAACCAGCAGTTCGAGACCTCCACCAAGGCGCTCCTCGCCGACAGCGGTGCCGACCAGACCGGCCTCAGCTTCAACAACCAGGTGGACGCGGGCAACCTGTCCAACGTCCTCAAGGACCCGAAGATGAAGGCCCGCACGGTCTCCGGCTACCAGCCGTACGTGGGCCAGATGAACATCAACATGAGCCACCCGGCGCTGAAGGACAAGACGATCCGCGAGGCGATCGCCTACGCCCTGCCGATCACCCCCTTCGTCCGTGCCTACGGCGGCACCGACGCCATGGAGGTCGCCGGCGGCCTGATCTCCCCGACCGTCAGCGGCTACGACGCGGCCTTCGACCCGTGGGGCAAGAAGAAGAAGCCCGCCGGTGACCCGGACAAGGCCCGCGAGCTGCTGAAGAAGGCCGGCAAGCTCAACATGAAGCTGACCTTCGGCTACATCAACACCCCCGAGGGCCAGCAGTACTCCACCGCCATGGCCGCGGGCCTGAAGAAGGCCGGCTTCAACGTCCAGCGCCAGGAGATCCCGGCCGAGACGTACTACGACCAGGTCTCCAAGCTGAACAACAACTACGACATCTTCCACACCGCGTGGGGTGCCGACTGGCCGTCCGCCTCTACCGTGCTCCCGCCGCTGTACGACGGCCGCGTGATCGCCGACGGCGCGCAGAACTACTCGCAGGTCAACGACCCCAAGGTAAACAGCGAGATCGACCGCATCAACCAGATCACCGACCCGGTGAAGTCCGCGGCCGAGTGGGAGAAGCTCGACCAGTACCTCGTCAAGGACGTCGTCAACGTCGTTCCGACGGCGTACTACAAGCAGACCCAGATCGCCGGTTCCAAGGTCGGCGGCCTTGTCTACGACGACGTGATCGGCGGCATCGACCCGCGTCGCCTCTACATCAAGTAACCGTCCCCGCCCGGTACCCGGTGCATCACCTCAGTGAGGGGGAGCACCGGGTACCGTCCGGCCCGCCGACGTCAGAGAGCTGCCCCTGTCATGCTGCGCTTCCTCGTCCGCCGGATCCTCGGTGCCATCGTCATTCTCTTCCTGCTGAGCATCGTCACGTTCTTGCTGTTCTTCGGGATGCCGCGCGACCCGGCGCTGCTGATGTGCGGCAAGACCTGTAACCCGGCCAGCCTCGCGAACATCCATCATGTGCTCGGCCTCGACAAGTCGATACCCGAGCAGTACTGGATCTTCCTGCACAACCTGGTGATGGGCAGCAACCAGTTCGCCCAGGGCCCCTGCCCCGCGCCCTGCTTCGGGTACTCGTACCACACCAACGAACCGGTGTGGGCCACGCTGATGGACCGGCTGCCCACCACCGTCTCGCTCACTCTCGGCGCGGCGTTCTGCTTCCTGCTCGTCGGTCTCGGCAGCGGCCTGCTCGCCGCCTGGCGGCGCGGCACGCTCATCGACAAGGCGGCCACGGCCGGGGCGATGGTGCTCAGTTCGATGCAGATCTACTTCCTCGGCCCGCTCGCCCTGGCGATCCTCGTCTACCAGACCCACTGGTTCGACAAACCCGCCTACAACAACTTCACCGCCGACCCGATCACCTGGTTCACGGGCCTGATCATCCCCTGGGTGGTTCTCTCCACGATCTTCGCCGCGCAGTACACCCGTATGGCGCGCTCGTCGATGATCGAACAGCTCCAGGAGGAACACGTACGCACCGCCCGCGCCAAGGGCATGTCCCGGCGGTACGTCTTCTTCCGCTACGCCTGGCGCGGCTCGCTGATCCCCATCGTCACCATCTTCGGCATCGACCTGGGATCCCTGCTCGGCGGCGCCATCATCACCGAGTACACCTTCAGCCTGCCGGGTCTCGGCCAACTGGCGGTGCTGTCCGTCTTCTTCAGTGACCTGCCGCTGCTGCTCGGCGTGATGCTGTTCTCCGCGACCATGATCCTTCTCTTCAACATCATCGTCGACGCCTGCTACGCCTACATCGACCCGCGCGTGCGGCTGGCCTAGGCCGTTTAGGAGCACTTTCGTGACCACTCTGACCAAGGAGGCCGGCGCTCCCGTCCCGGCCGGTGCGGGTCCCCTGTTGTCCGTGCGGGACCTGCACGTCAGCTTCAAGACCGAGGACGGCATCGTACGGGCCGTGGACGGACTCTCCTTCGACCTGGAACGCGGCAAGACCCTGGGCATCGTGGGGGAGTCTGGCTCGGGGAAGTCGGTGACGAACCTGACCATCCTGGGCCTGCACAACCCCATGTTCACCACCGTCGAGGGCGAAATCCTGCTGGACGGGCAGGAGTTGACCACCGCGCGGGAGTCGGAGCTGGAGAAACTGCGCGGCAACAAGGTCGCCATGATCTTCCAGGACCCGCTGACCGCGCTGTCCCCGTACTACACGGTGGGCCGCCAGATCGCCGAGCCGTTCATGAAGCACAACGGTGCCTCCAAGCGGGCCGCCTGGGACCGCGCGGTCGAGATGCTCGGCAAGGTGGGCATCCCGAATCCGAAGGAGCGGGCGAAGGACTACCCGCACCAGTTCTCCGGCGGTATGCGCCAGCGCGCGATGATCGCCATGGCGCTGGTGTGCGACCCCGACCTGCTGATCGCCGACGAGCCGACCACGGCCCTGGACGTGACGGTCCAGGCCCAGATCCTCGACCTCCTCAAGGATCTCCAGCAGGAGTTCGGCTCCGGGATCGTCTTCATCACCCACGACCTCGGCGTGATCGCCGACATGGCCGACGACATCATGGTGATGTACGCGGGCAGCGCGGTGGAGCGCGGCACCGTCGACGAGGTGCTGCGCTCGCCCCAGCACCCGTACACCTGGGGTCTGCTGAACTCGATGCCGCGACTGGACTCCGACCTGGCGGCCCCGCTGTCGCCCATCCCGGGCACCCCGCCCTCGCTGCTCACCCCGCCGTCCGGCTGCCGCTTCCACCCGCGCTGCACCTTCCAGGACCGGGTGCAGGGCGCCGGACGCTGTGTCAACGAACGCCCGCTGCTGGCGCCCGACCGGGCCTCCGCCTGTCATCTGACGGGCGAGCAGAAGCGGACCATCTTCATCGACGAGATCAAGCCCGCTCTGGGCTAGGGCCAGGAGGACACGGCATGAAAGAGGACCTCGTCCTCCCCGCTCCGCGCGAGTCGGCCGGCGGCGTGGAGGGAGAAGCGCTCCTTGAAGTCTCCGGGCTGACCAAGCACTTCCCGGTCAAGGGCGGTTTTCCGATCCGGCGTACGGTCGGCCATGTCCAGGCCGTCGACGGCATCGATCTGACCGTGCGGGTCGGCGAGAGCTTCGGCCTGGTGGGCGAGTCGGGCTGCGGCAAGTCGACGACGGGCCGGCTGATCACCCGGCTCCTGGAGCCGACGAGCGGGAGGATCGCGTACCGGGGCAAGGACATCAGCCACGCCTCGCGGGCGCAGTTGGCGCCCATCCGCTCCGAGATACAGATGATCTTCCAGGACCCCTACTCCTCGCTGAACCCGCGCCAGACGGTCGGCAGGATCATCTCCAACCCGATGGAGGTCAACGGGATCGCGCCGGAGGGCGGCCGGGAGAAGCGCGTTCGTGAGCTCCTGGAGATCGTGGGCCTCAACCCCGAGCACTACAACCGCTTCCCGCACGAGTTCTCCGGCGGTCAGCGCCAGCGCATCGGCGTGGCCCGCGCGTTGGCACTCGAACCGAAGCTGATCGTGGCGGACGAGCCGGTCTCGGCGCTGGACGTCTCCATTCAGGCGCAGGTGGTGAACCTCCTCCAGGAGGTCCAGCAGGAACTGGGCATCGCGTTCCTGTTCATCGCCCATGACCTCGCGGTGGTCCGCCACTTCTCGCAGCGTGTGGCGGTGATGTACCTCGGCAAGATCATCGAAGTGGGCGACCGCGACTCCATCTACACCCGTCCCCGTCACCCCTACACCCACGCGCTGCTGTCCGCGGTGCCCGAGGTGAACCTCACCGAAAGCGACTCGGCCGGGCGCGAGCGCATCCGACTGGCCGGCGACGTCCCGTCCCCCATCTCCCCGCCGTCCGGCTGCCGCTTCCGCACCCGCTGCTGGAAGGCCCAGGACAAGTGCGCGGCCGAGGAGCCCCCGCTGGTCCAGATCTCCGGCAACCTGACCGGCCACCTGACGGCGTGCCACTTCCCGGAGGAGCCGACCATCGAGGCCCGGGACGAGGACATCGTGCTGGACCCGGCACTGGCGGCGTTGGAGGAGGGCGACAGCTGACAGGACCGCTGGGCCCTGTCGTCATATTCCCGCCTGCCCTGCGACGCCATGCACGCTCCCCCAAGCTCTTCGAGCAGGGGGGACCCCCACTCGCCGCACCGGGCGCAGCCCCCAGTACATCCAGTACGAGGGCCTGTGCCCGGCACGCCGAGAGCACGCTCCCCCGCGCTCTCGGCTTCGCCCGAGCAGGGGGACCCCCATGACGCCGCAGGGCCGGCCCTCCGGCCGGACGACGGGGATTCGACGACAGGACCTAAGCCATCCGCTCCGCCACGGTGATGATCTCCGGGCTCGCGGGGGTCACCGGCCCCCGTTCCCAGTCGCCGTACTGTTCGACGACCTCGAGTCCGGCCTCCGCGAGGAAGCCGGAGAGGGAGCCGGGGTCCAGGAAGCGGAGTGTGGCCCGGCTGACCCGGGGCCGGGCCCAGCCGTCGCCCTCGTAGGTCTCGGTGAACGTCACCCGGCCCGCGACGGGACCGCCCTGGACCTCGTGCCACACGCGTACGGCCGTGCCGTCGGCGCCCGTGACCTCACGCACCCGGTCCGGCGTCCACGTCTCCCAGGCGCGGACGGCCGGGTTGCGGATCTCGAAGACGAACCGCCCGCCGTCCGCCAGGGCCGACCGCACGGCGCGCAGACAGAGACGCAACTCCTCGTCGTGCAGCAGCACTTGGAAGGCATGCCCGGTCATCACGACCAGTTCGAACTCGCCGTCCCACAGCCGCGTCCGCAGATCCCCGAGCACCCATTCCACGGCAGGGGCGTTCCGTCGTGCCTGTACGAGCATGGCGGCGGCCGGATCGAGGCCCATCAGCCGGCCGGGGTGGCCGTCCTCGTGTGCCCGCCTGAGCAACTGCCCTGTGCCGCAGCCGACGTCGAGCACGGACTCCGCGGCCTTCACCAGGCCGAGATAGAAGTCGTCAGCCGGCCCCCAGGGGTTGAGGTTGTCGTACAGGGCGGCAAGCGAAAGATCGGCGAACGAATGATCGACCACCGCGGCAGTTTGTCATACGTGAGTGAACCGTACGGCGGGATCCGCCGTCTTCTTGTCAGGTTCCGAACTCGGGGCAACGCCCTGTCGGCCCAGGGGAGTTGGCGGTACAGCGAAGGCCCGCGCCTGGGGAGGCACGGGCCTTCGTCCCCTGGAACAGGACGTTCATGGGCTCGGGTCAATGGGCCGGTGAAAGTCCGTTCCGCAGGCGACGGCTGACGGAAAGGGGTGTGTCAGGCCGCCGTCTCGGGGTCCTTGGAGAGGCGCTGCGCGGGAATCATGTCCGCCGTCTCCGGGTAGTGGCAGGCGGTCAGGTGGCCGGGCTTGTTGCCGTCGACCTGGACCAGCGGCGGGGCCTCCGTGGCGCACTTCTCCGTCGCCTTCCAGCAGCGGGTGCGGAAGCGGCAGCCGGAGGGCGGGTTGATCGGGGAGGGCACGTCACCGACGAGGCGGATGCGCTCGCGCGGGGTCTCGTCCACCGTGGCCTCGGGCACGGCGGAGAGCAGGGCCCGCGTGTAGGGGTGGCGCGGGTTGCCGTACAGGTCTTCGCGGTCGGCGATCTCGACGATCTTACCGAGGTACATGACCGCGACGCGATGCGAGAAGTGCCGGACGATCGCCAGGTCGTGGGCGATGAAGACGAACGCGATGCCCAGTTCCTTCTGGACCTTCTGCAGCAGGTTCACGACCTGCGCCTGGATGGAGACGTCCAGGGCCGAGACCGGCTCGTCCGCGACGATCAGCTTCGGCTCGAGGGCGAGCGCGCGGGCCACGCCGATGCGCTGGCGCTGGCCGCCCGAGAACTCGTGCGGGAAGCGGTTGTAGTGCTCGGGGTTGAGGCCGACGATGTCCAGCAGCTCACGGACGCGGTTCTCGCGGCCGCCGGCCGGGTTGATGCCGTTGATCTCCATCGGGCCGGAGATGATCTTGCCGACCGTCTGGCGCGGGTTCAGCGAGGCGTAGGGGTCCTGGAAGATCATCTGGATCTCGGAACGCACTGGCGCGAGCTGCCTGCGGTTGGCGTGCGTGATGTCCTGGCCGCGGTAGACGACCTTGCCGCCGGTCGGCTCCAGAAGCCGGGTGATGAGCCGGCCCGTGGTCGACTTGCCGCAGCCCGACTCGCCGACCAGACCCAGGCTCTCACCCTCGGCGACCTGGAAGTCGAGGCCGTCCACTGCCTGCACCGCGCCGATGGTCCGCCGGATCGGGAAGCCGCCCTTGATCGGGAAGTGCTTGGTCAGCCCGGAGACGTCCAGGAGGGGGTTTGTGTTGCTCATGGTCGTGAAGTCCCGTCTCGTGTCCGTCACTTGTGCCGGGATCCGGCGAAGTCGGCGAAGAATTCCTGGCGCTGCTCCAGCGTGAGGTGGCAGGCCGAGCCCCGGCCCTCCACCACTTCGAGTACCGGCCGCTCGCTGGAGCACCGCCCGCCCGCGACCTTCTCGGCGAAAGAGCACCGCGGGTGGAAGCGGCAGCCGGACGGCGGGTTGAGCAGCGAGGGCGGCGAGCCCGGAATCGGCGACAGCGGCACGTCCACCGGCCCGTCGAGGCTCGGCATGGAGTTGAGCAGACCGAGGGTGTAGGGGTGCTGCGGGGTGCTCAGCACCTCCTTCTTCGTACCACGCTCCACGCAGCGGCCGCCGTACATCACGAGCACGTCGTCCGCGATGTCGGCGATGACGCCCAGGTCGTGGGTGATGAAGATGATCGCGGTGCCGAACTCCTGCTGGAGGTCCTTGAGCAGGTCCATGATCTGGGCCTGCACGGTGACGTCGAGGGCGGTGGTCGGCTCGTCCGCGATCAGCAGCTCGGGGTCGCACACCAGCGCCATCGCGATCATCGCGCGCTGGCGCATACCGCCGGAGAACTGGTGCGGGTAGTCGTCGACGCGTACGTCCGGCTGGGGGATGCCGACTCGCTTCAGCATCTCGATCGCCCGAGCCCGGGCCTCCTTCTTGGAGGCGCCGGTGTGCTTGCGGTAGGTCTCGCCGATCTGCGTGCCGATGGTGTGGTACGGCGACAGCGAGGCCAGCGCGTCCTGGAAGATCATGGACATCTTGTTGCCGCGCAGCCGCTCCAGCTGCCGCTCGGGAGCGGTGAGCAGTTCCTGGCCGTCGAGCAGGATCTCGCCGTCGATCGCAGTCCGGTCGCGGTCGTGCAGACCCAGGATCGTCAGGTTGGTGACGGACTTGCCGGAGCCCGACTCGCCCACGATGCCGAGCGTCTGGCCCTTGGCAAGGTCGAAGCTGAGCCCGTCGACGGCCTTGACGATGCCGTCCTCGGTGGAGAAGTGGACCTTCAGGTCCTTGATGGAGAGGAACGGCTGCTGTTCGGTGCTCGTCACGGTGACGCTCCTGGGGGGTGATGCGGGGGGTCGGGGTGGGCGGAGGTCAGGCGAGCCGGATCCGCGGGTCGATGAGGGCGTAGACGGCGTCCACGATGATGTTGAAGAAGACGATCGCCGCCGACGCCACCAGGGTCACGCCGAGCAGCATCGGAAGGTCGTTGGCGTCCACCGCGGTGAGCGAGAGCCGGCCGATGCCCTGGAGGCTGAAGACGTACTCGGTGATGATGGCACCGCCGATCAGCGTGCCCATGTCGATGCCGAAGATCGTGACGATCGGGCCCATCGCACCACGCCAGGCGAAGCGGAAGAACACGGAGCGCCGGGACAGTCCCTTGGCCCGTGCGGTGCGCACGTAGTCCTCGCTGAGCTGCTCCACCAGCTGGGAGCGCGTCATACGGGTGTAGTTGGCGGTGAAGATGATGGACAGCACCAGCCACGGCAGCAGCAGCCCCGAGGCCCACTTGACCGGGTTGTCCGTGAACGGCGTGTACGACGGCTGGTCGAGGATGCCGAGCTGCTGCACCAGGAAGAACATGGCGATGTAGCCGACGAAGTAGATCTGCAGCGAGGAGCCGATCAGCGAGAAAGAGCTGGCGAGCTTGTCGGCCGCCTTGCCCTGCTTGACGGCGGCGATCATGCCGGTGCCGACGCCGATGATCAGGAAGAAGAACGAGGCGCCCAGCGCGAGCGAGATGGTCAGCGGCATGCGGTCCAGGATGGTGCCGAGGACCGGCTCGCGGTTGGTGAAGGAGAAGCCCAGGCAGGGCGCGTTGCAGTTGCCGAGACCGCCGTAGTCGCGGCCCAGGAAGAGGCCCTCCAGCCAGTGCCAGTACTGCACCGGCAGCGGGTCGGCCATGCCGAGGTTCTGCCGGACCTGCGCGAGCAGTTCCGGGGTGCATACCTTGCCGCACGCCATACGGGCCGGGTCACGCGGGAGCGCGTAGTAGAGCATGAAGGTGACGGCGCTGATGATCAGCAGAATGACAAGTGCGCCGATGACACGGCGGACTAGAAAACGGAACATGGCGTGACTTTCCGGACGGGGCGCCGTCGCCGGGATGTGGGGAGTGGATCGGAGGGGGAACCGGGGCGGCGGCGGTGGCCGCCGCCCCGAAGCGGGATCAGGCCTTCGCGTAGACCTTGCCCAGAGCGATGCAGGTGTTGCCGGAGTCCCAGATCACGCCGCCGACCTTGGAGCCGTAGAAGTAGTTGCGGATCGGGTTGTAGTCCGGAACCACCGCGGCGATCTGCATGATCTGCTCGTCGATGTCGCCCCACATCTTCGCGGCCTTCTTCTGGTCCGTCTCGGCCGTGGCGGCGGCGATCGCCTTGTTGATGCCCGTGTCGTTCAGCTGCGGCCAGTTGACACCGCCGTCGGCGATCTGGCTGCCGTCGAAGCAGGGCTGGATGACCGCGTAACCGGCCGGCCAGTCCGGGCCCCAGCCCGCGGCGAACAGGTCGTACTTGTTGTCCAGCTGGCCGATCTGGCTGTAGAAGGACGTCTTGTCGACCTGCTTGACGACCGGCTTGAAACCGGCCTTGGTCAGCGCGCTCTTGATCGCGACGGCCTGCTTGACGGAGTTGTCCGACTGCTGCATCGCGATGACGACGGTCTGACCCTCCTTGCCGGCCTCCTTGAGCAGGGCCTTGGCCTTGTCCGGGTCACCCATCGGCTTGGTCTTCTTGCCGTAGAGGTCGAAGTCCTTGTGGCCCGGGGTGAGCGGGCTGATGATCGTGGTCGCGGTCGCCGAGGAGAGCGAGCCACCACGGATCTGCTTCAGCTGCTGCGACGGCCACGCGTAGTTGAGCGCCTGACGGACCTTGACGTCCTTGACGCGCGTGGTGTTGATCGCGAAGTAGTAACAGGTGGTGTCGACCTGGGTCAGGACGCGCTTCTTGAGCGCCGGGTTCGTCATCACCTTCTGGAGGCGCTCGGGGGCGACCTCGTTGAGCACCGACAGCGTGAACTGGTCGTTGCCCTGGTCGGCGATGTAACGGTCCGTGGACGCCAGGTTCTGGAAGCCGAACTGGAACTCGACCTTGTCCGGGTAGGCGTTGCGGATCGGGTCCGTCTCGGCGACCCAGTGCTCGTTGCGGACCAGCGACGCCGACTTGCCGATGTCGCGGTTCGCGATCTTGTACGGGGCGCAGGAGAACGGGCGCTTGTCGTACTTCTCCTTGGTGTCGTGCTTCTTCGGCACGATGGAGAAGCCGCGCATCGCGAGCATGAAGTTGAAGTCGGCGTGGGCCTCCTTCAGCTTGAACGTGATGGTGTTGCCGTCCACCTCGATGGACTTGAGGTGCTTGCCCTCGTAGGGGCCCTTGTACTTGTCGCCGCCGAGCAGCCAGCTCTGCGGGTAACGCGGACCCTGGGTGACGAACTTGGCGAAGAGGCGCTCGAAGGTCCAGCGGACGTCCTCGATGGTGACGGCGGCGCCGTCCTCCCACTTCACGTTGTCCTTGAGCGTGAAGGACCAGGTCTTGCCGCCGTCCTTCACCGTGCCCGCGTCAGTGGCGAGGTCGCCGACGAGGGTGGTGGTGCCCTTGGAGTCGATCTTGTAGCCGGTCAGACCGCGCAGGAACAGGACCGAGCAGGCGCCCTCGTACGAGGAGTAGACCTGAGCGGGGTCCAGGTGGTCCCAGTCGATCTGCTCCAGCGTGTAGATCGTGCCGCCCTTGACCGCCCCCGGGACCTCGGGAGCCGGACCGGTGGAGTCGGCCTTGGTGCCGACATCGATGGTGGCTGCCTTGGCCTTGTCGACCGACGGAGCCTTGCTGGCACCGCTGCCGCCCGCGTTGCCGCTGCTGCACGCGCTCAGCACGGTGGTCGCGCCGGCCGCCACACCAGTGGCTATGAGGAAGTTTCTGCGGGAAAAGGACATGGCTTACCTGCCTAGGGGTGGATGGAGTGAGAGAGGAGGTGCAACCAGCCGGACGACGATGACCGGACCGGAGTGGGACTCAGCGCTTGGACTTCGGGTCGAGCGCGTCGCGGACCGAGTCGCCGAGAAGGTTGAAGGCGAGGACGAAGAGGATCATCGAAACGCCCGGGAAGATCATGAAGGTGATGTCGTCCGAGTAGAACTGCGCGCCGCGCCCGATCATCACGCCCCAGTCCGGGGTCGGATCGATCATGCCGACGCCCAGGAACGCGAGGCCCGCCTCGGCCGTGACGTAGGCCGGGAGCAGGAGGGTCGACTGGATGAGGATCGGCGTCCACAGGTTGGGCAGCAGTTCCTTGAAGATGATGCGGCGCGGCGATGCGCCGGTCACCTTGGCCGCCTCGACGAACTCCCGTTCACGCAGGCCGAGCACCTGGCCGCGCAGCAGTCGCGCGATGGAGGCCCAGCCGAAGGCGGAGAGGACGAGGATCAGGCAGGTGGCCCGCAGCCAGGCCGGGACATCCTCGTCGAAGGGGACGAACATGCCGTAGACGACCGGCATGAAGGCGATGAAGAACAGCGTGGACGGGAACGACAGCAGAATGTCGATGACCCGGCCGATGAAGTAGTCGGTCTTGCCGCCCAGGTAGCCGGCAGTGGTGCCGATCACCACGCCCAGCAGAGTGGTCAGCAGCGTGGCGGCGGTGGCGATCAGCAGCGAGGTCCGGATGCCGTAGATCAGGAACGTGAAGACGTCCCGACCGAGCTGGGGCTCGATCCCGAACCAGAAGTCGCCGGAGATGCCGCCGTTGGGCTTGACCGGGTAGGCGAAGTCGTTGAGCAGCCCAGGGGTCTCCTGACCGTACTGCTCGTACGGGTTCTTGCCGTAGAGCTTGGCGATCAGTGGCGCACCGATCGCGACGACGAAGAAGAAGATCACCACATAGGCGGATATGACGCCCGTACGGTCACGCTTGAACCGATTCCAGGCAAGCCGTCCCGGCGAGCGGCTCTCGTTGCCCTTCGGGGCCGATGAAGTGGTCGACTTCTCGACGCTCTCGTCGGTCACCTCAAGCGGGGCAGCCGCAGATGGAGTTGGGGGGGTCATGGTGCTCCTGGCCCAAGGGAGGGTCTGATGACTCCGCAGGGCGCTCCCCTACGGGCTACGCCGGACTTTTTCAACGCAATTCATTCAAGGTCAATAAATTCTCGGTCGCCTTGGTTGTCTATTTACCTTCTTTACTCGCGCTTGACCATTCCGTAGCTACGCGGGTAGCGCGCTGTAATCGTTCTGTGCTTTAGTTCGGACTAATTGGACTATTCGGGCAACGAGTTCGATATGCGGACGCCTGTGTGTCGAAATGCGTACATCGGCGGGGCGCAATCCAACGTTTCGGCATCGTTACGCAGAGATCCATTGCATTCGTCGCCCAAGATCGACGCGACCCCCCGGCGGGGCCTGCGTGCATCCGGATGACCTGTCCCCTGAAAGGCCCCCTCTCGAGTGGCGCACACATGCGATATGCAGCATTTGCGCTGATATTGACCGGTAATGGATCAGCGCTCTCGGAGGAGGCACGCCATGCGTGGAGCCAGGCACGCCGGATGGGCCGTCGGTGCGACGGCGGTGGCGCTCGTCGCGACGGCGTGCGGGGGCGGAGCCTGGAGCAGCACGGGAGGCGCGGTCCTCAGTTCCTCCTGGGGCGACCCGCAGAACCCTCTTGAACCGGCCAACACCAACGAGGTGCAGGGCGGCAAGGTCCTCGACATGATCTTCCGCGGTCTGAAGCGGTACGACCCGAAGACCGGCCAGGCCCAGAACATGCTCGCCGAGAAGATCGACACCCCGGACTCGCAGAACTTCACCGTCACGATCAAGGACGGCTGGACCTTCAGCAACGGCGAGAAGATCACCGCCAAGTCCTTCGTGGACGCCTGGAACTACGGTGCGAGCCTGAAGAACAACCAGAAGAACGCCTACTTCTTCGGCTACATCCAGGGGTACGACAAGGTCCACCCGGCCAACGGCTCACAGAGCGCCGACACGCTCTCCGGTCTGAAGGTCGTGAACGACAGGACCTTCACCGTCAAGCTGAACCAGAAGTTCTCCGGCTTCCCGGACACCCTGGGCTACGTGGCCTTCGCGCCGCTGCCCCAGTCGTTCTTCTCCGACCACGCGGCCTGGCTGGAGAAGCCGGTCGGCAACGGGCCGTACATGATCGGCTCGTACACCAGGGGCTTCCAGATGGCCCTGACGAAGTGGGACGGCTACCCCGGCGCCGACAAGGCGCAGAACGACGGTGTGACGCTCAAGGTGTACACGGACAGCGACACCGCCTACACCGATCTGCTGGCCGGAAACCTCGACCTCGTCGACGACGTCCCCGCCTCGCAGCTGAGGAACGTCAAGAAGGATCTCGGCAACCGCTACATCAACACCCCGGCCGGCATCATCCAGACCCTCGCCTTCCCGTACTACGACAAGGACTGGGACAAGGCCGGCTCAGCGAAGGTCCGCACGGGCCTGTCCATGGCGATCAACCGGAAGCAGATCACCGACACGATCTTCCAGAAGACCCGCACCCCGGCGAGCGACTGGACCTCGCCGGTCCTCGGCACGGAGGGCGGTTTCAAGGAAGGGCTGTGCGGGAGCGCCTGCGAGTACGACCCGGCCCGGGCCAAGAAGCTGATCCAGGAGGGCGGCGGACTCCCGGGCGGACAGCTCAAGATCACCTACAACGCCGACACCGGCTCGCACAGGATGTGGGTGGACGCCGTGTGCAACTCGATCAACAACGCGCTCGGCAACGACAAGGCCTGCGTGGGCAACCCGATCGGCACCTTCGCGGACTTCAGGAACCAGATCGGCCGGCACAAGATGACCGGCCCCTTCCGGGCCGGCTGGCAGATGGACTACCCGCTGATCCAGAACTTCCTGCAGCCGCTCTACTACACCAACGCATCCTCCAACGACGGCAAGTGGTCCGACGCACAGTTCGACAAGCTCGTCGACCGGGCCAACGCCGAGACCGACACCGCCAAGGCGGTCTCCACCTTCCAGCAGGCCGAAGAGGTCGTCCGGGACAACATGGCCGCCATCCCGCTCTGGTACCAGAACGGCAGCGCGGGCTACTCGGAGCGGCTGTCCAACGTCGCGCTGAACCCGTTCAGCGTCCCCGTCTACAACGAGATCAAGGTCGGCTGAGCCGCCATGGGGCGCTATGTCGTCCGGCGTCTGCTCCAGATGGTCCCGGTGTTCGTCGGGGCGACGCTGCTGATCTTCCTGATGGTGAACGTGATGGGCGACCCGATCGCGGGGCTGTGCGGCGAGCGCGCCTGTGACCCGGCGACGGCCGCCCAGCTGAAGAAGGAGTTCGGCCTCGACAAGCCCCTGTGGCAGCAATACCTGACCTACATGGGGAACATCTTCACCGGCGACTTCGGCACGGCGTTCAACGGCCAGCCCGTCACCGAGCTGATGGCGACCGCGTTCCCCGTCACGATCCGGCTGACGATCGTGGCGATCCTCTTCGAGATCGTCATCGGCATCACGCTGGGCGTCGTCACCGGACTGCACCGCGGCCGCCCCGTCGACACGGGTGTGCTCCTCGGCACCCTGGTCGTGATCTCCGTGCCGACCTTCGTCACCGGCCTACTGCTCCAGCTGCTGCTCGGCGTGCAGTGGCACTGGATCCAGCCGTCGGTCTCCCAGGAGGCCGCCTTCGGCGAGCTGATCGTGCCGGGCCTCGTCCTGGCCGCCGTCTCGCTCGCCTACGTCACCCGCCTGACCCGAACCTCCATCGCGGAGAACAAGCGGTCCGACTACGTCCGCACCGCCGTCGCCAAGGGCCTGCCCCGGCGCCGGGTCGTCACCCGGCATCTGCTGCGCAACTCGCTCATCCCCGTCGTCACCTTCATCGGTGCCGACATCGGGGCGCTGATGGGCGGCGCGATCGTCACCGAGCGGATCTTCAACATCCACGGCGTCGGCTACCAGCTGTACCAGGGCATCCTGCGGCAGAACACCCAGACGGTCGTCGGCTTCGTGACCGTCCTCGTGCTGGTCTTCCTGGTGGTCAACCTGCTCGTGGACCTGCTGTACGCCGTACTCGACCCGAGGATCCGCTATGCCTGAGCAGTTGCACGAGCCCGAACGCGCCATCGCGGGGACCGGAGCCGGCAGCGGGATGGACCTGGCGGCGAGCGAGGCCGAGACGCTGGAGAGGACTCCGGCGGGACCGCTGGGCACGGGGCCGCGCGCCAAGCCGCGCAGCCTGTGGTCCGACGCCTGGCGGGACCTGCGCCGCAACCCCGTCTTCATCGTCTCCGGGCTCGTCATCCTCTTCCTCGTCGTCATCTCCCTGTGGCCCTCGCTGATCGCCTCCGGCAGCCCCCTGCAGTGCAACCTCGCCAAGTCCCAGGAGGGCTCCCAGCCGGGCGCTCCCTTCGGGTACGACGGCCAGGGCTGCAACGTCTACACACGGACCGTCTACGGGGCCCGTACGTCCGTCACGGTCGGCGTCTGCGCCTCGCTCGGGGTCGCGCTCCTCGGGTCCGCCCTGGGCGGCCTCGCGGGATTCTTCGGCGGGGCCTGGGACTCCCTCCTGTCCCGCACGACCGACATCTTCTTCGCGATCCCCGTCGTCCTCGGCGGTCTCGTCCTCCTCTCCGTGGTGACAAGCAATACGGTCTGGCCGGTCATCGGGTTCATGGTGCTGCTCGGCTGGCCGCAGATCTCCCGTATCGCCCGCGGCTCCGTCATCACCGTCAAGCAGAACGACTACGTCCAGGCGGCCCGCGCCCTGGGCGCCTCAAACTCCCGCATCCTGCTGCGCCACATCGCGCCCAACGCGGTCGCCCCGGTGATCGTCGTGGCGACCATCGCGCTCGGCACCTACATCTCGCTGGAGGCGACCCTGTCGTATCTCGGCGTCGGCCTGAAGCCGCCCAGCGTCTCCTGGGGCATCGACATCTCCGCCGCCTCCCCCTACATCCGCAACGCCCCGCACGCGCTGCTGTGGCCCTCCGGGGCCCTGGCGATCACGGTCCTGGCCTTCATCATGCTCGGCGACGCGGTGCGCGACGCCCTCGACCCGAAGCTGAGGTGAGCCGCCGTGCTGCTCGAAGTGCGTGATCTGCACGTGGAGTTCCGGACCAGGGACGGGGTCGCCAAGGCCGTGAACGGCGTCGGCTACGGCGTGGACGCGGGTGAGACCCTCGCGGTGCTCGGTGAGTCGGGGTCGGGCAAATCGGTCTCGGCGCAGGCGATCATGGGCATTCTCGACATGCCGCCCGGCCGGATCACGGGCGGCGAGATCCTCTTCCGGGGCCAGGACCTGTTGAAGATGAAGGAGGAGGAGAGAAGAAGGATCCGCGGCACCGCAATGGCGATGATCTTCCAGGACGCCCTGTCGGCGCTGAACCCCGTGCTCTCCGTGGGCGAGCAGCTCGGCGAGATGTTCGTCGTGCACCGGGGCATGTCACGGAAGGACGCGCGGGCCAGGGCGGTCGAGCTGATGGACCGGGTGCGCATCCCGGGCGCCGCCCAGCGGGTGCGCGACTATCCCCACCAGTTCTCGGGCGGTATGCGCCAGCGCATCATGATCGCCATGGCGCTGGCCCTGGAGCCGGCGCTGATCATCGCCGACGAGCCCACCACCGCCCTCGACGTCACCGTCCAGGCCCAGGTCATGGATCTGCTCGCGGAGTTGCGGCGCGAGTACGACATGGGGCTGATCCTGATCACGCACGATCTCGGCGTGGTCGCCGACGTCGCCGACCGCATCGCCGTCATGTACGCGGGACGGATCGTAGAGTCGGCCCCGGTCCACGACATCTACAAGGCGCCCGCGCACCCGTACACGCGCGGCCTTCTCGACTCCATTCCGCGCCTGGACCAGAAGGGCCGGGAGCTCTACGCCATCAAGGGCCTGCCGCCGAACCTGATGGACATCCCGCCGGGCTGCGCCTTCCACCCGCGGTGCCCGATGGCGCGGGACGTGTGCCGCACGGACGAGCCCCCGCTGTACGAGGTCTCGGAGGAGCGCGGCAGCGCCTGCCACTTCTGGCGGGAGTGCCTCCATGACTGAGCCGATCCTGGAGGTCAGCGGCCTCGTCAAGCACTACCCGCTCACCCGGGGCATCCTCTTCAGGAAGCAGATCGGCTCGGTGAAGGCCGTGGACGGCGTCGACTTCACGCTCGGCCGGGGCGAAACCCTGGGCCTCGTGGGCGAGTCGGGCTGCGGCAAGTCGACGGTCGCCCGGATGCTGTGCAATCTGGAGCAGCCGACGGCGGGCTCGATCAGATTCAAGGGCGAGGACATCACCAGGCTCTCGGGCAAGGCCCTGAAGGCCGTGCGGCGCCACATCCAGATGGTCTTCCAGGACCCCTACACCTCGCTCAACCCCCGTATGACGGTGGGCGACATCATCGGGGAGCCGTACGAGATCCACCCCGAGGCGGCCCCGAAGGGCGAACGCCGCCGCAGGGTCCAGGAGCTGCTGGACGTGGTCGGCCTCAACCCCGAGTACATCAACCGCTATCCGCACCAGTTCTCGGGCGGCCAGCGCCAGCGCATCGGCATCGCACGCGGGCTGGCGCTGCGCCCCGACGTGATCGTCGCCGACGAGCCGGTGTCGGCGCTTGACGTCTCGATCCAGGCGCAGGTCGTCAACCTGCTGGACCGGCTCCAGACGGAGTTCGAGCTCTCCTACGTCTTCATCGCCCACGACCTCTCGATCGTGCGGCACATCTCGGACCGGGTGGGGGTGATGTACCTGGGCCGCATCGTGGAGATCGGCAGGGACGCCGAGATCTACGACCACCCCACGCACCCCTACACCCAGGCCCTGCTCTCCGCGGTCCCGGTCCCGGACCCCGAGGCCCGCGAACACCGCGAGCGCATCATCCTCACGGGCGATGTCCCGTCCCCCACGAACATCCCCTCCGGCTGCCGCTTCCGCACCCGCTGCTGGAAGGCCCAGGAGCGCTGCGCACTGGAGGTCCCGGCACTCGCCGTCCCCGCCGAGTTCCGCCGCACGACGGGCCCCGCGGCGCACGACTCGGCATGTCACTTCGCGGAGGAGAAGCAGGTGGTCCCCTTGGAGGAACACGGCAACGGGCCGGGATGACATGGTGCATCCCGGCCCGTTCACGGCACCCGCACGGCCGTACGCTGTTCAGCCTCGCGCGTCCGTATATCGGTACCGCTTCCGTGAAGTTGCCTGCGCGTTAACGCAGTTCACGGGTGTTTGCGCGGTTGTGCCAGCGAACGCTTGAGGAAGTCCACCTGGAGGAGGAGCAGATTCTCCGCGACCTGTTCCTGCGGGGTCATGTGCGTGACGCCGGACAGCGGCAGCACCTCGTGCGGGCGGCCGGCGGCCAGCAGGGCGGAGGACAGGCGCAGCGCGTGGGCCACCACCACGTTGTCGTCGGCCAGACCGTGCACGATCATCAGCGGGCGGTGCGGCTCGGCGGGGGCGGACAGGCCGTCGTCCGTGACCAGGGAGCTCTTCGCGTACGACGCCGGGTCCGTGGCCGGGTCGCCCAGATACCGCTCGGTGTAGTGGGTGTCGTACAGGCGCCAGTCGGTGACCGGAGCCCCCGCGATGCCCGCGTGGAAGACGTCCGGGCGGCGCAGCACGGCCAGGCCCGCCAGCCAGCCGCCGTAGGACCAGCCGCGGATCGCCACCCGGGACAGGTCCAGGGGATAGCGCTTCGCCAGGTCCTGGAGCGCCTCGATCTGGTCGTCCAGGGACACCGTGAAGTCACGGTGCACCGCCTTCTCCCAGGCGGGGGAGCGGCCGGGGGTGCCCCGGCCGTCGGCGACGACCACCGCGAAGCCCTGGTCGGCGAACCACTGCGAGGTCAGGTGCGCGTTGTGCGCGGCGACCACGCGCGGTCCGTGCGGACCGCCGTAGGGGTCCAGCAGAACCGGCAGGGGAGTGTCGGAGTGGTAGTCCTGCGGCATAAGCACGGCGCACGGGATTCGCCGTGCGCCCCCCTCGGTGAGCGTCACCCGCGGGGACATACCGGGATCTTCGGCGTACGACAGGACAGTCGCCGTCGGTTTTCCGTCACGCAGCACCTGGACACGGGCGCCCGGACGGTCCAGCGCGGCGGAGATCAGTACCGTCACGCCCCCGGCGCGCACCGCCGAGTGCACGCCGGGGTCCTGTGAGACGCGCTCCACGCCGAGTTCGTTCACCCGGTAGACGTGCACCTCGCCGATGCCGGGAGCCTCGGACTCCTCGCCGGCCGAGGCCGAGACCAGCACATCGTCGTCCGAGACGTCGAGCACCGCACGGATGTGCAACTGGGCTCCGGTCAGCGGGCGTTCGCCCACCGCGAGCACCCGCGCACCGCCCTCGTCGGCGATCCGCACGAGTTGTCCGGAGGGGCTCCAGCAGGGCACGCCAGGGAAAAGTTCCAGCCATGTTGGATCTTCTTCCGCATGCACCATCCGGGTCGCCCCCGACTCCGGGTCCACGGCCAGGAACAGCTGGCTGCGCTGGTCCCGCGCCTGTACCAGGACCAGCGGGGCACCCGCCTCTGACCAGTGCACATGCGCCAGATACGGATAGCGCGCCCGGTCCCAGGCAACCTCCGTGCGCGTCCCGTCGAGGCCGATCACGAACAGCCGTACGTCCGCGTTGGCGGTGCCCGCCGCCGGATACGCGACGTGTTGTGGCTCACGCTCCGG
Organism: Streptomyces herbicida; assembly: GCF_032656585.1. Lineage (NCBI taxonomy): Bacteria > Bacillati > Actinomycetota > Actinomycetes > Kitasatosporales > Streptomycetaceae > Streptomyces > Streptomyces herbicida. The sequence goes on from NZ_JAUYWJ010000003.1 coordinate 534,316, forward strand.
GTGGGCCGGATCCGCGATCCACCACCGCCCCACCAGCGCGTCGTCCGCGCGCGCCACGAGCAGCCGGTCCGACTCCGGGGCCCACCAGAAGCCCCGTGAACGCCCCATCTCTTCGGCCGCGATGAACTCGGCCAATCCATAGGTGACCCCGTCCGCGTCGGGCTCCGCCAGCGCCCGGTCCCCGTCGCCCTCCGCGCCCACCACTCGCAGGGCACCCCCGGCGACATACGCCACATGCCGTCCGTCGGGGGCGGGACGCGGGTCGATCACCGGCCCGGGGACCGTGAGTTCACGTGCCGTGCCGGCCCTCAGCTCCGCTGTGAAAAGCCGCCCTGACAAGGCGAAAGACGCCAATTCCAGGGCCGTGTCGGTGGCGTAGCCGACGATGCCGGCACCACCCTCGCGGCTGCGTTCGCGGCGCGCCCGCTCCTCGGGCGAGAGATGCTCCGAGGCGCCGCCCAGCAGCGCGCGCGGGTCGGCCGCCAGGCGCTCCCGGCCGTCCGTCACATCAAGAATCCACAGGGAGTTGGCCCGGTCCGTACCGGAGTGGGAACGCAGGAACGCGACACGGGAACCGTCGGGAGCCACGGTGAACGCACGCGGCGCGCCGAGCGTGAACCGCTGGGTGCGGGCGTGCCGTCGGGGGAAGGAGTCAGGCTCGGTCGTCATCCCCCGACCATATTGGCCATGCGCCCCCTTGTGCGGCCGTGCGCCGACCGATGCGCGAGTACGGATAGTTATGATCACTACCGCTGAGTGGGTATGACCCTGCTGGCTTCTGTATGGATTTGCTGTACCGATCTACAACCCCCATAGTCCGAACCCCCGCGTACCTGGGATCTTTGGAGGTGAGCCGCCGTGGCACTCTCGATTTCGGCGGTGGTGCTGCTGGCGATCATCGTCTTTCTGCTGATCAAGAAGTCAGGACTGAAGGGCGGCCACGCGGTCGTCTGCATCCTGCTCGGCTTCTACCTCGCCTCCTCGACCGTCGCTCCGACGATCAGCGAGCTGACGACGAACGTGGCGAGCATGATCGGCAGCATCAAGTTCTGACCCGGGGCGCCCGGCCCTGCGCGGCGCTGTCGGCGCCGCCTCGTAGGGTGGGGACATGACGGAACTGCCCGCCCGGCGTCTGCTGCTGGTGCACGCGCACCCGGACGACGAGTCGATCAACAACGGCGCGACCATGGCCAAGTACGCGGCCGGGGGAGCGCGGGTCACCCTGGTCACCTGCACCCTCGGGGAGCGGGGTGAGGTCATTCCGCCCGAGTTGGGGCATCTGTCCGGTGCCGCCCTGGGCGAGTACCGGCTGCGCGAGCTCCGGGGTGCCATGGGGGAGCTGGGCGTCGCCGACTTCCGGCTGCTCGGCGGCGCCGGACGGTACGCGGACTCCGGGATGATGGGGCTGCCCGACAACGACGACCCCGCCTGCTTCTGGCAGGCCGACCTCGACGAGGCCGCCGGGTACCTCGCGGAGGTGATCCTGGAGGTCCGCCCCCAGGTCCTGGTCACCTATGACGACAACGGCGGATACGGCCACCCCGACCACATCCAGGCCCACCGCGTCGCGATGAGAGCCGTGGAGCTGGCCGCCGACGCCGGCTGGCGCATCCCCAAGGTCTACTGGAACCGCGTCCCGCGCCGGGTCGCCGAGGACGCCTTCGCCCGCCTTCGGGACGATCTGCCCGGTCTCCCCTTCGCCAAGCCCGCCTCCGTCGACGACGTCCCGGGTGTGGTCGACGAGGAGCGCGTCACCACCGAGGTCGACGGCACCGCGTACGCCACCGCCAAGGCCGCCGCGATGCGCGCGCACGCCACCCAGATCGAGGTGGCCGAACCGTACTTCGCGCTCTCCAACGAACTGGCCCAGCCCGTCTTCGTCACGGAGTACTACGAGTTGGTGAGCGGAGAGCGCCCGCGGACCCGGGAGACCGACCTGTTCGCCGGGACCGGCGTCGAGGAGGCGTCATGAGCTCGGCAGGACGCGGCTCGATGCTCGCCCAGCCGCTGCAGCGCCCCTCCGCAGGGCGGATCGCCGCCCATGTGGGCCTGTTCGTGCTCGGAGCCCTGGTCGGCCTCGCCGGGGCGCTGGTGCAGGCCGGCTGGTTCCCCGGCGGGCTGCTGCTCGCCCTGGCGGGCGCGGCCGGGCTGTTCCTCGGCGGGGCGCGTGCCGCCGGCGGCCGCGCCGGGGCGGTCGCCCCCGCGGCCGGCTGGATCGTCACCGTCATCCTGCTCACCGCCGGCCGCCCCGAAGGGGACTTCCTGTTCGGTGCGGGGGGCGGCTCCTATCTGTTCCTGCTGGGCGGCATGGCCCTGGCTGTGATCTGCGCCACCCTTGGGGCGGGGCGGCAACCGGACGGCGATGCCGCCCGACTTGCCAAGTGACGTACCAATTCGCCATAGCGTGCGCGTGCGAGTCCGGTGTGGGTTTCCCCAGCGGTCACGGGATACGCGTCAGAAGTGGCCAGTATGGTGGTGCGCGCCGCCGAGCCGCCCGAGCAAGGTCGAAACGGGCGGTGGAGCCAACCGGGAGAACCTGCCTTGAGTCGTGAAACTGACAGTCCGTCCTCCGGGCCCAACGGGCGCGGCGGAGCCGCATACCCCTCGGGCACGCCGCCGTACGGGACCCCCAAGGTTTCCGGCGACGGTACGGGCGCGGACCGTTCGGCCGCGCAGCCGGAGGAGCGAAAGACCGAGACCACGCTGACGACGCGCATCCGGATCAACATCCCCGGATCGCGGCCCATTCCGCCGGTCGTCGTGCGCACGCCCGTCGCGGACACCGAGGCCCCCGACGACGACACCGGCGCGGCCGCCGAGGCGCAGCCGGCGCCCGCCCCGAAGTCCGCCGGCAGCGTCGAGCCTTCCGGTGAGCCCGCGGTGGCGGCCGAGGAGAAGACCAGTGACTGGTTCGCGCCCCGCAAGTCGGGCGCGGGCAAGGGCGGTCCGGCCGGCGGCGGCACGAACGGCGCCGGAATCCCCGGCGGTTCCGCGACCGGTGCGACCGCTTCGGGCACGGGCACGGCCGCCCCCGGCGGCGCGGGTGCGGCCAAGGGCGCGCGTCCGGGTGGCGCGGGCACCTCCGGTGCCGCGCGGCCGGGCGCCGGACGCCCCGGCGGTGTGGTCGGCTCCATGAGCGTGCCGGGCGGCTCCCGTCCCGGCGGTACGAACGGCGCGGGGCTCCCCGGCGCCACCGGCGGACCCGTGGCCCCCGGGCACGGCGGCGGCACCGGCTCCTTCGACGTGACCGAGGCGCTGGCCGCGGGCCCGCTGGGCAACGGCTCCCGTCCCGGCTCGGGCGGCGACGAGCCGCGCCGCGACGACCTGCCGTACTTCGCGGAGAGCGGCCCCGGCGGCCAGAACGGCTTCGGCGGTGCCAATGGCCAGGGCGTCGGCCCGGCCGGCCCTGACGGCTTCAGCGGTCCGAACGGCCTCGGCGTACCGCAGGGCCCCGCGGGCCCGACCGGCGGTCCGGTCACCGGTGACGGCCCGATGGTGCCGCCGGTCACCGGCGGACCCGGCGACCTCGGCATGGCGCCCGGCGAGTCCTTCACCGGCCCCGGCACCGTCGGCGGCCCCCGCCACCGGACCCCCGGCGCCGGTCCCGCCGCGAACCGTGGCCCCGGCGGCGGTCTGAGCGACGACACCGCGATCCTCACCCCGCAGAAGCCGGCCCCCGAACCGGGGATGCCCGGCTATGGCTCCCCGGCGGACAACGTCTCCGGACACACCGTGACCAGCGGCATCCCGGTCGTCCCGCCCACGGCGGCCTCGCCGTTCGGGCCGGGCGCCGCCACCGACGGGGCCGTGTCGCACACGCCCCCGAAGCTGCCCGAGCCGGTCTCGCCGAACGTCCCGCAGAGCAGGCCCAAGAAAAAGAAGGGCCGCAGCAAGCCGGCCCTGCTCGGCGGGCTCGTGGTCGTCGCCGGCATCGGTGTGTACGGCGCCGGACTGCTGATGAACCACTCCGACGTGCCCAAGGGCACCACCGTGCTCGGTGTGGACATCGGCGGCGGCACCCGCGACGACGCCGTCAAGAAGCTGGACGAGGCGTTCGGCGACCGGGTGAACAAGCCGCTGAAGCTGTCGGTGGGCGGCAAGACGGTCTCGCTCACGCCGGACAAGGCGGGGCTCCAGTTCGACACCACCGCCACCGTCAGCGCGGCCGCGACGAGCGACTACAACCCCGTCTCCGTGATCGGCTCCCTCTTCGGGCAGAAGCGGGTCGTGGAGCCGGTCATGCCGGTCGACGAGGAGAAGCTCCAGGTCGCCCTGAAGGACGCCGGTGGCGGCTCCGGCTCGGTCACCGAGGGCACGATCAAGTTCCAGTCCGGCAAGGCCGTCGCCGTCTACGGCAAGGCGGGCAAGGGCATCGACGCCGCCGGTTCGACGCAGGCGGTCGAGGAGGCCTACCGGTCGATGGTGGAAGCCGGCACGGCCACCCCGGTCACGGTGCCGACGACCACCCAGCAGCCGACGGTCTCCAACGCCGAGGTCGACCGCGAGATGAAGGCGTTCGCGGAGCCGGCGATGTCCGCCAAGGTCACCGTGCAGACGGACGCCGCGCACTCGGTCCCGATGAGCCCGCAGAACTCGCTGTGGAAGTTCCTCCGGGTGCAGGCGACACCCGACGGCAAGCTCACCGACTCCCCGGACCTGAATGCCCTGAAGCAGCTGTACGGTCAGGCGTTCGACGGGGTGCTCATCACCCGGGCCAACGGCAAGAAGACGGCCGTCACGCCCCAGGACGTGTACGGCGCCCTCCGCCAGGCACTGACGAGCAGGACCAACCGGATCGCGGTCATCGACACCACCCCGAACTAGTCCGGCCCGAAGAGGGGCGTCCGGTGTTCACCGGGCGCCCCTCCCGCATGTCACGGCGTCGGTATGACATCTGTCATCCGGCACTCAGGACCCCCGACACTGCCCGGCACCCGGCCCCCACGGCCACCATGGTCGCCATGACAACGACAGCGGTGACCACCGGCGCCCCGGTGGTCGGGTTCGACCAGGTGAGCAAGACCTACGGGAACGTGCGGGCGGTGGACGGGCTGTCGCTCACGCTGCACCCGGGGGAGACCGTCGCCCTCCTCGGTCCTAACGGCGCCGGCAAGTCCACCACCCTCGATCTGCTGCTCGGCCTCAAGCAGGCCGACGGCGGCACGGTGAGCGTCTTCGGCACGAGCCCGCGGGAGGCGATCGTCGCCGGGCGGGTCGGCGCCATGCTGCAGAGCGGCGGCCTGATGGACGAGGTCACGGTCACCGAACTGGTCAGGCTCGCCTGCGCTCTGCACCCGAGGCCGTACAAGGTCACCGATGTACTGGCCCGCGCCGGCATCTCCCAGATCGCCGACCGCAAGGTCAACAAGCTCTCCGGCGGCCAGGCCCAGCGCGTCCGCTTCGCCCTCGCCACCGCCGGCGACAGCGACCTGATCGTCCTGGACGAGCCGACCACCGGCATGGACGTCTCCGCCCGCCAGGCCTTCTGGGCCACCATGCGCGAACAGGCCGACCAGGGCCGTACGGTCCTCTTCGCCACCCACTACCTCGAAGAGGCCGACGCCATCGCGGACCGCGTCCTCGTCCTGCATCGCGGCCGGCTCCTCGCCGACGGCACCGCCGCCGAGATCAAGGCCAAGGCGGGTGCCCGCAGGGTCTCCTTCGACCTGGAGGGCGAGATCGACGAGTCGGCCCTGCGCGGGCTGCCCTTCCTGGCCTCGGTCAGCGTCTCCGGCCAGACCGTCCGCATCCAGTCCACCGACGCCGACGCCACGGTCCACGCCCTGTACGGCCTCGGTGTCTACCCCCGCAATCTCGAAGTCGCCGGGCTCGGCCTGGAGCAGGCGTTCGTCGCCATCACGGAGGCCGAGGAGGCCAAGCAGTCGTGAACTCACTCATCAAGCTGGAACTCGCCCGCGCCCTGCGCAACCGCAAGTTCCTGTTCTTCTCGGTGATCTACCCCTCCGCGCTGTTTCTGCTCATCGCGGGCAACGCCGACAGCAAGACCAAGATCGACGGCACCGGGCTCACCCTGCCGACGTACATGATGGTCTCCATGGCCTCCTTCGGCGCCCTGACCGCCGTCCTGATGGGCAACAGCGAGCGCATCGCCAAGGAGCGCGAGAGCGGCTGGGTACGGCAGCTGCGGCTGACCACCCTGCCGGGGCGCGGATACGTCCTCGCCAAGACCGCGAGCGCGGCCGTCGTCAGCCTTCCCTCCATCGTCATCGTCTTCGTCGTCGCCGCGGCCGTGAAGGACGTCCGGCTGGACGCCTGGCAGTGGCTCGCCCTCACCGGCGCCATCTGGGCCGGCAGCCTGGTCTTCGCCGCGCTCGGCGTCGCCATCGGCTACCTCGCCAGCGGGGACGCGGTCCGCCCGATCACGATGATCACCTACTTCGGCCTCTCGATGCTCGGCGGTCTGTGGATGCCCACCACGACCTTCCCGCAGTGGCTCCAGGACATCGCCAAGTGGCTGCCCACGCACGCGTACGCTGCCCTGGGGCGGTCGATCGAGCAGAGCCAGACCCCGCACGCCCAGGACATCGCCATCCTCGCCGTCTTCTTCGTCCTCTTCGCGGGAGGCGCGGCCTGGCTGTACCGGAAGGACACGCTGAAGGCGTGAGCGCCATGACGGAAGACCCGCTGACCGAGGAAGCCCGCCGGGAGCAGCTGATCCCCCTGGGACAGTCCCCCCGCAGCCGGCGCGACCTGTTCCTGCGCAAGATGCTGTGGATCGGCGTCTGGCTGGTCTTCCTCAGCGCCCCGGTCCACGACCTCGTCTCCGGGAAGCACACCACCACGGGCACCGTGGGCGGGTGGCTGGGCCTGGCGGTCTTCGTCGGGGTCTATCTGACCCTGGTCTTCCGGGACATGGGCAGCCCGGCCACCCCGGGGCGGGTCGGCGTCCTGATCGCCGTCCTCGGCGTCCTCGCGACCCTGCTGTCCTTCATGCTCGGCGCGCCCTGGCTCGCCCTGTACTGCTACGTCTCCGTCGCCTGCGGGGCGACCCTCCCCCTGCGGGCCGCCTGCTGGGCGATCCCGGGGACGGCGGGCGTGCTGCTGCTGGTCGGCCTGCACGTCGGCGAGCAGCACGCCCTGGACCTGCTGATCCTGGTGATCCTTATCGGGTTCGCCATGACCGGCGTCGTCCAACTCGTCCGTACCACCATCGAGTTGCGCAAGGCCCGCGCCACCGTCGCCCAACTGGCCGCCAACGAGGAGCGGCTGCGCCTGGCCCGGGACCTGCACGACCTGCTCGGCCACTCGCTCTCCCTCATCACGCTGAAGAGCGAACTGGCCGGGCGGATGCTCCCCGACCACCCCGACAAGGCGGCGCAGCAGGTCGCCGACATCGAACAGGTCAGCCGCCAGGCCCTGGTCGACGTGCGCGAGGCCGTCACCGGCTACCGGCGCCCCCGGCTGGCCGCCGAACTCGCCGGTGCCCAGGTCGCCCTGACCGCCGCCGGGGTCACCGCCGAGGTGCCCGCCGAGCCGGCCCTGAACGGCGTGCCCGAGGACGGCGAGTCCGCTCTCGCCTGGGCGCTGCGCGAGGCGGTCACCAACGTCGTACGGCACAGCGGCGCCGGACGCTGCACGGTGGAGCTCCTCAGACGCCAGACCCTGGACGGCCTCGTCCTCGAACTCTCCGTCGAGGACGACGGATCGGGAGGCTCGGGCAAGGGGCCCGGCAATGGCTTGACCGGTCTGACCGAGCGGCTGGAGAAGGTCGGCGGCACGCTCGAGGCGGGCCGGGTCAGGCATGGGTTCCGGCTGGTCGCCCGTGTGCCCACGGCCACCGGGGTGGACGTAGTATCCGGGGCATGAGCAGCACGATCAAGGTTCTCCTCGCCGAGGACCAGTCGATGGTCCGCGAGGCGCTGGCAGCCCTGCTCGGCCTCGAGGACGACATCGAGGTCGTCGCCCAGGTCTCGCGCGGCGACGAGGTGCTGGCGGCCGCCCGGCAGCACGGTGTGGACGTCGCCCTGCTCGACATCGAGATGCCCGGCTGCACGGGCATCGAGGCCGCGGCCCGGCTCCACAAGGAACTTCCCGCGGTCAAGCTGGTCGTGCTCACCACCTTCGGCCGCCCCGGCTATCTGCGCAGCGCCATGGAAGCGGGCGCCGACGCCTTCCTGGTCAAGGACGCCCCGGCCGCCCAACTCGCCGAGGCCGTCCGCAAGGTGCTGGCCGGCGAGCGGGTCATCGATCCCACGCTCGCCGCGGCCGCTCTGGCCGAGGGCGCCAACCCCCTCACCGACCGCGAACGCGAGGTCCTGCGCGCCGCGGCCGACGGCTCCACCAACGCCGAACTGGCGGCCGCCCTGCACCTGTCCCAGGGCACGGTCCGCAACTACCTCTCGACGGCGATCCAGAAGCTGGCTGTGCGGAACAGGGCGGAGGCGGTACGGACAGCGCGGGAGAAGGGCTGGCTGTAGCCCGCCGGGACAGGTCCTGGGGGGTGTCGTTTGGATCAGGCCGGCTATGACGGACGGTGCGGGTTCGCGGACCCGAGCGGGGTCATGGGGGCCCCTGCTCGAGCGCAGTCGAGAGCTTGGGGGAGTGCGTGCCAGACCCCGCGACGCCGGGATGATCCAAACGGCACCCCCTAGTTGAGCATGGACCGCGCCGTGTGCGCCTGACGCCGTACCCGCTGCGCGGTCGGTTCGTCCACCTCGGCCACCACCTCGGCGTACGCCTCCAGCTCCGCCGCCCCGGCGAGGAACTCGCCCCGCTGTACGAGGAGTTGCGCCCGCTCGTACCGCAACCGCGCCGGATGCGAAGGCAGCAGCAGGGACAGCTCCACCGCCCACAGCGCCACGTCCGACCGCTCCGGCCGGGCCGCGGCCCACGCCCGGATGTTGTTCAGGATCCGCAGGACGACCTCCAGCGGATCCGCGGGTACCAGCATGCCCGGATCCAGCGGAGCCCCCGTCGCCCCGACGACGAGCAGCTCGGCGTCCGTCCCCGTGAGCACCCGGCCCCCGTCGAAGGGATCGGCGAGCACCTGCTCCTCGGCCGCCCCGAACCCGACCACGAAGTGTCCCGGCAGCGCGACCCCGTACACCGGGGCGCCCGCCCGTCGCGCCACCTCCATCCACACCACCGACAGCAGGATCGGCAGCCCGCGCCGCCGCCGCAGCACCTCGTGCAGCAGCGAGGACTCCAGACGGTGGTAGTCCGCGGCCGAGCCGCGGAATTCGCAGCGGACGCCGAGCAGGTGGTGCAGCGCCGTCGCCCAGGCCAGGGGCCCGCCGGGCCGGAACGGCAGCTGTCCCGCCAGCCGGTCCAGCTCCATCTGCGCGGCGTCCATGCCCGCCTCGTCCAGCGAGCCGTCCGCCTCCGCGCCGAGCAGCAGACACAGCGCCGAGAGGTCGGGCCGCTCGGACCGGGCCTCCTCGGCGAACCGGTGCCGCAGCTCGGCCGACCGCTCCGGCGATGGGGGGTAAGGGGGACGCATAGCAGGCTCGTGCCCTTTCACGGTGATCCGTACCACCAACCGGCGGTGATCCGTATTACCGGCCGGCGCCGGAGGCACCCGGCTCGCGGTAGTGGTGATACGCGTGATGCGCCGCGAAGCCCATTTCGGCGTACAGCGCTCGAGCCGCCTCGTTGTTCTCCTCGACCTGCAGCCAGGCGGCCGAGGCACCCTCGGCCAGGGCCTGGCGGGCGAGCGCGGCCATCACGGCGCTGCCCAGGCCGCGTCTGCGCTGCTCAGGGGCCACTTCGACAGCCGCGAAGCCGGCCCACCGTCCGTCCACGACACACCGTCCGATCGCGGCCGGAGCACCCCCGCCCTCACCCGGGACGGTCGCGAACCACACCGACGGCCCACTGCCCAGCACCTTCAGGGCCACCTCGCTCACCCCCTTGCGCCGATACCGGGCCAGCCAAGTCTCGTCCGCCTGCCGGGACAGCACCACCTGGGCACCCTCTTCCCGGTCGGCCACCGGCGCCAGTGCGCCGATCCACAGTTCGGCGGTCACCTCGCGCACCCAGCCGCGCCGCTCCAGCTCCGCGCACAGCAGTTCCTGCGTGCCCTCGGCGCCGGTCGCGGTCTGGATGTACGCGGGCAGGCCGCGCTCGCCGTACCAGCGTCGTACGGCCTCCAGCGCCGCGTCGAGCGGAAGGCCGGGGTCGCCGAGCGGCAGCACGCTGTTGGCCCGCCGCGTGAAGCCCACCCGTCGCCCGGCCACCGCCCCCCACGGACGCTCCCCCAGAGCTGAACGCCTGGGGGGACCCCCATCGCGCGGAACCTCCTGCACTGCGGCCCGCAGCTCCCACTCGCCCAGCCGCTCGCTCTCCACCGGCCGCCAGGCCCGCGAGACGACATGCGCGAGCTCCTCGTAGGAGGCGGCGGGGCCCCGCCGACGCGCCGGGGCGGCCGGTACGACTTTGCCCGCGACCAGCGAGGATTCCAGAATCCGGACGGCCTCCCCGTTCTTGCGGGTGATCAGCAGCACACCCTTGTCCCATGATGTGAGAACACCCACCGTGTCGGTGAACTTCTCACCCCGTGTTCCAGGTTCGCTCAAGCGCCGTACGGAGACTCGTTTACCCACGTCAGCAGCGGTGATACGGACCTCGAGTCGCCCGGCGGCAGAGATTTCCACAGGTCGGTTCACCCCTCCTGTTCGGATCATGCCCAAGAACGGAGATACTAGGGGCGGGCATCGACGACGCCGCGCTCCCGCGCGCCAGGCGGCGGAGCCTACGGAGGCCCGCCAGCGCCCAATCGAGGAGGAACGACAGCGTGACCTACGTCATCGCGCAGCCTTGTGTCGACGTGAAGGACAAGGCGTGCATCGAAGAGTGCCCGGTCGACTGCATCTACGAGGGCCAGCGGTCCTTGTACATCCACCCGGACGAATGCGTCGACTGTGGTGCCTGTGAGCCGGTCTGCCCGGTCGAGGCGATCTTCTACGAGGACGACACTCCGGAGGAGTGGAAGGACTACTACAAGGCCAACGTCGAGTTCTTCGACGAGCTCGGCTCTCCCGGTGGCGCCAGCAAGCTGGGCCTGATCGAGCGCGACCACCCCCTCATCGCCGCGCTGCCGCCGCAGGCCGAGTAATCCGCAGGCGGCCGAGCAGCCCGCAGCGCGCCGCCTCGGTCCCGTACGGCCCGATCGCCTTGATCACCGCCGTACGGGACCGAGGCGTTTGCCGTACCGACGAAAGTGAGCCAGAACATCGTGTCCGCAGTCTCCGACCGTCTGCCCACCTTTCCCTGGGACAAGCTGGAGCCGTACAAGAAGACGGCCGCGGCCCACCCGGAGGGCATCGTCGACCTGTCCGTCGGCACCCCGGTCGACCCGGTCCCCGAGCTGATCCAGAAGGCCCTGATCGCCGCCGCCGACTCACCGGGCTACCCGACCGTCTGGGGCACGCCGGCACTGCGCGACGCGATCACGGGCTGGCTGGAGCGCCGCCTGGGCGCCCGGGAGGTCACCCACCGCCATGTCCTGCCGATCGTCGGCTCCAAGGAACTGGTGGCCTGGCTCCCCACCCAGCTGGGCCTCGGCCCCGGCGACCGGGTCGCGTACCCCCGTCTGGCCTACCCGACCTACGAGGTCGGCGCCCGCCTGGCCCGCGCCGAGTACGAGGTCTACGACGACCCGGCCGAGCTCGACCCCACGAACCTGAAGCTCCTCTGGCTGAACTCGCCGTCCAACCCCACGGGCCGGGTGCTGGGCAAGGACGAGCTCACCCGGATCGTCGCCTGGGCCCGCGAACACGGCGTCCTGCTGTTCTCCGACGAGTGCTACATCGAGCTGGGCTGGGAGGCCGACCCGGTCTCGGTCCTGCACCCGGACGTCAACGGCGGCTCTTACGAGGGCATCGTCTCGGTCCACTCGCTCTCCAAGCGGTCCAACCTGGCGGGCTACCGCGCGGCCTTCCTGGCCGGCGACCCGGCCGTCCTGGGCCCCCTCCTGGAGATCCGCAAGCACGGCGGAATGATGACCTCGGCGCCCACGCAGGCGGCGGTCGTCGCGGCCCTGTCCGACGACACCCACGTCCGCGAGCAGCGCGAACGCTACGCCGCCCGCCGCACGGCCCTGCGCGACGCCCTGCTGGCCCACGGCTTCCGCATCGAGCACAGCGAGGCCAGCCTGTACCTGTGGGCCACCCGGGACGAGTCCTGCTGGGACACGGTGGCCCGGCTGGCCGAGCGGGGCATCCTGGTCGCCCCCGGCGACTTCTACGGCACGGCGGGCGAGAAGTTCGTCCGCGTGGCCCTGACGGCGACGGACGAGCGCGTGGCGGCCGCGGTGGCGCGGCTGGCGAGCTAGCTCGGCCCGGAAAGCACGGCGCGAAGGGGCCCAGGGAAGTCTCCCTGGGCCCCTTCGCGCCGTCGACGCCGACGTGCCTAGCCGAGCGGCAGGCTGCTCACCGGCAGCGTGGACGTCGGCAGCCCGCCCTTGGTGAGGGAGTCCGTGGGCAGCCCGCCCTTGGTCGCGGTCCCGGCCGTGGCGCCGAGGACGTCCCCGGCGGATCCGGCCGCCCTTCCCGCGGCCTTCTGTGCGGCGGGCGCCACCTTCTTCACGGCCTTGCCGCCGGTCTTGCCCGCGGCCGGCACCGCCTGCTTGACCGCCTGGCCGCCCGCGTCGCCCGCGAGACCGGTGACGTGCTGCGTGGCACCGTCGGCCGTGTTGCCGACCTGCGACCCGTCCAGGGCGGTCAGGCCGCCGAGGTTCGGGGTGGCCGGCAGATCGGCGGCAGCGCTCGCGGAGCCGGCCGCACCGACCCCGGCGGCCGCTCCCGCTGCGACGAGCAGCGCGGCACGGGCGATCCGGCGGGTCAGGGGGAGGGACATGATGCTCCATTCGACGGGAGAGAACGTTGAAGTGTCCGACCGTGTCCGGCAGTTGATCTCCGGGCTCGGACGCAGTGACTACCGCTCGAAGCCCACGAAGGTTGCGGAGCCCAAAGGTAAAGAGTTGGCAACGCATCGCATTATCTGTTGTGGATAAAAACGGGCAAAAGTCACCCGCCGTACGGCTTCGCAGAATCCTTACGGCCCTTTGTTTCCAAGGGCCTTTGCGACCAGGAGAGTGACCGCACGAAAACCTGCGCACACCGCCGCGGCACCACCCGCCGGGTGACCCCCGCGAGTGAACCCCCGTACTACTGCCCGGTCACGATCCGAACGGACCCCGCCGACTTCTCCGCACCCGCGGTCCCCGTCGTACCGGCCGCGCGCCACTGGCTGTCCGTGCTCCCGGCGGACCACACCCGCCCCGCGTACGAGACCCGTGCGATGTGCAGCGCCGAGGAGTTGGCCACCGCCCAGTGGGCCAGCTGCCAGCCGCGCTCCCGCTCGGTCCGCCCGGTCCGGTCGGACTTCGAGCCGTCGGGCACCGGCACGGTCACGGTCCTGCCGTGCGCCTGGGTGGTCATGGTCGGGGACGGATCGGCCGGGGCCGCAGTGCTCACCTCGGCGCCGGCCACCTGGAGCGCGTCGCGCCCGAAGTCCCGTACCAGCGCGGCCCGTACGGCGTCCGGACCGGTCGCCGCCGCCTCGGCGGAGGTGCCCGTCGCGGGGCGTCCCTGGCAGGTCAGCGTGGCCGCCGACTGCCCGGTCAGGGCCGCGGCGAGCAGCTTGGCGTCCGGCTCGTGCTTGGCGTACGCCTCCGGGAAGCCGCTGCGCTGTACCCGCTGCGCGGCCACCGTGAGCGGGAGTTCCGTGTAGTCGGGCACCTTGGCCAGGTGCTCGTAGAAGATGCCCGCCGAGTAGGCCGGGTCCATGATCTGCTTCTCGGTGCCCCAGCCCTGCGAGGGCCGCTGCTGGAACAGGCCCAGCGAGTCCCGGTCGCCGTGCTCGATGTTGCGCAGCCCCGACTCCTGCAGCGAGGTCGCCAGCGCGATGGTCACGGCACGCTCGGGCATGCCGCGCCCGGTACCGACGGCGGCGATCGTCGCCGCGTTCACCGCCTGCTCGGGCGTGAACTCGTACGGGGTCTCGCCGCCTTCGGCCGAGATCACCTTGCAGCCCGGGGCTCCCGTGCCACCCGTGACGTACTGCACCACGAGATAGCCCGCGACGGCCAGCAGGACGACGAAGGCCGCGCCGAAGCGGAAGAGGCGGCCACGACGCTTGGGAGTAGTGGGGGACGGCTCTGGCACCCGTACAAGGTACTGGAGGCCTCCTGGGCCCGGGCGGCGGGTGGGGCGTCGGTGCGGTCCGGTCGGGCCGGGGGAGCGTTAGGGTCGTCACCATGGCCGACACGCTTGACCTCACGCTGGATGCCGCCGCGCTCACCGCGCAGCTGGTCGACTTCCCCTCGGAGAGCGGCACGGAGAAGCCCCTCGCCGACGCGATCGAGGCCGCCCTGCGTGCCCTGCCGCATCTGACCGTCGACCGGTACGGCAACAACGTCGTCGCCAGGACGCAGCTGGGCCGGGCGCAGCGGGTGATCCTGGCCGGCCACATCGACACGGTCCCGATCGCCGACAACGTCCCCTCGCGCCTCGACGCGGACGGCGTCCTGTGGGGCTGCGGCACCTGCGACATGAAGTCCGGCGTGGCCGTCCAGCTGCGCATCGCGGCCACCGTCCCCGCCCCGAACCGCGACCTGACCTTCGTCTTCTACGACAACGAGGAGGTCGCCGCCGACCTGAACGGCCTCAAGCACGTGGCCGAGGCGCACCCCGACTGGCTGGCGGGCGACTTCGCGGTGCTGCTGGAGCCCTCCGACGGCCAGGTCGAGGGCGGCTGCCAGGGCACCCTGCGGGTGCTGCTGAGGACGAAGGGCGAGCGGGCCCACTCGGCTCGCGGCTGGATGGGCTCCAACGCGATCCACGCGGCGGCCCCGATCCTGGCCCGTCTGGCGTCCTACGAACCGCGCTACCCGGTGATCGACGGCCTGGAGTACCGCGAGGGCCTGAACGCGGTGCGCGTCTCCGGCGGGGTGGCGGGCAACGTCATCCCCGACGAGTGCGTGGTGGCGGTCAACTTCCGCTATGCCCCGGACCGCTCCGAGGAGGAGGCGATCGCGCACGTGCACGAGGTCTTCGCGGACTGCGGCGTGGAGGAGTTCGTGGTGGACGACCACAGCGGCGGGGCGCTGCCCGGACTGTCCCACCCGGCCGCGGCGGCCTTCATCGAGGCGGTCGGGGGCACCCCGCAGCCGAAGTACGGCTGGACGGACGTCTCCCGTTTCTCCGCCCTGGGCATCCCGGCGGTCAACTACGGTCCCGGAAACCCTCACTTGGCGCACAAGAGGGACGAAAGGGTCGAAATCGCCAAGATCCTGGCGGGTGAAGAGCGCCTGCGAGCGTGGCTGACGAGCTGAGGCGTACGAAGGGCGTGGGCCCGGCGCTTCATTGCGGACATGCTCACGTCCCCCGTGCGTAACCCGGCTGGATCTACTCTGGCGTGGAAACACCTGCACGCGGAGGGAGCGCACATGGCTACTGGCAACCCCGAGGGCAAGAAGCAGCCACCGGAGGAGCAGCGCCTGGGGCCGGTCCTCCGGCGGCGGGGTCAGGTCACCGCGAGCACGACGGACCAGCGCCTGCTGGACGCGGGCGGCCCGTCCGACTGGGTCCACACGGACCCCTGGCGGGTCCTGCGGATCCAGTCGGAGTTCATCGAGGGCTTCGGCACCCTGGCCGAACTCCCGCCCGCGATCAGCGTGTTCGGCTCGGCGCGCACTCCGGTGGACTCGTCGGAGTACGACGCCGGTGTGCGGCTCGGCCGCGGGCTGGTGGAGGCCGGCTGGGCGGTGATCACCGGTGGCGGTCCCGGCGCGATGGAGGCGGCCAACAAGGGCGCCTGCGAGGCGGGCGGCACCTCGGTCGGCCTCGGCATCGAGCTGCCCTTCGAGCAGGGCCTCAACCCCTATGTCGACATCGGCCTCAACTTCCGGTACTTCTTCGTCCGGAAGATGATGTTCGTGAAGTACGCGCAGGGCTTCGTGGTGCTTCCCGGCGGCCTCGGCACCCTGGACGAACTCTTCGAGGCCCTCACCCTCGTGCAGACCCAGAAGGTCACGCGCTTCCCCATCGTCCTCTTCGGCAGCGAGTACTGGGGCGGACTGGTCACCTGGCTGAGAAGCACCGTGATCACCCAGGGCAAGGCCTCCGAGAAGGACCTGCTCCTCTTCCACGTCACGGACGACGTGGAGGAGGCGGTGGCACTGGTGTCGAAGGAGGCGGCGCGTTAGGTGCGGGCTCGAGGTGAAGTGTAATCTGGGTGTACAGTAGATTAATGTCTGCTACGTATCCCATCGCTGAGGCGAGGGGCAAGCTCGGCGAGCTTGCCCGCCGGGCTGCCCAGCATGAGCACATCACCTTGACAGACCGTGGCATCCCGACCGCCGTGCTCGTCTCTCCGGCGGAACTCGAAGACCTCGAGGATGCTCTGGCACTGGCCCGCCTCGAGCGTGACCGCGCTATGGGGCGCACCGAAGTCCCTGTCCCCCATGCCGAGGCTCGGCGGATACTCCTCGAAGCCGCGGGGAGGAGTACGGAGTGACCTGGGAGGTCCAGTGGGAGCCGGTGGCGCTCGACGAAGCCACCGGTTTCCTCAAGGACGACCCCCAGGGAGTGGACACCCTCCTTCAGGCGACCGACCAACTCGCCGAGGACCCCCGGCCTGAAGGTTCCAGGGCCTGGGGTACCCACCACCGCCGTCTCCACCGCGGCCCTTGGCGCATCCCGTACCGCGTCGACCCGGAGGCGCGGACCCTTCACATCGAACACATCGGGCGCGCGCTCGAGTGAGCGGCAGTGGGGCGTCAGCCCGGGCGGGGAGCGCCTACGCCAACCCCCTGCGCGCGACCGCCGGCGGGCGGTGGCCCGCGATCGACGCCACCATGTCCAGGACCTGCTTCGTCTCGGCCACCTCGTGCACCCGGTACACCTGAGCCCCGAGCCACGCGGACACCGCGGTCGTCGCCAGGGTCCCCAACACCCGCTCCTTCACGGGACGGTCCAACGTCTCCCCGACGAAGTCCTTGTTGGACAGCGACACCAGCACCGGCCACCCCGTGGCCACCATCTCGTCCAGCCGCCGGGTCGCCTCGAGACTGTGCCGCGTGTTCTTCCCGAAGTCGTGACCGGGATCGATCATCACCGACTCACGGGGCACGCCCAGCGCCACCGCACGTTCGGCCAGGCCCACGGTCACCCGGAGAATGTCGGCCACGACGTCGTCGTACGTCACCCGGTGCGGCCGGGTCCGCGGCTCCGCGCCGCCCGCATGCGTGCACACCAGCCCCACCCCGTACCGCGCCGCGACCTGAGCCAGCCCCGGATCGACCCCGCCCCAGGCGTCGTTCAGCAGGTCCGCCCCGGCCTCGCACACGGCCTCCCCGACCTCGGCCCGCCAGGTGTCCACACTGATGATCACGTCGGGGAACCGCCGCCGTACCTCGGCCACGAAGCCGACCGTCCGCCGCGCCTCCTCCTCGGCGGTCACCTCGTCCCCGGGCCCGGCTTTCACTCCGCCGATGTCGATGATCGCGGCTCCTTCGGCCACCGCCTGCTCCACGCGCGCGAGCGCCGGCTCGTCACGGAAGGTCGCCCCCTGGTCGTAGAAGGAGTCGGGGGTCCGGTTCACGATCGCCATGATCACCGGCTCGTGCGGCTCGAATTCCCGCCTGCCCAGCCTGAGCATCGCCTGTGACCTCTTCCAGTGAGTCCTGCTCGTGTCCCGCCCCGCGCCCGCCTGTGACCCTAACTGTCAGACTCGCATGGCACGATCGGAGCGAGAGACTTTCGAGACCGAGTACTACAGAGCGTGGGGACCCAGCGATGGTTATGTTCTTGTTCCTGGTCGTCGCGCTCGCCGTCGTGGTCGCCGCGGTGACACTCGCCGTGGTGGGCGGCGGCGAGGGCGCCACCGGCCCCCTGCCCGAGGTCGCGCCCGAGCGCCTCGAAGACTCGCTGCCCCCGGACCGCCCCGTCGGCCGCGCGGACGTGGAGAGCCTCCGCTTCCCGCTCGCCCCCCGCGGCTACCGCATGGCGGACGTGGACGACGCCCTCGGCCGCCTCGGCGCCGAACTCGCCGAGCGGGACGCCCGAATCGCCGACCTGGAGTCCGCGCTCGCCGGTGCCCAGGCCGCCGCGCACGTCCGGCTGGACAAGCCCGCGCAGGAGGACCAGCGGTGAGCGACGGCACCGCCGTGGCCGGCCCCGACGGCGCGCTGCGCTGCCCCTGGGCGCTGTCCACCGACGACTATGTGACGTACCACGACGAGGAGTGGGGCCGCCCCGTCCACGGCGACGACGCCCTCTACGAGCGCCTCAGTCTGGAGGCCTTCCAGTCGGGCCTGTCGTGGATCACGATCCTGCGCCGCCGCCCCGGCTTCCGGGCCGCCTTCGCCGACTTCAGGATCGAGAAGGTCGCGGTCTTCACGGACGACGACCGCGAACGCCTCCTGGTGGACCCCGGCATCATCCGCAATCGCGCCAAGGTCGACGCCACCCTCGCCAACGCGCGCGTGCTCGCGCAGTGGTCCCCGGGTGAGCTGGACAGCCTGATCTGGTCCCACGCCCCCGACCCGGCCGACCGCCCGGCTCCGAAGTCCCTCTCCGACATCCCCGCGGTCACCCCTGAGTCCACGGCCCTGTCCAAGGCCCTCAAGAAGCGGGGCCTGCGCTTCATAGGCCCGACGACGGCGTACGCGCTGATGCAGGCGTGCGGACTGGTCAACGACCACCTGGAAAGCTGCGCAAGCCGGAACAGCTCGTCCGGCGGTTGAGGGCGAGGCCGTTGCCGCTCAGGCGGAGGCGGGGGTCCGCGGACTGCGGCCCCCGGCACCCGCCCGTCTCGGCCGGCCGCCGTCCGTCACCGGCCCAGATACTTCGGCTTCTCCTTGTTCACGAACGCCTGCACCGCGATGGCGTGGTCCTCGGACCTGCCCGCACGGGTCTGCAGCTCGTCCTCCTTGTCCAGCGTCTCGTCCAGGGAGTGCGTGAGCCCGAAGGCGACCGACGCCTTGAGCGCCGCGTAGGCCACCGTCGGCCCGTCGGCCAGTTTCCGGGCGACCTCCTCGGCCTCGGTCCGCAGCTCGGCGGCCGGCACGAGCCGGTTGGCGATGCCGAGCTCGTACGCGTCCTGCGCGCTGATGTTGCGCGGGAAGAGCAGCAGGTCCGCGGCGCGCGCGGCGCCCACGACCCGCGGCAGCGTCCAGGAGATCCCGGAGTCGGCGGTCAGCGCCACCCCGGCGAACGACGTGTTGAAGGCCGCGGTGTCCGCCACCACCCGGTAGTCCGCCGCCAGCGCGAAGCCGAAGCCCGCCCCGGCCGCGACCCCGTTCACCGCCGCGACCACCGGCTTCGCGGCCCCCGCGAGGGCCCGCACGATCGGGTTGTAGTGCTCCTTCACCGTGGTCATCGTCTGCCCGGCCCCCGTCTCGCGGTCGGCCGCCAGCAGCCCGATGTGCTCCTTGAGGTCCTGGCCCACGCAGAACGCCCGGTCCCCGGCTGCGGTGAGCAGGATCGCCCGCACAGACCCGTCGCCCGCCGCCTCCTGTGCCGCGTCCCTCAGGGCGACCTTGGCCGCGATGTTCAGCGCGTTCATCGCCTCGGGGCGGTTCAGCGTGATCGTCGCGAGCCCGTCGGTCACCTCGTAGAGCACGGTGTCGGCCATGGCGCATCCCCTCTGCTGTGGCGGCTCTGACGTACCGCTCGGTACGCCGATGTCTGAAGGACAGCATGGCGGAGAACACCGTCCACCGGCCGGACCCGACGTGTGACCTGCGTCAAAGAAATCCGCCACGGTTTTCGTCGGCAGATGTCCGTGCGGTGGCGCAGTATCGCAGTCACATCGCCGAATTGAGTGGTTTTGCTCGCGCGCGTTGCCCAAGCGATGCCGACTGATGTTGGTCATCGGGTCCTGAGATGCGGGATAATGGCTTGGAAGCAATGTGTTCGATGCCGGTGTCGCGTGTCCCACACGGATGGCGCGTGCCCTCCAGGGCCGTCGGCAGACGATGAGCTGGTTTCAGGAAGGGGAACGAGCATGGCGGCCATGAAGCCGCGGACGGGCGATGGCCCGCTCGAGGTGACCAAGGAGGGGCGGGGCATCGTCATGCGCGTTCCGCTCGAAGGCGGCGGTCGGCTCGTCGTCGAGCTGACCCCTGACGAGGCCGAGGCGCTCGGCGACGCCCTCAAGAAGGTCGTCGTCTGACGCGCAAGCGACCACACCCTTTCAGCTGCCCCGGCGCCATAAGCGGTGCCGGGGCGGTTCCTTTCCCGGGCGTACGTCCCTCAACCGCACATACCGTCGGGCGCGCGGTCAGCGCTTGACGGCGCACAGCAGGCCGTCGCCCACCGGCAGCAGCGAGGGCACCAGTTCCTGGCTCTCCCGCACCGTCCGCAGCAGCTCGCGCAGCCGCAGCACCTCCGTGGGCTGCGGCCCCGAGTCCACCGTCCGGCCGTTGCCGAAGACGCCCTCGAAGACCACCACACCACCCGGCCGCAGCAGCCGCAACGATTCAGCGAGGTAGTCGAGGTACTCCAGGCGGTCGCCGTCGCAGAAGACGAGGTCGTAGCCGGCGTCCGCGAGCCGGGGCAGTACGTCCAGGGCGCGGCCCGGAATGAAGCGGGCCCGGTTGCTGGCGAAGCCGCAGGCGCGGAAGGCCTGCCGGGCGAACTGCTGGTGCTCCGGCTCGGGGTCCACGGTGGTCAGCACGCCGTCCGGCCGCATGCCGTGCAGCAGATGGATCCCCGACACCCCGCAGCCGGTGCCGATCTCCGCGACCGCCTTGGCGTCCACGGTGGCGGCGAGCAACCGCAGCGCGGCGCCCGTGCCGGGCGCCACCGAGCGCAGGCCCGCCTCCCGGGCCCGATCACGGGCCCAGCGAAGCGCGTCGTCCTCGGCGACAAAGGCGTCGGCGAACGCCCAGCTCGTCTGCCGGTTGCCGGTAATGACCCTCTCCTGTCCCCGTGGTTGCCTGGGCGTGACTGTATCCGTTGCCCCCGGGAACCCGCAGATGGGACCGGGCGTTTAAAGGGATGAGCGAGTGGTGGGGGGACCCGACGGGGGGTAAGGGATGGTTCAGGACGCCGAGCAAGTGCTGACGCAGCCGTATGAGCCGTATCAGCCCAGATCAAATTCTCGTAAAACCGCTTATCCGGAGCTAACGGGCGAGGTGGCTATGGTAGGGGCTCCACTGGACACCACCAGAGCCGACAGGGGAGGTGCGGCTGAGCCCGTGGATCGGGGAGGAGTGCTACGGCGCTTTCTCGGATCAGCAGGCAGGCCGAAATCCGTGAACGACACCGCTGCTGACCCCAGCCAAGCCGCTGGTTCCGCCGCCGGCCTTGCCCAGACCGCGACGTTCTCCACCGACGCGGACGCTCAGGCATGGACTCCGCCCACGTGGGAGGAGATCGTCAGCACGCACAGCGGCCGGGTCTACCGTCTGGCCTACCGCCTCACGGGCAACCAGCACGACGCCGAGGACCTCACCCAGGAGGTCTTCGTCCGTGTCTTCCGCTCCCTGTCGACCTACACGCCGGGCACCTTCGAGGGCTGGCTGCACCGCATCACCACGAACCTGTTCCTGGACATGGTCCGGCGCAAGCAGCGCATCCGCTTCGACTCCCTGGGCGAGGACGCGGCAGAGCGTCTGCCCAGCAAGGAGCCGACCCCGCAGCAGGTGTTCAACGACGCCCACTTCGACGCGGACGTCCAGCAGGCCCTCGACACCCTCGCGCCCGAGTTCCGCGCCGCGGTCGTCCTGTGCGACATCGAAGGACTGTCGTACGAGGAGATCGCCGCGACCCTCGGCGTGAAGCTGGGCACGGTCCGCTCCCGGATCCACCGCGGCCGCTCACAGCTGCGCAAGGCCCTCGCCCACCGCTCCCCGGAGGCCCGGGCCGCCGAGCGGCGCTCGTTCGTGGCCCGCGTGCCCGCACTGGGGGGAGGGGGCGCGCCCGCGTGAGTGGATCACGGCCCAAACCTGCCGAGGCACGCCTCGCAGAGCAGCACCTGGGAGACCGGCTCTCCGCCCTCGTGGACGGGGAACTCGGTCATGAGTCGCGCGACCGCGTCCTGGCCCACCTGGCCACTTGCGCCAAGTGCAAGGCGGAGGCGGACGCCCAGCGCCGGCTGAAGAACGTTTTCGCGGAGGCTGCCCCGCCGCCGCCGTCCGAGAGCTTCCTGGCCCGTCTCCAGGGACTCCCCGCGGGCGGCGACGATGACGACAGCGGGTCGCCGCTGGGCGGCACGGGCCTGTCCGGGCGCACCTCCGACACCGGGGTCTTCGGAGTGAGACGCCCCGACCGGTTCGAGTTCGGCTACGTCCCCGCCACCCACCCCGCACCCTCCGCCGCCGACCGCGGCTTCCGCATCCACCCCGTCGGCCGCCCCGACGCCGACCGGTCCGCCTCGCGCGGGCTGCGGTTCGCGTTCGTCGCGGCCGGGGCGGTGTCCCTGGCCGCGGTCGCGCTGGGCGGCGTGACCACGGGCATCCCGGGCGACACGGCGGCGGACGCCCGCGGTGGCTCCGGCAGCGGCAGCAATGTCACCCCGGCCCGCACCCAGGGCGGCGGACCCGCGTCGGCGCCCGACACCCAGCGCCGCCGTTCGGTCGGACCATTGCTCGCCCAGGGCACGCTGCTCGGGGAGACTCCCGTGGTACCGACCTCGATGTCCGCGCCTCTCGTGCCCGGGGTGCCGTCCCCCGCCGCCGGGCAGGGCCAGGACACCATGCACAAGCTGACCGCGCCCGTCGTGGCCGGCGCGGCCGCCATGTCCCCGTTGATACATCCACTCGGCACGACCCCGCCGGTCGCCCTGACCTCGTGGTCCTCGGCCCCCGAGGTCACCGGCCCCGGCATGCTCGCCGCACCCGTCCCCGACACCACCTCCGCTCCCACTCCCTCCTCCTCGTCCCGCACGGCCCCCTGACCGGCCTCTGCGCGCCGTCCCTCGAACCTGGTTGAATCCGGTGAGGGCCGTGCCCGCGGCGGAGTTTCCGGGCGCGGAGTCGACGTTCCGCGGCCAGCTGTGGGGAGAGCATGAACGAGGGGAAACCGACGAAGCCCGCCAAGGCGAAGTGGTGGAGTCGGCCTCGGCCGCAGGTTCCGGAGGCCGGGGACGCCACGGCCGCGGTTCCGGTGCCGGACGACAGCGAGGGCGACTTCGAACTGGCCCGCCCGGCGCCTCCCGCCGACGGCGACTTCGAGCTCGAGGCGCCCTCGTCTCGGGGTGCCGGGCCGGCCGTGCGGGACGCGGGTTCTCCCGGGCAGGGCGTAGTGGAGCGAGTCGACACACCGCCCGCGCTCGACGCCCAGCCCTCGGCCGAGCCCGCCTCGACTGCGCCCGAGCCCGGCACTCCCGCCGTACCGTCCGCCACCGACCGCCCCAGACCCCTGCACGACCCCGACCCGTACAGCACGCCGCCGTACGGCGAGCCGGGCCCCTGGGCACTCGCTCCGCCGGTCCAGCACCCGGCGACCGCACCGGTGCACGGCACGGAGATGCCCACGTCCGGCCCCGCGCCGGTGCCGCCGCACGCGGCACCGGTGCCTGCCCCGGCGGCCTCCGTGCCCCACGACGCGCCGCTCCCGTCCCCCGCGGCGCAGTCCGGCACCCCGCATCCGGACCCCTGGCACCGCTACGACCCCTGGTCCGCCCAGGCCTCCGCCCACGCCCCTCTCCAGCAGAACGGCGCCGCGGTCCCCACCGAGCAGCAGCGCCGCAAGCGGGCCAGGCGGGCCCTGGTCGGCGGGGCCCTGGTGCTCGCTCTCGTCTCCGGGGGCGTCGGCGGGGCCGTGGGGGCCTATCTGGAGCGCAACGGCGGTGTGGGGGGCATCCAGCTGCCTCAGTCGGGCGAGGTGCCGGCCGGGCGGGCGCCGGACAGCGTGGCCGGGATCGCCGCCCGTGCGCTGCCCAGCGTGGTCACTCTGCATGTGACCGGCACCAACGAGCAGGACACCGGCACGGGCTTCGTGCTCGACGCGCACGGCCACATCCTCACCAACAACCATGTCGTCGAGCCCGCCGCGTCGGGCGGCGAGATATCGGTGACCTTCAGCAGCGGGGACACCGCCAAGGCCAGGATCGTCGGCCGGGACACCGGCTACGACCTTGCCGTCGTGCAGGTGACCGGTGTGCACGGGCTCAAGCCCCTGCCGCTCGGCAACTCCGACAACGTCCGGGTCGGCGACCCCGTCGTCGCCATCGGCGCCCCCTTCGACCTCGCCAACACGGTCACCTCCGGCATCATCAGCGCCAAGGAGCGGCCCATCACGGCCGGCGGGGAGAACGAGGACGGGAGCGACGTGTCCTACGTCGACGCCCTGCAGACCGACGCGCCCATCAACCCCGGCAACTCGGGCGGACCCCTCCTCGACTCGCAGGCCCATGTCATCGGCATCAACTCCGCCATACGGTCCGCCGACAGCGGCTCGGACTCGGCAGACGGCCAGGCCGGCTCCATCGGCCTCGGCTTCGCCATCCCGGTCAACCAGGCCGGGCGGGTCGCCGAGGAACTGATCAACAAGGGGAAGGCGACCCACCCGGTCATCGGGATCACCCTCGACATGGGCTACACGGGCGACGGCGCCCGTATCGGCACCAAGGGCGCCAAGGGCTCAGCCGCGGTCACCACGGGCGGCCCCGGCGACCGGGCCGGACTCCGCTCGGGCGATGTCATCACCGAGGTGGATGGCCGGCCCGTCCACACCGGGGAGGAACTGATCGTGAAGACCCGGGCCCACCGCCCCGGCGACCGGCTGCGGCTGACCGTCGAGCGCGACGGCACGCACAGGTCGGTCTCGCTGGTGCTCGGATCGTCCGACCGCCACTGACAGAAACCTCACAGGTGAAGCCCGGCACATGGCCCCACAAGGCAAACAACGCCAAAAACCGGTGCGCTACACGCACTCGGACACCTCGGGACGGTACCGGTCGGACAGGTACGCCGGGTACCGTGGACCCGGCCCGGACCACGGAACACCAGTGACACAGACCGCCGAGGGCCGAGGACCGAGGACATCGCAAGGAGCTTCAGGTGTTCAATGACATAGGACCGCTCGAGCTGATCACGATCGTCGTGCTCGCCGTGCTCGTCTTCGGTCCGGACAAGCTCCCGAAGGTCATCCAGGACGTCATGCGTACGGTCCGGAAGATCCGAGAGTTCTCGGAGAGCGCCAAGCACGACATCCGCGCCGAGCTGGGCCCGGAGTTCAAGGACTTCGAGTTCGAGGACCTCAACCCCAAGACGTTCATCCGCAAGCAGCTGGACAACGACGAACTGGGGCTGAAGGAGATCCGCAACGGCTTCGACCTGAAGAAGGAGATGGCCGAGGTCACGGACGCGGTTCACAGCCGCGACACGGACTCCTCGTCCTCCTCGTCCTCGTCGTCCGCGTCCGGTGGCCGAATCGACATGACGAAGAAGCCCGAAGACCCCGCCAAGGACGAGCGCCCGCCCTTCGACGCGGACGCCACCTGACCGTCGTACGCCCGTGAACTGCGCGTCCCGGTGCGCCCCCGCGCCGGGACGTGACGCGTTTCATACCGCGCATGCGCCCCGTGCGGCGTGAACCGGCCGCGCGTACGACCCACGCGGCGGGCGGTTTCCCTGCTGCTCGTGGCGGTGTGGCTATGCTGCCGAGTTGTTGTGCGGACCGGACGAGTACGCCCGAAGGGGGGCGGGCCACCCCGGTCCGACGAGAGCGAGGAGGCGTCCGGGCACATGGAGACGACAAGTCGGGCAGTCGCGCAGGCTCCGGATGCGGAGGGTGGCCGGCAGGTCCCCTACGCCCGGCGTACGGTCGACGGCTACCTGCTGGCGCCCTTCCCGTGGTACGGCCTCGACGAGGCCTTCACGGGGCCGCGCTGGCTGATGCAGGTCGGTACGGCGGCCGACGGCGCCGTCGAGCACGGTTCGATCGGGCACGGGGACGAGCCCTCCGTGAAGAACGAGTACGCGGTCGGCTCCGCGACGGAGCCCCGGGAGAAGTTCGCCGTCGTGGTGACCGTCGCGGCGAACCCCTCCCGGCGCAGCGCGGACGGCACGGGCTTCCTGGAGGCCACCACGGTCTCTTCGGCGGCCTGGCTGGCCGGGGTGGGGCTCCTGTCCTTCACCTGGCCCGGCCAGATGGATCACAGCCTCCGTGACGACTGGCTGGAGCAGCAGACCGAGACGGCGTGGGTCCTCGCGGACGACCTCACCGGCCCGGACTGGTCGACCCTGTCCTTGCCGGTCGACGGCGTGCCGACTCCCTTCCACTACCGGGAGTCCGAATTCGGCTGGGTGCTCGCCGGGTCGACGCAGGAGGGGGTGCACGTGGGGGCGTACGGGAGAGGCATGAGCGCGTACGGCCTCGGCTTCGCCGTGATCAAGGACATCTCGGCGTACGCCTAGCCGACAGGGCCCAGCGAAAAGGGGCGCCGCAGCTTTGCGGCGCCCCTCGTCACAGGGCTGGAGAAGACCCTAGAACTTGTTCTTCGGGGTGATCCCCAGCGACAGCCCGGAAAGGCCGCGCTGGCGTCCGCCGAGCTTGCCCGCGATCGCCCGCAGTGCCGCGCCCGCCGCGGAGTCGGGGTCGGTCAGGACGACCGGCTTGCCCTCGTCGCCGCCCTCGCGCAGGCGGACGTCGATCGGGATGTTGCCGAGGACGGGGACGGTCGTGCCCGTGGTGCGGGACAGGCCGTCGGCCACCAGTTGGCCGCCGCCCGTGCCGAAGACGTCGACCATCTCGCCGCAGTGCGGGCAGGGCAGGCCGGACATGTTCTCGACCACACCGACGATCTTCTGGTGGGTCTGGACGGCGATGGAGCCGGCGCGCTCGGCGACCTCCGCGGCGGCCTGCTGCGGGGTCGTCACGACCAGGATCTCCGCGTTCGGGATCAGCTGGGCGACCGAGATGGCGATGTCGCCCGTGCCGGGCGGCAGGTCGAGCAGCAGCACGTCCAGGTCGCCCCAGTACACGTCGGCCAGGAACTGCTGGAGCGCGCGGTGGAGCATCGGACCGCGCCAGACGACCGGGGCGTTGCCCGGGGTGAACATGCCGATCGAGATGACCTTCACACCGTTCGCGGACGGCGGCATGATCATGTTCTCGACCTGGGTCGGACGGCCGTCCGCGCCCAGCATGCGCGGCACGCTGTGGCCGTAGATGTCGGCGTCGACCACGCCCACCTTCAGGCCGTCCGCGGCCATCGCCGCCGCCAGGTTCACCGTCACCGAGGACTTGCCGACGCCGCCCTTGCCGGAGGCGACCGCGTACACCCGGGTCAGGTTGCCCGGCTTGGCGAAGGGGACCTCGCGCTCGGCCTGGCCGCCGCGCAGGGCGCTGGCCAGCTCCTTGCGCTGCTCGTCGCTCATGACGTCCAGCGTGACGTCGACGCGGGTGACGCCCTCGACCCGGGAGACCGCGTCCGTCACGCGCTGCGTGATCGTCTCGCGCATCGGGCAGCCGGAGACCGTCAGGTACACGGTGACCGCGACCGCCCCGTCCGCTCCGATCTCCACCGACTTGACCATCCCCAGTTCGGTGATGGGGCGGTTGATCTCGGGGTCGTTCACCGTCGCCAGTGCCTCGCGCACCGCGTCTTCCGTAGCCATAAGGACGATGGTACGGCGATCCGAGGGGCGTCCGGGTAGTCCCTCAGCGGTCTTCTGCGTCACGCCCCGCCGACCGGTCTGTCCGTTCTGCCGGGAATACGGGGTGCCCGTCGTGGTGCCGCCGCTGCTCCAGGTCCTTGATGACGTCCTGCAGCTCGGAGCGGATCCAGTCGCGGGTCGCCACCTCGCCCAGGCCCATGCGCAGGGCGGCGATCTCCCGGGTGAGGTATTCGGTGTCCGCGATGGACCGCTCGTTCTGCTTGCGGTCCTGTTCGAGGTTGACGCGGTCGCGGTCGTCCTGCCGGTTCTGCGCGAGCAGGATCAGCGGGGCCGCGTAAGAGGCCTGGAGGGACAGCATCAGGGTCAGGAAGATGAAGGGGTAGTTGTCGAAGCGCAGGGCAGCAGGCGCGGTGATGTTCCACAGCACCCACAGCACGATGACGACCGTCATCCAGACGATGAAGCGTCCGGTGCCCAGGAAGCGCGCGATCTTCTCCGACAGCCGTCCGAAGGCCTCCGGGTCCCACTCGGGCATGATCCGGCGCCGCGGCGGCCGCGGCTGGTCGAGCCGGGGCGTGCGCGGCCGGGTGGCGGCGGTGGCGCCGACCGGGGTGCGCTCGCGGGCGGCGCTCTCGCGCTCAGGAACCATGCGCACTCGCCCCCTGGTCCGCTCCCGTTCCCTGGTCCGCTCCCGTTCCCTCTTCGGTCTCCTCGTCCAGGTGGAACTCCGTCTCGCGCCAGTCGTCGGGGAGCATGTGGTCCAGTACGTCGTCCACGGTCACCGCGCCGAGCAGTGACCCGGACTCGTCGACCACGGGCGCCGCCACCATGTCGTACGTGGCGAAGAACCCGGCGATGATCGGCAGGGTGGCCTCGGGGTCGAGCGTCTGCAGGTCGTCGTCGACCAGGGAGCTGACCAGGGTGTACGGCGGGTCGCGCAGCAGGCGCTGGAAGTGGACCGTGCCCAGGTACTTGCCGGTCGGTGTCTCGTCGGGCGGGCGGCAGACGTAGACCTGGGCGGCGAGGGCGGGGGACAGGTCCGGGTTGCGCACGCGGGCGAGTGCGTCGGCGACGGTCGCGTCCGGGCGCAGCACGATGGGCTCGGTGGTCATGAGGCCACCGGCGGTGTGTTCCTCGTACGACATCAGGCGCCGCATGTCGGCCGCGTCGGAGGGCTGCATCAGGCTCAGCAGCCGTTCCTTGTCGGCCTCCGGGAGCTCGGACAGCAGGTCGGCCGCGTCGTCCGGGTCCATGGCCTCGAGGACGTCCGCGGCGCGCTCCTCCTTCAGCTTGCCGAGGATCTCGATCTGGTCGTCCTCGGGGAGCTCCTCGAGGACATCGGCGAGGCGGTCGTCGTCGAGGGCGGCGGCGACCTCGGCGCGCCGCTTGGGGGAGAGGTGGTGCAGGACGTTGGCGAGGTCGGCGGGGCGCAGCTGCTCGAAGGTGGCGAGCAGGCTCTCGGCGCCCTGCCCGTGCTCCTCGAGGGAGAACCCGGTGACGGCGGACCACTCGACGGTGAGCGTCTCCCCCTTGGCGCGCCGGAAGGCGCTGCCCTTCTTCCCCTTGCGGACGAAGACCCGGTCGACCTCCCAGTCCCGGCGGGCCGGCAGCTGCTGCACGGACACGTCCAGGACGGTGACCTCCTCGTCGGTTTCGACGAGCTTGACGCGCCGGTCGAGCAGTTCTCCGAAGACGAGCCGCTCGGTGGGCCGGCGCTCGAAGCGGCGGACGTTGAGCACGCCGGTGGCGATGACCTCGCCGGACTCGATACTGGTCACCCGGGTCATGGGCAGGAAGATGCGGCGCCGGGTGGTCAGTTCCACGACCAGCCCGAGCAGCCGCGGGGGACGTCGTCCGACCCGGAGGATGACCACCAGGTCGCGCACGCGGCCCACCAGGTCTCCGTTCGGATCGAAGACGGGGACACCGGCGAGATGCGAGACGAAGATCCGGGGGGCGCCGGCTGCCATGACTGTGCTCCCTTTACGTACAGGAGTGCTGTGGATCGCGTTCCTTTCCCGAATTGCCCGCTCGGTGGGCTTCAGGCTAGCCCGTCCTGATCGGGCACGCCCTGGTGAGCGGTCCGGACGGACTGGCTCCGCCTGGCGGTGCGGCCCCGGGTACGCTGCGGTACGCCGCTCAGGACCCGTCAGAAAGGCAGCCCCACCTGTGACTGCGATTTCCCAGGGCCGTATCCGCCGCGCCGTGCTCGTGAGCGCGACGTGCGCACTGGTGATGACGGGAACGGCGGCGCTCGCGGCGTGCAACGAGGATCCGGACGCGGGCACCAACGGGGTGGGCAAGCTGTCCGCGGCGAAGATCCAGAGCAAGACCAAGGCGGCCGCGGATTCCGTGGACACGGTGCGGCTGTCCGGAACGGTCGTCACCCGCGGGCACACGTACCGGCTCGACATGCGCCTGAAGTCGCAGGGCGGCATCGGGTCGGTCACCTCGGAGGGGACGACCTTCCATGTCCTGCGGATCGGTTCGCAGCTGTATCTGAAGGCCGACGCGGACTTCTGGCGCCACGCGGACGACGCCGGCGGCAAGGGCGGGGACACGGCGGCCGCGGACAAGCTCGACGGCAAGTACGTGAAGGTGCCGCAGGGCGATCCCGCGTACAAGAAGTTCAGCGGCTTCACGGACAAGACCGTCCTCCTCGACGGCCTGCTGACCCTGCACGGCGCGCTGGCCACGGACGGGCACCGCGAACAGTCGGGCACCCGCACCATCCGCATCACCGGCGACAAGGGCTCCGGCGGCACGCTGGACGTCTCCCTGGAGGGCAAGCCGTACCCACTCCGCCTGGTCCGGGGCGGCGGCGCGGGGACACTCAGCTTCTCCGACTGGGGCAAGGACTTCGCTGTGACCCAACCCCCGAAGAACGAGACCGTCGACTACGGGAAGCAGCTTCCAACCTCGTAGGGCGGCAGGACCGGCACCGACCAAGTCGCACGACGACGGCGCTGCTTGAGCTTGCGCCGCTTTGTCAGGAGCTGCGGCTGGGGTCTGGGGTTCGCGTCGCTCATCAAGGCGGCGTGGAGGCCGAATGGGATCGGCGGGCGGCGCGCCGGACAGCACACCGGCATTCACGGGCCCGGGGGTTTGTCGGCGTCTTGGCCGCGGCGACGTTACTTCCGCTCGCGCCGCATTGTGACGAGCCGTGGGAGTGCGGCGGCGATCAGGCGGCGGGCGGTGGCCGGGGAGGGCGGGGGACCCGGGCCGGGCGGGCCTCGGGTAGCGGCGCCGCGGAGCCTGCGGGGTCCGGGGCGGGATGCCGTTGGGGAGCGCCGTTGTCGATCCCGCGGGCGCCGGGCGGTGCGTGCGGTGCTTGGGCCGAGGGGTGGTCGTCGCGTCGCCGCGGTGGCATTGCGAGCTCGCGTCGCTCACCGAGGCGGGCGCGGGAGGACGACGGGGACAGGTCGGCGGGCCAGGCAGCACACCGGCCTTCACACTCGGCGGTTGGCCGTCGCGTTGGTGCGGCGGTGCCAGTGCTTGCTTCGCTCTGCCGAGCCGCGAGCGGCCGGTAGGTACCGGTAGGTATCGGTCGCCGTCAGGCACAGCACCGGCGCTCACGGCCCGGCGGCGGAGTTACTTGCGCTTGCGTCGCTTTGTGAGGAGGCGGGGGAGTGCCGCGGGGATCGGGTGGCGGGTGGTGGCCGGGGACGACAGGGGGGCCTGGGCCAGGTTGGTGTCGGGGAGAGGGGTCGTGGAGCCCGTCGGGGTAAGGCGCAGCACCCGGCACTCGCGGGCCCAGCGGGCGGTCATCGCCTCGCCGTCCGGTGCGTTCAGGCGCTTGCCCTTGAGCTCGGCCACCGCGGCCTCCCACTCGGCGGAGCCGGACGGCAGCTCGGACACGGACGCCGTCCAGGAGACGAGCCGGCCGCCCTTGTCCTTGCTGCGCACGGTCACCTCGGCGGAGCCCCCGTCGGCCAGCCCGGGCAGCGGCTGCTCCCCGGGACCGTCACCGACCAGGCACACCGCACCCTCGTGCCACACGTGCCAGAGCGCACGGGCGGCCGGGGCGCCGGTGCCCTTGACCCAGATGAGGCCGGACTTCTTCGTGGCCTCCTCGACGAGGGCCTGGTCGAGCAGCTCGCTTGTCATGCGCTCAGCCTATCCGCGCGCCCCGCCGCCGCGGCCGCCCTCACAGCCAGCCGTTGCGCTTCAGCGTCCGGTGGATGCCCAGACACAGGACCACCGTGATGCCCATGATCACCGGGTAGCCGTACTTCCAGTGCAGCTCGGGCATGTACTTGAAGTTCATGCCGTACACCCCGCACACCATCGTCGGCACGGCGATGATCGCCGCCCAGGCCGTGATCTTGCGCATGTCCTCGTTCTGCGCGACCGAGGCCTGCGCGAGGTTGGCCTGGAGGATGGAGTTGAGAAGCTCGTCGAAGCCCAGCACCTGCTCCTGGACGCGGGCGAGGTGGTCGGCGACGTCCCGGAAGTACTTCTGGATGTCCGGGTCGACCAACCGCATCGGGCGCTCGCTCAGCAGCTGCATCGGCCGCAGGAGCGGCGAGACCGCGCGCTTGAACTCCAGCACCTCACGCTTGAGCTGGTAGATCCGCGCCGAGTCCACACCACGCGACACCCCGCCCTTGCGGCCGGGCGAGAAGACCTCGGTCTCCACCTCGTCGATGTCGTCCTGCACCGCGTCCGCGACCGCGATGTAGCCGTCGACGACGTGGTCGGCGATGGCGTGCAGCACGGCCGAGGGACCCTTGGCGAGCAACTCGGGGTCGTCCTCGAGGCGGTGGCGCAGCGCCCGCAGCGAGCCCTGCCCGCCGTGCCGGACGGTGATGAAGAAGTCCCGGCCGGTGAAGCACATGACCTCACCGGTCTCCACGACCTCGCTGTTGGCGGTCAGCCGGTCGTGCTCGACGTAGTGGATGGTCTTGAAGACGGTGAAGAGGGAGTCGTCATAGCGCTCCAGCTTCGGGCGCTGGTGCGCCTGCACCGCGTCCTCGACGGCCAGCGGGTGCAGCCCGAACTCGCTCGCGATACCGGCGAATTCCGCCTCGGTCGGCTCGTGCAGACCGATCCACACGAACCCGCCGTCACGGCGCACCAGCCGCATCGCCTCCTGCGGGGTCATCGGCTTGGCGCTCTCGATCCGGGCGCCGTCGCGGTAGACCGCGCAGTCGACGACGGCCGAGGGCGTCGAGGGGTCGCGAGTGGTGTCGTACGCGCCCGTGTCCATTCGCAGGCTGCTCTTGCGCAGCGAGGGACGGGAGGGACGGACCACGGCACGCAGGTCGCGGATCATCGACATGGCAGGCTCCTTCGCAACGAGCAGCGAGGCGCGCAAGGGCCGCTGCGGCGGGTGGAACTGCCCGGAATGGGGACGTCCGTGCTGCGTGATGTTTGGCACGTCCACAAAGCGGGGAGCACCGCTCCGTCGCGGTGGCGGGCTTCGCTGCTGATTCGGCTACTGATACAGGTCAGACAGATCAGGCAAAACGAAACGAAGTGCTCTTCCGTACGACGACTGGAACGCGCACGCATGCGAGAGGCGGCAGCCAGGCAGACGAGCCGAAGCAGCTAGTTCAACGGCAGGAAGAGCGGGTGGTACTGCACGGTCGACTTCGGTCCATCGCAGCCCCACCTCCTCCGGCCGGTCCCTCGTGAGGGAGTCTCGTCGGCGTCGGGACCCGATCGCGACGCTTCTGCGTGCTGTCCCGAACCACCGGCTCAGAGTATCAGCCGCCCATAGTGTCAAGGCGCGGCTTTGCCCGGTACTGACGAGTTCTATGCTCACCGCATGGTTGATGTTCTTCCTCTTGTCGAGGCGCGGTTGAGCACCACGTTCGGAGAACCGGACGCGCGCGCCGCGGTCACCTTTCTCGGTACGGACCGCCTCGAGGTGCTCCGTTTCCAGGAGGGCGACATCGTCCGCTACGCCACGCTCGGCATGTCCGCGCACCCCATGACGGATCCCACGGCAATGCTCGCCGACCCGGTCAAGGGACCCCGCGCCGAGCTGGTCCTGTCCGTCCGCGCCAGCCTCGCCGACACCGACAAGGTGCTCCGCCCGCTTGCCGTCCTCGGTGCGTCCCCGCAGGTGGAGGGCGTGGTCGTGGCTCCGGGTGCCTCCCTCGACGTGGGCGAACCCCTGTGGCCCGGAGCGCCGTTCACCTCGGTCCTGGTCGGTGAGCCGGGCGGGCTGGTCGAGGATCTGGAACTCGACGAGCCGATGGATCCCGTACGGTTCCTGCCGCTGCTCCCGATGACCCCGAACGAGGCCGCCTGGAAGCGCGTGCACGGCGCCCAGGCGCTGCAGGAGCGCTGGCTCGCGAGCGGAACGGATCTGCGGGATCCCGCCCGCCGATCCGTCCCGCTCGACTGACGCCGGACCTCGCGAGAGTGACCGATCTCACCAACGCAAGTCCGGAATCGGTCAGTTGGCAAAGTCCGTGACGCCGTCCTCGGTCGCGTGCGCGGTCGCCGGCTTCCCGGCCTCGTTCGTGAGGGCCTCGCGTCGTACGAGCACGACGAGCGCGCCCAGCACCGCGGCGACCGCCGCGACCACGAACGGGATGTGCGCGTCGGTCCACTCCTCGATCTTCGGCGCGAAACATGGCGCCGCGGCGGCCGCGAACCACCGCACGAAGTTGTGGCCCGCGCTCGCCACGGGGCGCGGCGCGTCCGACACGCCCAGGGCCAGTTCGGTGTAGACCGTGTTGTTCACGCCGATGCAGGCGCCGGACATGGATCGTGATCAGCGAGAAGACGGCGAGCAGCGCGCCCCGGGCGAAGAACACGGCCCCCGAGTGGTAGGGGGTCATGTTCAGCACGAACGGGGTGAAGGCCGGCACGGTGAAGAACGTGTAGTTGTAGAAGAACGCCGAGTCGGCCGGAGGCGAGTCCGCCGTGGCCCAGTGCCCTGATCGGATCCGGGACGGAGCTCTTGCGTGCGGGGACCGCTCGGGCTGCCGCAGGATGCCGCCCGCACCCGCGTCGAAGGCGTCCATGTTCTCTCCCATCCCGAGGGTCGCGACGAGGAGATGATTGCTATGCGCGCCCGGTAAATTAGCTCAACTAACTAATGAAAGATACATCTTGTTTCGTGTGGTGACCGGTTCCGTCCGGACGGGTGATCGTCCTTGACGTGGGGGAGCGGGGGTAGGACCGTGGGGCCCTATGAGGGGCGAACCCAGTTGCCCGAAGTGTGGTGGCCGGGTCAGGGCTCCCGGACTCTTCGCCGATTCGTGGCAGTGCGATGTGCACGGGACCGTGCATCCGGTGCAGCCCGTGATCCCGCCCAGCGTCGAGGCCCTCGGCGTGGTGGTGCACCGCACCCAGGTGCCGGTCTGGATGCCGTGGCCGCTGCCGGTGGGATGGCTGTTCACAGGCGTGGCCTGCGCGGGTGACGACCGCAGTGGCGGCCGGGCGACCGCGGTGGCCTGCTCGGGGCCCGGCCCGCTCGGCGGCATGGGCGAGATGATCCTGGTCGCCGAGGAGTTGGGGGTCGGTCTGGGTGCGCGCTACGCGGGCATCGACGGCCCGGACCCGGGGCCGTACATGAACGTCGAGAAGCCACCCCAGGCCAAGGTTCTGGCCGCCGGCCGTCCGACTCCGCTCTGGCATGTCACCGGCTCCCCGGACGACCGCGCCGTGTTCGCCGGCGAGGCGCGCGGGCTGTGGCTGTGGGCGGTGGTCTGGCCCGAGCAGACCGGTCTGCTGATGTACGACGAGCTGGTGCTGACCGATCTGCGGGATGCGGGCGCGGAGCTGGACCTGGTGCCGTGCGGTGCGCTGTCGCCGCGGCTGCTGCAACCCTGAGCGTTGCCTGTAGGGGGCGTATGGCGGGTGCGGGTGTGACAGGGCACCCTTGGACCCCGGCTATCCTTAGGTGTCCCCTTCCGTCCCGTCACCGCTTGGAGTGTCCGCGTCGTGCGCATCGATCTGCACTGCCACTCCACGGCCTCCGACGGCACGGACACCCCGGCCGAGCTCGTGCGCAAGGCCGCGGCGGCCGGTCTGGACGTCGTTGCGCTGACCGACCACGACACCACCCGCGGATACGCCGAGGCCCTCGCGGCGGTGCCGGCGGGGCTCACCCTCGTCACCGGCGCCGAACTCTCCTGCCGTGTCGACGGCGTCTCCATGCACATGCTGGCCTACCTCTTCGACCCCGAGGAGCCCGATCTGCTCGCCGAGCGCGAACTGGTCCGGGACGACCGGGTGCCGCGGGCCAAGGTCATGATCGCCAAGCTGAACGAGCTGGGCGTGCCGGTCACCTGGGAGCAGGTCTCACGGATCGCCGGCAACGGCTCCGTCGGGCGTCCGCATGTCGCCTCCGCGCTCGTCGAGCTCGGTGTCGTACCGACGGTGAGCGACGCGTTCACACCGCAGTGGCTGGCCGACGGCGGCCGGGCCTTCGTGGAGAAGCACGAGACCGACCCCTTCGAGGCGATCCGGCTCATCAAGGGTGCGGGCGGCGTCGCCGTCTTCGCGCACCCGGCCGCCGCCAAGCGCGGCCGCACGGTTCCCGAGCCCAGGATCGCGGAGCTGGCCGCGGCCGGTCTGGACGGCATCGAGGTCGACCACATGGACCACGACGCCGACGCCCGGACGCGTCTGCGCGGGCTCGCCGCCGACCTGGGGCTCCTGGTCACGGGGTCCTCGGACTACCACGGCAGTCGCAAGACCGTGGCGCTGGGCGAGTACACGACGGACCCCGAGGTGTACGGGGAGATCACGCGACGAGCCACCGGGGCGTTCCCGGTGCCGGGGACCGGCGGAGCCTGAGGCCCACCTCCTCACGCCCACCTTCACCCTCTTCACCGGCAAGGCTTGCTCACCCATGTTCGACGTCGCCGTCTTCGGTTCCCTCTTCCTCACCCTTTTTGTGATCATGGATCCCCCCGGGATCACCCCGATCTTCCTTGCGCTGACCGCCGGACGCCCCGGCAAGGTGCAGAAGCGGATGGCCTTCCAGGCCGTCTGCGTGGCCGGCGGTGTGATCACCGTCTTCGGGCTGCTCGGCCACCAGATCCTGAACTATCTGCATGTCTCCGTCCCGGCGCTGATGATCGCGGGCGGGCTGCTGCTTCTGCTCATCGCGCTGGACCTGCTCACCGGCAAGACGGACGAGCCCAAGCAGACCAAGGACGTCAACGTCGCGCTCGTACCGCTGGGCATGCCGCTGCTGGCCGGCCCGGGTGCGATCGTCTCCGTCATCCTGGCCGTGCAGAAGGCGGACAGCGTGGCCATGCAGATGTCGGTGTGGTCGGCGATCCTCGCGATACATGTCGTGCTGTGGCTGGTGATGCGCTACTCGCTGCTGATCATCCGGGTCATCAAGGACGGTGGCGTGGTCCTGGTGACGCGCCTCGCGGGCATGATGCTCTCCGCCATCGCCGTGCAGCAGATCATCAACGGGATGACACAGGTGATCAAGGGCGCGTGAGCCCCGGGCGCGCAGAGCCCGCATATGCGCAGAGCCCCCGTACGGCGTCGGTGCCGTACGGGGGCTCTGAAGCTTCAGCGGTGATCCGCGTCTGTTACGAGGCCGTGGTCTCGGCCGGTCGGATCCACAGGCGCTGGCCGATGGCGGCGGCCTGCTGGACGATCCGGTTGACGGAGGCGGCGTCCACAACGGTGCTGTCCACGGTCGTCCCGTCGACCTCGTCGAGTCGCATGATTTCGAAGCGCATGGCCTCTCCCTTCGTCTTGCTGTTCCGTCGTAGTCAACGGGCTGCGTGTTACAAACATTCCCTACGCTAATGAAATTTTTCGAACGGCTAATTACCAACTGGTAAGAGGGTGTCGCGAGACTGACCGGGACCGGTTGTGTTCGCAGCGTGACCGCCAGGACAATGGAGGCGATGAATGACGACCTCGCGGCCCTGCAGGCCCGCATCGACCGCACGAACGAGCTGCTGCAGCGCATGCTCGCCGAAGTGGCGAAGACGCCCTCGACCCATGCGATCTTCGTCGACGCGGGGTATCTGTACGCGGCCACGGGCCGACTGGTGGCCGGGACCGAGGACCGGCGCGCCTTCGACCTCGACGCCGAGGGCCTGATCGAGGCGCTCATCGACCGCGCCCGCACGATCTTCGCGGACAGCAGACTGCTGCGCGTCTACTGGTACGACGGCGCCCGGCGCCGCATCCACACGGCCGAGCAGCAGTCCATCGCCGAACTCCCGGACGTCAAGGTCCGCCTCGGCAACCTCAACGCCAACAACCAGCAGAAGGGCGTCGACTCGCTGATCCGCACCGATCTGGAGTCGCTCGCCCGCCACCGCGCCATCAGCGACGCGGCACTCATCGGCGGCGACGAGGACCTGGTGTCGGCGGTGGAGGCCGCGCAGGGTTACGGCGCGCGCGTCCATCTCTGGGGCATCGAGGCCCCGGAGGGCCGCAACCAGGCGGAGCCCCTGCTCTGGGAGGTCGACAGCCAGCGCACCTTCGACCTCGAGTTCTTCAAGCCGTACGTCTCCCGGCGCACCGCGCCCGCGTACGAGGCCACGGCCAACCGGCCGACCCGCGAGGACGTCCGCTTCGTCGGCGCCCAGATCGCCGCCAAGTGGCTGTCCGCCCGCGGCCGCGAGGCCCTCGTCGAGCTGCTGCCGGGCCACCCCTATCTACCCGGCTCCGTCGACCAGGACCTCCTCGTCGAGGCCGAGGGTCTGCTCCAGTACTCCCTGCGCGGCCAGGCGGACCTGCGCCGCGCGCTGCGGGACGGCTTCTGGGAGCACCTGCAGACGCAGTACTAGCCGTCCTGAACTAGCCGTCCTGACTAGCCCTCCTGTGCGACCCGGTCCCAGAAACCGGCGATCGCACGGGCGGTGGCGAGCGGCTGGTCGGTGTTGGGCGAGTGCTCCGCGCCCTCGACGACCGTCCGCCGGGCCCCGAGCCGTACTGCCATCTCGTCGAGGAGCGTCACCGGCCAGGTGTCGTCCAGCGCGCCCGACAGGACATGGAACGGCAGTGGTACGGCGGCGAGTTCGGCGACTCGGTCCGGCTCGGTGCACAACTGACGCCCCGTGGACAGGAGTTGGGCGGGCTTGTTGCCCAGCCAGCGGCGCCGCAGGTCCTCCCGGTCGTCGAGGCCGCCGTCGAGCTCGCCGGTCTCCGTCTCCTCCGGCGCCTCCATCGCCTGTATCGCGTCCCACACTTCGGCCATCGGCATCACGGCGAGGGCATCGCGCAGGAGCTTTACGCGCTGCTGCTGGGAGATGGAGATCTGCGCCGGCCCGGAGGCCATCAGGGTGAGCGACAGAAAGGGGGTGTGGTCGATGAGCACGGCGGCGCGCGAGATCTGCCCGCCGAGCGAGTGCCCCAGCAGATGCACGGGCGTGCCGAGCGCCTCCGCCTGGGCCAGCACGTCGCGTGCCAACTCTTCCTGCGCGTAGACCGATTCGTCGTGCTCCGGGCCGTCGGACTCGTACTGTCCGCGCCCGTCCACGGCGACGGTGCGGTACCCGCGCTCGGCCAGCGGCACATGCAGCGGGTTGAAGTCCTCCTTGCTTCCGGTGAAGCCGGGCAGCAGCAGCGCGACGCCCCTGGGCTCGACACCGGCGGCCACGGGAGCGTCGACGACGGCGAACTCACCTCGCGCGGTGCGCAGCAAGTACGCGCGGGCGCCGGTGGGCGGGACGAAGGTGGGAGGCCTGCTCATGAGCAGAGGCTATCGGGCGCCCGCCCGCCGCGGTGGGGCAGGGACGCCAACGGCCCGGTCCCACACGAGGTGGGCCGGGCCGTCAGGGTGTTTCTCGGGTAGCTGCCCGGTTGCCGGATCAGGCCTCCGGGGCCTCCACGGCCGCCGCGGCCTTGCGGGTCCGGCGCGCCCTGGGCTTCGCCTCGGCCGGGTCGCCGGTGGCTTCGGCGGTGGCGGCGGCCTTGCGGGTGCGGCGCGGCTTGGCCGCCGGCTCCTCGGTGGCCTGCGCCGGAATCCCGGCGCTCACCGCGGCGGCGGCCTTGCGGGTGCGGCGCACGGCTGCCTTGGCCTCCACACCGTCGACCACGTCCACGGCTGCCGTCGCCTTCCGGGTGCGGCGCGGCTTGGCCTCGGCCTCGACGGCCTCCGGCGCTTCCACGGCGGCCGTGGTGGCCTTGCGGGTGCGGCGGGGCTTGGCCTCGGTGCCTTCGGCCGTGTCCACGGCGGTTTCGGCGGTGGCGGCGGCCTTGCGGGTGCGGCGCGGCTTGGGCTCCGT